>CAVYDM010000017.1:0-39684 GCA_963767255.1 uncultured Solirubrobacterales bacterium | reverse complement strand
CATCCATTCGCTTTCGTGCCGGTCCGCGAGGTCAGCGTCATCATCTTCGGTTGGCGGCCGAGCGTCCCCGGGGTCGTGGAGGATGTCGGCGTGGGAGACCTCAGGTCTCAGTGATGTCCACGTCGCCGAGGTCCCTCTGCGACCATCCAGTCAATCCGCAGCCGGCTCGCGTCCAGGTTCAGCTCGCCCGTGTCGCGCCACAGCCAGGCCCGGCGCGCCGCCGGTGCCTTGATATGGAAGTTTCCGAGCACATGCGGCCCAGCGCTCGGCGCTCCCTGCGGCCGATCGCGGGCACGGTCCAGCCGGTTGGCCCCCGCATAGCAGTGATCCAAGCTGTCATCGCCCAGGAACCGTCGTAGGAGATGGTTGCCCCTGTGCCGGGCGAGCGCCTCATCGTGGGTGCCGGCATCCCAATCGCGCTTCGCGCAGGCGCGCGTAATCCGGCGATACTCCTGCACGACAACGAGCCGAGCGCGGGCTACTTTGCGTGCCGACGCCAGAAGACCCGTTTGGCCTCCGGGTCCATAGCCTTGTACACCACGCGCGTCAGGCTTTCGCCTTTCGCCTTCGCAGCGCGTATCTCGGCCAGAAACGCTCTGTCCTTGGAGCTGAGCGGCTTTGTTGTGCGTTTCTTCGTCGTGGCCATGATGTAAGCGTAGCAACGGCCCCAGAGGATACAAGCTGGCATCGGCAGACCGCATCGGTCATCCCGAAGCCGAGCAACACGGGCGGGACGAGCGCTGCGAAACCCTCAAGGCCGACCCTCCCCTGCATTGGGCTGGAGGTTGGGTGTGCATAGAAGGCGCGCGCAGCGCGCCGGTCACGGGGGGTGTAACTTGCCGTCCCGTGACGCCACTCCCAGAGTCCTGGCTAGGCTCCGCAGAGCGTCTCACCGTGGTTGGATACTCGTTCCGAGATGATCATGTAAATCAGATCATAAGACGCTGGACATACGACCACCGTGCCCGCGAAATCATTCTGATCGACCCGAGCATTCCAAGACGCCGTCCGTCAGTGACCTCAACGGCAACGTTTCGCAACTCCCTCCTGGCTCATCTCAAGCCAAGTGGCATGTCAGAAGGGCCAGAGACAAAAATAAGAGTGATTCGCAAAAGAGCGGCACAGGCAGTGCCAGAGCTCTTCGCGGGCGGACGCGCCGTCAGAGGAGTCAGATCGCCACAATAGTATCGCACAACCGGTACTGGCCGACCAATCCCACAAATCGTGAACCGATGGCGTGCGCCGCTGTGCCGTCTCAGTCTGGCGCTCATAGAGCACCCCCTGGAGACCTACCTAAACGCCGGAGACCTCGGCCGCAGGCTGCTCAACCAGGTCTTCTTCACCGAGATCCGCGTCGGCGAGCACAGCGAAGTACGCGAAGCCACCATCGTCCCCGCCTACGCCCGCGTCATCGCCCCACGGCTCATCCGCCGCCACTCCCACGCCCACGAAGCCGCCCAAAGACGGGCAAACCCCGACCCTCTAGCTTTAGGATCGGGGTTTGACCGAGACAAGAATGGCGCGCCAGGAGAGATTCGAACTCCCGACCTTCGGTTCCGTAGACCGACGCTCTATCCAGCTGAGCTACTGGCGCAGGGCCCACCAGTCTAGACGCCCCGCCCGGACTGCGGCCCGGCGAAGCGTGTAGCTTGGTCCGACCGTGCCCGACCGGCTCTACCTGCTCGCCGGCATGCCCACCCTGATCGTCTGGGGCGAGCGCGACCACACGATCCCGCTCGCGCACGGCCTGGCCGCCCACCGCGCCGCTCCCGGCAGCCGCTTCGAGACCCTGCCGCGGGCGGCCCACTTCCCGCACATGGAAGACCCGGCCGGGCTGGCGGCGGCGCTTGGAGACTTCCTGGCGAGCACCGAGCCCGCGCGCATCGAGGACGGCGACTGGGGCGCGATCGTCGCGCCGCGCGCGCCCCGCTCACGACACGAGGTCAGAGCCTAAGAACCCTGGCGTGGGCCCTCACGACATGAGGTCAGCCTAAGGACCCTCGCGTGGGTCCTAAAGACGGATGTAGGAGTGGCCCGGCAGTTTGGTGTGGCAGGTGTGGTAGACGCGCTTGCCGTGGAGCGTATGCCCGCTGCGCGTGTGGGCGACGATCTCGATCGTGAACGTGCCTTTGGGCAGGCCGACCAGGTTGATCGCCGTGGTGAGGCGCCTGCCCGTGAGCGTCCGCTTGTGGTGGCCGTCGATCGACACGACCGCCGAGACGATCCCGAACTGCTTGACGTTCTGGAGGTGAATCGTGATGTCGCGCTTGCTCGTGCACTGGACGACTACTTTGAACGGCAGCACCGAGGCCGCCCCGGCGGCGGCGGCTTTCTTGGGTTCTTCTTTGGTGGTAGTGGTCGCCGGTGCTTTCGCGGGTTCCTGGTACTCGTACGCGCCGATGTCGCATTCACGTCCAGGCAGCCCCGGTCGCTTTGCCCCGCGCTCGTCAACCGGTTTTTCGGTTTCGCCTTTTTCGTTGAGGTTCGCCGGCCCGAAGCCCGATTCGGGTTCGTTGCAGTCCCCAACGAGGGGCACGTAGCCGATCGCCGGGCTGCTCGACTTCAGCGCCAGGGTCTGTGCCGGTCCGCCGTTGTTCTTCAGTTCTTCTTCCAGCTGCGGGTTGACCCCGAGCTGGTCATGTTCGCCTTCTTCCAGGCCGCACGTGTCGTAGGGCTCGTCGAACACGGGCGTGGAGGGATAGTCGAGGTTGTATCCGCCTTTGCCTTCTCCCAGCGTGTGGATTTCGCCCCGGCAGTTCTGCTGGCCGCCCGACTCCGCGACGATCGTGTTGCGTAGGTGGACTTCGGCTTCGTCGTCAGTTTCGGTGGCGATGTTGTAGCCCTGGCCGGTGTCCTCGACCGTCGCTGGGCGCGCAACGTCGCCCTTGGGCGCACCGCCGGACCCGGACTGTTTGGCCTGGATTTCAGGCAGCGGCGTGACCGTATTGTCGAAGACGGTGTCGCTGATCAGGAAGTCGGACGCCCCGCCATAGAGGTAGAGGCCGCCGCCGTCGTTCGTGGCGAAGTTGTACGCGATCGTCGAGTTGATGATCGGATCCTCGTAGGGGCCTTCCTCGTAGATGCCGCCGCCGAAGCCGCCGTCCTCCTCGCCTTCTTCGGCGCGGTTATACGCGATCGTCAACTTGTCGATGAGCATGTTCTCGGGCTCCTCACCGTTGAAGCCGACGAGCCCCGGGCGCACGGCTGCACCCGCAACGTGCGCAGCCGCGTGCTTGGCGTCCGCACACTCGAAGTTGTCCTGCCACGCGTAGATGCCACCCCCCCAGGTCGCGGTGTTGCGATCGATCGTCAACTGCTGGACGACCAGCTCGGCGCTTTCTTCTTCCAATATCGTCAGGTCCGCCTTGGCGCCGGCCTTGGCAGCGCCTTTCGCCAGCTCGCAGGCGTGTTCGCCGATGAGTTCCACGTAGATCCCGCCGCCTTCTCCTTCGTCTTCGATGGCGTTTTCTTCGATCGTGGATCCGCTGACCTCGACTGCCGAGCCGAACTCGGCATCCACACCGGCGCCCCTGCGGCCGGCTGCGTTGTGGGCAATCGTCGAGTTGATGATCGCGACGTAGGAGAAGTCACCAGCGTAGATGCCGCCGCCGTCGTCGTTGGCCTTGTTGTTTTCGACCGCCGAGTTTTCGACGATGAGTCCGTCGGAGCCGTGAGCATAGATGCCGCCGCCTTCGTCTTCATTGCCGCGCTGCACGGTGACGCCGTGGAGTCGCAGCGACGCTCCCTCTTCGAGGTCGATCGCCGACTGATCCGCGCCGCCGCCGTCGATGATCGTCTTGCCTGGCCCTGCTCCGTCGATCACGACGCTCTCGCCGTTATCGACACGCAGAACGCCGCTCGAGCCGAGCGTGTTTTCATACTTGCCTGCGGGCACGTCAACGGTCACCGTTTCGCCGCTGTTTTCTTCCGAGACTTCGTCGGCGAGTTCGACCGCGGCAAGCAGCGTGCAGTCTTTTCCGGGATCGGTGCTTTCGCACATGCTCGCGGCGCTTTCGAGCGGCGCGTCAGTTTCCGAGTTGACCGTGATCGGCGTCGCAGCGGCGGCCGTGCCGGCCGGAAGCGCAAACATGGCAACCGCAGCAAGGAGGCCGATCTCCACCTTCCCCTAATGTCGCATCGCGCGGACTTTACAGCATATGGACGGAAAAGGGATGTGTCGTGTCGCGAGAACGAGATAGTGGACGGAGAGGGGGGTGTGTGGTTTCAGCAGATAGGCGACACATCACAGGACGGAGAGGGGGGACGGAGAGGGGGGGATTCGAACCCCCGAACGAAGTTTCCCCCGTTACGCGATTTCCAGTCGCGCCCGTTCAACCGCTCCGGCACCTCTCCACGCACTCGCATGCGGTGCGGTGTTCGTCCTCGAAGCCTATCTCGATCCGGGCGCCCGCCTCGGGGCCGGCCACAGGCCTCAACGGGAAGACCGCCGGCCCACGCGGAGCGATACGCCGCAGGCCTGCGCAGGAGCGACACCGCCGCCCGCCGCGCTGCTCCCCGGCGATGCTAGGCTCCCCGGCGATGCTCTCCCTAGTGCTCGCCACCGACTACGCCTTCGCCAAGACCTTCGGCTTGGTCGTCGTCTTCGGCGGGATCGGCATCCTCGTCAACGTGCTGATCGTCCTCATCGCCCTCCAGATCCGCGGCGAGCGCCAGCAGAACCAGGCGCGCCTCAGCGGCGAGCCGGACCGCACCCGCCCGGTCTGAGCGCCGCGGCCCCGTAGGTAGTTTCCCACACCCTCACGGCGGGATTGGGCCGATGCCGGTGCGCGGCGCCGGACATAGATTTGCGGCGGTGAACACCCTCGAACTCGCCCGGCTCCAGTTCGGGATCACGACCGTCTTCCACTTCATCTTCGTGCCGATCTCGATCGGGCTGGCCGTGTGGGTGGCGTACTGCCAGACCCGCTGGCATCGCTCGGGCGATGAGATCTACCTGCGGATGACCCGGTTCTGGGGCAAGTTCATGCTGATCTCGCTGGCGATCGGCGTGGTCACGGGCCTGGTCCAGGAGTTCCAGTTCGGGATGAACTGGTCGGAATACTCGCGCTACGTCGGCGACATCTTCGGGGCGCCGCTGGCGATGGAGGGATTGGCGGCGTTCTTTTTGGAGTCGACGTTCATCGGCCTGTGGATCTTCGGCTGGGGCCGGCTCTCCCCGCGCGTGCACCTGGCGACGATCTGGCTGACCGCGTTCGGGACCGTGCTCTCGGCCTACTTCATCCTCGCGGCCAACTCGTGGATGCAGCACCCGGTCGGCTACGCGATCAACCACGCCGCCCATCGCGCGGAACTGAAGAGCATCTGGGCGGTCCTGACCAACTCGACCCTGCTGCTGGCCTTCCCGCACACGATCTTCGCCGCGCTGTGCACGGGCGCGTTCATCGTGCTCGGGATCTCGGCGTTCGGCCTGCTGCGGGGGCGCAACGTCAACGTGTTCTCCCGCTCGGCGCGGCACGTGCTGCCGCTGGCCCTCGCGGCGGCCGTGCTGACGGGCGCGTTCGGCCACACGCAGGGCATGCTCATGGAGGAACAGCAGCCGATGAAGATGGCCGCCGCCGAGGCCCTGTACAAGACCACCAAGGGCGCGAGCCTGTCGATCTTCGCCGTCGGCCCGTTCGAACACTTCCCCAAGCGACTGAACACCGACATCCGCATCCCACACCTGCTCTCGATCCTCGGCACGTTCTCCTGGAACGGGACGGTCGAGGGCGTCGACCAGCTCCAGGCCGAAGATCAGAAGCAATACGGCCCCGGCGACTACGTCCCGATCCTGGGCGTCACCTACTGGACGTTCCGGCTCATGGCCGGCGTCGGCGTGCTGCTGCTGCTGATCCCGCTGATCGGCCTGCTGCTGATCCGCCGCAAGACGCTCGAACGCTCGAGCCGCTTCTTGTGGGTATGCATCGCCGGCGCGTTCCTGCCTCCGCTCGCCAACCTGACGGGCTGGATCTTCACCGAGATGGGCCGCCAGCCGTGGGTGGTCTACGGCCTCCTGAAGACTGCCGACGCCCGCTCGCCGCTGGTCGGCTCGGGCTCGATCGTCGCCAGCCTCCTCGGCTACACCCTGCTCTACGGCGTGCTGCTCGTGGTCGGCGGGCGGCTGTTCCTGCGCGAGATCGCCCACGGCCCGGCGCCCGCCGAGCCCGCCGGCCAGACGCCCGGCGACGACCGCGGCGCGCGTCATGATCTGGTGCTCGCCTACTGATGCGCAAGACGGGAGAGTGAACAGCGATGCGCGAGCCGAACTTCCTGCAGACACTGTGGTTCGTGCTGATCTGCATCCTGTGGATCGGGTACTTCGTCCTGGAGGGGTTCGACTTCGGCGTGGGCATGCTGCTGCGCGCGCTCGGGCGCGATCGGACGGAGAAGCGCATGATCATCCACACGATCGGGCCCGTCTGGGACGGCAACGAGGTGTGGCTGATCACCGCGGGCGGCGCCACGTTCGCCGCCTTCCCGGGCTGGTATGCGAGCCTGTTCTCGGGCTTCTACCTCGCCCTGTTCTTGATCCTCGCCGCGCTGATCGTGCGCGGCGTCTCGTTCGAGTTCTGGGGCAAGGACGACTCGCCGCGCTGGCGCGCCACCTGGGAGTGGACGACCGTGATCGGCAGCGGGGCCGCCGCGCTGCTGTGGGGGGTCGGCTGGGCGAACATCGTGCACGGCGTGGGGATGGACTCCCAGCACAACGTCACCGCCTCGCTGCTGGATCTGCTGCACCCCTACGCGCTGCTCGGGGGCCTGGTCTCGCTCACCCTGTTCCTGTCCCACGGCGCCATCTTCCTCGCGCTGCGCACGCCCGAGGAGTTGGCCGCCCGCGCCCGCGCACTCGCCGCACGCACTTCGATCGTGAGCGTCGTGCTGATGGCCGGCTTCGTGCTGTGGACGACCCTCGACCAAGACAGCGGCGGCGGCAAGCTCTCGGCCCAGGCGATCGCCGTCGTCGCGGTCGCGCTCGCCGCCGGCGTGCCGAGGATGCTCTCGCGTAAGCGCGACGGCTGGGCGTTCGCGCTCAGCGCGGGCGCGATCGCGCTGCTGTTCACCAGCCTGTTCGTCTGGCTGTTCCCCCTGGCGCTGCCCTCGACCACGTCCGCCGCCAACGACCTCACGCTGGTGGCCGCCTCCTCCTCGCACTACACCCAGACGGTGATGACGGTCGTGGCGGTCATCTTCCTGCCGATCGTCCTCGCCTACCAGGCCTGGACCTACTGGGTCTTCCGCCACCGGCTCGGCCGCGACGACTTCGAGGGCACACCCACACCGATGGATGTGATCAGCCAGATACCGGGCATCGGCGCCAACCCCGGCGTTCGCCCGGCAGCGGCGGGCGGAGGGGGACCCCCGCCCGGTGGAATGGGCTCCCCTCCGCCCAGACCGCCGGGATCCTCCTCCGACCCGCCCAGCCACGCCTGACCGTGGCCGCGAACCCCCTGCAACGACGGTTGCTCGCAGAGACCCGCACGGCCCGCCCGCACGTGATCGGGGCGTGCCTGCTGGGGCTGTCCGCGGCCGTGCTGATCGTCGCCCAGGCGGCGCTGCTGGCGTATGTGATCTACCGCTCGGCGATTTACGGCGCGAGCCTGTCAACGCTCGAGCCCCAACTGATCGCGCTCGCGGCGGTCCTCCTCGCGCGCGCGTGCGTAACGGGAGGCTTTGAGCTCTCGGGCCGCCTGGGCGCCACGCGCGTGATGTCCGAGCTGCGCGGCCGCCTGGCGCGGCAGCTCTTGATCGTATGCCCCGACGGCCGTCCCGCGGACATGCGCACGGGCGATCTGGCCGCCGCGGCGGTGCAGGGCGTGGATGCGCTGGAGTCGTGGTTCGCGGGCTACCTGCCGCAGCTGGTGCTCGCGACCGTCGTCCCCGTGGCCGTGCTCGGGTGGGTGCTCGCGATCGATCCGATCCCGGGCGCGATCCTCGTGGTGACAGTGCCGATCCTGATCGTGTTCATGATCCTGATCGGCCGCGGCGCCCAGTCGCAGACGCGCAGGCGCTGGCAGGCGCTGGCGCTGCTGAGCGCGCACTTCCTGGACGTCGTCCGCGGGCTGCCCACGCTGATCGCCCACCGGCGCGAGCACGCCCAGGCCGGCACGCTCTCGCAGGTCGGCGAGCGCTACCGCTCAGAGACGATCGCCACGCTGAAGATCGCATTCCTGTCCGCGTTCGTGCTGGAGCTGTGCGCGATGATCGGCACCGCGCTCGTGGCCGCCACGATCGGCGTGCAGCTCGTCTACGGCGCCCTGTCCCTGCAGATCGGCCTGACCGTGCTGCTGCTGGCGCCCGAGCTGTACGGGCCGTTGCGCGGGCTCGGCCAGCAGTTTCACTCCGGCAGCGAGGGCCTCGCGGCCGCGGAGCGGATCTTCGAGGTGCTCGACCGCCGCCCCTCGCTGCGTCTGAAGGAGCGGGCGAGCGCAGGCTCGGCGCCCGACCCGACCAGGACGCCGATCCGGTTGGAGGGCGTCGGCTACGTGTACCCCGGGCGCGCGGGCGCGGCGCTGAGCGGGCTGGACCTCGAGCTGGCGCCCGGCGAGATAACCGCGCTGGTGGGTCGCAGCGGCGCGGGCAAGAGCACGATCGCACGGCTGCTGATGCGCCTGGCCGATCCGACCGCCGGCACCGTGAGCTGCGGCGGCGTTGATCTGCGCGCGCTGGACCCCGCACGCTGGCGCGCGCAGATCGCGTGGGCGCCCCAGCGCGCGCAGCTGTTCTCCGGGACCGTCGCCGAGAACATCCGCCTGGGCGCACCCGATGCGAGCGATGCCCAGGTGCGCCGGGCCGCTCGGGTGGCGGGCGCGGCCGGCCTGATCGAAGCGCTGCCCGACGGCATGGACACGCTCATCGGCGAGGCCGGCCGGCGCCTCTCCGCGGGCCAGACCCGGCGGATCTCGCTCGCGCGGGCGTTCCTGCGCGAGGACGCGCGGCTGCTGGTGCTGGACGAGCCGACCGCCCACCTGGACGAGCGCTCCGCCGAGGAGGTGGCCGAGGCCGTCGTCCGCCTGGCGCGCGGGCGCACGACGCTTTTGATCGTCCACCACCCCGCGCTCGCCGCACACGCGGATCATGTGATGCGGATCGAGTCTGGGCGTATCGCCCCGGCCGAGGTGATGTCCGAACCCGCACCGGCTCCCGCTCACCAACCCGAGCCGATGCTCGCATCCGAGCCCGCCGAGCAACCGGCCGAGGTGCTGGCATGATCGCCGCCCTGCTCTCCGCCGGCAGGCTCCCGCGGGGCGAGGGCCGCCGGTTGGCGCTCGCGGTCGCTCTGGCCACAGGCGCGATGGCTGCCTCGATCGCGCTGCTGGCGACCTCCGGATACCTGATCTCCCGCGCGGCCCAGCGCCCGCCGATCCTCGAGCTGATGGTCGCGATCGTGGCGGTGCGGGCGTTCGGGATCGCGCGCGCGTGCATGCGCTACGGCGAGCGGCTCTCCTCGCACGACCTCGCGTTCCGCCAGCTGTCGCGGCTGCGGGTGCGGTTCTTCGAGCGCCTGGTCGGACTCGTGCCCGGGCGGCTGCGCGCGCTCTCCAGCGGCGATCTGCTGACGCGGTTCGTCGGTGACGTGGACACGCTCTCGGACCTGTACCTGCGCACGCTGATCCCCTCGCTCGTCGCGCTCGCGACGATCGCGGGAGCGAGCATCGCGGCGTGGGCGATGCTGCCGGAGGCCGGGCCGGCGGTGCTCGGATCGCTGCTGGTCGCGGCGATCGCGCTGCCGTGCCTGGGCGCCGCGGTGGCGGCTTCCAGCGGCCGCCGGCAGGCGGGAGTGCGGGCACGGATGACGGGCGAGCTGATCGAGACGATCGACGGCTCCGCCGAGCTCGTGCTCGCGGGCCGCGCCGGCGAGCGGATCGCCAGGCTGGGCGCGATCGACTCCGAGCTCGCCCGGCTGGCGCGCAGGGATGCCCTCGCCTGCGCCCTGGCCACCGGCCTGGGCTCGGCGCTGACGGGCGCCGGGCTGCTGCTGGTCGTGGGCCTCGCGATCGGCGCCGCCCACTCCGGAGCCCTCAGCGGCGTGCTCGTGGCGGCGCTCGCGTTCCTGCTGCTGGCGGCGTATGAGGCGATCGCCCCGCTCGGCGCCGCGGGCCGGCGCGCGCACGCGTGCGCCTCGGCGGCCACGCGCCTTCGGGATGTCTGCGCGAGCGCGCCCCTCATCGTCGATCCACCGGCGCCGCGAGCGCCGTCCGGAGATGGAGCGCTGTGCCTGCGCGACGTGCGCCTGCGCTACGGACCGGCCGAACCGTGGGTGCTGGACGGCGCGGAGCTGCGGATCGCCGAGGGCGAGCACGTCGCGCTGCTGGGCGACAGCGGCGCGGGCAAGTCGACGCTCTGCGAACTGCTGATCCGCATGCGCGACCCCGACGCGGGCGCCGTCTCACTCGACGGCGTCGACGTGCGCGAGCTGGCCACGGGCGATCTGCGCGAGGAGGTCGTGCTGTGCGGGCAGGACGCGCACCTCTTCAACACGACGATCCGCGAGAACCTGCTCTTGGCACGGCGCGCCGCCACGGAGGCCGAGATCGCCCAGGCGCTGGCCGCCGTCGAGCTGGACGGTTGGGTGGCGAGCCTGCCCGAGGGGCTGGACACGATCGTCGGCGAGTCGGGCGAGCTCGTCTCCGGCGGGCAGCGCCAGCGAATCGCCCTCGCGCGGGGGCTGCTGTCGCGCTCCCGCTTTCTGATCCTCGACGAGCCAGCCGCGCACCTGGACGCCCCGCTGGCCGAGCGCGTGACGCGCAACGCGCTTGCGCTCGCGCGCGGGCGCGGGGTGCTGCTGATCGCTCATTCCACGGCCGGTCTGGACGACTGCGATCGGGTCCTGCGGCTGCATGACGGAACGATCGCCGATTACGAGCTGGTCACGGTGTAGTTCGGGATCGCGCAGGTGCACAGGACCAGCGCCGCATGCTTTAAAAAGGCTGATGTTGTCCCTGGCGGCGCATGCGCCGCCAGGCCGGACCGCACATGTGCGGTCCGGGGAGACCGCGCATGCGCGGTCTCCGGGAAGGGCCGCATGCGGCCCTTCCGCCCGCGTCGCATGCGACGCGGGCCACCCAATCAGCTTGAGAAAGTCATGCGACCCGGGTCCATCTACTCCGCCACCCCCATACGTGCCTCCTCCGCATGAGCTTCCTCGCGCGCGCGCCGGTACTCGTTGACGACGATCTCCGTCAGCTCCTCGACCGAGGTCTCCGACGTCGGCTTGTCCAGCGCGATCGCGCCGTTGACGATCATGCTCACGCGGTCGCATGCCTGCAGCACGTGCACGTAGTTGTGGAGGATCATGATGATCGAGACCCTTCCCTCCTCCTTCAGGCGCGCCACCAGGTCGAGGATCTGCGCCCCCTCTTTCGCGCCCATCGCCGCCAGCGGCTCGTCCAGCAGCAGGATGTCCGCGTCGGAGTTGACCGTCCTGGCGACCGCGATCGCCTGGCGCTGGCCTCCCGACAACCGTGCCACGGCGACGTCGATCCGCGGGATGTTGATCCCGATCTCATCCAGCGCCTGGCGCGCCTCGCGCTTCATCCGGCCATTGGACAGCAGCGGCAGCGGACGGTGGATACGCTCGCGGCGCAGGAACATGTTGTGGTAGACCGACAGTTCGTCGATCAGCGCCAGGTCCTGGTAGACGGTCCCGATGCCGTGCGCCCGGGCGTCGTTGACGCTTTTCGGCGCGTACGGCTCGCCGTGCAGGAACATCTTGCCGGAGTCCTGCTTCTGAAAGCCGCAGATGATCTTGATCAACGTCGACTTGCCCGCCCCGTTGTCCCCGAGCAGTCCCAGCACCTCGCCCTTGCGCAGGTGCAGGCTCACGTCGCGCAGCGCGGTCACCGGGCCGAAGCGCTTGGCAATGTGCTCGACCCGCAGCACATCATCGGCCGCTGGTCTTGGCTGGACCACCTCGGGCTCGGTGGCTGAGATCGCCGCCGCCTCGGGCGCATGGTCGTCGGGACCCGGAGGTGTCGAGGGATCAACCACTGCCGGCATGCCCCCTGCGCACGCGCTGGACGTAGATGTTGACGGTCATCGCGATCAGTATCGCCAGGCCCGTGTAGAACAGCTTGTAGTCGGCGTTTACGCCCTGCAGCACCAGCCCGTCGTAGAGAATCCCCAGGAACAGCGCACCGATCAGGGCGCCCACGACCGTCCCCGAGCCGCCCGTCAACAGCGTTCCCCCGATCACGCCCGCGGCGATCGCGAGGAACAGGATTTCGTTGGCCCCCGCCGGGTCTGGCTGGACCGAGGCGGCGCGCACCGCCTCGAAGATCCCGACCAGCGCGGCGGTCAGGCTGCACAGGATGAAGTTGCGGATCGTCACGAGCTTGACCCGCACCCCGGCCTCGGCGGCGCCGAGCTTGTTCGAGCCGATCGCGACCGTATACAGCCCCCAGCGGGTGAACGTCAGCACGACCTGCAGGATGATCACGATCGCCACCGCCCAGATCAGCTCGGAGTAGACGCCCCCGCCGAAGATCGAGGCGAATGTGCTCAGGTGCCCGCCGTTGGTGTATCCGGCTCCGGGCGTCGAGACAGGCTCGCCGTGGGAGATGATCAGCGCGAGCCCCTCGAACGTGAACAGCATCGCGAGCGTCACCACGAACGAGTTGATGCCGACGACCGCCACAAAAAACCCGTTGGCAAACCCGACCGCCATGCACACCAGCAGCGCGAGCACCACGCTCGGCACGAGTGGAATCCCGGCGGTGTTGAGCTTGTAGAACAGGAACGGCGCGAACAGATACATCGCCCCGATCGACAGGTCGATCTCGCCGAGGATCATCACGAACACCTCGCCCGCCGCGATGATCGCGAACGGCGCGAAGTACGGCAGGAGCGTCTTGAAGTTGGCGCTCGTGAAGAAGCTTTCGGTGTTCGCCGCGAAGTAGATCGCGGTCACGATCGTCACGACGATGATGCTGCCCTCGCGCAGTGAGAGCACGCGATCGAGCGCGCCCCGGGCCACGCGTGCGGCACTCCCCCGGCCGGTGTGCGCTGGGGGCTCTGCCGCGGGAGCGGACGTCGGAGAGGGTGCCGCTCCAGCCACGCCCGCCATCTGCGTCGCTAGGCTTCCGTGCCCGCCGCGATCGAGACGACCTTCGCTTCGGATGAGGTCCCCTCGTAGCGGGTTTTCGATTCGACGTACGGCTTGACGGTTTCTTTGTCCAGGAACTTCAGCCCGGTGTTGACTTCCGCGGGACCGCTCAGCGATCCCGACACCCGCCAGAAGAACAGCTGCAGGATCGGCAGGAACCCCTGCTGGTAGGGCTGCTGGTCGATCGTGAATTCGATGTTCCCTTCCTTGAGCAGTTTCTGCGTCACTTCGGTCAGGTCGAATCCGCCCGCCTTGATGCCCTTGGCGGCGAGACCGTACTTCTGCATGACTTTCGCCAGCTGCGCGGTGGAGCCGCCGTTGACCGCATACATGCCCTTCGTGCTTTCGTGCCCGATCCAGTAGGCGTCGATCGTCGACAGCTCGCCCGGTTCGGCCGCGCCGGTGGAGACGGTATGGATCGTGATCGGCTTGCCCGAGGCCTTGATCGCGGCTTCGGCGCCTTCGATTCGCGGCTGCAGATTGGCCGAGCCCGGCGTGGCGATGAACAGCGCCACATCGCCCGATCCCACGGCGGCGACGATCCGTTCGCCCATTTTTTCGCCGGCCAGTTTCAGGTCCTGGCCGATGTAGGACAGCCGCTTGTTGGTCGGCGCGTCGGCGTTGTAGGCGACGACCGGTATCCCCGCCTTCAGCGCCGCTTCGACCGGAGCGTTGAACGCGTGCAGGTCGATCAGCGCGACCGCGATCCCGTCGGCGCCGCCCGCCACGGCCGTGTTGACCGCGTTGACCATCTGGTTGACGTTCGAGGATTCCGACCCGGTCCACTCGTACGTGCAGCCGAGCAGTTTGCACGCGTCCTGGATGCCGTACTGGGTGGGGACGAAGAACGAGTTGGTCGTGACGTGGTTGACGACCACGAATTTGTAGCTCGGATGCGATCCGAACACGCTGTTCGAGCCGCTGCTGCTCGACGCGCTCGATCCGCACGCGGCCAGCAGGCTGCTCACGCCGCCGACGGCGACTCCGGTCAGCGCCGTTCGCTGCAGGAACGCGCGGCGGTCGAACCCGGGCGTCCTGACCTCGTCGGATGCGCCCAGGGATCGGTCGCCGTGCTCCAGACGCGCTACCGCCTCGTATGCAAGGTCTGAGTCTGACATCTCCTCCTCCTTCGCTTGCTCCTCGGGCGACGCCGGACGACGACGCTCGTCCACCTGGCTTTACCCGTCAACGATCTCGCTAACCATCGCTTCAGTCAAGAGATATGAGGAGGGTTAACCCGCGATCCTGATGCGGGGTTCTACGGACTGCGCCCGGCGGTGTGCGGGCGGGCCGGCGGGTATACCCTCGGAGCATGGTCCCTGAACCCGATCCCGGTCCCCGCCCGCCTCGCCCGCCGCCGCGCGATGAACGCGAAAAGGATCTACCGGAGAGGTCGAGCGATCCGACGCGCCACATCAAAAGACGACGGCCGCGCGTTGATCCTGTACACCCGCCATCCGCACGACGAGAGAACCGCAGATCGATCCCCATGAGCGAGCTGCGCTTCCACGAGCTTCGGGGCGAGCAGGTCGTCTACGCGATCGACCGCCAGGAGCGCACGTTCCTGCCGGCGGCCGAGCACTGCCCGCTGTGCCCCACGCGCCCGG
The DNA here is from genome assembly GCA_963767255.1 of uncultured Solirubrobacterales bacterium. Lineage (GTDB taxonomy): Bacteria > Actinomycetota > Thermoleophilia > Solirubrobacterales > Solirubrobacteraceae > Palsa-744. The sequence continues at coordinate 24,975 of CAVYDM010000017.1, read as the reverse complement.
GCGGCGAGCCGACCGAGATCCCGTTCGCCGCCTTCGAGATCGCGGTGTTCGAGAACCGCTTCCCCGCGTTGCAGTCCCCGCACGGGGCCGCCGAGGTCGTCGTGTACACCGACGCGCACACCGGCTCCTTCGCCACGCTCGCGCCCGAGCGCGCGCGGGCGCTGATGTGGGTGTGGCGCCAGCGCTACGCAGAGCTCGGCGCGCGCGCGGACGTCGAGTACGTGTTCATCTTCGAGAACCGCGGCGTCGAGGTCGGCGTGACGCTGCACCACCCGCACGGCCAGATCTACGCCTACCCCTTCCTGCCACCCGTGCCGGCGCTCGAGCTCGCGGCCGACGCGCGCCTGGGGGGCTGCGCGCCGTGCGAGCTGTTGCGGCGCGAGCTGGAGGACCGGCGGCGGGTGGTCTACGAGAACGAGGAGGTCGTCGTGTACGTGCCGTATGCGGCGCGGTGGGCGTATGAAGCGCACGTGGTCATGCGCGCGCACCGGCCCAGCCTGCTGGAGTGCGAGCCGGCCGAGCTGGACGCGCTCGCGGACGGGCTGCAGGCGCTCGTGCGCGGATACGACGCGCTCTTTGCCCGCCCGTTCCCGTACGTGATGGCCGTCCACCAGGCGCCGACCGACGGGGCGGCGCGCGGGCGGGGGCACCTGCACGTCGAGTTCTACCCCCCGCTGCGCACGGCGGAGAAGCTCAAGTACCTCGCCGGCTCCGAGCAGGGCGCGGGCACGTTCATCTCAGACACGCTGCCCGAGGAGTCCGCGCCGGCGCTGCGCGCGGCGATCGCCGATGGGGCCTGAGCACGTCCGCGCGTTCGCGCCCGGGCGCGCGTGCCTGATCGGCGAGCACACCGACTACAACGACGGCCTCGCGCTGGCGATGGCGATCGCCGAGGGGGTGACGGTGGACGCGCGGCGAACGCAGGCCGGGCGCGACGGGCAGGAGCGGGTGCTGGCGCACGCGCTCGACCTGGACGAGCGCGACGAGTTCGCGCTCCGCGACCCTCAGCCCGCGCAGGGCTGGCGGGCGTTCGTGCGCGGCACGGTGGCCGAGCTGGCGCGCGCGGGACTGCGACCGGTGGGCGCGAGCCTGCGTATCCAGGGCGACGTCCCGCGCGGCTCGGGCCTCTCCTCCTCGGCGGCGCTCGAGGTCGCGCTCGCCCTGGCCCTGCTCGCGCTCGCCGGCACGAGCGGAGAGATCTCAAAGACCGAGCTGGCCAAGCTGTGCTCGCGCGTGGAGAACGAGTGGGCCGGCGCGCAGACCGGGCTGCTCGACCAGCTGAGCTCGCTCTACGGGGAGCGAGAGGAGGCGCTGAGGATCGACTTCCAGACGCTGCGGGTCGACCCCGTGCCGCTGGACCTGGACGGCTGGCGGCTGGTGACGCTCGACAGCGGCGAGCGGCGCTCCAACGCGAGCTCCGGCTACAACCAGCGCCGCGCCGAATGCGCGCAGGCCTGTGAGCTATTGGGCGTGGGGTCGCTGCGGGAGGCCAAGGAGCGAGATCTGAAGCGGCTGCCGGCGCCGCTGCGCGAACGAGCGCGACACGTGCTCAGCGACAACGCCCGGGTGGACCGCGCGGTCACGGCCCTGCGCGACGGGGACATGGCGGCGCTGGCGGCGCTGCTGAACGAGTCGCACGCGAGCCTGCGCGACGACATGGAGATATCCACGCCGACCGTCGAGGCGACCGTGCAACGCATGCTGGACGCGGGCGCCGCCGGGGCGCGCCTGCTGGGAGGAGGGTTCGGCGGCAGCGTGCTCGGGCTGCTGGGACCGGGCGTGTCGGTGCCGGACGGAGCGCGCGAGATGCGCCCCTGCGAGGGGGCGCGGGTGCTGGAGGGGTAGGCTGCCGTCAGTGAGCGAGCCGGCCGGATGAGGGGATAGGCCGGACGAGGGGTGCTCACACGCGCGCGAGAACCAGAGCGCAGGCGAGCAGGACCATCGCCGCGGAGAGCGCGGCCAGGGCGCCGTCGAGCGGCGAGAGCAGGCCGGCGAGCGTCAGCGGTTCGGCGACGCCGTCCGCGCGCGTGCGGGTGCCGGCGACCGATCGGGTGCGGCGGCGCAGCTCGCGCGCGGGCGAGCTCAGGCGGCGCTGGGCGAGGCTCAGCGCCAGGCATCCGGCGGCCGCCGCCAGGCCGGCCACGGTGATCCGCTCGGCCTGCACGAAGTAGCCGGTGAGCGCCGGGAACGCGCCCCAGCCGAGAGCGAACCACAGGTCTGAGTGCAGGCGGCCGCCGAGCAGCTCGAGGTTGTAGGCGGGCAGGAACAGCACGCCCGCCACGACGAACGGCGCGAGCCAGGGCGAGACCTCGATGACACCGGCGACGCCGATCGCCAGCGCGCCGAGCAGGCTCACGGCGGCGAGCGCGATCAGCGTGCGCTCGGAGACGCCGGTTCCCAGTGGGCGGTCGTGGAGCTCGTCGAGCGCGTGCGCGGCGATGCCGACGGCGAGCCCGAACGCGGCCAGCGCCCAGAGCAGGCGGTCGACATAGAGGTGCGGGGCGATCGCGGCGCCGATCGCCACATAGCTCAGGTGCCAGGCGGTGTAGGGAGGGTGCAGGAGCGTGAGCAGATCGCCGGGCAGGCCGCGGCCGAGCGCGTAGAAGGCCGGGCGCTCAGCGCTCGCGCGCATCGGCGCCGGTCCTCCTCGCGGACATGACGACGCCCCCGCCGAGGCTCATGCGCCGCACACGGATGTCCTGGAGTCCGGCCTCGCTCCAGTAGCCGACGATCGCCTCCAGCGGATGACGGGCGTAGAAGCCCGCGATGCTCGGACCGAGAAACCGCCCGACCGCCGCCCAGTCGCGGGAGAAGAGGCGTCCGAGCGCGGGCAGACCGACGGCGGTGTAGGAGCGCCAGGCCATACGCGGAATGGGGCGCGGCGGGACGCCGAACTCCAGTGAGGCGATGCGCCCGCCCGGCCGGAGCACCCGCGCCAGCTCGCGCACGGTCGCCGCTGGATCGTCGACGTAGCGCAGCAGGTATGTGAACGTGAGCGCATCGAACGCGCCGTCATCGAACGGCAGACGCTCGGCCTGGCCTTCGATCAGCTCGACGCGCGCCGCCTCGGGACCGGCGGCGAAGCGCGCACGGGCGCCGGCGAGCATCTCGGGGCTCTGATCGAGGCCGACGACTTTGCAGTCCGCGCGCGAGAGCAGCTCGGCGGCGACCATGCCCGTGCCCGTGGCGACGTCGAGGACGCGCTCGCCCGCGGCGGGAGCGATCGCGTCCACGAGGGCGCGCCGCCAGCGGGGGTCCTGCCAGAAGCTGAGCGCCGCCGAGAGCTGGTCATAGCGGCGGGGCAGGTTGCGAAAGAGCTCGATCGCCTGGCGCTTGGTGGGCGAGTCGGGACCAGGCGACACAGGACCGCTGGATATCTCTGTCCCCATGGTCGCCCGAGCCGGCCCGCGACGCCGTCAGCGGCCGATCGTCCTGTCCAGCAGCGCGAACAGCTCGGTGAAGTGCCGCTCGGCCGCAGCCTCGTCGTAGGCGGCGGTGTCGCTCATCGTGTAGCCGTGGGCGGCCCCCTCGTAGAGCTCTGAGCGGTATCGCACACCGGCCTCCCCGAGGGCCTGCTCGAGCGCCGCCACGTGCTCCGGGGTCATGCTCTGGTCGTTGTCGGCGTGACCGAGGTAGAGCTCGGCGGAGATCGCGCCGGCACTCAGGTGCGGACTGTCCGGCTCGTCGCTCACGAGCCCCCCGGCGTGGAAGGCGGCGAGCGCAGCGACGCGCTCCGGGAAGGCGGCGGCGATCCGCCAGCCGACGCGCCCACCCATGCAATAGCCGGTGATGGCAAACGGCGGGCTCGCGAGCTCGCCGAGGTAGTCGAGGTAGGCCGCCCCGTCGCTGGCGATCCGCTCGGCCGTCAACTCCGCCATGGCGGGCCTCAGCCGCGCGAAGAACGGATCGCGCTGTGCGGGGTCCTCGAGATCGGGCATATCCGTGCTCGACGCCGGGCCAGCGCGATAGAGGACATTCGGGGCGAGTACGACGAACCCCCGCGCCGCGATGCGGTCGACCATCTCCTCGATGCGGGGACGCAAGCCGAAGGCGTCCATGAGGAACAGCACACCCGGGTGGCTCCCGTCCTGCCCGGGGGGCCGTGAGAGATAGGCGTCCGCCACGCCGTCGCGGGTACCGATCTCGACCGTCTCGCCTGTCATCGCTGCCCGCTCCCATCGTCGCTGGTCGGAACGGTGCAGCTTAGCCGCCTCAGATGCGCCGAAGCGCCGAGCTGACCCGGAGGACCCCAACGGGCGCCGCTGCTCACTGCTTGCGTGTGCGTCCGCGGACGATCTCCTTGCCGAAGGCGACCTCGACGGCGTTGCTCATCGTGGGTCCGAAGGCGGCGGTGAGCGCCTCGGAGGCCAGCGGGCGCAGCTGGTCGAGCGCCGCTCGCACCTGGGGCCAGTCGGACTCGGGCCGGCCGGCCTCGTCGAAGGGCTTCCAGATGTACTGCAGGAATATCTGCACGAACGTCTGCGCGATGCGCTGGGTCTCGTGTCTGAGCTTGTCCATCACGTCGAGCGCCGCGTCGAGGGGGACGCCCAGCGCGACCAGCCGCTCGCCGGCGGTCAGCAGGATCGGGCTGGGGACTTCGAAGCTGTCCTCGGCGATCGGGATGATGAGGCCCAGCCGCGTGGCCTTGGCGATGAGCTTTTCCTCGATGTTTCCGCCCAGGCGCGCCAGCAGGTCCTCGCGCCCGACGATCTCGGGGGTCTCGGTCTCGAAGGGGGTCATCAGGGATCGGGTGAAGCCGAGGACCTCCTCGCTCGAGCCCGAGGCCTGCTCCAGCAGATGGGCGATCGCGGCGAGGTTGAACCCCTGGGCCTGCATCTCGCGGATCAGCGCCAGTCGCGCCAGGTGCTCGGCGCCGTAGTAGCCGGTCCTGCCCTGCACCTGCGGTGGCCCGATCAGTCCCCGCGACTGGTAGCTGCGCACGTTGCGCACGGTCAGCCCGCTCGCCTGCGCCAGCTGATCGATCGTCAGTTGCTGCTCGGTCTGCGCCCCAGCCATCCCGCCAAGCATACCGGGGAACAACGGTACATTAATCTATGTTACGATAATTTATGATACAAGCTAAAGAGATACGTAGGTGGGGAGTCGCCTTCGGCGATGACCACCAAGGAGGCAGCGATGAGCAAGCCACGCGAGCCGGCCGGTATCGTCCCCAAGCGGCGATCGCGGTCGATCCTGATCGCGTGGGCAGCGGCGATCGTCGTGCTCGCAGTGCTCGGCAGCGGTCTGGAAAGCAGGCTTGCGCCGATGTCTCTGGCGGTGCCCGGCACGCCCTCCTCGCGAGCCGAAGCGATGCTGGCCAGCGAGTTCGGCAACACCGTCCCGATCGCCATCCTGCTGCGCGGCCCGCCCGCGCTCCTCGACCGCCAGGGCCAGCGGCTGACGGGCGCGCTGAGAGCGATCAAACAGGTCCAGGTGCTCTCGCCCTGGGATGGGTCGAGCATGGCGCGCTCCTCGAGCATGGCGCGCTCGCTGCGCCCCAACCCCGGGAGCGCGCTCGTGCTCGTCAACTTCACCCGCCCCGCGAGCCGCGCGATGGCCGTGGTGCCGAGCACCGAAGCGGTGATCGCCCGGACCGTCAAGCGCCCGGTGCACAGCTACCTGACCGGCGTCGCGGTGATCGGGCGTGCGATCCAGGAAGCCACGATGTCGGACACGCTGCGCGCCGAGATGATCGCGCTGCCGGTGCTGATCCTCGTGCTGCTGCTCGTCTTCCGCTCACCGGTCGCCGCCGTCGTGCCCCTCGCGATGGGCGGCGCGACCGTGATGGCCGGCCACGGACTGCTGTGGCTGGCGAGCTTCGTCACGCCGATCAACTCGCTCGGAGTCGCGATCGCCGCGATGATGAGCCTCGCGCTCGGCGTCGATTACGCCCTGCTGATGGTCTCGCGCGTGCGCCAGGAGCTCGCCGCCGGCTGGGACCACGAGGCGGCCGTGGCGATCGCGGCCCGCACCGCCGGGCGCACGATCGCCGCGGCGGGCGGCACGCTGGCGCTGACGATGCTCGCCGCGAGCAAGGTCGCGACGCCGGGGCTGCTCGGGCCCGTGGCGATCGGAGTCGTCATCTCGGGCCTCTTGAGCGTCGCGCTGGCGCTGAGCGCGATGCCCGCTCTGCTGCGCCTGCTCGGCCCGCGGCTCAACCGCTGGGAGATCCGGCTCACCCGTTCCTCCGCCACGGGGCGGCGCACCAAAGCGGGGGCTTTGGCGGAACGGCTGATCTCCCACCCTGCGATCACGGTCCCGCTGCTGCTCGCCGGGATGTTGGCGCTGGCGGCCCCAGCCGGCGCACTGAGCATGGGTCCGCCGTCCGCGGCGGAGCTTCCCTCATCGGACCCCGCGCGCGTCGCGGTGGGGATGGTCGAACGCACGATCGGGCCGGGGTGGTCGGCGCCGTTCGTGATCGTGGCCAAGGCGAACAGCGGCGCGATGACCACCACCCAGCGCATCGACGCGCTCGCGCACTGGCAGGAAGCGATCGCCCGCGAACCAGATGTCGCCGCGGTGCTCGGGCCCGCGTCGGTCGCGGGCGCGCAGCGCGAGCTCGCCGAATCCCACGCCGCGCTCACATCCGCGCCCAAGCGCCTGGAAGGCGCCCAGCTTGGCATCGCGGGCCTGCGCTCGGGACTGGGTCGCGCAAGCGACGGCATCGCGAAACTGCGCGGCGGCCTCGCCTCGGCCGCAACCGGCGCGAGATCGCTCGGCGACGGCGCCACCCGCGCCGAGAACGGCAGCCAGCGCCTGGCGAGCGAAACAGGCCGCGCCCACGCCGGCGCGGGACAGCTGGCAAATGAAACGGGTCGCGCCCACACCGGCGCCAAGCGGCTGGCAAGTGAAGCAGGCCGCGCTCGCGCCGGCGCCAGACGGCTCGTGGCCGAAACGGGCCGCGCCCACGCGGGCGCGACGCGACTCGCAACCGAAGCCGGTCATGCCGGCGAAGGCGCGACACAGCTGCAGACGGGCCTCACCCGGGCGGCGACGGGATCGGCCGCGCTCGCGGGCGGACTCGACGAAGCGGCCGCAGGCGCCGAACGTCTGGCCAGCTCCGACGGCGAACTCAGGACAGGCGCGGCAGCACTGGCGCAAGGCATGAACACGCTCGATGACACGGTCCACGCGGCCCTGGCGCCGATCGAGGCGCTCGCCGAACAGCTCCACGGCTGGATCGGCTGGCTCGCCACGCTGCGAGCCTCCGACGAGGCGCTGCGCACCCGGCTGAGCGAAGCGACGCACGAACTCGACGCGATGACCGTCGCGCGCGGCGACCCACGCTATCCGGCGCTCGCGCAAGATCTCGCCGCGATCACGCAGCTGACCGAACAGAACGGCCTCTCACAGCTCGCCCGCATCCAGCAGCAGCTGCTGACAGGTCTGGAAGGGCTTGCGAATCTGCCAGCCGAGCTCTCACAGCTGAGCGCCAGCCTCGATGAGCTGCGCGCGGGCAGCGATCGGCTCGCGACAGGCACGAGGGAATCCGAAGAAGGCGCGATCGCGCTGCACTCCGCTCTGCGAGGCCTGGCCGCGGGCGGACACAGCCTCAACAGCGGGCTCACCGGGCTGAGCGGCGGAGCGGGCCAGCTCGCCAGCGGGCTCGGCCAGCTCGCGACCGGCAACGGCCAGCTCGCCAGCGGGCTCGGCCAGCTCGCCGGCGGCAACCAGCAGCTCGCCACCGGGCTCGGTAAGCTCGCGACCGGCAACGGCCAGCTCGCCGGCGGGCTCGGCCAGCTCGCCGGCGGCAACCAGCAGCTCGCCACCGGGCTCGGCAAGCTCGCGACCGGCAACGGCCAGCTCGCCGGCGGGCTCGGCCAGCTCGCGACCGGAAACGCGCAGCTGGCGGGCGGACTCTCCACCGCTGAGCGCCGCACAGGCGCCCTCGCCGCCGGGCTGTCCGGGACTGGGCGACCGCTGCAGAGCTACGCCTCGATGCTGAACGGCTACCAGCAGGACTACCGGCTGCTGCACACCGACTCCCCGAAGGCGCTCGACTCCGGCTACCTCGTGCTGACCGCGCTGGACGGCACGGTCTCACCAGCGCGCGAACAGGTCGCGCAGATGGTAAACGTCAACGGCGGCGGCCAGGGCGCGCGCATGATGGTCATCGCCTCCAGCCCACCCGAGGCGAGCGCGACCGCGGCCCTGAGCAGCAGGCTGCAGCGCAGCCTGCCCGCGCTCGCCGCCGCGACCGACAGCAAGGTCGAGATCGGCCAGGGCGCGCAGTACCTGCTCGACTACACCAACGCCAACACGGCCCGCGTCCCATGGCTGGTGCTCGCCTTGGCGATCGTGGCGGTGCTCACGCTGATCGTGGTGCTGCAGGCGCTGCTCTTGCCGCTGATCGCGGTCGCGCTGAACCTCGCCACGATCGCCGTCGCGCTCGGAGCGCTGGAGCTGCTCACCGCGACGCACGTGCTCGGCGGGCCGGGCTACATCGACGCGGCCTCCGGCGCCGGCATCATCTCGATCATGTTCGTCCTGTCGATCGACTACGAGGTCTTCCTGCTGACACGCATGCGCGAGCAATGGATCGCGCAAGGCGACGCCGAGGATGCGATCTCCTACGGCCTGCGACACACCACCAGCGTGATCACGGGCTCCGCGGCGATCATGACCGCCGTCTTCCTCGCGTTCGCCGGAGCCAGCGTCATCCCACTGCGCCAGTTCGGCGTCGGGCTCACGATCGCGGTGCTGCTCGACGCGACGATCGTCAGGCTCGTGCTGCTGCCCGCGATCATGCGCATGGCGGGACCGCGCATCTGGTGGATGCCGCGCTGGCTCGCGCGCAGGCTCCCCGCCCTGGAGTAAAAACATCGCACCGGCGACCCGCTAGCCTTGGCCGACGTCATCCTGGAGGGGTGGCAGAGCGGTTGAATGCGGCGGTCTCGAAAATCCCACCGGCCGGAAAGTCGCACCTTCGGACCGCCCGTCATTTTTGGCTTTCCTGAGCGGTTTTCCGCATGGTTGAGCGGGATTCGGCGGGATGCTCGTGTGGCGCGGGATGGGCCGCGTGACCGCTGGAAACCGCCTGAAACCGCAGGTTCCGCGCTTGGACTGGCGCGGATTTGGCGCGAGTCGGCGGCTCGCTGGCGAGCCTGACGGGAATCTTCTGGCATCACCGGGTCGACTGGAAGGACAGCTATGACCTTTGGCACAAGCTGCGCCCGTGGACCGGGTTGGTTATGGGCAGCGTGGGTGCCTTCCTCCTACTTGTAAGTACCGAGCTTGCGACTGCCGGCACAGTTGCCGGCAGTGCCAAACCGGCAAATCCGCCAGCGTTCAACCCGGACGTTTACTACGCTGCGGCGTTCCTCGCGGGATTCGCGGAGGCCCCATTCAGGGCACTCGTGAAGCGGTTGACCGACGCGATCTTCGGCCCTGGCCTGAGCAAGCCCACGACGGACGACAACAACCATCACTGACCTCGTCACTGATGGAACGACAAAGCCCCGGCCGCATAACTCCGAGGAGTCCTAGGCGGGACCGGGGCGTCGTCAACTAGCCTAGCGCGAACGTGGATGAACAGCAAGCACGCGCCTGGCTGTCCGAGCCGCGCTACGCGCGGTTCCTCGACGCTGCCGGCGGCGACCATGTGCGAGCCGTGGCGCTGTACGAGTGGCACGCCGAGCTCACCGTCGCGTCGTTCGGCTTGATCCATCACTTCGAGGTGCTCCTGCGCAACGCCGTCGACGGAGTCCTCGGCGCCGGTCAACCGCAAGCGCCGATCAAGGACACGTGGCTGCTCGACTTCGAGATCCTCCAGCCCGATGGGATCAAGCAGGCCATCGTCGCGATCGAGCGGCTGGAGAAGGGCAAGCTCGTCACGCGCGGACGCGTCGTCGCCGGCGTCTCCTTCAGATTCTGGGCCGGACTCTTCGGACGTCGCTACGAGGAGCTCTGGAGGCACCAGCTGCGAGCCGCGTTCCCGCACGCCGCGCTGACGCGCAAGGACCTCAGCTCCAGGATGCGGCTGATCCAGCGCTTCCGTAACCGTGTCGCTCACCACGATTCGCTGCTCGACCAAGATGCCCAGGGGCGTCTCGAGGACATGCTCACGATCGCTGGATGGATCGATCCTCACGCGCAGACGTGGCTCAGCGAACGCAGCAACGCGCTCGCCATCGCTCGACGGACGCCGTGAGCAAACGCTAGAGAGTCCGACTCTTCGCATTGGGCCCCGGTCTCGTGGCGTCGAGGAGCCGCCGATACCTTGTGCGGCAGCTCCTGAGCTTCAGGAACGGAGGGGGGGAGATTCGAACTCCCGGTACGCCAATCAGACGCACAACGCTTTTCGAGAGCGCCGCATTCAACCACTCTGCCACCCCTCCAGGATGACGCACCTAGAGGCTATTAGATCAATGCGGTCCGAGAGATACGGCCGAACTGCTGGCCGTAGGCTGGCGATGTCGAGCACGGATCTCCCGCGGGTCACGAGGGAGGCCAGGTGGCTGCTCCCCACGCTGGGAGGCTTGGGTGTACTCGAGGAGGGACAAGGTCAAGGTCCGAAAGACGTTCTCAGAGCACTGGGAAGCGAAGGCATGGCGTCACGAGCAGCTCGAGCTGACGAGCATCGATCGGCTGCGAGCTCCGAGCCGCCTCTCGCTTGCTGAGGCCGGCTTGCTATGGGTCGAGATGGCCCAGAAGGGGCAGATCCGTAACCGCTCGGGCCGCCGCTATAAGCCGAGTACGCTACGCACGATCGAGCCAGACCTTCGCCTGCACCTGGCTCCGAACCTGGGCACGAAGGTCATGGTGGGCGTCACGCGTGCGGACCTGCAACGGCTCGTGGGCGGCTGGCTGGCCAAGGGATCGAGTCCAAGCAAGATCCGATCGATCGTCAACGCCGCACGGGTGCTCTGGCGAGATATTGATCTCCTCACCGGCCACGATGACCAGCTGCTCATTGACCCAACCCGCGGGTTGCGTCTGCCCGCGAGCACGGGACGACGCGAACGGATCGCCACCCCCGATGAGATCAAGGTGATGGCGCGCGCCTTGGTCGCCTGTTGCCGCATCCTCCAACCACCTCGACGGCGTGTGGCGCGAGGAGTCAATATTTGGCTCTACAGAGCCAAATAGTAAAAGTCTCCAAACCGCACGAGGGGACTGGCGCGAACACTGGCGCACGCAACACATATTTTTGGCTCTAGTAAGCCAAAAAACCGGCGAGTAATTCAAGGTCTCGAAAACCGTTGTGCGCCTGATTGGCGTACCGAGAGTTCGAATCTCTCCCCCTCCGTTGCAGGTCGGGGCTCCTAGCGTCGCGACGCGAAGAACCCGCTCAAAAGCTGGCCGCAGTCGGGCGCCAGCACGCCGGAGAGGACCTCGGGGCGGTGGTTGAGGCGTGGCTCGGACAGCACGTCGAGGACGCTGCCGCAAGCGCCGGCCTTGGGGTCGGTGGCGCCATATACGACCCGGGGAACGCGCGCGAGGACGATCGCCCCGGCGCACATGGAGCAGGGCTCGAGCGTGACGTACAGCGTGCAGTCGAGCAGCCGCCAGGAGCCCAGCGCGCGAGAGGCCTCGCGCAGGGCGAGGATCTCCGCGTGAGCGGTCGGGTCGTCGCGCAGCTCGCGCTCGTTGTGCGTGGCGGCCAGGACCTCGCCGGAGCGCACGAGCACCGCGCCGATCGGCACATCGTCGTGGGCGAGCGCCCGCTGGGCCTCGCGCAGGGCCAGGCGCATGAAGTAGGCGTCCAGCTCGTCGGGGCTGAAGCAATCCTCGGGTTGGTCGAAGGTGTTCATGGAGCGGGACCGGTCATGACTCTGCGAGCATGCCGGCTCCAGATGCGGAGAGCCGTTCGGGTCGAAACACTTGCGGATGATTGCGCACAGACACCAATACGCGGGACGTGCCCTCGCCACGGCGCTGATCGCGCTGGCGCTGCTGCTCGGCGGTGGGATCCGAGCTGGTGTCGCATTTGCCCATTTGCCCGAAAGCATGCGGGACCCGGTCGCGCACGAGGCGGGCGGACTGATCCCGAACAACCTGGGCGTACCCGGCATCGGAGGCATGCCGGGCGACTGGCAGCTGACGCAGTGGAACTTCGCGGGGCTGTTCGGGATCGACGCGCCGGAAGCGTGGGCGAACGTCGCGTCGGAGGGAGCGCCCGGCGGCAAGGGCGTGATCGTGGCGGTGCTGGACACGGGCGTGGCCTACGCGAACCGGGGGCGATACCGCCGCTCGCCGGACTTCAGCAAGTACACGTTCGTCAAAGGCTATGACTTCATCGACCACAGCCCCTACCCGAACGACCACAACGGGCACGGGACGTTCGTCGCGGGGACGATCGCGGAAACGACGAACACGAACTCCTACGGGCTGACCGGACTGGCGTTCGCGGCGAAGATCATGCCGGTGCGGGTGCTCAACAACGAAGGCGAAGGGGACGCCTCGACGATCGCCGAAGGGGTGCGGTTCGCGGTCAGGCACGGCGCGCGGGTGATCAACCTCAGCCTGGAGTTCTCTCCCGGCGTCACGGCGAGGGACATCCCCGAGCTGATGGAAGCGCTGCGGTACGCCTACCGGCACAACGTCGTGGTGGTGGCCGCGGCCGGCAACGAGGGCCACACGGCGATCGCCTATCCGGCGGGTGCGCCGCACGTGATCGCGGTGGGCGCAACGACCGAACACGGGTGCCTGGCGGACTACTCCAACGACGGCTCGGGACTGACGCTGGTGGCTCCGGGAGGCGGCGCGGACGCGGACCTGCCCGGCGACCCGAACTGCCGTCCGGAAGAACCGCCGGGAAGGGACGTTTTCCAGATGACGTTCACAGGGTCCTCTCCGCGCCAGTTCGGGTTCCCGGACGGGTATGAGGGCACCTCGATGGCCACGCCCCACGTGGCCGCGACGGTCGCGCTGATCATCGCCGGGGGCGTGCTGGGGCGAGACCCCACCGTGGCCCAGATCACGGCGCGGCTGCGCGTGACGGCACGCAAGCTGGGAGGAGCTGGCGACTCCTATCTGTACGGGGCGGGGCTCTTGGACGCCGCCGCGGCGACCGCACCCGACGGGGCGGGGGCGGTTGGGTAGGGACAGCTACCCGCTGTCCACGCTCGACTGGAAGAGCTCTTCCAGGAAGAAGCGCATCTTGGGCGAGGGCTCCTGAGAGGGATAGATGCAGGGGCGCTGAGGATCCGGGCTCGTGTGAAGGGCCGCTCAGACACGATCGAAGACCTCGCGGGCCATGAACACACCGTGCCGGGCCAGGAGCGCCGGAGTGTGGGCGAGCGTGCAGGCATGAAACGCGGGCCGGGATGCGACGAACCACCAGGGCTCGACAAAGCGAGTGGGTCCATCGACCCATTCAGGCGCGGGGATGGCGGCCTCGGCCGCAAAGAGCTCCGCGACGCCGGCGAGCGCGGCGTCGAAACGCGCGTCCCCGGTGGGAGGCGGATCGTCCGCCAGCAGCGCGATCTTGCCGGGCCGAGATGAGCCCCTGAAATCGTCGGCGAACCCGAACAGCAGCCGCAGCGCATCGCGCTCGCGACCCTCCTCGAGGTCCTCCTCGATCGTTGAAGCGAGCTCGGCGAGCGACGCGGCGCCGCGGCGCACCCGTGGACGAGCGAGCACCTCGATGTCGTGTTCGCAGGCGCCAAGGAGCCGCGTGAGCGTCGCGAGCGTGGGAGTTCGCGCGCCCGACTCGTAGGCCGCGACCGCGGGCTGGGCAGTGCTGGCGTGACGCGCCAGTTCGAGCTGAGTGATGCCGGCGGCGTGACGGGCGTCTCGTATGAGTGGGGCGACCTCCATTCGAAGTAGTATATACATTTAGATATGATCTTGTGGGCGCGGGGTCAGCACGTGTTCGCCATACCCCGAACGGAGTACGGGGAAATCCAAAAGTGTGGGTATGCGGGAAGTGGGTATGCGGGCGGGGTCGCATCCGCGCGGGTGGATTGCCCCGACAAGCGCGTGGGTGCGGGGCGTCCGGCCCCGCTACGCGGTCTGGGCGCGGCGACGGTCGGCGCCTTCGAACGCGGCCCGGCGGCGACGGCGGTCGAGGCGCAGCACGGGGCCTGTCGAGTTGCCGACGAGGCGCAGGACGAAGGCGTCGCGGGTGGCGCTGTAGCGCAGGACCGGCCTCAAGAGCCAGAGCCAGTGCCTGCCGAGGTATCGGCGGGGTCGTACCGTTGTGCGCATCGTGTTCCCTTCCGTGCCTAAAGCATCTGCATCCATGCCGCGACCGAGGATCAACTCGCTCAGGCTCCTACAGGGTAGTACAAGCGGATGGCAGGCGCCGTCGAGCTGCGATGTGGCCGTCGTGGGCGGCGGGATCGTGGGGCTGGCGACCGCGCGGGAGCTGATCCGGCGCAACCCGCGAGCGTCGGTGTGCGTGCTGGAGCGCGAGCAGGAGATTGGGGCGCATCAGACCGGGCACAACTCGGGGGTGGTGCACGCCGGCGTCTACTACGCGCCAGGGTCGCTGAAGGCAAGGCTGTGCGTGGAGGGGGCGCGCGAGCTGTACGAGTACTGCGAGCAGAACGGGATTGCGATCGAGCGCTGCGGCAAGGTGATCGTCGCGACCGGCACCTCGGAGATGGACCGGTTGGACGAGCTCGAGCGCCGGGGCGGGGCCAACGGCGTGGTGGGACTGCGCCGGATCGGCGCAAAGGAGATCGAGGAGCTGGAGCCCCACGCGTGCGGGATCGCGGGGTTGCATTCGCCCGAGACGGGCATCGCGGACTTTGCCGCGGTGGCGCGCTCCTACGCGCGGGACGTCATCGAGGCGGGCGCCACGGTCATCACCGGGTGCGGCGTGGAGGGGGTTGCCGTGGTGGGGCGCGCCCTGCGACTCGGGCATGCACACGGCGAGACCGAGGCCGGACACGCGGTCTTCTGCGCAGGCGCGTGGGCCGATCGGTTGGCGGTCGCCGCCGGCGCCGATCCGGACCCACGGATCGTGCCGTTTCGCGGCGCGTATCTGCGCCTGAAGCCCGAGCGGCGCGAGCTGGTGCGCTCGCTCATCTACCCCGTGCCCGATCCGGCGCTGCCGTTTCTGGTGGTGCACCTGACAAGGCAGATCGGCGGCGAGGTCCTGGTCGGGCCGACGGCTCTGATGGTCGGCGCCCGCGACGCCTACAGCCTGGCGAAGGTGCGCCGGAGGGATCTCATCGACACGCTCGCCTGGCCCGGCACCTGGCGGATGCTCGCCAACTGGTGGAGGACCGGCGTGACCGAGCTGAGCCACGCGGCGCTGCGCTCGGCGTTCGTGCGAGCCGCCCAGCGTTACGTGCCCGAGCTGCGGGTGAGCGACGTGGAGCCCGCGTTCGCCGGCGTGCGCGCGCAGGCGCTTGGGCGGGACGGCAGGCTGGTGGACGACTTCGTGTTCTCGAGGACCGAGCGGGCGCTGCACGTGCGCAACTCTCCCTCGCCGGCGGCCACGTCATCGCTGGCGATCGCCCGGTACGTGGCCGACGAGGCGGAGCGGGCGTTCGGGGTGTAGGGAAGACCAGCTCTGGTGCGGGGCGTTCGGCCTGGAGCGCTGAGCTACATCTCGAAGGCGGTGCGCCCGCCGCAGTCGACGAGATCCTGCAGCAGCTCGCGCCCGTCGCCGATCACCGGGCCGCCGTGGGCGAGCAGGAGGTGATCGAAGTCGCGCTCGGCGAGCAGCCGAGCACACGCGTCGAGCAGGCCGCGCTTGGTGGCGGACGGATCGTCCATCAGCGAGTCGGGTACGAAACCGAGCGGGCCCGAGCCGCCGTAGGGGCCACCGCGCACGACGCCGTCGGCGAGCACGACGGCGCGCTGCTCGGGCATATAAAAGGCGGTGTCGTCGGGACAGATCGCATCGAGCTCGCACGCCAGCACGCCGCCGGGGAGCGGATCGCCGACATCGAAGCCCTCGACGGCCCGGCCGTCGGAGAACTCGTGCAGACCGAGGCGGTTGCACAGCACAGGGCAGCCAAAACGCTCGGCGAAACTATCCGCGTGACGGTAGTGGTGGCGGTTGGAAAGCAGGATCGCCGCCGGCGCGATCGCGCGGGTGGCGAACCACTCCAGGCCCTCCTGCGCCGGCACGAGCGGGTCGAACAGCACCCCCGACTCCTCCAGCCAGTAGGAGGAGACCTCCGAGTGAATGTTCGGGTGCACGGCCGTCCAGTGGAACAGGCCAGGGATCACCTCCTGCATACCCGCAACACTCCGGTGTGTGCGGAATCGGGTGACAACGCCTTCTCCGCCAACAAGCCGGCTGTCATCGCGGCCGTCATCCCGATATCTAAAAGCCTCTAAAAACTCTAAACGTCTCTAAACGGGCTGCTACTCTCCAGGTGTGGCCACGAACCCGTTTAAACCGAGCTTCGGGGTCAGTCCACCACTGCTCGTAGGCCGTGATGCGCTGATCGAAGAGTTTGCGCAAGCCCTCGAAGATGGGCCGGGATCGGCTGGGCGAGCGACGATCTACACCGGAGCTCGGGGCTCTGGAAAGACCGTGATGCTGAACGCGGTCGAAGACCGCGCGAGAGAGTTCGGCTGGGTCGTTGTGAGCGAGACCGCCTCGCCGGGGTTCGTGGATCGGATCGCGCGCCAGCACCTGCCAAGGCTGCTCGAGACCTTCGACCCCGCAGCGGTCAGGCGTCGCATCACGGGAGTCACGGGACCGTTGGGATCTGGCGCTGTCAGTTGGGACACGACGGCGAGCCACGTTCCCGAACCGACGCTCCGCAGCCAGATCGAGCTCATCACAGATCTCCTTGCCGAGAACAGAACGGGGCTGCTCATCACGCTCGACGAGATCCACTACAACCAGATCGCCGAGCTGCGCCAGCTGGCCACGACCGTGCAGCACGCCTTCAGAGAGAACCGTGAACTGGCTTTCGCCGGCGCCGGGCTGGCCTCGGCGATCAGCGACACCGTGAACGACGAAGTGCTCACGTTCCTGCGCAGGGCGGAGCGGCACGCATTGGGATCGGTTGCTCGCGAGGACGTCGCGCATGCGATCAGGACCCCCGTCGAAGCGAGCGGTCGCACAGTGGCCGAGGATGTGCTCGCCGTGATGGTCGAGGGCACGCGCGGCTACCCATTCCTGATCCAGCTTGTCGGCGCCCAGGTGTGGCGTCTGCGCCGGTCCGAGCCAGAGATCTCGATGGACAGCGCACGAGAGGGCGTCGCAAATGCCCTACGCAGGCTCGGCACGCTCATCTACGAGCCGGCGCTCGCCGGCTCCTCGGCGATCGACAAGTCCTTCCTACTCGCGATGGCCAAGGACGACGGCCCTTCGAGAATGAAAGACATCCAGCAGCGTCTCGCGATCGACGTGAACTTCGCAAGCCAGTACCGCCTCCGGCTGATCGCATCCGAGCTGATCGAGTCTACGGGTCACGGATACGTCGACTTCGCGCTTCCGTACCTTCGCGAGTACCTGCGCGAGCACGCCGCGGCAGCCGGACTCGAGCACTGACATACCCTCACAAACGTAGGCGACGGTCGCGCTGATCCTCGATACGCTGACCGCATGACATCGTCAGAAGGATGCGCTCGTGTCACGGACCCGCCGGTCACAGACACTGTTCGCGACCCGCTCGTTCCCGTCGCGACAGTGCTTGCCGCTCGCCGGCGCCCGATGTCAGAGCGCCTGGAGCTGGCATTGAGCTGGAACTCGGTCGCAGCCGAGCTTCGCGCCGGCCTCCTTGCCACCACCAGGCATGCCAGCCCCCACCAGTGACCAACCCGGGCGGGGGTTCGACGCTCGCGAGCTCTTTAGAGCGCTCGCACACCACGACGTCGAGTACGTGACGATCGGCGGTATCGCAATCCAGGCATACGGAGGCCAGCGCCTTACACATGACCTCGATGTCATGATTGCCGCATCCACCGATAACGTCGCACGCTTGGCCGAAGCGCTGCTCGACCTGGATGCTCGAATCCTCGGCCCCGACGGCCAGCGCTCACAGTCGGTGCCAAGCGCTCCACTCCTCGCCTCGAGCGATCAATGGCATCTCATCACTGCTCACGGGCCACTCGACGTCCTCACACTCCCGGCTCACCTCGGGTCGTTCGCCGACATGCGCGCCCGCGCCCACGAGGTCCCGCTGGGCGATCTGTCGATCCCCATCGCTCACCGCGAGGATCTGATCAAGCTGAAGCGCGCTGCCGGCCGGCCGCAGGATCTCGCCGACATTCGGCTACTCGAATCGCTTGACGACACACCCTAAAGCAGATCCACGTCCCCCAGCGACAGCGCCCAGGCGTTGTGCTTGGCGGGCTCGACGCCGAGATCGCCGTCGGTCTTCCTCACGGTCACGAGCGTCCCACCGCCGACGCGCAGCAAGCTGCGGGAAGCCTCCAGGCGGGAGTCGAAGCTCGCACTGAGAAGGTCCGACAGATCGGAGAACGATCAGGTCGTCCGAATGATCAGCACCGAGCACGGCGCGTGATGCGACACCTTTGTTCGGCACCGAGCCCAGCAGAAAGCGCGTGTGACCTTTCTTGGACACACAACTGAGCTAAACTGGACGCATGAGCGCAATGCTCCAAGAGCTGGCCGACGACCTGCGGACCAGTGAGCGGACGTTACGCCGAGCGTGGGCGCGGGGAATGGTGCGAGGGCGGCGGGTGAGTCCGTATCGGCTCGAGCTGCCCGTGCAGGAGCGCGTCTACCTTCGTCGTCACTGGCCGACGTTGAGCAGTCTGCAGGCGGCGTTGCGCACCGAGCCGAACGTGGCGATGGCTGTCGTGTTTGGGTCTGTCGCGCGCGGGGATGACGACGCGGAGTCTGACGTCGATCTGCTGGTCGCCTTGCGCGAGCCCGGGGTGCGAGCACGAGTCGCTCTGGCCGACCGCCTGCGCAGGCGCACAGGGTTTGCCCTGGAGGTGGTGGCGCTCGATGACGCCAAGCGTCACCCGGCGCTGCTGGCGGAGATTCTGCGAGACGGGCGAGTCCTGGTCGATCGGGAGAGGCTCTGGTCAAAGCTCGAGGCGCAAAGCGGGCAGATCGATCTGCAGATGATGCGACAGCGGCGGCTGCGGGCAGTGCGGGCGCACGAAGCCCAAGCTGCGTTTGCGCAGAGAGCCGCAGCGCTGCGAGATGAGCCCGGAGCGGCCGCGCAGAAGCACCGAGCAGCTGCGTGCGAGCTACGAAGAGACCCTCGACGCCCTGCACCGGCGCTTCGAGCAGTTGGAGTCTGCTGTCGCCGAGTTCTCCCCCGATCTCGACGAGCGGGCATTCACGGCGGCGTGGAACTCCACAGATCCAGCCGAGCGCAACCGGGCCGACAGCGTACTGTCCAGCTTCGAGAAGACGTACATGCTGCTGATGGATTTGATCACGCTCAGCGTCAAGCTGGCCAGGCGGCTGGGCGTCGTGACCGTCGATGAGAAGTCATCTTCTTTAGAGGTGCTGCGCGAGCTGAAGATCCTGTCCGGAGACGGCGAGCAGGCGCTGCGCATACAGCGTGACGTTCGCAACTCCAGCCAGCACGTCTACGTCGAGCTCAGCGTCTCCGACCTCCGCGAAGCGACCAAGCAGCAGTTGGACACCTCGCCCCGCATCATCCGGAGCATCACGAACTGGGTGGCCGCATTTCCGCAGACCCCTACAGAGTAGGCGCTCACGTCGTCCGAACTCGCGCAGACCTTCGACACGGTCGTCGCCGCCCATGTGCGGACAGTCACAGGATTGCATCCCTGGTGAGGTATTCTCGGAGCATGGCTCCAGATGGGAGCCGAAGCTCGCACTGAGAAGGTCCGCGGCCGCCGAGCGTCTGACCAGGCCGAGCAGCCTGCGCTTCGTGGCGCGATCCTCGCCGGCGGTGGGCCGGATCGACGGCCAGGTCCACCCCGCGGGTTGACAGCACCGCCCGTCCCCCCGCCATACAGCCGGATAGGTGCGAAGACCGTCGACTACTTGGAGCCCCTGGCGCGCCGAGCCGCACGGTTCGGTGGCGTGGCCTGCTCCTGCTCCTGCGCATCGATCTGAGCCTGCCACGCCGCGATCTCGGCAGGGAATCGCTCGGAGGAGTAGGTCGGCCATTCGCTCGCTGGAATGACAACAGCCTGGTGCTCGCCGCCGGTACAACGGTACAACGGAAGGCGTGTCGCGCAGCCGGTGGCTGTCATAGGCTGCGGAGATAGTGCAGCTCCGCCCAGCGGGAGAGGGAGGGAGCGAAACCGGCGCTCGATCACGGCCCGAGTCGTCCTATCATCCATTTACGCTTGTCCTATCAGCCATCTACGCAACAGTGGGCAGCCACTTGCACGGGGGGAGTCGCCGGCATGACGAGGCTGTTGTTCCCACGCCGCATCCGCCCGATCGTCGTCAACGCCCTGGGCTATGCGCGCGTAGTACTCATCTCCGGCGCCAGACAGGTCGGCAAGACGACGTTGAGCACCGAGATCGCCGCGACCGATCGTCCCATGCGAGCGCTGACGCTCGACGACAGCCAGACGCGTGAGGCTGCGCTGCAAGATCCCGCGGGCTTCATCGCCGGTCTCGACGGACCGGTCCTGATTGACGAGATCCAGCGCGCCCCCGGCCTGCTGCTCGAGATCAAGAAGGTCATCGATCACGATACGACACCCGGCCGGTTCCTGCTCACCGGCTCAGCGAACGTGCTCGCGTCCAAGCGCGTGATCGACGCGTTGACAGGCCGGATCGATCGCATCCGCATGTGGCCCCTGGCCCAATCGGAGATCCTCGGCGGCGCACTGAACATCGTCGATGAGCTGCTCGCGGGTCGAGCACCCCAGCTCGACGGCGCTCCCGTGGGGCGCAAGGCGTTCGCCTCGGCCATTGCCGAGGGTGGGTACCCGGAGGCGCGGCTGCGCCCTGCTGGCCGTGGCCGCGAGGATTGGTTTGAGAACTACATCGACACGGCCCTGGAACGGGATCTGCGTGAGATCGCGGACGCACGGCGCATCGACGATATGGGTCGTCTGCTGCGACTGCTCGCATCCCAGTCGGCAAACCTGCTCTCCTACCGCTCCGTCGGGCAGCGCCTGCAGATGCATCACAACACCGTCCAGGCGTACGTGACACTGCTCGAGCAGATGTTTCTGATCCAGCGCCTGCCGGCATGGCGCCCGGGTCTCGGCGCCCGCGAGAGCAGCAGACCCAAGGTCTACGTCTGCGACCCCGGCATGCTCGCCTACCTGCTCGGGGCCGATATCGAGCGGATCGGTCGTGACGACCAAGTGACGGGCAAGGCCTGCGAGACGCTCGTCGCCGTCGAACTGCTCAAGCACACCACGTGGGCTGAGCAATCGGTCCGGGCCTATCACTACCAGCGCGAGCGCCAGGACATCGACTTCGTCCTCGAAACCCGCGCCGGCGATCTCGCCGTCGTCGAGGTCAAGGCGAAGGCCTCGCTTCGCTCCAGCGACTGGAAGTGGCTCGCCGCGCTACGCGACGCCCGCGGCGACAGGTTCAAGAGCGGCATCGTCATCTACGCCGGCGAGCAGACCATCCCACTCGGAGACAGGCTCTGGGCCGTACCATACGCCGGCCTGTGGGCTTGAGCGTCACGATGGCGCGAACCCGAAAGAAGAGCCGTGATTTCGGGTCGCATCCGCGCGGGTGGGTGTCTCTCACATGCGCATGGGTGCGGGGCGTCCGGCCCGCTACGCCGGCCGGGTGCGGCGACGATCGACAGCTCGACTCAAAGCAGATCCACGTCCCCCAGCGACATCACGACCCGAGGATCGCTCGACCAACGACCCGAGGATCGCTCGACCAGGCTCCTATAGGTAGTGCACGCAAATGGGGAACGGCGCAGCCCTTTGGTCTGATCCGGCTAACGGCAGCGCAAACGTCCTGCTATCGGGAGCGTAGACGAGCTGCGATCGGTAGCCTGCGCCAGATGCTCGGCGGCAAGCGACCATCCATCGAAGGTCAAACGAATGTCGGGATCGCCGTCGTGCCGGCGGCGCTGCTCGGTCCTTGACACCTCTCGTGCGCGACCGCGACTATCGCCGATTCGACGGTGTCCGGGCGCGGGATCCGTTCGCCGGGTGAGCGGAGGGTATTTTGGGTCGCATCCGCGCGGGTGAGTGAGGTTCACGCGCGCGTGAGTGCGGGGCGTCCGGCCCCGCTACGCAGGCTGCGCCTCGAGCACGCGCACGGCAGCACCGAGGCCGGCCACACGATCTTCTGCGCAGGCGCGTGGGCCGATCGCCTGGCCGTCGCCGCCGGCGCCGATCCCGACCCGCGGATCGTGCCGTTTCGCGGCGCATATCTGCGCCTGGCTCCAGAGCGCCGCGGTCTGGTCCGCTCGCTGATCTATCCCGTGCCCGATCCCGCGCTGCCGTTCCTCGGCGTCCACCTGACCAAGCGCATCGACGGCGAGGTCCTGGTCGGGCCGACGGCGCTGCTGGCGGGCGCACGCGACGCCTACAGCATTGCGACGGTGCGCCGCCGGGATCTCATCGACACGCTCGCCTGGCCCGGCACCTGGCGGATGCTCGCCAACTGGTGGAGGACGGGCGCGAGCGAGCTGGGTCACGCGGCGCTGCGCTCCGCGTTCGTCCACGCCGCCCGGCGCTACGTGCCCGAGTTGCGGGTAGTGGTGGCGGTTGGACAGCAGGATCGCCGCCGGCGCGATCGCGCGGGTGGCGAACCACTCCAGGCCCTCCTGCGCCGGCACGAGCGGGTCGAACAGCACCCCCGACTCCTCCAGCCAGTAGGAGGAGACCTCCGAGTGAATGTTCGGGTGCACGGCCGTCCAGTGGAACAGGCCAGGGATCACCTCCTGCACACCCGCAACACTGCATCCGGTGACTGCGGCTCCGCTGCCGGCAGCTGGCTGGAGGCCGTCGAAACCTCGAGGAGGGGCCCAGGCGGCGAGTGCGGGGGCACTCTCGCCGACGAAATCCCCATTACAAACTCGTGAGTTGCAAACCCATAGGTGTGTTGGATGTGTGGACCCCAGCTCAGCCGCCGAAGCCGAGGCGGCGTCCGGCGAGGTACCGGCGCAGCAGCGGGTCGGTGACGAACCACTGTCCGTGCTTTGCGCCGCGGTCTATCACGCCGATATCGCGCAGCGAGTTCAGCGCCCTCGAGGCCTGCTCGGGCCGCAGATCGGCATACAGCTCCGAGCCTGAGGCCACGCGGATCGCCATGCGCTCGCCGTAGCGGCCCGTGGAGCGGATTCGCACGATCTGCTGTTCGTGGCGCAACCGCTCGCACCGAGGGCGCGATCCAGCGCCTGGACGACAGTCGCGTTGTCGATCTCGCGCGAGAGCTCCTCGATGCACGTTAGGTGTGCCTGCTGGGCCAGCAGCATCGTGGCCCGCGGGTGTTCGGAGCCGAGCTCGATCAGGTGTTCGAGGGCGTCGTCGGTGATCGTCGTGTCGTCGGAGCGGAGGCGGCCGCGCAGACCGGCGGTCCACTGCTCGGCTGTGATCGGAGCGAGCGCGTGAAACTGCCGAACTGGCTGAGAGCCCTGTCGCTCGGTGCGAACAGGTCGCGCATCAGGTGCTCGATCGATCCGGCAAACAGCACACTCACACCCACTGAGCGCTGCAACACCGCCCGCACCTGGCGAGTGATGGCTCCCGGGTCGCGAAGCGCTTGCTCGCGATGTCCTGGAACTCATCGAGAAACAGGACCACCCGGCGACCATCGGAATCAGCCAGCCGTTGCGCCAACTCGAGCGCGGTCAGCAGCGCGCTTTGGGGATCGCGCTCGGCGAGCGAGAGCTCGAGGGCGATCTCGATGTCCTGACCGAGATCCTCGCGCGCACGGTAGCTGGCCGTGGTGCGCAGCGCCTCCAGAAAGCCGCGACCGGCCCGCGCGGCTCGGAGATCGCGCGTCTGAGCGGTGGGCGGTTGGCGAGCAGCGCCAGGGTCAGCCGGTGCGCGAACGACGCGGCATCAGATGCTTGGAAGAGATCGACCGAGGCGACGTAGGCGTCCTCACGCGCACAGATCGCGACCGCGGCATCGGCGACCGTCGTCTTGCCCGTGCGCCGCGGGCCGGCGAGAATGGTGTTCACGCCGCCGAGAAGAGCCATCGCGACCTGGTCAACATCCTCCTCGCGGCCGATCATCGTCTCTGCGGACAGAGGGTGATCGGTCGGGAACAGCACCGCGCTGGCAACTCTTTGCTTATCACGCACGACTAGATATTATATCACGCTAACGTGATAGTCTAACTACTAATCATCAGAGACCCAACGAGAGCAGCTGACCGGCCGACTCACCGAGATCGCGATGGACTGAGGGCCGTGCACCATGTCGAACGTATGTTCGTCTATGGTCCGGACGGATAGGTGTGTTGTACTCCGTGGCATGAAGGATCTGCTCGTCATCACCCACACGCCGGTGCTGCGCTCCGGCAAAGCGGTGCACACCTATGGCGTCGCCCGTGCCCTGGCGACGCACCGCGGACTGATCATGCTCTATGCCCGATTCGGAGCGAGCGAGCCCGACGCGGCGTTCAGGGCGATCCCGGGGATCGAGCTGCACGAGGTGGTTCCCTCACGCGGTGCGCGACGTCTGCTGGCCTACGGCGCCGCCCGCCTCTCGGGCGTGCCAGATGCGCTGGCGAGAGGGATCTCGCCCGAGCTTGTACGCGGCACGAAGGAGCATCTCCACACGCGCGGGACTGTTCCCCCACCCGCTCTCCGCCATCGAGGCGCTCGCGGCGATCGAAGACCTGCGCAAGCGACCGCATGTCAGGACCCCGGGCGAGGACGAGCAGTTCTGGAGCACATTCCACGAGCTCGCCACCGAGGGTCAGGTTCGCGGCGATCTCGTCACCGACACGCACATCGCAGCGCTCATGCGCGGTTACGGCGTGCGCACGATCATCACCCGCGACCGCGACTATCGCCGCTTCGACGGTGTCCTGGTACGGGATCCGTTCGCCGGGTGAGCGGGGGTATTTTTGACCGATCGAAGATCGGCCAGCATCCGCGCGGGTGGGTGAGGGTCACACGCGCATTGGCACAGGGCGTCCGGCCCCGCTACGCCGGCCGGGTGCGGCGACGATCGACAGCTCGACTCAGAGCAGATCCACCTCCCCCAGCG
>CAVYDM010000016.1:0-130815 GCA_963767255.1 uncultured Solirubrobacterales bacterium | reverse complement strand
AAGATCGCCAAAAACTCCGGCACCTTGTCTGCCGGCAGCTTGAACCGGTCGATCAGGGCGTTTACGAAGAACTGCTCATCGGGCAAGCTCTCGCCCCGGTAGTGGTTGTAGACGTCGGAGATGTCAGGCGCCGCGAGGATAGCCTCGCGTAGCGAATTCAGCCGGTCGTTGTCAGCTTGGGGAGCGAGTGCACGGCGCGCTCGGTCCGTCGGCTCGACGCGGCCATCATCGTTCGACTGCAAGAAGCCGTACTTCTTCGACGAGCTCAACTCCAGCTTCCAGGTGCCGCTCAGCGAGGAGCCGCCAGCAAACTTCACCGCCTCTGCGGCTGTCGCTGGTTTGCCGCCGTTCTGATCGTAGATTGCTTGCGGGATCCTCAGTGCCCGCTCGACGCTGTGGCGCGGATACTTTGGCGCTCGTTTGATCGCGGGTGCGGCTTTTGCTGGTCCCACCTTGTTTGCCTTTGGCGCCATGTCAGACTCCTTCCGTTTCGACGGCCTCGCGATTCGCTCCAACGCCTGCGGCATCGTCTTCGTCCTCTCCGACCAGGGCGTCCTCCAAGGCTTCAATGGCCTCGTAATCGTCGTCTTCGTCGAGCACCTCGGGCTCGTCGGCGATGCTGATGAGGACGTTGTCGCGTATGTCTGACAGGCTCGCCGGCACCATCCCGACGATCGTGCGGTCGAGCCCGTACTTGTCGATCAGCGCCTGCCCATCGGCGTCGCGGATCTCGAAGAGCTCCTCGACGAACTGGGCCAGCTGCGCGCTCATGCCAGCCGCGCGCTTCTGCGCCTGGATGAACTTGTCGTGTGGGGACGGCTCCCCGTCGTCGTCATCGTCATCGTCTTCCGTAGGGCGGTTGTCCCGGAACGCGAGTTCGCGTAGATGCACATTTGCGTTCTGGTCCGGGTGCAGGTGGACGGGCTGATCGTCTTCACCGAGGACGGGCGTGCCGCCCGCGGCGTAGAGGATCGGCATCAGCTTCCCTGGGTCTTCGGCCTTTTCCGCTGCCTCGCACAGGATTTTAAGACCCCCTGGGCACAGCACGAGGGCGTTGAGGATCTTGGCGACGGAGCCACGCAGCCAGGCCTCCCCAACCTGGCTTCCCTGGTCGGAGTAGACCAGACCCAACTGTGCCAGCGCTCCGAGGGAGCGGGCGCAGAGCTCCCGCGACGCAGGCGACCATGTGGCCGGATGCTCCTTGAGGTGCGCCAGCGCCTTCGTGAGCAGGTCGCTCACTGTCTCGTCTGGGTGGACCGACCAGTCGCGCCCCTCGAGCTGCGCCGGCTGGAACTCCTGCGTCAGGGCCGCAACGGCGTTCTTCTGCTTGTCCTGCGTGTCGCGGTAGATCGTCAGGAGAAGCGGTCCCACGGTCTGTGCGTACCGCTTGCGGGTCAACTGCTGGCGACTCGCGTCCTCCAGCACGGCGCGCCGCACGGACTCGCGCGCGTCGGGGTGGCTCGTTGCGCGCAGCAGCCGGCCGGCGATGACGTTCGGCGGGCTGGCCACCTGGTGGTGTTCGTCGCGGCCAACGATGTCCGCCGCCACGTCCTTCGGGAGGTAGTCCCGCTCGGCGAGGTCGAGTACCAGGCGCTCGCCCCGCACGCCGCCCTGAGCGAGCGCGTTCCACGGGCGCGGCTCCTCGTGGATGGACTGCACGAACTCCGAGATGACCTCGGGGAACGCCGTCGTTGATGGCAAGCCATCCGCATCGAGTACCCCAATAATGATGTGCGCCGGCAGGCTGGCGACCTTCACTGCGTGGTGTACGTCCTCAGCGGTCGGCGAGAGAGCGAGCCGTTGCGCGATGCCGGCGCGCGCGCGGCGGACCAGGTCGAGCGTGTTGCCTGCGAAGCTCAGCGGCAGGTCGCGGTCGAGGCCGATCCCAGCCTGGCACGTAACGAGACGGGTCGAGCCCTCCGCGGTGTGGACGAACGCCGATTCCGCCTCGATATCCCCGTCGGCCTCCGGCTGTACGATCGCGCGACCTGGGACGAGGAAGACCGGGTTCCAGACGCCGTGTGGGTGTTCGCGGACCCGCATGTTGAGGTCCGCGTTCGCGATCCTCGCGGCGTTGTCGCGCACGGCCTCACGCATCCGGCTCTACACAGAGGACCGGCTCGGCACAATCGCAATCGCCCACCAGCTACGCGCCGAGCACGCACCAGCACCGAGCGCCGGCTGGGGCCACCCGGCCGTGCACCGCGTCCTCACCAACCCCACCTACCTCGGACGCATCCGCTGGCGCGACCAAGACTTCGAGTCCACCCACGAGCCGCTGATCGACCAGAGCGTCTTCGAGCAGGCGCAAGCGATCCTCGCCGAGCGCGGTAGCTACGCTTCCCGCCGCCGCGGCAACCGCTCGGATTTCCTGCTCTCCGGCGTGATCCGCTGCGGACACTGCGGACGCGCCTACATCGGCATGTCCGCACGCGGCAAAGGCGGCCTCTACCACTACTACGCCTGCACCGCCCGCCAAAAGTACGGGCCCAAAGCCTGCCAAGGCCAACGCGTCTCCCGCGAGAAGCTCGAGACCGCCGTCCTGCACCAACTCACCGGCATCTACCGCGACGGCCCACTCATCCAAGACGCACTCGTCACCGCCCAACAACAAGCAGAACGCGACCGCCCCGCGCTCGACGAACGCCGCCAAGCCATCGCCGCGGAGATCAGCCGCACCGAACACTCAACCGCTCGCTACTTCGATGCCTTCGAGGAAGGCCGCCTCTCCCCCGAGCGCTGCGAGCAACGACTCGCCGACCTCACCAGCCGACTCGACGACCTCCGCGCACAACAAGCCGAGCTTGCCGACGACAGCAACGAGGACGCGGACACGCCCACAGCGGCCGATCTCGCAGCCGTCGCCGATCAGCTTGAGAAGGTGCTCGCACAGGGCGAGCCCGAGCAAACCAAGGCCCTCCTACGCATCCTTATCGCTGAGCTGCGCGTCAACAGCAAGACCAACATCCAGCCCACCTACCGCATCGTCGCGCCAGGGGTTTGCGCAACGTCCGAAAAAGTGGAGACGGCGGGAATCGAACCCGCGTCCGCGATCGCGTATGAATGGTATCTACGAGCGTAGCCGGCGCTCTGATCTCATCCCTCGCGCGCCTCGCCGGCGGGGTTGCGGGGGACCAGCCTCCTTGAGTGTTCCCGGCTTGGCGGAGACGGACCGCGCCGGGTGAGCCCGCTTTCTGATCCCGGCGATCCCCACCGCGGGCGAGTGGGAGCCCGAGACCTCGCGTCTAGCTCTTAACTAAACGGCGAGGGCGTACTCGTGAGAGTCCGCACTTATGGTTTTCCCGGGTGTTTTACGAGGCCGCCCGGGGACCTCGACTCGCCACCACCCACACGAGCCGACCGCGTCGAAGCCTGTCGTCCCCGTGGATGTTGCATTACCAGTGTAGCCATGCCGAGACCGCAGCGCAGGGCAAACCCGCTCTCGGTGACCGCGGCCCGGCGCGTGCGCGACAGCAGGCGCTTTCAAAACGGATCTCATCCCCGGGGTCGAGCGGATGGAAGGCCCGACGAACGGAGAGAGAGAGGCGCACAGACAAAAGCGACGCGGTCCCGGGCCGCTTGAGGAACCCTCTCCGTCGGACCCGGAGGCCTTTCGGTTTGGGTGGCGCGGCCTCACACCTCAGTGGCCTCGCTCTTTGCGGCTCGGTTCCGCGTCTGGATTGAACTTAGCTCGCCCCCCTGGCGAATGCAACCCCCTCGCGCGATCCTTCCCGCACGTTGCGAAAAAAACGACTCCGTTAGCCGGCGCTTACCGGTGCTGCCACAATGAAGGCATGGACAGCAGCGATCTCTCCCTTCCGACACCGCCTGTGACGGGCGCCCAGTCCTATCCCTCGCACGCCCGCCCTGTAGCGATCCAGCCGGCGCCCGTGCATGCTCCGGCGCCCGCCGCCGGCACGGACCCGTTTGGCTCCCGGCGCCGCTCGCGCACGCAGTCGCTGCGCAAACGGATCGGCAGCATGCTCGCGGCCATCGGGGCAGCGATCGCGAAGTTCTGGGTGGCGATCAAAGGCGTGATCCTGCTGCTGCCGAAGGCCAAGCTGTTCGTGACCGCGGGCACCGCGCTGGTGTCGGTCGCCGCGTACAGCATCTTCTTCGGCTGGGAGTTCGCGGCGGGGTTCGTCGTGCTGCTGTTCCTGCACGAGATGGGCCACGTGATCGCGCTGCGCCGCGAGGGGATCAAAGCGAGCGCGCCGATGTTCGTGCCGTTCATGGGCGCGATGATCTTCTCGCGATCGCTCGGCGAGAACGCGCTCGCGGAGGCGCGAGTCGGCCTGGCCGGCCCGATCCTCGGAAGCATCGCCGCCGCGGCCGTGGCGGCGATCGGTGAGCTCACCGGCAGCTCGCTGCTGATCGCGCTCGCCTACTTCGGGTTCTTCATCAACCTGTTCAACCTGCTCCCGGTCGTGCCGCTGGACGGAGGTCGAGCGATGGCGGCGATGGCGCCGTGGATGTGGTTCCTCGGCTTCGGCGCGCTGGTCGGGCTGGCGATCCTGGAGCCGGGCAATCCGATCCTCTTGATCATCGTCATCTTCGCCGGATACCAGTCATGGCATCGCTGGCAGCAGCGCCGGACGCGCTCACTGGAGCAGGCCGCCTACTACCGCGTGGCCCCCCGCCACCGCATGATCGTCGGCGCGGTCTACATCGGGTTGATCGTCCTGCTCGTGTTCGGCATGTCCCAGACGCACATCCTCACCTCGGGCGGCCATTCGTTCGGCTCGCTCTAGCGGCGGGCTTCCCGGACCGCCCGTTCCATATCCCGCTTGGACTCGCGATCGCGGATCGTCTGGCGTTTGTCGTAGGAATCCTTGCCGCGCGCGAGCGCGATCTCGACCTTCGCGTGCGAGCCGGCGAAGTAGATCCTGGTCGGCACGAGCGTCCATCCGCGCTCGGCCACTTTCGCCTGCAGCCGGTCGAGCTCGCGGCGGTGCACGAGCAGCTTGCGCGGGCGCTCGGGCTCGTGGTTCTCGCGCGAGGCTGGCTCGTAGGTGGGGATGTGCACCGAGTGCAGCCACAGCTCGCCGCCTGAGATCGCGGCGTACCCGTCCTTCAGCTGCGCGCCCGAGGAGCGCAGTGCCTTGACCTCGGTGCCCTCGAGCACGATCCCGCACTCGATCCGCTCGATCAGCTCATACCGGTATGACGCGTACCGGTTCGAGGCGACGTCGCCCGCCCCGATCTTGCGCTTGCCTTTCTTGGTTTTAGCCATGATCCGAGCCTAACCGGCCGGGACGAGGTCCACGCGCCCGCGGGCGGTGTCCACGCGCGCGACCCTCACCTCGATCGGATCACCCAGCCGAAGCGTCGTCCCTGTGCGTTCGCCGCGCAGGATCGTTGCGAGCTCGTTCAGCTCCCACCAGTCGCGCCCATCCTCGACCCGCATCCGTCTCACCGGCAGCATCCCCTCGTACGTGGGCTCGGCGCGGGGGCCGAACGCGACGAACGCGCCCGCGGAGATCAGCCCTGTGACCTCCCCCACGAACGCCTGCTCCCAGCCTCCCTCGTAGAGCTCCTGCTCGAGCGCGTGGCAGCGCGCGAGGTCGTCCCCGTCGCGCTCGATCTTCATCGCCTCGCGCTCGCGCTCGGATGTCCACTCGCCCAGCTCGCCCAGCTCCCCGGCGCGTGGCGCACGCTCCTCGCCGCCCAGCGTCGACACCAGCGCGCGATGACACACCAGGTCGGGGTAGCGCCTGATCGGTGAGGTGAAGTGGCAGTAGCAGCTCGAGTGCAGCCCAGCGTGGCCCAGATTCTTGGGCGAGTAGTACGCCTGCTGCAACGAGCGCAGCACAAGTGAGGTCAGCGCGATCCGCCCGCCCCACGGACCGACCTTCACAGCCTTCGCCTCCCGCCCGGTCTTCGCGTCCTTCGTGTCCTCCCTCCGACGCAGCGCGGCCTGCACGTGTCGCTCCACGCGCCGGCTCACCGCGCCCATCAGCTCGGCCGCCTGCGATGAGCTCATCGAGTCGGGCACCGCCGGCGTCGGCACTCCCAACGAGGCGAGCTGCTCGACCAATCGCGCCACCCGCGCGGGCTCGGGGCGCTCGTGTACGCGGTACAGGCACGGGACCCTGTGCCCGGACAGGTGTCGCGCGACCGCTTCGTTGGCGGCGATCATCAGGTGCTCGATCAGCCGGTGCGACTCGGTCTGCGCGCGCGTGCGTATCTCGCTGACCTGCCCGTCCGCGTCGAACACGATCTCCGGCTCCTCGGAGTCGAGCACCAGCCCGCCCGCCCGTTCGCGCGCCCTGCCCAGCTCCGCGCTCACCTCGCGCGCGGCCGCAAGCGGCTGCGCCCACGGGTCCTCGGCGCGCTCGTGCCCGGCGAATATGCGATCCACGCGCTCGTACTCCAGCCGCGCATCGGAGCGGATCAGCGAGCGGTAGAACGCGGTCCGCACGACCTCCGCTCCCCGCATGTCCATCTCCACCGTCACCGCCGCGCGCTCGGCCCCCGGCACGAGCGAGCAGGCGTCACCCGAGAGCGCCTGCGGCAGCATCGGCTCCACCGCCCCCGGCACGTACACGCTCGTGCCCCGCGCTCGTGCCTCCCAGTCGAGGACCGACCCCTCGGACACATACGCCGATACGTCGGCGATGTGCACCCACACACGCACGCCCCCGACCGCGTCCCCGACCGCGTCGCCAGAATCAGGCCCGTCCCCTTCCGGCATGCCCCCGCCGGGACCCAGCCGCTGTGCGGAGATCGCGTCGTCGAAGTCCTGGGCGCTCGCCGGGTCGATCGTGAACGTCGCCAGCTCGCGCAGATCCCGCCGGCGCCCGTCGGCAACCTCGCGCTCGATGACGTCCGGGCCTCGCTCACACGCCCGGTCCGCCGCCCGGAGCACGGCGGCGTCGAACTCGCGCGCCAGCCCGCACCGGCGCATGAACGCCTCGATCGCCTCCCGCGCGCTCTGGCGATCGCTCGGCGGCCACACGACCCGCGCGTCGGTCCGGCGGCTCACTTCACTTTCGCCGCGAGCGTATTCAGGGCGACTGCCAGCCCGTGCGGAGTGTCCACCCCGTGCGCGACCTTCACTTCGGGCTCCACGCCCGCGCCCTGCTTGATGCCGCCGCCGCCGAGATTGCGCCCGTCGGGGGTGTAGTACTCGCCGACCGTGATGTCCAGCGCGCCGCCGTTTGACAGCGGCGTCTCCTCCTGGAAGACGCCCTTGCCGAACGTGTGCGTGCCGACGACCGTCGCGCGACGGTGATCCTGCAGCGCGGCGGTGACGATCTCCGAGGAGGAGGCGGTGTTGGCGTCGACGAGCACGACCATCGGGATGAGAGGCGAGATCGCGCCCCCGAGCGCGTACAGCGTCTGCGTCGGCTGCTCGCGCCCGCGCGTGGTCACGATCGCACCGTGGGCGATGAATATGCTCGCGATCAGCTGCGCTTCGGCGACGAGGCCGCCGCCGTTGTCGCGCAGGTCGAAGACGATCCCGCGCGCGCCTTCGTGCAGCACGCGTTCGACCGCTTCGCGCACTTCCCCGTGCGAGCCCGGGCTGAACGTGGCGAGCGCGAGGACCCCCAGCTTGATCCCATGCACGGTCTGGGTGACGGAGGCGACGACGGGCTCGGAGATCGTCGCGCGAGTGGTCGTGAGGCTGTGTACTTGGCCACGACTCGTGTGTCTGCGGGATGTGACGCGTCCACTGGGTGTGGCGTGTCCGCGGGGTGGACCTTCGATCTGCAGCTGGACATCCGTTCCGGGCGGTCCCTTGATCAGCGCGATGGCCGCGTCGGGGGAGAGCCCTTCGAGCTGGCGTCCGCCCACCCCGACGATCGTTTCACCGGCCTTCAGTCCCGCGCGCGAAGCGGGCGAGGAGTTGAACACGCGCTCGATCGTCAGCCCCCGCTTTTCCGGCGCCACCTCCACGCCGATGCCCGTAAAGCTGGGCGGCGAGTCGAATTCGTGGAATTCCTGCGGGCTCAGGTAGTGCGAGAATCGGTCGCGCAGGCTCGCAACCGCGCCCACGACCGAGGCGTTCGCCAGCGAGCCGGTAGAGACCGGGCGGTAGTAGTCGTCGGAGATCCGTTCGATCGCTTCGTCCACCACCCTCGTTTCGGCATGCGCCACCAACCCCGACCGCGCCCACGACGGCAGGTCTTCGGGATGCCCACCCCACCAGACCCCGACGATGAGCAGGATCGGCAGCATGACCACCAGGACATACGTAAAGCGCTTGCGCGAGGACACCCGGCCAAGCCTAGTCGAGCCGCTGAACCTCTGAGACGGTCGGATAAGGTGGCCTCACCGATGGCCACAATCAACACCACGACGGTCCCCGCGAACGGACTGCCCGTCCACAGCATCGCGATCCCCGGCACCCGTGCCCTGACGGTCCTGGTGGCGTTCGACGCCGGCGCCCGGACCGAGCGCCCGGAGGAGAACGGGATGGCCCACTTTCTCGAGCACCTCGTGTTCAAGGGCGGCGCGAAGTACGACAGCTACAAAGCGGTCAACGAGACCGCCGAGCGGCTGGGGGGCGTGCTGAACGCGTATACGAGCCACGACCTCGTCGCCTTCCACATCACCGTCCGCGCACAGTATGCGCCCGAAGCGATCGACCTGCTCTCAGACTTCGTCGGGCGCCCGCGCTTGGACGCGGAGGAGCTCGACCGCGAGCGGGGCGTGGTGATCCAGGAGATCAACCGCTCCTACGATCAGCCCTCGACGGTCGCCGAGTACCTGATCGACAGGGCCGCGTTCGGCGAGCATCCACTCGGCCGGACGGTGCTTGGGCCGGAGGAGAACCTGCGCACGTTCACACGAGAGGCGATCGTCGCGTTTCGCGAGCGCCGCTGGTCGGGCGCGCGCGGCGGAGCGTTTATGGCGGGAAACATCGACAGCCTGCCGGACGAGTCGCAGCTGATCGAGCGCTTCGGCCGCTTTCCCGCGCTTTCCGACCCCGAGCCGTACCTGCCGGCGCCGGAGTTCGCGCCGCAGACGCTCGTGGAGCAGCGCGACACCAATCAATCTCACCTGCGCATGATCTACCGCCCGGAGATCGAGGTCTCAGACCTGCGCGCGCGGGCCGCCCTGTCGATCTACGCGACGCTGCTGGGCGGCTCGATGGGCTCGCGCCTGTTCGAGGAGATCCGCGAGAAGCGCGGCCTGTGCTACTCGGTCTACGCGGCCGACCATGCCTTCGCGGACATGCCCGTGCTGCAGCTGGGCTCGGGCCTGGAGTCGGCGAAGTGCGTCGAGGCCTACACGCGCATGCGCGAGATCGTGGCCGAGCTGCGCGACGACGGCCCCACCGAGGAGGAGGTCGCCCGTGCCCGCGCCTACGCGGCCGGCCGGCTCGTGCTCGCGTTCGAGAACACGGGCGCGGTGGCCCGCTACGCCGCCGGGCGCGCGATCGTCTTCGCAGAGGACATCGACCCCGACAAGGCGATCGCCGCCCTCGACGGCGTCACCTTCGACGAGGTCCGCACGGTCGCGGCGGGAGTAGCCGACAACCTGGCCGTCGCCTGCGTCGGCCCACACAGCGCCGAGGAATTCTAAGCACCCAGCGCGCGCTAAGAATCCCCCTTCACCCCAGCGCGACCATCCGATCGATCGGCACGCGCGCCCGCTCCGCGATCTCCGCCGGCACGCGAACCTCGTGCTTCATGTCCCGCAGCGCGTCCCGCAGCTTGGGCAAGGTGATCATCTTCATGTACACGCACTCCGCGCGCGGGTTGGCCGCGATGAACTCGACGTCC
The DNA here is from genome assembly GCA_963767255.1 of uncultured Solirubrobacterales bacterium. GTDB lineage: Bacteria > Actinomycetota > Thermoleophilia > Solirubrobacterales > Solirubrobacteraceae > Palsa-744. Next base: position 121,084 of record CAVYDM010000016.1, on the reverse strand, counting down.
GGCGCCGCCATCCGCAGCGGATAGAGCATGCCCGTCTCGGTCGCGACGATCGCCTCGCGCCGGCCGATCCCCGCTCGGCCAGACCCCGAGCGCTCATGCGAGCCGCCCGCCGCCCCGTCCACGTCTCCGGCCACCGCCTTGGCGCCGTCGCGCGCGGTGCCGACCCCGCTCGCCGCAAGCGCGGAGCCGCTGGAGGCTCCGTCTGAAGCGCCGCCCGAGACGCCGCCCGCGATGCGCTCGAGCTGCTCGGCGTACTTGAGCATCCCGCCCGTGGAGAGCATGTGCACGCCCTCGGCGGAGATGTCCCCGGCGGCGACGTACTCCATCACGCTGGTCGTGCACCCGCACTCCGGGTGGATCAGGAACTCCGCGCCCGGGTGCGCGGCACGCGTGGCCTCGATGTCGGCGGGACGAATGCCCGCGTGGACATGACACTCGCCGTCCCACACGTGCATCGAGCAGCCGAGCTCCTTCTCCACGTACGCCCCCAGCCACATGTCCGGGCCGAACAGGATCTCCGTCTGCGGGCCCCGCGTGTCGTAGATGTGGCGCACCACGTCCACGGCGTTCGCGGACGTGCAGCAGTAGTCGGTCAGCGCCTTGACCTCGGCGGTCGTGTTCACGTACATGACGACCACGCCGTCGGGATATTGCGCGCGCCAGGCCGCCAGCTGGGTGGCGTCGATCGACGCCGCCAGCGAGCATCCCGCGTCGAGGTCGGGGATCAGGACGGTCTTCTCGGGACACAGGATCGAGGCGGTCTCGGCCATGAAGTGCACGCCGCAGAACGCGATCACCTCGCTGTCCCCCGCGGCGGCGCGGCGGGAGAGCCCGAGCGAGTCGCCGACATAGTCCGCGACGTCCTGGATCTCGGGCACCTGGTAGTTGTGCGCGAGGATCGTCGCGTTCCGCTCGGCCGCGAGCGCGCGAACCTCCTCGGAGAGCGCCTCGATCTCAGCGCGGCCGAGTTGCGCGGCGGGAGCCTGCGTAGGGACCATCGGCAGGTTCATGGCGACACCTCCAGGGTCATCGACAGGTCCAGTGCGCGCGACGAATGCGTCAGCGCGCCCATCGAGATCCAGTCTACCCCCGTTTCCGCGCGCGACCGCAGCGTGTCGAGCGTGACGTTGCCGCTGGCCTCCATCGCGGCGCGGCCGGCGACGCGGGTCACAGCGGCGCGCAGTTCGCAGACGTCCATGTTGTCCAGCAGCAGCCTCGGCGCGCCGGCCGCGAGCGCCTCGTCGATCTCCTCCAACGTGCGCACCTCGACCTCGAGCGTGTCCGCCAGCTCGGGGTGAGCCTCGCGCGCGAGCTCTATCGCCGCGGTGATCCCGCCGGCGATCGCGATGTGGTTGTCCTTGATCAATATCGCGTCATACAGCCCAAACCTGTGGTTGCGCCCGCCCCCGGCGGCGACCGCGGCCTTCTCCAGCGCCCGCAGGCCGGGGGTCGTCTTGCGCGTGTCCAGCGTCCGCGCCCCGGTGCCGCTCGTCGCGCTGGCCGCGCGCGCCGCGAACGAGGCCACCCCCGACAGGTGCCCGAGGAAGTTCAGCGCTGTCCGCTCTGCCGTAAGCAACGCCCGCGCCGAGCCTTCGACGCTCAGCACCGGTCCCCCTTCCGCCCGCCAGTAGCCCTCGCGCACCAACCGCTCGAACCGCGCCTCTGGGTCGAGCGCCAAGAACGTCAGCTCGGCCATCTGCAGGCCGTACACCGAGCCCGCGGCCTTCTGCATTATCAGCCCCTTCGCGCGGGCCTCTGCCCTGACGATCGCGTCGGTCGTGACATCACCGGAGCCGACATCCTCCTCCAGCGCCCTCCCGACGATCGCTTCCAGCTCCGCGCGCGGCGGCAAGACCGGCTCGCCGCCGGAGCCCCACTGCGCTCGCTCCTGCTCAGGCGGAAGCTCGATGGTCACTCTCGCCCTCCGGACGATGACGCGACCATGAGCAGGTAAGCCCTGACGAACCCGTCCAAATCCCCGTCCAGCACGCGCTGGACGTCGCCCATCTCGAAGTCTGTGCGGTGGTCCTTGACCATCGTGTACGGATGCAGCACATACGAGCGGATCTGCGAGCCGAAGTTCACGTCCTGCGCCTCGCCCTTCTCGCGCGCGATCTCCTCCTGGCGTTCGCGCTCGGAGCGCTCCAGCAGCTTCGCCCGCAGCATCGCCATCGCGGTCGCGCGGTTGGAGGACTGCGAGCGCTCGTTCTGGCACTGCACGACGATTCCCGTCGGCCGGTGGGTGATGCGCACGGCGGAGTCCGTCTTGTTGACGTGCTGCCCGCCCGCGCCCGAGGCCCTGTAGGTGTCGATCTGCAGATCGTCCTCGTTGATCTCGATCTCGCCCGTGTCCTTCACCACCGGCGCGACCTCCACACCGGCGAAGCTCGTCTGGCGGCGGTGGGCTGAGTCGAACGGCGAGAGGCGCACCAGCCGGTGCACGCCGCGCTCGGCCCCGAACAGCCCGTAGGCGTTCTCGCCCGACGCCCTGAACGTGGCCGACTTGATCCCCGCCTCCTCCCCCGCGCTCGCCTCCAGCAGCTCGACCTGAAAGCCGCGGCGCTCGGCCCAGCGCATCAGCATCCGCAGCACCATCTCCGCCCAGTCCTGCGCGTCGGTCCCCCCCGCCCCCGCGTTCACGCTCACGAGCGCGTCGCCTGAGTCATAGCGTCCGGAGAACAGCCGCTGCTCCTCCAGCGACGCCAGACGCTCCTCGACCGAGGCGATCTGCTCGTCGACCTCCCCCTGCAGTGTCGCGTCCTCGGCGGCCATCTCCGCGAGACCGTCGAGGTCCTCGACGTCCGCCTGCAGCGCTTTGAACATCTCCAACCGCCTGGACGCTCGCGAGTGCTCGGCCGACACGGACGCCGCGCGCTCGGAGTCATCCCAGAACCCGACCTCCCCCATCTCCGCTTCCAGCGCGCTCACGCGCTCGCTCAACCCAGCCGGGTCAAAGATAATCCGCGAGGAGCTTCAACTGCTCACGTATCGCGGACAGGCGCTGCGGAGTGGACTCGACTGGGGCTGTAGTCATGAGCCCACGCTATCAACGTCCCCCAGTCAGCGGGGATGAGCGTCGTATTGCGAGCGCTCCGTCTCCGCACGCGCGCTGCGCCGCGGTCGCTGCGCCAGTCCCTCCCACCCGACTGGTCTCGGCCCCCTCCAACCCCCAGCGTTACCCCTACGCGCCGTGGCACTTCTTGAACTTCTTGCCTGAGCCGCACCAGCACGGGTCGTTGCGGCCGACCTGGTGCTCCTCGTCGACGACGCGCTGCTCGACCACCGGGGCCAGTTCCGGCTCGACTTCGCCCCCGTTCTCGGCGTAGGCGCCCACCGCCGACGGCCCTCCCCCGCCCTGGACCCCAGCCGCGGCGGCGGCAGCAGCGATCGCTCCCGCGCCCGCCGCGCTGCGACCGCCCGAGTACGAGACGCGGCCGGCGCGCGTGGCGCTGCCCGAGGCCGCGAACGGGATGGGAGCCAGACCACCTTCGCCCGTCCCGTTCGCGCCCCCATTCTGGCCCTCGATATTGACCTGGGCGTTGAACACCATCCGCGTGTAGTCCGCCCAGATGCTGTTCATGAGGTCGCCGAACAGCTCGAATGCTTCGTTCTTGTATGCGACCAGCGGGTCGATCTGGGCGAACCCGCGCAGGTGGATGCCCTCGCGCAGGTAGTCCATGTCGTACAGGTGCTCGCGCCAACGTTCGTCGATGATTTCCAGCAGCAAAAACCGCTCGAGCGCCCCCATCAGCTCCTCGCCCAGCTCCACTTCGCGCTCGTCGTAGCGGCCCAGGGCGAACTCGGTGACGCTGTCGATCAGCGACTCGCGGTCGGCCGTCTCCGGGCTCAGGGCCTCGTCGTCGAGATCGCGCGGGAAGAACTGCCCGAGCGCCACGGACAGCCCGTCCATGTCCCAGTCCTCCATGAAGTCCCCCGGCGTGTACTGCGCGATCGTGCGCTCCAGCACGTTCGCCACCTCCTGGCGGGCCTCCTCGCCGATCGACTTGCCTTCGAGCACCTCGTTGCGATACGCGTAGATCACCCGGCGCTGCTCGTTCATCACGTCGTCGTACTCGAGCACGCTTTTGCGCTGGAGGAAGTTCTGCTCCTCGACCTTCTTCTGGGCTTTCTCGATCTGCTTGGACAGCATCCCCGCCTCGATCGGCTCCTCGTTGCCCTCCTCGTCGACTCCACCCAGTTTGTCGAGGATCCGATAGATGCGATCGCCCGCGAACAGCCTGACCAGATCGTCCTCGGCGGACAGGAAGAACCGCGACTCGCCCGGGTCGCCCTGACGGCCGGCGCGACCGCGCAGCTGGTTGTCGATCCGCCGCGACTCGTGGCGCTCGGTGCCACAGATGAACAGCCCGCCCGCGGCCATCACCCGCTCGTGGCTCGAGGCCACCTTGCGCTCGATCTCCGGCAGCAGGGCGTGCAAGCGAGCCCCGTAGCCTTCGGCGTCGGGCGCGATCCCCTCCTTCGCCAACTGCTGACGCGCCAGGTGCTCGGGGTTGCCGCCGAGCTTGATGTCAACGCCGCGCCCGGCCATGTTCGTCGCGATCGTCACCGCGCCCGGCTGACCCGCCTCGGCGACCGTCTCCGCCTCGCGCGCCGCATACTCGGGTTTGGCGTTCAGGACGGCGTGCTCGATCCCGCGCTGCTCCAGGCGCTGCGACAGCAGCTCTGAGACCTCGACGGAGATCGTCCCCACCAGCACCGGCTGGCCGACCTCGTGGCGCGCGGCGATCTCTTTGACGACCGCGTTCCACTTGCCGTCCTTGGTCTTGTAGACCTGGTCGTTGCGATCGTCTCTGACCATCGGCATGTTCGTCGGCACCTGCACGACCGGCAGCTCGTAGATCTTCATGAACTCCGTCGCCTCGGTCAGCGCCGTCCCCGTCATGCCCGCGAGCTTGTCGTACAGGCGGAAGTAGTTCTGGTAGGTGATCGTCGCGAGCGTCTGGTTCTCCTCCTGGATGCGCACCCCCTCCTTGGCCTCGATCGCCTGGTGCAGACCCTCCGACCAGCGCCGGCCCTCGAGGATGCGCCCCGTGAACTCGTCGATGATCTTGACCTCGCCGTCTATCACCGCGTAGTCCACGTCGCGCTTGTACAGCGCCTGTGCGCGCAGCGCCTGGATCAGGTGGTTGACGAGATGGCCGTTCTCCGCGCGATACAGGTGATCGATGCCGAGAAACCGCTCGGCCTTGGCGACGCCCTGCTCGGTGACCGCCGCCGTTTTGCGCTTCTCGTCGATCTCGAAGTCGAAGTCGGCCATGAACTGCTTCTTGGAGCGCGGATCCATGCCTTCGGGGGTCTCCCCGACTTTCATCTGCGGCGCCAGCCGCGCGAACTTCACGTACAGATCCGCGGCCTGTTCGGGCGCGCCCGAGATGATCAGCGGCGTGCGCGCCTCGTCGATCAGGATGTTGTCGACCTCGTCCACGATCGCGAACGCGTGCCCGCGCTGAACCTTTTCGCGCAGATCTTTGGCCATGTTGTCGCGCAGATAGTCGAACCCGAACTCCGAGTTGGTCCCGTACACGACGTCGCACGCGTACGCCGCCTGCTTCTCCTCGTAGGGCTGCATGTTCTGCAGCACACCGACCGACACCCCCAGCGCCTCATACAGCGGGCTCATCCACTCCGCGTCGCGCTTGGCCAGATAGTCGTTGACCGTGACCAGGTGCACACCCTTGCGTTCCGGCTGAGCGTCCTCTGCCGCCTCGGGATCTCGCTCACGGACCGCGAGTGAGTTGAGCACGACCGCGAGCGTCGCGGTCAGCGTCTTGCCCTCGCCGGTCTTCATCTCGGCGATGCACCCGTCGTGCAGCACCATGCCGCCGATCATCTGCACGTCGAAGTGGCGCATCCCCATCGTGCGCTTGCCGGTCTCGCGCACGGTCGCAAAGCACTCTGGCAGCAGATCGTCCACGGACTCCCCCTCGCGGGCGCGCTCGCGCAGCGCGTCCATCCGCTCGCGCAGCTCCGCGTCGGAGTCGTGTTCGAGCTCCGCCTCGAACGCGTTGATCAGCGCGACGCGCTTCTGGTAGGACTTGAACTTCTTCGCCTCGCCGACGTTCAGCGCGCGATCGAGCAGGGATGGGGACACATCCCTCAGATTAGCTGGCCCACCACCGCTATGCCGGCGGTCGCTCGCCCATCATCTATGCCGGCGGCGCCGCCGATCGGTCGACCTGGGGCAAGGCGGTCTTGATCGTGGCGGTGCGGGACTCGCGACGGTGCCTCAGTTTGTCGCGGTGGCGCTTGACCTGGCGCGCCAGCTCGATCGTGATCAGCTTCAGCGAGTGGTCCATCTCCGGAGAGGCCTCGCGCGCGCGCAGCGTCACACCCTTCAGATACAGGGTCGCCTCCGCCACCTGGCGGTCGGCGATCGAGGGGTTGCGCTCTTCGTAGATCTCCACCTCCATACGAGCAAGCTCCGAGACTTGCCGGGCGATCTTGCGCGATCGGCGCTCCAGGCGCGCGCGCAGCTCGTCGGTGACCGGGATGTTGCGGCCCTTGATCTCGATCTGCATCACAGGCTCCTTCGGTCGATATGTCTGTAGATGGATGAACCTCCTTCCGATGCTACGCCGCTGGCCAGTGGATGTCCACCGGGTTTCCCGCAGTATGGCCAAACGATCGAGAGGCCCACAAGATGACGACTGTCGGAGGACTGCGATGGGTGTGTCCGCGGAGCTGCGAGAGCCCGCTCAGGCGGGCCCTCGTTTACCGCCGGTGCGAACGCAGACTCTGCAGAATCCCCGCGTGACCCGAGATCGCGCCGATCAGGATCGACTCTGGGGCGATGCTCGTGCCGGGGAACACGATCGTCTCGCGCAGCTGCGCGCCGTCGCCGATCCTCGCTCCGTCGCCCAGCACGACCGGCCCCATCAGGCCCACGCCCGCCCCGATCTGCACGTCCCGTCCGATCCAGGCGGGACCTTCGACCTCGGCGTCCTGCGGCAGCGCGCGCCCGCCGGAGACGACCACGCCGGGGGCCAGCTCCTCGCCCTCGACATCCAGGCGCAGCTCCCCGCGCAGCGCGTCGAACGTGCCCTGGCGCAGCTCTCCGAGCGAGCCGACGTCATTCCAGTACTCGCGCACCTCGTGGATGTGGAACGGGACGTCGCCTGAGAGCAGCGCCGGGAACACGTCTTTGGCCCAATCGACGAACGGACGCTCCGGAAAGTAGTCGAATATCCGCGGCGAGAACACGTAGATGCCGCAGTTGCCGAGGTCCGAGAGCGCCTCGTCGGGGTGGGGCTTCTCCTGAAAGCCGGTTATCCGCCCGTCGCGGTCGTGCAGTACGACTCCATACTCTCTCGTGTCCGACACCTTCTTGACGGCCAGCGTCGCGATCCCGCCCGACTCGCGGTGCCTGGCCGCGAGGGCCGTCAGGTCGATGTCGGTGAGCGCGTCCCCGGAGATCACCAGAAACGAGTCTTCGCCGAAGAACTCCGCGCACGCGCGCACGCCCCCGGCGGTGCCGAGCAGCTCCTCCTCGTAGCGGTAGCTCAACCGCTCGCCGAAGTACTCGCGGATCGAGTCGGGGTGATAGTGCAGGTTGGCGATCGTCTGATCGAACCCATGCCGGTCGAGCAGGTCGAGGATGTGCGCCATCACCGGCCGGTCGAGCACCGGGACCATCGGCTTGGTGATCTCATACGTCAGCGGGCGCAAGCGCGTCCCGAGACCCGCCGCCAACACCATCGCTCTCATCGGACAGTCCAGCGACGCCGGTTAGTAGCGATAGTGATCGGGCTTGTACGGCCCGCCGACGGGGATACCGAGATACGCCGCCTGCTCTGAGGTCAGCTCGGTCAAGCGCACACCCAACGCGTCGAGGTGCAACCGCGCGACCTTCTCATCGAGATGCTTCGGCAGCACGTAGACCCTGCGCTCGTAGTCCTCGTTCTTCGTGAACAGCTCGATCTGGGCGATCGTCTGGTTGGAGAACGAGTTGCTCATCACGAAGCTCGGATGCCCGGTGGCGTTGCCGAGGTTCAGCAACCGCCCCTCCGAGAGGAGGATGATCGCGTGACCGTCTCCGAACACCCACTCGTCCACCTGCGGCTTGATGTTGATCCGCTCGATGCCCTCCACCCGCGTGAGGCCCGCGATGTCGATCTCGTTGTCGAAGTGACCAATGTTGCCGACGATCGCCTGGTGCTTCATGCGCGACATGTGCTCGGCGGTGATGATGTCGCGGTTGCCCGTGCAGGTGACGAAGATGTCGCCTTCGCCGACCACATCCTCGAGCGTCTTGACCGCATAGCCCTGCATAGCTGCCTGCAGCGCGCAGATCGGGTCGATCTCGGTGACGACGACGCGCGCGCCCTGCCCGCGCAGGGACTCCGCGCAGCCCTTGCCAACGTCGCCGAACCCGCAGATCACCGCGAGCTTGCCCGCGATCATCACGTCGGTCGCGCGGTTGATGCCGTCCACCAGCGAGTGCCGGCAGCCGTAGAGGTTGTCGAACTTCGACTTCGTCACCGAATCGTTCACGTTGATCGCCGGGAACAGCAGCTCGCCCGACACGGTCATCTCATACAGCCGGTGCACGCCCGTGGTCGTCTCCTCGGTCACGCCTTTGATGCCCTCGCCGATCTTCGTCCAGCGCTGGGGGTCCTCGGCGAGCGAGCGCGTGAGCACCGACAGGATCACCCCGAGCTCCTCGGACTCAGCGCCCGCCGGATCGGGCACCGCGCCGGCGCGCTCGTACTCGACACCCTTGTGCACGAGCAGCGTCGCGTCGCCGCCATCGTCGAGGATCATGTTCGGGCCCGGCTCGCCGTCAGGGCCCGGCTCGGGCCAGCGCAGGACCTGCTCGGTGCACCACCAGTACTCCTCTAGCGTCTCACCCTTCCACGCGTATACCGGCACGCCCCTCGGATCCTCGGGCGTGCCGTCGGGGCCGACCGCCACCGCGGCGGCGGCGTGATCCTGGGTGGAGAAGATGTTGCAGCTGCACCAGCGCACCTCCGCGCCGAGCGCCGTCAGCGTCTCGATCAGGACGGCCGTCTGGATCGTCATGTGCAGCGAGCCCGTTATCCGCGCGCCCTTCAGCGGCTGTGCGTCTACGTACTCCCGGCGAATCGCCATCAGCCCGGGCATCTCGTGCTCGGCGAGCGTGATCTCCTTGCGGCCGAACTCGGCCAGGGAGAGGTCGGCTACCTTGAAGTCGGCGGTGAGCGCTGCGGTGGCGGGGGTCATTACTGACATGACGAAACCTCCTGTCGGTCAGGTGAGCGCCCTTGCTGCAGAGGGAGGCCGAGCGTGGCGGTTCGCAGCCCGTCGCAGCGCTCCTCGGCCGGTGGAAACGCTACCACACGGTGGCGGGCGGGCTGGCGCATGACCCCACTCAGTGGGCGGCCAGCGCGGCCTTCAGCTCGTCGATCGAGCGCACCGGCCCGGGATCGACGCCGCGCAGCGCGGCCAGGTAGATCGACACGAGATCGCCCAGCAGCACGAGCGAGATCACGCGCTCGATCGTCGTCTGTCCGCGGGTCTCCAGATGGAAGCTCGCCACAGCGCTGGGCGCGATCAGCCCCTCTGTCAGCGCCATCCGCTCCTTGACGCGAGGATGGGCATCGGAGTCGTCGAGGAACACCGCCGCGAACCGGCCGACATCGCGGGCGCCCTCCCAGCCGACGATCTCGTTGTGGTCGAGCTCGGGCAGCTCGTGTGTGAAGCACGGAAGCTTCGAGTTCTCGTTGATCTGGGTCTTCCACCGGTACGCGACCGGCGTCGTCAGGCCGGCGCCCATCACCACCGGGATCGTTCCGTGCAGGCCCCGCGCGATCGTCTTCGCCAGAGAGTCCTCCGGCGCGTCCGGGCCCCACTCGGCCACGAGCTGCTCGGTGTGCGAGGCGGCCACGTCGATCTCCGAGGTCAACCGCGGCCCCGCGCCGCACAGCGCCGCGATCTCCAGGGCCGCAACCGTCATGTAGGCAACCGCCGCGCGTGGCTGAAACCCGCCGGGCAGCGGGATCACGGGCACGCCGTCCGCACGCGCCATCTCCGCCAGGCGTCCCCCGGTGCTCACGACCGTGCGCTGGGCGCCGAGCGCACCCGCGGACTCGTAGCAGGCGAGCGTCTCCTCGGTGTCACCCGAGTAGCTTGCGCACAGCACCATCGTGTCCGGGGTCGTCCACGGGGGCAGCCCGTAGGCGCGGGTCACGAATATCGGCCGCGAGGCGTGATCGCCCAGCGCCGCACGTGCCAGCGCTCCGCCGATCGCCGAGCCCCCCATCCCCGCCACGACCAGCCCGGCCGAGGTGTCCCAGCCCTGCATGATCGCCGACTCCACCCGCCACAGAGCATCGCGCAGGTGCTCGGGCAGCGCCAGCACGTCCTCCAGCTGACCGGATCCATCCACCCGCGCGATCGCCTCGCGCGAGAGCGCTCCGGCGTCCGGGGGCCTCTGCGCGTGCGGGGGCGCCTGCGGCGTGCTCATCAGAACTTGATCGCTCCATCGGGCAAACTCACGCCCGGGAAGATACGCGCACCGTGGGCGATCGTGTTGTCCGCCCCCACCGTCACGCCCTCGCCGAGCACCGCCCCGCCTTCGATGCGACTGCGATCCCCGACGCGAGCACCGGCCGCGACGATGCAGTCGCGCAGCGTGCAGCCCGCGCCGATCTCCGCGCCGCTGAGGATGACCGAGCGCTCGACAGTCGAGCCGGGACCGACGCGCACGTTCTCGCCGAGCACGACCAGGCTGCCGACGTGCGCCCCCGGGGCGACATGCGTGCCGCGCTCGATCACCGCGGGGGGAATCGCCCGGCCGTGGATCTCCGCGCCCGGCGCGACCGCCAGCCAGCTCTCGCCGAGGCGCTCGCGCACCGCCGTCTCGACGTTGCCCTCGATGATGTCGAACGTGCCCTGCAGGTAGCGCTCGGGCGTGCCGATGTCCAGCCAGTAGGCGTCCGCCGGGAACCCGTACAGCCCGGCGCCGATCAAAAGCGGCCAGACCTCACGCTCGATCGAGACGTTGCGATCGGGCGGGACCAGCTCCAGGATCTCGCGCTGCAGCACGTAAGCGCCGGCGCTGATCAGGTTCGTGTCGATCCGGTCGGGGCTCGGCTTCTCGACGAAGGCCTTGACCGAGCGGTCCTCGTTCAGGCGCACCAGCCCGTAGGCGCTCGGGTCGGCGACCGGCGCGAGCGCGAGCGTCGCCTTTGCGCCGGTACGCTCGTGCTGGGCGATCTGGCCGGTCAGGTCGATGTCGGTGAGCACGTCGCCGTTGAGCATCAGAAACCGCTCGTCGAGCAGCCGCTCGGCGTACTTCAGCGCGCCGGCGGTGCCGCGCGGGTCCGGCTCCTCGACGAACCGCAGCTTGATCCCGTAGCCCGAGCCGTCGCCGAGCACGTTGCGCACCGACGTGGCCAGAAACCCGCACGACATGATCACGTCGTCGATCCCGTGTCCGCGCAGCCACTCCAGCATGAACGCGATGAACGGGCGGTCCACCAGCGGGACCACGGGCTTGGGCACCGTGGAGGTCAGCGGGCGCAGACGCGTGCCCTCGCCCCCGACAAGGATCACGGCCTGCATTTGAACGCTCCCATCGGCTCCCTCACGCGGGATCCTTCGCAAGCGGCGATCGATCCGGCGACTGCTCCGCGTGCGCCTTCGCGCCGCGGCCGATTCCTTCGTACACCAGCCCCGCGCCACCCACAGCGTCGCCGTCGAGGGCGTTGCGCCCGTCGATCACGAGAGTTCCACGCATCGCCCGCGCGACCGCCTTCCAGTCCAAATCGATGAACTCGGGCCACTCGGTCACCAACACCACGGCGTCGGCGTCGGCGACGGCGTCCATGCCGGACTGGGCATAGTCGAGTTGCGGCATCAGCTTACGGGCCTCCGTCTCGGCAATCGGATCGAACGCGCGCACGTGCGCGCCCTCGGCTTGCAGACGCGCAGCCAGCACCAGCGAAGACGCCCCGCGCATGTCGTCCGTGTTCGGCTTGAACGCGAGCCCGAGCAGCGCGATCCGCGTGCCGGCGAGCGTTCCGAGATGTCGCTGCAGCTTTGCGACGACTCGCCGCTTCTGCAGCTCGTTGACCTCGATCACGGCGTTGAGCAGTTGAAAATGGTAGCCAGAGTTGCCCGCCAGCAACTTCAGCGCGCTCACATCCTTCGTAAAGCAGCTGCCACCGTAGCCCAGGCCCGCCTGCAGAAACCTGGGGCCGATCCGTACATCCAGCCCCATCCCCAGCCCGACCTCCACGACGTCGGCGCCCACCTCCTCGCAGACGTTCGCGATCTCGTTGATGAACGAGATCTTGGTCGCCAGAAAGGCGTTGGCAGCCAGCTTGATCATCTCGGCGCTGGCAACGTCTGTCCGCACCAGGGCAGCAGAGCCGCCACCCCCGTGCTCAGTGCTCAGCAGCGGCCGGTAGAGCTCGACCACAGCCTCGCCCGCCCAGTCGCCGCCATCCCCGACGACGACGCGGTCGGGGCCCAGGAAGTCGCCCACCGCCGAGCCCTCCTTCAGGAACTCGGGACACGACACATAGCGCAGCCCCCGCTTGCCCTGCTCGCCAAAGACGCGCTTGATCGACGCCCCGGTCCCGCACGGCACCGTGGACTTCATCACCAGCGCGTGCCTCTCCGAGGCAGGTATCGAATCGACAACCTCGTGCACGGCGGACAGGTCGGCATCCCCGGAGTGCGTCGGTGGTGTCCCCACCGCCACGAACAGCAGCCGCGCGTGCTGCAGCGCCTCGGTCAGGTCGGTTGAGAAGTGCAGCCGATCGCGATTGTCCGCCAAGAGCTCCTCCAGCCCCGGCTCATAGATCGGCACCTCGCCACGCCGCAGACGATCGATCTTGTCCGGGTCGATGTCCACGCAGTAGACCTCGCTGCCGAGCTCGGCGAAGCCGGCGGCGGTCACCAGTCCGACATATCCGGTGCCGATCACCCCGATCGGTTGGCGCTCAGTGTTCATCAGGCCGGGAAGGCTAGCCGGTTGAGCACGCCTACCGTGTAACCGGCATGCTGACGCTCGGCCGGTGGGGACTCGACGATCGGCGCCGGGAATCTAGCGCGCGACCGCGAGGAACGCCTCGTAGCGCTTGATGTCCCGCAGCGCGCGGGCGTGCTCCTCGCTGTCCGGCTCGGCGCGCTCGGCGGCCGATCGCGCCTCCGCGAGCTTGGTCTCGAACGCCGGGCGATCGATCTGCTCGGGGGCGATCGCCTCCTCGACGAGCACGAGCGCGCGATTGTCGGCGAACTGCAGATACCCCTCGGCCTGCGCGAACCGCACGATCTCCTCCTCCGAGCGATACAACCGCAGCTCGGTCGGCTCCAGGCGTGCGAGCAGCGGCTCGTGGTTGGCGAGGATGCCGATCGAGCCGACGGTCGTGAACGTCGAGAGCATTTCGATCTCATCGCTGAACACCTCGCCCTCGGGCGTCAGCACTTCGACGGGGAACTTCGTGTGGGCCATTACTTCCTGGCCGCCTCGACTACCTCGTCGATGGTGCCCTTCAAGAAGAACGCCGACTCGGGGACCTCGTCGTGCTTGCCCTCGATGATCTCCTCGAACCCCCTGATCGTCTCCGCGATCGGCACGTACGCGCCGGGGGTCCCGGTGAACTCTTCGGCCACGAAGAACGGCTGGGACAGGAACCGCTCGATCTTGCGCGCCCGCTGAACGGTCAGCTTGTCCTCGTCGGAGAGCTCGTCGATGCCGAGGATCGCGATGATGTCCTGCAGCTCCTTGTAGCGCTGCAGAATCTCCTTCACGCGGTTGGCCACCCTGAAGTGCTCGTCGCCGAGGATGTCCGCCTTGAGGATCGTCGAGGTCGAGTCCAGCGGGTCGACCGCCGGATAGATGCCTTTCTCGGAGATCGCCCGCGACAGCACGGTGGTCGCGTTCAGATGCGCGAACACCGACGCCGGAGCCGGATCGGTGAGGTCGTCGGCGGGGACGTAGATCGCCTGCACCGAGGTCACAGAGCCGGTGCTGGTCGAGGTGATGCGCTCCTGCAGCTGACCCATCTCGGTCTCCAGGGTCGGCTGGTAGCCCACCTGGGATGGCATCCGCCCGAGCAGGGCCGAGACCTCGGATCCGGCCTGGACGAAGCGGAAGATGTTGTCGATGAACAGCAGCACGTCCTGGCCCTGGTCGCGGAAGTATTCGGCCATCGTCAGACCTGAGAGCGCCACGCGCATGCGCGCCCCGGGCGGCTCGTTCATCTGACCGAACACGAGCATCGTCTTGTCGAGGACGCCCGACTCCTTCATCTCCAGCCACAGATCGTTGCCCTCGCGCGAGCGCTCGCCCACGCCGCAGAACGCGGACAGGCCGCCATGCTCCTTGGCGAGGTTGTGGATGAGCTCCTGGATCAGCACCGTCTTGCCCACGCCCGCGCCGCCGAACAGCCCGACCTTGCCACCCTTGGCGTACGGGGCGAGCAGGTCGATGACCTTGATGCCCGTCTCGAACATCTCGCTGGTGGGCGTGAGGTCGACCGCGAGCGGTGCCTCCCGGTGGATGCCCCGGCGCTCGATGTCCTTGGGCAACTCGGCGCCGAGGTCGATCGGTTCGCCCAGCAGGTTGAAGATGCGACCGAGCGTCGCCTCTCCGACCGGGACCGTTATGGGAGCACCGGTGTCGATCGCCTCAACGCCACGCGCCAATCCGTCGGTGGTGTCCATCGCCACCGCGCGCACGCGATCGTCGCCAAGGTGCTGCTGAACCTCGCATACGAGCACGCTGCCGCCCGCGCTCGAGCTGATCCCCGGCGCCTCCTCCTCCTCGCCGGCCGCCGGGCGGGCGATCGTGATGGCGTGGTTGATCTCAGGCAGGCGGTCTGGGAACACAACGTCGATCACAACGCCCTGGATCTCCTCGATGCGACCGACGTTGCGCTTGGCGGGGCCGCCGTTGGCAGCGGCCGGGGTGGTCGGGGTCGGCTCGGTTGTGACACTGGCGTCCATTTGTGTTCGATTCTCCTCTTTATCCGTTCAAGTTCTCTTTGATGATGGCAGCGCGCACGCGGGCGCTGGTCCTAGCTCAATCCCTCTGCGCCAGCGACGACCTCCATGATCTCCTGGGTGATCTCGGCCTGGCGCGCCCGGTTCATCTGCAGTGTGTAGTCGGTGATGATTTCGCCGGCGTTCTCCGATGCGCTGCGCATCGCCGTCATCTGGGCGCCGAAGAAGCCGGCCGTGGACTCCACGAGCGCCCGGTAGATCGAAATCTCGATGTAGTCGGGAACCAATCGCCTGAGGATCTTCTCTGGGTCCGGCTCGTAGTTGACGGGTGTTCGAGCACCGCCTCCGGCAACGATGCCCGCGCCTCCGCCGGTGAGGCCATCGACCTGAGATCGGTCAGTCGCGGACGAGGCGGGGCGCCCGGCATCCGCATGGCCGTCCCGCGCGCTGGCGATCGTCTCGTGCGTGAGCGGCAGCAGCGTCTGACGCGTGACGTGTTGGGTGAGCGGTGAGACGTAGGAGTTGTAGACCATCTCCACCCGATCGATCTGGCCGTCGACGTAGGCTCCGATCAAATCGTCGGCGATCGTGCGCGCGTCCGCGTAGACGGGTCGATCGGCAAAGCCCGTGTAACTGCCTCTTAGCTCGTGCCCGCGGAAGCTCAGCGAGGAGACGCCGCGCCGGCCGGTGGCATACCAGCTGCTGCGCAGTCCCTCCTCGGCCATCTCGGCCGAGAGGCGCACGCCGGCGCGGACGATCTGAGAGTTGAAGCCGCCCGCAAGACCGCGGTCGCCTGTCACGAGCAGCAGGCCGACGTTCGTCTGTGAGTCGTGCTCTGCCAGCAGTGGCACCCGCGCAGCCTCCGCGCCGGCCGCCTGCGCCGCCTGGCGCGTCATGCGCCCGATCGCATCGGCATACGGCCGCAGGGCGGAGATCCGCTGCTCGGCGCGGCGCAACCGGGCCGCGGCGACCATCTCCATCGCACGGGTGATCTTCTGGATGTTCTTCACCGATGCGATCTTGTTCTTGACGTCGCGCTGACTGGCCATGATCGTGCTCCGCGCCGGCGCTAGGCCGCCTGGGGCTCCTTCTCGCGGGCAGACTCGTCCCGCCTGAGAGGTTCGCCCTCCTCCAGCGGCTGGCCCTCCTCGTCGAGGTCATAGCCGAAGTCCCGGGCGAACGACTCGACGGCGTCGTGCACGGCGGTCTGGGTCTCATCCGACCAGTCGCCGGCGGCGATCTTCTCGCGAACATCACCGTGCTCGGCGTGCATCCGTTCGGTCAGCGCGAGCAGGAACTCGGTCACTCGCTCGACGTTCAACCGATCCAGGAAGCCGTTGGTGGCGGCGTAGATCTGCACCGTCTGGTCCTGCACCGGCAGCGGCGCCCGCTCGTGCTGGTTGAGCGTCATCACCAGGCGCTCGCCGCGCGCCAGCGTGCGCTGGGTGTCAGCGTCGAGGTCGGAGCCGAACTGGGCGAACGCCTCGAGGTCGCGGTACTGGGAGAGCTCGAGCTTGATGCGGCCGGCGACCTTCTTCATCGGCCCGATCTGGGCGTTGCCGCCGACGCGCGAGACCGAGATCCCGACGTTGATCGCCGGGCGCACACCCGAGTTGAACAGCGCGGACTCCAGGAATATCTGCCCGTCGGTGATCGAGATCACGTTCGTCGGGATGTACGCCGAGACGTCGCCCGCCTGCGTCTCGATGATCGGCAGCGCCGTCAATGAGCCGCCGCCGAGGTCGTCGTTGAGCTTGACCGCGCGCTCGAGCAGGCGCGAGTGCAGGTAGAACACGTCGCCCGGATATGCCTCGCGGCCCGGCGGACGGCGCAGCAGCAGCGACATCTGCCGGTAGGCGTAGGCGTGCTTGGTCAAATCGTCGTACACGCACAGCGCGTGGCGGCCGTTGTACAGGAAGTGCTCTGCCATCGCGCAGCCCGCGTAGGGCGCCATGAACTTGATCGGCGCCGCCTCGTCGGCGGGAGCGGCCACGATGATCGTGTTCTCCAAGGCGCCGTATTCCTCGAGCGTCTGCGCCAGCGCGACGACCGTTGACATGCGCTGGCCGATGGCGACGTACACGGACACGATGTCGGTGTCCTTGTTGTTGATGATCGTGTCGATCGCGATCGCCGTCTTGCCGGTCTGCCGATCGCCGATGATGAGCTCGCGCTGGCCACGGCCGATCGGGATCATCGCGTCGATCGCCTTCAGGCCGGTCTGCATCGGCTGCTTGACCGGCTGGCGCTGGACGACGCCGGGAGCCTTGAACTCCGCCGGGCGCGTCTGCTCCACGACTATGTCTCCCTTGCCGTCCAGCGCACGGCCGAGCGGGTTGACGATGCGCCCGAGCAGCTGCTCGCCGACCGGGATCTCCAGCAGCGCGCCCGTCCGCTTGACGGTGTCTCCCTCGGAGATGTGCTCCCACTCGCCGAACAGCACCGCGCCGACGTTGTCTGACTCGAGGTTCAGCGCCAGCCCGGTGACGCCGTGGGGCAGCTCGAGCATCTCAAACGACATACAGTTCTCCAGCCCGTGCAACCGCGCGATGCCGTCGGCCACCGACAGCACGGTGCCGACCTCGGTCAGCTCGGCCGCACCGCTGTCGAGTCCCTCGATACGGCTCTTCAGAATGCTTGTGATCTCGTCTGGGTTGATCTGCATGGTTACTAAGAGGCTCCTTGGGCAACGTGCCTGCGCAGCTGCTCCAGTCGGTTGCGAATAGAGGCATCGAGGATCGAGTTTCCGACCCTGATGACGATGCCGCCGAGAATGTCCGGGTCCACGCGCGCCGCCAGGGCGATCTTGCGCCCGGCGCGCTCTCCGATCGTCCTGCCGAGGCTCTCGGTGGTCGCCTCGTCGAGCGCGATCGCGCTCGTGATCTCCACGGGCAGGGTCTTGTTCTCATCGTCCCACAGCCGCTCGTACTCCTGACGGATGCGGAAGATCACCGGCATACGATGGTTGTCGATGAGCAGGCCAAGGAAGTTCAGCAGCGCTTCATCCGCCCCATCGAGCAGGCCGCCGAGCGCCTGCGTCTTCTCGGTGGTCGAGAAGTACGGCGAGAAGAAGAACACGGCCAGCTCGCGATGTTCGCTCAGCGCGTCGGCGAACTGCGCCAGCTGCTCGCGCAGCTCGTCGAGCTTGCCCCGCTCGAGGGCCACCTCGAACAGCGCGCGGGCGTATACCTGGGCGAGCTCCTCCATCAGTTGCTCTCGGCGCCGGACGAGAGACCGGAGAAGTCCATTTCGCTCAGGGCCTCCTCGACCAGGCGCCGCTGGTCGGCGTCGTCGAGCGTCTTGCGCGTGACCTTCTCGGTGGCCATGATCGTGAGGTCGGCGACCTCCCTGCGGATGTCGTCGAGCGCCCGCTTGGTGGCGGCCTCGATGTCGCGCTCTGCCCGCTTGGCTGCCTCGGCGAGCAGCTCCTGGCCACGGTCGCGGGCCTCGTGCTCGTGGGACTCTGCCGTCTGGCGCGCGCGCTGGATGATCTCCTCGGACTGGACCCTGGCCTCCTTCAGGCGCTCGCGGTATTCGGCGAGAACCTGCTCGGCCGCGGCCCGCGTGCGCTCGGCGGCGTCGATCGACTCATCGATGCCGCGGCGCCGCTGGTCCAGCGCGTCGCGAATCCGCGGAAATGCCACCTTGTTGAGGATGTACAACGAGACCAGGAACACGACCAACGTCCAGATCGTCAGGCCGACGTTGGGCGTGATCAACCACGAGTTGCTGCCCGATGCGAGCGGTGTACCGAGTATGGCGGCGAAAGGCCCCATCGTTCTAGAGGAAGAAGGCGATCAGGCCGCCGACGAGCCCGTAGAAGAAGGTGGCCTCGGTGAGCGCGAAGCCCAGCCACTGGATCGAGGTGATCTCATCTTTCATCTCCGGCTGGCGCGTCACGGCCTCGATCACCTTGCCGAAGAGCATGCCGATGCCGGCGCCGGCGCCCGCGGCGCCACCCGCGGCGCCCACGCCCAGAGCGACTGAGCGAAGGCCTTCCTTGGCAACTTCTGCATTTGTACTAGCGGCGATGAGGTCGGTCAGCATGGATGAACAAACTCCTTTGGATTGTCAGTGGCTCCGAGTAGCGCCACCGAGATAGATGGCAGTGAGAATGGCAAAGATAAAGGCCTGCAGACCCGCGATCAGGACCGCCTCGAACAGATAGATCGCGATTCCGATCGGCAACGTGAACCAGCCCAAGATCTGCAGACCGATGACGACGGCGAGCAGGCCGGCCATGAACTCGATCAAGAGGTGCCCGGCGAGCAGATTGGCCCAGAGCCTGACCGTCAGTGAGATCAGGCGCAGGAAGTTCGACAGGATCTCCAGCGGATACATGATGACAAGCATGAAGCCGCCGATACCCGTTGGGACCAGGCTTTTGATGTATCCGAAGAACCCGTGATGGCGGATACCTTCGACGTTGTAGGCGATGAACACGCCAAGCGCCAGCAGCAACGGAATTGCGAGGTTGGTGTCGGCGGCATAGATCTGAAACGCGGGGATTTCCACCCCGAACACCTTGAACGTCTCGGCGCTGTCGACCGGCAGCGGGATGTAGCCGATCAGGTTGGTCACGAGGATGAACACGAACAGCGTGAACACAAGCGGGAACCACCTGCGGGCCATCTCCTCGTCCATGTTGTCCCGCGTCATCCGCATCGACAGGTCATAGATCCACTCGACGACCGTCTGCAGCCGTCCCGGACGCAGCTGCATGCGCCGGGCGCTCCACAGCACGATGCCGACGGTGATCGAGGCAGCCATCAGCAGATACAGGACGCCCTTGTCGAAGTTCAGCGGTCCGGCGATGTGAAACCAGCTTTCGATGTGGAACGAGCCGACGACATCGAAGCTTTCGTTGCGATGGCTCTTGACGCCGAACACGAGCCCGAACACGACCAGGCCGAGGACGTAGACCAGCAGGATGCCGTAGATGATCTTGCGTTTCCTGCTCATCCCCGCCAGCCTGCCCTTCGGCGGCTCGGGTGCGATGGCTGGCGCACTCATCGCAGCGCCTCGCGTTGCATGGCCTCGCCTCTGACCGATGCCGATGCCGATGCGCGCCGAGACCCGTTGGGTGGGCCAGACAGGACCCTGATCGCAAACGCCACCGTGTACGCGGCAAAGATCGTGACCGCGGCGGCCAGGCCGTCGACGCGTCCACCGATCAGCGCCGCGGCAATGATCGCCCCGGCCAGCAGCCAGATCCGGCCAAACGCCTCGAACAGATTCAGGCCGAGCTGCGTCCGCGGCGTGGTCGCGTTGCGGATCCAGCGTCTGTCGGCCTGGGCGAGGATGCGCTGCACCACCCACGCCCCTGCCCCGATCGCACAGCCGAGGGTGGGCGCCCCGAGCGCCAGCGCTACGGGCGCCGCGACCAGGACGAGTACGACATCCAGATGACGCAGGATCGCCGTCGCGCTAATCGAGCGGTCGGGTGAGCTTCCCTGCCCGGCGTCGGGCAGGCGGGTGAGATCTTCGGTGGCATCGAAGTTTGGCATGGTGAGTAGAGCCACCCTACAGACGAACACGTCCCTCCGCTGTGTTACGGCGGAGCCGTCGGAGTGTCCCTCGACCGTCTGCGGCGGCGACGCGAGTCTACCCGATCCAGGACTTTGTAACAAGTTTGTGACAAGCGATACGCGCGGAGCGAGCGAGCTCCGCGAACATCGGCTGGCCGCGAGTCGCGCCGCTCGGCGGGCCCGCCGGCCGTGCATGGGGCACGCGCCCCACGCCCGCCACGATCGACATCGCCAGCGCAAGCGTCACGAGACCGGCGAGCACGTCCAGCACGTAGTGATTACCGGTGGACAGCACCGCGAACGCGGTCATGCATGGGTACGCCAGCGCCAGACCCCGCAGCCACACACTCCTCGAGAGCTGCCACACCACGACCGTGCACCACGCCGCCCAGGCCATGTGCAGCGAGGGCATCGCCGCCAGTTGGTTGGCCGCCGAGGCCAGCGCGCCCGTGTGCCACGAGCCGAACGCATGGCTCGCGGCCACGATGTCGGTGAAGCCGTCCTGGGTGAGCATCCGCGGCGGCGCCACCGGATACAGCCAGAAAACCGCGAACGCGATCACGTTCGTCAGCACCAGCACGTTGCGCAGCGGCCTGTATACGTCCGCCCGCCGCCACCACAGCCAGCCGAGCAGGCCCAGCGTGACGATGAAGTGGGCGTTGTCGTAGTAGTCGGAGACGAGCAGTCCCAGCGTGTGGTGGCCCGTCAGCCAGCGGTCGAGCCGCAGTTCCGGGTCGATGCCCAGCGAGCGCTCCAGCCCGAGCACGCCTTCGGCGTGACCGAGCGCTGCGTGCAGCCGCAGCGGAGCGAGGTTCGTGATCGCGTCATACACCCAGCACAGCCACGCGATCGTCAGCGCCTCGACCCACCAGCGCGTGCGCTTGCCCTGCGATAGCGACACGGCCGCGGCAGGGCCTATCGCGACGGCAGAGCCATTGCTGCGGTCGATCGAGACGGCGCTGGACAAGCCTCGATCTTACCCGCCGGACCCGAGGGTCAGGGCGCGACCGGCTGTAGCCCGCGCTGCGCGAGCGTGTCCAGCACGCGTGGCAACGCCGCGACGGTGCGCCGCCAGGAGTCCTGCGCGGAGTAGTCGTCGGCGTCGTGCAGCAGCAACACCGACCCTTCGCCGGCGCCGTCGGTCACGCACGCGACGATCGACTCGGGAGTGGCCCGCGCCTCCCAGTCGCGGCCCCACTGGCTCCACAACAACGTGCGCCAGCCACGGCTACGGGCATGGCGCAGCGCGGGGAGACTGATCGCCCCGTAGGGCGGGCGGTAGAGACCGATCGCAGCTCCCGTCGCGTCCTCGATCGTGGCCTGCGCGCGGTCGATGTCGGCCCGCGTCTGCCGGGGGGTCAGCCGCAGCAGGTTGCGATGGCGGTCGCAGTGCAGCGCCACCGTGTGCCCCGCGGCAACGATCTCCCGAGCGAGCCTCGGGTCACGACGCACCTGCTCGCCGACGAGGAAGAAGGTGGCGGGCGTCTGTGTGACAGCGAGTATCTGGAGCACCGCGGGTGTGCCCTCGGGGTGAGGCCCGTCGTCAAAGGTCAATGCATAGCCCTCCCCGCCAGCAGTGTGATCCTCGATCCCCAGCGGCCCACACAGGACGGGCAGGTGAGGCGCGAGCGCCGGCAGCACGTAGCTGCCCAGCGCCAGCCCTGCCAGCACACCCGCGCCCGCGGTCCGGGGGCGACGAGTGCGATGATCGTGGATGGACATGGTCGATCTTGTGCTCGGCATCGGGGCCGCGGTTGGCGCGTCCGTCTTCTACAGCCTAGGGATCGCGCTGCAGGCGATGGATGCCAAGGAGGCGCCCCATGGCGACCATCTGCGCCTGGCGCTGGTCTGGGGACTGATCAGGCGGGGGCGCTGGATGCTCGGCACGGGTCTGTCGATCCTCGGCTGGCCGCTGCAGGTGATCGCTCTGCTGCTCGCGCCGCTGGTCATCGTGCAGCCCGCCCTGGCCACCGGCCTGCTCGTGCTGGTGTTCCTGGGACAGCGGATGCTCGGCGAGCACGCCGGCCGGCACGAGCACATCGCGATGGCGGCGATCGTGATCGGCGTGATCGGCGCGGGAGTGTGCGCGCCGCCCCGCAGCACGGGTCACACCAGCGAGCGCCTGACAATCGCGCTTGTGCTGCTCGGCATCGGCTTGGCGAGCCTGCTGCCCTACCTGCTGCGCGCCTTCCGTCGCTCCCCCGCGGGGGTCACCATCGTCTGCGCGGGCCTCGCGTTCGGCTGGAGCGGGATCGCGACCAAGATCGCCTCAGATGACCTCTCGCACGGGTACTTCGCCGTGGCGATCGCCTGGGGTCTGGCGACGGCGGCGGCCTCAGCGGTGGGCGTGCTCAGCGAGTCGAGCTCCCTGCAGGCGCGCCCGGCGATCCAGGTGGCCCCGATCGTGTTCGTGACTCAGACGATCGTGCCGGTCGCCTGCGCGCCGGCGCTGTTCGGCGAGCGCTTCTCCGACACTCCGTTCAGCGGCGTTCCGCTCGGTTTTTCGCTCGCGCTGCTCGTGGCCGGCGCGGCGGTGCTCGTGCGTTCGCCGCTGCTGCTCACGCTGATGGGAGGCGAGCCGATCAGCCAGGCAAGAGGCTCGGCGCCCAGCCTCTCCTCGCCAAGCGAGGAGACGATCCGCTCCAGCCCCCGCACCGAGGCGGAGGACCCGTCGAGCGTCACGACCAAGACTTCGCCCGCGCGCACCGAACGCTGAGGCAGCGCGCTGGTCGCGTTCAGACGCAGCGCGCCACTGACCGGTTTGGCGTCGGTCGTGCGCGCGAGCACGAGCTGACCGACGGTCAACCCGCCGCGGGGCTGCAGGAAGTAGAAGTGATGATGCAGGCCGAGCGCATGAGCCTGCGCGCGCAGCGTTCCGCGCGCTTTCACCCAGCGCAGCAGCGAGCCTGAGTCGGGCATCGCTGGCAGCAGTTCGTCGCCGAGCGCGCGCACGTGCGTGATCGTCGCCCGACTGGGCACAGTGCCTTCGTCGGCGAACGAGACATGGATGCCTCTGCCCGCCAGCTCGGACGCGACGAGCGCATCCTTGCGCGCCGGCACGTGCACGATCACCCCCACATCGGGCTGATCGGTCTTGACCTGCACGAGGGGATGGACGCGCAGGATCTTCGCCGCCAGCGACGTCACCTCGTCGGTCGACATCGTCCACATGCCCATCCCCAGGAACAGCACCAGCGGAGTGGCGAACGCCACCAGCCGCAACCGCCACAGCGGGATCGGGATCACGCGCCGGGGCGTATCGAGCACCAGCTTGGCCGCCGCCGGCTGGGAGTCGGGCGATGGCGCGGATCGATCGGCGACCGCGAGCGCGGGCGCCGCTTCGGAGAAGCTGATCCGCACGTGCTCGCGCAGCTCGCTCGTGTCGTTGGCGAGCCGCAGCAGGTTCAGGTCGGCCATCGCGCGCGTGTTCAGCCGCGCATGCCCGACCGGCAGCCCGTAGGAGACGACCGGCGTGCCCGCCGCCTTCGCCTCCAGGCAGGTGACACCGCCGGTGGAGTGCACGAGCACGTCGGCAGCCGCCAGCAGCCGCGGCATCTCGTCGGTGAACCCGTATACGTGCACGCGCGTCTGCCCCGCGAACTCCTCGCTCAGGTGCTCGCGCAGCTGCTCGTTGCGGCCTGCCAGGCACACGATGGAGCTGATCTCGGGCTCGCGCAGCAGCTCGCGCACAGCCCCGGACACGTCGCCCACCCCCCAGCCACCGCCGGAGACGACCACCATCCTGCCCTCCTCGGGCAGATGAAGCGCGCGGCGCGACTGAACCGGGCAGCGCGGCTTGGAGAACTCCGCGGAGATCAGCGGGCTCACCAGCTGCGCGCTGCCGGCGCCGGCGATCCGCTCGACCGGGCTCATCGACTCCCCGTACATCACGAGGTGCATGTCGATGCCGGGCTGCGCCCAGAAGAACAGGCCGGTCAGGTCGGTGATCGTCGCGACCGCCGGGCATGCCACCGCGCGAGTGCGCCGCAGACGCGCGAGCACGACCGTAACCGCTGGATACGTCGAGACGACCACGTCCGGGTCGTACTCGGCGATCTTGCGCGCCAGCGGACGCGAGCCGAACACGCACAGCAGCCGCCGCGCCGCCCAGCGAATCGGCGCCACACGCTCGAGCAGTCCGTAGACGAGCGTGTACGTCCAGGGCATGAACCTCAGCTGAACTCTGTAGCCGTCCTCGACGACCGGCTGCAGCAGGCGCCCCATCGCGGCGAGCCCATCGATGATGCTCACCTCGGCGGGCTCTCCGGTGTCCTGGATCTGATGCGCCAGCGCGCGGGCGGCCGCGGCGTGACCCTCGCCCACGTCCGCCGACAGAATGAGCACGCGACGCGGTCCGCTTGCGCGGGGGGAGTTCGATTTACGGTAGCGGCGTCGCATGTGCCTGGTCAGACCTTCGCCCACGCTGCGGGCTGTCCTGCTCGGTACGCGTGACCCGCAGGCGAGCGCAATGACCCCGGAAAGCGTGAGCCAGCCTCCACAGGGTACTTGGCCCACCAGATGCTTGCAGGCCGGGCGGACGCGTCTTGACGCATCCGGAGTGCTGGTCTTTTCGAGCTACGTCCCAAGACGTAACAATAGGCCCATCGAGGCCACGACTCCGATACCCGGTCACGCACCGGTCGCGGGACGGCGGCCCGTAGACGCGAGTGCAGCGGGCGCCGCGCCAGAGCGCCGGTCGTCGCGGGGGCTGCGTGTGCTCGGGATGCTCGGCCTGCTCGGCATCCTGGCGAGCGTCTTGCTGGTGTGCGCCGGCGCGGCGAGCGGCCCCTCGGAGTACGTGCCTGGCCGCACCGGCGGCTGGCCGGACTGGATGGCGGGGCCGCTGCGAGGCCTCGGCATCGGCGTAATCACCTCGAGCGAATTTCAGACGCTCACCCTGATCATGACGGCCGGCTATCTGGCGGTGCTGGTGGCGTCACGGGCGCTGTCGTTGCGGAGCATCGCCGTGGCGATCGTCGCAGCCAACCTGATCCTGGCGCTCGGGCCGCCGCTGATCTCCCAGGACGTGTTCGGCTATGAGGCG
Organism: uncultured Solirubrobacterales bacterium; assembly: GCA_963767255.1. GTDB lineage: Bacteria > Actinomycetota > Thermoleophilia > Solirubrobacterales > Solirubrobacteraceae > Palsa-744. Next base: position 95,560 of record CAVYDM010000016.1, on the reverse strand, counting down.
TTCGCCCGCCTGGGCGTGCTGCACGGCCTGGATCCCTACACGCACGTCTTCTTCGAAGCGCCCACCGACCCGATCTACCCGTTCATCGGCTGGCCGGGGCAGAATTCGCCCTACGGGCCGCTGTTCACGCTCGCGAGCTACGCCACGGCGCCGCTGGGGCTCGCGGGGGGACTGTGGGTGCTGAAGGCGCTCGCGGTCGCGGGAAGCCTCTCAGCCGTCTGGTTGACCGCGCGTGCGGCTGGCGCGCTCGGGCGCTCACGGCGCTTCGCCGCTGTGTTTCTGGGTCTGAACCCGGTCATGCTGGAGCTGGCGGTCGGCGGCGATCACAACGACACGCTCGTGCTCGCGTTCCTCGCCGGCGCGCTGCTGCTCACCGCGGGAACCACCATCGCCTCCGGGGCCGGTGCGGCAAATGGCGTGGGCACCCACGGGAGAACCGGCGCGGGCCCCGCTCCACGCTACCGCGCCGGTGCGCTGACGCTGGCCGCGGGCATGGGCATCAAGGTCACGGCGGGGGTCGTGCTGCCGTTTCTGGTGCTCGGGGCGGGCGGGGACGGGTCCAGCTGGCGCGAGCGCACGCGAGCCGCGCTCGCGGCCGTATGCGGTCTCGCGCTGGTGGCGATCGTCGGGCTGATCGGGTTCGGATCGCACGCGCTCGGCTTCCTCGACGCAGTCGGCGAGCAGCAGCAGCTCGTGGCCGTCCACAGCATTCCCGCCGAGACAGCGCGCTTGATCGGGGTTGGGACCGCCGCCCACCCGCCGAGCTGGTGGCGGCACTGCTTCGTGGCGGCGTTCGTGATCGTGCTCCTCTACGCGCTGTGGCGCACCGCGCGGGGCGCGGACTGGCGCGTGGCCGCCGGCTGGAGCACGCTGGCGCTGCTGCTGTCCACCGCGTGGCTGTTGCCGTGGTATGCCGTCTGGCCGCTGCCCCTAGCCGCGGTCTGCGGCGATCGGCGCCTGCGTGCCGCCACGCTGCTCGTCTGCGCCTATGCGCTGCTGATCCACCTCCCGCTCGCCGATCCGCTGCTCAGCGCTCCCAAGGTCCACACCGCTCCCCGCCACGGGCACGTCGGCGCGCTCGGACGCTGAGACGGTCTGAAACTCGCCGGTCTCGAAGTCCTGCACCACGCTTCGTTGTATCTCCGCGGGCGAGGCGTCCGGACGCAGCCGGCGCAGGCGGATCGAATCCAGGCGCCTGAACTTGAAGATCTCCAGCACGTACACGAGATACACGCTGGCCGCCACGACGATCAGCCCGAGCGCGAGCATCACCAGCGTCCAGCCGGTGTGCAGGTGGCCGTGGTGGTCTGAGTAGGGCACGAACCGCAACGCCAGCGCCAGCCCCGCCAGCATCAACGTCCACGCATACAGGTAGGCGATCGTGCGCCGCGAGGAGAAGCCGATGCGGGCCATGCGGTGATGGAAGTGCTCGCTGTCTGACGCGTAGATCGGGCGGCGGTACTTCAGCCGCTTGAGCACCACGAACGTCGTGTCCAGAAACGGCACGGCGAGCAGGATCAAGGGCAGCACGAACGACACAACGGCCGTCGTCTTGACCGCCGCCTCGACCGTGATCACGCCCATCAAGAGGCCCAGCAGGTTCGCGCCGCAGTCGCCCATGAAGCTCGACGCAGGGGGGAAGTTGTAGAGCAGGAACCCGAGCGCAGCGCCGGCCGTGAGCGCGGCGAGCACCCCCGGCTGCTGGCGGCCCAGATCGAAGGCGATCACCGCCATGGCCGCCGCGATGATCGCGCACACGCCCGCCGCCAAGCCGTCGACGCCGTCGGAGAAGTTGACCACATTCATCATCGCCACGAGCCCGATTACGGTCAGGATCGGTCCGGCGTTCGTGACGCCCGTGCCCGGCAGCGCCAGTTTGCCGGCAAACGGCAGCGTGATCGCCTTGACCGCCACGCCGAAGTGCACGACGATCACCGCGGCCAGCAGCTGTCCCGCGAGCTTGACCGCGGGCGGGAGCTCGTAGCGGTCGTCGAAGGCGCCCACGAGCGTGATCAGGGCGGCGGCGATCAGGACGCCCTGCCACAGATGACGCGCTTCGTAGTAGCCGCTTGGCAGCCACACAAGTACGGCGACCAACACTCCGGCGAAGATCGCCAACCCGCCGAGCAGCGGCGTCGGACGCTCGGACAGGCCGCGCTCGCGCGGTTCGTCGATCGCGCCGATCGCCCGCGCCAGCCGCATCGTTAGCGGCGTCAGCAGCGCGGTCACTGCCGCGGCCACAAGGCCGGCGTAGAGCGCGTCGAGAGGGGTCGGGTGCACCATCGACTGATGCACAGCATCGCACGCGCGGAGGTCGTCGTGCTACGCGTGCGCGGGCGAGGCCAACGACTCGTACAGCGGGTAGCGCGCGACGATCGCCCGCACCCGCTCGGCCAAGCCGGGGGCGCCCGCCGCGAAGTCCTCGGCCAGCAGCGCCTGCGCGATGATCTGGCCGACCTCGGCGAAATCCTCGTCCTGCAGGCCGCGCGTGGCCAGAGCGGGAGTGCCGATGCGCAGGCCGGAGGCTTCCATCGGCGGACGTGGGTCGAACGGTACGGCGTTGCGGTTGACCGTGATTCCGATCTCGTGCAGCCGATCCTCGGCCTGGCGTCCGCTCAGCTCGGGACGCAGCTCGCGTAGATCCACGAGCGCCAGGTGCACGTCGGTGCCGCCCGTGAGAACCCTCAGGCCCTCGCTCTCGCCATGCTCGCCGCTCGCGTTCAGCAGCTGCTCGGCCAGCGTCTGCGCGCCGGCGACGGTGCGCCGCTGGCGCTCTGCGAACAGCTCGCTTTTGGCGATCTTCAGCGCGACGGCCTTGCCCGCGATCACGTGCTCCAACGGGCCGCCCTGCTGGCCGGGGAACACGGCGGAATCGATCTTTTTCGCATACTCGGCCTTGCACAGGACGATCCCCGCGCGCGGACCGCCCAGGGTCTTGTGGGTCGTGGTGGTGACGACGTCGGCGCCGTACTGCACCGGGTTGGGGTGCAGGCCGGCGGCAACCAGGCCGGCGAAGTGGGCCATGTCGACCATCAGCAGCGCCCCGACCTCGTCGGCGATCTCGCGAAAGCGCGCGAAGTCCAGCTGGCGCGGATACGCCGACCAGCCGGCGAGCAATAGCTTCGGCCGGCGCTCACGCGCGATACGCGCGACCTCGTCCATGTCGATCCTGCCGGTCTCGCGATCGACCTCGTAGGCGGCGATGTCATACAGGCGGCCGGACACGTTGATCTTCATCCCGTGCGTCAGATGCCCCCCATGGGCCAACGACAGCCCCATGATCGTGTCGCCCGGTGTGAGCAACGCGTGGTAGACGGCCGTGTTCGCCTGCGCTCCGGAGTGTGGCTGGACGTTGGCATGCTCTGAGCCGAACAGCGCCCGGGCGCGGTCGATCGCCAGCTGCTCGGAGACGTCCACCCACTCACACCCGCCGTAGTAACGGCGGCCCGGATAGCCCTCGGCGTACTTGTTGGTCAGCACCGACCCCTGACATTCCAGGACGGCCCGCGGGACGAAGTTCTCCGAGGCGATCATCTCGAGCGTGTCCTGCTGGCGGTGGAGCTCGCCGCGCAGCGCTTCGGCGACCTCAGGGTCCACGTCCTCCAGGGGACGATCGAAGTAGTCGGGGGCGAGATCGGGACTGGGGTCGGACATGGCGCTCTCCTTGACTGAGGACGTTCTGATGCCCAGGCGCGCGGCACATCGATCCGTCGCTCCCCGGTGGTCGATTCCACTCACAGCGCCAGTCGCGACGGCGTGATACGAGGCTAGCAGGGGATACAGATAGCGGGCTGTGTCAGGGGGTGGTTTTGGGGGGGCCGCATCCTCGCATGTGGATTGGATCGCAACGCGCGAGGGTGCGAGGCGTCCAGCCCCGCGAACAGAGGCCTACGTCCTAACCGTTTCTTAGCCAGTACGCCAGCAACGGATCGACCACGCTGAGCAGCCCGTCGGAGGAAATGCGCAGGATGCAGTGTTCGACCAGGCGATCGGCGGCGTAGACATGACTGCTCTTGCCGATCCCACTGGCCTGGAGCGCGGTCTTGGAGGAGATCCGCCGCTGTCCGGCGGAAACCGCACCGAGCACCTTACGCTCGTTGGCGCTGAGGCCTGCCCAGGTCTGCTCCAGCCCCTCGACCGCCTCATGCGTGGCGGCGTCGATCGCGCGGCTCAGCGCATCGGGATCCTGCGGGTCCTGCGCCCACAGCATGTGCGCGATCATCATCGCCCGTTGCGGGTGGCCGCCCGAGAACGCGACCAGCTCGTCGATCCACTCACCCAGAGGCTCGCGGCCCGCGAGACGAGTATCCAGCCAAGCCGCCAGCGGCTGCGCCGCAAGCGGTCCGAGCGGCACGCTGCGCGCCTGCTCGAACAGGGGCCGGCGGCGATCGCCGAACAGCTCGGCCAGCAACGACGGCTCGCTGCCGGCAAACACATAGGAGGCCGCCGGATAGTGGTGCTGGATGTGGCTGCGCAGGATGCCGTCAATACCCTCGAGTACCCGCAGCAGATCCTGGAACTCGTCGAAGATCACCAGGCACCGGCGTCCCGTGCGCTCGTTTACAGCACGCGGCACCTCCAGCAGGTGGTGCAGCCGAGCGAGCGACTCCTCACCGGAGGCCGGGACGATGCCAACGCTCACTCCGGCGACGTCGCCCGGCGCGCGCAGGTGAGCGTCAACGGTCGCACGGCGTCGCAGAGAGCGCCACAGCGCCCGCAGTTTGCTGCGTTCCAGGCCCTCCTCATAGCCCTGCTCGAAGCGCGCCACCACATCGGCCATGCTCGTCACGCGCGAGAAGTCGATCAACGTCGCGATGAACTTCTCGTCGCGCTCGATGCAGTCGACGAGCGCGCCCAGCAGCGTCGTCTTTCCGTACCGCCGTGGCGCCGCCAACCGCACCGACTGACCGCCCACAGCAAGAGACCGCAGCGCAGCCAGCTCATGTTCGCGGTCGATCAGCTCGCTAGACGGGAGTGGACGGTCAAAGACAAATGGGTTTGACATCTGCATCATCGGTATACATTTACTGTACCAAACAGTACAGACATTCTAGACTTAGTACAGAATTACTAGACCGTTTAGTACAGAACTACTGTGCCGTCAGCCACGAAAGGGTCGGTCGCCCTAGCCGAGGATCCGCTCGATCTCCCCCGCCCCCACCGGCCCCTCACGCACGATGCGCCAGTGCCCGGAGCGCTCGTAATCACCCAGGTCGATCACCGTCGAGGCGGCGCCCGACAGCTCACCCCCGTCGAGCACGAGATCGGCGCCCTCGCGCAGCGCGGCCGGAACATCGCGCAGCCTGCGGGCGTCGGGCTCACCGGAGAAGTTGGCGCTCGATTGCAGCGCCGGCAAGCGCACGGTGCTCAGCGTGGCAAGGGAATCCGAGAAGGCCGGGACCCGAAGGCCGAGCAGCGGCGCGTCGCCATTGCCATCGCCGCCATTATCGCCACCACCACCATCACCGTCGCCAACACCAACACCAACCGATGACCCCTCTGCCAGCGGATAGCGCCGAGAGGGGTCTGCCAGCAGCAGCGTCAGCGGCCCGGGAAGCAGCGCGATCAGCGCCGCCCGCGTGCGCGGCCCCAGGTCGTCCAGCGCCCGCAGGGCCGGTTCCAGCGCGAAGAACATGACCGCCGATGGCTTGCGCGGCGGGCGGCGCTTGAGCTCGTAGATCCGCCGCACGGCGATCTCGCTGGCAGGGTTGCAGGCTAGGCCGTAGACGGTGTCGGTGGGGATCACCGCGACGCCATCCCCCGCGAGACACTCCGCCAGCAGCGATACATCGGCGGACGTGACGGACGGGAGGCTCACAACCGCTCACCCACGATGACGCGCTCGATCCCGGCCAGGTCGGGCTCACGGCGCACCGAGTCAAACCCCGCCCCGCACATCAGCTCGGCCGCCGCGCCGGCCTGCCCGGAGCCGACCTCCAGCGCGATCAGCCGCACCCGCTCACGCTCGGCGGCCTGGGCGATGAGCCCCCGGATCGCATCCAGGCCGTCCGACCCGGCGAACAGCGCGCCCGGGGGCTCGTGGCGCAGGATCTCGGGCGCCAGCGAGGAGCGCTCAGATTCCGCCACGTACGGCGGGTTGGACACGATTGCGTCGAACTCGTCGGGCACATCGGCGAGCAGGTCTGAGCGCAGCCAGGAGACCTCGAGTCCGAGCCGGGCGCCGTTGGCGCGCGCCAGCTCAAGCGCGCCCTCATCGAGGTCGCTGGCGCTCACGCGCAGGTCCGAGCGCTCGTCGGCCAGGGCCAACGCCACCGCCCCACTGCCCGTGCCCACGTCGAGCACGCGCGCGCGGAGCGGCAACCGCGCAAGAGCGATCTCGACCAGCAGCTCGGTCTCCGGGCGCGGGATCAGCACGCGGGGATCGACCGTCAGCTCCAGCCAGCGAAACCCCCTGACCCCGGTGATGTAGGCGACCGGCTCGCGCTCGATCGAGCGGCGGCGTACCGCGTCCTGCACGGTCCGCACGTCCTGACCCGAGACCGTCAGATCGCGCTCCGTGAGCAGGCGCTCGCGCGAGACGCCGAGAGCGTGCGCGAGCAGGAGTTCGGCGTCCAGGCGCGGGGTGTCACAACCCGCCGCCGCGATCGCCGTGATCGCCCCGTCGAGCGCATCCCGCACCGGCGTGCCACCCGCAACCGTCAAGTGACTCCCTTAACGTCCAAAAACACAATCCACCACCACACACCCCACGTCCACTAACTAAGCCGCGGCCTGGGCCTAAGCCGCGGCCTGGGCCTGCAGCCGCAGACGCCGCTCATCCGCCTGCAACGCCGCGGTGAGCTCGTCGAGTTGGCCTTCGAGCACCTGATCGAGGTTGTGGACGGTCAGCTTGATGCGATGGTCGGTCACGCGCCGCTCGCCGTAGTTGTAGGTGCGGATCTTCTCGGCGCGATCCCCCGTGCCGACCTGCGAGCGGCGGTCCGCCGCCAGCTCGGCCTGCTGCTCTGCCAGCGCCCGCTCGTACAGCCGCGCGCGCAGCACCCGCAGCGCCTTCTCGCGATTCTGCAGCTGGGACTTCTCGTCCTGCATCGCGACCACGACCCCGGAGGGCTTGTGGGTGATGCGAACAGCGGAGTCGGTCGTGTTGACCGACTGCCCACCCGGACCGGTCGAGCGGTAGACGTCGATCTGCAGGTCGTTCGGATCGATCTGGATGTCCACCTCCTCGGCTTCGGGCAGCACCGCGACGGTCGCGGTGGAGGTGTGGATGCGCCCCTGGGACTCCGTCTCGGGGACGCGTTGCACGCGGTGGGTGCCGCCCTCGAACTTGAAGATCGAGTAGGCGCCGGAGCCGCGGATCGCGAACGTGTACTTGCCCTCGCCGACATCCATCGCCTCGGTGGCGAAACCGAGGCGCTCGGCGTAGCGGGTCAGCATCCGATAGAGGTCGCCCGCCCACAGCCCGGCCTCGTCCCCGCCGGCGCCGCCCTGGATCTCGACGATCACGTTGTGCTCGTCGTTCGGATCGCGTTCGATCATGGCCAGGCGAATCTCCTCCTCGAGCTGCTCGATCCGCGCGCGCGCCTCGGCGAGCTCCTCGCGCATCTCCGCGTCCTCGCCCATCTCTGACAGCAGCTCCTCGGCGCCCGCCGCGTCGTCCTGAGCTAGACGCCACTGCACCGCGAGCTTCGCCGCAGGCTCGAGCTGGCTGTAGGCGCGGCCTACCGCCGCATAGCGCTCGCGGTCGGAGATCACCTCGGGGTCGGTCATCTGCTCGCCGAGCTCGGCGAAGCGCGTCTCGATCTGTTCGACGAGGTCTTCGATCATCGTGGAGACAGTCTAGGCCGGCCGAGATCGCCCGCCGCGCATCGATCCAGTCCGATCGCCCGTCCAGTCTGCCGAACCGGCGCCCACGCCTCGGGCGTCCACCCAGATAGCATCATGGTCAGTGACTGCACGATCGAGAGTTCTACGCATCTTGCTGCCCTCTGCGAGACGCGGACATCGGGGACGGATTGCACGGCTGCGCAGACCGCACGCCTTCAAGGAGACCTACATCGCCCAAGCGCTCGCGCGATACAGCAAGCCCACATACCTCGAAATAGGGGTGCGCGAAGGCGCGTGCTTTCGTCTTGCGCCCGCAAGCCGGAAGATCGGCATAGACCCGGTCGCGTGTCCCGCCATGACGCCGCTGCGGCGCGGTGAGGAGTACTTCGTGATGACATCCGACGAGTTCTTCGCCGAGCAGGCACCCCATGTGCTGGGACCGGCGTCGATCCACGTCGCGCTCATCGACGGTCTCCACGAGTTTCGCCAGGTCGCGTGCGATCTCCTTCACCTGGAGCCGTACATGCGCCCTGACGGGCTGGTCTTTTTCGACGACATGAACCCACGGACCCGCCAGCGGGCCGCGGACGCGCCCACTGGCGAGGTGGACGTCCCCGGCGGCGTGATCTGGAACGGGGACGTCTGGAAGATCGCGGCGTTCGTCGCGCGTGCACGCCCCGATCTCACACTGCGAACGGTGAAGGCCGACCAGGGTGTCGGCGTGCTGAGCGGATTCGGGAAGAGCCACAACGAAGACCTCCAGGCGGAGATCGAGCGCTGCAAGGCGCTCGACTACAGCGAGCTGAAGAACGGGCGCGAGCAGGTGCTGCACCTCGTCCCTCATACTGAGTTCGACCACATCCTGTCTTCACTCGGCGAGTAGCCTGCGCCGGACCTTGGACTTCATCCGAGCGTAACGCGGCCGACCGGCTGCGCACGGTGCGCGCTGCGGCCGTGTGGCTGGTGCGTCACCGCGACGAGCTCGCCACCGCCCGACGACGCGCCCTCACCAGGTCCCGGGCGTGCTGCGGCGCGGGTGCGGCGAGCTGACCCAGTCCTCAGCGCGGGGACCGGACGCGTGGCGGTAGAGGACGTCGCCCCAGATCCAGCCGTGGTTGTCAACACCGCCGCTGTAGAAGGCGACCACGCGGTAGCCGAGCGGCTCCAGGATCGCGTGCAGGTCGGCGAATGCGGCGTGTGGTTCTTCCGGTCGCGGCGTGAACTCGCACTCACAGAGCACGAAGTCGATGCGCCCCTCGCCCAGCAGGCCCGCGGCGCCGCGCAGCACCGCCGGCTCGTGTCCCTCGGTGTCGATCTTCAGCAGGCCGATGCGCTCGAGCCCCTGCTCCCCGGCGTAGCGGTCCACGGTCGTCGCGGCCACCTGCAGGCGCTCGCCGCCGGCATAGACGCCGGTCGTGAGGGTGGACTTGCCGCGCGCAATGGTGAGCGTCCCCACGGTGTCGGACATCGCCGCGTTGACCGCCCGCGCCGTCGTGCCCGCTGTCGCCGCGGCGAGCGCGGCGAAGCTCTTCGGCAGCGGCTCGAAGCAGTACACCGGCGCGTCGGGAAACGCCTCGAGGAGCTTGCGCGTCGTCTCACCCCGGTGGGCCCCAACGTCGAAGGCGGCCCCGAGTGGCGCGCCGCCCAGGCACCAGGCCAGGTCATCGCTCCAGCGCACGCCGAAGGGCACCTTGTGACGACGACGGACCTCGAGATTGCCGTGATGCAACTCCTTGCGCAGCTTGCGGCCCACCTTGCGCAGCTTGCGGCGCACGGCCCGCTTCGCTTTTACCATCGCCGGCCATCATACCCAGCTTCCAACCCCACGCCAGAATCGCACTGTGCGCGTCGCTTCCGGACTCGTGGGTCAGCCCCCGGGCGTATGTGAACCTGCTCTAGCGCCCCTGCTCTATCGCCGCGCTGCGTTCCCGGTGAGCTGAGGCTCGCCGGTTTCGGGCAGGAACATGTCCTCGACTCGGATCTTTCCGAAGGCGGCGCCAGAACGCGAGTAATTGCCCGTGAGGTGCTCGATCAGGCAACGGGGATCGAGGCGGTACTCCCCGACACGCAGCGCCTGCACGGGGACGACGTTCCGCGACCCGAAGCCCGGTGGCACATCGTCGAAGATGGGACCCGTCGCCGCCCGCTCCCGAATGGGCCACCTGATCACGCCGCTGAGCAGCGGGGATCGAGCGGGCGAGCTCCAGAGGTGTTCGAGCGCAAGCTCCCGGTCGACGACGTACATTCCCTGGTAAGGGTTGTCGAGGCTCAGAAACCTGAGATCAAGCCCGGGCCCATGGCCAGTGTCCGGCTGGCTGAGCGTCACGCACCGCCGGTTGGCTCGATCGACTCTCTGGCGCTTTTGCTGGTCAACCACGTAGCGAGTGTCGTCGAGCGTCTCGTAACGGACGAAGCCCGGCAGCAGCCCGTGGAGCGCCAGCGGCTCTCGGAAGCGGCACCAGTACGTGAGCGACTCTCTCGTGAACCGCAGGTCGTCCTCCAAGTAGATGAAGTGTGAGAAGCCCGGGTCTCGGAGCGCGTAGCGAAACAGGCGCTTGTGCGCCCACGTCAGGTAGAAGCCGTGCCTGCGGATGAGCCCGGGGCGCCAGCCGATTACCACAATCTGGTGGCCGTCGGCATGGGACCCGTTGAAGGATGCGATGTTCGGAAGAACGCTGACACGCACATCGCTGGAGCCAGCGGGGAAGTGGGAGGACAGATCCCGAACGGTCTGGCGCGGGTCGTTCGTCAGGATGGCTGCCGTCATACGGTTGACGTCGAGCTCGAGCAGGCTCTTGATGCAATCGACGAGGATCTGCGACCGGTTCAACCTCATTCGGCGCCACCGACGAAGATATGGCCGCGGATGGGTCCGACTGACTGTGCCAGTGCGGCACCGCAGCAAACACCCCGTTCGGCTGGATATCAGGGACGCCGTGGCCGCTAGTCGCAGCGGAATTCCGTGAACGCCGACGAACGGCCGAGTCCAGGGCGGCCAAGCGAGACACCGTCGCAATACGTGCGCGGCGCCCCGACCGGCGTGCTCGTCTTCTCGCTCTTGCAAGTGGAAGGTCGAATTCAGGCATGTCGGAAATACTGTGTGTCCGGGCCTCCTACGCCACGACCTCCACGCCGACGAGATCGGCGGCCGACAGCTCGCCGGGCGTCTCGCGCTCGAGCACCGCCTGCAGCGCCGCGATCGCGACAGCCAGCTGGTCGAGATCGGGCTCGCGGGTGGTCAGCAGCTGCAGCTTGAGCCCGGGCCACATGACCGCGCGCACCCAGCCACGGCTGCGGTTGCGCCCCGCGAACTTGATCAGCTCGAACGAGATCCCCGCGATCAGGGGCACACCGAGGATGCGCGTAACAACAAGCCAGTACCAGGCGGGCAGCCCGATCGGGGCGAACACGAAGATCGCGACGATCATGACGACGAGCAGGAAGCTGGTGCCGCAGCGCGGGTGCAGCCGCGAGAAGCGCTGAGCGTTGAGGGGCGTCAACGGCAGACCGGCCTCGAAGCAGGAGATCGTCTTGTGCTCGGCGCCGTGATACTCGAACATGCGCCTCAGGTCGCGCAAGCGCGAGAGCAGGAACATGTAGCCGAGGAATATCGCCGTGCGAACGAGCCCCTCGATGACCCAGAACAGCACCGAGCTGTGCAGCTGGCCCTTGATCAGGCTGGTGAGGCCGACGGGGATGAGGAAGAACAGGACGATCGCGAACACGACGGCCACGACGATCGTGCCGGCCCACACCCCCTTGGGAATCTCCTGGGGCCTCTCTTCCGCCGCCTCCCCCCCGGATCCGCCGTCCGCCGCTCCGTTGCCGTCTCGCCCTGTCGCATCCCCATCCGATGACGCCTGCACCATCTCCTCGGGCGGGAGCTGGGCGTTGGCGGAGATCTCCAGCGCGCGGAACCCGATCCCCAGCGAGCCCCCGAGCGCGACGATGCCACGCAGGATCGGCAGGCGCAGGACGCGATGGCGTCGCATGACCGAGGCAAGCGGGAACGTGCTGACCTCGATCTCTCCGAGCGCAGCCTCCTCGGGCGAGCGATCGGGCTCCAGCAGCTGCTCAGAAGTGGGCTTGCGCACGGCGACCGCCCAGTTGCCCACGCCACGCATCATCACGCCCTCGAGCACCGCCTGGCCGCCAACGGGGGCGTCGCGCTGGGCGTTCAGCTGCCCGTCGCCGTCGGCCTCGGCCTGGAGCGCGTCCTCCAAGTCGACTGGCGTCGTCGGAGGACCGGCGGCCAGCGAGCTGGGCATCGCGTAGCCCGCTAGGAAGCCCTGTTGGCCTGTGCGGAGCGCTGGCGGCCCTTGGCCATCCTGCGCTGGAAGCGCTCGACGCGCCCGCCCGTGTCTACCAGCTTCTGGCGGCCGGTGTAGAACGGGTGACAGTTGGAGCAGACCTCGACGTGCAGCTCATCCCGGGTCGCACGCGTGAGGAACTCGTTGCCGCAGGTGCAGCGCACGTGGGCCTGCACGTAGCTGGGATGGATGTCCGTCTTCATCGTCCGGTCATTCTAGCGGGGACGCCGGGGCCGGCGGCGCCGGAGCCGGTTGGATGCAGCGCGGGGTGCGCAATTCGTCGCGCTTGACGATGCGCCCGTGGGATCCCTGCCAGCGGAAGCTGATCAGGGCGCGATAGTAGGCGGGCGCGGCGAGGTCTGTGACCTGTTCGAGGTGCTTGTAGGTCTTGACGCCTGGAGCGGCCGTGCGCCAGACTCCAACGCCGGGGGCGAGCACGGGGCGATAGCCGGTTTCGCCGGGCGCGCGCTCGAGCAGTTCGATCCGCATCGACATGCGCGTCGTGCCGGGAATCGTCGTCATTTCACCGGAGAACGTGGCCGAGCGTTCGGCCGGTTCGCCGGAGGTAAGGCACTGCACGAGCGAGGCGGAGTCCGCGGGCAAATCCGCACGCGCGGGGCTCACGGCCCACAGCAGGATCAAGCCGCCAGCGAGCGCGGGCAGGAGAAGGAGTCGTCCGTGAATGGTCAGATCCATGGAATACCCCTAACACCGGTCGCAGTCACATGTTTCGCCCGGGGCCACATGTTTCGCCCAGTGCCGGAGCAGGCGCTGCGGCTGGGCTGGCTCAGCTCGCCCGCTCGCTACCGCCGCGCCAACCACGAACTCGCGCAGCCCGTCACGTGATTTCGATCGGCGTGCCCAGCGCGATGATCGCCCACAGGCGCGTGATGTCGGCGTTGCGCATACGGATGCAGCCATGCGAGGGCCGTCCGGGTATCAGCTGCGGTTCGTCGGTGCCGTGGATCCCGACCACCCCACCGCCCGGCCATTCGGTCAGCGTCGGCGCGTACGCCGTCGTGCCCAGCGCATACGGGCCATATGCCGGATCGTTCAGCGTGATCAGCTTCTCCATCACGTAGAAGTGGCCGGGCGGGGTGATCGTGCCCGGCTTGCCCACCCCTACCGGGGCGCTGAAGATCGTGCGACCGTCGCGGAACAGCGTCGCGCGCAGGGTGGCGCGGTCTATCAGCAGGTAGCCGTTGACCGTGTGCAGCGACTCCAGCGCAGCCCTTGGCACCCAGCCCGTCTGCCCGTTGGGGCGGGCCGGGAGCTCGATCTGAATCCACGTCTGGCCGGACGCGAGCCGCGCCGAAGCCAGGGCGATGTACAGCTCGGCCTGCCCGTCGCCGGTCAGCAAGCGCAGTCGCCCGATAGAAGGCGATTTTCCCGAAGGCGAAGCGTGAACCAGAGCTTCAGAGTCTGGATATGCCCACTGGGAAACCGTGCGCAGATTGGACAGGCGCGCCACGACGGCGCCGGTGGCCGCCGTCGCCGTCCCCGCCGGCGCGATCGCGGCGCAGGTCGCCGCGACGAGCACAGCGAGCTGCGCCCGGCGCCGCATGCTCTCTGCCAAGGACGCGAGCACGCTAGCCGGTGAACTTCGGCGTCAGCACCGCCGCGCGGCAGCGCAGCACCATCATCGAGCGCGTTCCCTGCTTGGCCTTGGTGGACGCGGTGTGGGTCATCGTGATCTTCGCCACCAGCTTGTGCGCGCCGACCTTCAGCTTGCTCGGGTCGATCGCGATCGTGAGCAGTCCCTTGTGGGCGTTCTTCGCCGTGAGCGTCTTGAGCTTGCGCCCGTCCAGGTAGAAGGTCACGCTCGCGACGTGGGCCGACTTGATGCTCACGTGGAAGTCGCCGCGCACACAGCCCTCGGGCCCTTTCAACTTCGGCACGCTCACCGACGAGAACGCCAGAACTCCCGATCTTGGCGGCTGGCTCACGGTGGAGGACAGCACGCCCGAGGAGCCGCTGGTGTGCGTGCCCGCCGTCGAGCTCGACGGCACATCCACGACGACCGTGTTTGAGGTGTTCGTGACCGGCGAGCCCTCGCCCGCCGGCGGGGTGCCGGTGACGGTCGCCGTGTTCGTGTACGAGCCGGCGGCTTCGTCGGCCTTGCTCAGCAGATGCGCGCACCTGTAGGTCGTCGACTCGCCCACGGGCAGCGCCGTGCCGCCGGGCCCGCCGGAGAGCGTTCCCGAGTCGCAGTGGGGGTCGGTGAAGCTGCCGAGGGTCAGCGGAACGTTGCCGGTGTTCCTCACGAGGATCTCGTATTCGACGGTCTGGCCGACCTGGCCCGTGATCGTCGAGGACGTGTAGGAGCCCGAGCCGCCGGCGATCTTCTGAAGCTTTTCGATCGAGAACGCCGGCAGCGCGATCGGTGGCACCGGAGACACTTCCGCGAGCACCGTGTTGGAGGTGTTCGTTACAGGTGAGCCGTCGCCGTCCGGCGGGGTGCCGGTGACGGTCGCGGTGTTCGTGTACGAGCCGGCTTCGTCCAGCGGATGCGTGCAGGTGTAGGTCGTCGATTCGCCAACGGCCAGAGCGTTGTCGCCGGGTCCGCCGGACACCGTTCCGGAGTCGCAGTGGGGGTCGGTGAAGCTGCCGAGGGTCAGCGGAACGTTGCCGGTGTTCTTCACGACGATCTGGTAGTCGACCGTGTCGCCGACCTGGCCCGTGATCGTCGAGGACGTGTAGGAGCCCGAGCCGCCGGCGATCTTCTGAAGCTTTTCGATCGAGAACGCCGGTTTCGGCGCGCATGTCAGCTTGCCGAGGATGTCCCACGACCCTTTCACCCCGTTGCCCTTCCATTTGGCCCACGAATCGACCTTGTATGTCCCCGCGAACTGGTCGGTGATGGGGATGGGCACCGTGAATTCATCCCCCGGACCGTCGAAGGTGAATGTTTCGGGGATCCGGCGCGGTGGGTCTTGGCTGAAGATCCTCAGGACCCCGATGATCGTGTTGCTGCCTTCGTTGAAGTCCTTGAACCTCCAGGTCACCTCGGTGCAGGAGAAATGCACGTCCCCGTGCGGCCGTTCTCTGGAGCTGTTCTGCTTCCGCCTGCCGCCGGACTGCGTTTCGTCTTCCGCGCGAGCGGCCGCTCTTTCTGAGCGAGCGGCCGCCTTTTCCGATGCTCGCTGGGCCTTTTCGGCGGCGGCTCGTTCCTCGCGTTCGGTGCGTTCGGCTTGCTTGGCAGCCTTGCCGGCGGCCGACGCGGCTTCTTCTTCGGGCGAGCGTTCGCGCGCGGCGTGGGCCTGCCCGGCCGGCGCCAGAGACGCCGCCAGCACGAGCGCCGCCAGCAGCAGGAGCGCAAGCGGTGTGACCCTCGCGAGCAGGCGCCGTCTCGTCCGCCGGCTCCGACGGCCGCTGTGACGCCGCGCGCCCGCCCCTCGTGCCCGGCTACGGAGGGGGCGACGCCGTCGAGATCGCCGCTGAGAGCGTCTGTCCATCCTCTCTTCGTCTCCCTCTATCTCTTCCTGTCCCGGTCCTTGGGTCACCCGTACGTTAAAAGCGTCGGCGTCGTCACGTTCTCCGCGCCCGGCGGCGGTGGACCGCCTTATGTGAGGCGATTGAAACTACATGGTGGCTTGCCGATCTTCAAACATGCATCCCTCTTGCACGAGATCTTTATGTTACCAGGGGGAAATGCAGGGAGCGTGACGTGACCCAGCCCTCCGGGCTGCGTGCCCCGATCGGCGATCGGTAAGCGGCTGGCCGAGGGCGCTCAGGTGATCTGATACAGCGGGCCGTCGCCCCCCTCGGGCACCGTGAGCCGGCCCCCCTTGGCGGTGATCGCTCCGCATTGAACGCAGTTGGTGTAGTTGACGATCACGTCCACGTCGCCATGCTCGGGCGCATCCTCGGGGATCTCGTATACGCCCGCGGGGCACATCCAGCGCCAGGTCTCGGCGAGCTCGCGCGGTACGTGCTTCTGAATGCGGATGTGGTTGGGCGCGTCGTCGCGCGTGGCGTTGCCGGTGATGAACACCGAGGAGAGCTTGTCGAAGGTGTACTTGCCGTCGGGCTTGGGGTAGCTGTCCTTGGTCTTGCCGATGAACATCGGCTTTGCGTCGTTGCGGTGCAGCGACCATCGTCCGCCGGGGAAGCGACCCTTGGTGGCGATCATCAGGTTGACGAGCGGACCGCCCCTGATCAGGCCTTTCTGGAACGGCTGACGTGTGTTGCGCTGTTCCCACATGTCTTTGCCGATGATCGAATCCTCGACCACCTGCTCGTAATCCTCGAACGAGGACTCGCCGCGCCCCAGCGCCGCGTAGATCGACTCGGCCGCGAGCATCCCCGACTTGATCGCGTAGTGCACGCCCTTCAGAGACGCGAGGTTCATGATGCCCGCCGCATCTCCGACGAGCACGGCGCCCGGCATCGACAGCTTGGGCATCGCCCAGTACCCGCCCGCCGGCAGCGCCTTGGCGCCCCAGGCGACGCGTTCCCCACCCTCGAGAATCCCTTTGAACAGCGGGTGTGTCTTGATCTGCTGGAGCAGGTCGTGTGCCGAGGTGGTGGCGTCGGCGTAGTCGAGGTCGACGATGAAGCCGATGGATACGAGGTCATCGCCCGTCTTCTCGTCCTTCATCGGGTAGATCCACGACCCCCCGATCTGCCCGTACTTGGCTGAGATCTTCAACGGCCAGCCGGCGAGCGTATGTATCACGCGGTCCAGCGGCTTTGTGACCTTCCAGACCTCCTTCACGCCGAGCTCCCACACCTGGGGTTCACGATCTTTGGCGAGATCGAACTCACGTATCGCCGCGCCGGTGATGTGCCCCCAGCAGCCCTCGGCGAGGACCGTCGCCCGGGCCTTGATGTCCGTGCCGGGCTCGAAGTTGCCCAGCGGCTCGCCGTCCTTGCCACGACCCTTGTCGCCCGAGCGCACACCCACAACACGACCGTCCTGCACGATGAGCTGGGTGGCAGCGGTCTCGGTGAGGATGTACGCGCCGGCCTCCTCGGCCACGCGCTGCTGGTAGCGGGCGAGCGCCGAGACGGAGATGACCTCGTTGCCGTTGTTGTGCTGGGGCGGGGGTGGCGGTATGCGGAGCTTGGTCTTGCTGTTGGGCAGAACATAGACCGACTCCTTCTTGACCTCCCCGAACGCGAACCCCTCCTTGCGCCACTCCTCGCGACTCAGCTCCGGAAACAGTTCCTGCAGCGGCCCCGGGCGCATCACGGCACCAGACAGGTTGTGCCCACCGCACGTCTTGGCCTTCTCCACCACCGCCACCGGGACTTCGCCCAAGCGCTCCATTAGATCGCCTCCCGCCCGCCCATCGTCGGCCAGCAGCTGAAGCAGGCGGTTCGCGCAGGCCAGGCCCGCGGTGCCGCCGCCGACGATCGCCACGCCCACCTCGATCAGCTCGTCCTCGGCGTCGAGGCCGCGCTTGACGAACTCCTTTTGCGAGTCCACCGGCGGCGGAAACGCCGCCGGCACAACGCGCCCGTTGCTGGAACCGTTGTGCCCGGACATCGCCGCTCAGGCGCCCTTCTTCGCCTTGACCGCCTCTGTCAGCTTCGGCAGGATCTTGTTCAGATCGCCGACGATCCCGAGATCGGCGAATTCGAAGATCGGCGCGTTGGAGTCCTTGTTGATCGCGACGATGTTCTCCGAGGCCTGCATCCCGACCTTGTGCTGGATCGCGCCCGAGATACCGGCCGCCAGGTAGAGCTTCGGCGCGACCGTCTTGCCGGTCTGGCCGATCTGGGCCGCATACGGGTACCAGCCAGCGTCGACCACGGCGCGCGTGGCGGCGACCGCGGAGTTGCCTCCGAACGCGGCGGCAAGATCCTCGGCCAGCTGAAAGCTCTCGGCCTTGCCCAGGCCGCGACCGCCGGCGACGAGGATGTCCGCGCCCTCGATGTCCACGTCCGCGCCGCGCTGTTCGCCGCGCGTGATCATCGTCGCCTGCTGGGCCTGAGCGGAGAGCTCGAAGCTCAGCTGCTCCACCGGCGCGGTGGCGCCGGGGGCGGACTGGCGGATCTCGAACGCGTTCAGACGCCCGATGATGATGCCGACGTCAGAGCGGTATTTGATCTCGGAGATCGCCGAATCGCCCAGGATCGGGCGCTCGGCCACGAGCTCGCCGCCCTCGGCGCGCACGGCCGTGACCTCCATCGCCACGCCGGCGCCCAGGCGCGCGGCGAGACCTGCGCCGATCTCAAAGCCGAGCAGACCGCCGCCGAACAGCGCGTAGCCGTAACCGCCGCCCGAGATGGCGGCGGCCATCGCGTTGACGACGGGCTGGGCCAGGCCCTCGGGGCCCTCGGCGACGAGCACCTTCGCGGCGCCATACTCGCCCAGCGTCGCGGCCAGCTCCTGCGGGACGTTCTCGCCGAGCAGGATCGCGTGCGCCTCGCCGCCGAGCTCCGAGGCCAGCTTGGCGCCCTCGGAGACCGCGCCGAGCGAGTTCTTGTTGATCGCGCCGTCGTAGTGCAGCGCGTAGACCAGGATGTTTGCCATGTCAGATCAGCTTCCTCTCGTCGAGCCAGGCCACGATCTGTTCGACCGTCTCATTGGTGTCCTCGTCCTCGATGATCTGCCCCGCGGCCTTCGCCGGGGGCGCCTTCGCGGCGACCCACTGGGCGGCGGAGTTATCGCCGCCGACCTTGCTCGGGTCGATGCCCACATCGGAGGCGCTCACGGCGTCCAAGGGCTTCTTCTTGGCGCCCATGATCGCCTTCAGCGACGGATAGCGCGGCTCGTTGATCGCGTCGCCGACGGAGATCACCGCGGGCAGCTTGACCTGGACGGTGTCATACCCGTACTCGGCCTGGCGCTCGCAGCGCAGCGTGTCTGACTCGACATCCATCTTGATCACCTGCGTCAGCGAGGGCATGCCGAGGTGCTCGGCCACGACGGCGCCGATCGTGTAGCACTCGCCGTCGTCGGACTGCTGGCCGAGCAGCACCAGATCGGGGCTCTCGCGCGCCAGCGTCTGGGCCAGCGCGTAGCCGGTCGCCGCCACGTCCGAGCCGGCGACGGCCGGATCGGAGAGATGGACCGAGCGGTCGGCGCCGAGCGAGACGGCCTTGTGCAGGGCTCGCACGGCGCTGTCGGGGCCCATCGTCACGGCGACGACCTCCTCGACGGGCACGACGCCCCCCTCCTTGATCTGCATCGCCGCCTCGATCGCGTGCGTGTCATACGGATTCAGGTTCTTCTCGCCGCTGCGGTCCATGCGCCCCGTCGAGGGATCGATGCGCTTCTCGACGGCGGCGTCCGGGACCTCCTTTACGAGGACGCATATCTTCATTTCGTGGGCTGCTCCTTCGGGGGTGTGTTGGAAGAATCCTACTCGATCCAGCGATTGACTGACTAGTCAATCAGGCGTTACGGCGCCGCGGATGAAGTCGACGATCGACTGGGTCGAGGCCCCGGGCGTGAAGACCTCGGCGACGCCGAGCTCCTTCAGCTCGGGGATGTCCTCGGCGGGGATCGTGCCGCCGACGGTGACCACCACGTCGCTGATTTCCTGCTCGCGCAGCAGCTCGACGATCCGCGGCACGAGCGTCATGTGCGCACCGGAGAGGATCGACAGCCCGACCGCATCGGCGTCCTCCTGGATCACGGTCTCGACGATCTGCTCGGGCGTCTGGTGCAGGCCCGTGTAGATCACCTCCATCCCGGCGTCGCGCAGCGCACGGGCGATGATCTTCGCGCCGCGATCGTGCCCGTCCAGGCCGGGCTTGGCCACGACCACGCGGATCTTGCCGTGATGGGTCTCGGGCGAGGATGCGGATGGGGCTGCGGCGCTCATGAGCAAGCAGGTTATTCGCGCGAATCGACGCGCGCTCCGACGTGCCCCCGCGCGAGCCCTCCCAGACCGCCCAGCGCAGCTGCGCCGGCGACCCCGGCGAGGATCTTCAGCCGGCGCCCGAGCCGGTCCAGGTGCACGATCTCCCAGCCCTCCTCCACGGCGATGCGGCGCAGGTCGGCGTCGGGGTTGACGACGACCGGGTGCCCGACGGCGCGCAGCATCGGCAGGTCCGACTCGGAGTCCGAGTAGGCGTAGGAGGCGTCGAGGTCGATCGCCTCGCTCGCGGCGAGCTCGCGCAGCGAGAGGACCTTGCCCTCGCGATAGTTGAACGGTCCGGCCGCCCGGCCGGTGTAGCGGCCGTCGCGCACCTCCAGGCGAGAGCCCACGCCGCCGTCGAAGACGAGCACGTGGGCCATCAGGTCGGCCATCTCCTGGGAGGCGGCGGTGACGATGTAGACGGGCCGCCCCGCATCCTGGTGGCGGTAGGCGCGCTCGAGCATCTGCGGATACAGCCGCGGCAACACCCCGGCGAGCACGCGGGGAGACATGCGCTGCAGATCGCGCACCGCGACCCCCGCGAGCATCTGCCCCACGCGCCTGCGCACCTCATCGGCCCAGTCGTCGGTCGAGCCGCGCAGGCGAAAGCGCAGGTTCTGCCACAGGTCCCCCAGCAGACGCCCGCGGGTGATCATCCCCGCCTCATAGGCTGCGCGCGCGAAGAAGATCCCCGAGGAGCCCGCCATCAGGGTGCGGTCGAGGTCGAAGAACGCCGCCGCGCGCGGCGCTGCGTCGGCGCCGACGATGGCCGGGGTGACGCTTGGCTCTCCGACCTGCGCGCTCATCGGATCGGGCGCGTTCAGACGCGGAGGATGACGGCGTCGCCCTGACCCCCACCCGAGCAGATCGCCGCGCAGCCCAGGCCGCCGCCGCGGCGGCGCAGCTCATAGACGATCGAGCCGAGGATGCGTGCGCCGGAGGCGCCGATCGGATGGCCGAGCGCGACGGCGCCGCCGTTGACGTTGACGCGATCCTCGTCGATGCCGAGCATGCGGATCGAGTTCAGCGTGACCGACGCGAACGCCTCGTTGATCTCCCACACGTCGATGTCCCCGGGCTGCAGGCCGGCTTTGTCCAGCGCCTTCAGCGCGGCCGAGGCGGGCGTGCGGGCGAGGTAGGCGAAGTCGTCGGCGGACTGTGCGTGGGCGACGATCTCGGCCAGCGCCTGCCTGCCGTTGGCCGCCGCCCATTCCTCCGATGCGAGCACCAGCGCGCCACCGGCGTCGTTGACGCCCGGGGAGTTGCCTGCCGTGTGCGAGCCCTCCTTGCCGACGAGCCCCGGGAGCTTGGAGAGCACCTCCAGGGAGGTGTCGCGGCGGGGGGCCTCGTCGACCTCCACCACGGTGTCGCCCTTCTTTCCGGGGACCGTAACGGAGACCGTCTCCTCGGCCATGCGTCCCTCGTCGATCGCGGCCAGTGCGCGCTCGTGCGAGCGCAGCGCCCAGCGGTCGAGGTCGGCGCGGGTGATCTCCAGCTCATCCGAGACCGCGGTCGCCTCGACGAACATCTGCTTGCCCGAGAACGGGTTGGTCAGCCCGTCGTGGACCATCGCGTCCAGCGCCTTCACGTCGCCCATGCGAAATCCGAACCGCGCGCCCGGCAGCAGGTACGGCGCCTGCGACATCGACTCCATCCCACCGCCCACGCCGACCTGGACGTCGCCGGCGCGAATCGCCTGGTCGAGGATCACCGCTGCGCGCATGCCCGAGGCGCAGACCTTGTTGATCGTCTCCGATGAGACCTCCTTGGGAATGTGGGCCTTGATCTGAGCCTGGCGCGAGGGGATCTGCCCCTGGCCGGCCTGCAGGACCTGGCCCATCACGACGTGCTGCACCTGCTCGGGCTCGACCTGGGCGCGCTCCAGCGCGGCCTCGATCGCAGCGGCGCCGAGTGCGGTCGCGTCGAGCGTTGACAGGCCACCGCCCATCTTGCCGATCGGTGTGCGGGCGGCGCCGAGGATCACGGTCTTGGGCATGGGATGCAGGGTCTCCTGGGATTGGGGACGATGGCGATTGAAACGACGAGAGATCGAGAATGCTAGCGGGGAAGAGACAGCGCGAAGCGCTGGCGGTCACGATCGCCAGGAGGGCGAGCGATTTCTCAGACGCGGCCGGGATGACCCGCGGACGTATATCCTGCCCGGGATCGTGCGGGTATCGAGCGCCACACAAACAGGCTTGGACACGGACGCCGACACCGTGGCGGTCGGTCTGTTCGAGGGCGAGGACCCGCCCGCGCGGGCGCCCGCGGAGCTGGGCGAGCTGCTGAGCTCGGGCGAGGCCAAGCGCTCGCTGAAGGCGCTGGGTCTGGCGCACGCTCAGGGCAGGCGCTGGCTGCTCGTGGGACTTGGCGAGCGCGCCAAGTTCACGCCCGAGCGCGCCAGGGTGGTGGCCGCGGCGACGCATGCGCGGGCGCTCGAGATCGGCACGCGTGCGCTGTGCTGGCAGACCCCCGCTGACACGGGCGTCGAGGTCGCCGCGGCGCTCGTGGAGGGAACGATCCTGGCGGACTATCGCTTCGACGCGCACAAGTCCCAGACCGAGCCCGGACAGGGCGGCGAGGAGGCCTCCGGACCCAAGCGGCTGGAGCGGTTGATCGTCTCCGCGCCCGATGGCGGAGACGCGCTGAAGACACGCGTGGATGAGGCCGCGCTCGTCGCACAGGCCGCGAACAGCGCGCGAGATCTGCAGAACCGCCCGGCGAACGATCTGACGCCGACGGCGCTCGCCGAGTACGCAGTCGGGCTGGCCGCGGAGATCGAGGCGCTGTCCGTGGAGGTGGAGGGGCGCGCCGGCATCGCCGCACGCGGGATGGGCGCGTTCGCCGCGGTCGCTCAGGGCTCCGAGCAGGAGCCGGCGCTGATCACTCTGCGCTACGAGCCCCCCGGCGGCGCCGTACAGAACGCCCCGACACTGGGGTTCGTCGGCAAGGCCGTGACGTTCGACAGCGGCGGCATCTCGCTGAAGCCGGGACCGAAGATGGCGGAGATGAAGTTCGACATGTCCGGGGGCGCCGCTGTGATCGAGGCGGTCGCGGCGATCGCCCGGCTGGGGCTGGGAGTCGAGCTGGTGGCGGTGATCGGCGCGACCGAGAACCTGCCGAGCGGGCGTTCGGTCAAGCCCGGTGACATCGTGACGGCTCAGAACGGCCGCACGATCGAGGTCAACAACACCGACGCCGAGGGACGACTCGTGCTGGCCGACTGCCTGTGCCATGCGGTCGGGCTCGGGGCTGAGCGGATCGTGGACCTGGCGACGCTGACGGGCGCGGTGATCATCGCGCTCGGCTCGACCTACTCGGGGCTGATCGCAAGCGACGACGAGCTCGCGCAGCGGATCGTCGCCGCCGGGGCGCGAACCGGGGAGATCGCCTGGCGCCTGCCGCTGCACGAGGAGTACGACGAGCTGATCAAGGGCACCTACGGCGATCTCGACAACGCGCCGGAAGGCCGCAAGGCCGGCACGATCGTGGGCGCGGCGTTCCTGTCGAACTTCGTCGGCGAGGTGCCCTGGGCGCACCTGGACATCGCCGGCTCGGCCTGGGATCTCGGACGCGCGTACGTCGGCAAGGGCGCCTCGGGCTACGGCGTGCGGCTGCTCGTCGAGCTCGCGCGCTCGTACTGCGCGTAGGCGCAGACCGTCGTGGACTTCGACCTCTCTCCCGAGCACGAGCTGATCAGGCGAACCGTCAGGGAGTTCGCCGAGGGAGAGGTCGCGCCGGTCGCAGAGGAGCTCGACCGATGCAAGGCGTTCCCGTACGAGATCGTGGCCAAGCTCGGCGAGCTGAACCTGATGGGGATTCCGTTCCCGCTCCAGTACGGCGGCGGTGGCGGCGACACGCTCGCGTATGCGCTGGCGGTGGAGGAGCTCACGCGGGTGGACAGCTCGGTCGCGATCACGCTGTGCGCGCACACCTCGCTGGGCACCCAGCCGATCTATCTGTTCGGGTCAGAGCGTCAGAAGGAGGAGTGGCTGCCGAAGCTGTGCTCAGGCGAAGCGCTGGGCGCGTTCGGTCTGACCGAGCCGGAGGCGGGATCGGACGCTGGCAACACACGCACGCGCGCGAGACTGACTGGCGGGGAATGGGTGGTGGACGGAGCGAAGCAGTTCATCACCAACGCCGGGACGAAGATCTCCGGGATGGTGTGCATCACGGCCGTGACCGCGGAGGAGCCGGCGGGCGAGGACGCGGGCGCAGCGGGTGGGTCCGAGAATGGAGGGAAGGAGATCTCGAACATCATCGTTCCGAACGGCACGCCCGGGTACGAACAGGGCGAGCCGTACAGGAAGATGGGCTGGAACGCGTCGGATACGCGCCCGCTGACGTTCACCGAGTGCAGGGTGCCCGAGGAGAACCTGCTCGGTCCGCGGGGGGCCGGGTTCAAGCAGTTCCTGCACATCCTCGACATCGGCCGAATCGGCGTGGCCGCGATGGGCGTGGGGCTCGCGCAGGGGGCGCTGGAGCAGGCGCTGAAGTACGCGAAGGAGCGCAGGGCGTTCGGCAGGCCCATATCCAAGTTCCAGGCCATACAGGCCAAGCTCGCGGACATGTCGGTCGAGATCGAGGCGGCGCGGCTGCTCGTGTACAAGGCCGCGCGCGAGAAGGACGCGGGGCGCAACTTCACGCTGACCGCCGCCCAGGCCAAGCTGAAGACCGGCCGCCTGGCGGTGCGCTGCGCCGAGGAGGCCGTGCAGATCCACGGCGGGTACGGGTTCATCGAGGAGTACCCGGTCTGCAGGTTTTACCGCGACGCGAAGATCCTGACGATCGGCGAGGGGACCGACGAGATTCAGCAGATGGTGATCGCCCGGGCGCTGGGCGCGTAGTCCCCTCTCGGTCTTGCGCGCGATCGCCGCAAGCCGTGCACGGGGCATGGGTCACCGGCGCACCATAAGCTGGAGTGCGATGACGGACACGACAGTCGAGCAGGCGGTCGAGGGAGACCCGGGCGAGAGCGATCGGTACACCGCTCCGGCTCATGACGTGCCGAGCCGCCGCGGGACCGTGTCGCTTGGCGACTGCTTCAGGGCGTTCTGGCGCCAGCCCTCGCCTCCGTACCTGTTCGGCGCGGTGGCGATCGCGCTCGGCCTGCGGATCGCCCAGGGCGCCTGGAGCTGGCGCGACGCGGTGATGGTCGCCGGCCTGATCGCGGTGACCCCGTTCGTGGAGTGGACGATCCACGTCTACATGCTGCACGCGCCGCCGTTCATGCTGCGCGGGCGCCGCGTCGAGATGCTGACCGCGCGCGAGCACCGCGCTCACCACGAAGCGCCAGGGGTGCTCGACGGCGTGCTGCTGCCGGTCTACGGGGTGCTGGTGTTCCTACCGATGATCGCGCTCGTGAATTGGGGACTGTCGTATCCGATCGCGCTCGTGCTCGGCGGTCCGCGCCTGGCCTACGCGACCACCGGAGTGCTGACGAGCTTCACGATCCTGGCCTCCTACGAGTGGACGCACTTCCTGATCCACACCCCCTACCGGCCGAAGCGGCGCTATTTCAAGGCGGTCTGGCGCAACCACAGGCTGCACCACTTCAAGAACGAGCGCTACTGGTTCGGGGTCACATCGACGGTCGGCGACCGCGTAATCGGCACCCTGCCCGACCAGCGCTCCGTCGAGCGCTCGCCGACCGCGCGCTCGCTGCGCGCCGAGCGCTGACGCCTCACCGGCGGGCACGTTGGCTGCGAAGTCTCGGCCGGACTGACAGGCTCAGCGCGGTTCGAGCACGACGAGCGGGATCTCCCGCTCGGTGCGCCGGCGGTAGGCTTCGTAGCCGCCGTAGACGCCGACCATCAGCGTCCACAGGCGCGGGCGCTCCTCGGCCGTGGCAACGCGCGCATGGACATCCAGGTGTCGTGAGCCCACCTGAACGGTGGCGTCCGGGTGGGCCACGAGGTTGTGGAACCAGGCCGGGTTCTTCGGATAGCCGCCCTTGGAGGCGACCAGGATCAGGTTCTGGCCATCCCTGCCGTACACGAGCGGACTCGTGCGGCGCGTGCCGCTGCGGGCGCCGACATGGTCGAGCAGCAGCATCGGCGGCGCGCCAGGGACATGATGGCCGACACGCCCGCCACTGACGCGGTAGATCGCCGTGTGACCGTGCATCGCACGGCGCAGCAGCCCCCAGTTGTTCTCGACCCAGTTCAGATAGTCCATCTGAGGCTGAGACCCTACCCGTCCACTCGCTCCAGCAGCGCCGTGGCGGCGCTGGCTGGATCCAGGCGCCGGGCGACGACCTCGTCGAGCAGGCGCTGGAACTCGGGGTCCTCGCCCAGTTCGTCCTCCAGGCGCCGGCGCAGGCGGGCGGTGGCGATCGCGAGCACCTCTCCCCGCAGGTTGCGCCGGCGGCGCTCGTCCAGTTCGCCGGCCGCCAGGATGTGGGCGCGGTGCTCGTCCAGGCGCTCCACCAGCTCGCCCACGCCCGTGCCGTGGGCGGCCTCGGTCTTGACGATCGGCACGCGCCAGCGTGCGGCCGCCTCCTCGGGCGAGCGGTCGAGGTTGGCGAGCGAGAGCACGCCCCGGATCTCGCGAACCATCGTGTCGGTGAGCGGATGGTCGGCCTTGTTGATGACGATGATGTCGGGGATCTCCATGACGCCCGCCTTCAGCGCCTGGATCGAGTCGCCGGAGCCCGGCATCAGCACGAGCACGATCGTGTCGGCGTGATCGATGATGTCGATCTCGGCCTGGCCGACGCCGACGGTCTCCACGAACACATCCTCCCGGCCGGCCGCGTCGAGCAGCAGCGCCGCCTGCAGCGCCGCCTCCGAGAGGCCGCCGAGGGCGCCGCGGTTGGCCATCGAGCGGATGAACACGCCCGGGTCCAGGAAGTGCGCTGCCAGACGGATGCGGTCGCCGAGCAGAGCCCCGTGCGTGAACGGCGAGGAGGGATCGATCGAGAGCACGCCCACGGTGCGTCCGGCCTCGCGCCTGAGCTTGGTGAGCGCGCCGATCAGCGTGGACTTGCCTACCCCCGGTGGTCCGGTGAAGCCGACGACCGCGGCGGCGCCGGTGTGCGGGTAGAGAACGCGCACGAGCGCCCAGCCCTCGGGGCGGTCGTCCTCGACGAGCGAGATCGCCCGCGCCAGTGCGCGGCGGTCACCTGCGAGCAGGCGCTGGGCGAGGTCGGAGGGCATCGCCGAAGTATCTAGGATGCCCGCTTGTGAAACGGCGCCGGGCACCTGAGCCGCTGCACGGCGGACCGCTGACGCTGCTGCGGTTCATGCGCGCGAACAACATGCTGAACCGCCACTACGCGCGGCTGTTGATGCGCTACGTGTGGCTGAAGCTGCGGCTCGGCAAGCGCCTGCAGACCGAAGGGATCTGCTTCGTGTGCCCGGGCGTGCAGCTGGAGATCGGACGGCATGCGACGCTGCGCATCGGGCGCTGGGCGTGGATCGGGAACGACTCCAAGATCAGGGTGCACGAGGGCGAGGTGTCGATCGGCGCGAAGACCGTGATGGGCCAGGAGTGCACGATCTCCGCCTACCAGCACGTCTCGATCGGGCGCGAGTGCATCCTCGCCGATCGCGTGATGCTGATCGACTTCGACCACGGCGTCGTCGAGGTCGACCGCCCGATCCGCCTGCAGGGCATATACAAGCGCGACGTCCGCGTCGGGCACAACGTCTGGATGGGCTATGGCGCGTGCGTCCTGCGCGGTGTGAGCGTCGGGAACAACGCGATCGTCGGCACAAACACGGTCGTGACAAGAGACGTGCCTGAGAACGCCGTCGTCGCCGGCTCGCCCGCGCGCGTCATCCGCTTGCGCGATGCGCCGGAACAGATGCGCTGGGAGTGAGACGCGGCGCTTCACGCAGTCAACGACTCCTCATGGCGCGAGCAGAACGGAAGGATCGGTCGCGCTCGCGAGGTTACGCAGGCCCGGGGCATTCGCCTCCGTTCCATCCCGCAGCGCCCGGACGAGCGCGGTGCGGTGGCCGTCGAAGCGCTCGTGCGCGTAGGGCACCGCGAGTCCACGGGAGATCATGAACGCCCAATCACTCGCCTGCAGCGCCAGCAGCTCGCGCACGGCCGCGGCGCCGGCGCGCCCGGTCGTCGCAGCGGCGAGGGTCTGTAGCTCGGCCGCGCGCGTGGTGAAGGCGAGCTCGGCCACCGCCGGTCCCGACCAGGTGGACAGGTCGCCGTTCTCACCCCAGCTGCTCGTCAGCCGCTCAATGCCGGCCCCGAGCGCCAGATCGCCCTCCAGCGGCATCGGCTCGAAGCGATCGAGGGCATCGTCGAGACGCACGAGCTCGAGGCCCTGGATCGCGCACTCCTCGAGGACCGCCCGCAGCCAGTGCAGGCCCTCATACCACCAGTGCCCGAGCAACTCGGTGTCCAGGGCGCAGACCGCGAGGCCTCCCCCCGGGAGGCCGTCGCCGTCGCGGCGCAGGCGCGCGCGGGTGCGAGTGACGAAGTCCGCCGCGTGTTCACGCGCACGGGTAAGCGCCAAATCGTGGTCGTAGGCGGAGCCGTCGTTGCGCCAGGGGTTGTGGTGGTGGACAGTGTGGCGGTGATAGTCCCGATAGGCGCCGTCAGCGGGGTAGCCGGAGTCGCTCCACACGAGCGAGATCGTGGCGCGGTCGATCGGCCACAGGACCACGCCTGCGTCGGACAGCAGCGGGCGCAGGTGCTCGCGCGCGCCGAGACCGAACCGGGAGGTGAGCTCGACACACGTGCTGTGTACGCCGGCCGCCGCGAGGATCGGCTCGAGCCAGGGCGCGTGGGCGCACTCGGGCAGCCAGAACCCGCCTCGCCAGCCGCCGATACGATCGACGTGGGCGGCGATCCCCGTCTCGATCTGCAGACGCGCGCCGGCATCGGTCGCGAGCAGCGCCAGCACCGCGTGGGTCGCCGAGGAAGTCCAGCGGGCGTGGGGCGCGAACGCGCCCAGCAGGTTTCCCCCCGCGCGTCCAGGCGGTCACGGGCGTGCTCGTAGTCCTCTCTCCACGCCCGTTCCAGCTCGGCCGCCAGCCCGGGATGGCCGCCCGCGCGCAGCCCCGCGGCATCCTCTGCGTGGGTGAACCGGCGCGTGTCGTCGATGAAGCGCTCGAAGCGCTCAGCGATCCCCGGCGCGCTCAGCTGATCGGCGAGGACCGGCGTGAGCGACAGCGTCACGGGTGGATCGCGCGCGTCGAGCAGGTCGAGCAGCGGCAGGTAACAACCGGCGATCGCCTCCCACAGCCACTCCTCCCCGAAAGGCCACGTGCCGAAGCCCTCCACGTAGGGCATGTGCGTATGCAGCACGATCGCGAGCGCGCCGCGCGGCTTACCGGTCACGCTCATCTGGGCCGCGGTCCACTCACGACCGGCCGTAACGACGAGCGAGGGGCTCCGCTCACGGCCGGCAGATCGCGACGAAGTCCAGCGCCCGGTCCAGGTCCGCCATGCCGGCGGGACGCAGCGCGAAGTCGCAGGCGCCGATCGCCGGGTTGAAGCGGTCGTAGAACGGCTTGGTCAGCCGCAGGCGGGGATGCACCGAGTCCCAGCCCGCGCGCAACGCCAGCTCGTGGACCCTGAGCTTGCGCGCGTGGAACAATCCGAACAGCCGCACCGAGCAGAACCTGCCGCGACAGAGCTGCTCGAACTCGGACGCGCGGTACTCGTGCACATGCCAGGGATTGTCCGAGCGCGGCGCCCCCGCGGGCGCGAGCGTGAGCACGTTGGGCGTTGACACGAACACCCTCCCCTCAGAGCCGATCAACGAGCGGAAGTGCTCCAGCACGGATACCGGGTCCTGGAGGTGCTCGATCGTCTGCAGGAACACGACCGCGTCGGCCGGCGAAGCATACGTCTCGACGAGATCGCGCTCGAACCGCAGGTTCTCGCGGCGGTAGCGCAACCGCGCGTGCTCGTGCGCCTCGGGGTTGGCGTCCACACCGACGACCTCGGCCGCCATACCCGCGAGCACATCGGACCCGTAGCCCTCGCCACAGGCCATATCGATCACGCGCAATCCGCGAACGCGCTCCGCGATCCACTCGTACACGGCGAGGTGGCGGCGAAACCAGTAGTTCTCCTCGGGCACGTCCGGCAGCGTGCGCTCGCCCGTGAGCGCGAGCGGCGGCACGCCGGGAGGCTGGTCGCCCTGCTCGTATACGGGCTTGGAATCCGCGTCAACCGCCACGGCGCGCGAGTATACGGGCGCGGCAGCCGGGCGCGGCAGCGCTCATCTTTGCAGCGACACAGCGCCTTGCAGTCCGGACGGCGGGGGCTGGCGCGGGCTCCGGCATGCTCGCTAGTGTCCCACGATGCCCGCGCGCGCCACCGTACGCAGCTTCCCACGACGGCTTCCGGCGGTCCTCGGCGCCGTCGCCGCGATGCTCATCGCGCTGACGGGCTGCGGCAAGACCGCCTCGGAAGAGCAGAGCGCCGCTCCAGGCGTCGAAACGATCGTGATCCACACCGGCGCGGCGGGGACGGCCGCAACCGCCACGCGGAACACGACGAGGCTCGGCGGCGCGGACGCCGTGGACGATGCGTCCGCGGTGGCCCGAGCGGCCTATCCGGGCCTGACCGCGAGCACGCGCCCGCACGCGGTCGTGCTCGTCGACTCACACGACTGGCCCGCCGCGCTCGCGGCCTCAGTGCTCGCGAGCGCTCCGCTGAGCGCGCCGCTGCTGTACACCGAAGGCGGGCGCCTGCCGCAGGCAAGCGTGCAGGCGCTGCGCGCGATGGGACCCGCCGGCGCGAGCTCACTCGGCGGCGTGCAGCTGATCCTGCTCGGCTCCTCGATCGAAGCGCCCGCCGGCTACCGCGCGCGGGGGGCCGAAACCAATGCTCCCGACGCGCTGGCGGTGTCCGTCGCGAAGCTCCTTGCGATCGCGCGCGGCTCAGCCTCCCACAACGTGATCGTGGTCAATCCGGACGGTCCACCGGCGCTCGAGATGCCCGCCGCCGGCCTGGCGGCGCTGAGCGGAGCGCCGATCCTGTTCGTCAGCGCCGCCGGGGTGCCCGCCGCCACCGCCGCCGAGCTGAGGAGCCTCGGCCGGCCCGCGATCTACACGGTCGGGTCCACCGCGATCGGCCCGCACACGCTCGCCGAGCTCGAACGCTACGGCTCGGTCAAGCGCGCCGAGGTCAGCCCCGGCGAAGACGCGACCCCCGCCGGAAACGCGATCGCCGTCTCGCGCTTCTCCGATGACTCGTTCGGCTGGGGTATCCGCGAATCCGGCCACGGCCTCCTGTTCGCCAACGCGAACCGTCCGTTCGACGCGCCCGCCGCCGCGATCCTGTCGGCGACCGGCGACTACGCGCCACTGCTGCTGCTCGAAGACGCGTCGGGCGTGCCGTCGCCGCTGGGCCACTACCTGAGCGACATCCAGCCCGCGGCACCCCACTCACAGCCGGTCAAGGGCGTCTACAATCACGGCTGGCTGATCGGCGACGAAAGCGCTATCTCGGCGAGCACCCAGGCCGAACTGGATGCGATGCTGCAGATCGTGGCGCACTCCACCCCCTCCGGAGAATCGTCCAGCCTCCCCGTCGAATGACCTTCCTCCCCTACTCCCACCATCGATACCCACACGCGAGCGAACCGGTATGAGCCAGGCCGAGGACCCGACCCTGCTGCGCAAGGAGCGCGCGCACGAAGTGAGCGTCGAGGACGTGCGCCGGCTGATGGGCGCCTCCACTCCCCACTTTGCCCTGCAGCTGCGCAACCGCATCGCCCGCCTGATCGCGGATCTACCGTCCGAGGATCCCGTCCGCGTTGAAGGCGAGCGCGAGATTGCCCGCCTGGAGCAACTTGGTTTCGATGGCGAGACTCGCGGCGAGGCGGCGGACACGGGCGAGCGCTCGATGCCCTCGCTCAGTGGTCTCAGCGGCGACTGACCACCCGGGTACGGGCGTCCAGGAAGCGCGCGCGCAGCAGTTTGAACAGGACCGCGAACACCGCCGCGGCCACAGCTAGCAGCCCAACGCTCAGCAGGCGCGTCACGTTCGTGAATGCGGCCAGGCCGAGCACCGCCCCGGTGTAGAGCACGACGACGGGCGCCAAGCGCCAGCAGCAGCGCGTGCGAGCGATAACCGGCATGGTGCTCGCGCCAGGTGATCTCCAGCGTGCCGAGCACGACCGCCCCGAGTCCCGCGAACAGGACGGGCCCCCCGTTGGAGATCCCCCCGTGGGCGAGTCGTTTGAACCCGAAGGCCGCGCCGACGGCGCCGATCAGGATCAGCATCTCCGACAGCGGCCACGGATGCCACGGCGACTGCGGGCGCGGGCCGACTGCGGCTCCGCCAGCGAAGCCGGTGGTCGAGCCTCGAAAATCGTCGTGACCGCGCCCGCGTGTGTGCGCGCGCGTGTGCGTACGCGCGGTCACTGCTTTTTTTTGATCTAGCTCCTGATCACTGCCTCCGGTCTGCACCCCAAGCGGCGCGCCCGTGCTCGCACGACGCTTGCGGGAACGTCCGCGCCCGCGGCCGTGGGAACTCTTGCCGCGACTTGCCACGGCTAGGAGCCGAGCCGGTGTTCGATGCGACGCGGCATGAGCGTCGATCCTAGCGCCGCCCATCGTGCAGCCCAACCGCCAGAGTCCCATCACCGGTGGTGCGTATGCTGAAACCGTGGTCACACCTCCCACATCCACCCCCGCGCGCGGCGGCGTCGATGCCGGCATTCCCGGGAGCGAGCTGCCGGGACCGTACGGCGTCGGTGAGTACGCCGGCGCACTTCGCGCCAAGCTGCGCTCGTTCGCACACGTGCAGCTCGTGGGCGAGCTTGTCAACCTGCGTCCGTCCCGCGCGCGCGTTTACTTCGAGCTGCGCGACGGCGCCGGGGCGATCCCGTGCGCGGTGTGGCTGAATGACTGGGAGTCCATCCTCGCGCGCACCGGCAGCGCGCCCGTGGAGGGCATGCAGGTCGTGGTGGCGGGTGGCTGTGATTTCTACCCTGGCAGCGCCACCTCCTCTCCGGGATTCTCGTTCTCGGTCTCGGACCTGCGCGTCGCGGGCGAGGGCGACCTGCTCGCCCGCATCGAGCGCCTGCGCAGGCAACTTGCGTCCGAGGGTCTGATGGAGCCGCAGAAGCTGCTGTCCCGTCCGCTGCTGCCACGTACGATCGGCGTCATCACCGGCGAGAGCGGCAAGGCGCGCGACGACATCCTCGCGGGACTGTCCAGGCGGGGTTGGGCTGGGCGGATCGTGTGGGGGTTCGCGCCCGTGCAGGATCGCCATGCCGCCCCGCTGATCGTACGCGCGCTCACAGAGCTCGCCGCGGTTGGAGACGTCGATGTCGTAATCGTCGCGCGCGGCGGTGGCTCGCTGGCGGACCTGCTGTGCTTCTGCGACGAGTCGCTGTGTCGCACCGTCGCGCTGCTGGCGGTGCCCGTGATCTCCTCGGTCGGGCATCACACGGATCGCACGCTGCTGGACGACGTCGCGGCCGTCAGCTGCTCCACCCCCACGCACGCCGCCGAGGCCGCCGTGGGGCTGGACTGCGCCCGTGCCCGCGCGGAGCTGATCAGCACCGCCATGCGCTTGCGTGAGCATGGCCGCCGTGCGGTGCTCTCGCGCGCGAAGACGCTCACGACGCTCTCGCGCGCGCCGGCCGCCCACATCGAGCGCCAGCGCGCGCTGCTGCACCAACGCCTGCGCGAGGTCCGGGCCTCCTCGAGCCGACGCGTGCAGAGCGAGCGCGAGCTCACCGGACGGCGGGCGATCGTGCTGGAGCGCAAGTCCTCCTCGACAGTTCGCGACTGCCGCACGCGCCGGTCTCAGGAGCTGCAGCGTCTGGCGCTGGCCCTCGCCGGACACGACCCCCAGCGTACGCTCGAGCGCGGATACGCGCTCGTGCAGTCACGCGCCGGCGAGCCGATCGCCACCGCGTCGGCGGCCAGGGCCGCGCGTAAGGTGAAGCTGCGTTTCGCCGACGACACGATCCCGGCGAAGGTGGTCGATCCATGAGCGATTCCCAACCCGCAGCCGAGCCCGAGTCAGAGCCCGAGCCCCAGGCGCCGACCGCCGTGCAGCAGCAGACCTATGAGACCGCATCCGCGCGGGTCGAGAAGATCATCCGGCGCCTGGACTCCGGCGAGGCGAGCTTGAACGAGACGCTCGAGCTCGTCGGCGAGGGCAAGGCGCTGATCGAGCTGTGCGCGCGCGAGCTCCAGGCCGTGTCGGGCGCGCTGGAGGAGCTGCGCCTGGACGAGCTCGTGGCCCGCCTGGAAAAAGAGACCCCGGCATGAGCACGTGGGATCTGCTCGCAGAGCTGCCGGTCGAGATCGAGGGATATGCGCTCGACGGCCACGAAGTCGCCCTGTCGAGCGAGTTCGTGCGCAAGACAACGGTCATCCGGCTGCGCGGCTCAGGCGAGGAGGGCCTCGGCGAGGATGTCACCTACGCAGTCGAGGATCAGGAGGCGCTGCAGCGCGCTGGCGCAGCGCGATGGCCGCTCGCGGGCCGTTGGACTCTGCGGACGTTCGCCGAGCATCTGCGCTCGCTGGACCTGTTTCCGCGACCGACCGATCGGCCGGAGTTTCGTCTCTATCGCGCCTGGGCGTTCGACTCCGCCGCGCTGGACCTCGCGCTGCGCCAGGCCGGCACGACGCTGCACGCGGCATTGGGGCGCGAGTGTGAGCCGCTGCGCTTCGTCGCCTCGCTGCGTTTGGGCGAGCCGCCGTCGCTGCAGCCGCTGCAGAAGCGTCTGCAGATCGCACCGGAGCTGCGGTTCAAGCTCGACCCGACGCCATCCTGGGACGAGGAGCTGATCGCGCGGCTCGTCGCGCTGGAGGCTGTCGACTCGGTCGATCTGAAGGGGCAGTACGAGGGCACGATCGTTGACAACCCCGCCGATCCGGAGCTGTATCGGCGCGTCGTGGAGGCGTTTCCAGACGCCTGGATCGAGGATCCCAAGCTGACGCCGCAGACGGAAGAGGTGTTGCGGGCCCATCGCTCGCGGGTCACCTGGGATGCGCCGATCCACTCCGTCGCGGACATCCAGTCACTGCCGTGGCCGCCGCGCGCGATCAACATCAAGCCCTCACGGCTCGGTGGCCTGCAATCGCTGCTCGACGTGTACGACTACTGCGCGGCGCACGGCATCGGCTGCTATGGCGGCGGGCAGTCGGAGCTGAGCGTCGGTCGCGGCCAGATCCAGTACCTCGCCTCGCTGTTCCATGCCGACGCGCCCAACGACGTCGCCCCCGCCGGCTACAACCTCCCCGAGCCACCGGACGAGTTGCCTGCAAGCCCGCTTGCACCCACGCCCTCGGCGCTTGGCTTTCGCTGGAACTGACGCAACTTCCGTCCCGCCGGCCGGTTTGCGAGGGAATACCGGTAAGGTCAGTGGCCGCTCCAAGGCGCGAACAGGAGTTGTGTTGACGAACGCAGGCGCCCACAAGCGATCTAGATTCATCGCCGCAGCAGCCGCTTCGCCGCTGCGCGCGCTTGCGCTGGGCGTTCTCGGCCCAGCCATCCTCGTGCTCGCCATCCTCGCCTCGGGCGCATTCGGCGACACGGCGGCGTTCGCCGCCGCCGCCAACCCCGGCGGTGCGAGCGCCCCCGGCGGCACAAACGGCAGTGCACCCACGAGCAAGACGCCCGCGGCGAAGGCCCCCGCAAGCCAGCCAGCGCCAGCCAGCAGCGCACACGTAAAAACGGTGCGGATCACGAGCGTGAAGTGCGTACCGGTGAACAGCTGCGCCACCAACCCGCATGAGGTCTCCATCCACGGAGTCCTGCTGATCGCGGGCAAGGGCCTGGCGGCCGGCATGGTCGTCGCGTTCCCCCACTCGCGCGGCGCACGCATCTCGAGCGCCTCGCCGGCCGCCCACCTGCGCAAGGCCGCCGCCGGTCTGGAGGTGACCGTGCCGGGGAGCGCGCACTCGGGCAACGTCATGGTGCTGCTCAGCCACAACCGTTACTCGAGCTCCTACGGGCCGATCAGCATCGTGCGCTACGCCCTGCACCCGCCCAAGCCGAAGGATCCTCCTCCGGCGCCGGCGCCGGCGCCCGTCGCCCCGGCGCCCGGCGAAACGGCGTTCAACGGCCAGGGAATGTGGATCTGGTACCTGAGCCAGTCTGACGGCGGCTCGCTCGCCTCGATCGTCGCCCAGGCGCACGCGGCCGGCGTGACGACGCTGTTCATCAAGAGCTCCGACGGCTCGACCAACTACTGGAGTCAGTTCTCGCCCGAACTGGTCGCCCAGCTGCACGCGAACGGCCTGCACGTGTGCGCGTGGCAGTTCGTCTATGGCTCAAACCCCGCCGGCGAGGCGGCGCTCGGAGCCAAAGCCGTGGCCGACGGCGCGGACTGCCTGGTGATCGACGCCGAGTCCCAATACGAAGGTCGCTACGGCGCCGCCCAGACCTACATCGCCGACCTGCGCGCGGCGATCGGGCCCAACTATCCCCTCGGTTTGGCGTCGTTCCCGTACGTGTACGACCACACGTCGTTCCCCTACTCCGTGTTCCTCGGGCCGAACGCAGCCCAG
Source organism: uncultured Solirubrobacterales bacterium (assembly GCA_963767255.1). Classification (GTDB taxonomy): domain Bacteria; phylum Actinomycetota; class Thermoleophilia; order Solirubrobacterales; family Solirubrobacteraceae; genus Palsa-744. The sequence continues at coordinate 59,194 of CAVYDM010000016.1, read as the reverse complement.
TTCAACGCGCCCCAGATGTATTGGAAGGACATCGGCAACTCGATCGACACGACCTACGCCAACACGTTCATCGCCAACCGCGTCTACGGCCGCCCGATCTTCCCGCTCGGCCAGACCTACGAGAGCCCCTCGAACGCCGAACTTGTGCGCTTCCGCGAGGAGGCCGTGGACTACGGCGCGACCGGCATCTCCTGGTGGGACTGGCAGGAAACGCCGACCGGCGAGTGGACCGCCCTGGCCGAACCGCTCGCGCCCCTGAGCAGCGTCACGCCCAACCCCGGCTACACCGAACTGGCGCAGGGCAGTCGCGGCGATCCGGTGCTGTGGATGCAGGAGCACCTCGCCGGCGCCATCCCCAGCCAGGCGACGACCGGCATATTCGACGCCACGACGACGACCGATCTCGAGCAGTTCCAGTCCGCCCACGGCATCGCCCCGACGGGCAAGACCGAAGCCGCGACCTGGCAGGCCCTGCTGGCCCTCCCGCCGGTCGCCGTGAATTGGACCGGCGGGGGACCTAGCGGCGGTTAGCCGGCTATTGCAATGAAGGAAGGCCTGGCCGCATGCGGCCAGGCCCGAACCCGCACATGTGCGGGTTCGCCGGGCGGTACATGTACCGCCCGGCAGGTTGGCGCATGCGCCAACCTGAACATCATCCTCAGACCGGTCTCAGACGCGCTGAATCAGCGTGCCCGTCCCGAGACCCCCGCCGCAGCACATCGTCACGAACCCGATCTCCTTGTCGGAGCGCTCGAGCTCGTGCAACAGCGTCGTGATCAGCCGCGCGCCGGTCGAGCCGAGCGGATGGCCGAGCGCCATCGCGCCGCCGTTGACGTTGACACGGTCCATGTCGGGGTTGTGCTCGCGCCGCCAGGCCGCGACCACGGGCGCGAACGCCTCGTTGATCTCGAACAGGTCGATGTCGTCGATCGACATCCCGTTGCGGTCGAGGATCTTGCGCGTCGCCGGGATCGGGCCCTCGAGCATTTTCACCGGGTCACAGCCCACGGTCGTCTGATCGACGATCCGCGCGCGGGGGGTCAACCCCAGCTCGGAGGCCTTCTCCGCCGACATCAGCAGCACGGCCGCCGCGCCATCGGAGATCTGCGAGGCGTTGCCAGCGGTGATCTTGCCGTCGGGCTTGAACGCCGGCTTCAGCTGGGAGAGCGTCTCCAGGTCAGTTCCCGGACGAATGCCTTGATCTGAGACGAACGTGTCGCCGCCTGCGGCGATCGGCACGATCTCGCGCTCGAACCGGCCCTCCTCCGTCGCCTGGTGGGCAAGGCGGTGCGAGCGCACAGCCAGCTCATCGAGCTCGGACCGGGAGATCTCCCACTGGTCGGCGATCATCTCCGCGCCGAGTCCCTGACCGACGATGTTGTGCTTGGCCATCAGCTCGGGCGTGAATGCGAACCCGAACTCCTCCTGGGTCTTCATCCCGGCCGCGAACGGCAGATGCCCCATGTGCTCGACGCCTGAGCCGATCATCGCGTCGTGCACGCCCGCGGCGATCAGCGCCGCGGAGAAGTTGACCGCCTGCTGGGCGGAGCCGCATTGACGATCGACGGTCGTGCCGGGAGTCTCGATCGGCAGACCCTCCTGCAGCCAGGCGTTGCGCGCGATGTTGAAGCCCTGCTCGCCGAACTGCTGCACGCACCCCGCGATCACGTCCTCGACCTCGCTCGCGTCGATCCCCGCCCGCGAGATGACCTCGCTGTAGCACTTGCCGAGCAGCTCGTTGGGATGGGTGTCGCGGTAGTAGCCCTTCTCCTTGTGCCCGCGGCCGATCGGCGTGCGCACAGCCTCGACGATCACGACCTCGCGGCCCTCTGGTTGCCTCATGACTGAACAGTCCTCCTAAGGTCTGCGCGGCATGTTGATGGGGATATCCCGTACTCTACCGCGCCCACCCAAAACTAGATTGACCAGTCAGTCAATGACCCGATGACCAGTCGAGCCAGATTCGGCTGAGAGCAACGCCAGAGAAGAGAGCACAGGAAAAGACAAGTGGACGAACGTCTCGCAATAGCCGGCAGCGGCGCGATCGCCTGCGGCCTCGCCGCCACCGCCGCCCACCACGGTCCGGTGCTGCTGCTCGCCCGCTCCGAGGACTCGGCCGACCGCGCACGCGCCACGGTCGAGAAGACCCTCGGCCGCCTGGGCGCAGAGGTGGACCCCGGGCACGTCCAGATCGTCACCGATCCGCAGGCTTTGGCGGAGGGGACATTCGTGGTCGAGGCGGTCGTCGAGGATCACGACATCAAGGCCGGGCTGCTGGCCGAGCTCGACGGCGTGCTGGGGCCGGAGGCGATCCTCGCCAGCACGACCTCCTCGCTGTCGATCGAGCGGCTGGCGCGGGAGAGCGGACGAGCGGCGCGGTTCGTCGGGCTGCACGTGTTCAACCCGGTGACGCGGATGCAGCTGGTCGAGTTGATCTTTCCGAGCGGCGCGAGCGAGGACACGCGGCGGCGGGCGCTCGCCCTGTGTGAGACCTTCGAGAAGACTCCCGTCGAGGTGCCGGACATTCCGGGGTTCGTCGTCAACAGGCTGCTGTTCCCATACCTGTTCAGCGCGGTGCGACTGCTCGAACGGTCGGACATCGACGCGGCCGGGATCGACACGTGCATGCGACTCGGCGCGGGCCACCCGATGGGCCCGCTCGCACTGCTCGACCTCGTGGGCCTGGACGTGTCCGCCGCGATCGGCGAGACGATCGGAGAGCGCGTGCCCGATCGCATCGGGCAGCTGATCGCGGAGGGCGCGCTCGGGCGTAAGAGCGGGCGCGGATTCCACTCCTACTGAACTCCGCCGCGGCCACGAGCAGTCTGTGACGTTTCGCACGTGAGAATTTATTTACTCTGATCCGACTTTTAGCTGGCATTCATTCAGGTGGAGATACTGGTGACTGCGACACAGTCGCAATGCACACCCGCCTCCTCCCAGTGCACACGATCCGGCCCGCTCCCCCCGCGGGCCGGACGTGTTTAACGGCTCATAACGGCTCAGTCCTCGGCCGTGCGTCCCTCGGGGGGCGCCACCGGTCGCCGCTCCCGGATGCGGACCGCCTCGATGCGGTTGTCGCGCACGGACTCCACCCTGATCGAGTAGCCGTTCGCCGCGACGGTGTCCCCGCGCCGGGGCAGCCGGCCGAGCTCCGCGAACACGAAACCGCCGACGGAGTTGTAGGCGTCGCTGTCGACCGGCAGATCCAGGCCATAGTCGGCCAGGTCGGTGACGGCCACGTGCCCGCGCACAAGCCAGTCGCCGTCGGCGAGCTTGCGAATCTCACCCGCAGCCGGATCGGTCTCGTCCGAGATCTCTCCGACGACCTCCTCGATGATGTCCTCGATCGTCACGACGCCCACCACCCGGCCGTACTCGTCCACCACGACCGCCAGCGACGTGCGCTGGCGCTGGAGCTCGGCCAGCAGATCGTCCAGCGGCTTGGTCTCGGGCACGATCGGCGCGTCGTGCACGATCGGCTCGATCGAGGCGCGCGGTCCCTCACGCATCAGCAGATCCGCGAGCGAACTCGCGTGCACAAGTCCCCGCACACGGTCGCGATTCTCGTCCTCGGTGGTCACCAGCCGCGTGTGTCCGGTGGAGATGCACAGCCGCAGCGCGGTCTCGACGTCCTGGGACAGGTCGACCGTCACCACTGCTGGGATCGGGGTCATCACCTGGCGCGCCTCCTGCTCGTGCAGGTGGAACACACCGGTGAGCATGCCCGCCTCGCCCACGTCGAGATGCCCGCCGGCGTATGACTCCGCGATCAGCCGCTTGAGCTCGTCGGGCGAGCCGCCGCGGCGCTCGAGGCTCATGTCGACCCCCATCAGCCCGAGGATCCAACCGGCGACGGCCGTCAGCCCGAGGATGAACGGCCGGAACAACACGCTGAACGCCTGCAGCGGACGGGCCACGCGCCGGGCGACCAGCTCGGCGCGGTCGATCGCGTAGAACTTGGGGACCATCTCGCCCGCGATCAGCTGAGCCGAGGCGATCAGCAGGAATGCCACGACCGCCGACACGGCGATCGCCACTCCGTGGCTGAGCGTGTCGCCCAGGGCGCCCTTGAGGATGTTGGCGAGCGCGGGCTCGCCCAGGGCACCGATGCCGATCGAGGTCATCGTGACTCCGATCTGGACGGCGGAGATGTACTCGTTGATGTTGCCGATCTGCTCCAGCGCCAGCCCGGCCCGCTTGACGCCTTCCTCGCGCATGAGCTCTAGACGCGAGCGGCGCGAGCGTACGAGCGCGTACTCGGAGATCACGAAGAACGCGTTCACCGCGATCAGCACAGCCGCGAAGATGAGCTTCAGGCCGTTCACGCCAGTCGGTCGATGCGAGCGGCGAGCTCGAAGTCGGCCTCGGTCACACCGCCCTGCGAGTGGGTGCAGAGCGTCAGGCGTACGTTGTTCCAGCCGTGCACGAGTATGTCGGGGTGATGGTTGGCCTGCTCGGCGAGCTCGGCCACCAGGTTCACGAACGCGATCGCACCGGCGAAATCGGCGAACTGCAACTCGAGCACGATCGAGTCGCGCTCGTGCCGGCGCCACCCGCCCCCGTTGGTGAGACGTTGTTCGATCTCAGCGTCGCTGAGCAGTGTCATCAAGACAACGAGGGTACCGCGCGCCGCGGTCGGCATCGTACGCACACCGGATAGCGGGGGAGCCGCGCGCGGCTCACGGTTCGGGACCGATGGTCGTGAACTGGCTGGGGCCGGCCGTTTCCACCTCGCTCGAATGGGCGCTCTCAAGCGAACCCGCGACTGCCGCGACGGCGATCGCCACGCACCCCGCCAGCGCGAGCGCCTGCGAGCGATAGCGGTCTCCCAGCTGGATCACGAGCGCAGCCAGCGCGCCCCCGATCAGCCCGCCGATGTGTCCACCCCAAGAGATGCCCGGGATCGTGAAGCTGATGATCAGGTTGAGCACGATCAGCATGCCCACTCCGCTCTGCATGATCGGGATCTGACGCGCGCGCATCTCGACCGCCGCCGCCCCCATGACGCCGAATATGGCGCCTGAGGCGCCGACCGTCAGCACGTGGGGCGAGACGAGCAACGCCCCTAGCGAGCCGGTCAGCAGCGAGACAGCGTAGATCAGCCCGAACTTGACGTGCCCGAGCGCCGGCTCGAGCATCATCCCGAGGTAGTAGAGGACCCACATGTTGAAGCCGATGTGCAGGAGGTTCTCGTGCAGGAACCCGCTCGTCACCAGACGCCACCACTGGCCGTGGGCGACCCCCTGCCCGGCCAGCGCGGGGATTTCGCTGCTGCCGATGAGCCCGCCTTTGGTGATGACCGTTCCCGAGGCTTCGCCCTCGATGGTCCAGGCCCCGTGGCCCTCGGCCAGAAAGATGATCACGTTGATCGCGATCAGCGCATACGTCACCCGCGGCACGGTCGTCATGTCGCGCATGCGCATCACCTTCGTGCGCTGGCGTGAGCACTCCGGACAGCGCATCCCGACTGGCGTCGGGGTCATGCAGTCCGGGCAGATCGGCCGCCCGCAGGACGAGCACGACACGCCCGTCTCGCGCGATGGATGCCGGTAGCAGGTGGCCATGTCCGGGCAGAGCCTATCTATAGCTCCGGCCCCGGCCGGTCAGGCGCGCGCTCAGCCCCCTGGCCGCGCTCAGTCGCCGCCGAGCAGCCTGCGAGTCTCCCGGCCGACGTCCCGCAGCGCACGCCCAGCGGTATCTCGCGCGCCTCCGGCAAGGCCCCCACGGGAGACGTCCGCATGTGCGCGCCGTCGCGCGCGCAGCAGCACGAGCGCCGCACCCGCGGCGCTGCCGGCCACCACCGCCGCCGCCGGCCGTGCCCAGTTGCGCGGATCGCGCATCGCTGAGAGCTCCCAAGCCTCCAGCTCGTCCGCTGCCAGCTCGGTGATGCTCCGCAGCGTGTCCTCCAGGCGCAGCGCCAGATCCGCGGGCGGCTCCACCGGGGAGAGCGCCTCACGCAAGAGGGTCTCGAAGTTGGGGGCCGCCTCACTCATCGACGAGACCCTCTCTGCTCGCGTCCTCGCCAGCGTTCTCATCCATCGTCCGCGTCCGCGTCCGCGACGAGTCCCTCCAGCTGCTTGATCGCCCGGTGGATCAGAACCTTGGTCGCCCCATCCGAGCGGCCGAGGGCGCGGGCGATCTCGCGGTTGTCCATGCCCAGCGCGAACCGCATGATCAGCGCCTCGCGCCGGTCCTCTCCCAGCCGGCTCACTCCGTCGAGCACTTGGCGCGCCTGTTCGCGCCCCTCGACCAGCTGCTCGGTCGTATGCGGCGCCGCCAGCGCCGTCGTGTCGTCGATCGGCGAGGCCGGCTTGCGCGAGCGGTCGCGATACAGGTTCGCCGCCAGATTGTGCGCGATCCTGATCAGCCACGGCCGCAGGGGCCGGCCGTGCGATTCGCGCTGGGCGCGCTCGAAGTGGCGATAGGCCTGCAGGAACGTCTGCTCGGTCAGGTCCTCGGCGTCGTGATGATTGCCGACCCGGTAGTAGGCATAGCTGTAGACGTCGCGCAGGTGCGCCCGGTACAGGTCGGAGAACTCCGCATCCAGCTGCGCCTTGGGCTTGCCGGGAGCCTCGTCGTCCACTCATCGCACACTATCCTCCCGTGCCGCGATAAACCGGATCCGCTTGCAGACGGCTCACGTCCATACATTGCGATACCCACGCCCGCTCGCGCCGTTACAGTTGCATTGCCGCGCCCGCGTCCTGGATCGCTCGTGTGCTCCTCCCGGCCTCGGCCGGCAGCAGCAGCGAGAGCAGCCCGGCCACTATGAGAAACGCGGCTGACGTCCACAGGCACGCGGTGAGTCCGTGCCATTGGTAGAGCAGTCCCGAGAGGATGGTGCCGGCGAGGCGCCCGATGGCGTTGGCCATGTAGTAGAAACCGACGTTCATGGCGACCTTGTCGTCCTCGGCGTAAGCGAGGATGAGATAGGAGTGGACTGCGGAGTTCATCGCGAACGCGATCCCGAACGGGATCAGTCCGCAGACGATCACCACGGTCGGGTCGAGGCCCGCGTTCAGGGCGCCGGCCATCGCGGCGGGACACAGCGCCACCCCGAGCGCCAGCCAGACGGCGGTCCTGCCGTCGGGCTCGCCGTCCGAGCCGTGACCGCGGCGGCGCACGAAGCGCGGTGCGAGCGCCTGGACGGCGCCGTAGCCGATGACCCACACGGCGAGCAGGGTTCCGACCGCCCAGAAGCTCCAGCCCAGCTCGGCATAGAGGAAGAACGGCAGGCCGACGACGAACCACACGTCGCGGGCGGCGAACAGGAAGATGCGTGCCGCGGCGAGGACGTTGACCGCCCGGTTGTTGGAGAACATCTGTGTGAACTTCGCGGTCTTGTCTGGGCGGCCGAGGCGTCCGTGCATCAAGCTCGAGGTGGCCACCAACGCGATGAGCACGAGCGCCGCGAGGGCCAGCGCGGCGACTTTGAACCCGAAGATCGTGAGCAGCGCGCCGCCAAGGAAGAAGCCGACTCCCTTCAGTGCGTTCTTCGATCCGGTCAGGATCGCGACCCAGCGATAAAGCGAGGACTCATCGTTCTCGGGCACAACGAGCTTGACGGCGCTCTTGGAGCTCATCTTGGTCAGGTCCTTGGCGACGCCCGAGAGCGCTTGGGAGGCCATGACGTAGGGCACGACCAGCAGCGACGCCGGTGCGAAGCCCAGCATCAGAAGCGCCAGGACCTGCACCGCGAGCCCCATGAACAGGGTGATCTTCAGGCCCAGACGAGCCGCGAGCCACCCGCCGACGAGGTTCGTGACGATGCCGGCGATCTCGTAGAGCACGAACAGCGAGGCGACCTGCAGCGGTGTGTAGCCGAGCCGGTCGAAGTAGAACAGGACGAGTGTCCGCGTCGCCCCGTCGACGAGCGTGTCCGCCCAGTACGCGCCGGTCACCAGGACGTAGTTGCGAAGATCGCCGCGCGGCTGTGGCGCCGTGCTTCCGGCGGGCGCTGCCGTGCTGCTAGACATCGGCCGCCCTGGCGGAGTCCGCGGTGCGTTCGTCGGCCGGGAGAGTGTTCGCGACTGCGCGAGCGAGCTCGACCATGCGGTTGGCGTAGCCCCACTCGTTGTCATACCACGCGAGGATCTTCACCTGGGTCTCGTCGGTGACCATCGTCGAGGGCGCATCGACGATCCCCGAGCGAGGATCGTCCTTGAAATCGACCGACACGAGCGGCCGGCGCTCATAGCCGAGGATCCCCTCCAGCGGCCCGGCGGCCGCCGCCTCGAGCAGGCCGCCCACCTCCTCGACGGTGGTGGGGCGGGCCACCTCGAACACGCAGTCTGTCAGCGATGCGTTGAGCAGCGGCACCCTCACGGCCAGGCCGTTCAGCTTGCCCTCGAGCTCCGGGAAGATCAGTCCGATCGCGCTCGCCGACCCGGTCGTCGTCGGGATCAGCGAGACGCTTGCGGCGCGCGCCCTGCGCAGGTCCTTGTGTGGCGCATCGACGATCGTCTGCGTGTTCGTCATGTCATGCAGGGTCGTGATCTGTCCGTGGCGTATGCCGATCCCCTCGTGGATCACCTTGACCACGGGCGCAAGGCAATTAGTTGTGCACGAAGCCGCCGTCAGCAGATGATGGCGCTGTGGCTCGTAAAGGTGGTCGTTGACCCCGACGACCACATTCAGGGCGCCGATCTTCACCGGCGCCGCGACGATCACCTTGCGCACCCCCTGGCGGAAGTAGGGGTCGAGGCGCTCAAGTGTGCGAAATCTGCCAGAACACTCGAGCACGATCTCGACGCCAAGCTCGCCCCAAGGCACATCGCCGGGCTCGGCGACGCCGCTGTAGCCGAGCTCGGTCCCGTTGACCCTCAGCACCTCGCCGTCACCGTTGACGTCCTCAGACCAGCGCCCGTGGATCGAGTCGAACGTCAGCAGATGGGCGGCGGTGCCCGCGTCGCCACCGGGCTCGTTGACATGGGTGAACGCGAGCTCCGGCCAGTCCCATGCCGCTCGCAGCGCCAGACGTCCCATGCGACCGAAGCCGTTGATGGCGACCCGTGCGCTCATGAGCCACAGACTATTACATTGATATCCGTAAGTGTTATTGATATAAGTAGATCGATGTCCATCGATCTGGAGCTGTCCCCCAAGCAGAAGCGCGCGACCGGCGAGCGCTGCTGCGAGCCGGTCGTCTATCCCGACGTGGCGCGTGAGGACGCGCTGCGGATGGCCGAGGTCGCGAAGGCCCTCGGCGACCCGATCCGGCTGCAGCTCGTGGACGTTCTGCGCAAGCACGCCGGCAAGGTCTGCGTCTGCGAGCTCGTCCCGCTGTTCGACATCTCCCAGCCCACGCTCTCCCACCACCTCAAGAAGCTCCGCGACGCCGGGATCGTGGACTCCGAGCGACAGGGCCTGTGGGCCTACTACTACGTCATCCCCGACGCACTGCAGGAGCTGTCCGCGTGGCTGACATGATCCTGGCCGATCTGCGGAGCCTCCCTCCATCCCCCGGCGCTACGATGCGAGCCCACGCCGACGTAGCTCAGCTGGTAGAGCACCGGTTTTGTAAACCGGATGTCGCCGGTTCGATCCCGGCCGTCGGCTCTTTTGGGCGCCACGACTCCGTACCACGATCGACGATCCCGGGCGTTGGATCCCGATCGTGGGCTTGACGGTCCGTCCGCCGGCGCGCTAACGTCACGTAATGGCTGACGTAACCGTCTCGGCTCAGGCGGTCGCAGTGGGGAGCGGGCATCCCGCCACGGGAGCTCCGGCCGCGGGAGCTCCGGCTGGGATCGAGCGCCCGGACTTTCAGATCGTGCCTCGGGCAGGACTGCCGATCGTGGCTGTGGTGCTGGGGCTGCTGATCGCCGGGATCGCCGCGAACGAACTGTGGCCGCTCGAGTTCCTGCACGTCGTCGGCGGCGCGGCCTGGACGATCATCGACCTGTTCCTCGGGTTCGTGCTCGGCCCGATCATCGGGCGACTGTCGATCCCCGCCCGAGTCGAGTTCACCACCAGGCTGATGCCGAAGATGGTGCTGATCATGCCGACGGTCGTGACGGTCACCCTCGCGGCCGGATGGCAGCTGGGCAACCGTCTCGGCACCGTGCAGAGCAGCTACAACCTGCACGGCTGGGTAGTGGCCAGCTACATCGTGGTCGGCATCATGGCGGTGATCGCGCTCGGGCTGCTCGAGCCGGCGAACATCGCCGTGCTGGTCGAGCTGAAGAAGCCGCAGCCCAATCCGCAGGTGGTCGAGCGGCTGATGAAGCGGTTCATCTACTGCGCCGGCATAACCGGCACGATGCAGATCGCGACGCTCGTGATCATGACCAAGCTGGCCTCGGGATGACCGGCCATGACCTAGCCCGGCGTCCGGATGACGACCATGACCATGCGGGCATCGGGATGAGCTGTCACAACCAGCCGGCGTCTGCATGAACGACCGTAAGCTCCCACCAGTCACGCAGCTCGGGATGACCTCGCTCGCGCTGATCGTCGCCGCCGGCATCTACCTCGCGGCGCACATCCCCAATCACGTACCGCTGGGGCCCGCGATCGCGCTGCTGGGCGCCTCGGCGCTGCTGCTCGTCGCTAACCTGGCCTCGCTCGCCCGCGTCCCGGGCTTCCCGTGGCAGCGCTTCTTCGAAGTCGCACGCTGGGCGCTGCTGGCCTACCTGATCATCGCCGGCATGATCGAGTACGCGTTCCTGCGCGACCATCTGAGCGGCGGCCCGCTCGTCGTGCTCACGCTGTCCCTGGTGGTGTTCGCCGTGCACGTGCCGGTGCTCATCGGGTTCACCGTGGCTCGTTACGACACGAGCGAGCGCCCGCTGTCAGACGCGGTGTCCTGACCGCAACCGACCTCGCGTGAGGAGACCGTCCCCACTCAGGCCGGCGAGGAGGCGGCGTCCTGTGCGTGATACTCGGCCAGCAACCGCTGCTCATCCTCCCTGCTGGGGAACAGGCAGAAGATCAGCACGGCGCCGGACACGACGGCAATGATGCCCGCGGCGTAGGACCAGTCCGACCCCGACACGAACGAGGACCTCGCCGCCGCCGTGATCGCGCTCGCGTAGTGCGGATACTGCTTCGCCACCGCTTCGGCGCTGGAGAACGACTTGGTCAGCGCATTCTGAACGTTGTTGGTGATCAGCGCCTTGTTGGGCGCGGAGGCGATCGCCTTCGACACGGCCGTCGCGAACCCCGCCGTGAGCAGGGCGCCCATGATCGACTGGATGATCGCGCCGCCGAGGTCGCGCTGCAGATCGGCGGTCCCCGAAGCCATGCCCGCGCGTTTGACCGGGACCGACCCCGTCAGCGAGTGCGAGGCGGGGGTGCCGGCGAAGCCGACGCCGATGCCGATGAAGCCGTAGGCGAGCGCGACCTTCCAGTAGGGAATGCCCGTCTTCCACAGCGCGAGCATCGTGACGAACCCGAGCAGGCAGAACACGTAGCCGACGAGCAGCGTGAACCTCGCCCCGCGAGTGTCCACGAGCTTGGCCGAGTGCGGCGCGATCAACACCATCAGGACGGCCGCCGGCAGGATCGAGGCCCCTGCGCCGAGCGTGGAGTAGCCGAGCACGTTCTGCAGGAACTGCTGGCCCACGAAGATCGCCCCCATCAGGCTGCCGAACACGACGATCCCCCCCAGCGCCGCGACCCAGAACACGCGGCGCGCGGCCACATGCAGGTCAAACAGCGGAAACCTGGTCCGCTGCTGGCGCAGGTAGAACGCCGCCAGCGCCACGACCGCGAGGCCCGCCAGCGCGAGCGCCACCGTGCCCTTGTTCGGGACCGGCGCGAAGTTGATCGCCAGAACGAGCGCCGCGATCGTGACGATCGACAGAATCCCCCCGGGGTTGTCGACCGGGTTTGAGGTCTCGTTGACGTGGCTCGGCACCAGCAGGATCGCCATGACCACGGCGATCAGCGCGAACGGCACCGTGATCAGGAATACCGATCCCCAGGCGTGGTGCTCGAGCAGCGCGCCTGAGAGCAGCGGGCCGAGCGCCGACATCGAGGCGCCGAGACCCGACCACAGCGCGATCGCTTTCGTGCGCCCCGGCCCCGACCACAGCGCCGTGATCAGCGCGAGCGTCGTCGGATAGGCCATGCCGGCCGCGAGCCCGCCGAAGATGCGCGCGCCGATCAGGATCCCTACGCTGGAGGCGGTCGCGGCGAGGATCGAGGCGGGGATCGCCAGGCACGTGCCCACTACGAGCATCAGCTTGCGCCCGTACCGGTCGCCGAGCGCGCCCAGGTACAGCACCGAGGCGGCCAGGCCGAGCGAGTAGCCCACCGCGATCAGGTCGAGCGCCGTCTGCGAGGCGTCCAGCGCCCTGCCGATGTCGGGCAGCGCGGTGTTCGCGACGGCGAGATTCAGGTTAGCGACCGACGCGACCAGGATCAGCGCCGCCAGCACCAGCCCCTGCCGCGCGGGGGCGGTGCGCTCTTCCGTCACCGCGAGAGCAGTTCGCGCTTGGCGGTGGCGAACTCCTCGTCTGTCAGCGCGCCGCTCGAGTGCAGCGCGGCCAGGCGCTCCAGCCCGCCCACCGAATCGCCCGAGGGCGCGCGGCCGCCACTGCCACGCTCGCCCACGCGCTCGACGACGCCGGCACGCAGGCTGACGCCTCCGCGTCGGAGCGTGCCCCATGAGTCGGCGAGTCCCTTACGCACCGAGTCCATCCCGCCGGCGCTGGGGGCGTCCGGGAATTCGAGGGCGGTCTGGCGGCGCAGCATCTGCATGCCGAACAGCGCCAGCACCGTGATCAGCAGAACGCCGGTCAGTTTCTGGGTCGCCTCGATCGGGCCCCAGGCGAACAGGATCAGCAGCGCGACCGCGACGACCCCGAAGGCAATGTCGGGACGGTCGCGCAGGTACGGGGCCAGCGACCGGCGTGTGGCCGTCGCCCAGCGTGAGGGCCCGCCGAGCATACCGGCGAGCACGACCAGCACCCCGATGAAGAGCATCGCGACGGCGACGTCCACGAGCACGCTCGTGCCGATCGACCACGCGGCGCTGGCAGCCGGGCGCACCGCTTCTGTGCTCGCCAGCGTGTTCACCACCTGGTTGCCGATGATCGTGCGGGCAACCAGCGTCACCAGCGCGGCGCCGATGCAGACCATGCCCACGTTCAGGAGCGTCCGCGCCCGCCGCCCACGAGCCAGGCCGATCACCCCGGCGAACAGGAGCAGCACGAGCAGCGGCAGGATGAGCGCAAGGCTGCGCAGCACCCGCACTCCCGCCTGCGCCGTTTCCAGCGACTTGGAGCTGACGATCTTGATCTGCGCGACGTTCGCCGGGATTTTTTCGGCCGTCGACGCGGGCGCCCCCAGCCGTGTCGCGAGTTCTGAGACGATCGGCCGCAGGTCGAGATACACCGCCCCGCCACCCGGGGTGTGGATCACCGAGCTCTTGTTCTCGATCAGGTTGACGAACTGCTTGTGCGTGACCTCGTTGGCGGACTTCCATAGTTCCTGCACACGCGGCTGCTGCAGCGCCAGGACTATCCCTTTTTCGACCACGCTGCGCAGCCCTCCGGCTGCGGGGCCGGCGAGCGGCTTCAGTTCTGAGGGCAGGCCCGCGCGTATTTCTCCCGCGACGTTCACGTTCGCGTAGATCTGATCGGTCAGATACGAGGACAGCTCCGTCTGGATCGCTTCGTTCTCCAAGAGCTTGGTGTTAGTCGCGGTCCAGTAGGAGGTATCCAGCAGCTGACGGTTAGCCCAGACGGCGAATATGCCGATGACGCTGAGAACCGCCGCCAGCCCGAGCATCGACCTGACGAGCCAGATGTGATCGCCGAGCGACCGGGCCGGCGCCGGAGCGCCGTCCGGCGGGGGCGTGTCGGGCACAGGCATCTCCTGTGTGGGAGCGTTCACCTTCGTCTTCCGCAGATCAGCTGCATTCGATCGGCCCGAACGCCTTGGCATAGCCGCTCTCCAGCTGGCTCAGCGCGCTCTGGAGTTGCGCACCGGCGCTTGAGAGGCTGCTGGGGGACAGGCTCGACACGCTCGACAGGACCGCTGTGACATCGTGTTGGAACGCCTCGGTGGCCTGCTGCACCTGTTGCTTGCGAGCCGGCGCCAGGTCGCCCTGGACGGCGTCGATCTTTTTCAAATCTTCGAACAGTGCGGTGCCTTCGGTCTTGAGCTGCGGCAGCGTCGCGATCGACGGTGTGATCGTCTTCAGCGTCGCGAGCCGGGTCTTGATGTCCGACCTGGCGGCGCATACCGTGTTCATGGCAGTCTTCTCGGCCTTTTCCTGCTTGGATTCGCCGCAACCGCTCAGCGGGATCGCGAGCGCCGCGAGCAGCGCGACGACGCTCGCCATCAGCCCGCGGGAGGGCGGGCCGGTGCGCGAGGGCGGGTCGGGGGGCAAGGGCGGGTCGGTGCGGGAGGGCAGCTCGGGGGGCGCCGTGGTGGGCGCCCCCCTGCCGGATGCGGTCGTGTGAGACATTCGGCCTCTTATGCGTCGATCGGCCGGCCTCCGTATGCCGCCAGCCCGTAGATGATCAGGATGTCGATCGTGAACACCGCGAGCGACCAGAGCGGGTATGCCGGTATCGACAGCAGCGCGCCGATCGCGCTGAGCGAAGCGATGAGGATCCCGAACCAGCGCCCGTAGGCCCCGCCGGCCCAGATCGAGAAGGCGGCGATTATCTTGAGCGCCCCCAGGATGAGCGTCACCCAACCCCAGGTGTTCAGCCCGCTGAGGATGTACTGGGTTTCGGTTGCGTGGACGAAGAACTTCGAGTTGTCGATCGCGGCGATCCCGTAGATCACGTTCAGCACACCGACGATCAGCAGCATGATCCCGGCGAACATCACCCAGCCGGCGCCGGCCTGCTCTCCCCCGCCGGACCTGTCATACGTAGGCGTGGTTGCCATGCCTCACTCCCTTTCACGTTGTGGTGCTCGACCTAATTCTGCCTCGGATGGCATAGGTCCTGCATGTGACATCCGATACCCGCACTTCCGAGCCGGGCCAGATCAGCGATGCAGTCGAGCCTACGCGCGCCCGCGCCCCGCGCCATCGGGACTCCATACCCCCTGCTGTTGCGGCTTTCTACGTAGGCCGGATCCATCGGGCCGCCGGATCTGACGACCCGTGACACCAGCCGCACAAGGTCGGTGGGGCTGAAGCAATCGACGAGTTGGCGTGGTGGCACCTCTGTTAGGTTGGACGCCGTGGCAGAGACGACGGATCGCCGGGCGGGGAGCGCGGGAATCGTCCTGGTGACCCTGGCCGCCGGTCAGTTCCTGATGGTGCTCGACAGCTCGGTCATGAACGTGTCGATCGCCACGGTCGCCCGGGATGTCGGCACGACCGTGACCGGGATTCAGACGGCGATCACGCTGTACACGCTCGTGATGGCCTCGCTGATGATCACCGGCGGCAAGCTCGGTCAGATCCTCGGGCGCAAGCGCGCGTTCGCGATCGGATGCGTCATCTACGGCTGCGGGTCGTTCATCACCGCCATCTCGCCGAACCTCGCCGTGCTGATGTTCGGCTGGTCGTTCCTGGAGGGCGCCGGCGCCGCGCTGATCCTGCCCGCGATCGTCGCGCTCGTGGCATCCAACTTCACCCGCTCCGAGCGCCCGCGCGCGTACGGCCTGGTGGCCTCGGCCGGCGCGATCGCGGTGGCGGCCGGCCCGCTGATCGGTGGGCTGTTCACCACGTACCTGTCGTGGCGCTGGGTGTTCGTGGGCGAGGTCCTGATCGTGCTCGCGATCCTCGCGCTCACCCGCCGCATGGAGGACTCGGCGGCCGAGACCGGTGTTCGGCTCGACCTCGTCGGAACGGCGCTCTCTGCGCTGGGGCTGGGGCTGATCGTGTTCGGGATCCTGCGCTCGGGAGCCTGGGGGTTCGTCCAGCCCAAGCCGGGTGCCCCGCAGTGGATCGGCCTGTCCCCGGCGATCTGGCTGATGCTCGCCGGCGGGCTCGTCGTATGGCTGTTCGTGCAGTGGGAGAACCGGCGGCTGGATCGGGGACAGGAGCCGCTCGTCAACCCCGCGATCCTGCGCAACGTGAGGCTGCGAGGCGGGCTGATCTCGTTCTTCTTTCAGTATCTGCTGCAGGCGGGATTGTTCTTCGCGGTGCCGCTGTTCCTGTCGGTCGCGCTCGGTCTCTCCGCAATCGAAACGGGCGTGCGGCTGCTGCCGCTCTCACTCACGCTGCTCTTGGCGGCAGCCGGGATCCCGAAGGCGTTCCCCAACGCCTCACCACGCAGGGTCGTGCAGCTCGGGTTCCTTGCGCTGCTCGCCGGCATCGTGGTAATGCTCGCCGCGCTGGAAGCCGGCGCCGGGCCGGAGATCGTGACCTGGCCGATGCTGCTCGCCGGCCTGGGCATCGGGGCGCTGGCCTCGCAGCTCGGAAGCGTCACCGTGTCCTCGGTCTCCGACGAGCAGAGCGGCGAGGTGGGCGGCCTGCAGAACACGGTCACCAACCTCGGCGCATCGATCGGAACCGCGCTGTCCGGGGCGGTGCTGATCGCCGCCCTGAGCACGTCGCTGCTGACCGGCGTTCAGCACAACCCGGCGGTGCCGGCTGAGGTCAAATCCAAGGCCTCGGTCCAGCTGACCGGGGGAGTTCCGTTCGTCTCCGACGCCGAGCTGCGCAGCTCGCTGCAGCAGGCGGGGGTGAGCCCCGGGGCGAGCGATGCGATCGTGGAAGAGAACGAGACCGCGCGCCTGGCCGCGCTGCGCTCCTCGCTGGCGGTGCTGGCCGTGATCGCGCTGATCGCGCTGCTGTTCAGTCGCGGCATCCCGGCCGAGCAGCCCGCCACGGCGCAGCCGCAGTCCGCCGCGGCGCAACCCACGTAATCACGCGGCGGACACAGCCTGGCTCCTACCGCTCGCACATCGGCTACGCGCACGAGGTCCGATCGACACCCCTACGCCACGTGCGCCCCTACGCCGCGGGCGCCACCGGGCCGACCGACGACGCGAGCTCGCGCCCGGCCGCGCGAAGCACGAACGCGATCACCACCAGCGCGAGCCCGCGCACGATCAGCACGATGCCGAGCACGATCGCCAGCGTCGTGATCCCGAAGCTGGGCCAAGACACGATCACGATCCCGAGGGCCAGGTCGATCAGCGCGGCGAACACGAGCCAGCCGCGGCCCTCGCGCGACTCGACAGCGCCCACGAGGCGCAGCACACCGGAGAGAATCAGGTAGATGCCGACCGCGAGCGCGACCACGAGGATGCTGCCGCTCGGATGGCGCAGCACGATCACCCCGGCGATCACCGCCAGCGAGCCGCCGAGCACGCCCCAGGCCCGCGATCCGGCCGGGTGGCCCAGCGCGCCGACGATCAGGAACACGCCCCCGATCAACAACTCGATGCCGACCAGCAGCGCGATCACCGTCAGCGTCGGCCCGGGGTAGGCGACCAGCACGATGCCGCCGGCGAGCGTGACGAGACCGACGATCAGGCCGAGCCACCAGGCCTTCGCCACCGCCTGCACCGCCTCCAGCTCGGGCTCCTGCACTCCATATGACGCGTTCACCACTGCCTCCTGTGCTCGGTGCCCGCACACGTGCGAGCATGGACCGCGGCTGCGCCCGGTCGTGCGGGCGTCCGCTTGGGTTCCAGACGTTCGACTTCCGTACGGTTCACCCTAGGCGCTGAGATGTGGCCCGGCGACCGTAGAAGCCCGCAATAGAGGTTCGGGTAGCCCTGCTGCGCTACGCCGCCACCGCCCGCGCCTGCAGGTGCGCACCGACCTTGCGCTTGACGCGCTGCAGGGCGTTGTCGACCGTCTTGGTGTCGCACGCCAGCTGCTCGCCGACCTGCTCGTAGGAGTAACCGTCGAGATACAGCCCCAGGACGCGGCTCTCGAGCTCTGAGAGCGCAGTCGAACAGGCAGCCCACGAGCGAGCGCAGCTCCTCGGAGGAGATCACCTGGTTGACGGGGTCGTGGACGGTCGGGCCGGGCAGCATCTGGTCGAGCGTCGGCACGTCGTCCCCGGCCGCGGCCGGAGTCGAGGAGAAGGAGACGTACTGGTTCAGCGGGGTGTGCTTGTTGCGCGTCGCGGTCTTGACGGCCGTGATGATCTGGCGCGTGATGCACAGCTCGGCGAAGTTGCGAAAGCTCGACTCGCGGTCGGTGCGGAAGTCGCGAATCGCCTTGTACAGGCCGACCAGCCCCTCCTGGATGAGATCGTCGGAGTCGCCGCCGGCCAGGAAGTAGGATGATGCCTTCAGGCGCACGAACCCGTGGTAGCGCTTGACCAAACGATCGTACGCATTGCGATCGCCACGCTTGGCAAGCGCAATCAAAAAGCCATCATCAACCTTGACTTCAGAGTTAGGGTTACGGGAAATTCTCAGTGCCACGAGCAGATCCTTTCTTGGAGCCGCCGCTACGCGGACAGCCCAAATTTGCTCAGTGGCGCACTCCTCCCCTGGCGCCAATGCTTGGTATCTGAACCTTAGGTTCAGCGTTATGTGAGCGCGAGCCTTGCACAGTTATGGAGAGTTGTCAAGCGCCGCGCATGCGATTCTGCAAGATCTCATACAGAATCGCGGCGGCGGCGGCGCTCACGCCCAGCGACTGCACCCGCCCGCGCAGCGGCAGCGCGATCAGCTCGTCGCACGCCTTGGCGACCCGCGGGCGCAGACCGCGCCCCTCGCTGCCGAGCACGAGCACGACCCCGGCGCCGCGATAGTCGGGCGCGTCATAGGAGATCGGCGCCCGGACGGGCCGGCGCTGGTCCCCATCGTCGGATGCGCGCTCGCCGGAGGCGCGCTCGCCGGAAACGTCCTCGGCGCTGGCCCCGTAGCACCAACAGCCCGCCTCACGCGCCGAGATGAGGAAGTCGGCCATGTTGCGCACTCGGGCGATCTGCATGTGCTCGACCGCTCCGGCCGAGGCCTTGCAGGCCGCCGGGGTCACCTCGGCCGCGCGCCGTTCCAGTATCGCCACGCCGCTGCACCCGGCGCACTCGGCGGTGCGAGCGATCGAGCCGAGGTTCTGCGGGTCCTGGACCTCGTCCAGCGCCACCACCAGCGGCTCGGGGCCCGCCAACAGCTGCTCGGCGGACACGTACGGATAGCCCCCCGCGTGGGCGCACACCCCCTGATGCGCGGCCGAGCCGCAGCGACGCTCGACGTCCGCGGCCGAGCAGGTCCTCACGTTCACGCCCGCAAGCCAGGGCTCGCGCGCAGCGCCGTGGGTCGCCCACACCTCGCCGACGCTCTTCGCGCGCCGCCCGCGCAGCGCCTCGCGAACGGCGTTGCGGCCGTAGAGGATCACGAGCCGCCGGTGGAGATCAGCTCGGCGCCGCCGGGTCCGTCGCGGATCTCCCAGCCCCGCGCGCGCAGCTGCTCACGCAGACCGTCCGCGGTCTGGAAGTCGCGCTCGGCGCGGGCCCGCTCCCTCTGCTCCAAGAGCGCCTGCGCAGCGGGGTCGATCGAGGCGACGTCGTCCACGCTCTCCAGCGCGGCCAGCTCGCCCAGCCCCAGCACGCTCAGCATCTCGCGCAGATCGGCGTCGCCGACAGACCCGGTGGACCCGCCGGACCCGCGGGCATCGCCGGCCTCGCCGGAGCGGCGGTTGGCCTCGCGCACCCACTCGAACAGCGACGCGAGCGCCCTGGGGGTGTTGAAGTCCTCGGCCAGGGCGTCGAACGCCGCCTCCTTGAGGTGGGCCATGTCCGGCGGGCTGGGCTCGCCCGCGTGCAGCCGCCTGAGCGCATCGCGGATGCGCTGCACGCGGCGGACGGCTTCCTGGAGCTCCGAGGACGAGAAGACCAGCGGCTGGCGGTAGTGGCCCGAGGCCAGGTACATGACGACGGCGTCACGGCCGTAGCGCTCGATCACCTCATGCAACGGCGCGATGTTGCCGACCGACTTGGCCATCTTCTCGCCGGTGAACTGGATCATGCCGTTGTGCATCCAGATCCGCGCCAGCTCCTGCCCGCGGGCGGCGCGGGTCTGGGCGGCCTCGTTCTCGTGGTGGGGAAACACCAGGTCAGAGCCGCCGCCGTGGATGTCGAAGCCAACGCCGAGCGTGTCCTCGGCCATCGCCGAGCACTCGATGTGCCAGCCCGGCCTGCCCGGCCCCCACGGGGACTCCCAGGAGGTGTCCTCGCCGGGCTTGTGCGCCTTCCACAGGGCGAAATCCAGGGGATCGCGCTTGCGCTCGGCGCCGTCGACGCCCTCCCCCTGGTCCATGTCGTCGATCCGCCGGTGAGACAGGCTGCCGTAGTCCTTGTCCGAGCGCACGCGGAAATAAACGTCTCCCTCCGCAACATACGCGTGCCCGGCGTCGACCAAAGCGACGATGTAGGCGACGATCGAGTCCATCGTCTGCGACGCCAGCGGCTCGCGATCGGGCCGGCCGAGTCCGAGCGCATCGGTGTCGGCTAGGTAGAGATCCGTCATCTCCTTCGCAAGCCCTTCGCTCGGACGCTCCTGCGCGCGCGCGGCATCGTAGATCTTGTCGTTGACGTCGGTGATGTTGACCACAAGCGTCGCCTGAAAGCCCTCGTGCGTCAAAAAGCGCGCGAGCAGGCTGAAGATCACGAACGGGCGGGCGTTGCCGATGTGGATACGGCTGTACACGGTGGGTCCGCACGCATAGATGCCGACCTTGCCGGGATCACGTGGGCGCAGCGGCTGCAGTTCGCCGCTGCGAGTGTCGTGCAGGCGGATCTCGCGCATCTTCCTCTCGCGCATCTTCCGCTATCCCTTCGTCAGGCTGACGGTCGCCAGCGCCGCGACGCCCTCGCCGCGCCCGACGAAGCCCATTCCCTCGCCGGTGCTCGCCTTGACGTTGAACCGCTCCCGCGGCAGACCCAGCGCGCCGGCCAGGCACGTACGGATCGCCTGCTTGTGCGGCCCCAGCCGGGGCGCCTCCATGACGACGGTGCAATCCACGTTGACGATCTCCAGACCGGCGTCGGCGACGCTCGCCACGACCCTCTGAAGCAGCGCCACCGAGTCGGCGCCGCGCAAGCGCTCGTCGGTGTCTGGGAAGCGCTCGCCGATATCCCCCAGGCCCGCGGCGCCGAGCAGCGCGTCGATCACCGCGTGGGTGAGCACATCGGCGTCGGAGTGCCCATGCAGACCCTGCTCATAAGGGATATCGACGCCCCCGAGAATCAGCCGGCGACCGGGGGCAAGTCGATGGGAGTCATAGCCGATGCCGACGAGGGTGCTCATCGCGCGCGCTCCGGTGCGCCGCTGCGTGCACTGCCATCCGTGCGCTCTCTCGCAGCGCCGCTCTCCTGCGGTGCGCCATCCGCGCCGTCGGCGCCGAGCGGCTCCAATCGTCGCGAGCGCCGCTCGAACACGCACAGCTCGCTCACGCCGACGCGCCGCAGCAGCTCCAGCGCCTGCGCGTAGTCGGCGCCCACGTCCTCGGGCCGGTGGGCGTCGCTTGAGAGCGCGACCGGGGCGCCGGCGTCGACGCACATCCGCAGGAACGCCTGTGCGGGATACAGCTCGCGCGCGCGCTTGCGCAGTCCGGCGGTGGACACCTCGACCGCGACCCCAGACTCGGCGATGGCCTCGATCGCCGGCTCGTAGTAGCGGCGCAGATCGCCCTCGGGCCGCGGGCGATCCGAGCCCCAGACCTTCACCAGGTCGGGGTGCGCGAGGACGTCGAACAGGCCGCTGCGCGCGGCCTGCGCGAGCGTCTGGAAGTAGCGCCGCCAGATCTCCTCGGGGCTGTGGCCGCGATCCCACACGCTGTAGTCGTCCATGTCGATCGACTCCTCGCGCAGGAAGTGCACGGAGCCGATGACGTAGTCGAAGTCGTGCGCGTCCAGCAGGTTGGCCATCCGGTCCTCGCCGCCGGGCACGAAGTCGGCCTCGATCCCCAATCGCAGGTCGGTGCGGTCGCGTACGAACTCGCAGTAGGCGTAAAGATCGTCGATCGCGAATTCCCGCCACAGCGGGTGCTGCCAGACGGCGAGGGCCTGCTCGAAGCGGTAGACGTGCTCGGAGACCCCCAGCTCGGCGATCCCGCGCTCGTCGGCCACCGCTCGGTAGCGGGCGACGCGCTCCTCGGTGAAGTTCTCATCCGCCCGGGCGTTCAGGTCGTCCGGGCGCAGGTGGACGTGGTAGTCGGTGAGCATGGAGCCGGATTCAAGCAGGCCGGCGAGCGATCAACAGCTCGGCCAGCGCGAGATCCAGCGCGGTGGTGATCTTCAGGTTCGAACGCTCGGACGGCACGACCGCCACCCGGCCCCCCAGACGCTCGATGAGCCAGGCGTCGTCGGTCGCCTGCGCAAGGATCTCGCCTTGTACGTCCAGGGCCCGTTCCAGCGATGAGCGGCGAAAGACCTGGGGCGTCTGCACCGCCCACAGCGTGGAGCGGTCGAGCGTCTCGATCACGACGCCCGGGCCACCCGAGGCCGGCTCCGCACCTCGACCCGCACCGGGCTGGGCCTGCACGCGCTTGACCGTGTCGGAGACGGGCGCCGCGGCGATCGCCGCATCGAGGCTCTCGTCGCTTACCAGCGCTCGCAGCGTTCGCCGTACGAGCTCCGCGGAGGCCAGCGGCCGGGCCGCGTCATGGACGACGATCATCTCACCGGGCGCGCCTGGTCCGGCCGCCCGCAGCGCACGCGCGACCGACTCCGAGCGAACGGCCCCGCCCTCGACGCCGACAGCGCCCGGGGGCGCGGCCACTCCCGGCGGCAGCGCGACCACGACGCGCTCGACGCGCTCGCCGTCACCGCCCCCCTCGACGCCGCTCTCGACACCGAGGCCGACCATCAGATCAACGCTCCACTGCAGCAGGGAGCGGCCGGCGAGCTCGACGAGCGCCTTGGGAGAATCAGATCCCAGGCGCTCGCCGCGCCCGGCGGCAACGATCAGTGCAACCGCCAAGCCTCTTTACTCAGCCATCGCCATCTGGCTGGAGGCAGAGGTGGCGAGCAGCTCGTCGAGGTAGCTCTCCGCCTCCTCCTCGTCCTTGTCGAGCGCATACATCAGCTCGGAGGCGAGGATCTTCTTGGCCCTGGTGAACATCTGCTTCTCTCCGGTCGACAGGCCCTTCTCGGACTCGCGCAGGGAAAGGTTGCGGACCACCTCGGCCAGCTCGTAGATATCACCCGTCTTGATCTTGTCGCGGTTGTGCTTGAAGCGGCGGTTCCAGTTCTTGGGCATCTCGGAGACCTCGGCTCCGAGCACGTCCAGCACCTTCTTGACGGTCTCTTCGTCGATCACCCGGCGCAGACCGGCCAGGGCGGCGTTTTCGCTCGGCACCCTTACCGTCATGTCGTTGTGGAGGATCTTGATCGTGAGGTACTCGCGCCGTTCGCCGAGCATCTCCATCTCCTCCTTGCCCTCCACCTTGCCTGCGCCGTGGTGGGGGTAGACGACGTTGTCGCCGAGCTCGAACTCGATGAGCTCCACTTCGCGCGTGGCCTCCAGCTGCTCCAGCAGCGACTCCGCCGACGTCTCCGAGTCGATGGACGCGGTCTGTTCGATTGCTTGTGCGGGAATGGTGTCCTCCTTCGTTTGCGGCCTGCCCGTCGGGCGGCCCGTGTCAAGTGCCAATCCTCGAACGTCAGGTCTGCAGGTAGCGATCGACGAGATTGATCTCCTGCAGCCGGCGCAACCCCTCGCGGATGTCCTTCGCCCTGATCTCCCCCACGCCCTCGACCAGCTCGAGCTCCGAGTCGGTCGCGGCCAGCAGCTCGTCCAACCCTCCGAACTCGCCGACGATCTGTGCCACCACCAGCTTCGGGAGCCTGGGGATGCGCCCCAGCACGCGGTAGCCGCGCGGCGAGACGGGATAGTCGAGCGTGTTCAGCTTGCGGTCATACCCCAGCAGCTCGGCGAGACGGCCGAAGTCGAGCAGGTCCTGATGGGCGAGCCGCCCGATCTCCTCCAGCGCCAGCGCGAACGCCTCGTCGGAGTAGCTGGAGAGATAGTCGCGCACGAGCGCGGCCTTCTCGGCCGCCGCGCCGACCATCGTCTCCTCGAGCTGCATCTCGATCAGCCGTCCCTCTGAGCCGAGCTCGACGATGTAGCGCTCGATCTCGACCGCCATGCGCGTGACCAGCTCCGAGCGCTGCAGCACGGTCAAGACGTCGTGCAGGGTCGCTCCGCCCTCGAACTCCAGCGCGGTCAGGCGCGTGGAGACCTGGTCCAGGCGGGTGCGGTACTTGTCGAGCGTCGCCAGCCCCTGGTTGGCCTTGGCGAGCACGACGGGGATGTCGGCGAGGATGTACTTGACGCTGTCCACGTACACCGAGACGACCTCACGGCGCTGGGAGATCGCGATCACCAGCGCGTCGGTCTGCTTGGACACGCGCTCGGCGGTGCGGTGGCGGGTGCCCGTCTCGTGGGAGAGGATCGTGGGGTCGGGCATCAGCTGGACGTTGGCCATCGCGATCTTGGTGGCGTTCGCGTTGAGGATGATCGCTCCGTCCATCTTCGCCACCTGGTAGAGGAACGCGGGGGTGTAGTCGATCTTGAGCTTGATCCCGCCCGAGTTCAGGAAGCTGAGATCCTCGGGCTCGCCGATTACGATCAGCCCGCCGGTGCGCGCCTGCAGGATGCTCTCGATGCCTTCGCGCAGCGCGGTGCCCGGCGCGATCATCTCCAGTGCCCTCATCAGCCCCGGATCCGGTCGTGCGTCTGTGTCTAATTCTTCGCCGGATCTTGGAGCCACGGCGGCGTATTCTACGGCATTGAGCCATTTTTCGGCCTACGCACGGCCCAGCAGCCGACCCCGGTGGCCGGATGGTCATGCCCTACGCCGCGACCCGGGCCGGCCGATTCGCCTCACTGGAAAGAGCCATCGTGAGGGCTTCGCGCAGCGTCGCGACCTCACACGCGTCCGTACCGCTCTCGGCGGGGACGATCGTGGCCCGCAGCCCGTGCTTGGCGGCCTCCGCGACGCGGCGCTCGGGATGCCCGACCCAGCGCAGCTCGCCGGTGAGTCCCAGCTCGCCGAAGCAGGCTCGCGGAGCGGGTGGATGGGCTGCTCGAATCGGGACTCCCCGAGCCGCGCTGGCGACCGCCAGCGCCACCGCAAGATCGCAGCCCGGCTCGTCCACGCGCACGCCGCCGACGACGTTCACGAACACGTCAGAGCCTCCCACCGCGATGCCCCCGTGGCGCCCGAGGATTGCGAGGATGAGCGCCACGCGGTTGCGATCCAGCCCGGAGACGACCCTGCGCGGCTGCTCGAGCTCCGAGGGCGCGACCAGCGCCTGGACCTCCACGAGCAGCGGCCGGGAGCCCTCCATAGCGGCCAGCACGACGCTGCCTGGCGCGCGCGTGGCCCCGGCGACGAAGCGCGCGGAGGCGTCGAGCACCTCCACCAGACCGCCTTGGCGCATCTCGAACAGGCCCGATTCGTTGGTCGAGCCGAAGCGATTCTTCAGCGCCCGCAGCTCGCGATACGGCCGCTCGCGCTCGCCCTCGAACTGCAGCACGCAATCGACGAGGTGCTCGAGCACCCGGGGGCCCGCGAGCGCGCCGTCCTTGGTCACGTGTCCGACGAGCACGACCGCGATCGAGCGCTCCTTGGCCAGCTCCATGATCCGGCCGGTGACCTCGCGCACCTGCCCGACGGCGCCCGCCGCGCCGGAGAGCTCACCCGAGCGCAGCGTCTGCACCGAGTCGATCACACACACCTTCGGGGCGTGCGAGGCGAGCGTGTCGAGCACGGTCTCGAGATCGGTCTCGGCGAGGATCGGGACCTCCAGGGCGCCGGGGCCAAGGCGCTCAGCGCGCAGCTTGACCTGCTCGGCGGACTCCTCGCCGCTCACATACAGCGTTGTGTGCCCGGCGCCGGCGATGTTGCCGAGCGCCATGTTCGTGAGCGTCGACTTGCCGATCCCCGGCGAGCCGCCGAGCAGCACCAGCGAGCCGGGCACGAGCCCCCCGCCGAGCACGCGATCGAGCTCGCCGATACCCGTGGACAGCCGTCGCGTCGTGGCGCTCGCGCCGACCTCGCGCAGGGGACGTGGCGTGCGTGCGGCCTCGCCGCCGGCCCCGGCCACGCCCGCGGTTCCAGACCCCCGCCGCCCTGCCCGCGCGGCGCTCGCGCGAGCCGCGCCCGTGCCCGCGCGCGAGACGCGGGTCTGCACGAGCGTCCCCCAGGAGTCGCAGCCGGGACAGCGTCCGTGCCACTGCGGCGACTGAAATCCGCACTCCGAGCAGGCGTGAACAGTGTCGCGAGCCATTGCGCCCAGCCTACGCCCCGGCGGGGACGCGACCGGCATTGCGCTCAGCCTATGCCCCAGCGGGAACGCGACCGGCTTCTCCGGCGGCCCGACGGGTCTGGCGGTCTGGCGGGCCGACGATCTAGGGCTCGACGGGCGGGTCCGGCTCGGGCTCGCCATCGCCCTCGCCGTCGATGAGCTCGGGGTCCTCGCCGCCGCCACCCTCGCCCGCGCCGACGGCGACGGGGGTCTTCTGCTTCTTGGGCTTGACGATCGTCAGGCGCACCTCGTTCTCCTCGCCCTCCGGCGCCGGGTCGACCACGACGGTCGCGCCGGGGGTCAGCTGCTCGCGCAGGACGAAGTCGGCGAGCGGGTCCTCGATGTAGCGCTGGATCGCGCGGCGCAGCGGACGGGCGCCCATCGACGGGTCCCAGCCCTTCTCGACGAGCATGTCCTTGGCGGGATCGGTCAGCTCCAGCTGCAGCTCGCGCTCGGCCATCGACTCGCGGATGCGCAGGAGCAGCAGCTCGACGATCTGCTTGACTTCCTCCTTCTGCAGCTTGTGGAAGACGATCACGTCGTCGATCCGGTTCAGGAACTCCGGGCGGAACACCTTCTTCAGCTCGCCCATGATCCGGTTCTTCATGTCGTCGTAGGTGATCCCGGTCTCGTCGTCGGAGACGGCGAACCCGAGCGGCGTGTTGCGCGCGATCTCGGCGGCGCCGATGTTCGAGGTCATGATCACGATCGCGTGGCGGAAGTCCACGGTCCGGCCCTGGGCGTCTGTCAGGCGGCCGTCCTCGAGGATCTGCAGCAGGATGTTGAACACGTCGGGGTGGGCCTTCTCGATCTCGTCGAGCAGCAGCACCGAGTAGGGCTTGCGGCGCACGGCCTCGGTCAGCTGACCGCCCTCGTCGTAGCCGATATATCCGGGTGGCGAGCCGACCAACCTGGAGACGGCGTGCTTCTCCATGTACTCGGACATGTCGATCCTGATCATCGCGTCGTCGTCGCCGAACAGGAACTCGGCGAGGGTGCGCGCGAGCTCGGTCTTGCCGACGCCCGAGGGGCCCAGGAAGATGAACGAGCCGGTCGGGCGCTTGGGGTCCTTCAGGCCGGCGCGTGAGCGGCGGATCGCCTTGGAGATGACCTCGATCGCGGGGTGCTGGCCGATCACGCGCTTGTGCAGTTCGTCCTCCATGCGCATCAGCTTTTGGGTCTCGGCCTCGGTCAGCTTGAACACGGGGATGCCGGTCCACATCGAGACGATGTCGGCGATCTCCTCCTCGCCGATCGCGGGGCGGTCGGCGGACTCGCCGGCTTCCCACTCCTCCTCGAGCTCGCGTTTGCGGTTCGTCAGCTTGCGCTCCTGATCGCGCAGCGCGGCGGCCTTCTCGAACTCCTGGGCCTCGATCGCGGCCTCCTTCTCGCGCCGCGTGGTCTCGACTTCGCCCTCGAGCTCTTTGTTGGCCGGCGGTGAGGTCATCGACTTGATGCGCATCCGCGAGGCGGCCTCGTCGATCAGGTCGATCGCCTTGTCGGGCAGGAACCGGTCGGAGATGTAGCGGCTGGCCAGTTCGCCGGCGGCGCGCAGGGCCTCGTCGGTGATCTGGACCTTGTGGTGGGACTCGTAGCGGTCGCGCAGCCCCTTGAGGATCTCGACCGTCTGGTCGATCGTCGGCTCCTCCACGCGGATCTGTTGAAAGCGCCGCTCCAGGGCGGAGTCGCGCTCCAGGTACTTGCGGTACTCATCCAGCGTCGTGGCGCCGATCGTCTGCAGCTCGCCGCGCGCCAGGGCCGGCTTGAGGATCGAGGCGGCGTCGATCGCGCCCTCCGCCGCGCCGGCGCCGACGAGGTTGTGGAGCTCGTCGATGAACAGGATGATGTCCCCGCGCTGGGTGATCTCCTTCATCACCTTCTTCAACCGCTCCTCGAACTCTCCCCGGTACTTGGAGCCGGCGACCAGCGCGGCGAGATCGAGCGTGTAGATCTGCTTGTTCTTGAGCAGCTCGGGCACGTCGGCGGCGGTGATGCGCTGAGCCAGGCCCTCGACCACGGCGGTCTTGCCGACGCCGGGCTCGCCGATCAGGACGGGGTTGTTCTTCGTGCGCCGCGAGAGGATCTGCATGATCCGCTCGATCTCCGTCTCACGCCCGACGCAGGGGTCGAGCTTGCCTTCGGCGGCGAGCTTCGTGAGGTTTCTGCCGAACTGGTCGAGCAGCTTCGAGGACTTCTTGCCCTCGCCCGGGCCCGCTCCTGAGCCCGCGCCCGCACCGGCGCCCGCGCCCTGCTGGCGGCGGCCGCCGGGGCCGGAGAGCATGCGGATGACCTCGTTGCGGATCTTCTCGGAGTCGGCGTCGAAGTCGAGCAGGATGCGCGCGGCCACGCCCTCGTTCTCGCGTACGAGCCCGAGCAGGATGTGCTCGGTGCCGATGTAATTGTGCCCAAGACTGAGCGCCTCGCGCAGGGCGAGCTCGAGGACCTTCTTCGCGCGGGGCGTGAACGGGATCTGCCCGGAGGTGACCTCCTCGCCGGAGCCGACGATCCGCACGACCTGCGCACGGACGCGCTCGACGGTGATATCGAGGGACTCCAGCACGCGCGCCGCCAGGCCCTCCTCCTCGCGCAGCAGCCCGAGCAGGATGTGCTCGGTGCCGATGTAATTGTGCTTGAGCGTCCGCGCCTCCTCCTGCGCGAGAACGACCACCTGCCGGGCCCGTTCTGTAAATCGCTCGAACATGGTGTAGATCCTTCCTGCGAGGACGGTGCCTCAAGCGCTATGTCGTCTCATGGACGCTTCTGACGCAGTCTACCAACCGGGGTCCCCGGCTCTTGCACGTCAGGTTCGCAGCGCGGGGAACAGCACGACCTCGCGGATCGAATCGCGTCCGGTCAGCAGCATCACCAGGCGATCGATGCCGACTCCGACGCCTCCCGTGGGGGGCATGCCCTGCTCGAGCGCCTGCACGAACAGCTCGTCATACGGCTGGACCTCGTCCTCGCCCAGCGCCGCCAGCCGCCGCTGGGACTCGAAGCGCTCGCGCTGCACGTCCGGGTCGATCAGCTCGCTGAACGCGTTGGCGATCTCCATCCCGCCGGCGAACGCCTCCCAGCGCTCGACCAGCCCTTGCTTGGTGCGATGCTCGCGGGCCAGCGGCGATATCTCGACGGGATAGTCGAGCACGAACGTCGGCTGGATCAGGGTCGGCTCGACGAACTTCGACAGCAGATCGTCCGCGAGCTGCGACCAGCTGAGCCCGTCCGTCTGCATCTGCACGCCTCGTGCGGAGATCGCGCTCCTCAGCGAATCCGCGTCGGGGTGGGCCGCCAGATCGATGCCCGTGGCCTGCTGGATCGCCTCATGGAACCCGATCCGCCGCCAGGGCGCAGAGAAGTCCAGCTCGCCTGAGTAGTCGACCGCGCGCGCAGCCCGCGCGAGGAGCTCCTCCAGACGGACGGCCTCGCCGGTGTAGTCCGCGTAGGCCTCGTAGAACTCGATCACCGTGAACTCGGGGTTGTGGGTGCTGTCCACGCCCTCGTTGCGGAAGTTCTTGCCGATCTCATACACCCGCTCCAGGCCCCCGACGATGAGCCGCTTGAGATACAGCTCGGTGGCGATCCGCAGGTACAGATCGCGATCGAGCGCGTTGTGATGGGTCGTGAACGGGCGCGCCAGCGCGCCCCCGTACAGCGGCTGCAGCACCGGTGTCTCGACCTCTATGAACCCTTCTCCGTCGAGATACGCCCGGATAGCCGAGACGATCCGCGCGCGGTCGACGAACACCTTGCGGGCGCCCTCGTTGGCGATCAGATCGAGCTCGCGCCGGCGGTGACGGGTCTCGACATCGCTCAGCCCGTGATGCTTGTCCGGCGGAGGCCGCAGGGCCTTGGCGAGGACCTGGTAGGAGTCCACGCGCAGCGACAGCTCGCCGTGGCGGCTGCGCAGCACGGCGCCGTCGACGCCGATCACATCGCCCAGGTCGAGCGACAGCAGCCGCTGGTAGGACTCCTCGCCGAGCACATCCACGCGCGCGTGCAACTGCACCTTGCCGGTCCGATCGACCAGGTCGAGGAACGCAGCCTTGCCGGACCCTCGCCGCGCGGCGATCCGCCCGGCGACACGGTGGTGCTCCTCGGTCTCCTCGCCGGTCTGCAGATACTCGTAGGCGCCCAGGATCGAGTCGATCGGCTCGGCGCCCGCGAACGCATAGGGAAACGCCCCGGCATCGGTCTCCCGCAGCCGCTGGGCCTTGGCCCGGCGCTCGGCGATCAACTCGCTCAGACCGTGCCTCGCGCTGTCGGGGGTTCGGAAGGCGTGCTCGTCGTCCGCTGCGCTCACAGCGGCGAGACTACTTGAGGCCGACGTCGATCTTGGTGATCTTCAGCTTGCGCGCCGGTCCGCGGGGGACCTTCACGGCAACGGTGTCGCCCCGCTTGTGCCCGATCAGAGCCCGCCCGACGGGCGACTCGTTGGAGAGCTTGTTCTCCAGCGGCTTGGCCTCGGCTGAGCCCACGATCGTGTACTTGACGGACTTGCCGGTCTTTTCGTCCTTGACGTGCACGACCGAGCCCACCTGGACGACGTCTGTGGACAGGTTCTCGGTCTCGATGACCGTGGCCATGCGCAGCTTCTCCTGGAGCTGCGCGATCCGGCTCTCGATCATCGCCTGCTCGTTCTTGGCGTCGTCGTACTCGGAGTTCTCCGAGATGTCCCCGAACTCGCGCGCCTCCTTGATGCGCTCGGCGATCTCGCGGCGCTTGGTCGTGGACAGCTGCTGCAGCTCGTCGTTGAGCTTCTCGAGACCTTCGGGGGTGAGGATGACGTCCTTCTGCATGCTGGGCGGGCGGGAATCCGATTTCGGGTCAGAGGTTGACCGGCGACACGCAAAACCCGCTCGTAAGCGGGCGGTTTCGGCGGCCGTCGGGCTCGGCGAGCGCAGCAGTATAGACGCTTCAGGCGAGCGCGAGGGTGGCTGGGAGATCGAGCCTCAGCAGGCAGTGCACCGCCTCGAGCGTATCGGCCGTCTGCAACGACTCGCCCAGGCGTTTGGCCTCGGCGGGAGCGAGTCCCAGGCGGGCCACGTACCAGGGATAGAACTTGCGCAGGTACCGGGTCGCTCGGAGCTCGCCGAGGTGCTCGACGGCCCGGTCGATCGTCCAGTTCAGCTCGTCCGTGACCTCCGCGCGCGTGGGCTCGCGCTCATCCTCGCCGTCGCCGTCGCCATCGCCGGACAGCAGCGCCCGGAACAGCCAGGGGTTGCCCAGCGACCCGCGGGCGAGCATCACCGCTGAGGCGCCCGTGCTCGCGAAGGCCGCGCGCACGCGCGCGGCGTCACTGAGGCCTCCGGTGAGGATCACGGGCGCGGGCAGGGACTGCACCAGGCGCGCCGCGAGCGCGTAGTCGGGCTGCCCCTTGTGGTGGACCGCCGCGGAGCGGGGATGAAACGCGATCGCAGCGGCGCCGGCCTCTTCGACCAGGCGGTGGGCGAGGGCGAATCCGCTGGTGTCGACGGGACGCAGACCGGAGCGCAGCTTGACCGTGACCGGCAGCTCGCGCCCTGCCTCCACGGTTCCCTCGCGCGCGGCGCGGGTCACCGCCACGGCGAGATCGGGCTCGGCGAGCATCGCGGCGCCGGCGCCCGTTCGGCGGACCTTCGGCACGGGACAGCCCATGTTGATGTCGATCGCATCGGCTGTCGTGCGCTCCGCGACGTGGGCGGCGGCGGAGCGCATCACGGCGGGGTCCTCGCCGAACAGCTGTATCGATACGGGCCCGCGCACTCCGAGTTCCCGCTCGCGTGGGTCGATCCGCAACATCTCCAGGCATGTGCGTTCGTTGCCGTGATGAATCGCGTGCGAGGACACCATCTCCGACACAGTCATACCGGCGCCGTAGCGCTTTGCCTGCAACCGCACGAACCAGTTGCCGATCCCCGCCAGCGGGGCCAGCAGCACGCGGTTGGGCACCGTCAGCGGGCCGAGCATCCAGGGGTCGGTGAGGCGGGCTCCGGGCATCGAACCTCAATTATGGCCCCGCTCGAGCGATCCGCGGGAGAGCGCGGATCAGGAGTTGCGCTCGTGCAGCAGTCGCAACCCGGTGAGCGTGAGCAAGTCGTCAACCTCGTCGATCTCCTCTGTATACGGCACGACCAGCTGCGCCAGCCCGCCCGTGGCGATCGCCGAGGCGTGTTCGCCGAGCTCGTCATAGAGCCGGCGCATGATCGCGTCGATCGCGCCGGCGTAGCCGAACACGACGCCGGAGCGGATGGCGTCGATCGTGTTCTTGCCGATCACGCTGCGCGGCGGTGCGAGCTCGATCTTGGGCAGGCGCGCGCCGCGCTCGGACAGCGCTTCCAGAGAGACCTCGATGCCGGTCATGAGCGCGCCGCCGAGATAGTCGCCCTCGGCGGAGATCACATCGAAGGTGGTGGCGGTGCCGAAGTCCACGCACACGGCCGGACCCCCGAAGCGCTCGCGCAGGGCGACGGCGTTGACGAGCCGGTCGGCTCCGATCTCGCGCGGATTGTCGTAGCGGATCGCCATACCCGTCTTGGTGCCGGGGCCGACGACGTGCATCTCGTGGCCGAGATAGCGGGAGGCCATCGCGGTCCACTCGGGCTCGAGCTGGGGGACGGTCGAGGAGACGATCGAGGCGTCGAGATCCTCGAAGCCGAGGCCACGCAGGCCGAGCAGGTTGCGCAGCGCCGCGCCGAGCTGATCGGCGGTGGACTCGCGAACGGTGGCAAACCGCCAGTGCTCGAGCAGCTCGGTGTCGCGGTAGGCGCCGAAGTGGGTCTGGGTGTTGCCGACGTCGACGACCAGGAGCATGGGCACGCATTATGCTGGGCTCCATGACGAGGGAGCATCGCCAAGCCGCGAGGACGAGCGGGCACGAAACCGGGGACGCGACGGGGCAGACGGGACACCGAGCCGCGAGCGCGAGAGCGAGCGCGAGATGAACGTCAAGCTGTACGTCCTGCCGGGTTCGCACCCGTGCGCGGCGGTCGAAGCGGCGCTGCGGCTGAAGGCAGTCGCGTTCGAGCGCGTCGACCTGCTGCCGATGAGCCAGATGTTGATCGGGCCGCTGCGCTACGGCGGGACGACGGTGCCGGGGATGCGGATCGACGGCGAGAAGATCGTCGGATCGCGCACGATCATGCGCCGGCTGAACGAGCTGGCGCCCGAGCCCCCGCTGCTGCCCCCGCCCGGGGACGCGCGCTACGCGCGCGTGCTGGAGGCCGAGCGCTGGGGCGACGAGGTGCTGCAGAGCGTTCCACGGCGGATCATCGACGTCGCCTTCCTGCGCCGTCCGGCAGCGATGGAGAGCTACATCGGCGATGCGCGCCTGCCGATCCCGCGCGCGCTGATGGGGCCGGCGATGCCGCTCACCGCCAAGCTGATGGCGGGCAAAAACCACGCCCGCGACGCCACCGCCAGAGCGGACCTCGCGGCGCTTCCAGGACAGCTCGATCGTGTGGACGGCTGGATCGCCGACGGGCTGATCGGCGGCGATGAGCCCAACGCGGCGGACCTGCAGATCGGCAGCACGATCAGACTGCTGCTCAGCATCGGCGACGTGCGCCCCCTGATCGAGAACCGCCAAGCGGCGAAGCTGACGAAGTGGTTCCCGCCGATGGTCGGCGAGATCGAGGCCGGCGTGCTGCCGGCCGAGTGGATGCCCGCGGCCGCGTAGCCCATATAAGGTCTCGCGCCATGCCGCCCGCAATGACAGCCGAGGAGATCCGCGACGTCAACACGCGCTATCACGACGTGGCCGCGGATCACTACGACGCGAAGTGGGGCATCGACTTCGGCGATCTCGGCGCCGAACAGGTGATGGGCAAGGTGCGCAAGGCGCTCGGCGACGATGCGCCCGAGCGGTTTGAGCGCGCTCTGGAGATCGGCGCGGGGACGGGCTACTTCACGCTGAACATGCTGCGCGCCGGGCTGATCGGCGAGGCGACGTGCAGCGACATCTCCCCGGGGATGCTGGCGACGCTCAAAGACAACGCACAGCGGCTCGGCCTGAATGTGAAGACCGAGGCGGCCGACGCCGAGGAGTTGCCGTTCGCGGACGCGAGCTTCGACCTGGTGTTCGGCCACGCGGTGCTCCACCACATTCCCGACCTCGATCGCGCGTTTGCCCAGTTCGCGCGCGTGCTGGCGCCGGGAGGGAGGATCGTGTTCGCCGGGGAGCCCTCGCGCTACGGCGATCGCCTCGCGAGCGTGCCCAAGCGCGCGGCGGGCGCCATCGCGCCGCTGTGGCGCCAGGCGATCGGGGCGCGCCCCGCCCCGCCCGCGGAGGGCGGAGCCCCGGACGCGGCCCTGGAGGGGTTCGTGGACGTGCACGCGTTCGCACCGGCCGAGCTCTCGCGGGCCGCGAAGGGCGCGGAGTTGCAGGACGTGCGCGTGAGCGGCGAGGAGCTCTTGGCCAACTGGTTCGGCTGGATCAACCGCACGCTCGAGGCCACGGCCGACCCGCGCGACGTGCCGTGGGGCTGGCGCCAGTACGCCTATCGTGGCTACCTGCTGCTGCAGGGCCTGGACCGCAGCCTGCTCGAGTCGAGGCTGCCGCCGGCGATCTTCTACAACCTGATGCTCACGGCCCGCGCCCCGGCGCGCTGAGGGGGTCGTTGGATCCCCTCACGCGCTCACCGCCACACCTCCGCGGCGGGGATCGCCCGCGCCTGACATGCGCCCGCCCGCGCTGTGCACAGCCTGAACTCCGCCAAAGAACAGGTTGAGCGAGT
The DNA here is from genome assembly GCA_963767255.1 of uncultured Solirubrobacterales bacterium. Classification (GTDB taxonomy): domain Bacteria; phylum Actinomycetota; class Thermoleophilia; order Solirubrobacterales; family Solirubrobacteraceae; genus Palsa-744. The sequence continues at coordinate 24,342 of CAVYDM010000016.1, read as the reverse complement.
GAAACGCCACCATCTCGCGCTCGGGGCCGGAGCTCGGGCTCCGGCCGGGACCGGTGTCAGAGCCCATCTCGCGCACGACGCTCATGTCGATGCCCGGCTCGTGATAGACGATCCCCTCCTCGACATGCACCCTCGGCGCATCCACAGCCTCGCGGACGTCCAGACCGTGGTCCACGACGCCGACGATCGTCTGCAAGATCGCCGAGCGGATGCGATTGGAGCCGGCGCTGCCGAGCACCAGCTCGACCTCGCCGCCGATCAGCGATCGACGGGACCGCTGATCGGCCAGCAGCACGACCGACGGCGCCATCATGCTCGGCATCCGCCGTCCCGCAGGGTGGAGGTGAAAGCCGAGCGGGTTGAGGTCCTCCTCGCCCATCACGTTGTTGACGTGGATGCCCGTGCCCGGCACGACCACGCCCGAGCCCTCCCCGTTCGTGCAGGTCACGCTGCACGCGCGCCCGTCGCAGTCGAGCACCGATATGTGCGTCGTCGCTCCCAGCCTCGACGCCAGAAACCGCTCCAGAAACCCGGCCTGGGCGAGCCCGTCCACGAACTCGGGCGTGCGCTCGGCCTGGGCCGATTCCATCGCCGCCAGCACCCCCTGCAGCGGCGGCGGCTGCGGACCGCGGTCGAGCAACGCCAGCGAGTAGGCCAGCAGCGTTCCCCCAGCCGAGGGCGGCGGGTTGGTGAGGACGGTGCGGTCGCGATAGCCCACACTCACCGGCTCGCGGACGATCGCCTCATAAGACGCGAGCTCTGCCCCCGTCAACGAGCCTCCGCGCTCGGCCAGCCAGTCGCACACCGCGCCGGCGATGTCGCCACGGTAGAACGGCTCCGCGCCGTCTGAGCCGAGACGGTCCAGGGCGTCGCCCAGCTCGGGGTTGCGCAGCAGCTCGCCCTCTCCCAGCACGTGCCCCGCGGGCGCCCACAGCGATGCGCACTCGGGCGTGGAGGTGAGCAAGTCCGCGAGGATCTCCGCAACGTACGCCTGAGCGGCGTTCAGCCTCACTCCCTCACGCGCGAGCCGCGCCGCGGGCGCGGTCAGCCGCTGAAGCGGGATCGTCCCCCAGCGCTCGACAGCGGCGCACACGCCCGCCGGCGCCCCATACACGCCACACGAGGCCGGACCGATGTAGAACACCTGCACGGCGTCCCCGAACGAGACGTCCACCGCCTCCAGCTCGGCCGCGCCACCGTCCTGCCGACGCGATGGGGCCTGCACGAAGAAGTCCAGTATCGCCGGCTCCTGCCCGCCACCGGCGACGAGCATGTGTCCGCCCGCCCCCAGCCCCGTCAGCAGCGGCTCGGCCGCGAACGACGCCAGCATTGCCGCGACCGCCGCATCGACCGCGTTGCCGCCTTCGCGCAGCACCTCCGCCCCGGCCTGCGCGGTCACGGGATGCCCGGCGGCCACTACCCCACGCTGAGCCGTATCGCTCATATCAGAGCGATACCACAGGGACGATCAGCGTGGCATGAACTCGGGTACTTCCAGCTCATCCACAGCCAGTGTGGCCCTGCGCGGCGCGTGCGCCGGGCGCGGAGGCCCGCTCGCCCGCCGTACGCGCGGTTCGCCGGCCGGCTCGCGCAGTCCGCCCGCGTCCCGGGCGATCTGGCGCTTGGCGTCGCCGTACCCGGTGGCGACGACCGTGACCCAAACCTGATCGTCGAGCTTCTCGTTGACCATCGCGCCGAAGATGATGTTCGCGTCGGGGTGCGCCGCCTCCGAGACGGCCTTGGCGGCCTCGTTGACCTCCCACAGCGATAGGTCGCGTCCCCCGGTGATCGACAGCAGGATCGAGTGCGCGCCGTCCATCGAGGTTTCCAAGAGCGGAGAGGCGACCGCCTGCATCGCGGCGTCCACCGCCCGCTGCTCGCCGCCGGCGCCCATGCCGATGCCGAGCAGCGCGTTGCCGGCGTCGGACATGATCGTGCGCACGTCGGCGAAATCGAGGTTTATGAGACCCGGAAGCGTGACCAGATCGGAGATGCCCTGCACGCCCTGGCGCAGCACGTCGTCGGCCACCCGGAACGCCTCGACCATCGCGGTCTGCTTGTCGAGCACGCTCAGCAGCCGGTTGTTCGGCACCACGATCAGCGTGTCGACCTCCTCGGCCAGCGCATCGATGCCGTGCTCGGCCTGCTCTGAGCGGCGCGAGCCCTCGAACCCGAACGGCTTGGTGACGATCGCGACCGTCAGCGCGCCCACTTCGCGCGCGATCCGCGCCACGATCGGCGCCGCGCCCGTGCCCGTGCCGCCGCCGGCGCCGGCCGTGATGAAGATCATGTCCGAGCCCTTCAGCAGCGCCTTGACGCGATCGTAGTCCTCCATCGCCGCCTGCCGGCCGACGTGCGCGTCCGAACCGGAGCCCAGCCCGCGCGTGATCTCCGCGCCGATGTGCAGGGTGATGTCGGCCGTGGACTGCTGCAGCGACTGCTGATCGGTGTTCACCGCCAGGAACTCGACGCCCTCGACCTCAGCCTCGACCATCCGGTTGACCGCGTTCACGCCCGCGCCGCCGACGCCGACGACCCTGATCCGCGGCTGTCCGACGGGACCGTCCGCATACGCGGAGGACGGATGCTCGCGCTCGTACTCGTCCATCACCGGCCGGGCCGCGCGTGCGGCCGAGGCCTCGATGGCGCTCTCGCGATCCATCAGGCTCGCGGGGATCTCCGCGGAGAACGCATGCTTGAGCCGATCCTTCGGGCTGGGCACGCTCGCGTCGGCAGGCGCATCCTCGGCCTGCCGGGTGCTCGCGCTCAGCGCGGGATGAGGCGTGGCGCGCTCGTCGCGCGCCGCGGGGGTCTGCGACCGCGGCGCCTTCTCACCGGCCGCCTTCCGCGCATCGACGCCCCCATCGCTCGCGCCGGCGTCGGTCGTCTCGTCGTCTTCGGTCTTGCGGAACAGGGCCGCGAGCGGTCCTTCACGCATGGATGCACGTTTAGGGTTTGCCATGTGCGAGGACCTCCTGCGCGAGTTGCCGATAGGACTGCGCGGCCACGCCGTCGGGCTCGTACTTGAGCACCGACATGCCCTTCACGGGCGCCTCCGCGAACCGCACCGTCTTGCGGATACGCGAGGCGAACACGCGGTCGCCGAAGTTCTCCTCGAGGATCTCGATTGCCTCCTTGGCGTGGATCGTGCGCGAGTCGACCAACGTCGGGAGGATACCCTCGATGTTGACGTCGGGATTGAGGTTCTCGCGGATCATCGCGAGCGTGTTCTGCAGCTGGATGAGGCCACGCATCGACAGATACTCGCACTGCACGGGGACGATCACCTTGTCGGCGGCCGTCAGCGCGTTGATCGTCAGCAATCCCAGGCTCGGAGGCGTATCGATGCAGATGAAGTCGTAGTCCTCGGAGATCGGTTCGAACGCCTTCTGCAGCGCCCGCTCGCGCCCGATCATGGTGGACATCGCGATCTCCGCGCCGGCAAGATCGATCGAGGCGCAGGCGACGTCGATCTCGCGCTTGCGGATCACCTCGCGGATCGAGGTTTTGTGGACGAGCACGTCATACATCGACTGCTCGATCGTGTCCGGGTCGATTCCCTGGGACATCGTCAGGTTGCCCTGCGGGTCCATGTCCACGCACAGCACCCGATGGCCCTCCTCCGCAAAAGCTGCGGCGAGGTTGAGCGTGGTGGTGGTCTTGGCCACCCCGCCCTTCTGGTTGGCGAACGCGATGACTCTGGCCTTGCCTTGCACGGGAGGCTCCGATACCTAGGTTTTGCGGGAACGCGCCTTGTCCGAGAGTATTCGCATGCCGATCGTGGATTCCTGCTCGGCAACTACGATCCCGCTATGTCCGGACAGAATCGTGCGCGGGAAGCAGGTGGTGCGGCGGCCCGGAGCTCGGTCCGTCGGGCAGAGTTGCTGGACGATCTGCACGGCAAGCGCGTGGTGATCTGCGTCGGCTCCGGCGGCGTCGGCAAGACAACGGTCTCCGCCGCGCTGGCGCTCGGTCTGGCGATGCGGGGAAGCAAGGTCGCGGTCGTGACGATCGATCCCGCCAACCGCCTGGCCGCGGCGCTCGGGCTGGACACGCTCTCGTCCTCGCCCCACCGGATCGATCCAGAGCTGCTCGCCGCCCAGGACGTTCCGGCGAAGGGCGAGCTGTGGGCGATGATGCTCGATGCCAAGCGCACCTTCGATGAGATCGTCACGCGCCTGGAGCCCGACCCCGAGCGCCTGCAGGGCATCCTCACCAACCCCGTCTACCGCGAGCTGTCCACGGCCGTCGCCGGCTCGCATGAGATGAGCGCGATCGCCAAGCTGTATGAGCTGCACGAGGAGCACGACTTCGACACGATCGTGCTCGACACGCCCCCTTCGCGCAACGCGCTGGACTTCCTGAACGCTCCCACCCGCCTGCTCGGCTTTCTGGACGGGCGGGCGTTGCAGGTGTTCCTCGCTCCGAGCGGGCTGACGGCTCGGCTGTTCGGGCGCACCACGGGCATCGTGTTCGGGATATTCGCCCGCGTCACCGGCATCGACATGCTCGGCGAGCTCTCGCGCTTCTTCGGATCCCTCTCCGGCGTGATCGACGGCTTCAGCGCCCAGGCCCGCGCCGTCGCCGAGCTGCTGCGCGCGCCGAGTACGGCATTCGTGATCGTCACCTCACCCGAGCCCGCGCCCGCGCGTGAGGCCTCGTTTCTGGACGCCCGCCTGCGCGAGGCCGGGATGGCCCGCGGCGGGTTGATCGTCAATCGCGTCCACACCGAGGGTCTGCACGGGCGCACCGTCGAGCAGGTCGCCGCGCTGCTGTCGGACGAGCTGGGCGAGAAGTTGGCAGCGCGCGTGGCGTCCAACCTCGCCGATTTCGACATCCTCGCGCGCCGCGACGCCGCGACGGTGGCGCGACTCTCAGACGAGCTGGACGAGCCCGCGCCGGTGCTGGTACCGCATCTGGATGAGGACATCCAGGATCTCGCCGGGCTAGCCCGCATCGCCTCGCACCTACTGGGCTGACCCGGCGATCTAGGGATCGGATGGCCGGGGTCGAGGCTGAGGTCGAGAGCCGAGGATCGGGGTCGGAGCGGCTACACCTCGACGAGCACCTGCTGCGCCCGCCCATCCGGCGCCTGCGCATCATGCACGTGCTCCTGCGCGTCAGGCGCCCGCTCGGCCTCCTGAGCCGGCGCCATCAACAGCTCGTCGGCGAGCGTCGCCAGGTCGGGCTTCAGATGGCCGCACACCACGTCCCTGAGCAGCGCCCGCAGATGGTCGGCGACGTCTCGCGCAAGCGCCAGGCCGGCGGCGCGCTCGGCGGCGGTTCCGGCAATGACGGCCCGCTCCAGCTTCTGCGCCTTGATCATCCGCTCGGTCAGCTTCACGCGATGCTCCGGCGTGGCGCACAGCGCCGCGATTCGCCCGGCCAGCATCCCGCTGGACGGGCCCTCAGGCTCCAGCAGCACGCGCAGCGCAAGCAGATGATCGCTCAGCGCCTCGTAGGAGCTCGTGCGCTCACAGCCCAGCTCGAATCTCCGCAGCGCCCATGCGATATCGTTGCCGTCGGGCGCGCGTCTGGAGACCAGGTTGCAGAACGCCCGCAGCTCGTCCTCCTGCTCGGGCGAGATCACGAGCATCCCGTGCGGGCGCCCGCCCGCGCCCAGCGCGACCGTGCTCCAGGCGTCTTCCCCGCCCGCGCGCACCCACGCCAGCGCGCCGAGCGTTACGCGCCCGTCGCCGAACAGTCGCAGCGCGCGCAGCAGATCCTTGAGCACCTCGCGGCCGTCGGAGGACTCTTCGCAGGTGAGCGCCACCAGCAGATGGTTGGGTGCGCCGCCGACCTCGCCGCCGTCGATCCCGGCCAGCGCCTGCTCGGGCGCCCAGCACAGCGCCTCGGGCGTCGCGATCGTCAGCCCCTTGGTCAGCTTGATCTCCGGTGAGGCGATCGTCAGCCCGTGCAGCGTCGCCACCAGCGTGACCGTCTCGGGCGCGCTCGTCAGCTCGGCGCGCTCCAGCCGGGCCAGTGCCGCCGCAAGGCGCTCGGGACGGAGCTCGAACTCGGTCTGCTCGGCGAACGTGTCTTCCAAGATCAATTTCAGCGCTGAACGCGCGTGTGCGTGCTGGCCGACCCAGCCATCCGGGCTGTGTGCCCCCGATCGGTCCACGCGTTCACGGCTTTTCGGTACGTCGTCTCCCCAGCCGGCCCGAACCTCCCCACTCCGGCCGGCGAGGTAGCGCTCGAGCCCGTCGAACTCGGCCAGCGCACTCACGGCCGCGGCGTGCTCGGGCAACCGTTCGAGCTCTGCCTCGCGCTCAGCGATGAACCGTCCCGTCAGCGGGCGGCAGCTGTAGAACGGGGTCTGCGCGCGACCGCGCCGAGAGCCCAGCTCGAGTTCGACCTCCGCCCCGGCCACGACATCCGCGTGCAGCACGTGCGCCGCCGCCTGCGCATACTCGCTGAGAGCGCTCTCCAGCTTGCTCGATCCCAGCTCGCTCGATCCGCTTGCACGCATGGTCCGCTGTGTTCGCCCTCGCGCCGAGCGCTCCTCTCGGCGCAGCCCATGTTGCAGCGGTGCGCGATGAGTGAGTTAGGGCTTGCGCAGCAGAAACTGCGTCCCGATGACCGTCAGCCCGGCGCAGCGACTGGCGAACTCATCGACCGCTCGCGTGACTCCATCCCCGAACCAGCTGCCTTCGCGTCCGTAATCGTCGCCGGCGATGAAGCCCCCGGGCTTGACCACGCGGAGGTACGCATCGAGATCTCGCTTGACACCCTCATAGGCGTGATCGGCGTCGATGTACACCCAGTCGAGGCTCTCGTCGGGAAACGATGCCGCCGCATCGACCGATCGCGCGCGCCGAACGACGACCTGCTCGCGTTCGATCTCAGGACGGAAGCGATCGATGACGCGCTCGTATATCGCATCCAGTCTCTTCTGCCCGTCCCGACTGAGACGACCTCCGTAGATTGCCCGCGCATATGTGGCCTCCGTGCGATGCTCCCAGGCGTCGATGAGATGCAGTTGCTCGGGATGTCGGCTGCTGAGGATCGCGGCAGCGAAATCGCCGCGCCACGTTCCGACCTCGGCGCACACGCCGCCCTTTGGTAGAAGGCTCAACAGCCGGTCTCGGTCGTGCGCGCGCTGGCGCCAGCGCATCTTGCGACGTATGCGCGTGGGGTGCATCAGCCTCGCGGTTCGACGAAGCCGGCGTCGATAGGGCGTCGTCAGGTCTGCCACCGACATCCCGCACGCACCAGCTATACGACTGCGAGCGCCTGCTGGCCGATTTCCGGGCGCTCGACGCGCTCTGCGCACTCCGCATCGAGCCAGTGTTCGCCGTAGGAGCGCATGTTGTCGATGATCGGCAGCAGCGCCCGGCCCTTGGGCGTCAACGCGTACTCCACGCGCGGAGGCACCTCGCCGAACGTGTGGCGCTGCACGATCCCCTCCTCCTCCAGCGCCCGCAGGCGCAGCGACAGCGTGCGCGGGCTGATCCCGGCCAGCGAGCGCTCCAGCTCGCAAAACCGCGACCGCCCCTCGGCCAGGTCGCGGACAAGCAGCAGCGTCCACTTCCCGCACACCACCTCTGCGGTGCGGCACACCGGACAAGTTTCATCGACCACCGCCATGCTCAGTACTTTACCAAATGAAGTATCGAGGCTCCCCGGTGGCGCCTTCTCGACCCGGACGGCGGGTATCGTGTGGCCTATGCTCCCCCTCGCGGTCAGCGGAAAGATCGTGATCGCGGTCGCAGTTGTGGGCGCGCTCGTGCTGGTAGCCATCTTGCTTCGTATCGAGGAGTGACCCTCACCGGGCAGAACAAGCTCGCCTACGCGAGTTAACAGCCTCCTCGAGTCTTACGCAGTTAGATTAGTTATCTATGCCCGCCTCTGCGGCGGGCACCCACGGGCGGATGAAATACGCGCGCCGCGCGCGTATTTCCCATCAGGCAACGGTCAGCTTCGGCGGCTCGCCGCGGAGCGCCTGCGCGGACGCCACGTCCTCCATCGTCGTGCCGCGTTTGCCGTCGGCCTGCATCAACAGCTTGAAGTCGGCTGGGCTGGAGGCGACCTTCATCGCGTCGTCGAAGCCCACCAGGCCCGCCTTCACATGCCCGAACAACGCTTGGTCGAACGTCTGCATGCCGTAGTACGCGCCCGTCGCGATCACCTCGTTCAGCTTGCCCGTCTGCGAGGGGTCGACGATCATGTCGCGCACCCTGCCGGTCATCCGCAGGATCTCGCACGCCGCCACCCGCCCGCCCTGCGCGCCCGGCACGAGTCGCTGGCTGATCACGCCCTTGATAGTGCCCGCGATCATGCTCCGCGCCTGGCCGTGCTGGTGGGGCGGGAAGAAGTCCAGCATCCTGTTGATCGACTCGGCCGCATCGACCGTGTGGATCGTCGACAGCACGAGATGCCCCGTCTCCGCCGCCGACAGCGCCGCCTGGACCGTCTCCTCGTCGCGCATCTCCCCGATCAGGATCACGTCCGGGTCCTGCCTGAGCACGCGTCTGAGCGCGCGCTTGAACGAGGCCGTGTCCATGCCGACCTCGCGCTGGTCGATCGCCGAGCGCTTGTCTTCGTGCACGAACTCGATCGGATCCTCGATCGTCACGATGTGCTTGCTCGTCGTCTCGTTCATGTGATCGATCATCGCCGCCAGCGTCGTCGACTTTCCCGAGCCGGTCGTCCCCGTCAGCAGCACGATCCCACGCTCCTCCTCGGCCAGATCCCTGATCACCGCCGGCAGCGCCAGCTCCTCGATCGTGTTGATCTTGTGCGGGATCGCCCTGATCGCGATCGAGATCACCCCGCGCTGCTGGAACGCGTTCAGACGGTAGCGGGCGACCTCGGGGATTTCGAATGAGAAGTCGACCTCGTGCTCGTCGGCGAATTCCTTCAGCTTGGCCTCGTCGCTCAGCAATGCTTCCAACGCGTGCTCGGTGTCTTCGGCGCTCAGCACCGGCCAGTCCTCCCCGGCCGCCAGCTCGCCGTCCACCCTGAACAGCGGCTTGCCGTCCACCTTCAGGTGCAGATCGGAGCCGCCCTTGTCGACCAACTCGCGCAGGGCCTTTTCGACGTCGAACATGATGCTCCCCAATCGGCATTCGCGGCCTGGGGCTTGAATGACGGGCAACGGACAGAGCATCCGCCCCCTGATGAAACGATCGCGTGCGCCGAGAAGGACGCAGGAAGCGAACTGTGCTGGCCAAAACGGGGATGCTGGCCGGTTCGGGGATTTGAGCGGAGCGAGTGTCTCGCGGTCCGGCGGAGCGAGTGTCTCCCGGCTTCGGTACACGAGCTGGCCGATCGGAGATCCCGTCGATCTTCGATCGGTGAGGACGCCCTCGGCGTGCGCGAGCGGCCGTCAGGTCAGGCTACGTCGCGGAGCTTCTGGGCCTCCGCTAGGGACTGCAGCTTCTTCAGCGACTGATTCTCGATCTGGCGGATCCGCTCGCGGGTCACGTTGAACGTGCGCCCCACCTCGTCCAGGGTCCGCGGGTGCTCGCCGCCGAGGCCGTAACGCAGCTCGAGCACGCGCCGTTCGCGATATGACAGGTTCTCCAGCGCCTCTCTGAGCGCCTCCTTGGTCAGGATCTCGGCGGCGCGCTCGTACGGGGACTCCGCGCGCTCGTCGGCGATGAACTGACCGAACTCCGACTCCTCCTCGTCGCCGACCGGCTTCTCCAGCGACACCGGCGCCTGCGCGGAGCGCTTGATCGAGTCGACCTCCTCGGGGTCGATCCCCGTCACCTCCGCGATCTCATCCGCGGTCGGCTCGCGGCCGAGCTCGGTCACGAGCTTGCGCTCGGCCCTGCCGATCTTGTTGAGCTTCTCCACGACATGCACGGGTATGCGGATCGTCCGCGCCTTGTCCGCCAGCGCCCTGGCGATCGCCTGGCGGATCCACCATGTCGCGTACGTGGAGAACTTGAACCCCTTGCGGTAGTCGAACTTCTCCGCCGCCCGTACCAGCCCGAGCGTGCCCTCCTGGATCAGATCCAGGAACGGCAGCCCCTGGTTGCGGTAGTTCTTGGCGATCGACACGACCAGCCTGAGGTTCGACTCGACCATCTTCTGCTTGGCGTCGAGATCGCCGCGCTCGATCCGCTTGGCCAGGTCGACCTCCTCCTGGGCTGTGAGCAGACGCACCTTGCCGATGTCCTTCAGGAACAGCTGCAACGAGTCGGTCGTCATGTCCGGCTTGAGGTCCAGCGCCGTTTTGGCTTTGCTGCGCCGCCCCCGCTTGTCGGGCGCGCGCTCGACCGCCAGCGCAGCCGCCGTCGCCGGGTCGATGTCCTCGACGAGCTCGATCTCCGATTTCTCCAGGAACCCGTGCAGATCCTCGATGTCGGACTCGTCCAGGTCGATCTCCGACAGCGCCGTCGAGATCTCCGCGAACGTCAGCACGCCCACCTGCTGGCCTTTGGCCAGCAGGCCCTTCACCTCATCGAGCTCCTGCAATTCGACTACTGACATGACTGATGCTCGTCCGTTTCTCTGTGATCGATCCGACCCGGGGGCCACCCCTTGGGTCCTTGCCGGCGTCCCGCTGAGCACAAACGCCCCACCTGACATCTATTACAGCCGCGGCCCTCGCGACGTTACAACGCCTATGCGTACTCAACTTCTCCGGCGCCTATGCTAACGCGCATGAGCGACTCTTCCGAGCACGATCCCCGCGCGCCCGTCTGGGCCGATGGGTCCGGCGAGGGGCCCGGCGTCCTCGCGGGCCTGCCCCGCACCCGCCCCCAGCGTGCCAGCGCACGACGGGTCGCGGCGCGTGCAGCCAAGCCCAGCTCGACCCCAACCGCGGCGCGGACGACGGCGACGCGCAAAGCGCGCACGACCGCTGCACGCCAGGCAACGACCCCTGCGCGCCAAGCAAGGAAACCTCAGCCGATCAACGGCCGCGGATCCGGGAAGGAATCCGTGCCCAAGCAAGGTTTCGAGGCCGAGCCCGACTCGCTTCGCGGCTCCGTTGCACCGCCCGGGGGCGCCGAGCTCGTGGCGTCCGCCGCCGAGCTCGCGGGCGAGCTCGCCAAGGCCGGCGTCAACACCGGCGTGCGTGTGCTCAAAGACTTCCTCTCTCGCCTGCCCGGCTGATCTGTATACTCGCGCCACGCCGAGCTTCCACGATCCAAGGTCGTGGAGGGCGGGGGACCCAATGCGGATCGTCTCGATCCGCTGGGGCGAATCGGCCCATCGGGGCCGTAGCGCCGTCGTCGTAAGGACCGCGCGAGCCCGTCAGCTCACCCCGTAGGCGCCGACGACTATGCGTATCGCTCGCCATACACCTACGGTCTTGCTCGCCCTGCTTGCATGCACAGCGTGCCTTGCTGTCCGCATCTCTGCGCCGGGGAGCGCTCTCGCCGCCACCGCCACCACCAGCGCAACGGGCGGCGCCAGCGCGGGCGCAGGCGCGAGCACGAGCTCGCAGCCGGCGAAGACGAAGATCCACCCGACCGGCATCGCCACCTGGTTCGGTCCCGGCTTCTACGGCCATACCACCGCGTGCGGGCAGACGCTCACGCCAGCGGTCGTCGGCGTCGCCAACCGCACCCTGCCGTGTGGGACGCTCGTGCGGGTCAGCTACCACGGCCAGACCCTGACCGTGCCCGTGCTCGATCGGGGGCCCTACGCCAACCACGCCGATTGGGATCTCACCGCCGGCGCGGCCCAAGCGCTGGGCATCACCGAAACCGTCCTCATCGCCACGCGCGTAACCGGCAGCGCCCCCAACACCCCCACGCTCGGCTCGCCTGCGCTCACGCCTGCGGTGCTCGCCACCGGCGGCGCCCAGGCCGGCGGCTGAGCCCAGGCCGGCGAGGAAGCGAGCCTACGGCGCGACCGGCCGGCCTGCGGCCCGTGCGGCGTACAGCGCGACGTCCGCGTGCGCGGCCAGCGCCGTGGCCTGGGTGCCATCCATGGGACACACGGCGATGCCGACCGAGACTTGGAGCGGCGTCCCGCGATGACTGGCCGCGTGGCGCACCGCCTCGGCCAGAGATTCGGCCAGCGACTGTGCGCTGCTCGGGTCGGTCTCCGGCGCCAGCAGCCAGTAGCGGCCGGGGCTCTCGCGAGTGAGCGAGTCGGCGGGACGCAGCTCGCCCGAGAGCGCCGTCTCGAGGAGCCCCGTCAACCGCGCCACCTCGCCCGGCAGCTCGGCGTGACGCAGGCGCTCGATGTCGACCAGTTCGATGAGCAGCACGGCGAACGGCGCGCCGTCGCGCTCGTAGCGCTCGAGCCTGCGCCCGATCGACACGATCCACGCGGTTTCGGCGCGATCTGCGCGCTCGTCTCTGATCTCGATCCCTTGCTCCGCCTCCGGGGCCAGCTCGTCGATCAGCACGGCGATCGACGGCGGCCGGAGCGCGGGCTGGCGCTCCTGGACCGCTGGGTGCTCCTGCGCTGTCGGGCTCTCCAAAATCGAGGAACCACCACGCGACTCCTCGCGCATCGCGCGCGTGGCTGCAGACTCCTGCTCCGCAGGCCCCGCAGGGGGTTTCGGCGTCGGGGCGCGCCCGGTCTCGCCATCGCCGGAGATGGACGGGGCTCGCGGCGTGGAGGGCGCCTCATGCGTAGAGGGCGCCTCGTCCTCCACACGCGCGAGCGAGGCCACCGCCAGCGATACGTCCGCCAGCCGCGCGGACAGCTCGGCCACACGCTGTCCGCGGGGATCGATCAACTCCTCGTGCAGCGCCTCCCACAACGCCTCGCTCAGCGCCTGCGCCGCCCGCGCCGCCCGCACGAGACGCTCGGCGATACGCGGGTTCATGGGCTCGTCGCTCACGGATGTTGCATATCAGCAGATGAGGACACCACGCGGCACCCACGATCTCGCAATCAGCGAGCTCCGCATGCACTCGGTCTTCTCTGCGCCCGTCCGCGGCCGGCGTGGGCGAGCGGCGATCCGTAGCCTGCGAGATGTGAAGCCCGCCACGATTTCGAACCTGGAAGACCACACCACCGAAGACGACCGCACCGGCGCGATGCGCTCGGTCCAGGCTGCCGAGGTGAGCCTGCCGGAGGCGGCGTTGCGGGATCTGTGGTCCCCCATGTATCTGGAGCGGCTGGCCCGCACCTACTGGCGCTTCTTGACCCGGGTGACGCTCGGCCTCATCCGGGTGCGCTACTCACAGACCGAGCGCTCGGTCGTGCTGCTCGGCCTGCGGCTGAAGCTGCTGACGTTCGCCGCGCCCGAATACGAGCTGCAGGCAGGCCACGGGATCGTGCGCTGGCGCATCGCCCGAGGCCTACTGGTCGCGCGTCGCGGTCATGGTGGCGCCGGGCACCTGCAGATCGACGTGCGCCGTCTCCCCGACGAGGGCGGGCGGGATGCCGATACCGCGCGCCTGCATGTGGAGGTCGAGGTCGCCAACTTCCACCCGGCGATCGCCTCCGGCTTCGGCCTGCGCGTCTACAACGCCACCCAGGCGCGCATCCACGTGCTCGTCACGCACGGCTTCCTGCGCTCGCTCGCTCGGTTGGACCTGGCCGAGTCGCGCGTGGGACGGTTCGGGAGCGGCGATCGGCAGACGCCGAACTCGAGCGTGCGCTGAGCACCACCCCCTGCAGCGCACTACCCCAGGGCCGCCAGCTTCGCGCGATCGTGCGTGGCCCTGATCCGCCGGATCGTGCCCGAGCGCGTACGGGTCACCAGCGACTCCGTCGTGGCCCCGCCCGCGCTGGGATAGCGCACCCCCTGCAGCACGTCGCCGTCGGTGATGCCGGTGGCCGAGAAGAACACGTCCTCGCCCGCGACCAGATCGTCGCGCGTGAGCACGCGCTGCAAGTCATAGCCGGCGTCGAGCGCCGCCTGACTCTCTGTCTCGTCGCGCGGCCACAGCCGTCCGAGCAGCTGTCCGCCCAGGCACTTCACGGCGGCGGCCGAGATGACGCCCTCGGGCGTGCCGCCGATGCCCCACAGCAGATCTACGGTCGAGCGCTCGGTGACGGCCAGCAGCGAGGCGGAGACATCGCCGTGGGGGATCAGCCGCACGCGGGCGCCCGCCGCGCGGATCGCCTCGATCCCCGCCTGATGGCGCGGACGGTCGAGCACGACGACCATCACGTCGCCGACGGCGCAGCCCTTGCGCTCGGCGATGAGCCCGACCGTCTCCCCCAGCGGGCGGTCGAGGTCGAGCAGATCGGCGATCTCCGGGGCGCCGGCCATCTTCTCCATGTACACGCACGGACCGGGGTCGAACATCGTCCCTCGCGCCGAGAGCGCAATCACGGCGAGCGCGCTGGGCATGCCGTGCGCGGCCAGCGTGGTGCCCTCCAGGGGATCGACGGCGATGTCGACCTGCGGCGGCGAGCCGTCGCCGATCTGCTCGCCGTTGTAGAGCATCGGCGCCTCGTCCTTCTCGCCCTCGCCGATCACGACCAGACCGTCCATCGGGACCGAATGAAGCATGAACCGCATACCGTCGACCGCGGCCTGGTCGGCGGCCTCCTTGTCGCCACGTCCCACCAGCGGGGCGGCGGCCAGCGCGGCGGCCTCGGTCACGCGGACGAGCTCCAGGGCAAGGTTGCGATCCGGGCGCTGATGCGTTCGATCGGGACTCATGCGATCCCGGGAACGTACCGTACCGACGCTAGGACTACGATCCCGGCCAGATGGCACAGACCGCGATCGCAGCCGAGTCCGAGAACCCTCTCGTCGCGGGCCTGGAGCGCCAACCGGTCTCCCCGACGGCGCTCGTGATCTTCGGCGCCACCGGCGATTTGGCACGGCGCAAACTGCTGCCGGCGCTGTACAACCTGGCGCACGAGGGCGCTCTGCCCGAGCAGTTTCACCTGGTGGGGGTCTCGCGCAAAGAGAAAGAGCACGCGGACTACCGCGAGGAGTGCGAGCAGGCGATCCGCACGTTCTCCCGGCGCCGGCCCGACGACGACGTGCTTGCGGGACTGCTGGAGCACGTCAAGTACGTGCCGGGCGTGTTCGACGATCCCAGCGTCTATGCCGAGCTCGGCCAGACGCTGGACGAGTTCGACGAGCAGGCCGGGGAGCGGCTGCACCGCGCGTTCTACCTGTCGACGGCGCCGAGCTTCTTTCCGACGATCATCGGCCAGCTGGGCGGCTCGGGGCTCTCGCGCCGCGCGGAAACCGAGGTGCGAGTGATCATCGAGAAGCCGTTCGGCTCCTCCCTGGAGCAAGCGCGCGAGCTGAACGCGCGCGTGCTGAGCGTGTTCGACGAGTCCCAGGTCTTCCGCATCGACCACTATCTCGGCAAGGAGACGGTCCAGAACATGCTGGCGTTCCGGTTCGCCAACGGCATGTTCGAGCCGCTGTGGAACCGCAACTACATCGACCAGGTCCAGATCACCGCCGCGGAGGATCTCGGCATCGGCAGCCGGGCCGGCTACTACGACGAGGCGGGAGCCCTGCGCGATTTGATCCAGAACCACATGCTGCAGCTGCTCTGCCACGTGGCGATGGAGCCTCCCGGGAGCTTCACCGCCGAAGAGGTGCGCAACGAGAAGGTCAAGGTCCTGCACGCGATCGCAGCCCCCACCGCAGAGGACATCCCCGAGATGGCCGCGCGCGCGCAGTATGCCGCAGGCCACTCCGGCGGCGAGGACGTGCCGGGCTATCTGGAAGAGGAGGGGGTGCCGTCGGACTCGATCACCGAGACGTATGCCGCGCTGCGCCTGGAAGTCAACAACTGGCGCTGGGCGGGCGTGCCGTTCTACCTGCGCGCGGGCAAGCGGTTGGCGCGCAAGGTCACCGAGATCGCGGTCACGCTCAAGCCCGTTCCCCACCTCGCCTTCAGCCAGGACGGCTCGCTCGGCGTGCAGCCCAACCAGCTGATCCTGACGGTCCAGCCCAACGAGGGCGTGACGCTGCAGCTGGGCGCGAAGATCCCGGGCACGCGCATGTCGATCAGGCCGGTGAACATGGAGTTCATGTATGGCACTTCGTTTCTGTCCCAGTCCCCGGAGGCCTACGAGCGGCTGATCATGGACGCGATGCGCGGCGACCCGACGCTGTTCACCCGCAACGACGAGGTCGAGGCACAGTGGCGCATCTGCGACCCGATCGTCAAATATTGGGCGCACACCCGCCCGCGGACATCGGGCCCGATCGCACAGTACGAAGCTGGCTCGCAGGGACCGATCGAGGCTCAGAGCATCCTCCGCGAAGGGCAGTTCTGGCGGGCGATCTGAGGATGACAGTCGCTCTGGTTCCTCGTCGTTCTTCCTGCGTGACCTCCTGCGTGGCCTCTTCCTGCGTGGCCCACCAAAACAAACCACCCATCAACAGAGAACCCAGGTAAGAGACTGAACCCCATGTCAGCCGTCAGTGACGCCGTCTGGAGCGCGGAAAACACGACGCCCGACGCGATCGAAGCCGCGCTGCGAGAGCTTCTGGCCGAGAAGCACGCCGAGAACGGCGGGTTCGTGCCGGCCCGAGTGCTGAACATGCTCGTGTTCGTCGAGAGCGAGTACAGCGGCGAGATCGCCAACCGGCTGCGCGGCGTTGGGCGCTATCACGCCTCGCGCACGGTCGTGCTCTCCTACGAGCCCCACCGCGAGCGCCTGAACGCGCGCGTGACCGTCTCCTCCGAAGGCGAACCCGGGCCCCAGGAGGTGGCGCTGCTGCGCGAGACCGCGATCGTGGAGATCGGCGAGCGCCATCTCGATGACCTGCAGACGATCGCCGACCCACTGGTCGTATCCGACCTGCCGACGCTCCTGTGGTCGCCGCACCGCCACCCCGAGGCGGCGGATGCGCTCTTGGCCCTGGCCCAGACGACGCTGATCGATTCGATCGAGGAGCCCGTATGGGGAGCTGCGATCGAGCGCGCCGGCGCGCTGTCGCAGCGGGCTTACGTGGTCGATCTCGCGTGGCTGCGCTCGACCCCGTGGCGCGAGCGGATCGCCGCGACGTTTCACCCCGTGCGCATGCGTCGCGAGCTGGACTGCATCGACGCGCTGGAGATCCGTCACCACCCGGACTCGACGGTGGCGGCGATGCTGCTCGTCGGCTGGCTGGCCTCGCGACTTGGCTGGGAGCTCGGCCACAGCGAGATCGAGGGGCGAACGGGCCACGACGGTGTGCTGAGCGGCCGGGCCAGGGCGCGGGGCGCGGATATCGAGCTGCGTCTGCGGGAGGCGCCCGAGCTGCAGGTGCCCGGCCTGGCCGGCGTGCGGCTGAGCAGCAGCTCCGGCGTACAGCTGAGCCTGGACCGCGGGCCGGGTGGCTTGCGCGCGCACCATCGCGACCGTGACGGGCGCGAGCGCGCGGGGACGCTGCTGGGCGCCTCCCGCGGCGAGGGCGGCATCCTCGGCGAGGGCATCCGCCAGGCGCTGCTGCGCGACCCGACCTACAGGCCCGCGCTGGACGCGGCCCGGGCGATGCTCCCCGAGGCGACCGAAACGGCGCCGGCATGACGCGGCTGACCACGCTGGCCGACGCCGAGGCCGTGTCCGAGCGTGCGGCGCTCGAGATCGTGCAGAGCCTTCAGGGCGCGCGCCGCGCGCGCGGCGTCGCGCACCTGGCGCTCAGCGGAGGCACCACGCCGGCGCGCACCTACGAGCTGCTGGCGGGCGAGATGCCCGACTGGGACGGCGTGCATGTGTGGTTCGCCGACGAGCGCTGCGTCGGACCGCGAGACGAGCAGAGCAACTTCCGCCTGGCCCACGAGGCGCTGCTCGGGCCCGCCGGCATCCCGCCCGAGCGGATCCACCGCATGGAGGGCGAGCTCGGTCCTGAGGAGGGCGCGCAGCGCTATGCCCAGGCGCTGCGCGAGGGCGTTCCCGCCGAGGCCGACACGACGTCGCCGGGGCAGGGCGGCGATCCCAGACAGATCGGCGATCGCGGGCACGCCGTGAAGGCCGGCGGTGAGACCGCCGCGGGCGCCGGGGGCCTGCCGGCACTCGACGTGGTCGTCCTGGGAATTGGCCCGGACGGCCATATCGCCTCGCTGTTTCCCGGCGCGTCCACGCTGGACGCCGGCGAGCAGGAGCTGTGCCTTTCAGTGCGCGACTCCCCCAAGCCCCCGCCCGACCGGATCACCCTGAGCCTGGCGGTGCTGCGCGCGGCGCGGTCCTGTCTGCTGCTCGCCACGAGCGCGGAAAAGTCCGATGCGGTCTCGGCGATGCTCGGCGATCCGACCAAGCACGTCCCCGCGAGCCTGCTGCGGCGGGGCAGGCTGAGCGTGATCGTCGACGACGCGGCCGCCCCCCCGGTTCCGCGCGGGTGAGCCAAATCGCGGCGAGCGTCGTACAGTGAGGGGTTCTCGATGGCCCGCACCGCGACAGCGACCCATCAAGCCGCACCACCCAGCCCGGGGGAGCAGGTCCTGGATGCGCTGGAGGACACGCGCCAGCGCACGCTCGCGCTGGTGGCGCACCTCGACGAGACGGACCTGACGCGAGTGCACTCGCCGATCATGAGCCCGCTCGTGTGGGACCTCGGGCACATCGCCGCCTACGAGGATCTGTGGCTGGCGCATCGCCACGGCGGCCTGGAGCTGCTGCGCGCCGAGCTGGCGGGCGTATACGACGCGTTCGAGACGCCCCGCGCGGTGCGCGGTGACATCGAGGCGCTGGGGCCGGACGACGCGCGCGCCTACATGCGCGCGGTGCGCGGGCGCTCCGCCGAGGCGATCGCCCTGCGCGGCGCCGGTGACGGCTCCGTGTGCGAGATGGTGATCAGGCACGAGCTCCAGCACTCCGAGACGATGCGCCAGACGATGGCCCTCGCCGGCCTTCTGCCCGTTGGCGAGCCACGCCTGGGGCCACTCGCGGGCGCAGACGAGTGGATCGAAGTGCCGGCGGGCTCATTCGCGACGGGCGCGGATGCCGACGGGTTCGCCTACGACAACGAGCGTCCCCGCCACACGGTCGAGCTGCCCGCGTTTGAGATCGCGCGCCGTCCCGTGACGAATGCGAGCTGGGCGCACTGCAGCGGGAGCACAGCGAGCGGACATCCCGACGCGCCGGTCTGCCACGTGAGCTGGTTTCAGGCGCGCGAGTACGCCACAGCCTTGGGAGCGCGGCTGCCGAGCGAGGCCGAGTGGGAGAGGGCGGCAACCAGCGGGCTTCTTAGTGGCGTAGGACAGGTATGGGAGTGGACCGCCAGCGCGTTCGGCGGCTATCCGGGATTCGTCGCCCACCCGTACAAGGAGTACTCGGAGGTGTTCTTCGGCGATCGCTACCGCGTGCTGCGCGGGGGCTCGTGGGCGACCAGCCCGCGCGTGAAGACGGCGACGTTCCGCAACTGGGACCTGCCCCAGCGCCGGCAGATCTTCGCGGGCGTGCGACTGGCGCGGGACGTGCCGTGATGGAGCCGATCACCTCGACCGGACCCGCGATCCGGATCGACTCCCACCTCGACGCAGCGCAGGAGCGATCGCTCGCCGAGGACGTGCTCGACGGGTTGACGCGCCCGCTGAAGGAGCTGCCGCCCAAGCATTTCTACGACGCGCGCGGGGCGGAGCTGTTCGATCGGATCTGCGAGCTGCCCGAGTACTACCCGACGCGTGCCGAGCGCGCGATCCTGCAGGAGTCCTCCTCCGAGCTGGCGGCCCTCACGGGCGCGGCGGAGCTCCTCGAGCTGGGCTCGGGCACAGCCGCCAAGACGCGCGTGCTGCTGGATGCCCTGCACGAGGCCGGCACGCTGCGCCGGTACGTGCCGGTGGACGTGACCGAGAGCATGGTCCGCGAGTGCGCCCAGACGCTGACCGAGGAGTATCCCGGCCTGCATGTGCACGGCCTGATCGGCGATTTCGAGCGCCACCTCGACCAGGTTCCCGAGGCGGTCGGGCCGCGGCTCGTGGCCTTCCTCGGCGGCACGATCGGCAACTTTCCCCCCGACAGCCGTCGCCGGTTCCTGCGCGCGATCGCGGGGCTGCTCGGCCCAGAGGATCACCTGCTGATGGGCACCGACCTGGTCAAGGACCCGAACGTCCTGGAGGCCGCCTACGACGACTCCCAGGGCGTCACCGCCGAGTTCAACCGCAACGTGCTGCGCGTGCTCAACCGTGAACTGGGCGCCAACTTCGATCCTGACGATTTCGACCACGTCGCCAGGTTCGACCCCGAGCACGAGTGGATCGAGATGCGCCTGCGCGCGCGACGCGAGCACACCACGCATGTGCGCGACCTGGACCTGCCCGTGCGATTTGCGGCCGGCGAGGAGATGCGCACCGAGATCAGCGCCAAGTTCACCCCCGAGCGCCTGCGCGGCGACCTGTCGGCGGCGGGTCTGGAGCTCGTGCGCTGGCTGACCGACCCGGACGGGCTGTTCGCGTTGACCCTGTCGCGCACGGTGCAATAGGCTCCGCGGCCATGCGGATCGAGCACAGCTCAGCGATCGTCGTCGGCGGGGCCTCCGGGCTAGGCGAGGCGACCGTGCGCCAGCTGCATTCGCGTGGCGCGGCGGTGACGATCGCAGACGTGAACGCCGAGAAGGGCGCCGCGCTGGCGAGCGAGCTCGGCATCGAGTTCGTTACATGCGACGTGCGCGAGGAGGAGCAGGTGCAGGCGGCCGTCGCACAGGCGGCGCAGGCGCAGGGAGGACTGCGGATCGTCGCGTGCTGTGCGGGCGTTGGCTGGGCGCAGAAGGTCGCCGGCTCGAAGGGTCCCCATCCACTGCTGCCGTTCGAGACGGTTGTGCAGATCAACCTGATCGGGACGTTCAACGTGCTGCGATACGCCGCCGCGGCGATGATCGCGGGCGAGCCCACCGAGGACTCAGAGCGCGGCGTCGTGGTGTGCACCGCCTCGATCGCCGCCTACGACGGTCAGGTCGGCCAGATCGCCTACGCCGCATCAAAGGGCGGCATCGTCTCGATGACGCTGCCGGCCGCGCGCGACCTGTCCCAGTACGGAATCAGGGTCAACACGATCGCCCCCGGCCTGTTCGACACGCCGCTGCTGGCAGCGCTGGGAGAGGAGGCTCGCCAGAAACTGGGCGCGGGCGTACCCTTCCCCCAACGCCTGGGCCGGCCCGAGGAGTATGCCCAGCTGGCCTGTCACATGGTCGAGAACCGCATGCTCAACGGCGAGACGATCCGGCTCGACGGCGCGCTGCGGATGCCCCCGCGCTGAGGCCGGCCGGTGAGCCGCGCACAGCCCCGTCTGACTGTGGGCATCCCCACATACAACGGCCGCGAGCTGCTCGAGATCGTGCTGCCGTCGCTGCAACGGCAGGTGTTCCGCGACTTCCGCGTGGTGGTCGTCGACGACGCCTCCAGCGACGACACGGTTGTGTGGCTGGCCGAGCACTGGCCGGAGGTCAAGGCGATCGTCCATCCGCGCAACCGCGGCGTCACCGCCGCGCTGAACTCCTGCATGACGGCCGACCGCTCCGAGCTGGTGGCGCTGCTCAACAACGACGTCGAGCTCGACCCCCGCTGCCTGGGCGAGCTCGTCGATGCGCTGGCGGCGCATCCCCGAGGCCGCCGTGGCTTGCGCCAAGCTGCTCGACTACTCCCACCGCGAGCGGCTCGACGGCGCCGGCGACGGCTACAGCTGGGGAGGCGTGGCCAAACGCCGGGGCAAGGGCATGCGGGACACCCACCAGTACGACGAGCCGCAGGAGGTCTTCAGCGCGTGCGCCGCGGCGGCCGTCTACCGCCGCGCGGCGCTCGATGAGGTGGGCTCCCTTCGACGAGCGGTTCTTCTGCAACTACGAGGACGTCGATTGGGGCTTTCGCGCTCAGCTCGCCGGCTGGAGCTGCCGCTACGTCCCCACCGCGGTCGCCTACCACATGAGTCAGCGCTACGCTGCGCACCGCGGCGAGGGACTTCAGGCTCTACCACGGCTGGCGCAACTCGATCTGGGTCATCGTCAAGAACTACCCGGGGTGGGCGCTCGTGCGCCATGCGCCCGAGCTGCTCTCCGTGCAGATTCGCCATCTGGAGCGCGCCGCACGCATGCGGCGCGTCTCGCTGTGGCTGCGCGTATGGCGTGACGCCCTCGCCGGACTGCCCGCCATGCTTGCCGACCGGCGCCGGATCCAGGCTTCGCGAACCAAGTCGCTGGCGGAGCTCGACCGGTTGATGGGGTTTGATCGCTGACCCGCGGTGGAAAGCGTGATCTCTGCTAGGGTGCCCGCGCCCAGCGCCCCATCGGGGTCGCCGATAGAAACCGATCAGTGCTCTACATCGCCACAGTGCATTACGGTTCGCCGGACTGGATAGAGATCCAAGCGAGGCACCTCCGCGAGCACATCTCGATCCCGTATCGAACCTGGGCTTCGCTGCAGAGGATCGACCCGGCGTACTCGGTCCACTTCGATCGAGTCATCGACCAGGGGGGCAGGCACCCCGGCAAGCTCAACCATCTGGCGATCGAGATCGCACACGAGGCGTCCGCGGAGGATCTGCTGATGTTCCTCGACGGCGATGCGTTTCCGATCGCGGATCCCATGCCCCTCATCACCGAGGGCCTCTCCAGGGCGCCGCTGATAGCGGTGCGCAGAGCGGAGAACCTGAACGACTCCCAGCCCCACCCCTGCTTCTGCGTGACCACGGTCGGCGCCTGGCGCAAGCTGCACGGCGACTGGTCGCCCGGCTACAGGTGGACTGACAGCAGGGGGGCTCGCGTGACCGATCCCGGGGGCAACCTCCTGCGTGAGCTCGAGCTGCAGAAAACGCCCTGGGTCGACGTGCTCCGCTCCAATCGCAAGAATCCCGACCCCATCTTCTTCGCCATCTATGGCGATGTCATATACCACCACGGCGCCGGCTTTCGCGAAAGCAGATTCTCCAGAATCCACCACACGCTCGAGCCTGAGCCTCGGCCGCTTCCGCGCATACCGATCTTGCGCCAGCTGACCCGCAGCGTCAACTGGGCTAGGAGCGTGGGTCTCTATTGAGGGGCGGCGGACGTGAGGGGTGAAGATCGGCGCTGATGGCGTGGCTGCGGCCTGGGTGAATGGCTGGTCCGGCCGCGGCGGGGCTCGTTGGGCCTCTTGGGCCGGGACGCCTGGGCGTGTGGGACCTCCGTGGGTGGGTTTTATCCGGGGCCCAGGAGGGCGAGTCCGTCGTTGCGGTGGAGCTTGAGGAGGTTGTGGATGGCGCATTGGAAGCGCCATTGGGCGCGCGCGGCTGGCTTTCCGCGTAGCAGCAGTTGGTGGGCGTCTTGAACGGTTTGCATCTGGCCGAAGACGGGCTCGACGATCGCCTTGCGCCGGGCGTAAACGGCGTGACCCTTCTTGGTTTTCAGCTTGCGCGCCATGCGCTGCTTGGGCGTGGCGTCCTTTCCGATCGGCCCCCTGGGCGCTGGCGGCTGGGGCTCGGAGTGCTTGAAGCGGCCGGTCGCGATGTGCGGGTCCAACCCGTGCGCGGTGGTCGTCTTTATGTTCTCCTCGGAGAAGTAGCCGGCATCCGCGGTCAACGCCGCATTCTCTGGTAGCTGTGCGCCTGTCGCATCGAGGTTCTCTTGAAGCTGGTCGAGTGCCGGCTCCAGTTGTTCGGCGTCGGGCGCCTGGTCGGAAAGCTCGGCCGCGACGATCACCTGCGCCTCGCCGTCAACGATCGCCTGCCCGTTGAAGCACTGGTGAAACGAGCCGTCTGAGGTCTTCATGATCTTCGACTCCGGGTCGGTGAAGCTCCGCTGTGCTGTGGGCTTCGGCGCGAACGGGTCACGCCCATCGCGAGGCCGCCGGGGCTTCTTGCCCTGCTTCCCCAGCTCAGCACGACGCTCGCGCTCGCGCTCAGCAGCCTCGGCCTCAAGCGCCGCCTTCGCCTCACGGATACGCTCCAGCCGCTGCTCGCGGCGCTGGAGCTCCAACGGCAACTCGTCCCCGCGACGGTCAGGCCCGAAGCGCTCGTCCTCCTGCGCATCGACGCGCTCGGCATCAGCGAGCAGCGCCTGCGCGTTCGCGCGGATCGCGGCGATCTCATCCTCCAACTCCTTCTCCTTCTTGACCATCCGCTCGTAGCTCATCGCCTTGTGACGCGACGCATTCGCGCGCAACTTGGTGCCATCCAACGCGAGCGCCCCCAAACCAACCAGCCCGGCCTGACGGCACAGCCGCAACGCTTGGACGAACAGCTCCGCCAGCGCGTCCAGATGACGCTTACGGAAACGCGCGATCGGCCGGTAGTCCGGGTGCTGGTCAGCGCATAGAAACCGCACCGCCACATCGGAATGGGTGCGCTCCTCCAGCTTGCGCGAAGACGGTGTCCCGGTCGCGTAACCGTAGATCAGCAGCTTGACCATCAGCCGCGGGTCATACGGCGGGAAGCCCCGCTCCTCCTCATAGCTGGCGTAGATCGCCGACAGGTCCAGGGCCTCATCGACGAGATCCGAGACGAACCGCGCGAGATGCCCATCCGGAACCCAATCCTGCAAACAGGGCGCCATCAACAACACCTGGCCAGGGTCATACGCCCGGAACGCCTTCCCCGCTGCCA
>CAVYDM010000015.1:0-42911 GCA_963767255.1 uncultured Solirubrobacterales bacterium | reverse complement strand
TCCTGTCAGTTTGAATACGTGAGCGCCACGGCGTTCGAAGCTCACGGTTACGAAGGTGCCGCGAGCGCGCCGTGCCAGGCCTCAAAGGGGCTGCCCTACTCAGAAGCCGAGTCGGTGAGCGCCACCGTCTCGCTGCCCTTGCCTAGCACCACCTACCACTACCGTCTCTCAGCCGCCGACGAAGCCGCCCCGCAGGATGCAAACGACGGCGAAGGCGAAAAGGAACCCGAAGCAAACGCTGACCACCTCTGGTCCCCCCAGCGTCGTCAGCGAGTCCGCGGAAGCGTACACGCGCGATGCGACGCTGACAGCGCAGATAGACCCGTTCGGGTTCCTCACGACGTGCGAGGTGCAGGCCGTTGACGAAGCCGAATTCGCCGTCTCAGGGTACGCCACGGCGCGCGCCGCCCGCCCTGTCCGCACGCTCTCGAAGCTGGCTTCTCACCCAGAGCATCGCCGTCGAAGTGAGCGGCTTGAGCATCGAGACGGGCGCACCGTCGCCCTTCTTATAAAGCAACGGGGCGGCGCGACAGGCGCCGATCAGACGTTCGCGACGTTGCTGCTTGCGACTGTTTACGTTGAAACGCTATGGGTGAAAAGGAGAACCCTACACCCAGCGCGTGATCCGATGTCATGCGCACGAGCTTCGCACTTAGCGTCAACGGCGTGAGCTGCCGCAGGCGACCGTGAAGGATACCGAAACGCGCTCCCCCCGGCGAGGTCTGATCGGCAACCCAACGGCGGGCGGCGTAGTGCAGTCGTGCGAACAGCTCACGGAATTCGAGCGCCCCGGTGCGGCACAGGTGGGTGTGATCACACTCGTCTTGTACAGTACGGCTGCACATGAATACGAGGAAACGTTCAAGAACGAGGCAGCTCTACAACCTGGTAAATCGCCGCAAGGAGTGCCGGCGGAGTTCGGCACTGTTTTCACTCTGTTCACCAAAAGTACATCTACATCGACGACAATGTGCGCACGGGCGGCGATTACGGCGTGACGGCGCGGGTGTCGAACGTGCTTGTCTGTGAAGTGGTGGTTGTCGCGGCTATTGTCGAACTGTGGGGCGTGCCTGGCTGCTACGAGCCATGACGCCCAGCGCCAATGCCCGCTGCCCCGGGCGAACGCCAACTTCAAGATAGGCCCGCGGCGCTCGGCAGGCGTCCCGCCTGTGCCGTTCCTGCGCCAGCCCACCTCCTGCGGGCGGGCGCTCCGACCGACGAGCATGGCTGGAGCGCGGACATGGGACACCACCCCGGCGCGTTCGTATCGCGGTGGATGACCATGATGCCGTGCCATCACCGGCTGCGAAGCGCTCGATTTCTCTCCTCGCGCCGTCGTTGTCGCTCGCGCCTGCGAGCACGAGCGAAGCCGATCTCCGGTCCGGTCTCGGGCGTCATCTGAAGCTGCCGCAGGAACAGGCGCCCGAAGGCCTGGGAGCGTCCGACCTGAAGAGCAACAGCCTGGCGCTGCCAGTTGGTGCGTCGGCGAACCCGTCGGCTGCTGGAGGCCTGCAGCGTGCTCGCCCGCGCAGATCGGGCTCGACGACGAAAGCGAGCCATCGTGCCCGAAGCGTCGAAGATCGGCGAAGTCGAAATCGAAACGCCACTGCTCTCGAACGTCGTGAAGGGCTCGGTGTACGTCGCGGAACAGGACAACAACCCGTTCGGCTCGCTGCTCGCGATCTACCTAGTCGCGCAGGCCGATGGCGCGCTCGTCAAGCTCGCCGGCCACATCGAAGCCGACCCGGAACCGGCGAGCCGACGACGAGCTTCGAAAACCTCCCGCAGCTGCCGTTCAGCGATCTGCGCCTGGACCTGTTCGGCGGGCCGCGCGCCACCCTCGCGACGCCTGGAAGCTGCGGCACGGTCGTCTCCTCCAGCACGTGGGTGCCGTGGAGCGGCATCGCTGCGGTTACCCTTTGACCCGTTCTCGATATCCGCAGGCTGCGCGTCCGGGTTCGCGCCGAGCTTCTCGGCAGGATCGGCGAGCGTGCAGGCGGGTGCGTACACGCCGCTCGTGTTCTCGTTCTCGCGTGAAGACGGGGAACAGGAGCTCTCCGGGTTGACCGCGACGCTGCCCACGGGCCTGGCCGCGAAGCTCGCCGGGGTGCCGTTGGCTCGGACACGGCGGCCTCCAGTGGGATGTGTCCTGAGAATTGCGGGTGGGCACGGTGACGGCGTACGCAGGGTCCGGCGCCGATCCGCTCGTGTCGCATGGCAGCGCCTACCTGACGGGCCCGTACAGGGCGCGCCGACGGTATGGCGGTGGAGGTCCCGGCGATCGCGGTACCGTTCATCCTCGTACCGTTACCGTCCGCCAAGCCCTGTATGTGGACCCCCACGACGTGCACGTCACGGCGGTCTCGGACCCGTTCCCGACGATCCTCGACGTCGAGGGCGCGAACGGTCAGACGGATGGTTTCCCGGTGCGGTTGCGGCGCGTGGACGTCGCGATCGACCGCCCCGATTCCATGTTCAACCCGACCAACTGCGAAGCCAAGTCGATCGCCGCGACGTTCATGTCCACGAGCGGCGCGAGCGCGTCGCGGGCCACGCCGTTCGCGGTCGCGGGTTGCCGGACTCTCCTGTTCGCGCTCGGCGCCGAGCGCCAGCGCGGTGGGGCAGGGCAGCAAAGCGGACGGCACGGCGTTCAGCGTGACGATCCCCTGCGTGGCCTGGGCTCGACAGGCGCCGCGCAGGCGGGGATCGCAAAGGTCGATCTGCAGCTGCCGAGAGCACCGTCTTCCAGGCCACGCCGCTGCAGAAAGCGTGTCCGGCGGCGACGTTCGAAGCGAACCCGTCCAACTGCGATGAAGGGTCCGTGATCGGCCACGCCACGGTCCACACCCGGATTCTGAGCAACCCCACGGACTGTCTACCTCGTCAGCCACGGCGACGGAGCATTCCGGACGTCGAGTTCGCGCTGCAGGGCGAAAAATCACGCTGTCCTGGACGGCAAGACAGACATCAAAACGGGATCACCTACTGCAAATTCGAATCCGCACCCGACGCGCCGTTCACGACCTTCGAAACTGTCCTGCCCGCTGGTCCCCACGGCGTGCTGACCCCGAACGTGGCGGAAGCCAAGCACTTCGACCTGTGTGGGGAAACGCTGGCGATGCCGACGACGATCGTGGGGCAGAACGGCGTGAAGCTGGAACAGTCCACGAAGATCGCGATCGAGGGCTGCGGCGCGGTGAAGAGCGCGAAAGCGAGGAAGCTCACCCTCGCACAACAGCTCAAACGCGCGCTGGCGCACTGTCGCAGCGCCTACAAGCACTCCAAGAGCAAGCGGATCAAGTGCGAACGGGCAGCGCACGCCCGCTACGCGAAGCTTGCGCTCGCCGCGTGCCGTAGGAGCGATAAGCATTCCAAGAAGCAGCGCGTCTCCTGCGAAGGCGCGGCCCGCCGGCGCTATGGCGCGCATCGGGCGAAGGGACGCTGAGCGGGGCCGCGCTCTTTGATCAGAGCTCGAGCGCCATGCAGGACGGACGGCACCCGGGGAATGCCTCGGCCGCCCGGACTCCCTCTCCGTTCAGGCCGAGGACACCCGCAGCACAGGGGCGTGGTCCCTTCACCCTCGAGGGATCGCGCCCCAATTCGTGGCGAGGACAGCACGCTGGGTGTTCTTCACGGTCGCGCTGGATACGGGTCTGCGGCGGGGTGAGCTGATCGCACGACGGAGGCGGGGCAGCGCCTGGTGCCGATCCTCGACGGCGCGCTGGGGCAGGATGCGTAATAAGCCTTGACTCTTAGAAGGTGGGTCTTATAGTCACCATCGCAACATGAAGGAGCTGCGATCCACCGGCGGGCACGTCCGGATCATCTTCGCGTTCGATCCGGAGCGCAAAGTGATCCTGCTGATCGGCGGCGACAAGGCTGGCCGGTGGAAGCGCTGGTACAGCGAGAACGTTCCTAGAGCCGATGAGCTATACGACGAGCATTTGGAGAACATGCGATGACCAAGGCAAAGCTGAAGACCACACCCTGGAAAGAGGTCCGTAAGCGGGCGGTCAGGCCCGGGGATGAGCCGCACATCGCGCGTGAGCGTGAGATCATCGAGGCCGAGTTGCGACTCGCCGCGCTGCGTAAGCGCAGGAAAGCCAGCCAGGCCGTGGTCGCCAAGAAGCTGAAGGTGTCCCAGTCGAACGTTTCCCAGCTGGAGCGCGGCGCCGACCCGCGCCTCTCGACTGTCGCGGGCTACGTCGATGCGCTGGGCGGCAAGCTTGAGGTGCTCGCCGTGTTCGACGACGAGACGGTGTCGATCGGTTGAGGTCAGGCTCGACGGCGAGCGGGTCGGCAGCGAGACCACGGGCATGTGGGCGGGGCCGGGTGTGCTGGCGGGGCGAGGTGTGCTCTGAAGAGGGCCGGGAATCGTGTCGCGAAGCGTGTCGTTGAACCTGTTGCGGTGCGCGCTTCCCGCCTACGGCCAGTCGATCTGCTCGGCCAGCTCGCTTGCGCTCAGGTCGATCAGTCCGCTGCGCTCGATCGGCTTGTACTCGCTCTCCTGGAGGCCGAGCCAGTCGACCGTGCGTTTGGCGGGGTCGACGATCAACACCTCGTCGACGTCGTGCTCGGCGTAGAACGGGAGCTTCTCCCAGCTCTCGTCGCCCGGGGAGACGATCTCGACGACGAGCGCGGCGGTGGGGTGCCAGACGCCGCTTGCGCCAGGGCGGTGCAAACCTCCGTCGGGCACGCGGTAGTTGTCCTTGCCGTCGCCCAGCCCGAACTCTTGTATGAGGGGCTCCAGGCCGGCGTCTTTAGCCAGTCCGTCCAGCAGTACCGCGAGCTTTTGGGCGATCGCTTGGTGCTCGTGTGAGGGCGGGGGGTTCATCCTGTACACACCCTCCCACATCTCGTCGCGGTGGTCGAGCCCGAGACGACGCCGATACTCGATGAGCGCGTCGATCTCGGCCGGAGCAGGGTCCATCACCAGGGTGGGCATCACACAAGGATAGCCGCCGAGCGCCTGCAGGCCCGCAGTCGCTGCGCGTCTGCTCAGCGGGCAAGTTGACTGTCCGCGGCGGATCAGGAGACGCTGCCGCGCGGCACGATCCACTGCACGCGCTGGCCGGTGAGCTTCGCGATCCGCTCGAAGTCCGCGTCGTAGTGCAGGACGGTGAGCCCGGCGTGCTCGGCGCAGGCAGCGATGAGCAGGTCGGGCAGCGTCACGGCGCGGTGCTGGGCGCGCTCGGCGAGCATGCCCTGCACCGCGAGCGCCCGTTGCACGCTCTCCTCGTTGACGGAGATGCGAGGCATCCCGCGCAGGGCCTCGGCTGCGGCGCGGTAGTTGCTCCGGCTGCTGGCGCTGTAGAGCAGCTCCAACTCGACGATCCCGCAGGTGGCGATCTCGCCGGCCAGCAGCAGCGGCTCGAGCGCCTGGCGCACCTCGGGCCGGGTGTCGCGTCGTGTGAGCGCGCTCTTGTCGGCGAGGAAGGCGGGCACCGCCGTTCAGCGCCAGGCGCCGGCCATCACGTCGGGGTCGTCGAGCTGCAGCGCACCCGGAGTGCACAGCAGCTCGAGCAGCTCCCGGCGCTGTCTGAGCTTGACGACCTCCGAAAGGGCCGCATCGACCGTGTCGGTCAATGTCTTCGTGCCGAGGATGTCCTTCGCGGCCGCGACCTTGGCGGTGTCGATCGCGAACGAGGTCTTGTGTCTGGTGGCGGTGCTCATGCCGGCAGTATAGCGAGATACCCGATGACGGATAGCAAAAGGGCCAGGGTGTCACTATCCGCACAGTCTCGACAGCTCCCCGAATGGTGGGGATGAGATCGATCATGCAAACGCTCCGGTTTCACGCGCGCGCTTCGCCGCGGTCGCTTCGCCTCTGATCACCGCCCGCCACGGTCTCGGAATCTCAGCCATCCGCTGACGTCGCGTCCCTGCGCTGCCATGCCTCGAAACCTCCAGTTGACATTACGAAACCTCCTCTTGACATGATTCTTGACATGTAGTAATGTGCGGTTTCTAGTCAGGGGAGCACGTCACTGGGGCGTGTCGGAGGGGGTGGTTGCAGGAGGAGATCACCGCGATGGCCACGGGCTGTCTCAGGGAGCGAAACGGATACTTCTATGTCCGCGTGCGCGTGCTCGTGGTCGACTCCAAGACCGGCGACTCGCGCTGGAAGCAGGCCGAGAAGGCCGCCGGCACCAATCGCCGCAAGGCCGAACAGATGCTGCGCGGCATGCAGGCCGACGTGACGGACGGCCGCTTCATCCCGAGCAGCATGTCCGTGCTCGAGCTGGGTCGCAAGTGGCTCACCGAGCACGTGCAACCGAACCTCAAGCCCGGCGCGGTCGCGAACTACCGGGGCACGTTCTACGTGCATGTCGCGCCCGTGCTGGGCCCTATGCGAATCGACGACTGCAGCCCGCAGGTGATCAGGGCGCTGCTCGGGCGCAAGCGCGCCGAGGGCCTCAGCGAGGCGACCGTCGCGAAGATCCGCCGGCACGTGCACGCGATGTTCGCGTTCGCCCAAGACGCCGGGCTGGTGATCGTCAACCCCGCCGACGCACCCCGCGCGCGTGGACGCAAGCAGGGACAGCGCCGCGCGCGCGGGACCCGGCTCAGCCCGATGCAGGTCAAGCGCTTCCTCGACGAGTGCTCGCCGCGCTGGCAGCTCTTCTTCACCGTCGCGCTCGACACCGGGCTGCGCCGCGGCGAGCTGATCGGGCTGCGCTGGGGGGACGTTGACATGCTCGAGCGGATCCTCTACATCCGCAGGTCGATCGGCCCCTACGACCAGCCCGACGAGCTCCCCGGCGCCGGCGACGATCAGCTCACGACCAAGACGGAGTCCAGCCAGCGCCTGGTGCCGATCCTCGACGGCGCGCTGGCGGCGTTCGAGCAGCTCTACACCAGCAGCCGGAACACCGACGACGAAGCGCCCGTGTTCGTCACGACCGAGCGCAAGGCCGGCCGCGACGGCATCGTGCGTCCCACCGGCCGCCCGCTCAACCCCCGCATGGTCACGCGCGTCTTTCGCCGCTACGCGCAGCGCGCCGGGCTGCCGGCGAGCGTCCGCCTGCACGACCTGCGCCACACCGCGATCACCAACGCGATCGGCCAGGGCGAGGACATCCTGCTCGTCTCCGCCTTCGCCGGGCACGCGAAGACCTCGACGACCGTCGACGTCTACGGCCACCTGATGCCCGAACGGGTGCGCGAGGCGGCGCGGCGCATGCGCTCGATCTCCTGCGGGGACGCCCCCGTGGAGGCCTGCGCGCCGCAGGCGCCGCCCGAGGACGCCGGCCCGCACAGCTCGCGCACGCAGCCCGCTCCGGGCGACCCGCAGGCGATCGAGCGCGAAATCGACTCGATCGAGCCGCCCAGGCGAGAGCCCGAAGCCCGGGCCTCCACCGTCACGATCATGCTCGACCCGGTCCTCGCCCGGCCGAACCTCACGCTCCAGCTGGGCGCGCAGCGCGCCGTCTGAGCGCGGCCCAGACGCTGGACGCGTTGGGGCGCGTTGGGGCGCGTTGGGGCGGTTGGGAGTCGCGCACGCCCTCCGCCGCCGTTTCGGGGAGAATCCCCTCATGCACGTCACCGCCAAGGCCGACTACGCCGTGCGCGCGGTGATCGAGCTCGCCTCCGGCAGCTCCGAGTCGCCCCGCAAGGTCGACGACCTCGCGCAGGCCCAGTCGATCCCGGTGTCGTTCCTGGAGAACATCCTCACGCAGCTGCGCTCCTCGGGCATCGTGCGCAGCCAGCGCGGCCCCGAGGGCGGCTACTGGTTGGCCCATCCGGCCGACGAGGTCAACCTCGCCCAGATCATCCGCGCGGTCGAGGGCCCGCTGGTGGGCGTGCGCGGGCTGCGTCCCGAGGAGGTCAACTACGAGGGCTCGGCCGAATCGCTGCGCCAAGTCTGGCTCGCGCTGCGCGCGAACCTGCGCAAAGTGCTCGAGCACGTCACCGTCGCGGACGTCGCCTCGGGCAAGCTGCCGCCCGAGATCGTCGCTCTGACCAAGCAGGAGGAAACCTGGCACACGCGCTAGGAGGGGGGCGCCGTTTTGGGGTAGGCTTAGCCTTGCGCCTCGTTCGAGGCCCTTCGCAGCCGCTCGGCGCTCAGGCGCCACATCCAAAGGAGATCCCGCCAGATGTCAGCCACGACCACCCCAGTCAGCGCCGAGGAGCGGACGGAGGTCGCCGAGGCCACCGTCGAGGCGATCGCCAGCTCGGCCAACCAGGACGCGCCCTTCTCGCTCGCGCTGAGCCAGGATCAGAAGGACATCCGCGAGTGGGTCCACGGGTTCGCCGCCGACGTGATGCGCCCGGCCGCGCACGAGTGGGACGAGAAGGAGCAGACCCCCTGGCCGATCATCCAGGAGGCCGCCAAGATCGGGCTCTACGGCTTCGAAGGGCTCGCCCAGTTCTTCGCCGACCCGACCGGCCTGACGCTGCCGATCGTCAACGAGGAGCTGTTCTGGGGCGACGCCGGCATCGGCATGGCGATCATGGGCACCGCGCTGCCCGTGGCCGCGATCTTCGGTCAGGGCTCAGGCGAGCAGATCGGCGAGTGGATCCCCCGCTGCTTCGGCACCCCCGACGACGTCAAAGTCGCCGCGTTCTGCGCGTCGGAGCCCAACGCCGGCTCCGACGTCTCCGGGGTGCGCACCCGCGCCAAGTTCGACGAGGCCGCGAACGAGTGGGTCATCAACGGCCAGAAGGCGTGGGCCACCAACGGCGGCATCTCCGACGTGCACGTGATCATCGCCACCGTCGACCCCGAGCTCGGCTCCAAAGGCCACGCCGCGTTCATCGTCCCGATGAGCGAAGCCAAGGGCATCTCCCAGGGCTCGAAGGTCTCCAAGCACGGCCTGCGCGCGTCGCACACCGCCGACGTCTTCCTCGACGACTGCCGCATACCGGCCGGCTACGTGCTCGGCGGCAAGGAGAAGCTCGACGAGCGCCTCGCTCGCGTGCGCGAGGGCAAGAAGGGCAAGTCCCAGGCGGCGATGCAGACCTTCGAGTCCTCCCGCCCCACCGTCGGCTCCCAGGCGCTCGGGGTCGCCCGCGCCGCCTACGAGTACGCGCTCGACTACGCCAAGGAGCGCGAGCAGTTCGGCCGCAAGATCATCGAGAACCAGTCGATCGCCTTCACGCTCGCCCGCATGAAGCTCGAGATCGACGCCACCCGGCTGCTCGTGTGGCGCGCATCGTGGATGGGGCGCAACCAGGTCCCGTTCGAGAACGCCGAGGGCTCCATGTCCAAGCTCAAGGCCGGCGAGGTCGCCGTGTGGGCGACCGAGCGCGCCATCCAGATCCTCGGCGGCAATGGATATACGCGCGAGTTCCCCGTCGAGCGCTGGCATCGCGACGCCAAGATCTACGACATCTTCGAGGGGACCGCCGAGATTCAGCAGCTCGTGATCTCGCGCGCGATCTCGGGGATGTACATCAAGTAGCGGTGTAGAGCCAAATTGGGGGGGTATCGGCGCCTGGGTAGGGCACTCCGGCAAGGGTGCTCGGCCGATCCCCAGTACACGGCTCGCGCCAGTTCTCGCGCCAGTTTTGTCAGAATGGACTCAGTCCTCATCCGTGATCGGCGGGCGGCCGAGGTAGTAGCATCCTGGGAGCGGCACGGAGCGTTTGGGGTCACCGCGCGGCGGGACCAGGAAAGACGACCACAATGACCAATTCATCTTTGCCACCGACTGCGACAAGCGAGGACAGCGCTGATCATGGGTGCGTGTTCGCAGGCGTATCGCAGGGCGCGCCGCCGCACCTGCTTGCGCGTGCTGACGCTTGGCGTGAAGACGGCACTTACGTGATCCGCAGCATCCAGTTCGACGTGATCGCCGAAGACGAGGACTTCGGTCGCGCGCTTGATACGTTCGTGACGTGGTTGTTTGATCGTGCGGCGCAGCTCGCGGAGCTGGTTGGCGATGGCGAGGCGACTGACGATGAGGAGCGCACCTTTGCCGCGTTGTCGGCGCGCGTGTTCCCGCTCCTGCGTGAGATCGAGATGCGGGAGCGGCGACTGCACATTCGCCGTCGGCGAGCTACAAGCACGTGGCGACACCACGGGACTCAAGCAAGCAGCTCAGGGCAGCTGTCCGCCGCCTAGCAGGCGAGCCGAGGAGGGTCACCCACGGCGAGCTGTTCCGCGTCGAGGTCACCTCGGCCGACGAGCACGCGCACGCTGCGACGGTCCAGGTGGACACCCACCGCAAGGTGCCCAGCAAGGCCGTTTTCAACGATCTCGCCGACAGACTCAGAGTGCCTCGCCAACAGATCGACGAGGTCCTGAACGATTGGACTTCCGAGCGGCTTCGTGAGCATCTGTCGAGCCTGACCCGCGAGCAGCTCCGCAGTCGCGAGCCGGTCTAGCTTGCCTTCAATGCCGCGCCGATCTGCTCGGATAGGCGCAGAAACACCTCGCGACGAACCTCGACCGGCAGCTCGGGCGTGTTCCACGGGAGGAAGAACCCGGCGGGGGCACTTTCGCGCGTCATTGCGGGCATGTCGTGTCGGCACACGCCACGGATCAACAGCCAAGACCTGCGCGCGATCGAGGAACAGCAGCTGTTCCCGATGTCCGAGCTGCCGTCCGAGTGGCAGACCGGCGACGACGGCTCCCCACGCCGAACTGGGGTCGCCGCGCTGCACCGCTCGCGCAGTGGCCGCTGAGCAGACGACCATCGTCGTGGACGCATGGGCTCCGCCACGAACACGAGCCGTCCGGAGCGCGGCGTATCTTCAGCATCCATGACAGAGCGGCAATCGAGCGAGGTTGAGAAGGTGCTTCTGCATGTCGGCGACGCCAGGTCTCGGGCACGCAGAGCGGCCGAGGCATGCGCCAGGGATGGAGCTGACGCGCATGTCGTCGCGGTGCTGCGAGACGCCGAGCGGGAGCTGGCTGCGCTCCATCGCAAGCTCGCGCAGGGCACGTACTACGCGGTGCCCGACGAGCCGCTGAAGCTCGCGGTCTGACGTCTCAGCTGGACAACCAACCATGACCGGCGAGGAGATCAAGCGCAATCTCGTCGAGTTCGCGCGCAAGTGGAGCCTCTACGAAGGGATCAAGCGCGCCGAGGCGCAGACGTTCCTCAACGAGCTGTTCGCCGCCTACGGACAGGACCGCTACGAGGTCGGCGCGCACTTCGAGGAGCCGCAGGCCGGCCGCTTCCTGGATCTGCTCTGGCCGCGGGTATGCCTGGTGGAGATGAAGCGCCCGAGCGAGGCGACCAACTTGGCCAAGCACCGCACGCAGGCGCTCGACTACTGGCGCGACGCCGCCGCTCGGTGGTGGGTCAGCTTGCGAATCCGTGCGGCACGGGGCGTGACGGGGTTTAGGCTCGGCTGGACTGCCCGTGGGAGGCGTCGGTCTACAGCAAGCGCGATGCGAAGAAGATCCGCAAGACGTTCCCGACGAAAGCAGCGGCGGTCGCGTGGCGGGATGACAGCCGTTCTGCGGTGCGCATGGGCTCGATGTCCGCCCCGACGGCGATCACGGTCACGGAGGCGGCCGACGTGTGGCTTGCCCGAGCTGATGCCGGGCAACGAGACCGAGGCTGCGGGTCTGTTGGACGCCTACCTGGCGCGAGCTACCGGATAGGCGCATCTCGCGCCAGTCTCGCGCCAGTTTTGCTCTGATCCGGCCGGATTCAACCGGACTCGACCGGACAAGATTTGGCTCTAACAAGCCAAAAATGGCTCTATCAAGCCACCGGCGAGCGATCTACGACATCTTCGAGGGGACCGCCGAGATTCAGCAGCTGGTGATCTCCCGGGCTATTTCGGGGATGTATATCCGGTAACCAGCCCGTAGGGCGGGCCGTGGACGCGGCCCGCCCTACCAGGCCTGCGAAGCGCCGCAGTGCGGGCAGGACACCGTGGTTGAGACCGACGCGGCGAACACGCAGCCGCAGGCGCACGCATAGGAGGCGTTGTCGATCGGTCCCCCGGCGCTGCGCATGCGCGCGAGGGCCGGGTCGTGGATGGCAGGCGCCGCCTGGCGGGGCGCGGGCGAGTGGATGAAGGCCGCACGCTTGCGTGCGTGCCGCCTGGGGCGACGACGAGGTCCGGCGCCGGTGGGGTGGGGAAGGCGTTGCAGTAGGACCGTGGCTCTCATGGCGATCTATACATAGAGACTCGCGGCACGTCCAAATGTTTCGCTCTGAGCGCACGATCTCCTGGTGCGCGCCGCCGAGCATGGGCGAGAGCGCCCCCCCCGGGCACGGGCGGGGTGCGCCGATCGAGCGACGCCGAGGAGCACGGCGCGTGAAATACTGCACGGCGATGAACCCCGCGCGCAAGCGAACTGTGCGGCTGACGGTGGCACTGAGCGCGGCCGTCGTGCTGGCCGGGGCGCTGATCTACACGAGCTTCAGCGCGGCCTCGCCGGCGCTGACGCCGAGCCAACTCGTCCGTCAGGTCCAGCCCGGGCGCAGCTACCAGCTGACGGGCACGGTCGCGAAGGGCTCGGTCCACCGCGAAGGCGCGGTCCTGCGCTTCGGCGTCGAGGACCGCGAGGGGGGGACGGCCGTCCCGATCTCCTACACGGGCACGGTCCCGGACCCGTTCCGCGAAGGGCGCGAGGTGATCGTCACCGTGCAGAAGCAGGGCGGGACATACGTCGGGGAAGAGAACTCGCTGATCACGAAGTGCCCGTCCAAGTACAAGGTCGCGCCTCCGAGCGCGAAGCCGAGCTCCTGAGTGCCCTCCCGGACGGCGTACACCACGGATCCGCACCGTAGGCGCTGATGGCCGCTCTGGGCTTCACATGCCTGCTGCTGGCGCTCGCCGTATGCGTGTACGGGATCGGCGCGTCGCTGTACGGCGTGCGGCGCGGACGCGTGGAGTTCTCGGATGCCGGTCGGCGCGCCGTGTATGCGCTGGCGGGGATCCTGACGGTCGCGTTCATCGTGCTGGAGGTCGCGTTCCTGGACAACGACTTCGTGTTCAACACCGTCGCCGACACCTCCAGCCGGACCACGCCGGCCTTCTACAGGGCCGCCGCGGTCTGGTCCTCGCAGGAAGGCTCGCTGCTGCTGTGGGCATGGATCATGTCCCTGTGGTCCAGCCTGGCGCTGTTCTTGACGCGCAGGCGCCTGCGCGACGTCGCCGCCTACGCGACCGCGATCATGCTCGGCTTCGGCGGGTTCTTCGTCGCGCTGATGGTGTTCTACGCCAACCCATTTGCGACCACCCATCCGGCGCCGCCGGAAGGCGTGGGGCTCGACCCGCTGCTGCGGTTTCCCACGATGATCATCCATCCGCCGATGCTGTACGCGGGCTACACGCTGTGCACGATCCCATTCGCCTTCGGCATGGGGGCGCTGCTGGCGCGCAGGGTGGACGCGGACTGGATCAAAGTGATCCGCCGGTTCGCGTTCGCGGCGTGGCTGTTTTTGGGCACGGGCATCCTGCTGGGCGCCCTGTGGTCCTACTCGGAGCTCGGCTGGGGCGGGTACTGGGGATGGGATGCGGTCGAGAACGCCGCGCTCTTGCCGTGGCTGACCGGCACCGCCTTCCTGCACTCGCTGATGATCCAGGAGAAGCGCGGAATGCTGAAGGTGTGGAACGTGTCGCTGGCGCTGGGCACCGGCACGCTGGCGATCATGGGCACGTTCCTGGTGCGCAGCGGGATTCTCGACTCGATCCACGCCTTCGGCGGGCATACGCTGGGCGTGCCGTTCGTCTTGCTGATCGCGGCGATGATCGCCGGCTCGATCTATCTCGTCGTCTCGCGCCGCGCGATGCTGCGCTCCGAGCACCGCCTGGACTCCCTGCTCTCGCGCGAGTCGATGTTCCTCGCCAACAACATCGTGCTCGTCTCACTCTGCTTCGTGATCCTGTGGGGCACCTACTTCCCGCTCATCTCCGAGGCGCTGACCGGCCACGAAGCGTCCGTGGGCCCGCCCTGGTTCGATCGCTACACCGTGCCGCTGGCGCTGATCCTGGTGCTCCTGTCCGGCATCGGACCGGTGATCGCCTGGCGCCGCGCGACGCTGGCCAACGCCAGGCGCAACTTCATGGCGCCGACGGCAAGCGCGCTGCTCGCGCTGGTGGTGTTGCTGGCGGCCGGAGTGAGCCAGAAGCCGCTCGCGCTCGCGATGTTCTGCTGCGCGGCGTTCGTGCTCGGCAGCATCGGGCAGGAGTTCTTTCGCGGCGCGCGCGCGCGCCGGGCGATGGCGGGCGAGCCCGCGCCGCTGGCGCTGCTGGCGCTCGTGCGGCGCAACCGCCGCCGCTACGGCGGCTACATCGTGCACATCGGGATCGCCGTCCTGTTCG
This sequence comes from uncultured Solirubrobacterales bacterium, assembly GCA_963767255.1. Lineage (GTDB taxonomy): Bacteria > Actinomycetota > Thermoleophilia > Solirubrobacterales > Solirubrobacteraceae > Palsa-744. Next base: position 28,676 of record CAVYDM010000015.1, on the reverse strand, counting down.
TCGGGGTGGCCGCGTCCTCGTCCTTTCAGCACACCTCCGAGCTGAGCCTCTCGCCCGGCCAGTCCACTCGCGTGGGCGCCTACACGGTCCGCTACGTGCGACCGACCGCGACGCTCACGCCCAAGTACGACGCCGCCCACACCGGCTCCACGCTCAGCCTGGGAGCGGTGCTCGACGTCACCAAGAACGGAGCGCACGTGGCCACGCTTGACCCCAGCGAGGGCTTCTACTCCTCCGGCGAAGCCGCCCAGGGGTCGGTCGGCAGCCTGATCGGCGGTCAGCCCGTAAGCCACGTGGGCATGGACGTGGGGATCACGCGCAACGTCTGGACGGCCATCCAGCCGGACATCGAAACCCCGGCGCTGAAGCGGATCGTGACGGTGGGCGACAGGACGTTGCCGCCCGAAGAGGGGATCATCGCGATCGCCTATCTGGCTCGCGCCTACCTGAAGAACCCACCGCGGGCCCAGTTCAACCTCATCGTCTCGCCGATGGTGATGTGGATCTGGATCGGCGGCCTGATCGCCTTCGGGGGCGGTCTGATCGCGCTCTGGCCCGCGGGTGGGTTGGCGGGTGGGTGGGCCGCCTATTCCCCGCGCCGCCGCGTACGCGCGCTCGCCGGATCCTCGCCGGCGCTGGAGGCGGCGCGCGAAGCGAAGTACCAGGAGATCCGCGACGCCGAGCTCGACTTCCGCGTGGGCAAGCTCTCGCGAGAGGACTACGAAGCCGTCGACGCGACCCTGCGCGCGGAAGCGCTCACGATCCTCGACAAGCTGCAGCCACCCGAACCGCTCGAGGAGCCCGCCGGCTCCGAGGAGCGCGAACTCACGCCCACGGCTTCCTAGCGGACGGCGCCTCTAGGGCGTTGCTGGGCGGCGCCCTACGCCCACGGGCGCTTGAGCAGCAATACCGCGTTCAGAGCGAACAGGACGGCGAAGAAGATCGTCCAGCGGTTGAGGTTGCGCTCGACCATCGAGCCGCCGCCGAGCGGACCCTGCCCACTGCCGACCCCGAAGGCGCCGGACAGGCCGGAATCCTTGCCGGAGTGCATCAGCACCAGGAAGATCAGGATCACGCAGATCGCGACCTGAACAACTGAGAGGATCGTTTCCACGCGCTCAGATTATCGCGTCCTCTACGGGCAGGGGGCCGTGGCGGATGCGCTCGCGGCGGAGCCGTCGGCGAACGCGAAGCTCGCGGCGAACGGAAACCCGCCGACGGGGCAGCTGTGCGGCACGAGGATCGTGCCCGCGGCGGCGTGGGCCCGGGGATCGCGCCCGACCCCGCCGAGCGTCAGCGACAGGGAGATGAAAGACGCGTTCGGCTCGAGCACCAGCGTCGGGATCGCGGGGATCGAGACCGTCAGCTTCGAGCCGTAGGGCGAGCTGTCCGGTTCGAGCACCCCTGTGCTGGTCGAGCTCTGATCGAGCGGGGTTTCGCCCTGGCTGAAGATCTTGAGCGTCGGATGGGACCTGCGGTCGGGACCGCGAAAGATGGTGATCGTGGCTTCCTCGGGGACCGCCAGCGAGCCGGCGTGCACGCTCATTCGCGCGTGACCGTGACCCACGAGCGATCCTGCCGGGCAGCCGGCCGCGCCCCGGCCCTCCAGACGCGCCTTCGTGCAGGTTCCGACTCCGCGCAGGTTGATCGTCAGGCCCGCGGGCAGGCGCACGACCATTGCGCTCAGTGGCGCCGGGACGCCGTCGGCGCCGCCGGAGAACCGGAACGCCAGCGTGAGCGCGGTGCTCGCGCCGAGCTGGTTGGGCAACAGCGATGGGCGAATGCTCGCGCCGGTCGCCGCCGCCGCGGGCGCGGCCGGCGCGGCGGCCCATATGCAGCACGCCGCCATCGCCGACAGGGCTCTCAGCCGGCTCACGTGTGCGGGCAGGGGATCTTGGTCGCGGTTTTGACGGTCGAGCCGTCCTCGAAGCTGATTTCCGAGGCGCCCGGCCATCCCCCGCGGGGACAGGTTTTGGGGGTGATGATGCCCTTGACGTGGAACAGGGTGCGCTTGCCGTGGATCTTCTTGTAGTAGGCGACGTCGTCGGCGCCCGCCGTGAAGAAGGCGCTGATCGCGGAGGCGTCGGAGGCTTCGGGCAGGACTTTGATGAGCGGCACTTCGAGGCTGAAGCCGAGCCCGTAGGGCTTGGAAAACTGGATCACCGGCGCTTTGAACACGAGCTGGATCGAGACCGGACTGGCTCCGTCGAGGTAGATCAAGAGTTCGACGTGCCCCGGCCTGTTGTCGGCGAGGAAGAAGTTGACGGTGAAGCTCTCGTGGATGACTTCATGGGCGATTTCATACGCGCCTTCGCCGCCGCCGAACCCCGCCTTGGAGTCGGTGGGACAGCCTTGGGGACCGACGTTTTCGAGCGTGGCCGCGGTACACGTTCCGGTGCCTTCCAGGCTCAGGGTCAGCCCGGCCGGTCCCAGCACGTTGATGTGGGTGATCGGCGAGGGCACGGGCAGGTCGGTGGAGCCGATCGTCGCGGCGCCGAACACGTTCGTCGGCACGCCGAGCAGGTCGGGGGAGAAGCCCGCCTTGGTGATCGTGACCGTCTCTTCCGCCTGCGCCGCGCTCGCGGCCCCGAGCAGCAGCGCGCAGCCGGCCAGTGCGGTGGCGATGATCCGTATCTTGGGCATTTCGCTCAACAACCCTCCCAATCGTGTATCGAGCGCCGGAGCGATCGCCGGCTGCATGACAGGTAAACCCTCGGGAGCGAAGAATAGAGCGGTGCATGGCAGACTGCGACGTTCCGCCGCGAATATCGCTACGGTCCGCCCTGCAACGGTGGCCAGGCGCGATTACGAAACCTTTACGGCTTGGTGCTTGTCTGCCGATATGAATACCGGTGGCGTGCCCCGCGATCGTGGGTCAGCGGCGCCGTCCCACGATCTACGATGAACACAACGAAACGCACGATGACCAGCCCCGGCAGAGGCCGTCGATGAGTGGCCTGCGCGGCGTGGGCCGGCGCGCGATCCTGTCGGTGATTGCCGGCGGTGGCCTTACCGTCGCCGGCCTCGGCGGCCCCCTTGCCGGCGGGGCGCTGGGCGCGGAAGCGCCCGCCGGCTCGACCACCACCGGGGAAGGCGCCGAACCGCCCGTCACCACCACGACCCCGGAAACGGGCACCTCGACGACGGGCACCTCCACCACGAGCACATCGACGACGCCCTCGAGCACCACGACGTCTACGCCCGCGACTGCGCCCACGGCGAGCGGGCCGTCCACGCCGGCGCCTGCCGCGCAGCCCGCCGGGGAAGCGAGCGCCCCCCCGACGGTCGTCCTGCGCCACGAACAGCAGGCGACGCCGAGCAAGCCGGCAAGCCGCAGCACGACCCAGACCAAATCCTCCTCCACCGGTACCGCCAAGGGCTCCAACAGCTCCCCGGCCTCGCCCGGGACGAGCGCGGGCGCCGAACCAGGCAATGTGGCGCCGCCGCCACAGCTCGTGGCCGACCAGGCGGAAGCGCTTCAGGCGATGCTGGACGGCTCGAGCGCCTCGGCGCAGGCGCTCGCCTTCTACCGCATCCCGCTGTTCCTGCTGCCGATCTATCAGGCCGCCGCCGTCCAGTATGACGTGCCCTGGCCGATCCTCGCGGCGATCAACGAAATCGAGACCGACTACGGGACGGATCTGTCGGTGTCGAGCGCCGGCGCCGAGGGCTGGATGCAGTTCGAGCCCTCGACCTGGCTGCAGTACGGCGTGGACGCGCTGAACGCCGGCTACGCGGATCCGTATAACCCGGTGGACGCGATCTTCGCCGCCGCCCGCTACCTGAACGCCGCGGGGGCCGCGCACAACCTGAACGCGGCGATCCTGGCCTACAACCACTCGGACGAATACGTCGAATCGGTGTTGCTGCGCGCGAAACTGATCGCCGCCTATCCCGATCATGTGATCGCGACGCTCACCGGTCTGATCGACGGGCGCCCGCCCGTCACCGGCAGGCACATCGCCTGGGCGGCCCCGTCTCCGACCGCGGGGACGCAGCTGCCGTCCTCCTCCAGCGCTACCGCGGGCGCGAGCGCCGTCTCGCCATCCGCGAGTGGGGACGCCACGGTGACGAGCGGCTCTGCCGCCACCGGGACCGGTTCGCCCGCCACGCCCGGCTCAACGCCCGCACCTGCTCCGGCGAGCGCCGCCGGCGCCGCGACGGCGACCGGGGCGGGCCCGCAGCTGGTGGATATCGACAGCGAACCGGACGCGCACGCCGTGGCGGTGCAGGACGGGCGGGTCCTCAAGCTCGGATACTCGCGCAAGCTCGGCTCCTACGTGGTCCTGCGGGACGTGTACGGCGATGTGTTCACGTATGCCGGGCTCGCGAGCATCGCCCGCAGCTATGAGCTTCCCAAGTCAGATCCCGCCGCGAGCGCCTCGGCGCAGCCCGGGGCCGGGCCGGCGGCCGATTCGCCTGCTTCTGGGTCGGCGTCGACCGGCGTGGGCAAGGTGCGCGTATTCGCCCATCCGGGCAACTCGGATGCGCGCGCTGCGCTGGCTCGTGCCAAGGCCGCAGTCTCGCCCGCGAACGGGCGCCAGCCGCTTCGCAGCGGGTCGATCGTCACCGAGGGCACCGTGCTCGGACGGGTCGACACGCCCGCGGGCGCCAAGGACGGTCATCTTCGCTTCGCGATCCGACCGGCGGGCGATTCGAGCACGATCGACCCCCGCGCGATCCTGGCGAACTGGACTCAGCTCGACGCCGCGCTGCACCCGCGGGGAGCGAAGGGCAACCCGAGCCTGCTCGGCGCGACCGCGAGCGACGTGTTTCTGCTCTCCAAGAGCGCGCTCGAGCGCACGGTGCTGTCCGATCCCGGAATCGGCCTGTCGTCCTGCTCGCGCCACGAGGTCGCCTCGGGGGCGATCGACAAGCGCGCGCTGGCGCTGCTCGCGTTCCTGTCGCGCAGCGGCCTGAAGCCGACCGTCGGCACGCTGCCCTGTGGCCCGTATGACGCCCTCGGTTATGTGCTGCCCGGCCACGCCGGCGACGCGGTCGCGATCGTCGCGATCAACGGCGTTCCGATCGCCGGTCATCAGGGGGCGGGATCGATCACCGACACGACGATCCGTACGCTGCTGACGCTCCAGGGTGAATTCGTGCCGGCTCAGATCGTCAGCCTGATGCACTACCCAGGCGCCCCGGCCACGCTCGCTCGCGCGGACCACGGCAACTACGTCGAGATCGTCTTCGCTTCCACCGCGACACGCGCGCGCTCAGCGAAAGCCGCCCATGCGGCCGCGGCGGGCAAGACCACCCCGGCGCCGGCGCCGGTCGTCGGGGAGCTGAGCGCCACGCAGTGGGAACAGCTGATCGCGCGTATCGCGGCTCTGCCCGCGCCGAACGTCGCGGTCAAGCCGAGCTCCGCGGCGATTCCCGACCGCTGAGCCGGGAATCGCCGCATGAGCCTGTGGACGATCAGCCGTTGGAGGCGCCGCCGGCGCCCGAGCCGCGCCTGAAGGCGTCGCTCAGATCGCTGCGGCACTTGGACTCGGCCGTGCGGAACTGCGAGCCGGTCGTGTCGATGCCTTTGGTGTCGAACACCGGACCTTTGCCCGAGGTGTTCGGCGCCGGCACGTTCACGCCGTTTTCGCGCATGCACGTGGCGAACTTCGTCAGCGCCGCCAGGTAGGCGGGGCTTTTCAGACGGGCCGCGGCTCCGCCCGCGAAGGCTCCGCCGCCGCACTTCTTGATCGCGGCTTCATACTGCGCCCGCGTCACGCCGCTCGGCAGTTTCGGACCGGCGCCACCGGCGCCGCCACCGAGAAAGCCGCCCGCGCCGGCGGGACCTCCGGGAGGCCGCTGGCCCGGGGTGCGTTGCGGCAGTGTGATCCCGTTTTTCTGCAGGCATTCGCGCAGCGCTTTGAACCGGCCGGCGGACGCGCCCGTCGGGCCCGAGCCCGTTGTGCCGGTGCCCCCGGACGAGGTGGTCGCGGAGGCGTTGGTGGTGGTTGTGCTGCCCGAGCCGCCACATGCAGCCAGCCCGAGTGGGAGCGCCACCACCAGCGAGGTCGTGGCCGCGATCGCAAGTTTACGTCTGATGCTGTGCATTTGAGGCATTATGTTCCTTTGTCGATGACACGACTGTCGTATGGCGGTTGATGCGGTCGGCCTGTTCAGGCACTGGTCAACAACATTAGTTGCACCGTCTAACCGCTGCTTAAGCTCATCTGCTTACTTGCCGCTGCCGAACAGCGATGGTTCGCTGCTCGTTTTGCTGCCGCTCGGAGCGCCGCTCGATCCCGCGCCCGAGCCGCCGAACAGCGCCGCCAGACCGCCGCCGCTCGAGCCGACGCTGATCGATTCGGCGCTGAGCACGCCGCTCGAGCCGGTGGCGCCGGTGACGGTGATCGTTTCGCCGGGGTGGATGCCGCTGACGCTCGCTTTCACGGTCTTGTTCACGGTCGTGCCGGCCGAGGTTGTGACCTTGACGGTGTTGCCTTCGGAGTTGGTCACATACAGCGTGCTCCCGTCGATGTATGCCACCGTCCCGGCGGTCGGCCGGGCAAAGCCGGCGCTGCTGCTCGAGCTGGACGACGCTCCGCTCGTGGAGGTGGAGGTGGAGCTCGTGCCGCCGCGCAGCGCCGCGAAGCGCGAGGCGAGGCTCGCCGCCCCGGCGCCCGTGGAGGAGCTCGATGAGCTCTGGCCCTTCTCGATGAGCACGCCGCCGATGAACCCGCACACGATCAGCAGCACGCCAAGCAGGGCCAGCGCGAGGGGATTCCCGCCCGCCCCGAGCAGCCGCCGGCGCGGCCGGTGGGGCAGCTCGTCGGGTTCCTGCAGCCACTCGTCTCCCTCCTCAATGTCCTCCTCCGCGGCCGGCTCATACGCCGGCGGCTCCTCATACGCCGCCGGCTCGTGCCCCGGCGCCTGCTGCGCCTGGATGGCGGTGTCCTGAGCGGGGCCGTCGCCGACGGTCGGCTCCTCGGGGGGCGTGGCGGGGTCTTGGTGGGGCATTACGGGCTCCTGATCGGGGGAAGACGACTCACTCAAAGCGCAGCGCTTCGATCGGTCGCAGGCGGGCGGCGCGAGCCGCGGGATAGGTGCCGAAGAACAGGCCGGAGGCCAGGGCGGCGCCGAAGGCGAGGAAGATCGAGTAGGTCGCGATTTCCGGGTGCACTCCGGCGATTTCGAACTGGCTGCCGATCACGCCGACGGCCACACCGCAGATGCCGCCGAACAGGGAAACCAGCACGGCCTCGGTCAGGAACTGGGTGAGGATGTCCGAGCGCCTGGCGCCGATCGCCTTGCGGATGCCGATCTCGCGCGTGCGCTCGGTGACGGACACGAGCATGATGTTCATCACGCCGATCCCGCCGACGAGCAGTGAGATCGCGGCGACCTCGCCGAGCAGCGTCGTGAAGACGCTCGAGGTCGAGCTGGACGTTTCCAGCAGCGAGCCCTGGTTGAGCACGCTGAAGCCCGGTTCGGCGGTGTTCTTGATCTTGTGGCGTTCCTCGAGGATCTGGGTGACCTCCGCTTCGGCGGCGTTCAATGAGGATTCGGAGGAGGCCTGAACCGTGATCGAGTCGATCGGCCCGACCCCCGTGAGGGAGTCCTGCACGGTCGTGATCGGCGCCATCACGACATCGTCCTCGTTGGTGGCGCCATTGGTTCCCTTTTTGGCGAGCACGCCGACGACTTCGTAGTTTGAGCCGTTGACCTTCATGCTCTCTCCCACCGGGCTGACCCCGGCGAACAGTTCCTGCACGACTTCCTGGCCGATCACGGCCACGCGTGCGTGCTTGCTGACATCTTCGGCGGTGAACGAGGCGCCTTCGGCGATCTTGTAGCTGTGGGCCGGCAAATACGAGGGCGTGGTTCCCACGAACGAAGACGGTTCGAAGCTCGAGCTGCCGTACACCAGTTTCACGCCGGTGGCGTTCACGACGGGGGAGGCGCTCTTGACGTCAGGGGCCAGGCCGGGGTTCTGCAGCGCTTCGGCGTCCGCCTTGGTCAGCGAGACGCTCGTCGTGGCGCTGCTCGCCCGTGCTCCGCCGCGAAAGCCTCCCCCGCTGGCCTGCACCACCAGCACGTTGGTGCCGAGGCTCTGGATCCGGGACTGAACGGCCTTGGAGGAGCCGTTGCCGACAGCGATCAACACGATCACCGAGGCGACCCCGATAGTCATCCCAAGAATCGTCAACCCCGAGCGGAGCTTGTTGGCGGTGATCCCGCTCCAGGCGATGCGCAGTGTCTCTGGTCCGATCATGGCTGAGCCCCTGTCACGCCTGCGCCGGGGACGCCCACCGTGGGGCCGCCGGCCTCGAGTGGATGATGGGCCGACTTCAGGTGGTGGGGCGGGGGCGGGGCGTCGTGCACGCCGAGGGTGCGGTGGTCCTCGACGATTTCGCCGTCGCTCAAACGGATCACGCGCTTGGTCTGCTCGGCGACGTCGGGCTCGTGGGTGATCAGGACAACGGTTCGTCCTTCTTCGTTCAGGCGCGCGAATATCCGCAGCACGTCCTCGGTGGAGTGGGAGTCCAGGTTTCCGGTCGGCTCGTCGGCGAGAATCAGCGATGGGTTGGTCACGAGCGCCCGCGCGACCGCGACCCGCTGCTGCTGGCCGCCGGAGAGCTCTGAGGGCTGGTGATGCATGCGGTTGGCCATGCCCACCGAGCGCAGCGCCCGTTCGGCGCGCTTTCTGCGCTCGGCGCCTCGCAGTCCGGCGTAGGCGAGCGGCAGCTCCACGTTGACGAGCGCGCTGGTGCGCGCGACGAGGTTGAAGCTCTGGAACACGAACCCGATCTTGCGGTTGCGCAGATCGGCGAGATCGTCCTCGTCCATGTGGCCGACGTCCACGCCGTCGATCTCATAGCGACCGCTGGAGGGTATGTCCAGGCAGCCGAGGATGTTCATCAGCGTTGTCTTGCCACTCCCCGAGCTGCCCATGATCGCCACCAGATCGCCGGTGTCGATCCGCAATGAGACGTTGCGCAACGCGCGCACCCTGATCTGCCCCAGCTCGAAGACCTTCGTGACCTTGTACACCTGGATGACCGGGTGACGCGGGCGACGGGCGCCCTCGTCAGCGGCGCTTCGCCCGGACGCCACGCGCCGCACCAGCGGCCGGCTGCGAGGTAGGCGCGACCGCGACTCGGCCGGGACGCGCGAGTGTGGAAGGCGGGGCGGGCGGGGTCTCATCAGCCGCCGCCTCTGAAGAAGGCTGCGCCGCCGCCACCGGCGAAGCCTCCGCCGGCGCCGCCGAGGGCCGCTCCACCCAGACCGCCGGCGCCGCTGAGGCGGCTGCCGAGTTTGCTGGTGCTCGAGCTCGTGGTGGCCACCGGCAGAGCGACCTTTTCGCCCGCCTTCAGGCCGCTGAGGATGATCGTCGAGCTGTTGCCCGCTAGGCCCGTGACGACGCGTCGGCGTTCCTGCTTGGTTCCGTTCAGGACCGTCACCGTGTCGGCGGAGATCGCGCTGGTCGGCACGTTGACGCCTTCGGCCTGCTTGACGACGACTTCGGCGGTTGCGCTCATGCCGGGTTTCAGATCGGGTTCGACCTGGTCCAGCTGGAAGGTGACGTCGTAGCTCACGACCCCGCTGCTGCTGGTCGAGAGGACCGGCAGGCTCACCACTTCAGCCGCGAACTTGCGACCTTCGAGCGCTTCGACGGTAACGGTGGCGATCTGCCCGACATGCACGTTTGAGATTTCAGACTCGCTCAGCGGCACCACCAGCTGATAGCCGTGCAGGTCGACCAGTTCGATGAACGAACTGCTGCTGCTGCTGCTGCTTTCGCTGCTCGTAGCGCTGCTGGCGGTCCCGGTGCTGCCGGTGGCGGAGCTGGCGCCGGTGGCGCCCGGGTCAGCAATGTCGTGATCGCTGCCGCCATCGCTGTTCGTGTCTGAGATGTCGTGGAAGCTGCCACCACCGCTGTCGCTGGTGCTCGCCCCGTCGCTGGTAGCGCCGCTGGTTTCGCTCGCGCTGCTGCCGCTGGTCGGACTGCCGCTTGCGCCGGTGCTGCTGCCGGTCCCGCCGGTCCCGGTTGTGCCGCGGCTGGCGCTGCTGCCGGTGGTCGTGCTGCTGCTCGCACCGCCGCCGCTTCTGCCCGTCGTGCTCGTAGCGCTGCTGCCGGTCCCGGTGGCGCTGTTAGCGGCGCTGGTACCGGTGCTGCTGCTCCCAGCGCCGCTGGCGCCGGTCCCGCCCGAGCTGCTGTTACTGGACGACGCTTCTGTGCCTGTGCCCGTGCTCGTGCTCGTGCCGGAGACACTTTCGCCGACCGTGTTCTTGATTGACGCGACCACGCCTTCGGCGGGTGCGTACAGTTTGGTCTCCGCGAGCGTCTGGCGTGCTTTTTCGACCGTCACCCGCGCGCTCTTGACGTTGTTCTCGGCGCTCACCACGGTCGACGTTTTCGGCGGCGCAGACTTCACCGCGTTGGCGGCCAGCGTGGATTGCAGCGACAGTTCGGCGCTTGCGAGGCTGGTCTGAGCCTGCGCGATCGTCTGTTCGCTGCGGAGCTTGGTGGACGCCTTGGTCTTCTTCGCGTCAGCCACCGTGTTGCGGGCGCCGGCGATTGTCTGCTGTCCCTTGATGGTCCCCGCGGCCTGATTGTTCTGCGCGGTCAGGATCGTATAGCTGTCCTGGGTCACCTTCGCTTCGGCGGAGCGAAGCGTGGATTCGGCCGATGCGACCTTCGATTCGGCTGAGCTGATCTTTTGTTCGTTGGGGGGCGACTTGGCCTTTTCGGCGGCGAGCAGCAGCTTCGCTTCTTCGAGGAGGGATCTAGCTTCAACGACCGCTTTTTCATCGGTGCCGCGCTGGCTGATGTCCTGGTTGAGCGCGTCCTGCTGACTCTTTGCTTCGACGGCGACCGACTGTTCGGTGTTCTTCAATGACTCTTCGTCCTGAGCGATGGTCGCGCTGGCGGAGGATTCTTCTGACTTCGCTGTCTGCTGGTCCTGCCTGAGCGACTGCTGTGCGGAGGAGATCGACGCTCGTGACTCCTCAGTGCTGATTTCGATCTGGCGCTGTTCGGAGGGGGTGAGCCCCTCGACGGCGTCCTGGTAGGCGGCTTCATCGGTGGTCAGGGCGATTTCCGCCGAACGCAGGCTGGACTCCGCACTGCTCGGATTGACTTCGGCCAGCAGCTCGCCTCCTGTGACGTGGTCGCCGACGCTAACGAAGACCCCCGTAAGCGTTCCGCTCGTGGCGAAGTTGACGCCGACTTTCGTGGCGGGCTCGAGGGTTCCGCTGCCCGACACCGTCGACTGCACGACTCCCTGCGCGACCGTCGCCGTGCGGGTCGCGCTCGCCTGGCTGCCCGAGGCGGGTCCCACGACGAGGACGGCGACGACGACCGCACCGGCGGTAAGAGCCCCCAGTACGTAGACGAGCCAGGATGCTCTGGTGTGCGTTGTCATCTTGCTCAGTTCGATGGTGAGGCGACAGCGTAAGAGGGTACGAAGAAAGCCTGCAAGGATGCCTAAATTCGCCTAAATGTTGTGGTCGTTCTTCTTTATGGTCCGCGTCATCCACCGGCCCGCCTCAATCCACCGTCTGCGGTCCGCCTCAACCGCCATCTGTTGTGAGGTGAACCCTTATACGCGATGATGCCCGCGATGCCTCTCTACGGCGGGATCGATCTCGGTGGGACCAAGATCCAGGCGGTGATCGTCGACGACGATCACAAGGTGCTCGGATCCGCGCGCCATCCGACACCGGCGAGCGGCGGCCCGCAGGACGTGGTCGCAGCGATGGCGCTCGCGCTGCGCGACGCGGCCGCCGCGGCGGAGATCGAGCCGGCGCGGCTGGACGGCATCGGGGTCGGCTCGCCGGGGACGATCGAAGACGGAGACGTCACCAGCGCGCGCAACCTGCCCGGCTGGGAAGGAACGTTCCCGCTGGCGGCGACGCTCAGGGACGCGCTCGGGGTGGGCGGGATCTCGATCCGGGTTGGCAACGACGTGCAGGTCGCCACCGACGCGGAGCTGCGACTCGGCGCGGGGCGGCTGTACAGCTCGCTGCTCGGCGTCTTCTGGGGGACGGGCGTCGGCGGCGGGCTGATCCTCGACGGCAAGCCCTGGATCGGGCGCGGCGGCGCCGGAGAGATCGGGCACATGGTCGTGGAGATCGACGGTGCGCTCTGCACGTGCGGGCGCCACGGCTGCATGGAGGCCTACGCCGGGCGCGCGGCGATGGAGATCCACGCGCGCAAGCTGCACGAGGAGAAGGGGCGTAAGACAGACCTGTTCAAGCTGATGGGAGAGCGCGAACGCGAGCGGCTGACGAGCGGGATCTGGTCGCGCGCGCTCGAGCGCCACGACAAGCTCGCAACAGAGATCGTCGACCGTGCCGTGCGCGCGCTCGGCGCGGGGATCGCCTCGGCCGTGAACCTGCTCGACGTCGAAGGCGTTATCGTCGGCGGCGGTCTGGGCGTGCGACTCGGGCACCCCTACGCCAAGCGGATCGCCGAGGCGATGCAGCCGCATCTGTTCGCCGACTCGCGCCCGCCGCACGTGCACGTCGCGGCGCTGGGGGATCTCGGCGGCGCGATTGGGGCGGCGCTGCTGGTCGAGTCGTGAGTGGCGATAAGTGGAAGTCGATGTTGTTCCGGTCGGTGCATGCACCGACCGGAGCGGGGCCGCATGCGGCCCCGCTGGCCTTGCCGCATGCGGCAAGGCCCTCCCAGGAGGAGATCGATAAGAGCCGGCTCGCTATGGTCCGGGTGGAGTCGTAACGTATGAGTGCCTTGCCTCAGCCGGTTGAGCACCTATCGAGCTTTCTGCGCAGTCCGCTGCTCGATCGCGCGGGCGAGCGGCTCGGGCGCGTCGAGGATCTGATCGTGCGGCTGGCCGACGGCGGCTACCCGCCGGTGACGGGCGTGAAGGCGAGGATCGGCGGGCGCGAGCTGTTCGTGCCCGTCGGGCGCATCGCCGAGCTGGAGCCCGGCGCGGTGCGCCTCGCGGGCGAGAAACTGAGCCTCGGCCGGTTCGAGCGGCGCGTGGGGGAGGTGCTGCTCGGCCAGGACGTGCTCGGACGCAAGCTCGTCAACGTCGAGTCCGATCCCCCGCGCCTGGCGACCGCGCACGAGATCGAGCTGTCCTGCATCGAGGGCTGGTGGCGGGTGGTGGGCGTCGATTCCACCCAGCGCGCGCAACTGCGGCGTACGCTGCCGCGGCGCCTGCGCGGGCTGATCGGCGACCGTCCGTTCCTGGACTGGACGGACATGGAGCCGTTCGTCGGGCACGTGCCCAGCGCGCGCCTGCGCTTCTCCCATCGCAAGCTCGCCAACCTGCATCCCGCCGAGATCGCCGACCTCGTCGAGGCGGCCTCGCACGAGGAGGGCGAGGAGATCATCGAGGCGGTCGGCCAGGACCGTGAGCTCGAGGCCGACGTGTTCGAGGAGCTGGACGAGCATCACCAGCTCGAGTTCATCCGCGAGCGCCCCGACGCCCAGGTCGCGGCCGTGATCGCGCGCATGGCCGCCGACGATGCGGTCGATCTGATCGTCGAGATCGACCAGGAGCGCCGCGGGCGCGTGCTCGCGCTGCTGCCGGCGGCGCATCGACGGCAGATCGAAGGGCTGCTCGGCTACAACCCCTCCACAGCGGGCGGTCTGATGAGCCCGGACTTCATCCTGCTTTCAGAGACCGACTCGGTCGCGAGCGCGATCGATGCGGTGCGCGCAAGCGATCTTCAGCCCGGCACGCTGAGCACCGTCTATCTGCGCGACGCCGAGGGCCGGCTGTCGGGCAGCGTGGCAGTGGTCGCGCTGCTGCGGGCCGAGCCCGAGTCGGCTCTGCACGAGATCGCCGAGCACGAGCCGGAGTCTGTCGGCACGGATGCCGACCTGCCCGAGGTCGCGCGCGCGATGACCGACTACAACCTGGTGATGCTCGCGGTTCTTGACGAGGACGGGCGGATGGTCGGCGCGATCACCGTCGATGACGTGCTCGAGCAGACTCTGCCCGCCGGCTGGCGGCGGCGCTTCGGGGTCGCGAGCGACTGACGATTGCTACGCTGGGCCCCGGATTCGCGCCCGCACAGCACGCGTAGAAAGGAGGTCGGCATGGACCGAGAACAGCCACGAAGTACCCAGCCGGCCGCACGCGTGTCGGGCGACGCTCTCCTCCCTCTGGCCTAGACGCCTCATCCGGGACTCGTTCGCCTCGGCGTGCGCCGAGACGTGACGATGTGCGACCCCCGAGCGACTGTCCAGAAAGGAGGTGACGGAGACCATGACCGACGAGACGACGCTGACCCCGGATCCGGGAGCCCCCCCGCCCGAGCGCTTGGCCTCGCCCGCTCCGCCACGTCCCGAGGGCGTGCCGCCGGTCCTCGACGAGGCGCACATCGGCGACATCCGCGGCGCGCTGGGAACGATCAGCATGCACGACAGCGGCGAGCGCCACGGCTGGCGCTCGCGGAGCATGGCATTGCTGGCGATCATGGGCCCCGGCCTGATCGTGATGGTCGGCGACAACGACGCGGGCGGCGTGTCCACCTACGCGCAGGCGGGCCAGAATTACGGCACGAGCCTGCTGTGGGTGCTGGTGCTGCTGATCCCGGTGCTGATCGTCAACCAGGAGATGGTGATCCGTCTGGGCGCCGTCACCGGCGTCGGGCACGCGCGGCTGATCTTCGAGCGCTTCGGCCGCTTCTGGGGCGCGTTCTCGGTCGGCGACCTGTTCCTGCTGAACTTCCTGACGATCGTGACCGAGTTCATCGGGGTCAGCCTGGCGCTCGGCTATTTCGGGGTCAGCAAGTACCTGGCTGTGCCGATCGCGGCGGCCGCGCTGGTGGCGATCACCTCGACCGGGAGCTTCCGCAGCTGGGAGCGGTTCATGTACGTGTTCGTGATCGCCAACTTCCTGGTCATCCCGCTGCTGATCCTCGCCCACCCGCACCTCGGCGATGTCGCCCAGCACACGTTCGTGCCGAGCATTTATGGCGGGGCCAACTCGACAGCAGTGCTGCTGATCATCGCGATCGTCGGCACGACGGTCGCGCCGTGGCAGCTGTTCTTCCAGCAGTCGAACATCATCGACAAGCGGATCACGCCGCGCTGGATCAACTACGAGCGCGCGGACACGGTCATCGGAGCGTTCGTCGTCGTGATCGGCGCCGGCGCGATCATCGCCGTCACCGCGTTCGCGTTCGCGGGGACGCCGTACTTCGGCCAGTTCTCCGACGCCGGCACGGTCGCAACGGAGCTGGGCCGCGAGCTCGGCTCCAGTGCCGGCACGATGTTCGCGATCGTGCTGCTGAACGCCTCGCTGATCGGCGCCGCGGCGGTTACGCTCGCCACCTCATACGCCTTCGGCGACGTGTTCGGGGCCAAGCACTCGCTCAACCGCGGGCCGCTTGACGCGAAGCTCTTCTACGCGAGCTTCACGCTGATGGTCGCCGCGGCCGCCGGCATAGTCTTGATCCCCGGCGCGCCGCTGGGCCTGATCACGACCTCCGTGCAGGCGCTCGCGGGCGTGCTCCTGCCGAGCGCGACCGTGTTCCTGCTGCTGCTGTGCAACGACCGCGAGGTGCTCGGCCCATGGTGCAACGCCCCGTGGCTGAACGCGATCGCCAGCGTGATCGTCGGCGTGCTGGTCGAGCTGTCGCTGATCCTGATGGCGAGCACGATGTTCCCGAAGGTGAACGTGACGCACCTGTTCGTCTACCTCTCGCTGGCCTTCCTCGCGGGCTTCGCCGCGATGGCGATCTACGCCGCTCGCAACCGTCTCGCAGCCGCGACGCGTGCCGAGGTGGCCGAGCGGATCT
The DNA here is from genome assembly GCA_963767255.1 of uncultured Solirubrobacterales bacterium. Taxonomy (GTDB): domain Bacteria; phylum Actinomycetota; class Thermoleophilia; order Solirubrobacterales; family Solirubrobacteraceae; genus Palsa-744. Next base: position 12,953 of record CAVYDM010000015.1, on the reverse strand, counting down.
CCGAGGAAAAGCAGCGTCGCCCCACCTGGACGATGCCTCCGCTGGCGCTGCTGCAGCGCCCCGTCTTCTCGCCGGGGCGCAAGGCGGGGATGCTCGTGCTGCGCGGGTACCTGCTGGTCGCGGTGCTGCTGCTGATCGTCAAGACCGTCCAGCTCGGGCACTGAGTGGCGCCGGGCTCGCTGCGCGCAAAGATCGAGGCACGGGTGCGAGCTGCCGTCCGGGTCAGTCGCCCGCCAGGCTGCTCGGCACCGGCTGACCAGGAGGTGGGGGGTCGTCGAGCATCAGCCTGGGGATCGTGACGGGTTCCAATTCGCGCTTGCGCAGGCCGGCGATGATCGTGGGCAGCGCTTCGATCGTCTCCGCGCGGTTGCCGCCGGCGTCGTGCATGAGGATGATCGCCCCCGGATGGGCGCCCGCGAGCGCGCTCTGCTCGATCGCTGCGACTCCCGGCAGTGTGTAGTCGTTGGTGTCGGTCAACCACAGCACCATCAGCAGGTGCAGCTTGCGCAGCTGTTCGAACGTGATCGAGTTGAACGAGCCGTACGGCGGGCGGAACAGGCGCGGTCGCGGACCGCCGAGCAGTTCGATGCGAAGGATCTGTTCGAGCAGCTCTTCGTACTGTTCGTGGGCGGAAAGCGACGCCATCATCGGATGCGTCTCGGTGTGGTCGCCGACCGCGTCGCCCGAGCGCAGCTCCAACTGGGTGCCGGCCGAGAAGTACCGCTCCTCCTCGCCGATCGCGAAGAACGTGGCGTGCACGTGGTAGCGGTTGAGCACGCCCACCAGCTGCTGTGTGTACGGGCCGGGACCGTCGTCGAACGTGAGCGCGAGCTCGTGCCCGTGCGACCCGCCGGAGGTGATCGCGGGGGTGTAGGACAGGACGTGGTCGATGGCTCCTTCTTCAGCTTCGGGGCTCGGCGCCGGTTCGCTGGCCGGCGTCCGCCCGGAGGCCACGCGGACGTTCGCGGACTTGGCGGTCGTGCGCGCGGCGCCGCCGCGTGAGCTCAGGGCCGCGACCGCGAGCGCGAGCAAGGCCACGGCCACGACCGCGGCGACCGCGCGCCGGCGCCTGTATACCTGCCGCCGGCCGGGCGGTTGCTGCTGGCGGGCGACCATCGCGCAGAGAGTTTAGGACCGCGCCCCGTAAGCCGCCATCTGTCGTGACGTGAGGCCGTATGTTGGCAGAACGATGCTTCCGTTCTCGTTCTCGATCGCCGCGCTTTCGCTCGCCCAGGGCGCGCTGGTGGCCGTTCCCCGCGCATGGGACCCCGGACGGCTGGCCCGGCTGCGCGACCGTCGCTGGGCGCTGATCCCGCCGGCGTCGATCGTCGGGTTCGTGCTGATCGCAAGCCTTGCCGAACGGGCCAGCGCCGACGGTCTGACCTACCTCGCGCTGGTCGCCGTGCCGCTGCTCGCGACGCTCGCGCTGGGCTGGCTAGCGTGGTATGCCGACCCGCCTCGGCCGATGCGGGCGCTGCTGGTCCTCCCGCTGTTCGCGCTGGCATGGGCAGACCGCACCGGGCTGGCGGGGGAGGCGGCGGCGGTGTGCCTGTCCGCGCTCAGCTGCGCTGCGCTCGGGGCGCTGTTGGCGGCCGTCACGCCCCCGCGCTGGCTGGCGGCGGGGATCGTGGCGATGGCCGCGGCGGACACGGCGCTCGTCGTCTCAGACCTCCTGCAGAAGCCGAACAACGCTCTGAACGCGGCGCACCCGGCCGCTGGGCTGCCGCAGCTGCAATCGGCCGTGTTCGGCTCGGCCGTGATGGGCTACGGCGATCTGTTCGTCGCCGGCGTGCTCGGCGCGCTCTTGGCCAGCGCGATGGGCCGGCGCTGGCAGCTGCGTGGAGCGGCGCTCACGGCGGCGCTGGCGCTGTGCTTGGACCTGCTGTTCTTCTTCGTAAACGAGATCCCGGCGACGGCGCCCGTAGCCCTCACGCTGCTCGTGTTGATCGCTCGTCGACGGGGTCTGACGCAGGCCCGGACGGGACCCGTGCCGGCAGGGGATGGGCCGCAGGCGCGTTCGGGAGCTGCTCCGGCCGCCCCGCCGGGGGCTGCTCCACCTGGGGGCGCTCCACCACGGGCTCCAGCCGCGCCGTGACCGGGCGCGCCGTGGTCTCGATCGCCGGTGGCGCGTCGATCTGGCGCTCGGAGACGACGCCCGCCTGCTCGATCGAGCGGATCTGGGGAACCAGCTTGTGGTCGAACGAGCCGACCGCTCTGTTGTAGGCGTTCACGGCCGAGTCGAGCTGGCGGCCGGTCTTGGCCAGGTGCTCGGCGAACGGTCCCAACCGGCGGTGCAGCTCGCGCGCGGACTCGGCGATCTCGCGTGCGGACTCGGCGATCTGCTCCTGACCCCAGCCGTAGTGCACGGCCCGCAGCAGACCGATCAGGGTCGTGGGCGTGGCCATCAGCACCTGCTGGGAGACCCCGTACTCGATCAGCGCGGGATCCTCGGCGAGCGCCGCTTGGTAGATGCCGTCGGAGGGAACGAACATCACGACCAGCTCGGGTGTGGAGTCGAACTGGCGCTGATATCCCTTGGAGGCGAGCTTGGTGATGTGGTCGCGCGTCTGGCGGGCGTGACGCTTGAGGTCCAGCTCGCGCTGCATCCGGTCCTCCGAGCCGGCCTCGATCGCGGCGAGATAGGCGTCGAGCGGGACCTTGGAGTCGACCACGATCACCTTGTTCCCGGGCAGACGCACGAGCAGGTCCGGCCGCAGCCGGCCGTCTTCGGTGTGGATCGTCGCTTGCTCGGTGAAGTCGCAGTGGGCGATCATCCCCGCCAGCTCGACCACCCGGCGCAGCTGGATCTCCCCCCACGACCCCCGCGTCTCCGGGCGCTTGAGCGCGGACACGAGCTCACCGGTCTCGCGGCGCAGCGTGTCGGTCCCCGCGCTCAGCGCGCGCACCATCTCCGAGAGCTGCACCTGGGAGTCGCGACGCTCACGCTCCAGCCGTCCGAGCTCTGACTCCACCTTGCCCAGCTTCTCGTGCACAGGCTGTACGAGCCCCTTGATCTCCTCGGCGCGCTTGGCCATCTCACCCGAGGCCCGCTCCTCCTCGGCGCGCCGCGCCTCGCTCATCCGCTGCGCGAGCGAGTCGCCTGTCTGCGCCAGCACGTCGAGCGAGATCGCCTTCAGCTCGTCGCGCAGGCGCTCGCGCTCCTGCGCTTGGCGCGCCTGATCGCGCGCGTGTCCCCCACGGCGCCCGAACGCCACGGCGCACCCGGCGCCCAGCAGGAGTCCGGTTATCAGCAGCACGATGCTCATCTCACCCACGATGACAGCCGCCGCGGACGGGATCGAGTTACTTTCGCGATGAGGATCTGGCCGGGATCGGGCGCACTTCGCCGCCCGGTTGACAGATCCCAATCCGGGGAGTACCTTCGACCTACCTGCGGTTCAAATCCTGCCGGAGAGGTTGGGTATACAGCGTCTCGTCCCCGGGCTGCTCAGGCCGCCAGGCGTGCCGCTCCGAGCGCCTGGTATTCCGAGGCCACTCCTTCGAGCACGCTCAGCATCGCCGGCGCCGCGGGCAAGAGGCGCGCTCCCGCCGCCGTCGCAGCGATCACCCGGCGTGCCGGCGGGCGCGGTGAGAGGGCGCGGATGACGATGTCCTCGCGCACGACCGACAGCGCGAGCTCCGGGATCAGCGCCACCCCGACCCCGGCGCCGACGAGTCCCTGGACGGTCTGGTAGTCGTCGCTCTGAAACGACACCGCCGGCTCGAACCCCGCGGCATGGCAGCAGCGCACGACGTGGCGCGCGCATGGGCTCGACTGGGATGTCTGGATCCAGGCCTCCTCGCGCAGGTCCTCCAGGCGCAGCCGCCGGCGCTCGGCGAGACGGTGCTCGCGCGCCAGCGCCAGGTAAAGCGGGTCCTGCAGCAGCTGCACCCGCGTCAGCCGCCCGCCGATCGACCCGTCCGAGCCGGCCCCTCGCCCGGACTCGGCGGACTCGGCCAGGTCGAACTCGAACAGCAACGCCAGGTCCAGCTCGCCCGCGCGCAGTCGCGGCGCGATCTGATCGGGCTCGCCCTCGGTCAGGGTCAGCTCGACGTCGGGGTATCGCTCGGAGAACGTGGCGATCGCCAGCGGCATGAGCGTCGCGCCGGCGGTCGGAAACGAGGCCATGCGCAGCCTGCCCCCGCGCAGGCCCGCGATCGCCGCAAGCGCGGCTTCGGCGGCGTCCAGGCCGGCGAGCACGCCCTCGGCGTGGCCCACCAGCGTCTGGCCGGCCGCAGTCAGGCTGACCCCGCGCGGGCGGCGCTCGAGCAGCGTCATCCCCGCTTCGGCCTCGAGCGCGGCGATCTGCTGGGAGACGGCCGACTGGGTGTAGGACATCTGTTCGGCGGCCCCCGAGAACGAGCCTCGGTAGGCGACCTCCTTGAGGATCCGAAGCCGGTTCACGTTAAGCATAAGCACAGCTTATCGCAGCGATCAGAAATGTCACTGGCACTTATGAGAGGAACGTGCCAGGATGAGTACGAAACCACCTTCAGCGGACCGCCTCCTCGCAAAGGCGGACCCCTCAAAAAACACAGACACCAGGAGAAGGAGCCATGTCCACCAAGATCATCGTCTCCTACGACGGCACCGCCAACGAGGACGACGCCATCGCGCTCGGCGCACTGTTCGCCCGCGCCGGCGCCGAGGTCTCGCTCGCGTATGTGCGCCACACCCAGGAGCCCGACCTCGAGCGCGAGAAGCTGGCACAGCACGAGGCCCAGGCGTTGCTCGAGCGCGGCTCAGAGCTGCTCGGCGCGCCTGTGGCCAGCAACCACGTCGTGACCGACCGCTCGACGCCGGAGGGACTGCGCACGCTGGCCGAGCAGATCGGCGCCCAGGCCGTGGTGTTCTGCTCGGACTCGCACACCGCGCACGGACACGTCACGATCGGCAACTCCGCCGAGCGCCTGCTGGAAGGCGGTCCGGTCGCGGTCGCGATCGCCCCTGTCGGGCTGGCAGGCAACGATGGCGCCAAGACGCGCGTGCAGCGGGTCGTCGCGGTCGGCGAGGCCGGTGGCGCCGGCAGCGCCCAGACGACCGCGCAGGCGCTCGCGAGCGCTCTCGGCGCCGAGGTCGTGCCCGTGGCCGACGATGAGGCCGATCTGCTTGTGATCGACTCGCGTCCGGATGCTCCCCGGGGTCAGGTGTCGATCAGCTCCTCCGCCGAGCACCTGATCGAGATCGCGACCGCCCCCGTGCTGGTGCTGCCGAGCGGCGTATCGCTGCAGTTCGGTGGCGCCCCTGCGACGGCCGCCGCCTAACGGACGAGCGGTATTGGGCTAGTGGCCCCGCGCTCGCGCGAGCAGGTAGCGCGCGAGCGCGTGGCCGAAGTCCAGCCCGCCGCCGATCAGGTGGCCGACCGGGCCGGTCCACAGCCACGTCTCCAGGCGTCTGCCCAGACCCTGTGCGGAGACCTCGCCCGAGCGTGCGCCGGAGCCTGCGGGCCGGTGTGGACGGGCCGTCGTCATCGAGCGGCACGGTATCGTGGCTCCAATGGGCGCGCCCGTCTCAACGACAGTCACCGAGCTGGCGGACTCGCGCGTGCGCGTGGACGTGCAGGTACCGGCGGATGAGATCGAGGCGAGCATCGAGCGTGCCGCCCGCCGGCTCGGGCGCGAGCTGAAACTGCCCGGGTTTCGCAAGGGCAAGGTGCCCGCGCCGCTCGTCCTGCAGCGCGTCGGCCGCGAGGCGGTGCTCGACCAGGCCGTCCGCGACGGCCTCGGCGGCTGGTACGCCGATGCGATCCGTGCCTCGGAGATCGTCTCCGTGGGCGACCCCAAGCTCGATCTCGGCGAGCTGCCCGGTCACGGCGCTCCGCTGCAGTTCACGATCGAGATCGGCGTGCTGCCCGTGGCTGAGCTGGGCGAGTATGAGGGGCTGGAGGTCGGACGTCGCGAGCCCCTCCTCGCCGAGGAGCAGATCGAACAGGAGATCGAGGGCATGCGCGAGCGGTTCGCACGCCTTGAGACCGTCGAGCGTCCCGCGCAGCAGGGCGATTACGTGGTCGTGGACTACGTCGGGCGCCTGCCCACCGTGGACGAGGCATCGGGCGAGACCACGCTCGTCCCGTTTCAGGGCGGCGAGGGCCGCGACCAGCTCATCGAGCTCGGCGGGGGCAACCTGATCCCGGGCTTCGAGGAGGGCCTGCTCGGGGCACGGGCCGGTGAGACCCGCACCGTCGATCTGAGCTTTCCCGCCGACTATGGCAACAGCGAGCTGGCCGGCAGGCAAGCGTCGTTTGAGATCACCGTCAAGGAGGTCAAGAGCAAGCGGCTGCCCGAACTCGACGAGGACTTCGCCGTTGACGCGGGCTTCGACGATGTGAGCGAGCTGCGCGAGGACATCGGCCGGCGCCTGCTCGAGGCCGACGAGGCGCGCGTGCAGGAGGAGTTTCGCGAGGCCGCGCTCGACGCGGCTGTGTCCGGCGCGCGCGTGCCCGTCACGCAGGAGCTCGCGCGCTCGCGCGCCGTGGAGATGTGGGAGCGGATGCTGCACTCCCTGTCCCATCGGGGCATCTCGCGCGAGGCCTACCTGCAGATAACCGGTCGCACCGAGGAGGAGATCCTCGCCGAGATGATCCCCGAGGCCGAGCAGGCGCTGCGCCGCGAGGCCGTGCTGAGCGCGGTGGTCGCGGCCGAGGCGATCGAGCCCTCCGAGGAGGATCTGCTTTCGGCCGTCACGCCGGCGGCCGAGCGTGAGGGGCTCGCACCGGAGCGCGCGCTGCAGCAGCTGCGCGAGACCGGACGCTTGGAGGAGCTGCGCGAGGATCTCGCCGCGCGCCAGGCGATCGATCTGATCGTCGAGCGCGCCGTGCCGATCGGACTCGAGCAGGCCCATGCGCGCGAGAAGCTGTGGACGCCCGAGCGCGGGGGCGCCGATGCTGGCGTGGGTGCTGGTGCCGGTGCTGGCGCGGGCGAGGGCGAGGCGGGGTCGCCCGGTGAGCTGTGGACGCCAAGTCGCTAGCCTGAAGGAATCAGGCTGGCGATGGGAAACTGAAGCGAGAACAATGAGCCCACTAGTGCCAATGGTCGTCGAGCAGACTTCGCGAGGCGAGCGCGCGTTCGACATCTACAGCCGTCTGCTCAACGAGCGGATCATCTTCCTCGGCACGCCCGTGGACGACCAGATCGCCAACCTGATCGTCGCCCAGCTGCTGCACCTGGAGTCCGAGGATCCCGAGAAGGACGTCTCGCTGTACATCAACTCGCCCGGCGGCTCGGTCTATGCGGGCCTGGCCATCTACGACACGATGCAGTTCATCAAGCCCGACGTGCAGACGATCTGCGTCGGCATCGCGATGTCGATGGGCGCGCTTCTGCTGGCGGGAGGCGCCGAGGGCAAGCGCATGGCGCTGCCGAACGCCAAGATCCTGATCCACCAGGTCTCATCGAGCTTCCAGGGTCAGGCGACGGACATCGAGATCCACGCCAAGGAGATCATCGACGTACGCCGGCGCCTGGACGAGATCATCGCCAAGCACACGCACAAGGACCTCGAGGACGTGCGCAAAGACACCGACCGCGACTACTTCATGAGCTCCGAGGAGGCCAAGGCGTACGGCATCATTGACCGTGTGATCTCCGAGCACTAGCTCGGGCTCATAGGCCAACGGACGCAGGGAGCACCAAGGGACATGGCCAGACCAACCGACTCCAACGAGCAGCTTCTCTGCAGCTTCTGCGGCAAGTCCCAGCGACAGGTCAAGAAGCTGATCGCCGGGCCGGGCGTGTACATCTGCGACGAGTGCATCGACCTGTGCAACGAGATCATCGACGAGGAGCTGGCCTCCCCGCCCGCGTTCGACCTCGAGAGCCTGCCCAAGCCGCGGGAGATATACGAGGTCCTGGACGAGTACGTCGTCGGTCAGGAGACCTCCAAGCGCACCCTGTCGGTGGCCGTCTACAACCACTACAAGCGCGTTCAGATGATGAGCTCCGGCGAAGACGAGATCGAGCTGCAGAAGTCCAACATCCTGCTGCTCGGCCCGACCGGCTGTGGCAAGACGCTGCTCGCGCAGACGCTGGCGCGGATCCTGAACGTGCCGTTCGCGATCGCCGACGCCACGGCCCTGACCGAGGCGGGCTACGTCGGGGAGGACGTCGAGAACATCCTGCTCAAGCTGATCCAGGCGGCCGACTACGACGTCAAGAAGGCCGAGACGGGGATCATCTACATCGACGAGGTTGACAAGATCGCGCGCAAGGCCGACAACCCGTCGATCACCCGCGACGTCTCCGGCGAGGGGGTCCAGCAGGCGCTGCTGAAGATTCTCGAGGGCACCCAGGCATCGGTGCCGCCGCAGGGGGGACGCAAGCACCCTCACCAGGAGTTTTTGACGATCGACACGACCAACGTCCTGTTCATCTGCGGGGGCGCGTTCGCCAACCTCGATGCCGTGATCGAGCGGCGGATCGGCAACAAGGGAATCGGGTTCGCCGCCGCGATCGAGGCCAAGGCCGAGCGTGACACCGGCGAAGTGTTCGAGCAGTGCCTGCCCGAGGACCTGATCGAGTACGGGCTGATCCCCGAGTTCATCGGTCGCCTGCCGGTGATGAGCGCCGTGCACCAGCTGACTCGCTCAGATCTCGTGTCGATCCTGACAGAGCCGCGCAACGCGCTGGTCAAGCAGTTCCAGCGCTTCTTCTCCTTCGACGGGATCGAGCTGGTGTTCTCCGAGGACTCGCTCACCGCGGTCGCCGAGCGGGGCCTGGAGCGGGAAACCGGCGCGCGCGGGCTGCGCTCGATCATCGAGGAGATCCTGCTGGAGGTCCAGTTCGAGCTGCCCTCCCGCCGCGACGTCAAGAAGTGCGTCGTCACCAAGGAGACCGTCGAGCGGGGCCTGACCCCGACGCTGGTGACCGAAGCCGCGCCAGAGGAGGACACAGATCACGGGCCGGAGCTGCGCGAGGAGTCGGCGTAGGAGCAGAGCGCGCTCGCGCCGGCGCGGCTCGATGCCCGCGCAGCAGACGCCCGACCGCTACCATCGCGCTGTGAGCAAGCCCAGCAAGTCCTCGGCGAAGTCCGGGTCCGACTCCAGGCTCAAGCGCACCGTCAAGGCGGTTCCGTGGGCGATGCTGCTCCAGGGCACGGTGATCGTCGGCAGGCGCTGGGCGGCGCTGTCGGTGAAGGAGCGCGCACGGTTCACCGAGCTGGTGCACAAGTCCGGCGGGCGGCTGCGCAACCTCAGCACGAGGGAGCGCTTGGAGCTGCGCAAGCTCGCGCACAAGCTCGACGTCAAGGGCATGGGCTCAGAGCTGGTGGCGCTGGGGCGCGGCAGGGACCGTCGCGGGCGCAAGCGCCGCTGATGCTCGGGCGCGTCACGGGCACGGGTACGATCACGCCTGCGAGCCGCTGAGCTTTCGGAAGCACACCACATGGCCGACGACCTCGACACCACAGACGACCTCGACGAGCTCTCCACGCGCGAGCTGCACGACCGCGCCGTTCATCGCGCCGAGCGCCACATGGACATGAAGTTCTTCTGGTCGCTCTTGAAAGCGGTTCCCGCGGCCGAGCTCGTCAGCGGGGATGCCGGCGAGGCCGACTACGACCTCGAGTCCACCAAAGGCCTGATCTTCGACGCGGTCCACAGTGGCGACGGAGCGCTGGGCGAGGCGCTGCGACCGTTGTTCCTCGACTACCTGCGCACGCACCCCGACGCTTAGCCGGCGGGCAGCTGACATGACGCCTTGGACGAAGGCGCAGGCCGAGCGCCATCTGCACTCGCTCGAGTTGTTCGGGATGCGCTTCGGGCTGGACCGGATGCGGCGGATGATGACCGCGCTTCACTCTCCCCAGCAGCGCTACGACACGATCCACGTGCTGGGCACCAACGGCAAGACCTCGACCACGCGGATGACCGCGGCGATCCTCGAGCGTCATGACCTGCGGACGGGCACGTATCTGTCTCCGCACCTGGTCTCCTACTGCGAACGGGTGCGGATCGGCGAGCACGACCTGCAGCCCGGTGCGTTCGCCGCGGCCGTCGCGCACGCGGCGTGGGCGGCGGAGCGGGTCAACCGCACACTCGCCGAGGACGACCACGTGACCCAGTTCGAACTGCTCACGGCCGCCGCGCTGTGGGAGATGGCCGAGCGGGACGTGCAGGTGGCGGTCGTCGAGGCGGGGCTCGGCGGGCGCTATGACGCGACCAGCGTGATCGACGCGCGGGTGACGGTGCTCACGAACGTCGGCTTGGAGCACACCCGCTGGCTGGGGCCGACGCTGAGCGACATCGCCGAGGAGAAGCTCGCCGTCGTGCGTCCCGGCGCGACGCTCGTGCTCGGATCGTGGCTCGCCGAGGAGGCGCTGGTCGTGGCCGAGCGCGTGGCTTCCGAGCGCGAGGCTCGAATCGTGCTGGTGGATGAGATGTCCATGGCCGTGGTGGCGCCGGCGGCGAACGGCGCCTTTCAGCAGCGCAACTTCGCGCTGGCCCGCGCCGCGGCCGAGGCGTACCTGCGCGGTGCCGGGATCGAGCCCGACGAGCGGGCCATCCGCGCAGCCGCCGCCGCGACCGAGGTGCCGGGCCGCCTGCAGGTGCTCGCCGAACACCCGCTGGTCGTGCTCGACGGGGCGCACAATCCCGATGCCGTCGCCGCGCTCGCCGGCTCGCTGCCGGACGTTGTCGGTGGGCGGGAGATCGGGCTCGTGATGGGGGTGCTCGAGGACAAGGACGCCGCCAGCATGCTGGCGGCGCTGCTGCCGATGTGCGAGCGGGCGTGGTTCACCGCCCCGCCGAGTCCGCGCGCGCTCTCGCCGGCCGCGCTACAGTCGCTGGCACGCCAGCTTGGATTCGAAGCAGTCGTGTGCGAGCCCCACCCGGAGCGGGCGCTGCAGCAGGCGCGTCGCTGGGCCGGCGAAGGCCGGGATGGAGAGGGCGAGGACGATGGCAGGGCGGTGCTCGCCACCGGCTCGATCTATCTGGTCGGCGAGCTGCTGCGTGGTCTGAACGCCTCCGATACGCTGCCTGCGCAGGCTGTATCGCAGGAGCGAATCAGATGAACGACGACGGCCCCTCCGTGCTCACGATGATCGGCGCCGTCGCGCTGATCGTGGCGTTGGTCATACTTGTATTCTTTGCCGCCGGCTACGGTTTCGGCCGGTTGTTTCTCTAAACTCAGCCGGCCTATGCCTCCGCTCGCATATTTTGGAATAGAAAGCAGCGGCCTGAATCTGGCTATCGACCTGCTGATCCTGTTCGTCGTCGTTCTGTACTTCTCGCTGATCTACTGGACCTACACGGATGCGCGGCGGCGAGTCCTCGATCCGATGCTGGTCGGCTGCGCGACGGCGGCCTCGCTGTTCCCGTTCGTCGGAACGGTCATATACGTGATCCTGCGTCCGCCCGAGTACCTGGAGGACGTGCACGAGCGCGAACTGGAGGTGCAGGCCGCCGAGGCGCGCCTGCACGAGCTCGGTCAGGGGTTGTGCCCGCACTGCGACTACCGGATCGAGCGTGACTTCGTCCGCTGTCCCAGCTGCCTGCGCAAGCTCAAGGAACGCTGCGTCAGCTGCCAGCGCCCGCTCGATCAGGCGTGGACGATCTGTCCGTACTGCGAGACCGAGGTGCCCGGCGCGATCGCGCCCCGCCGCCAGCGTCGGCGGCGTCCGGTGACCGAGGATGAGTCTCTGCTGATCGAGGACGATTCGTCGGGGATCGGCATGCCCGCGGTCACGTCCGCGGGCGGCGCCGAGGATGACGCCACCAGGGCGAAACCCGTGGCGCCTGTGGAGCCGGCCCCGTCGCGCCCGCGGAGCACACCTCGCGCGCGACGTCCGCGCCCGACCTCGTAACGAAGCGTTCTCCAACTCAAGTAAAGGAACCCATGGACCGCACCCTGATCCTCATAAAGCCCGACGCCTTCGCGCGGGGTCTGACCGGCGAGATAGTCGCCCGCTTCGAGCGCAAGGGGCTTGAGATAGTCGCCATGCGGCATATGACGGTCGACCGGGATCTCGCCGAGCGTCACTATGCCGAGCACGCCGAGCGCCCGTTTTTCGGCGAGCTGGTCGACTTCATCACCTCCGGGCCGATCGTGGCGATGGTGTTGGAGGGGGTGGACGCGGTCAAGGCGGCACGTCAGGTGATCGGGGCGACCAACCCCCTGGAGGCCGCCACCGGCTCGATCCGCGGCGATTACGCGATCGAGATGGGCCGGAACATGGTGCACGGCTCGGACGCGCCCGAGTCCGCCGCACGCGAGGCGGAGCTGTTCTTCCCCTCGTCCTAGCTTCGAGCTCGCCGCAACGGCGGGCGATCCTCGAGCGGTTGGGAGTGCCGTTCACGGTGCGCCCGTCGCACGTGACCGAGCAGAAGAGCGGGGATCCAGCGGTGCTCGCGCGCGAGAATGCCTTACGCAAGGCCCGCGCGGCACGGATGCCGGGCGCTGAGGAGATGGTGCTCGGATGCGACACGTTGGTGGCGCTTGACGGCCGGATCTACGGCAAGCCCCCCGACGAGTCCGCTGCGCGCGCGACGCTGCTGGCGCTTGGAGACGCGACCCACGAGGTCGTGAGCGGTCTGGCGCTGCTTTTGCCCGGAGGCGAGGAGCGCGTGGCGCTCGCACGCACCATCGTCACGTTCCGCGCGATCGACGACGCGTTGCTCGGCTGGTACCTGCAGCGGGGCGAGTGGCGCGGACGTGCCGGCGGCTACGCGATTCAGGGCGCCGGCGCGGCGCTGGTGCGGGCCGTGGACGGCGACTACGAGAACGTCGTCGGGCTTCCGGTCGCGACGCTGCTGGACATCTGCCCCGAGCTGCTCACGCCCTGACGCTTGCGCGCCGCGGCGCACCGCGCCCAAGTGGGGACGCGCGGCCGTAATGCCTGCAAATCCGCTGGCAATCGTGGAGGCCGCAGATGAGGGTCCGCTAGACTGCGGCTGGCAACGTCGGTCACCGGGAACGCTCGAATCGAAGGGGCGCAGCCGAGCTCGAGCGCATGTGCGCGT
>CAVYDM010000014.1:0-29137 GCA_963767255.1 uncultured Solirubrobacterales bacterium | reverse complement strand
CGAGTCCCTGTCCCGGAGTTCGATTGAGATGGACCTACGCCGCGGCCTGGGTGGCCCAGTCGCGGTACAGCCCGCAATAGCGGCCCCTGAGGCGATCAGCTCCTCGTGGCTCCCCTGCTCGATGATGCGGCCGTGCTCCAGGACGACGATCGTCCGGCGTGGCGGATCGTGGAGAGCCGGTGAGCGACCACGATCGCGGTGCGGCCGCGAGAGACGCCGCAGGCCGTATTCGATGCGGCCCTCGGTGTGGAGGTCGACGTTTGAGGTCGCCTCGTCGAGGATGAGGACGCGCGGGTCGGCGATCAGCGCGCGCGCGAAGCGATGAGCTGGCGCTGGCCGGCGGAGAGCTGCGCGCCGCGCTCGCCGACCTCGGTGTCGTAGCCCTTGGAGCCCTGAGATGAACTCGTGCGCGCCGACGCCGCCGCGGCGACCCGATCTCGCGCCGGCGTCGGGCGGGCCGAAGGCGATGTTCTCGCCGACGGTGCCGCTGAACAGGAACGCCTCCTGGGGCACGATCCCATCTGCGAGCGCAGCGAGTCGCTGGACACGTCGCGCAGGTCGTGGCCGTCGATGAGTCCCGCGCCCGGAGGGGGGTCGTAGAAGCGGGCGACGAGCTTGGCGATCGTCGACTTGCCCGCTCCGGTCGCGCCCACGAGCGCGACGGTCTGGCCGGGGGGATCGTCAGGTCGATGTGCTCAAGCGCCTTCACCGCCTCGGGCGCCTCCCCGGCGGATCCGACTGTGCTCTCGCTGTCCTCGCGCCGGATTCGCCTGACGGGGGTTGTACGCGAAGGAGACGTCCTCGAAGCGGACTTCGCCGCGGATGCGTTCGAGCTCGGTGGCGCCGGCCCGTCGACAGGTCCGGCTTGACATCAAGCAGCTGGAAGATCTTCTCCAGGGCCGCCATGCCCGACTGATAGGTGGTGTAGAGCTGAGAGAGCTGCTGTATTGGTTCGAACAGGTATGAGAGCGTCCCCACGAACGCGACGACGGTGCCTGCGGTGATGTGACCCTCGAGCGCCTGATACCCGCCGTAAAGGACGATCACCGCGAGGGCGATGCCGGAGAGCATTTCCACCGTGGGGAAATAGGCGGCGTTGAGCCGCACGGTGACCATGTTGGCGTCGCGGTTGTCCGTGTTCAGCTCGGCGAACTGCGCCTCGTGCCGGGGCTCCTGGCCGAAGCTGCGCACCACGCGGATGCCGGACAGCGTCTCCTGCAGGTAGGCGGTGATCGCGCCGATCGTCTCGCGCGTGCGCCGGAACGCGCCCGCGGAGACGAGCCGGAACCAGATGAGCCGCCGGCGACGAACGGGACGATGCAGAACGTCAGCAGCGCCAGCTTCAGGTCGAAATACATCAGCACGGCCACTGCCCCGACGAGCGTGAGACCCGACTGGAACAGCGTCACGACCGAGTCGGTCACGAGCGATTCGAGCGCCTCGACGTCGTTGGTGATACGCGAGATCAGCACGCCCGCCGGCCGGCTCTCGTAGAAGCCGATCGGCTGGCTCTGCAGGTGGGTGAAGATGCGGATGCGCAGGTCCGCGAGCGCGCGCTGACCGACCCAGCCCACGAGATAGGTCTGGGCGTAGGTCATCAGCCACACCAGCAGCGCTGACGCCAGGAACGCGAGCACGACGAGCACGAGCGTGTGGACGTCGTGACGGTCGATGCCATCATCGATCGCGACCTTGGCCAGCAGCGGCGGCGCCAGCGCGGCCGCGGTGCCGAGCAGCAGCGCGATCAGCATCGCCGTTACGCGCAGGCGGTACGGGCCCAGCAACGCCAGCAGGCCGCGCAGATTGCGCCCGCGCGTGCCTTTCTCTGCGCGCTCGCCGTCCCAGTGCGCTCCGCCACGCGCAAAACCCGGGCCGAGCCCGCGCCCACCACCGCCGCGACCCATGCCGCCGCCTCCACCGCCGCCGAATCCGCCGGGAGGGCTCATATCCCGCTCACTTCCCGTTCTCGGGGCAGCTCCCGGGTCAAGAACACCTGATCCGGAAGGCCCTTTTCGACAATCTCGCGATACAGCCCAGAAACCTCCAGCAGCTCCTCGTGGTCGCCGTGCGCGGTGATCGCACCGTGGTCGAGCACGACGATCTCATCGGCCAGCGCGATCGTGGACAGACGGTGGGCGACGATGAACGTTGTCCGCCCGGCCATCGCCTCGTCGAGTGCGAGCTTGATCTGGCGCTCGGTGGAGGCGTTGACCGAGGAGGTGGCGTCGTCGAGGATCAGCACGCGCGGGTTTGCGAGCAGCGCGCGCGCAATCGCCAGGCGCTGGCGCTGACCGCCGGACAGAGTCAGGCCGCGCTCACCGACACGGGTGTCATAGCCGTCGGGCAGGCGCTCGACGAACTCGTGGGCCTGGGCGCGGCGGGCGGCTCCTTCGATCGCCTGCAGCGTGGCGTCCGGATGGGCGTAGGCGATGTTCTCGGCGACCGTCTGCGAGAACAGGAATGGGTCGTCGCTGACGACCGCGACGGCCTGGCGCAGCGAGCGCAGGTCCACCTCGCGCACATCGGCGCCGTCGAGCAGTACGCGCCCGTCGCTGACGTCGTACAGGCGGGAGAGCAGCGACACGAGGCTGGTCTTGCCCGAGCCGGTGGCGCCGACGAGGGCGACCGTGCGTCCGGCGGGAACGTCCAGATCGATGTGGCTCAGCACCGCCCGGGCGGACTGGGCGCCTGCGGAGCCGTCGGCCGCCGGCGTGGCCGAGTAGGCCGCCCCGAACTCGTCGGATTCGTCGTAGCGCAGGGTGACGTCCTGCAACTGCACATGCCCGCTGCCGGGCGGCAGCGGCGGGGCGCCGGGCGGGGCGGTCAGGCGCGGGGGACGGTCGAGGACCTGGAACAGGCGCGCGCCCGAGGCGGTGGCGCGCTGGGCGAGGTTGAGGATCACCCCGAGCGTGCGCATCGGCGCGATCAGCATGTTCAGGTACAGATAGAACGCGGTGAACTGGCCGAGCGTCAGATGGGCGTGGATCACGGCGTTGCCCCCGATCAGCAGCACCGCGGCGAGACCGAGCTGGGGCAGGAAGCCGATCATCGGGTTGAACTTCGCTTCCAGGCGGGTGGCGACCATCGCCTGGCTGAACACGCGCCCGACGCTGTGCTGGAAGCGCTGCAGCTGGCGGGGCTCGCGGGCGAAGGCCTTGACGACACGCACCCCGGAGATGTTCTCCTCGGCGTCCGCGGTCAGCTCGGCGATGCGCTGCTGGGTCTCCTGGATCGCCGGGCGCGCGCGCCGGCCGTAGCGGTAGGAGATCAGCACCACGAACGGCACGGGCGCAAGCGAGATCAGTCCCAGCCGCGGTTCGGTCACGATCATCACGATCCCCGCGAGCACGATCGTCAGGATCGACTGCAGGATGAACACGAGCCCGTAGCCCAGGAAGAACCGCACGGCCTGCAGATCGACGGTCGCGCGCGACATCAGCTGGCCGGTCTGCTGGCGATCGAAGAAGCCGAGCTCGAGTTGCTGCAGGTGACCGTAGAGCAGCTTGCGCAGGTCGTATTCGACGCCGAGCGAGAGCCGCCCGGCGACCATCCGCCGCCAGTACATGAATCCCCAGCGCATCAGCACGATCAGTGCGATCGCGCCGGCGATCAGCGCCAGTTCGTGGCGGGCGCTCGCCTGCGCGGCGGCCTGGTGATGGGGGCCTGTGCTGATGATCTGCACCGCACGCCCCGTCAAAGCGGGCAGCGCGACCGTCACAACCATCGCGAGGCTGGCGAGGGTCCAGGAGATGATCATTCCCCGCCGGTAGGGGCGCAAAAATCCGAGCAGTCGGTAGAAGGTCGTCATAGTTGTACGATCAACGATTATTGCAGGGGGTCGGTGAGCGGTCCGTTCGCCGCCGGGGCATTACGCTGCGATCATGTCCTCCCAGCCGTCGCGCCCACCGGTCGCGCCACATCGACGGCTCGGCGCGGGGCTGTGCGACACGTGCGAGCACCAGGTGCGCGTGCCCAACACGCGCGGGTCGGTGTTCTCGCTGTGCGCGCGCTCGCGCACGGACCCAGCCTATCCACGTTATCCCCGGCTGCCGGTGAGCGCGTGCGAGGGGTATGAGCAGAGGAAGGCCGCGGGCTGACTCGTCCCGCCCGGTGACGGCTGCGATGTGCCCGCGCCGACTCACCCCGCGGCGGAGGCCACCGGCTCGGGCGCCTGCGCGGTGGGCAGCTCCCCGGCGGATACGAAGTCGCGGCTGCGCACGAGCACGAACGCCAGCACCGCGCCCACGAGCGCCAGCACGGCGGCGATCAGGGCGATCGTGGAGAACGCTTCGGTGAAGCCCACGCGGTAGGCGTGCTCCAGAGACGTGCGCACGGCGGGGGAGAGGGACTTCGCGATCTGGCTGACTTCGCCCGACTCCAGCAAGGTGCCCAGCCGGCCGTGAGCGGCGCTCAGAACCGCGGGCACGTGCCCGCCGGCGCTCAGCGCAGCCGTGGTGGAACGGGTGATGCTGTGTTGAAACACCGCGCCCAGCCCGGCGATCCCGGTTGCGATGCCGACCTGGCGGAACGTCGAGTTGATGCCCGAGGCCATCCCGCTGCGCTCCACCGGCACCACCCCCACCGCCGTGGAGGCCAGCGGCGGGTTGACCAGGCCGGTGCCCGCGCCGGCCAGCAGGAAGCCGGGGATCAGCGCGGTCCAGCTCGAGGAGGCGTCGATGACGGTCATCGTGAGCAGGCCGATCCCGATCAGCGTCAGGCCCGAGCCCAGGAGCAGGCGCACCGGCACGCGCACGCTCAGCCTGCCGGCGATCGGGGCGACGATGAACGACAGCAGGGTCGAGGGCAGAAAGCGCAGCCCGGCCTGCAGCGGGCTGTAGCCGAGCACGTCCTGGATGTAGAGGGTGAGGTAGAGGAACATCGCGAAGAACGAGCCCGCCAGGGCGAACGCGACGATGCTCGCGCCGGTGAACGCGGGGCGGCGAAAGAGCGACAGATCGAGCATCGGCCGGCTCTGCAGGCGCTCGGCGATCACGAACGCGATCAGCAGGACCACAGCCGCGCTCAGAAGCGCGACGATCTCGGTCGAGCCCCAGCCGAGCGTGTTGCCCTGCACCAGCGCGTACACGAGCAGGAACAGCGCTCCGGAGAACGTCACGAGGCCCGCCCAGTCCACGCCGGTCGCGTCGGGATCGCGCGAGTCCGCCACGCGGGTGAGCGCGACGAACACGGCGATCACGCCGATGGGGACGTTCACGAAGAAGATCCACTCCCAGCCGATGCCCGAGGTGATGAGCCCGCCGAGCACCGGGCCGACCGCCACCGCTCCGCCGGTCACAGCGCCGAACACGCCGAACGCCGTGCCCCGCTCTTTGCCGTGAAACGCCTGGGCTATCAGCGCCAGGGCGGTGGCGAACATCATCGCCCCGCCCGTGCCCTGAACGGCCCGCGCCAGGTTCAGCATCAGCGGCGTGGTGGACAGGCCGCAGACGGCCGAGGAGGCCGTGAACACCACCAGGCCCGCGACGAACACGCGCCGGCGCCCGATCAGATCCGCGACCGAGCCGGCCGTGAGCAGGAACGCGGCGAGCGTCAGCGCGTAGGCGTTCACGACCCACTGCAGGTCCGAGAACGAGGAGTGCAGCGAGCGCTGGATGTCGGGCAGCGCGACGTTCACGACGGTGATGTCGAGCAGCAGCATGAATATCGCCACCGAGACCGCGATCAGCGTCCACCACTTGCGCTCCATGGTCAGCGACGTTAGCCAAGATGGCGGGCGGGAAGCGGGACGGTGCTCACCGCGGGGGTCGTCTCGTCCAGCTCGCGAATCTTGCGGCGCACGCGCTTGCGGGTCTCGCACAGCTCGCCTTTCAGCTTGGCCAGCTCGCCCGCGCGATGCTCGACCAGCTCCAGCTGGAGGTCGATGTGGCCGAGCGCCTCGGCCAGCAGCTCGCGCCGTCGCTCGGGGGCGACGTCGTCGCGACGCAGCTGCGCGCGCACGATCGCGCGGGACTCCTCGGCGGCCAGCAGCGTTTTCAGCTCCTCCAGCGTGACCCCGAGCAGGTCCTTCAGGCGCATCGCCTCGCGCAGCCGCTCGACCTCGGCGCCGGTATATGCGCGATGCCCGCCCGACGGGCGCGCGGGCTCGCGCGGCAGCAGCCCGATCTCCTCGTAGTAGCGGATCGTCCGCGGCGTCGTGCCAACGAGCTTGGCGACGTCGCCGATCCGCAGGCTGTGCTCGTCCCCGCTCACGATCGCGCTCCCACGGTGGCCTGTGGAGTGCCTGCAGGCGTGGACGGAACGGGGGCTTGGACGTGGCTGGGGCGTAGGAGGCAAACCACCGCGCCGATCAGCGAGGTCGCCGCGAGCACCCACAGGGCCGTGTGCATGTTGTCGATGAAGGGCGCGAGCTTGGCCGCTGACAGCCCGTGGGCCAGGCCTGAGAACACGGCGAAGAGCGTCGCTTTCGGCACCGAGGAGGTGACGATCGCCAGCACGAACGCGATCGACAGGACCGCGCCGGTGTTCTGCACGAGCGTGCGCGCGCCCGCGGCGATCCCGCGCCGTTGGGCCGGGACGGCGCCCATCATCGCGGCGGTGTTGGGGCTGTTGAACATGCCCGAGCCGGCGCCCACGAGCGCCAGCCAGACCGCGCTCTGCCAGTAGGGGGTGTGCACGCCCAGGCTCGTCATCCCGACCAGGCCGGCGGCCGAGACGAGCATGCCCAGCGCGGCCAGCGTGCGCGAGCCGTGCCGGTCGGCGTAGACGCCCGCCAGCGGCGAGGCGATGAGCATGCCCAGCGCGAGCGGTATCAGCTTGATGCCGGCTTCGATCGGCGAGTTGGACTGGGCGCCCTGGTAGTAGAAGACGAACAGGAACATCAGCGCGAACCGCGCGAGCCCGTTGATGAACGCGGCCGCCGTCGCCGCGGCGAACAGGCGGTTGTTGAACAGCTTCAGGTCGAGCATCGGCGCGCGCGAGCGGCGCTCGATGAGCACCCACGCGGGCAGCAGCACGGCCGCCGCGGCCAGGCCCGCGATCACGAGCGTGTCGTTCCACCCGCTGAGGCCGCCCTTGGAGACGCCCAGCACCAGGCCGGTCAGCCCGAGCACGAACGTGCTCGTGCCGAGCACGTCGTAGCTGTGCACGTGTTCGCGCTTGGCCAGCTCGCGCAGGATCAGCGCGCCCCACGCGGCGCCGGCGAGCGCGAGCGGGACGTTGAACCAGAAGACCCAGTGCCAGCTGATCGCCACGAGCGCGCCGCCGAGCACCGGCCCGAGCACGAGCCCGATCGCGGCGACCATCGTGTTGGCGCCCATCGCCAGGCCCAGTTCCTCCTTGGGAAAGGCGTCGGTCACCAGGGCGGCGGCGTTGGCGAACAGGAACGCCGAGCCGATCCCCTGCAGGACGCGCCAGCCGATCAGCACGGTCGCGTCGGGCGAGAACCCCGCCCCGAGCGAGGCCGCCGCGAACACGACGAACCCGCCCACGTACGCGCGCTTTCGCCCGAACAGGTCCGACAGCCGCCCGGCCATCAGCACGAGCACGGTGGCGGCGATCAGGTAGGCGAGGATCACCCACACGAGCGCGAGCAGGCTCGCGTGCAGGGAGCGCTCGAGGTCGGGCAGGGCGATGATCAGCGTGCCGGAGTTGGTCGCCGCGAGCAGCATCCCGAGGCTCGTGCACGACAGCGCCCACCACTTGTAGTTGGCGTGGCCTTCGCTGACGCCGAACCGCCTGAGGGATGTCGAACCTGACGTGAACGTAAACATCATGATAGCAGTCGCCCCTCGCGGGTTGTCCGGAGGCCGAGCCCAAGCGCGTGGCTTACCCATGTGCTGGCGACCGCGGCCGGGCGCGTCCGTGACGACGGGGCGTTTTCGACACAGATCCTGCTGAACGGACGGTCGGCTGGCAGGCCCGGGAGTGCTAGAACTGAGGCGTAATGGCCGAGCCGACCGTGGTCAAGTCCGAGGATGAGTGGCGCGAGCAGCTGACGCCCGAGCAGTACGAGGTCCTGCGCCGCGCTGGCACCGAGGCGCCGTTCACGGGCGAGCTCGTCTACAACAAGGCGTCGGGCTCCTACCGCTGCGCCGCCTGCGGGACGGAGCTGTTCGACTCGAACACCAAGTTCGACTCCGGCACGGGCTGGCCCAGCTTCACCGAGCCCGCCGTCGCCGAGGCGGTCGAGCTGCGTCCGGACAACAGCCTGTTCATGCGCCGCACCGAGGTCATCTGCCGCACGTGCGGCGGGCATCTGGGGCACGTGTTCGACGACGGTCCCGGGCCCACCGGACAGCGCTACTGCATCAACTCGGCCGCGCTGCAGTTCATGCCCGGGGAGCAGTCCGCCGACGAGTCGAATCGGCGCTGACGGCGGCCGTTGCACCGCTGGGCGCGCACGGCAGTAGCCTTCTCGATCCGATGATCATGCAAGACCAGTCCCGCCGGCTGTCCCAGCCGCTGCGGTGGGGCAGGCGCGAGCGGACGATCGTCGCGGCGCTGCTCGCGTGCGTGGCGCTGGCCGTGGTCGGTCTCGGCGCGTATGCGCTGACGAGCGGGGCGCCCGCGCGCAGGGACTGCATCGAAGTCAACTTCGCCTCCACGCTGGGAGGCGCCACCGAGCATGCGTGTGGCGCACAGGCCAGGCGTGTGTGCGCTACGCCGGGCGCGTTCAGGCATGTCGCCGCCGAACTGCGCGCCTCCTGCCGGCGGGCCGGCTTTCCATTCGGCTGAATCGCCGCCCGTCGTATCCGCTCAGCAGGATCGGAATTGAAAACGCCGTGAATCCGGACACGCGCCGGGCCGCGGTCGCTGCGCGCTGAGGCACCGCCCCAGTGGGCTCGGCCTCTGAGGACCCGTCGTGGGAGGCCGTCTATACAAATGTCGAAACTCCTGCCCCAACTGTTGGCCAGGGTGTCCCTACCGGCTCGCCGCCGTGCCCGTTTTCATACGCGGACCGCGTACTGCGGCTACAGATCCACTACAGCAGGGAAACGGAGGCACATGACCTGGGCAAGCTACCCATCCTGGCTCAACGCCGGCGACAACGCGTGGCAGATGACCGCGGCGACGTTCGTCGGGCTGATGAGCCTTCCCGGACTCGCCGTTCTGTACGGCGGAGTCATGCAGAAGCGCTGGTCGGTCAACGCCATGATGCTCACGTTCGTCGCGTTCTGCGTGACGCTGATCGTCTGGTGTCTGTGGGCGTTCAAGATGGGCTTCGGCCATCCGATCGCAAAGAGCGGCTCGGGCATCTTCGGGACCAAGGGCTTCCTGGGGACGGCTGTCGGCGAACCGGGCAGCGTGCTCAGTCACGTCGGCGAGGAGGGCAAAGCGGAAATTCAGTCGATCACGGAAGGTCCGCCCTTCCACTTCCCCGAGGCCTCGCTCGTCTACTTCCAGTTCGTGTTCGCCGCTATCACCCCGATCCTGGCGCTCGGCTCGGTGCTCGGCCGGGTCAACTTCAAGGCCTGGATCCCGTACGTGGCGCTGTGGATCACGTTCGTGTACGCGGTCAACGCGTTCCTGATCTGGGGCGGCGGCTACTTCGCGGCGCACGGCGCGCTGGACTACTCCGGTGGTTACGTGATCCACCTGTCCGCGGGCGTCTCCGGGTTCGTGTTCGCGGCGGTGATCGGCCCTCGATTGCAGCGAGATCGCGAGATCGACGCGCCCAACAACCTGCTGATGGTGGCGGTCGGCGCGGGTCTTCTGTGGCTCGGGTGGAACGGCTTCAACGGCGGGGACTCCTACTACGCCGGCGCCGACGCCTCCGCGGCGGTCATCAACACCAACCTGTGCACCGCCGTCGCGATGATGGTGTGGATCGCGTGGGACTACATCTTCCGCGACAAGCCCTCGATGATCGGGGCGGTCAACGGGATGATCACGGGCCTGGTCGGCATCACCCCCGCCGCTGGGTTCGTCAACGGCTGGGGCGCGATCATCATCGGCGTCGTCGATGCGACGATCGTGTGGATGGCGATCCGCTACCTCAGCCGGGTACGTCCGTTCAGGAATGTCGACGATACCCTGGGGGTGATCTACACCCACGGTATCGCCGGTCTGGCCGGAGGCCTCTTGGTCGGCCTGCTGGCCGATCCCGCGATCGTGGAGTACATCGGCCAGGGCGGCGCGGGGAACCTGCCGGGGAAGACGGGGCTGCTGCTCGGCGGTGGCTGGACGCTCCTGCGCTGGCAGGCGGAGGCCGCCGTATGGGTGATCGCGTACACCGCGGTGGTCACGTTCATCATCCTCAAGCTCGTCGGCATATTCCTGCCGTTGCGCCTCAGTGACGAGGAGCTGGAGATCGGAGATCACGCGATCCACGGCAACGAGGTCTACCCCTCGGACGTGCCCACGCTCGGCGGTCCGCACGCACCGCCGTGGCAGCCGACTCCGGCCCCAGGTCCGGCGGCCGGCTAGCCGCGCAGCGAACCGGAGGCAGGGACGCCTCCGATTTTCATCCAGTCCATCACAACCCACTATCAGCGGCCCCGCTCCGGCGGGGCCGCTGATGTTCTCTGACGGCGTCTCGTCGCCCCTGGCGGCGTCCTCACCGATCGGAGATCAACGGGATCTCCGATCGGCCAGCACGCCACGCTCCCTGCGTCCTGGCCAGGAACGACGATCCGCTCGTCAGAGGGCAGTGTTCAGGCCGATCGGACAGGCGACGCCCGTCCCCCCGAGGCCGCAGTAGCCGCCGGGGTGCTTGGCGAGGTACTGCTGGTGGTAGTCCTCGGCGTAGTAGAAGGGGTGAGCGTCGTCGATCGGGGTTATCTCGGTCGTGATCTCGCCGTGGCCGGCCGCGGTCAACATCTGCTGGTAGGTCTCGCGCGAGGACTGCGCCGCTACCCGCTGGGCCTCGTCGTGAAAGTAGATCGCCGAGCGGTACTGGCTGCCGACGTCGTTGCCCTGGCGCATGCCCTGCGTGGGGTCATGACCCTCCCAGAACAATCTGAGCATCTCCGCGTAGCTCGTCTTGGCGTCCTCGAAGGCGACGAGCACGACCTCGGCGTGGCCGGTCTGTCCGGAGCAGACCTCCTCGTAGGTCGGGTTCGGGGTGAACCCGCCCGCATATCCGACGGCCGTCGTGTACACGCCGGGGGCTTCCCAGAAGATCCGCTCGGCGCCCCAGAAGCAGCCCATGCCGAACACGGCCGTCGCCACGCCGTCCGGGAACGGTCCTCGCACCGGCGTCTGCAACACCTCGTGGCGCTCGGGCACCGCCATCTCCGCAGCCCGCCCGGGCAGGGCGGAGGTCGCATCGACCATCGCTGGCGGTGTGCGCCCAAACAGCATCGCCACCAGGATAGTGGTCGTTCAAGGCGCCCGGATCGCTCAAGCCGACGCGGCGTTCGACCGAAGAATCCCTAGTGTCCAAAACGCACCTCAGGCCCCTGACCGCGCGCCGGCCCGCGATCGTGTGGTCGCTGTCGCTTCTCTTCCTGTTCAAAGGGCTCCTCGGCCTGCTGGCCGCCGCCTACCCCGTCAGCGCCAGCGAGCCCGTCACGATGGTGGGCGTGGCCGGCGCGACGGCGATCGTCTGCGCCGCCGTGATCTGGTTGGCCGGCTCGCGCATCCCGCTGCTCGGCTTCGAGCTCATCGCCGGCGCCGGAGCGGTCGTCGCCAGCTGCCTGGTGGCGCGGTCCGCCACCCACGGCGGCATGATGATCACGGCCTTCGGCTACCCCTGGATCGCGATCTACGCGGCCCACTTCTTCCCGCGCCGGGGCGTGATCGTCCAGGGCGTGCTGATGTCGGTCGGCTTCAGCGTTGGTCTGCTGGCTGGCGGCCTGTCCCACATCCTCATCTACTGGGTCGTGGTGGTCGTCACGATCTGGTCGATCTGCCTGCTGCTGGGGCGTCTCAGCGAGAACATGCGCCTCCAGGCGGGCACCGACCATCTGACGGGCCTGCTCAACCGCAGCGGCTTTCTCACAGCCGCGCTGCGCGAGCGCGCGCTGGCCGACCGCACCGGCAGCCCGCTGACGCTGGCCGTGCTCGACCTCGACGGGTTCAAGCAGATCAACGACCGTGACGGCCACGCCGCCGGCGACCGGCTGCTCGCGAGCCTCGGCCGTCAGTGGCGGGCACGCGTGCGTCCGGGCGACATCCTGGCGCGATACGGCGGCGACGAGTTCGTGCTGCTGCTTCCCGCCACCACCAGCGCCGGCGCGGAGGCCGTGCTCGAGCGCCTGCGCCACAGCGAGGATCCCGTCGGCTGGTCGGTGGGCGTGAGCGAGTGGCGCTCCGGCGAGAGCCTCGACGCCCCGATGGCGCGCGCCGACAGGTATCTGTACGGCGTCAAGAGCGCCCAGCGCCGCGACCTCCTCGCCGGGACCGGCGAGGACGAGCCCGACGACGGCGACGCGGACGACGCCGAGGCGCTCGCGCGCGGCGCCCTGCTGCCTTTGGCCTGACGCCGTTACGCCTGAGCGTTGCGCGGCGCGTAGCGGTGGTGGAGCATCAGCGGGTTGCCGTCCGGGTCGTTGAACAGCGCCATGTGGCACACGCTCGTATCCAGCGTCTCGCCCCTGAACGCCACCCCGCGCGCCTGAAGCGTCGCGCGCGCGGCTTCCACGTCGTCCACGTGCAGCGCGATCTCGTGCCCGCGCACCTGATGCTCCATGCCCATCTTCTCCGCGTCGATCACGCTCAGCGTCAGGTTGCCCGTCTCGAACTCCGCGTAGTTGCGCTCCCGCAGATGCACCGACATCGGCAGTCCCAGCGTCTCGCCGTAGAACTTCACCGCGGTGTCGAGGTCCCTGGTGGACACGGCGACGAAGTCCACTCCCGTCACGATCTGCTCCGATGCGGTCTCGGTGGCTGCCATGTGTCGCTCCTGCGCTTGTGGTTTCTCGCGCGCTACGCGCTAGCCGATGTGCCGGACACCTGGTGTTGACACGCCTGCACGTACAGTGGCTCGGGTGCCATGTCGAGGCCGTCGTCCGGCCAGACGATCGTGCCGAATTGCTGGTCGACACTGACCCGCGCGAAGCGCTGTGGGTCGCGCAGCGGCTCGAACACGCCGGTCCACTCGCTGTCGTCGAAGGCGACGTCACCGACGACACCGTCCTCAAACATGAGGCGCAGCTCGTGCTCACCAATGACCTCGACGTGCGTTACGTGGACAAGTGGGGGGAGATCGATCATGGGACCAACTCTACGACAATGGATCGATTCGCGCCAGCGGCTCGTGGTTGCGAGCGCGCTGCCAGTTGGCAAGCAGCTCGTCGTGATGCAGCTGGGCCCAGTCTCTGATCAGCCGTAGAGTCAGTGCGCGTAGTGAGCCGGCTAGTACGGTGCCGTCGAGAGCAACGGATGCCTCCTCGCCGGCGTACTCGGCGTGGAAGTGCGGTACTGGATGGTCTCGCTCATTCCAGTACATGGCGATGGTGATCCCGTAGAAGTAGCTGATCTGTGGCACCACTCCCTGTTCCGACCGCGGGGGCGAAACGGGACAGGTCTGGAGAGCTTGTGCTGTGGGAAAACCCGCGGGACGCTGCGGGAAGCGCTTTGAGAAATCCCGCGTTTACAGGGTCCTAAGGCGTCTACCACGTCCTGACCAGTCGAGGGTCACCGGCGGTGAGAGCGGCCGTCATGCTCGCCGCGACCGGCTCTGCGTGCCGGTTTTCCCCTCTGGTTTGTGTCCCGCCGTCCATGATTCCCTCCGCAGTCCCTCTCCCCTACAGCCTTCTCGTCCCTGAAAACCCCTTCAATCCTGTGGGAAGAATGAGAACAGATCGACCTCCGTTTTGTCAAGAGGCCGCCGCCGCCGGCCCCGGGAAAGGGCGAAAACCCCCGAGAACACGGGCTCTGAGCACCGGCCGGGGACGAGCGATCGGGCCGGTGACCCTCGACTGGTCAGTTCGGCGACCACCGGCGGGGATATCGGTCCCACCCACCCCGCTCACGCCTCCCGCGGCTCGTCGCAGAGCATGTGCGGCGAGGGTCTTTACGGTTTTGAGCGGGATGGGGGCGAGCGCGATCCGGCGGCGTTCGAGCGGGCGCTGCAGCGGCTGTCGGAGACGGTCGATGCGGCCGCTGGGCGGGAGGATGTCTGGCTTGCGCGTGTGCGTGCGGGCTTGGTGGCGTTTTTGGGTTTCTTCGATGACGAGCCCGGGTGCAGCGCTCTGCTGATCGGTTCGGCGCTGGTGCCGGGCGCGGTGGTGGCGCGGCGCGTGCGTGAGCGTGTGCCGGGTGTGCTGAGCGGCCTGTTGGACGATGGCGCTCCGCAGGCGCTCGGTGAGTTGACGAGCGCGCCCGAGTTGACGGGCGAGCTGGTGGCGGGCAGCGTGTTCGCGGTCGTCCGCATGCACGTGCTCGAAGGCGAGGGCACGCCGCTGGTGGAGCTGGCGCCGTCGTTGATGGCGTTCATCGCGCTGCCCTATCTGGGACAGGCCGCGGCGAGCGCGGAGCTCGCGGGTACGCCCGCGCCGGCCGGTGAGGCTTTCCCGGGTGCGGCTGACCCGCAGGACACCGTGCAGCAGGGCACTGCACCGCGCGGTGTGCGGTTGCCGGTGCGCGCCACGCATCGCACGATGCTCGTGTTGCGCGCGATCGAGGCGGCGCCGTGCTCGAGCAACCGTCAGGTGATGGCGGCGGCCGACCTCCTGGACGAGGGGCAGGCCTCGAAGCTGCTCTCGCGCCTTTCAGAGCGTGGGGTGATCGAGAACCTCAGTCATGGCGCGGAGTGGGGAGAGCCGAACGCTTGGCGGCTGACCGCGGAAGGTGAGCGCGTGCTTCAGCTGACCGGTGGTGTGCCCAATGCGGGTTCACCGCGCTTGCCGAATGGCGAGCGCAAGGTAGTGACAAATCAAAGGGAAAAGGAGTGATGTTCAAGTGAGACATGTAAGGATGCTGGGGCTCTGTCTGGTCGCGGTGTTTGCGCTGGCGGCCGTTGCTGCGGCTGGCAGCGCTTCGGCTGCTGAACCGGAATGGGGGCACTGTATTGTCTCGAAGAAGGCCGTGTACGCGAACTCGAACTGCACGGAAGTCGCCATGAAGAAGGGCAAACCCAGCCACAAGGGCGCCTATGAATGGCTCGGAGGAGCTGAGACCTGCTATCCGTCGAAGAAGGCCGTGTACGCGAACTCGAACTGCACGGAAGTCGCCATGAAGAAGGGCAAACCCAGCCACAAGGGCTCGTATGAAAAAACCGGCGGCGGTGGCTTCACCGCGGCGTCCACCGGTCCGGGTGTTCTGAAAACGGCGTTCCACGTATGTGCCAGCTCGAAATTTCCGCATGAACAGGAACGGCACCCTCGCGCCGAATGCGAAGAATACTATGAAAATGGTATCGGGGAAGTCGAATGCAAAACCGAGAACGCAACCGGCGAAGCGGCGGGGACGGATGAAATAGCGAACGTGTCCGTGCGCTTCACGGGCTGCACCGCGTTGGGTGTCATCCCTGTAAGCAGCGCCGGTCTGGAAGAAGGGGAAATCGAAACCAGTAAATTGAAGGGAAGGCTCGGGTACATCAACAAAGGCGCGCACGAAGTCGGTGTGCTGCTCGAACCTGTCACCAAAGGCGCTCAGTTCACGTCGTTCAGGATTGACCTCGGCGAAGAATTGCCAATCGAATTCGCGGTGGGCGTGGGCAACTCCACGGAAGGCGCGTTCTACACACCGGAAGCGACGGGCGGTTACGACGGGGTCATCTCGCCGATCACGCCGGTCAATCACATGACCCATACGTTTACGCAGGACTACAGGGTCAACGTGGTAGGCGAAGAACGCGTTGAAAACGTTCCGAACAAATTCGACGAAGTAGGGGCGCACGTCGAGCTGCTCGAAGCGTATGAGGCGAACTGGCTCGAAGGCTACAGCGGCGCGTGGTCGGGGGCCGGTCAGGAATTGACCAATGTCAACACGTTGACGGAAGGGGAAGCGGAGATCAAAGCCTAACGGGATCGGAATTCTCATCCGGCCGGAAAGCCCGCTTCGCGGGGGCCGGCCGGAGTGAGAATTTCCGACCCGTTTAGCTGATAACTGCAAAAACAACAAAAGCAGCAAAGACAGCAACTGGTGGTAGTGCGTGGAGTCTTTGGTTGGGCTCCATGCACCGCCTTCCAACGTTGATGAATGGTGGAGATAAGAGGGTTTTGATGAGGGCGTCGAGGGACATTTGGATGGCAGGGCCGGGAGTGCGTTTTGCTTGTCGCTCGTCTTTGGCGTTGCTCTGCGTGGTGGTGCTCGCGTCGTTGTTGTGGTGCGCTCCGGCGCTGGGTCTCAGCCAGCGGGGTCATGTCTTCAGCTTCTCCTATGGGTCCAAAGGTAAAGGCGAAGATCAGTTCTCTGGTCCGTCGGGGATCGCCGTGAGCGATGCGACTGGCGATGTGTATGTCGCGGATCGCAAGAACAAGCGTGTTGTGCAGCTGGAACCGGTGTTGAACGGGACGGGGGAACTGGTTGACGAGAGGTATGTTCGCTCTTTTGAAGCTCCGTCGCCGTCGAGTGTCGCGGTGGATAACTCCACGGAAGTGTCTGATCCTTCCAAGGGGGATGTGTATGTGGTGGGCGATGGCGACAGGGCGATCTATAAGTTCAGCGCTGAAGGTGTGCCGATCATCGCGCTGAAGAGCTTTGAAACGCGAGCGGAACGGGAAGAAACGGAAGCCGCGGGGAAAAAAGAAAAAAAACTGCAGGAAAAGGAAAGCAAGCTGGGTGGCGTTGTGGGTGTCGCGGTGGATTCCGGTGGGTCGTTGTTCGTCCATGAAGAAGACGGCGCGATCGACGAGTTCAGCGATGCTGTGTCTAATGAAGGCGAATCGAGCGTGCCGGGGGGGCTTGGTGTGCAGGGCGAGCCTGGCTTGGCGGTCGATTCCGAAGATGACGTGTTCGTGGGGGTGCTGGGCGCAGGCGGGTTCCCGGTGGTATCCAAGCTCGAAGGGATCACGGGTAAGGTGTTGGTCGGATCGCTCGATGGGGAAGAGACCACCGCGGTCGCGGTGAACACGGCCGATGTGCCGGCCAATGCAGTGGACGAACTGAACGATGTTTATGTCACGAACGTGAGCGAAGTAGCTGGTGTGCAGCGCACGACGGTCGCGCAGTTCGCTCCCGAAGCCGGTGGTGGGCCTGGGGCGCTGCTCCAGCGTTTCCCGTCAGCGGGGGAAGAAGGAGCGCATGGCTCTGCGGTCGTGCAGAGGGGGACGGGTATCGCGGTGGACGATCAGACGGGCACGGTGTATGTCAGCGACAGTGCCGCTGATAGGGTCGATGTGTTTGAGCTGCAGCCGCATGGGTCCCCGACGATCGAAGGCTCTTCTGCGCAGAGCGTCGCGGCGACGATGGGTGTTACTGAGCGGTTGAGCGCACGGGTTGACCCGGATGGTGCGGATACTCACTCCTACTTCGAATACGGGACCGGTAGCTGCACAGCGATGCCGTCCTCGTGCACCAAGAGCACTCCTGCGGATCTCGGTGAAGGCTTCGGCGATAGGGAAGTAAGCCTTGAACTGGGCGATCTGAAACCTGGTGTCTATCACTACCGTGTGGTGGCGGAAAACTCGTTCGCAGAAGGTTCCGGCGCGGTCCACGGTCCTGAACATACGTTCACGATCGTGGCGTCGAGCAGCGGGCTGGCGGACGGTCGTGCGTGGGAGATGGTCTCCCCGCCGAACAAGCACGGCGCTTCGATCGAAGCGCTCACCCGTGAAGGCGGGCTGATCCTGGCCGGCGAAGACGGCGATGCGCTCACGTATGTGACAAGCGGCGCGATCTCAGAAGAAGCGCAGGCCAACCGCAGTCCGGAAATGCAGCAGGTGCTCGCCACGCGTGGAGCGAGCGGATGGGGCTCGCAGGATATCGTCACGCCGCAGACCGCGGCGCTCGGCACCGTGGCTGGTCACACGCCGGAGTACCGGTTCTTTTCCAGGGATCTGTCGCTGGCGCTGGTGGAACCGTTCGGCACCGAACCGCCGTTGGCGCCGGGCGTGACGCAGCAGAAGCTGTATCTGCGCGACGATCAGCCGATCCAGCCCGGCACGGCAGAGCGGGACAGCTATGAAGCGGCCCAAGTGGACAGCAGCTTTCAGGCGCCCGGGTATTTGCCGCTGCTGAGCAAGGCGAGCGCTCCCGAAGCCATTTCTTACGGGACGACTGAATTTCTCGGCGCCACGCCCGATCTCGGCAATGCCGTTCTCGTATCGACAGTGGCGTTGACGGGGTCCTCCTCGGGGCCGGGATTGTATGAGTGGTCGCATGGCGGGCTGCGGTTCGTCAGCGAACTGGAAGACGGTACGCTCGCGCCCGCGGCCGCGCTCGGCTATCAGCACGATCAGGCGCACGCGATCTCCAGTGACGGCACGCGCGTGATCTGGACCGAAAGCAAAGAAAACCCCGCTCACCTGTACATGCGCGACTTCGCGACGACGCCGGCACGGACGATTCAGCTCGACAAGGCCCAAGAAGGCATCACCGAACCGCCGGGTAAGGCGGTCTTCCAGACGGCCTCCACTGACGGTTCGCGGGTGTTCTTCACCGACGATGAGCCGTTGACGAAGGACTCCAGCGCAGAACCGGAAGACCCACCGAGGGCCGATCTGTACGAGTGCGAAATGGTCGAAAAGGGCGGCAAGCTGGGCTGCAACCTGCATGATCTGACGGTCCCGCTGGGCGCGGGTGAACACACGGCGGTGCAGGGCTCGGTGCTGGGTGTGAGCGAAGACGGTTCGAGTGTGTATCTCGTCGCGCACGGGGTGTTGGCGAGCAACGAAGACGCCGGCGGCGAACGCGCGGTCGCGGGCGCAGACAACCTGTACGAGCTGCACGAAGACGGCGGGAAGTGGACGACGACGCTGATTGCCGTCCTCTCGGGTGAAGACAGCCCGGACTGGGATCAACCGGAGCTTCGGTCCGGGGAAACGTCCACGGTGATCCCTGGGGATCCGGCTTTCCTGACGGCGCGTGTCTCGGCGAATGGGGAATACGTCGCGTTTATGTCGCAGCGGAGCCTGACGGGATACGACAACGAAGACGTCAGCAGCGAAAGCGAAGGGGAACGGCTGGACGAGGAGGTCTACCTCTACGACGCCCGCACGGCGAGCGTGACGTGCGTCTCCTGCGACCCGACGGGCGCTAGACCTGTGGGAGTGCTGGATGAGCAGAATGCCGGTGAAGGACTCGGTCTGCTCGTCGACAGGCGCGATGTCTGGGCCGACTTCAAACACCCGAGCGAGGGCCACTGGCTGGCCGGCAGCATCCCCGGCTGGACGGCACAGAGC
The DNA here is from genome assembly GCA_963767255.1 of uncultured Solirubrobacterales bacterium. Lineage (GTDB taxonomy): Bacteria > Actinomycetota > Thermoleophilia > Solirubrobacterales > Solirubrobacteraceae > Palsa-744. The sequence goes on along the minus strand of CAVYDM010000014.1, from coordinate 9,947 downwards.
CTCAACAGCGCGATATACCAGTCGCGCTATCTTTCAAACGAAGGCCGGCTGCTCTTTGACGGCGCCGATGCGCTGGTGCCGGGGATCGCAGAAGCAGACCGTACGCGCGAAGAGGAAGTCGCCGGCAGGACCCAGCGGGTGGGGGTGGAGAACGTCTACGAGTATGAGCCCGCGGGCGTGGGTAGCTGCCAGAGCGCTACGGGCGGGTGCGTCGCGCTGATCTCCTCGGGGACCTCGGACAGAGAATCGGCGTTCCTTGAAGCGACCCCCAGCGGCAATGACGCGTTCTTCCTGACGGATGCGCAACTGTCGTCGCAGGACACCGATCAGTCCTTCGACATCTATGACGCGCGTGTCTGCACCCCAGAATCGCCGTGCGTGACTCCGCCCGCGCCCTCACCGGCGGGGTGCGATGAAGCCGACCTGTGCCGTCCGGCTTCGCAGTCGGTGCAGGCGCCGATCGGGGCGTCGGGCAGTGCGACGTTCTCCGGCGCAGGGAACCTCGCCTTGCCATCGTCGTCGCCAAAACAGGAAGTTAAGAGCGTCAAAGCGGGCGCGAAGCCGAAGCCTTTGACTCGCGCGCAGAAGCTCGCGGACGCGCTGAAGGCCTGCAAGAAGCGGTATCCGCATTCCGAGCGCAAGCGGCAGACGTGCGAGGCGAAGGCCCGCAAGCTTTACGCTCCCATCAAGAAGAAGGCGGTGAAGAAATGATCCGGCGCCTGCTGGTCGTACTTGCGGGCGCTGTGCTGCTCGCGCTCACGGGCGCGGCGCCTGCGCTGGCCGACGGGACGCCGTCGTGGCGGATCGGCTTGGAAGTGTCGCCGACCCATCTGGCGCTTGGCGGGACGGGCGAAATCGTCGTCGTGGCGAGCAACCTCGGCGACGGGAACGTCGCGGCGAGCACGGAGGACCCGCTGGAGATCGCCGACACGCTGCCCGAAGGAGTGACCGCGCAGGGCGCGAGCCTGGGCGGGGGCGCGGCGTGCCCGATTAGCGGTGAAGGCCGGGTGATCGAATGCAAGCTCACGCATACCACCGTCAATCCCTACGGACGGTTGGCGCTCGCCATCAAGGTGAAGATCGCGCAATTGCTCGGCCCCGCTCCCGAACCGCTCGACGATGTGAGCGTGGAAGGCGGATCGAACGAAGAAGGGGGGCCGGCGCCGCGGTCCAACGGCGCGATACCGTTGCAGGTGAGCGGCGGGGAAACACCGTTCGGCGTGCAGGAATATGAGCTCTCGCCGCTCGGCGCGGGCGGGGAACCGGCGATACAGGCGGGCTTGCACCCCTTCCAGCTCACGACCGGCCTGGTCCTGAACCAGACCGGCCAGGGGGACGAACGCCGATCGCTGGCGCTGGCGAAGGACCTGCGCTTCAACCTGCCCCCGGGCCTGGTCGGCAACCCGGACGCTGTGCAAAAGTGCACGATGACGGACTTCTTCGCGCACGAAGCCGGAAAGACGATCGATTCCTGCCCGTCGGGCTCGGTCGTGGGTGTGGCGACGGTGACGATCAACGAACCCTTGAACTTAGTCTATGTGGATACGGTGACGGTGCCGGTGTTCGACCTGGCGCCTTCGGAAGGCGAGCCGGCGCGGTTGGGCTTCGAGGTGCTGGGTCTCGTCTTCGTTGTGATCGACACTGGGGTGCGTACGGGTAGCGATTATGGTGTGGTGGCGAGTGTGCAGAATGCGCCGGAGAGCACGTGGCTGCTCTCGAGTCAGGTGACGTTGTGGGGCGTGCCCGGCGATTCCCGTCACGATGCGTCTCGGGGATGGGAATGCGTGGAAGGCGGTCACCACGAAAAAGAAGTCGGCAGGGAATGTCCCAAGGAACCGAGCGGGCTTTCGCAGGCGCCGTTTCTGACGTTGCCGACCTCATGCGCTGCGAACCCGCTTGACGAACCGCTGATCTCGTGGGTGGAAGCCGATTCGTGGGCCGATCCGCAGAGCTTTCCGCTGGCTGCACCGTCGGCGGCATACGCGTGGCGTAATGAAGCGGGCGGGTTGTTGGGTTTTGATGGTTGTGAAGCGTTGCCGTTCGATCCGTCTATTGGGGTTGCGCCGCAAGAAGCGCACGCTGCGCCGGTGCACAGCGGCAGCGCCCCGACAGGGTTGACCGTGGATGTGAAGGTGCCTCAGGGTCCGACGCTTGAACCGAATCCGGAAGGCCGCGCGGAGGCCGATGTGCGCGATACGACGGTGACGCTGCCCGAAGGGGTGCGGTTGAATCCGTCCGCGGCGAATGGTTTGGAAGCGTGCTCTGAGGCCCGGGTCGGCTATAAGGCCCTGAATGTGAAGACCCAGACGCAGGAATTCACGGATGCGGGAGTGTCGTGTCCGGAAGCCTCGAAGGTGGGTGTCGTGCATATCAGGACGCCGTTGTTGTCGAAGGAACTGGAAGGCTCGTTGTTCTTGGCTGAACCGGCGCCGAATGGGGAAGGGGGGAAGAACCCGTTCGGTTCGCTGGTGGCGTTGTACTTGGTCGCCGAAGACAAGGAAGCCGGTATCCTGGTCAAGCTTGCGGGGGAAGGGAAACTGGACCAGAGCACGGGGCGGGTGTTGACGAGCTTTCAGAACACTCCGCAGTTGCCGTTTGAAGAATTGAGGGTCGAATTGTTCGGTGGTCAGCGTGCGTCGTTGAGCACTCCGGCGTCGTGTGGGGATCATGAAGCGGAAGCGCGGTTTGTGCCGTGGTCTGTTCCGCTTGGTTCAGCGCCGACGGTCCGTTTCTCTGCGGGCGAAGGGTTCGATATCACCGAAGGTTGCAGTAATGGTGTGTTGCCGTTCTCTCCTGGTTTTGATGCGCAGAGCCAGGACACGAGCGCTGCTGCGCTCACGAGCTTCTCGTTGCAGCTCGAACGGCCTGATGATGATCAGGCGTTGACGGGGTTGAGTGTGCACCTGCCCTCAGGGATCTCGGCGTTGCTCTCCTCGGTGACGCCGTGTCCGGAACCGGCGCCGGGAGCATCGTGGGCGTGCGGGGAAGACAGCCTGATCGGTCATTCGACGGCGAGCTCTGGTGTGGGCTCAGACCCGGTAACCCTGGGTGGTGATGTCTATCTCACGACCGGTTATGACGGCGCCCCGTTCGGCATCTTGGATGCAACGGAAGCGAGGGCCGGCCCGTTTGATCTGGGGATGGTGTATGTGCGTTCCCGTATCGAAGTGAATCCGGAAACGGCAGCGGTCACGATCACGACCGATCCCGGTCCTCATGGTGATGTGTTGCCGACGATGCTCAAAGGTGTCCCGGTGGCGCTCAAACAGTTGAACGTCACGGTCGATCGCCAGGACTTCGAGCTGAACCCCACGAGTTGCGCTGCGCTGAAGATAGAAGGCACGCTGGACGGCTCAGAAGGAGCCGTTGCGGGCGTCTCCTCTCCGTTTCAGGTCGGTGGTTGTCAGGGCTTGCCGTTCAAACCGGTCTTGACGGCTTCGACTAAGGGTCAGGCGAGCAAAGCGAATGGTGCGAGCTTCGTCGTGAGGGTCTCCTCGGCGGGGTTGGGGCAGGCGAACATCGCGAAAGTCGATCTGCAGTTGCCCAAGATGTTGCCGTCACGGTTGACGACGATCCAGAAAGCGTGTGTTGCCGCCGTGTTCGAAGCTAACCCCGCCTCGTGTGACGAAGGCTCGGTGATCGGCTCGGCCACGATCCACACCCCGATCCTCAAGAACCCCCTCTCCGGTCCCGCGTATCTCGTGAGTCATGGTGGTGCTGCGTTCCCGGACGTGGAGTTCGTGCTGCAGGGCGAAGGGATCAAGCTGATCCTGGATGGCAAGACCCAGATCAAGGAAGGGATCACCTACTCCAGGTTCGAATCCGCTCCTGACGCGCCGTTCACGAGTTTTGAAACGGTGTTGCCCGCGGGTCCGCATTCGGCATTGACGGCGAACGTCGCTGAAAAGAAGGACTACGATTTGTGCGGGGAAAGCCTCGTGATGGGAACGACGATCGTTGCGCAGGATGGTGCTGTCATCGAACAGGCAACGAGGATCGCGATCGAAGGTTGCGGTGCGGTCAAGGCCGCGAAAGTCAAGAAGCTGACGCGCGCGCAACAGCTCGCTAAGGCTCTGAAGGCTTGTCGTAGGAAGGACAAGCGTTCGAAGAGTAAGCGTGTGGCGTGCGAAAAGCTGGCGAGGAAGCGTTACGTTGTGAACACGAACGCGAAAGGCAAGAAGAAGCATGCTGGAGGTAAGAAGCATGGTTGATGGTGGTCTTGCTGATCGTGGTGCTGTAGAAGTGATGGAGGTTGCCAGGCCCTCCAGCGTCGGCCTACGGGGGCGGGCGCTAAACCACCCACAGGTGCATTGGCTGAAGACCGTTGTGCTGAGCGTTGTGGGAAAAGGCGCGGCTAGATCGCGTCAGGTGTGGGTCGGGGAGATGAGCGATGGGCACAGTTTGTCCTCTGCCGTTGACGTGTCGAAATCCTTAATGATGATGTCGAAACCAGGGCAGCGTATTGGTCCTGGGATGAGCCTGGGGGCCACCCGTTTACTGACCAGGCGGCATCCGGCATACAGGCAGCATGAACCCGACCGAGGCGCTTCTATGGAACGTGTGAAGGCGCAACCGGACACAGTCGTCGGGAGACCGGCGGCGATAGGAAGGACTCCAAGCGGCAGAATCCGTGAGGAGCAGAGTACCGTTGCCGGGTGTGCTGGCGGACTCGCCCGTAGTAGCTGTGAAGCTCGCGCGTATCGCAGCGGGGGTGGAGCCAAGGGGCGGGGTCGTTCAGGCCCAAATGTGCGCTCAACCGAAAGGGAGGAAGCACATGTCTGAGCCAAGGTATGAGGGAAAGTCGTATGTCATCCCCAAGCGATTGTTGTGGGATGCGTGGTTGAAGGTGAAGGAGAAAGGCGGGTCGGCTGGGGCCGACGGTGTGACGATTGAGCAGTTCGAGGAGGACCTCTCGGGGAGCCTCTTCAAGCTGTGGAATCGCATGTCGTCGGGGTCGTATTTCCCTGGTCCGGTCCGTGCGGTGGATATTCCCAAGAAGGGTGGGACCAGAAGGCTCGGCATCCCAAATGTCGTTGACAGGGTCGCGCAGACGGCGGTTGCTATGGCGTTGGAGCCCAGCGTGGAGCAGGTATTCCACGATGACTCTTACGGTTATCGCCCCGGACGCTCGCCCCTGGATGCGGTTGCGGTTTGCCGGGAGCGGTGTTTTAGGAAGGAGTGGGTGTTGGATGTTGACATCCGCAACTTCTTTGACTCTGTTCCGTGGGACCTGACGCTAAAGGCACTCGCGCGCCACACCGACCAGAAATGGGTCGTGATGTATGTGGAACGCTGGTTGGAAGCCCCGATGCTGATGGTAGATGGCACTCTGGTGCCGAGGGAGAAGGGGACCCCGCAGGGGTCTCCGATTTCGCCGCTGATCGCCAATCTGTTCCTCCACTATGGGTTCGATGCTTGGATGGCACGGGAGTTTCCGGTCGTCAAGTTCGAGCGCTTTGCGGATGACGTGGTGATCCATTGTGTCAGCGAGAGTCATGCCCGTGATCTGCGGGAGGCACTCGCTCGCCGGCTGGTCGAGGTCGGGTTGGAGCTTCACCCGGATAAGACTAGGATCGTGTATTGCAAGAGGAGCAAACGTCGGGGAACTTACGAGCACGTCTCGTTTACGTTCTGCGGCTACACGTTCCGGCCCCGGAAGGCGAAGAACAAGAGCAGCGGGGAAACCTTCATGGGTTTCCTCCGGCTGTCTCTCCGGGGAAGCTGAGCGAAATGAGCCGCCGGGTAACGTCATGGCGGATTCGTCGGCGCGTGAACCTGACCCTTGATGACCTCGCAAAGGAGGTCAACCCCGTCATTGGGGGTTGGCTTGCTTATTACACCGCCTTCTATCCGACTGCGGTGACCCCACTCTGCCATCGCATCGACCTCCATCTGGTGCGATGGGCGGAAAGGAAGTACAAACGACTGGAACGCAGACCTCGACGAGCACGGGCATGGTTGTGCGGGGTCCGAGAAAGGGAACCCGAGCTGTTCGTGCACTGGAGGCACTGTGCGCCCCCCCGATGAACTGGACGACACGAGCCGTATGAGTCGAGAGGCTCACGTGCGGATCTGTGGGGGCCGGAGGGTGCAACTCCCTCCGGCTACCCGGCGGGCGAAGAGGGCCTCGGGGAAGGCGTCCGCAAAAGCGACGAGGACGGCGGCCAGCAATCATGCCTGACCGTGCTCGTGACCGTGCTATGCGTGTGCTTGTGGGTCTTGCGCGCACGGTGCGAGGCGTCCCGCTCGTGCTGTCTTGCGCGACGGCGCTCATCGCCGTCGTGGTGGTGGGCTGCGGGTCCTCTTCAGAAGACATTGCCTCCAAGTCTGCCGCGGCGATCCTTGCCGCGAGTAGGAGTGCGGCGGTGAGCGCGGGCTCGGTGCATGTCGTTAGCAGGGTCGCCGAGGACAAAGGCAAGGTGTCGCTCGCCTCAGACTTCGAGCTATCGAGCAGTGGTGGTCGCGCGAAGCTCTCCTATCTCAATCTCGGCTATGAAGCGCTTCGTGTCGGCGACACCGTCTACGTCAAAGGCAATCGTGTCTTCTATGAGCGCTTGGCCAGTAGGATGGGTGTGCATGTGCCTGTGGGTACGTGGTTGAAGGAGCCCGCCACTGGGGGGCAGGCTGGGCTGGTCGGGCTGACCAGTATCGGTCACGAGTTGGGCCTGCAGCTCAGTACCACTGGTCCTCTGACAAAGGGCGCGATCGTCACGATTGATGGGCAGAAGGCGATCGAACTGAAGGACGCCGGCAAGCTCTATACCGGCGCGATCTACATCGCCGCGACCGGCAAGCCTTATCCCATCCAGATCGTCAAACACGGTCGCGAGAGCGGCCAGACCACCTTCTCGGGCTGGAACGATCCCGTCACGCTGAGCGCGCCGGCCGGCGCGGTCGAACTGAGCAGCCTCGAGCATCACGGGAGGCTGAGATGAAGCAGGATTGTCTTTATAAGGCTCGAGCGTCGTCGTCGTTTGAGGATGGTGGCGTTCGGGGGTGCGCTTCGGCCCGGACTCCCTCTCCGTTAGCGCCGAGGAACACCCGCAGCACAGGGGCGTGGTCCCTTCACCCTCGAGGGGCCACGCCCCGCAGGATCCGGATAGCACCACGGCCTCGACCGGACACGCTTGCCGGTCAGTCAAGCCTTTCTGGAGCGAGCGGGAGTCCTTCGGCTCTGGCGGCCGCGTGGAGGCGATGGTCCCAGGTGGCGAGGAGGAGATCGTCCCGGGGGAGCATGAGAGCGGCGGCGAGATGCAGGGCGTCCAGGCTGCGCAGCTCACGGGCGATCGCGAGCGTCGCCGCCTCCTCGGCCAAGCGCCCGTCCACCTCCACCACTTCGAACATGTGCCACTCCTCACGCACGGTCCTGGTGGCTGCTCTGCCTGCGCTCAGCCCGACGGCGCGCACGGTCTCCACGAAGCCGATACGGCACATGAACCACCCGTCGGCACGGTCCATCGCGTCGCGGACGAGCTCGCTGCCGGGCTCGGCGACGTAGCGCTTGACCAGTGCGCTGGCGTCGAGGTAGAGGTTCAGCGCTCTGCGTCCCGCTCGGTCAGCACCAGCGAGGATGCGCTGCGGCTGGTTTTCACCAGCCTGGGCGCCCGTTTGGCTCGCGCGCGCGTATGTGGGGTCAGCCGCCCTTCGGCCACCAGCGCTCGTAGCGGATCGCCCAGGGCGGAGGCGCCTGCCGGGACGATGTCCGCCACCGGCCGGCCACGCACGGTCACGCGCACCTGCTGGCCGCGAGCCACCGCTCGCAGCGTCTGGCTGAGCGTCGCCTTCAACTCGCGGACTCCGATCTCGCGCATGTGACCACCTTATCAGCCATGAGGCCACAAACGGGAAACCGAATCAGGCTGTCCAGGCGCCGGGGCCGGCTGAGGATCGCGCCCCGGGCGAGCTTGACGAAGTTGCCTGATGGCCGTGCGATCGTCGCCTGGTGAGATGCCATGAGTCGCTGGAGCGGCGCGCTCAGGCGCGGCGGGCTAGAATGGCTCGGTCGCGCGGATGTAGCTCAGCTGGCTAGAGCGTCGCCTTGCCATGGCGAAGGTCGAGGGTTCGAATCCCTTCATCCGCTTCATGTTGTGTCTCGGGACATGCTGGACGCTTGTCTCGGGAGATCGTGGACAGTTTAGGGTCGTGTGAGGGGCTGGTAGTTGCGGCTGGGGTCGAGCGTGAGCTCGCGGAGTAGCTCTCCCTCGAGCGTGATCACACGGATGCTCTGATCGGCGATCAGGAGCTTGACGTGGCGCCCTTTGTGGGCTGCTGAGCCTCGCCTAAACGGGACGGCGTAGCTCAATTGCTTACCAAAATCGGGGTGGTTTACGATATGTGTCCTTACCAAAACCTGTGGGGTTCTGGTAGGCTTATTGCGTGAGAGATGATGAACTGCGTGAGCGGCTCCGCGACCGCAACCCCTGGTGGCGTGCGCCAGCCATGGGTGCAAACGCTCTCGCCTGGGTTGAGAGCGACCCGATGCTTCGTGCCAGGGCTGCCTATGACCTGGGCTTTCGCTCGGGCCTGCTCGATGACGTGGCTGATGGCCTCCTCGATGACAAGCTCGTCGTGTTGCGTGGGGCTCGACGGGTCGGCAAGTCAGTGCTGCTGAAGGATACGGCGGCGCGTCTCTGTGGGCGCGGGGATGTGGATCCGCGCCAGCTCGTCTACGTGCCGACCGACGGGATGCGTGCGTCCGATCTGTCCCGCGTGGCTAAGCTCGGCCGGGAGCTCACCCGTTCCGTGGGGGAGGCTACACGCGTGTGGCTGCTGGACGAGGTGACCGGGCTTCGGGGTTGGACGCAGGCGCTAAAGTACCTCCGCGACAACACCGAGCTCGGCGCCGACACGGTGGTGTGCACCGGGTCCTCTTGGGATCGGGAGGCTGAGGTGGAGCGCGACCTCCTCACGGGCAGAGCCGGGACCTCCGCGAGCAGAAGATCGCGGATCCTCCATCCGATGAGCTTCCGGGATGTGCTCGCCGCTACGGGCAGGGAGGTTCCCCTACCCGTGCGACTCTCGCCGTGGGCGCTCCAGGACGAGGCCGCGCGCGACGTCGCGGAATCGCTCGAGCTGTTCGTGGACGAGCTCGACCTCGCCTGGCAGTCGTACCTCACTTCGGGCGGTTTTCCGCGGGCGGTCGCGGAGCACCACAAGACCGGCGAGGTCAGCGAGGCGTTCCTGCGTGACCTGGCGGCGTGGCTGCATCGAGACGTGGACCCGGAGGCGGGGGAGGACTCGGTGCCGAAGCTCCTGTCCGCGATCGAGGGTCGCTGCGCCTCGCCGCTGAACCGCCGAGCGCTCGCCGAGGACCTCGGCTACGGCAGCCGCCAGACGGCCGACCTGCGTCTCATGCGTCTCGTCAGCACCTACGCGGCGATCTGGTGTCATCAGGTCGACGAGGACGGACGGCGGGTGGCTGGAGCGCAGTCAAAGCTCTACCTCTGCGATCCGCTGCTCGCATGGCTTGGTTCGCGGCTGCGGGCCGGACTCCCACACCCGGACTTCAGCCGTCTCACTGAGGCGCGTCTCGGCGTCACGCTGGCCCGGGCAGTCGACGATCTCGAGCCCGGGCGATGGGAAAACGACGACTCCATCGGGTACCTGCGCACGGGCGCAGGCAAGGAGATCGACTTCGCCCCGGTTGCGGTGCCGAGCCCCTCGGGGGTGGCACACACCGTGCCGATCGAGTCGAAGTGGGTGTCCTCCGGATGGCGTGCCGAGGCGAGGGTGATCGAGAGCAAGTTCTCTGCAGGCGTGGTTGCCACGCGGACGGTCCTCGATTCCTCACACCCTGCGTTGGCCTTGCCGGCGCCGGTCCTCACCCTGCTGCTCGAGTAGGCGCCGGTGGGCCGGGCTGTCCGACCGCGCCATGAGTGCGCGTCGGTTTCGCGCCAGTCGTGTCCGGATTCGGCTGGATTTCAGCGGACTCCAGCGAGATGAGTTTG
>CAVYDM010000013.1:0-49041 GCA_963767255.1 uncultured Solirubrobacterales bacterium | reverse complement strand
ACAGGTTTTGGTGGCAGCGAACTAGACGACTTGAGGCGGCGCAGGCCCGAAAACCCCATCTGCTACCTAAACGCTACCAAAACCCCATTCCTACTGGACCGAGCTTCTCGCTGGCGGTGCCGTCGCAATCGGTGGTTGGACCGAGCAGAGGTGAGGGCGCTGCGGCTGGCCGAGGCTGCGACCCAGCCCTATGACGCGGGCCTGTCGGTCGGTACACTGAGGGTCATGAAAGTTCTGACTTGGCCGACCTTGAACCCGCAGGACCAGTGGCTGATAGACGGGCTCGAGAAGTCGATTCTGGAGAGCAAACAGACTCCCGAGGAGATGAGAGCGGAAGCCGCCCGACTCCGTGCGGAAGCGGAGCAGAGGGAATTCAAAGCCTCTCGCGAGGCCTTGCTGACGCTGGCCGCGAACTACGAAACCGTAGCCGCAGAGCGCCTCGCAGCCGCCTGATCAAGTCCGTGATCAGGTCCCTCAGCCGGGAGGGTGGGGAGGGTGGTTCAGGTTCGCCGGGCCTCGTCGAGCAGCTCGATTAGCTCGGCCACGATCTTGTCCTGACGGGCACGAAGCGCCTCGAACACCGGACTGAGCTCGGCGAAGCGAACCTTCAAGACCTCGGTCATGCGGGGGAGCTCGGCCGGGTCGAGCAGCTCCACCTCAAACCATTCGCGCTCGACAGGACGCCAGTCTCGGGCGAACGCGGGGATTTCTTGCAGGGCGATGGTGGCCGATTCCGCGAGCAGCCTCCGGGTGTTGTCGTCAGCGGCGCCCAGTTCGACCAGCTTGCGATGTCTGTCGAACGCGAATTGATGGGCGAATTCGGCCGCGACCTGGTAGCGGTTGACGAGTTCGAGCTCTTTAGGACGATCAGTCATTGCGGCGCGGAAGTCTCGCAGCTCGCAGCCGGGCGGCTGTGGTTGAGGCAAGGAACTCGGACACGAGCGCCGTGCTACCGGGCGGAACCGAGGCTCGGCCTGCCGGTCCCGGCCAGCTCGCTCCACGGCGGTTGAGCGTCGCTGTTGCCGATCGTGGGCCAATCGGCGCCGCCTACGAGCGCGCGCAGGCGCTCCTTGGCGGCGGGGTCGCGGCGCATTCCGTGCCGGTGTCTTCGATGCGCGGACCGTGATCCGGTTTCCGGCGAGTTCAACGTCACGCCACTGGAGCGTGGTCAGCTCGCCTATGCGCAGGCCGGCGAGCACGAGCGTGGCCAGGAGAGCTCGCCGGTAGCTGGGGCCGCCCTTCTGGTCATGTCCGCCCTTGACCTGTGCGTGCCGGTCGAGCTCGCCCGCGGCGTCGAGGAGGGCCTCGACGTGCTCGGCGCGGTCCAGCCATACCGGGATCGTCTTCTGCGCCTTCAGGCGCCGCCGCCGGCCCTTGGCGGGGTTGGCTTCGATCAGCCCGTACTCGACCGCGACCTCAAGAATCTGGCCCAGGCGGGTGATCGTCTTGTTGATGCTCGTGGCGGAGAGGGCGCGTCGTGGGCGTTGGTGCTTGCGGCCGCGCTTGTCCACTTGCTCCTCGATCGGCGGTCTGCCTTCGGCGATCGCGGCCGCGATTGCCTGGCCTTCGGCGACCTTGCCCTGGCGGTAGCGGTCGATCTCGCGCACGGTGATCTGGCTCAGCCGGTGGTCGCGGAAGAACGGCAGCAGGTGGCAGGTGAGCTGCCATTCGTAGTCGAGCCGCGTCTTCTCGCGCCACTCGCCCTTCGTCGTCTCGAACCACTCCGAGGCGAACTCGTGAAAGGTCGGGTCGGGGTTGACCTCGACAGCAGGCTCGTGCAGCAGTAGATCGCGACCCATCGTTTGGTCTGTATTCATCGCGGATTCGACGTGCCTCGGCCGCCTGCGTTTGGGCACTGGCGGCCGGCTGGTGCCCATATGGCCGCGCCGTGGCGGTCAGACGAGCGCGAGCGCGTGACGGAGCGGCTTGGCTGCACCATCGGGGGCGCTGACATCGACGGTTTGAGCGAACGGCTCGATGAGTCCCAGAAGCCCACGGGTGGCATCAACAAGGTCGGTGGCGTCGTAGAGCACCACCTTCGAGTCGTGGTCAAGCGGTACGCCTCGTTGCTTATCGACGGCGTGCTCGAAGACGAAGGCAACGTGGTGGGCCTCCTTGCCGCTAACGCGCTCGCTCCGCGGATCGAAGGACGCCTCTTGGAGATAGTGCCAACGACCGTTGAGCACCCCGTAGCTGACCTCCTGCTCCTGCGTCTGTCCATCGACGTCCAGGCCAATCTTCGGACGAGCGCGGAAGCGGTTGTCGTCATCTAGCGGCACGCCCGCGAGTCGCATCGCCTGTTCGCTCTTGTCTCGGAGGGATGGGGGCGCATCGGGCTCCGGTGCCCGGACTAGGCGCTCGTACAGGTCCCCTAGCGTCGTCTCTAGGGGACGCTCATCGGCGTCGAAGACGATCTCCCCCCCTCGGATCAGCGAGAACTCGTCGCCTCCGAGTCCGAGTAGGCACTCGATCACCGCGGGGTCGCCGGGCTGCGCATCCACGAGCTGGGGCGACAGCACCGCCGGCTCATCGAGCGCGCGTCGCCAGTAGGCGACCCATGAGCGGTAGGTGTTGCTTCCGGTGATGCGGTGGCGTATCCGCCGAAGGTCGATGGTCTGGGTTCTGGGGTCCTCGCCATCGAACCGGGCGAGCGCACGGGCGCCGTCGTAGACGATCACCCCGACGTTGATCGGCTCGTTTCGGGTCAGATCGTCGGTATAGCGGGCCAGCAGGTAGTGGATCATGTCGGCGACTCCTCGGCGAGGTTCCATTGCGTGATGGCGGGGCACTCGTCCTCGTGGTCTGAGATTAGCTGCGGGAGGTGGGTCTTGCGCTCCTGTAGCCAGCCTTGCAGCGCCTCGCGGGTCTGATCGTCTGGCAGAAGACCAAGCTCGCGCGCGTTAGAGCACGCATCGGCGATCATGAAGTCTGGCAGCTCGTTGACACGGGCGATCCAGTCGTGCAGGTCGGCGGCGTTCGACACGAGATCGAGCAGGGCGTGCCGGTTGCCGTTCAGTGGCGCCTTGCCTGTGCAGCCCAGCTCTCCTTCGGCTGCTTTCAGCCGGTTGAGCCCTTTGGGCTCGGATGAGCCCAGCAGGGCGTGGCCGTGGTCGAAGAACGCCGGACGAGGTGGCGAGAAGGCGCTGTCGTGGGAGATGTTCCCTGTGTGCCGGTCGCTGTTGGCGATCCAGATGTCGAAGATCACGACCGCCGCCGCCAACTTTGGCTCGGCGGCTGCGAAGTCCCTGGCGATGATCGGCGGTAGAGCCTTGCCCTCCTTGCTGACGTCAAGCGACAGATAGAACAGGCGCCCGGAGTGTTCGGCGACGACACCTGCGGGCACGGGCAGGCCCAAGCACTGGCCGAGTCGCGCGGCGATCACCTCGTTGGCGATCGTGTATGGGCTGTGATCGTTGGTCTTGGCCACCCCGCGAATCTCGGCGTCGATCGCCTGGTTCACGCCGCCCCGCACGGTGTGCTCACGCCGAATGTCGCGGAATCAAAGAAATACGACCTGTGCGGGGAAACGCTGGCGATGCCGACCGCGATTGTGGGGCAGAACGGCGTCAAGCTCGAACAGTCCACGAAGATCGCGATCGCGGGCTGTGGCGCGGTCAAGTCCGCGAAAGTCAAGAAGCTCAGCCGCGCGCAGAAGCTCGCCGCGGCCTTGAAGGTTTGCCGTAGTAAATACAAGCACAACAAGGTCAAACGCGTGAAGTGCGAAGCGCGGGCGCGCAAAACATATGCCGTCAAGAAGGCCAAGAAGGCCGACCGCGCCAAGAAGGAGGCACAGAGGGCCGCGAAGACGGCGGCGGGACGCTGAGCGCGATGCGGCGTCCCTCGAAAGCTCGAGCGTCATCGAAGGGCGATGACGTGAGGGGGCGCCCCTCGGCCCGGACTCCCTCTCCGTTAGCGCCGAGGAGCACCCGCAGCACGGGGCGTGGTCCCTTTACCCTCGAGGGGCCACGCCCCCACAGCACGGCACTCTGCTAAAAGGAGCGCCTTGATAGGGGCTTGACAGTAACGGAGCGCGGTGGTAGCGTACCGCTTGACAGTTGTGTAAGAGGGAATCCGTAATGAGGGTCATGGCGGGCGCGACGCTGCGCCCGCCGAAGTTGGAAGTGCGCGCGCACGCACGGCGATGGTGCGCGCGCAAAAACAGGGGGTATTGCTGGATGGTCGGTGGTTCGGTGAGGGAGCGCGAGGGGCGATTCTACGTTCGCCTGCGCGTGCTGGCGATCGACCCGGCGACGGGCGCCTCGCGCTGGCGGCAGGTGGAGAAGGCCGCGGGTCCGAGCAGGCGCGGGGCGCTCGAGCTGCTGCGCACGCTGGAGTCCTCGGCGCAGGACGGGACCTACCTTCCCTCTCGCGTGACGGTCGCGGAGCTCGGCTGCCGGTGGCTGTCCGAGCACGTGCACGTCGACCTGAAGCCGGGCGCCGTGGCGGAGTACCGCGCCACGTTTCACCGCCACGTGCTGCCGGTGCTCGGGGGGATGCGCGTGCAGGACGTCCGCCAGGGGACGGTCCGGATGTTGCTCGACCAAAAGCGCGAGGAGGGGTTGAGCGAGACGACGGTCGCGAAGATCCGCCGCCACCTCCACGCGATGTTCGCCTTCGGGCAGGACGCCGGCCTGGTCTCGCTCAACCCGGCCGACGTGCCGCGCCGGCGCGGGCGCAGGGGCCGCGGCCGGCGCGCGCGCGGGACCGAGCTCAGCCCGGCGCAGGTGAAGCGGCTCCTCGACGAGTGCCCGCCCAGGTGGCGCGCGTTCTTCACGGTCGCCCTGGACACGGGCATGCGCCGCGGCGAGCTGATCGGCTTGCGCTGGGGCGACGTCGATCTGCTCGAGCGGGTCATCCACGTCAGGCGCTCCATCGGCGCGCACGACCGTCTCGAGGCGTTCGCCGCCGGGGAGGAGGAGCTGCTCACCACCAAGACGCAGGCCGGCCAGCGCCTGTTGCCGATCCTCGACGGCGCGCAGCAGGCGCTCGAAGAGCTCTGCGCGAGCGGGGCCGACACGAGCGACGGCGCGCCGGTGTTCACGGCGGTGCGGCCCGCGCGGGCGGCCGAAGGCCCGCCCTGCCCGCTCGGGCGCCCGCTGGACCCGCGGATGGTGACCAGGGTCTTCCGCCGCTACGCCGATCGCGCCGGCCTGCCGGGCACGATCCGCCTGCACGACCTGCGCCACACCGCGATCACCGGCGCGATCGCCCAGGGCGAGGACATCCTCTTGATCGCCGCGCTCGCCGGCCACGCCAAGCCCTCGACGACCGTCAACGTCTACGGCCACCTGATGCCCGGCCGCGTGCGCGACGCGGCCCGGCGCATCCACTCGGTCGCCGGGCTGCCGGCTCCCACCCCGGCCATCGCCGAGGAGCCGTACTCGTCCTCGACGAGCGCCGGCTGGGCTTGAGCGGCAGGGTCCCTCAGCTCGCTTTCGCGAGAACATGGGGGGATGGGATCCGAGCGTGCTCTCCATCGGGAGCTGGGCAAGCTGATCGGCGCCGAGCACGTGCTGCGTGCGCCGGCGCGCTCGCCCTACAACCACGACGCCTCGCGCCGGCGCGAGCTCGAGGGTCGCGCCGACGCCGTGGCGCTGCCGGGCAGCGCGCCGCAGGTGGCCGATGTGGTGCGCTGGTGCTACGCGCACGACGTGCCGATCGTGGCGCGCGGCGGCGGCACGGGGTTGACGGGCGGCGCGGTCCCGACCGAGGGCGGCGTCGTCTGCTCGCTGGAGCGGCTGCGTACCGTGCGCGAGCTGGAGCCCGCGCTGTGGCGGATCCATCCGGAGGCGGGCGTGAGCACGCGCCACGTGCAGCGCCTGGCACGGGAGAACGGCTTGCTGTTCGCGCCCGATCCCGGCGCGTCCGAGCAGTCGCAGATCGGTGGCAACGTGGCCACGAACGCCGGCGGGCCGCACGCGCTGAAGTACGGCGTCACCGGCGCGTGGGTGGCGGGCCTGGAGGCTGTGCTCGCGCCAGGGGAGCTGGTGCGGGTCGGCGGCTGGGTGGGAAAGGACGTGGCGGGGTATGACATCAAGAGCCTCCTGGTCGGCTCCGAGGGCACGCTCGGCGTGATCACGGCCGTGCGCCTGCGCCTGCTGCCCGCGCCCGAGGCAGCGATTGCGCTCGTCGCCTTCCTGGCCTCACGCGCGCAGGGCGCCGCCGCGATGCTCGACATCGTGGCCGCCGGGATCCAGCCCTCGGCGCTGGAGTTCCTGGACGGCGAGACGCTGCAGATCGTCGCGGGCGGCTATCCGGGGGCCGTACCCGAGGGGGCGGGGTTCGCGCTGATCGTCGAGGCCGACGGCACGCGCGCGCAGGCGCAGGACCAGCGACGGGCGCTGCAGGAGGTGCTCGCGCACGCGGCGCTCGCGATCCACGAGCCGGCGGAGGCCGGTGCGCTGTGGCGCTGGCGCGACTCCTTCAACGGGGTGGTGACGGCGGCGCGCGGCGGGAAGGTCTCCGAGGACGTGGCTTTCCCCGTCGAGCATCTGGCCGAGGGGTTGGAGCGATTCGCCGAGATCGCCGCGCGGCACGGGCTGCGCTCGTGCGCGTGGGGGCACGGGGGCGAGGGCAACGTGCACGCCACCGTGCTCCTCGACCCCGCCCGCGAGGCGGAGCTGGACGCGGCGCAGGCGGTCGGCGAGGAGCTGTTCGCCCTGGTGGTCTCACTCGACGGCTCGATCGCCGCCGAGCACGGCGTCGGCCGGCTCAAGCGCGGGCGGCTGGCCTCGCAGTGGGACGCGCGGGCCGTCGAGCTGCACGAACAGATCAAGCGGGCGTTCGACCCGAAGAACCTGTTCAATCCGGGCGCCAAGCAACCGTCCTACGACGCCCCGGCGGACTCGTCCTCGTCCTCGTCGTCGTCGTCCCCGGCATAGAGCGACTCGCGCGCGAGCTCCTGGCCGCGCCCGCCGAACAGGGCGATCTCCAGCAGATCCCCCCGGTAGTCGTCGGGCGCGATCAGCGTGAACCGCTCCTCGATCAGCTCGCACTGATCGACCGCGAGATCCGCCAGCTCGGCCGTGGCGACGCGCCCGCCCGCGCGCAGGGGGCGGCCCCAGACGAGCGTCATCGTGGCCAGGGCGCCGGAGTGCCCGCGCCAGGCGCCGATCGTCTCCTCGCACAAATCGAGCGTCCAGTCGGGGTTGCGCTCGGCGGTCTCGTCGGTGAAGTCCGCGTGGGCATAGAAGTCGCTCGGGTCCTCGCCCTCCCCCGCCGGCACGAAGCGGACGTACCCGAACAGCTCGTACCCGCGCGAGGTGATCGTGCTCGCCGGCACGTATGTGCGTCCGTGCCAGGTGCGGTCGGGATACCACGCGATCGGACCGGGCTCGCCCAGATCCTCACCGTCCGCGTCCAGCGCCAAGCACGCCCCGAGGAACTCGGCGCTCAGCCGATCGGCCCAGCGCCCGTATGGCAGCAGCTCCTGAGGGGGCTCGGCGGCGAAGCGGGGGAGGATGCGTTCCTCGGGCGGCACAACAGCGCAGCCTACCTACGCATCTCGCAGCAACGATGCGGAGTGCTCCGGCGCGACGATGTTCAGGTTCAATCCCGTCGACAGCTCGAGTCCCGCGAGGTGGGTCAGGCGCGGGGCGATGTCGATGCGCCAGCAGAACTGCTCTACCCCGCGCGGGGCCGTGCGGACCCACAGGTTCAGCGGCGGGCTGGAGCCGAGCAGGCGCGCGAGCCGGGAGAGGCCGTCGTGCAGCAGCGACGCCCCCGCCGTGCCGGTCTCGAAGCGCGCCGCCGGCCGTCGCGGGGCGAGCATCAGCTGGAACGGCAGCCGCGAGGCGTACGGAGCGAGCAGCACGCACTCCTCGTCGATCGCGACGACGCGCTCGCGCAGGCGGACCTCCTCGGCGATCACGTCCTCCAGCAGGCAGTGGCCCATCGTGCGCGTCGCGTACGCCCCTGCGCGCTCGCGCTCGCGGGCGACGTCGGCGGGGACGAAGTCGAGGGCGTAGAGCTGGGCGTGGGTGTGCGGCAGCGAGGCGCCGGCCTCGTGGCGCTCGTTGACGATCAGCTGCACGTACGCGGCATCCGCGTGCGCGCGCATGCGCGCGCGCCACACCTCGACCGCGCTCGCCACCTGCTCGGCGGGCAGCTCTGCCAGGGACAGCACCGACTGGGGCCCGTTGACGATCACCTCGTGCGCGCCGCGTGCGGGCCGGGCGAGGAACAGCTCCGAGCCGTCCTGCCCATGGCCCTCGGGCTCCGTCGCGTCGGGCGTGAGCGCCGGGTACAGATTGGGCACCACCCGCACGGTCCACCCGAGAGTGTTGGGAATCCCGCCCTCCTCCCCCGGCCGGCCCCCGGGGCGCACCGCATACAGCTCGGGCGGGGTCCGCGACTCGTGGCCCTCGGCGAAGGGATCGCGCTCTGGGTCGATCGGCTCGGGGGGCTCACAGCGCGGCTCTCCCCCCGGGCGGCGCGAGCGCTCGCCGGCGACGATCGTGCGATGGCCGCTGAGCGGGTCTATGCGGATCTCGGGCATTGGTCCGGCAGGAGGTTGGCAGGTCGGGCGCGGGTCGCGCTCACTCGTCCAGCGCGTAGCGGCGGATGTCGGCTTCGAGCTTGGCGGCGTTCGGAAACGGGCCCTGCCAGATGAACGTGTGGCCGGCGCGGTCGTAGAACACCGTGACGGGCGTGAACGGGGAGTCGGCGATCTCCTCGCCGAGTCGCCCGCTCTGGTCGTAGTAGCTCGGATACCCGACCGGGTAGGAGGCCAGGAACGCGCGTCCGCCGGCGAGATTCGTGTCGCGGGAGTCGATCCCGATGAATGCGACCGTGCGCCCGTAGGCCACCGACGCCTGCTGGAACGCGCCCCGCTCGTCCTGGCAGGGGACGCACCACGAGGCCCACTTGTCGATCACCAGCGGATATCCGCGCAGCGCGGCGATCCTGGCTCCCAGCGCGGGCGCTCCCCCGGGCAGGACCTGGCTGGCCTGGGCGTGCAGAGCGGCCAGCGGCGCCGGCGAGCCCGCCAGTCGCGCGCGCACCTGCGCGAGCGTCAGCGGGTGCGCCGAGGAGCTCGGGGACGGCGAGGACGCGAGTCCGACCAGGCCGACGATCAGCAGCGCACCGACGGCGAGGACGGCGATGCTCGCAAGCAGGCGGGCGGGGGCGATCCCGGTCATCGCGGCTGATGGTCGCAGATGGGGGTCCCCGGTTCCCGGCAATTCCCCCGCGACGTGCTATAAGCTGAATGTACGTCAGGCCGGTTCGCTGTGAGCATCCGGCGACGTCGCCGGCCAGGGGCCGGCAGTGTGGTGTCCCGCGGTTCCACTGTCCGCGGCGACCGTCTCGAAGTCCAGAGCCTAAATGGCCGAGTCCACTTCAGTGGCCCTCGCGGCCGCGCCCACGCCTAGTTCCGCCGATATCGCTCGCGCGGAGGATTTCGTGCGCGATCGTTTCCTGCACGAGGGCGAGGACGCCGCGCTCGCCCTGGCGCCAGGCTCGCCACGCAGACGCGCGCTCGATCAGGCGCTCGCGGAGCTGGACGAGGGCGCCAAGCACCCCTCGACTGGGTGGCGGCGCGACTACTCGCTGCTGCTCGGTCTGGAGCGGGTGCTCTCCGAGGAGGAGCCCAAGCTCGCGGACGGCACGGTCCTCTCGGCCCACCAGGTCGACGCGCTCTCGGGCACGCTGACGGCGCTGCTGGCGGAGGCGCAGCGGACCAACGGGAACGGCAACGGCAGGGCGGCCGCCTCGCCGGAGCTCTTGGCCTCGGCTGCGATCCTCGGCCCCGACGATTCAACCCCGGCGCAGGGCGCGGACGCCGGCGCGGGCACGACCACCGCACAGGAGGCGGTGCAGGCGCCGGAGGAGGGATACGAAGACGACGAGCCCGACGCGAGCTCGGACGAGGAGGAGGACGAGGACGAGGACGACGAGGAGCTCGGCCCGGTCCAGCGCGCCGCCCCCGACGAGGACGAGGACGACGAGGACGAGGACGAGGAGGAGATCCTCGCCGACGACGACGAGGAGGAGGCGCAGGAGCTGGAGGCGGAGGGGGACTCAGAGGAGGAAGAGCCCAAAGACTGGGTCGAAGACGCCGAGGAGGATGGGGAGTCGCTGGCCGAGCAGCCGGAGGATCCGAACGCGGCGAAGCGGTTCTGGTTCGAGCACGCCACCGGCGCGGGCAAGACGGTGGCGGCGCTCGGGTTCGTGGAGGCCTCGCGCACGGGCGGCATCCTGATCCTCACGCACCGGCGCAACCTCGTCGACCAGTTCCACGGCGAGCTGCGCGAGCGCGGGTACTCCAAGCGGATCTCACGGCCGCTCTTGATCGGCGAGGACTCGGTCAAGGGGGGCGGGTGGGGACCTGTAACTGTCGAGACCTACCAGTGGTTCGTGCGCAACGCGGGCAAGATCTCCAGCGCCTACACGATCGTGATCTGCGACGAGGCGCACACCGCGCTGGGCGAGAAGACCAGCGGCGCGATCCGCAACTGGACGGGGCCGATCTTCATCGGCATGACCGCCACGGGCGCGCTGATCGCCCGGCACGTGACCGATCTCTTCCCGACGCAGACCTCGCGCTTCGACCTCGCCCAGGCGGCCCGGCGGGGGGTGATCGCGCCGCTGCGGTGCGTGCGCATATCTCCCGGCGTCGGCGTGCGCACGATCGCGAAGGTGCCGCTGCGCCGCGGCGAGGTGGACACCGAGTTCGACCAGGAGGAGCTGGCCGCGCTGCTAGACCAGCAGCCGTTCAACATGGCCGCGGCGAACCTGTACAAGACGCGATTCAACGGCGTGCCGGGCGTCGTGTACGCGGCGGGCGTGCAGCACGCGTACAACCTCGCGGAGGCGTTCCGCGCCGAAGGGATCAAGGCGCAGGGGGTCTCGGGCGAGACGCCCAAGCGCGAGCTGGCGGAGATCCTCGCGCGCTACGAGCGCGGGGACATCGACGTGCTGATCAACGCGCAGCTGCTCGCCGAGGGCTGGAACAGTCCGCGGGCGACCGTCTGCGTGCACCTCGCGCCGACGGCCTCAAAACGCATCTACCAGCAGCGCGTCGGGCGCGTCACCCGCCGGCACCCCGGCAAGGAGGCGGGGCTGGTGGTGGACTTCGTGCACCCGGCGACCAAGAACGACGATCCCGTCGTGACGCTGCACTCGCTGCTCGATCGCGACGTCTACCGGGGCGGGGCGATCGTCGTCGGCCCGGTCCGGCGCGGGCGCGGGCGGCGGATGCGCGTGGAGCGGCGCGTGCTGCCGGTGTGCGCGGAGGAGGAGCGGCGCTTTGCGGTGTTCGAGCGCGAGCTGTGGCGGATCGCCGTGGAGCACCTCGACTACGGCGAGCAGCACGTGTGGGCGGCGCTGGCCGGCGCGCGCGTCGCCCCGGCGGGCTGGCGCAGGGCGCGGGCGATGCTCCACTTCGACCGCGGCGGCGAGCTGAAGAGCCGCTTCCTGATCACCGCGGTGCAGCGCAACAAGAACCCGCAGCTGCGCCTGCGCGCGCTGGCGGACATCGCCGCGCTGGGCTGGACGATCCCCGATCGGTCCGACGCGTTCGACACCGCCATCGACATCATCGGCGGCTGGCCGCGCGACGAGCGCCGGGAGGCGAGCAAGATCATGCTGCGCGCGATGGTCGAGCGGCGGATCGGCCGCCGCGACCAGGCCAACGCCTGGATCTGGCGGCTGGCCGAGTACACGCGCGAGGTGCACGAGGAGTACGCGGTCCAGCGCTGGCCGGAGACCAAGCGCCTCTTGGGGCTGCTCGTGAACTCCTCCGGCGGCGCCCACGCGCGCAACGCACGGCGGCTGATCCACGCCGCGCGCAAGCAGGACCGGCGCCTGGCCGCGGCGCTATTGGCGGCTGCGCTGGCGCACACGCCCGAGGCCGAGGAGGCGCTGCGGGGAGCCCGCACGCGCATGGCCCGCAAGCCCCCGGCGCTGGCGCGCGAGCTGCTGCGCAACTTCCCCAAGCGCCGCGCGCGCGGCAACCGGCGCAGACGCGGCAGGGGCGCCACGAAGGGCGCCCTCGCGACGGGCGCCGACGGCGTGCAGGGCGGCGCGAGAAAGAATGGCGCCGGGCGCGCGGGCCGGCGGGCGCAATCTCCGAGCGAGGCGGTCCTGGACGAAGCGCTGGCGAGCGAGGCGATTCCGGGCGCAACCGGAGCGAGCGATAACGGCAGCGGGCTGGCGCCGGCGCAGGAGGGCGTGCTCGACCGCAACGTGGCCGACGCGCTGGAGCACGCCGAGGAGTAGTCAGGCGCTCAGGTGATCAGGTGCACCTCGCCCGCGTCGAGCGCGGTGTGGCCGCCGGCATCCAGCGCGACCACCAGCCGGCCCTCGCCGTCGACGCCCTCGGCGCGGCCGCTGCCTTTAGACCAGGCGATCTGGCGCCCGTGCAGCGCGTCGCGTGTGCGGTAGGACTCGAGCATCTTCTCCGCCGGCTCGGCCAGGCGGTCTTCGAGCGCGGCCAGCAGACGCGTGAGCGTGGGCTCGATCCGCTCGGGCGGCTCGCCGAGCGTGGCGGCGGTGGCGCGCAGCTCCCGCGGCAGCTCGTCGAGCGCGACGGCGACGTTCAGGCCGATGCCGAGCACCGCCCAGCCGTCCTGGGGACGCCCCTCGGCGAGGATGCCCGCGAGCTTGGCCAGACCGGGCGGGCGGACAAGACGATGTCGTTGGGCCACTTGACTCGGGCCCGCTCACCGACCTTCGATCGGTCGACGACGTCGCATACGGCGACGGCCGCGATCAGCGGAAGCAGCGGCGGCGGGGAGCGCAGCACGAGCGAGGCCAGCAGCGAGCGCTCCGGCGGCGCCGACCAGCGCCGCCCCTGACGGCCGCGCCCGGCGGTCTGCTGGGATGCGGTGACGAGCGTCCCGTGCGGCGCCCCGGCGATCGCCAGCGCGCGCGCGCGGTCGTTGGTCGAGTCTGTGCTGCGCAGGTGCAGGCGGGGGTGGCCGAGCGCGCGGGACACGCGGCCGTCAGTGGGCGAGGGCCCAGACATCCGCAAGCAGCGCCTCGACGAGACCGTCGATGTCGTGATCTGCGGCCTCGACATGCGCCTGTAGGCCGTGCTCGCGCAGGGCCTGGCTGGTGATGGGGCCGATCGAGACGATGCGCGTGCCGGGCGAGAGCCGGGCGCGCCCGGCGGCTTGCAGGAAGAAGCGGACGGTCGAGGCGGAGGTGAACGTGACGTAGTCGGCTGAGAGCGCTTCCTGGAGGACGTGCGACGGGGGGGCCTCGGCGAGGGTTTCATACAGCGCGAGCACATCGACCTCCGCCCCGCGAGCGCGCAGCGCGTCGGGGAGCACGTCGCGTCCCTCGCGCGCACGGGCGATCAGCGCGCGGCGAATGGGCGGCGTCACGTCGGCGAGCGCCTCGACCAGCCCCTCGGCGACCGAGCGAGAGGGCGTGATGTCGGCGAGGATCCCATACGCCGCGAGCGCCTCGGCGGTGCCCGGGCCGATCGCGGCCACGCGCGCGCCGGCCAGCGCGCGCGCGTCCAGGGGTGGGCCGGCTGCGCTTGCCAGGCGCTCGAACAGCATGGCCACTCCGACGGGACTGGTCAGGCAAACGAGGTCGTACGGCGCCAGGTCGGGCGGCGGACCGCCCAGCGCCACGGTGCGTATGACGGGCGCCTGGACGACGTGGGCGCCGAGCGATGTGAGGCGCGTGGCAAGTCCGCTGGCCGAGGCGCGCGCGCGGGTGACGGCGACGGTCAGTCCGCTCAACGGCGATGGCTGTAGCCAGGAGAGCTCGCCGGCGAGCTCCGCGACCGGGCCGACGACCGTGATCGAGGGGGCGCGCACGTCCTGCGCGCGTGCGAGGCCGGCGATCGTGGCCAGCGTCCCCGTGACGGTGCGCTGGCCGGGGAGCGTGCCGCGTTCCACGATCGCCACGGGCTCCGCGGCGGAGCGCCCGGCGGCGATCAGCGACTCTGCGATCTGGGGGAGCTGGCGCACGCCCATGTAGAACACGAGCGTCCCCGGGAACGCCGCCAGCGCCGGCCAGTCGAGCGCCGACTCCCCGGGAGCGTCGTCCCGGGTGTGCCCTGCCACGAGCGCCACGGCCCTCGCACGACCGCGATGGGTCACGGGTATGCCCGCGTAGGCCGCGGCGGCCACGCCGGCGCTGACGCCCGGCACCACCTCGAAGGGGATGCCGGCCGCGCGCAGCGCCAGGGCCTCCTCGCCGCCGCGCCCGAACACGAACGGGTCGCCGCCCTTCAGCCGCACGACGCTGAGCCCCGCCCGGGCGCGAGCGAGCATCAGGGCCTCGGTCTGCTCCTGCGGGACCGACTCGCCGCCTCCCTCCTTGCCCACGAACAGCACCTCGGCCTGCGCCCGCGCGCTCTCCAGCGCCGCGCTGGGGATCAGGCGGTCATAGAGGATGACGTCGGCTTGGGAGATCAGCTGCAGCGCGCGCGCGGTCAGCAGCCCCGGATCGCCGGGGCCCGCTCCCACGAGGTACACGCGCCCGAGCTCAGGCGCCGGCAACGGCCATCTCCTGCGCCCGCGCGAGCAGCTCCCCGGCCCCGGCCGATTCCATTCGCTCGGCCACCCGCCGGCCGAGCGCCGCCGGCTCATAGAAGCCGCCGAGCAGCTCGTCCGCGAGCCAGGCCGACCCGTCGGGCAGGCCGGCCCAGGCGCGCAGCCCCAGGCAGCCGCAGCCCGCGGGCACGGCATGCGCGCCGAGGGGGGTATGGCAGCTCGCGTTCAGCGCGCGCGCCAGCGTGCGCTCGGCCTGCAGGCAGGCGGACGCGTCGTCGTCGAGGATTGCCGTGACGGCCTCCCGCACGCGGGCATCGTCCGCGCGAGCCTCCAGCGCGAGCGCCCCCTGACCGGGTGCGGGCACGAACCGCGCCGGGTCGAGCACGGCGCCGAGGGCGTCCTCGCGCCCGAGTCGCTGAAGCCCGGCGCGTGCCAGCACGATCGCGTCGAATGCGCCCTGCGCGAGCAGGCGCAGGCGCGTGTCGACGTTGCCGGCGATCGCGACGACCTCCAGGTCCTGGCGCGCGCCGCGCAGCTGGGCGGCGCGCCGGAGGCTGCTCGTACCGACGCGCGCGCCTGACGGCAGCGCATCGAGATCGCTCGCGCCGCACAGCACGTCCTCGGCCGCCGCGCGCGCGGGTGCGCCCAGCAGCTCCAGGCCGTCTGCGAGCATGCCGGGGACGTCCTTGGCGGAGTGCACGGCCAGGTCGATCTCATTCGCCAGCAGGGCCTGCTCGATCGCATCCACCCAGCGGCTCTTGTCCTCGCCGCCGCTCGGGCCGCGGTCGCCGCTGGTGGTCACGGTGACGATCTCGATGTCCCCGGGCCGGCGGTCGCTCAATCGGTCGGCGATCCACCGCGCCTGAGCGAGCGCCAGCGCGCTGGCGCGGGTGCCGATGCGCAGTCCGCTCATCGCGCTCAGATCAGGACGCGCCGGAGCCACCGGCGCGGGTGCGGCGGGAGAGCGGGCGCACGTTGTCCGGCACCTCACCGGTGTCCGCCGCCGTGGGCGCGCGCGCGTCGGGCTCGTCGTCGCTCAGCCCGAACAGCTCGCGCACGAGCTCGATGCTGGCGTGGCCGCGCTCGCCGTGAGTGCGCAACCTGATCGTGGGCTCGTGCAGCAGCCGGCTGGAGACCGCCCGCGCGATCGCCTCCACGCGCGCGAGGTCGCGTGGCGAGGCCGACTCCCAGCGGCCGTCGTTCTCGGCGATCACCTGCTCCACCAGCGCGGCGCCGTGTTCGCGCAGCGCGCTGACGGTCGGCAGCACGTCGAGCTGGCCGAGCCAGCGGGCGAACCGCAGGATCTCCTCCTCGACGATCTCCTGCGCGCGCGGGACCTCGCTGGCGCGCGTGTCGAGGTTGCGCGCGAGCACGGCCTGCAGATCGTCGATGTCATACAGGCTCACGCCCTCCAGCTCGGCGCAACCCGGGTCGATGTCGCGCGGGACGGCGATGTCGATCAGCAGCAGCGCCCGCCCGCCCCGCTGGCGCATGACCTCGGCGAGCTCTTCGCGCCCGACGATCGGATGGGGCGAGGCGGTCGAGGAGAGCACGATGTCGGCGCGCGTCAGCTGCTCCGGCAGGCCGTCCAGCCCGACGACCGAGCCGCCGAAGCGCTGGGCGAGATGCAGGGCGCGGTCGGCGTGGCGGTTGGCGACGAAGATCGTGCCGGCTCCCTGCTCGGCGAGCGCGCGAGCGGTCAGTTCGCTTGTCTCGCCGGCGCCGAGGATCACGACGTGGCGTCTCTCGAGCTCGCCGAGCACGCTCAGCGCGAGGTCCACGGCGACCGAGGGAATGCTCGCGCGGCCCGCGCCGATGGCGGTCTCCGAGCGCACGCGCTTGCCGGTGGACAGCGCCGCGGCGAACAGCCGGTTGGACAGCGGTCCGGTGACGCCCGCCCGCAGCGCGGCCTCGTGCGCGCGCCTGACCTGGCCCTGGATCTCGGCCTCCCCCACGATCATCGACTCCAGACCCGCGGTCACGCGGTAGAGCTGGCGCGCCGCGTCGCAGTTGCGCGGCGAGTAGATCGCTTCAGCGAGCTCGGTCGGGTGGATCTCCGCACGCTGGGCGAGCAATCCCAGCACGTCGCCCTCGGCGCGCACGGAGTCGCCCACGACGAGGTAGACCTCGGTGCGGTTGCACGTGCAGATCACGATCGCCTCGCGCACCTCGGGCGTCGCGATCGCCGACTCGGCGAACTCGCACGCCTGGGCCTCGGTGAACGCGAGCCGCTCGCGCAGCGCGACGGGCGCCGTCTTGTGGGAGATGCCGAGCGCGAGCAGCTCGCTCATCGGGCGTCCTTCGGTTGCCGCGGCCGCTGTCGGGTGATCGACCTCATACCGTCTCGCGCTCCCGCGGCTGGATCTGAGGCTCGTCCTGCCGAATCTCGTCCTGGAGCCGGCGCTCCTCGCGCTCGCCCAGCTCGCGCAGGCTGCGCTCGACCCGAGTCAGGCGGAC
Organism: uncultured Solirubrobacterales bacterium; assembly: GCA_963767255.1. Classification (GTDB taxonomy): domain Bacteria; phylum Actinomycetota; class Thermoleophilia; order Solirubrobacterales; family Solirubrobacteraceae; genus Palsa-744. The sequence goes on along the minus strand of CAVYDM010000013.1, from coordinate 32,131 downwards.
GGCCATGATCGTGACGTAGATCAGGACGATCGCGAAGAACACGATGTAGGCGGCCGCGACGTAGCCGTCGCCTGTGTTTTCCGGCAGGGCTGTGGCCGGCGTGCTCATCGGATGTGGGCGCTCGCGTGGGCGGGCAACGCAGCGGTCCTCTCGCGGGCAGGGTCGGGGAGCGCCGGCGCGCTCGATCCCTGGAACCCGAGGATCCTGCTGCGCGATTTGAGCAGCATGCGCGTGCGCTTGGCGGTGAGCTCATACGAGCAGAGCGTCGCGAACAGCAGCGCCATCGCCACCAGCGACGCCAGGAAGGTCAGCGCCATCGGGGCGGGCAGGTTCGAGGAGCTGCCGAGCACGCGTGGATGCAGGTAGGAGGCGGACAGGCGCACCGCGAGGAAGTTCATCGGCACGAACGCGCCCGCGACGATCGCGAACACCGACGCGTAGCGAGCCTGGCGCTCGGGGTCTTCGATCGCGAAGCGCAGCGGCTGGTAGGTCGCGTACAGCAGCATGACGATCAGAAACGACACGAGCGTCGGCTCGCTCCACACCCACCAGTGCCCCCACGAGCCCCGCGCCCAGATCGAGCCCGTCAGCAGCACGCCGACACCGAAGATGAGGCTCATGTGGATCGTCACGTAGGAGCGCAGGTCCCAGCGCCGATCGCGCGTGTGCAGGTGCGCGATCCCCATGACCCCACCGAGGACGAACCCGCACAGGGTGACGATCGCCAGGGGCACGTGCAGGTAGAAGATCTTCTGCAGGAACCCTTCTTCGGCTTCGATCGGCGCGTAGAAGAAGACGAGGCTGAGCGCGCCCACCATCACGAGCACCGTGGCGATGCTCAGTGTGCGCAGACCCGGCCTGCGCGATGCCGGGGTGGGGGTCGGGATCACTAGTCCTCCAAGAGGAAGTCGAAGACGGCGTAGGCGATCAGCCCGAACACCAGATCATAGAGCCCGAGCAGCAAAAGCCAGCGCGCAGCGGGGCTGCCCGGGTGCCCGGCGCTGAGCAGCGGCGAGCTGGCGCGGGCGCCGCCGATCACGATCGGGACGAGCAGCGGCAGCGCCAGCAGCGGCCCCAGCAACTCGCGCGCGCGGGTCTGCACCGCCAGTGCCGCGACCAGCGTGCCGATCGCCGCGATCCCGATGTCGGCGAGCACGAGCACGACCAGCAGGTCGGGCAGCGCCCGCTGAAGCGACGGTCCGAGCAGCAGCAGCGCGAACGCGGGCACCGCGACCAGCTCGAGCACGGCCAGGAAGGCGAACAGCGTGAGCGCCTTGCCCAGCAGCATCGCGGTGCGGCTCACGGGCGCGAGCAAAAAGCCGTCGAACCCGCCCTGCTCGGCGTCGGCGACGAACAGCCGGTTGACGCCGAGCATCGCCGCGAAGAGCAGCGTCACCCACAGCACGCCCGCGGCGAGGTCACCGTCGACGGAGGTGCGGTTCAGCGCGAAGTGAAAGACCACGAACGTGCTCACCGCGAACAGCGACATGCCCGGGACCGACTCCAGCGTGCGCAGCTCCACGAGCAGCTCCTTGCGCAGCAGCGCGCCGACGGTGCGTCTCACCGGTAGAGCCCCACGATCTCCTCGCGCTCGACTTCCTTTGCCGCCTTCACCAGCACGGCACGTCCCGCGCGCAGGCCGAGCACGACATCGGCTTGGGCGAGTCCTCCGGTCGGGTCGTGACTGGTCAGCACTCTCGTACGCTCAGACTCCGCCCCGATCAGCGGCGCGACCAGCTCGATCGCCGCCGGGTCGAGATTCGAGTACGGCTCATCGAGCAGCAGCAGCTCGGGGTCGTGCAGCACGGCCCGGGCGACCGCTACGCGCTGGACCGTGCCGCGCGAGAGAGTCCTCAGCGGCTCATCGGTGCGGCCGTCGAGCCCGAGGGTGTGCAGCAGCTCGTCGGCCCTGTCCAGCTGCACGCCGTGCAGGCGGGCGTGGAAGCGCAGGTTCTCGCGCGCGGTCAGCTCGCGGTAGAGCAGGGGCTCGTGCCCGAGCAGCCCGATCTTGCCGCGCACCAGCCAGGCGTCCTCGGGCAGGTTGCTGTCGAAGATGCGCACGCTGCCGCGGTGCGGGCGCAGCAGCGTCGCGAGCACGCGCAGCAGCGTCGTCTTGCCCGCGCCGTTGGGGCCGAACACGACCAGCGTCTGACCCTCGCCCAGCGACAGCGATACCCCGGTCAGCGCCTCGCGTTCGCCGTAGGAGCGCGCCAGCCCCTCGACCTCCAGGACCGTCACTCAGACGCTCGCCACCTGCGGCGCGTGCTCGCGCTGGGCCCGTGCGATCAGCTCGCGCACCGCCGGCTCGTCGCCGGCGCGCAGCAGCTCGATGGGATCGGGTTTCCCGCCCACCCCGTTGACGATCCCCTCGAAGAACTCCTTGCGGTCCTGGTAGGTCTCGAGCGTCGCCTTCGCCCAGCCGCGGACCTCGTTCAGCAGCACCGCCAAGCGCGCGTAGGGCTCGCCGTAGGACTCGGCGATCTCGCGCTTCATCCGCTTGGCCAGCGCCGGCGAGGCGCCCGCGGTGGAGATCGCGATCGCCAGCGGCCCGGTGCGGACGATCGCCGGCAGGATGAAGTTGCACAGTGGCGGCACGTCGACGACGTTCACGAGCATCGCCCGGCGCTCGGCGTCGTCGTAGACCGCGATGTTCACGTCGGTGTCGTCGGTCGCGGCGATCGCCATGAACACGCCCTCGAGATCGTCGGGCCCGGCGTAGGCCCGCCGCTCCCAGCGGATCGAGCCCTCGCGGGCGTACTCGGCCAGCGCCGGCTCGGCCTCGGGCGCGATCAGCGTCACGGCGCCGTCGCACGCGAGCAGCCCCTCGACCTTCTCCAGCCCGATCTCACCCCCACCAACGACCACGCACCGCCGGCCGGACAGGCGCAGGCAGGCGATGTAGAACGGCGTGTCGAGCATCCCCCGCACGCACGACTGATCGCAGATGCCGCGACGCAGCTGGCACACGCACTCCTTGCCTGCATAGGCCTGGGCGGGCATGGTCAAAGGGTATCCATCATCTGTGGCAGTGCCGCATGCGGCACTGCCGACAGACCCGCATGCGGGTCTGTCACGAAGCCGCACATGTGCGGCTTCGCCAGCGGCGCATGCGCCGCTGGAACAACAACACCTCCTACCGGGGCACGCCCCGTCCCAGCATCCGCGCCCCCATGCGCACGAGCGCAGGGCCGCCTCCTCGCCACGCCCGCTCGCGGTCGGACTCCCGCCCGGAGCGCAGCTTCGCGACCGCTCGCGCCGCGCGCAGGGTCGTCTCGTCGTAGGGGCCCCACCACAGCCCGCGCATGCTCGACGGAGCCCGCGCGATCAGCTTCTCCTGGGCGCACGCTCGCAGGCCGGTCTCGCCCAGCGTCTTGCCGAGGCCCCCGCCGCGCGCCGCCCCCCACGGTCCGCGCGTCAGCGTCGGCCCGGGCAGGTGGTCGTTGCACCACACCATGCCCGCGTTCAGCTCGCGCGCGATCCGCGCCGCGCGGTAGCGGTCGGCGCTCCACACCGACGCGCCCAGGCAGTACTCGCAGTCGTTGGCCAGCGCGATCGCCTGCTCGACCGAGTCGACCGCGGCGAGCGCCAGCACCGGTCCGTCCAGCGGCTCGCGCATCAGGCGCATCTCCTGGCTGGCGCCCGTGATCACAGCCGGCGCGTAGAACGCCCCCGAGCATCCCGGCGGCGCCGGGACCGGCCCGCCGCAGCGCAGCTCGGCGCCCTGCGCCACCGCCTCTTCCACCAGCTCGCTCACGTGCGCCAGCCGCCGGGCGGAGGCGAGCGGGCCCACTTGCACGCGCGGGTCGGCCGGGTCTCCGACCGGCAGCGCCCGCGCGCGCGAGACCAGTCTCGCCACGAACGGCTCGTATACCTCCCGCGCCACGTACACCCGCTCGACCGCCCCTCGCGCCTGCCCGGCGCCCGCGCAGCCCGCCCACAGCGCTCCGTCCACCGCTCGCGCGAGGTCCGCGTCCGCGAGCACGAGCATCGCGTCCTTGCCCCCGAGCTCGACCGTCACCTCCCGCTCGCGCGAGACGCATTCCCGCGCAACCGCCCGCCCGACGGTGGGCGATCCGGTGAACAGCACCTTGCCGACGGGTGCTCGCGCAAGCGCGACTCCCACCTGCGCGCCGCCGTGCGCGATCGCCACCAGCCCCTCCGGCAGCCCCGCGCGTCCCACCACCCGCACGATCGCCTCGCCCGCCAGGCAGGAGCGGCGCGCGGGCTTGAACACGACCCCGTTGCCCGCCAGCAGCGCCCCCGCGATCTGACCGAGCGGCTGGGCGAACGGCGCGCTGCCCGCTCCGATCACCCCGATCGTGCCGTACGGCTCATACGCGACGCGCGCGCGGCGGCCGACGCTCAGCGAGCGATGCGTCCCCACGCGCCGTCCCCCGAGCACCTGCGCTCCGTCCTGCGCGATCCAGTTCAGCGCGTCGATCGCCCCCAGCAGCTCCATGCTCGCCACCTCCGCCCGCGGGCGGCCCTGCTCGCGGGCGATCGTCTCCGTGAGCGTGTCGAACTCGTCCACTATCGCCTGGGCCATGCGGCGCATGTACCGCGCGCGATCGAGGACCCGCAGCAGCGCCCACAGCGGCTGCACCTTCGCCACGCCCGCGACCACCTGCTCGATCTCCTCGGGCGGGGTGCTCTGCACCTCGCCGAGAACCGTGCCCGTTGCTGGATCGCGCGACTCCACGCTTCCAGTATTCCGTGTACGCCGGCTTGCATCCGTTCAGTTTCCTCGGGAGGTCGCCGACGAGTGGGTGTCGAACCTGTATTCGGTGTTCCATGCGATGACTAAACGGCGGGGGAATTCATCATGAGCGTCGGCGCGGCCGAGTTGCTGCCCGGCGCGGGCGGGCGCTTGGACTTTCCCGATCTCGATGGGGCGGGCGCGATCTACCACGCCGCCCGCTCGCCGCTGCAGCTGTTCTGGCGGCGATTTCGCCAGGATCGCGTCGCGGTCGTCTCGCTCGGGTTCATCGGCCTGCTGTTCGTCGTCGCGATCGCCGCGCCGCTGGTCGTCTCGCTGCTCGGACTGCCCGGCCCGGACGTGCAGAATCCGAACCTGACGAACGCCTTCGGCAGCCCTCTGGGGCCGAGCTCGGCGCATCCGTTCGGCGTCGACCCGCTCGGCCAGGACATCGCATCGCGCGTCATCTACGGCGCGCGCGTGTCTCTGATCGTAGGCGTCGTCGGCACGGGCATCGCGACCGTTCTCGGCACGATCGTCGGCATGCTCGCGGGCTACTACCGTGGCTGGACCGACACGCTGCTCTCGCGCCTGGTCGATGTCGTCCTCGCGATCCCCGTGCTGCTGCTCGGCCTCGGCCTCGGGGCGGCCTGCGAGGTCCGCGGCTGCCTCGGCGGTCACATCCAGTCGGGGCTTGGCGTGATCATCTTCCTGATCGCGCTCGTGAACTGGACGTACATCGCGCGCATCGTCCGCGGCCTCACGCTGTCGCTGCGCGAGCAGGAGTTCGTGCAGGCGGCCCGCTCGCAGGGCGCCTCGGATGCGCGCATCATGGCGCGCGAGATCCTGCCAAATCTGATCGCCCCGATCATCGTCTACGCGAGCCTGCTGATCCCGCAGAACATCCTGCTCGAGGCCGCCCTGTCGTTCCTCGGCGTCGGCGTGCGCCCGCCCACCGCGAGCTGGGGCCAGATGATCGCGGCGGCGACGCCGATATTCAACACCGCCTGGTGGTACATGGTCTTTCCCGGCATCGCCCTGCTTTTGACCGTGCTCGCGTTCAACCTGCTCGGCGACGGCCTGCAGGATGCCCTCAACCCGAGGATCGCCCGGTGATCCGCTCGTTCAACACATACACAGGAGGCCCAGCGATGATGAGGTCGATCAAGCCATTCACACCCCTCGTGCTCGTCGTGCTCGCGCTGGGACTCGCCGCGTGCGGCTCGGGCTCGAGCTCCGGCACGATCGCCGGATCGAGCGGGATCAAGGCGCCCCCCGGCGTGCAGACTCCCCTGACCGAGTCCCAGTCGGGCGGGGTGCGCGGCGGCACCCTGACGGTGCTCAACCACCAGGACTTCGAACACCTCGATCCCGGTCAGGCCTACTCGTCGGTCAACTACGAGGCGGTCTACGCGACCCAGCGCCCGCTCTATTCGCACAAGCCGAACGCGCTGGGCGAAGTCACCCCCGATCTGGCCTCGGGTTCGCCTGAAATCTCGGCCGACCGCAAGACGGTCACCGTCCACATCCGCTCGGGCGTGCACTTCAGCCCGCCGGTCAATCGCGAAGTCACCTCTGCCGATGTCGCCTATGCGATCGAGCGCGGCGCCAACACGAACGTCGCGAATCCCTACTTCTCCGCTTACTTCAGCTCCCTGGAAGGCGCGAGCAAGGCCGACGGCGGGCCGATTCCCGGCATCGCCACGCCCAACTCGCACACGATCGTCTTTCACCTGAGCGAACCGAAGGCGCCGCTCCTCGCCGCGGCGCTCGTGCTGCCGTTGACGGCGCCCGTGCCCGAGGAATTCGCCAAGTCCTACGACGCGCACAAGCCGACCGAATACGGCAACTACCTCGTCGCGACCGGCCCGTACATGTTCAAGTCAAACGCCGAAGGCAAGGTCCTCGGGGTCGGCTATGAACCGGGCAAGTCCGCGACGCTCGTGCGCAATCCCAACTGGAGCGCCTCCACCGACTATCGCCCGGCGTACCTGAACCAGATCGACATCCAGATCGGCGGCGACCCCAACGTCATCGGCCGGCAGGTGCTCGAAGGCGCGCACATGGTCCAGAACGACGAAGTCGCCCAGTCGATCGTGCAGCTCGCCTATGAACACTTCCGCAGCCAGCTCGAAGATATCGGCGGGTGCGGGCATTCACTACATCGCGGTCAACAACAAGCAGGGTCCCTTCGCCAACGTGAACGTGCGCAAGGCGTTCTGGGCGGCGCTGGACCGCGTCGCGATGAACAAGGCCCGCGGCGGCGAACTGGTCACGAACGTGATGACCCACTTCCTTTACCCGGAAATCCCCGGCTTCGAACAGGCCGGCGGCCTGGCCGGCCCGCGGGTGGACTACAACGACTACCCCGAAGGCAACGCCCAGGTGGCCGCCAAGTACATGCGCCTGGCGGGCTACTCCAGCGGCAAGTACACCGGCTCCGCCACGCTGCAGGTCGTCGGCGCCACCGGCAGCCCCGAATCCGAGGACGCCGAAATCGTCAACCAGACGCTGCAGAGCCTCGGCTTTCACACGAAGCTCAACCTCGTCGAAACGGCGACGATGTACTCGAAGTACTGCGGCGTCCCCGCCGAAGAGATCGACGTCTGCCCCAACGTCGCCTGGGTAGCGGACTTCGGCGACCCCCAGGCGGTGCTCGACGTTCCGTTCAACGGCGCGCATATCGAATCCACCGGCAACTCCAACTACGGCCAGGTCAACGACCCGGCGATCAACAAGGCGATGGCGGCCGCCGAACTGGTCGTCGGCACGCAGGCGCGCGCCGTCGCGTGGGCGAAGATCGACCGGGAACTCGTGGCTGTGGCCGCCGCCGTTCCCTTCGACTGGAGCAAGGCGCCGAACATCGAGTCCAAGGATGTCGCGGGCGTGGGCGACGTATGGAACCAAGGGGTGTGGGACTACAGCTTCACGTCGCTGAAGTGAGGGCCCGCTGAGATGACCCGCTACGTCATCAGGCGCATCCTGTGGGGCGTGCTGCTGCTGCTGGTCGTCTCGGCGCTGACGTTCGTGCTGTTCCGGATCCTGCCCACCGCCGAACCGGCGCGGCTGCGCGCCGGGCACAACGCGAGCCCCAGGGTGATCGCCGCGCTGAGGGAGGACCTCGGGCTGAACAGGCCGCTGATCGCCCAGTTCTGGCTGTACATGAAGGGCCTGTTCCTGCACTTCGAACTCGGCTACAGCTACTACTCCGGCGCGTCGGTCAGGAGCCTGATCTTCAACCGCCTGCCCGCGACGCTGTCGCTGACGATCGGCTCGGCGATCATCTGGATGGCGCTCGGGCTGCCGATCGGGATCGTCTCCGCGCTGCGCCGGCGCACGCGCACCGACCGCGCCTCGATGGGGGCCGCGCTGCTGTTCATCTCCGCCCCGGAATACTGGCTCGGCCTGATCGTGCTGTACCTGTTCGCCGCGGACATCGGCAAGGTCAAGGTCTTCCCCGGCGCCGACTCCTACGCCGGCCTGACGGCGGACCCGTGGAAATGGTTCAGCTCGCTGATCCTGCCGTGGCTCGTGCTCGCCGCCGGGTTCGCCGCCGTATATGCGCGGCTGATGCGGGGCAGCCTGATCGAGACGATGGGCCAGGACTACATCCGCACCGCCCGCGCCAAGGGCCTGCCCGAGCGCCAGGTCGTCCTGCGCCACGGCGTGCGCTCGGCGATCACGCCGATCATGACGGTGTTCGCGCTCGACGTCGGCGTGCTGCTGGGAGGAGCGGTGCTCGTCGAGACGGTGTTCCAGATTCCCGGGATCGGCCGCCTGAACTACGTGGCGATCACGCAGGGCGACTTCCCGATCATCCAGGGGACGGTGCTGCTGGCCGCGATATTCATCATCGTCGCGAACATCCTCGTCGACATCGCCTATGCCTACGTCGACCCCCGGGTCAGGTTCTCGTGAGTCCGATCGACCGCCAGGACATCGGCTACACCGCCTCCGTCCCGGACACGGCGGCGCCCCCCGCCCCGCTTCCGGCGGGCGAGGGCCCGGCGCGCTGCGCCGGCGAGCCGCTGCTGCGGGTGGAAGACCTGCGCGTGTCCTACGCCACCGAAGACGGTCTCGTGCGGGCCGTGGACGGGATCTCATACGCGCTGCAGCGCGGACGCACGCTCGGGATCGTGGGCGAGTCGGGCTCGGGCAAGACGGTGGCCGCGCTCAGCGTGCTCGGGCTCACGCGCTCGGAGGGGGCGAGCGTGAGCGGGCGTATCCGGTTCGAGGGTCGCGACCTGCTGGCGCTGGACGAGCGCGAGCTGCGCAAGGTGCGCGGCGACGAAGTGGCGATGGTCTTCCAGGACCCGCTGTCCTCGCTGCACCCGCTCTATCGCGTGGGGGCGCAGATCGTGGAGGCGATCCGCGCGCACCGGGATATCGCCAAGGCCAAGGCCCGCGCGCAGGCGATCGAGCTGCTGGACCTCGTCGGCATTCCCAGGGCGGGCGGGCGTCCGATTGCGGTGGACGCCTACCCGCACGAGCTGTCCGGCGGTCAGCGCCAGCGCGTGATGATCGCGATGGCGCTCTGCAACGACCCGAAGCTGCTGATCGCCGACGAGCCGACGACCGCGCTGGACGTGACCGTGCAGGCGCAGATCCTCGGGCTGCTCACCCGGCTGCAGCGCGAACGGGGGATGGCGCTGGTGCTCGTCACCCACGACCTCGGTGTGGTCGCCGAGATCGCCGACGAGATCGCCGTCATGTATGCGGGCCAGATCGTCGAGTGCGCGCCCGCCGAGCGCGTGTTCACCGCTCCCGAGCACCCGTACACCTGGGGGTTGCTGCGCTCGATCCCGACGCTCGACGGGCCGCGCGAGGAGCTGCTGGAGCCCATTTCCGGCACTCCCCCGAGCCCGCTGGCGCCCCCGCCCGGCTGCCGATTTCACCCGCGCTGCCCCTATGCCGAGCCCGAGCACGCGCGCACCGAGCCGTCGCTTCAGCCCGTTCCGGGCCAGCCCGAGCACCGGGTCGCGTGCCTGCTGGACCCCCAGACGCGCCGGCGGCTGTGGCTCCAGCTGCGCGAGGGCCGCGCCGCCGAGCGCTCCCGCGCGAGCGGCGCTCCCGGGGCGGCGGCGGGCGACCCGGGGAGGGCGGTATGAGCTCGGCTACGCCGCTGCTCCGGGTGCGAGGCCTGGTCAAGGAGTTCCCGATCGACCGCGGGGTGATGCTGCGGCGCAGCGTCGGGGCGATCAAGGCCGTGGACGGCATCGACTTCGACGTGTACGCGGGCGAGACGTTCGGCATCGTCGGGGAGTCCGGTTCGGGCAAGAGCACGACCGCGCGGCTGATCGCACGCCTGCTCGATCCGACCGCGGGGGAAGTCGGGTTCGACGGCCGGGACATAACGGCGCTGCGCGGATCCAGTCTGAAGCTCCTCAGGCGCGAGGTGCAGATGGTCTTCCAGGACCCGTACTCCTCGCTGAATCCGCGCCGGTCGATCGGCTCGATCGTGGCCGAGCCCCTGGCGATCCATCGCATGCAGCCGGCCGGCTCGGGGGGGAGCGCGACAGCGGGCGCCTCCCGCTCCGGACGGGCCGCACGCAGGCGCGCGGTGCGGGAGCTGCTGGACATGGTCGGGCTGAACCCCGAGCACTACAACCGCTACCCGCACGAGTTCTCCGGCGGCCAGCGCCAGCGCATCGGCATCGCGCGCGCGCTGGCGCTCCGACCGAAGCTGCTGATCGCCGACGAGCCCGTCTCGGCGCTGGACGTCTCGATCCAGGCGCAGGTCCTCAACCTGCTGCGCGAGTTGCAACGGCGATTTGGCCTGACGATGGTGTTCATCTCCCACGATCTGTCGGTCGTCAGGCATATGTGCGACCGCATCGCGGTCATGCACGACGGGCGCATCGTCGAGCAGGCCTCCAACGAGGAGCTGTATGACGCGCCCCGCGATCCGTACACGCGCGAACTGCTGGCGGCGGTGCCCGGCGCGCGGCGGGTGCGGGAGCGTACGATCCCTGCGTGACGAGCATCGACCCAGGCGGCGAGGCGCGGGAGCTGCTGCAGAAGCTGATCCGGTTCAACACGGTCAATCCGCCCGGCAACGAGCGCGTCGCCCAGGAATACTTGGCCAAGCACCTGACCGAGGCCGGGTTCGAGTGCGAGCTGCTGGGCGCCGAGCCGGACCGCCCCAACCTCGTGGCCAGGCTGCGAGGCGAGCAAGCCGGCCCGACCCTGTGCTACCTCGGCCACGTCGACACGGTGCTCGCGGACGCCGCCGACTGGACGCACGATCCGTTCTCGGGGGAGCTTGCCGACGGATGCATATGGGGGCGCGGCGCGCTGGACATGAAGTCCCAGGTCGCGGCCGAGGTCGCGGCGGGCGCCTCGCTGGCGCGCTCGGGCTGGCGGCCGGCGCGGGGAGAGCTGCTGATCGTCGCGGTCGTCGACGAGGAGACCGGAGGCTCGCTCGGCGCGGAGTGGATCACCCGCACGCATCCAGAGGCGGTGCGCTGCGACATGCTCGTCAACGAGGGCGCGGGCGCCGTGTTCGAATATGGAGGCCCGCCCGCTCGGCGCCGCTACGGGGTGTGCTGCGCCGAGAAGGGCGTGTTCAGGTTCACGGTCACGACCGACGGCGTGGCGGGACACGCGTCGATGCCGAGCATGGGCGAAAACGCGCTGCTGAAGATGGCGCCGCTGCTGGAGCGGTTGGGCGCGCGCCAGCCCTCGTACGAGCTGACCGACGTGCCGCGCGCCTTCCTGGCCGCGATCGGCGAGGACCCGGACGATCCCGCGGGCTCGGTCGCGCGGCTGCGCGCCGCCGACGAGCGCCTGGCGACGATGTTCGAGCCGATGCTCGGCGTCACGTTCGCGCCGACCCGGATCAGCGCGTCGGAGAAGATCAACGTGATCCCCAGCAGGGCCGTGCTGAAAGTGGACTGCCGCGTGCCTCCGGGTCTCGGCGAGGACGAGGTCAGGCGCGCGATCGCGGAGGTTTTGGGTCCCGCCCACCCCTCCGCCCACCCCTCCGCCCACCCCTCCGTCCACCCGTCCAACGACCCGTCCAACGATCCGTCTGCCGACCCGGGTGAGACCCACCCCTCCACCAGCGCCGAAGACGGATACAGGATCGAGTTCACCGAGCGCATCGTCGGCAACCGCTCGCCGGCGGAGTCACCGCTGATGGACGCCATATCCGAGTGGGTCTCAGAGCGCGACCGGGGCGCAAGCACGGCGCCGACGATCCTGCCGGGGTTCACCGACTCGCGCCACTTCCGGGCCGCGTTCCCGGACTGTGTCGCCTACGGGTTCTTTCCCCAGCGCCACCAGTCGCTGCTGCAGACGGCGCCCCTGATCCACGGCGCCGACGAGCGCATCGACATACGCGACCTGGCGTTCGCGGCGGAGTTCTTTCGCGATCTGGCCTTGCGAATCCTCGGCTGATCCCGCATAATGGTCATTGGCAGGGTAGCCAAGGGTGGCAAGAGTGAGGGGCAAGGATGGCGACCGTGATCGCGACGTCTTTCGTGCAGGACATCCAGAACTGGGCCTACGAGTGGTCCCCGGTCGTGATGATCCTCTTCTTCAGCGCGCTCATTTTCATGATGTGGCGCATGATGAAGCTGATGCCGCGGGTCAAACCGCAGCAGATCAAGCCGGCGTCCGATCGGGCGGTCGGCTGGAAGGACATCGCGGGCGTGGACGACGCGCGCGGCGAGCTGGAGGAGATCGTGGAGTTCCTGCGCGACCCCAAGCAGTTCGAGAAGCTGGGGGCGAAGGTGCCGAAGGGCATCCTGTTGCACGGGCCGCCGGGGACGGGCAAGACGCTGCTGGCCAAGGCCGTCGCGCACGAGTCCGGCGCGCAGTTCTTCGCCCAGTCGGCGGCCGCGTTCGTGGAGATGTTCGCCGGCCTGGGAGCCGCGCGCATCCGCCGGCTGTTCGCGATCGCCCGCAAGCACGAGCCCGCGATCATCTTCATCGACGAGCTCGACGCCGTCGGCGGGCGGCGCGGGATGGACATCTCCGGCGAGAAGGACCAGACGCTCAACCAGCTGCTCGTCGAGATGGACGGATTCGCCGGCGACAGCGGCCGGTTGGTCGTGATCGCCGCGTCGAACCTGCTCGACAAGCTCGACCCCGCGCTGCTGCGCCCGGGGCGCTTCGACCGGCAGGTGTTCGTCGCCCCGCCGGATGTCAGGGGGCGCGAAGGCGTGCTGGCGGTGCACACGCGCGAGAAGCCCCTGGGCAAGGTGGACCTCGGGATGGTCGCCCAGCAGACCAGCGGACTGACCGGCGCCGACCTGGCGAACATCTGCAACGAGGCGGCGATCTTCGCGACCCGGCGCGGCGCGAGCGCGATCGACGACGCGGACTTCGACTCGGCGCTGGAGCGCGTGATCGCCGGCGTGCAGTCGCGGCGCGTGCTGAACGCGCACGAGAAGCGGGTCGTCGCCTACCACGAGGCCGGGCACGCGCTGTGCGGGGAGCTCTTGCCCTCGGTGGATCGCGTGCACCGCATCTCGATCGTCCCGCGCGGACGCGCGCTCGGCTACACCCTGAACCTGCCCGCCGAGGACCGCTACCTGAAGACGCGCGAGGAGCTGCTCGACTACATGACGGTCCTGCTCGGGGGACGGGTGGCCGAGCAGGTCGTGTTCGGCCAGGTCACGACGGGCGCGTCGGACGATCTCAAGCGCGTGGCGGACATCTCGCACTCGATGGTCCACGACTTCGCGATGTCGACCGCGGGCGGCGGCCGCGCGCCTGACGGGGACGTGCGGCTCTCGGAGACGACGTTGCGCATCCGCGACGAGGAGCGCCAGGAGCTGATCGAGGAGGCCAGGCGAGCGGCGCAGAAGATGGTCGTCTCCCACCGCCCCTACCTGGACGCGCTCGCGCGGGAGCTGCTGGAGAACGAGGTCCTCGACCGCGATGCGATCGAGCGGATCATGAGCGGGGTTCCGCGCCTGGAGCGCACACCGGGAGTCGGATTGCGCGTGGTGGCGGCTGCTGTGGCCAAAGACTCGTAGACTGGCGGGCGTGTTCGACCGCATCGACCATGTCGGCGTGGCCGTCGAGGAGATCGACGCCTCGCTGGCGCTGTACCGCGACCTGTTCGAGCTGGCGGTGGCCCATCGCGAGATCGTGCGGGAGCAGGGCGTGGAGGCCGTGCTGCTGGATGTCGGCGAGAACCACGTCGAGCTGCTCGCGCCGCTCGGTCCCGACACCCCGGTGGGGAAGTTCCTGGCGAAGAAGGGACCCGGCCTGCACCACGTCGCCTACCAGGTGTCGGACATCGACTCGACGCTGGCCACGCTCAAGCAGGCGGGCACTCAGCTGATCGACGAGCAGCCGCGGGCCGGCATCCGCTCCTCGCGCGTGGCGTTCCTGCACCCCCGTGCGACCGGCGGCGTGCTCACCGAGCTCGTCCAGCCCTCCGCCGGAGCCCGCTGATGGCCGCGCTCCGCCGTATCAGCGTCGGCTTTCAGGGCGGTCAGGTGCTCGCCCTGCGCGTCAGCGACGCCCAGCTGAAAGGGTTGTACAAGGCGCTTGCCGCCGGCGGCTGGCACGAGCTGGAGACCGAGGACGGGCCGGTGCGGCTGTACCTCGGGCAGGTCGTGTACGTGCGCGCGGAGGATGAGGACTCCCGCGTAGGGTTTAGTGCGTAGCGGCCGGCAATCGCTGGACGAGCGGCTGCTGCGCGTTGCGCGCACGCGGGGGCATGGCGATCCGCGCGTGGAGCGCGCGGTGGCCGGGTTCTCGCGCCTGGGCGAGCACGGCGGGGTGTGGCTGGCGATCGGCGCGGCCGGCTGGGCGCTCGACCGCCCGCGTGCGCCGGAGTGGCGCAGGGCGAGCGTCAGAGTCGCCGGCGTGTACGCGCTGAACAGCGCGATCAAGCTCGCGGTCCGCCGCCGCCGCCCCGAGCTGCCGGGGTTGCCGGCGCTGACGGGCACGCCCACGAAGCTGAGCTTCCCCAGTGCTCACGCGTCGACCTCGTTCGCGGCCGCGCGCCTGTATGCGCGCCTGGGGCTGCCTGCGCCGGCGCTGTATGCGCTGGCGATCAAGCTGTCGCTGTCGCGGCTGTACCTGGGAGTGCACTATCCCTCCGACGTGCTCGCCGGCGCGGTGCTGGGCGCTGCGCTCGCGGGTGACCGGGACGAGGCGCCGGATCATCGGGACACGCGCGCGAGGCGCCCGCGGGTGCCCGGCGGGCAGCCCACCGGAGCGACGCGGTGAGCACGAGGATCGGCATCGTGGGGATGCCCAACGCGGGCAAGTCGTCGCTGTTCAACGCGCTCACCAAAGCGGGGGCGGAGGCGGCGAACTACCCGTTCACGACGATCGAGCCGAACGTGGCGGTGGTGCCGGTGCGCGACGAGCGCCTGGAGGAGGTGGCGCGCACGGTGGGGGCGTCGGAGATCGTGTGGGACACGGTGGACTTCCACGACATCGCGGGGCTGGTGGCGGGGGCGCACCAGGGCGAGGGCCTGGGCAACCGCTTCCTGGCGAATATCCGCGAGACGCACGCGATCGTGCACGTGGTGCGCGCGCACGGCGATGAGAACGTGGTCCATCCGGAGGGCCGCGTGGACCCGCTGGCGGACATCGAAACTATCGAGACGGAGTTGGCGATGGCGGACCTGGAGGCCGCCGAGCGCCGGGTGGAGAGGGTGGGCAAACAGGCTCGCGGGGGCGACCGCGTGGCGATCGCGGAGGAGGCGTGGCTGCGCGAGGCGATCGCGGCGCTGCAGGCTGGCCGCCCGGCGCGCACGGTGCCGGTGCCGGAGGATGCGCCGAACGCTGCGCGCGATCTGGGCTCGCTGACGAGCAAGCCGGTGCTGTTCGTGGCGAACGTGGACGAGGGCTCGGAGGAGATCCCGGCGGCGGTGGCCGAGCACGCGGCCGCGCAGGGCGCGCGCGCGGTGGCGGTCTCCTCGCGCATCGAGTCGGAGCTCGCCGAGCTCGACGACGAGGATGCCGCTGCCATGAGAGAGGAGCTCGGCGTCAGCGAATCCGGTCTGCAGCGCGTCGTGCGCGAGGCGTTCGCGTTACTCGACCTGATCTCCTTCTTCACCGCCGGCGAGGCCACGATCGCGCAGTCGTGGCACCTGCGCCGCGGCCTGACGGCGTGGCACGCGGCGGGCGAGATCCACACGGACATCCAGAAGGGCTTCGTGCGCGCGGAGGTGATCGGCTGGCGCGAGCTCGTCGACGCGGGCGGCTACGCGGGCGCGCGCGAACGCGGCACGCTGCGCGTGGAGGGCCGCGACTACGTGATGGTCGATGGGGACGTGATCACCGTGAAGTTCACTCCGTAGCCAGGCCCGCGAGTCGCTCCGCCAGACCGTTCATGCCCAGCTCGCGTGCGGCGCTCGCACCGGCGGCGAAGTCGGTCGCGCGATCGGGTGGGCGCTGCACGTCGATGCGCTGCAGCGTTGCGATCTCCTTGAACGTTCGCAACAGCTCGGCGTGCTCGTTCAACACGGCGCTGGCCCGCGGGCGCACCTGCTGGTCATCGGATTCGGCGGCCGCCAGCACGCCCTCCAACGAGCCATACCGCAGCAGCAGCTCGGCCGCGCGCTTGACCCCGATCCCCGGCGCGCCGGGCAGGCCGTCGGAGGGGTCGCCGCGCAGCGCGATCAGGTCGGGTACCAGCCTGGGTCCGACCCCGTGATAGCGGTCGTGCACCTGCGCGGGGCCGATCTCCCCCGTGACGTGACCTTTCGCCAGCTCGACGATCGACGTGCGCTCGTCAACGGCCTGGAACAGGTCGCGGTCGGCGGTCAGCAGCCGCGCCCGGCCGCCCGCCTCGGACTCGGCGCGCGCGTGGGAGAACATCGCGTCGTCGGCCTCCAGCTCGTCCGCGTCGCACACCGTCCAGCCGAGGCTTGCAAGCAGCGCCGGGGCCTGCCTCCACTGCGCCCGCAGCTCGGCCGGCATCGGCTCGCGGTGGGCGTGATAGGGCGGATACAGCTTCACGCGATAGGCGGCCTCCTGCGCCCCGACACACGCGACGACCGCCCGCGCCGGGCGCTCGTCGAGGACCGCCAGCAGCGCGCCCACCGTCCCCAGCAGGGCGTTCACCGGCTGCCCGTCCGTCCCCATGATCGATTTGGGCAGCCCGAAGTACGCGCGATACAGCAGCCAGGGGACGTCGGCGATCAGCAGCGGCGCGGGCATCTCATAGACCCGCAATCTACCCCGCGAGGGTGCCTCCCGCCGGGGATGGCTGCGGCTGCGGCGCCGGCGTGGTCCCGCTGTGGTCGGGCTCGGGGGTGAGCGGACCGGTGCCCGTGCGCACGCTGAAGTAGGCCCAGGTGTCCTGCAGTCCCAGCCGCGCCGCCAGTTCGTCGCCGCTCACCGGGGTGTTTCCCGCGGACCCGAGCACCGACGCGGTCAGGATGCGTGGCGAGACCCCGCGCGTGAGCACCTCGATGCCGCGCAACGAGCCCTTCACCAGGCCGCGCAAGCGGGCGGCGGCGGTCGCGAAGCTCATGCTGAGATGCCATTCGAACTGCGGTCCGACGTCGTAGGTGTCGGGCACGCCCTGCAGCCAGGGCTCCGGTTCGGAGCCGGGCCAGGCGTTCTGCACGTCTTCGGTCATCCCGCCGGAGCTGGCGTAGAAGTAGGTGATCGCGGGCTTGCCCGCGTAGGTGACGATCTGCCCGGCCGTCGCAACCACGGCGGCGTTCGTCTGCGCCGTTTCGGCGGCGCCGCCGAGATAGACCTGCGAGCGCGTGTCGGAGTACACGTCGAACCTCGACCCTCCCGCGCGTGCGGTCAGCGCGTATGTGCGGCTCGCGATCGCCTGCGCCTCCAGCGCCGCCAGCGGCCAGCTCGACGGCATCTCGGCCGAGACCACCCCGCGCACGTACCGTTCGATGGGGACGCTCTGCACCTTGGAGCCGACCAGCACGCGTACGATCGAGTTCGGCGGCGCCTGCCCGATCGCCGTGCCGGTGTAGTAGTGGGCGAGGATCGCCTGATCGCTGTAGCCGTGCTCGGCGTACCCGAGCGCGCCGTCCTGGCTCATGCCGACGCCGTGCCCGTCGCCCGCGCCGGCGATCACGAGCGTTTGCGCCGGCGCCACGCGCGCCGCGGGCGCGGTTGCGGCGTACGCGGAGGTTGCGAGGCTCGCCGAGAGCGTCAGCCCGGCGAGGATCCCCGCCAGGACGCCAGCCCCGCGAACGGGAGCGCGCGCGGGGCGGTGATAGGTTGATCGCATGGTGAGCACCCGTGCTCAGCGCAACGCGGCCGTTCGGCCGAGGTCGTGGCCGGGTATGGGCGCTCGCATGTGTTCTTCCTCGGCCGCCGCCCCCAACGCATGAGCGCCGCAAGATGACCGTCACCGACGCCGAACGATCGGTGCTCGAGCGGGTGCCCACCGACCTGTACATCGCCGGCGAGTGGCGCGCCGCGACGGGCGGCGGGACGCTCCCGGTCGAGGATCCAGCCACCGAGCGCACGCTCGTGGAGGTCGCCGACGGACTCCCCGAGGATGCGCTGGCGGCGCTTGGCGCCGCCGCGGACGCTCAGGCCGAGTGGGCCGCGAGCGCGCCACGCGAGCGGGGAGAGGTGCTGCGCCGGGCCTATGAGGCGATCGTCGATCAGACCGAAGATCTGGCGCTGCTGATGACGCTGGAGATGGGCAAGGCGCTGGCGGAGTCGCGCGCGGAGATCGCCTACGCCGCCGAGTTCTTCCGCTGGTTCTCCGAGGAGGCGGTCCGGGTGCACGGCCGCTACATGGTCAACACCACCGGCAAGGGCCGCATCCTCACGATGCGCCAGCCGGTCGGCCCGTGCGTGTTCGTGACGCCGTGGAACTTCCCCACGGCGATGGGCACGCGCAAGATCGCCCCGGCGATCGCCGCCGGCTGCACGATGGTCGTCAAGCCCGCCCAGCAGACGCCCCTGTCGATGCTCGCGCTCGCTCAGATACTCGAGCGCGCGGGGCTGCCCGGCGGCGTGCTGAACGTGATCACCGCACGGCATTCGGGCGCCGTGATCGAGCCGCTGCTGCGCGATCCGCGCACGCGCAAGCTGTCGTTCACCGGCTCGACCGAGGTCGGGCGCACCCTGATCGAACAGTCCGCCGAGCGGGTCCTGCGCGTCTCCATGGAGCTGGGCGGCAACGCCCCGTTCGTCGTCTTTCAGGACGCCGACCTAGACGCCGCCGTCGAGGGCGCTTTCACCGCCAAGATGCGCAACGTCGGCGAGGCCTGCACCGCCGCCAACCGCTTCCATGTGCACGAGTCGCTCGCAGCGGAGTTCACCGCCAAGCTCACCGCCCGCATGGCGCCGCTGCGGGTCGGCCGCGGCACCGACCCCGGCGTGGACGTCGGCCCGCTGATCGACTCCGCGCAGCGCGAGAAGGTCACGGAGCTGGTCGAGGACGCCGTTCAACGTGGCGCGCAGGTCGCCCTCGGAGCCGGCCGGGACGCGGCCACGCTGCCGGCCAGCGGCTACTTCTACGAGCCGACCGTCCTCACCGGCGTGCCCGAGGACGCGCGCGTGCTCGCCGAGGAGATCTTCGGCCCGGTCGCCCCGATCGCGACGTTCTCCTCAGAGGAGCAGGCTTTGGAGGCGGCCAACCGGACGGAGTACGGCCTCGTCGCCTACCTCTACACCCGCGACCTGGCCCGCGCCCTGCGCGTCTGCGAGGGGATCGAGACCGGCATGGTGGGCCTCAACCAGGGCATCGTCTCCAACCCCGCCGCCCCCTTCGGCGGCGTCAAGCAGTCGGGGTTCGGGCGCGAGGGCGGGTTCGAGGGGATCGGCGAGTATCTGGAGACCAAGTACGTGGCCGTCGCGCTGTAGTCGGGAGTAAGGGGGCGTCCCGACCGGAGCAGACGCGCGTCCCGCTCTCGACGCGATGGAGGCCGTGCGACCGGCCGTCGACGCCTGCGTGCTCGCGCTGCTCACCCAACGCATCCCCAGCAAATCGTGCTAATCGAGCAATAGTGGTGCTAAAGAATGGCCTTTTTAGTACGACTATGGGATCATTAGCACGATGCGTAGCTTTATCGACTTCGACAAGACATTCGGCGGCCAGCCGCCCGAGTTGGGGGCCGTGCTGGCTAGGATCGACACGGGCAGGGGCCAGGAGCGACTCTTTGAGGACCAGGTGCCCGAGCTTCTGCAGCGGCTCTCCGAGAGCGCGCGCGTCGCGTCGATCACAGCCTCGAACGCGATCGAGGGAGTCGTGCTTGATCCGGACCGAGCGGAGCGCATCGCGGAGGGCGCGAGGTTTCGAAACCGCAACGAGAAGGAGTTCGCCGGCTACCGAGATGCGATTGATGCACTGGTACGGCTAGACGCCTTCGAGCCGCTGAGTGTGACGTTTGTCCTCCACCTGCACAGACTTCTGTTCCGCCATGCCGGCGGCCGGGGTGGATATCTCAAGAGCGATCAAAACCTCATCGTCTCCTACGAGAGCGGTCGACGGGAGGTGGTGTTCACACCTCCGCCGCCGGAGGAGACCGAGTATCTCCTGACGGAGCTGTTTGCGCGTTACAACGAGGCGAAGGCAGAGGAGCGCGCCCACCCGCTGGTACTGGTTGCCGCCATGGTCCTTGACTTCCTCGCGATCCACCCCTTTGCTGACGGCAATGGTCGCTTGGCCCGTCTGCTGACGACCTACGAGCTGCTTGCGCAAGGCTACGGTGTCGCTCGTTACGTCAGCATCGAGCAGAGTATCTACGAGTCAAAGAACACCTACTACGCCCGCCTACACGAATCCCAGCGGGGCTGGCATGATGGGGTCCACAACCTCTGGCCGTGGACCTCTTACCTGACCAGCATCCTGGCTGATGCGTATGACTCTTTCGAGCAGCGCGTCGCGGCGGCTGGAGAAGATGCCGGAAGCAAGCAAGAGCGAGTTCGCAACTACATTCTTACGCAGGCTCCGCCGAATTTTCGGAAACGCGACATTGAGCGGGCTCTCCCAGGTGTAAGCACCGCGACCATCCGACTCGTTCTCAACGAATTCCGAGATAGTCAACGGATCAGACTCGAGGGCTCCGGCCCGGCTTCTCGTTGGGCCAGGCAGTGATATCGGGACCCACTGTGGGCGAGGACGCGTGTCCGACATCGAGGCGCTCCCTTATCCCGTCGCGCTGTAGTCGGGATAGGAGATAGATAGAGCTGCCCGGGCTCTCTGTAGGCCCTCCGTCGCCCGCTATGTCTCGCGTCGCGCTCGGTTGGCGGGGATGAGCGCGGTATCGCGAACGCCGCGTACTTGCACACGCGCTGGGCCGCGGTCCCTATGCGCCGATGCACCGCCCGCGCGGACTCGGCATCTTCGTGGGCCCTACTCCTCCTCGTCCCCGAGGTCGCGCCCGCCGATGCTGCGGAGCATCATCGCCTCGGCCATGCGCAGCAGGCCGATGGTCGTGTGGGGGCGGGCTTCGCTCGAGCGAACAGAGACGCTGGAGCCGTGGGGGCCGATGACCTCGACGATCGTGCAGACGTCGCCGATCTCGCAGTCGTCGTCGAAGCGCGATTCCAGGGCCTCCATCTGCTCGGCCACGACCTGGCCCATCTTCGTCTGATCAAGCGCCATCGTCAGTGTGCGGCATGTTGCAGCTGACCGAGTTCGATCGCGCCGGCGGGGGCGGAGAGCGAGACGTGCTCGTTCCAGCGGGTGAATGAGATGCGACCTGTTTCGGCGCCGCGCTTGACGATCTCGACCGGGTACGGCTGCCCGGTCGTGGCCACGTACAGGGAGCCGTTCTTGGACGTGTCGCGCAGTTCGATGACCGGCGCTCCGGCGATGGTCGAGGTGGCGCCCTTGGCCAGGACGCCGCTGCTGGCGAGCGTCTGTTCGAGCAGCCGGCCGAAGTTCGTGAGCGACGCGAGCGATGCCAGTTCGCCGCCGGTGGCGGGCGAGCGCAGCCACTTGCCCTGGAACAGCTGAGCCGCGGCGGAGCCGCCGAAGTGGCTGTAGAAGGCGGGGCTGCCTTTGATGTAGACGGTGTCGTCGAGGACGATCAGCTCGAACGACAGCCCGCCCTCGGAGATCTGCCCTCGCCCGCCGTGGCCGGAGACGAGATCCAGGTCGAGCGTGATCGGCGTTGCGCCGCTGGTGAGCGAGCCGGCGACGTGCACCGAGCTGGCGTCGGCGGCGGCGGCCTTGCTCGCGGCGAGGATCTGGCTGGCCGATTTGGATGAGACGCCGTTGCCGGAGGAGCTGCCACCGCAGCCGGCGAGCGCCACGGCGATGAGCGCGACCAGGAAGCCCGCCGCCGGCATGGCGGTGGGCCGGAGGGCGAGACGGTGGATCGGGCGGAGCATCTTTGCGCACCCTAATGGACAGGATGGATGTATGAGTGCATGGGCGTGCACGCCCGCGTGTGACGCACGCCCGAGCGCCCGCAGGGACGCTCGATGCCTAGTTTATGCGCTGAAAGCGAGGATGCGCCGCTCAAGCGATACGCGCGAGCTGTCGAATGCGAGAGTGGACCTGTGCGCGAGATTACAGCCGATACGAGCGAGGTTGACCAGCCGGGCGCGAGCGCCGGAAGGATGTGGCGCTGGGCGCTCGGATTGGCGGTCGCGCTCGCGGCCGGGGCGGGCGCGGTGCTCGTGTCGGGGGCGGCGGCTGCGATTGGGTGCGTGCTGGTGCTGGCGCTCGCGGCCGGAGTGGTCGGGTGGCTGGCCGGCGAGCGCCACCGCGAGGTGTTGCAGCGGGAGATCGGCGATCGCTCGACCGAGCTGCGCCGGGCGCTGACGGAGCTCGAGATCGCGCAGGCGGAGACGGTCCGCAGGCTGTCGATGGCGGTCGAGTTCCGCGACGAGGACACGGGCGCGCACATCGAGCGGATCGGGCGTTTCTCGACACTCCTGGCCGAACAGATCGGCATGGAGGAGGAGCTGTGCGCGCGGATGGTGCACGCGGCGCCGCTGCACGATGTCGGCAAGGTGGCGATCCCGGACGCGATCCTGCTCAAGCCGGAAGCGCTGACCGCGCAGGAGCGCGCGATCGTGGAGACGCACGCGGAGGAGGGGCACAGGCTGCTGAAAGGGTCGAGCTCGGCGATTCTCGACCTCGCGGCGACGATCGCGCTGAGCCACCACGAGAAGTGGGATGGCAGCGGCTACCCGCGCGGGGTGGCGGGCGAGGCGATCCCGATCGAGGGCCGGATCGTGGCGATCGCGGATGTGTTCGACGCGCTCACCTCAGACCGGGTGTATCGCAAGGCGTTCACGGTCGAGAAGGCCGTGGAGATGATGCGCTTCGAGCGGGGCAGGCACTTCGACCCGGTGCTGCTGGATGCGTTCCTGGAGGTGCTCGGCAGCTCGGGGCCGGACGCGCGCGAGCACGTCAGGGCCGACCCGATCGCCGTCGCGGACAGCGCTCTCGAGACATTCGTGACGGCCCTGCAGCGCAGCGACGCCGAGATGGCGGAGGGCGCGGTCGCGCAGGCGATCGAGGACGGTGTGGCGGCCGTGGCGCTGCCGGGAGAGGTGATCGAACCGGCGTTGCGGCGGATCGCGGAGCTGCGCGAGCAGGGCGAGATCGACGCAGAGCGCGAGCAGGCGGCGATCGGGATCGCGCGCCGGGTGCTCGCGACGTTGCGCCGCTACACCTTGGGCCGCCAGGAGGAGCCGCGGGCGCTGATCTCGATCGACGAGTCGATCGAGATCGTGGAGGGACTGCTGGAGCGCGCTGTCTCCGAGGAGGAGAGCCGCCGGCGCGAGCGTACCGCCCACGTGCAGGCAGTTGGATAGATTTCCGCCGGATGGCAGGCACTGCAATCGTCACCGGCGGCGCCGGGTTCATCGGCTCGCACGTCGTGGACTCGCTGCTGGCGGACGGGTATGAGGTGACGGTGATCGACGACCTCTCCTCGGGCAGCGCGAGCCGGGTGGCGGCGGGCGCCAGGCTGGTTGAGCTGGACATCGTCGACGCGGCGGGCGTCGAGCGCGTCGTCGAGGAGGTGGGCCCCGAGGCGGTCTATCACCTGGCGGCCCAGGCGAGCGTGGTTGCGTCGGTGCAGGACCCGGGCCGCGACTGCGAGGTGAACGTGCGCGGGACGCTGAACGTGGTGGCGGCCGCGAACGCGGCGGGTGCGCCGGTCGTGTTCACCTCGACGGGAGGGGCGCTGTACGGGGACGGCGCGCCGATGCCGACGAGCGAGGACCGCGAGCCCGCGCCGCTGAGCCCTTACGGGGCGGCCAAGTGGGCGGCGGAGGCGTACGTGAAGACGTGGGGGCTGGCGGGCGGCGTGCCGAATGCGGTGGCGCGGCTCGGGAACGTGTACGGGCCGCGGCAGTCCCCGCATGGGGAGGCGGGGGTGGTGGCGATATTCACGCACAAGCTGTACAGCGGCGAGCGCCCGCGACTGTACGGACACGGGCGGCCGACCCGGGACTACGTGTACGTGGGCGACGTGGTCAGCGCGCTGCGGGCGGCGGCCGGGAAGGCGGGCACCTACAATGTGGCCACGGGCGTGGAGACGGACGTGATGACCGTGTGGACCGAGCTGCGCGAGGTCTCCGGCGCGGACATCGAGCCGGAGCTGGCCGATCTGCGCCCGGGCGAGCTGGAGCACAGCTGCATCGACTCGAGCAAGGCGGAACGGGAGCTGGGCTGGCGTCCGGAGGTCTCGATCGAGGAGGGGTTGCGCAAGACCTACGAGGCGCTCGTGCGGGAGTTCGAAGCGGGCTGATCGGGGGCCGAGACCGGATCGCGGCGCAAGACCGAGGGCATTGTCCGCGGCAACGCGCGTCTGCCGGCATGCGGCGCTCGCGATACCGATCTTGCTGAAGCGCTCCGGGATCGCCATGACAGAGGCGCCGCCGCAGCTTGGGCCGTTAAGATCGAACCCACCAAGCAGGGCCAGATAGCTCAGTTGGTAGAGCACACGACTGAAAATCGTGGTGTCCCCAGTTCGAGTCTGGGTCTGGCCATAGCACTTTTTTGCTGCTCCTGAGCGGTTTTCAGGGCCGCGAGAGGGTTTGCACGGCCGCGGCGATCGTGGCGGGGTGCGTGTAGGGGGCCATGTGTCCGCCGCTGACCATCTGCAGTTGTGCGTGCGGCAGTGTCGCCGCCAGCTGTTTGGCGCACTGCGGTTTGACGAAGTTGTCGTGCTCGCCCTCGATCACCACCGCGGGCGTGACGATGGAGCGCAAGCCGCGGTTGACTGCATCGATCACGTTCAGGGCTACCAGCGACTCGCCGGCCCATGCCTTGAGATTGCCGCGCTTCATGTTGATCGCCAGTGCTCGGTGCAAGTGAGCCGGCGCGACCGGGGCCGGCGCGAACGCTTCGGAGTCGACCTGTTCGGCCGTGAGCTTGAGCAGCAGCTGCGAGAACGTTGCGTTTGCGATCTGGTTGACGACCGGCAGCTCCATCGCCTGCAACAGCCGCACCTCCGCGGCGCCGGTCTCACTGTGGTGCTGGCAGGCGCCGGCGGCGGCGTCCACGAGCACCAGTCCCCGCACGAGGCCCGGAAGGCGCTCGGCGAATGCCAGCGACAGCGTTCCCCCGTAGGAGTGCCCCACGAGGATCGGCCGCCCAAGTCGCAGGCGGACGATCAGTTCTTCGATCGCCTGTAGCTGTCGACCCTCTGGGAAGTACCCGCCGCTTGAGAAGCCATATCCAGGACGGTCGATCGCCACGGTCCGCCGGCCCGGCAGCAGCCGCGTGACGAGGTTCCAGTCTTCGGCGGTGCCCGGCAGTCCGTGGATCAGCAGCACCGCCGGTTCAGTGCCGGGCCGTTCGATGTAGTGCAGCCGCAGGCCGCCCGCGAGCTCGATGAAGCTTCCGGTGGGACGAGGTGTAGCGGGCAGGCGACCGTAGGTCCAGTTGAGCACCACGACCGCCAGCACGCACACTCCCAGGAGGGCGAGCAACAGTCGTTTGATCGAGACGCCGCGCACCCGCGCAGGCTATACGGACCTCATCGAGGTCGCCTCGTGCGGGAAGATGACCATCTTGACCTTGACCGCAGCGCGGTTAGGGGCTCGGAGGGGTGGTGAGGTAGCTCATGAGCATTGCGATCGTCTCGGTTGCGTAGGTGTGGGGGGAGGCGCCGGAGCGTGGGTGTATGACGAGGCCGTGGGTGATTGCCTCTGCTGTCTGGATCACGAGTTGTGCTGCGAGTCGTGTGTCCGGGACTGTGATCTCTGGTCGGGCGTCGAGGTAGTCGGCGAGAGCGGTGCTGGCGAGGTCGAACTGGTCGGTGAGGTGGTCCAGCAGGCGTCGCGGGCGCGGGGCCTCCTCGAATAGGACACGGTGCAGCGCCGGCTCGCGAGCGTGCAGCTCGAGCAATGCGCCGAAGATACGTTGCAGTGCGTCGCGGGGCGCGGGAGGATGCTCGACCAAGTCGCTCAGCAGCGGTACGAGAAGCTCTTCGCCTTCTCGTATGTGGCGCTCGATCAGCGCGATGAGGATCGCGTCCTTGTTGGGGAAGTATTGGTAGAGCGTGCCGATCGACACGCCTGCACGGTCGGCGATGCGGTTGGTTGTGCCGGCGGCGTACCCGTGGCGTGCGAAAACCTGAGCAGCGGCCTGCACGATCGCGTTGACGGTGGCTACCGAGCGTGCTTGTACCGGCCTGCGCCGGGGCTCTGAAGCTGCTCTGCGGGTCATGTGCGCGGGCTTTGAGAACGCGAGTAGACAAACACGAGTAATTGCTCATAATAGACGTGTGCCTATCACCGTGAGTACAGACCTGCCGATTCCCGCCGAGCGCGCCTGCCAGCTCGCGCGCAAGCCAGAGGTGTTGAACCACGTGCTGTGGCCGTGGCTACGGGCAGTCCCTGTTACGCCGATCCCGGACCCGGTCGAGGAGGGCGATGAGGTTGTCGTGCGGCTCTACTTCTTGCGGCGCTTGCCCGGCTGGACACACACCATACGAGCGGAGCGCCTGACGCCGCAGGAGATCCTCTCAGTCGAGCACGGCGGACCTGTCAAGACGTGGCGCCACCGCCTCACGTTCGAGCCGACCTCACCTGATTCGTGCCGCTACACCGACAGCGTCGAGGTGCGTGCCGGGCTGGCCACACCGCTCACCGTCCTATTCGCGCACCTGATCTATCGCTACCGTCAGGTAAGATGGCGCACGCTCGCACACCTGCTCGCCTCGACGGACAAGGTGGCAGGGTCTGGGACAACCGTGACGGCGAAACCGGCCGAAGGACCGTACAGACATACTCGAGATCCGACGCTGAGGGAGCTGTCCACTGAGCGGCGGGTGAGGTAGCGGACGTACCTGGCGTCGGGGAGGCGGCGCTCTAGCCGCCGCTTGTTGGTGGGAGCGCGATCTCGCGCGGAAATTCACCTAGCAACTCAAGCATCAGTACCGGGTTCGGTGCCTTCGCTCACCAGGATCACCTAGAGCGTCGCTGAGGGGCGCGCGTGTTCCATTCTCGTTCGGTCTGTCGCATGAGAGCCGGGTAGACGATCCAGTACCGGAATGGCTTGATGAGCGCCATGTATCCCTTGCCGAACAGGCCGCGTGGCTTGACGTAGACGGCCATCTGTCCTTGGTGGCGGCCGTCGCCCTGGTTGGCCCAGGCCAGGTGCATCACGGCGTGCACGGTCTGGTTGGAGATCTCCGCGGCGAACTCGATGTCGGTGCGATACAGGGCCACGAACGGCAGGGAGCCAAAATCGACATCCGCCACCGTGCCCAGCAGATCGTCCGGCAGTCGGCCGACCAGTGAGGTTTCTGTCGTCCCCGGCATCGGCAGTTGGCCCGTCCCATCGTCCCGACCGCTGTCGATCAGGGCCGAAATCCTGCCGAGACCGAACCAGCTGCCGAGGCGATCACGGACGTCCCACAGGACGCGGGTAGGCAGGGATTCCGCGTTGGCCGGATCGAAAGCGACCATCATCTCGATCGCCGTTTGGAAGTCCTCGAGCTCACCGCTGACGGCGGGGAGAGTCCAGACATCCTCCAGGGTGAAGTCCGGCGCGATTTCGCGGATACGCCACGGGCGAGATTCGTGTGCTGCGTTCGGAAGTCTCATCCCCCTTTCCCTTTCCTCGATCCATACGGTGTCGTATGGATATTAGGCGAACTGCTTGCATCTGTCAATACGGTGGCGTATAGATATGGGGGTGGCCAATGTTCGAACTCCACGCGGCGCCTGGATCGACGCGGCGCTGCAGGCACTGGCGGCGGGAGGCCCCGATGCCGTGCGGATCGAGGCGCTGGCCGCACGCCTGGAAGTGTCCAAGGGCGGCTTCTACTGGCACTTCGCCAACCGCCAGGCGCTGTTGCAAGAGCTGCTCGACACCTGGGAGAAGGTCGTGGTCGAGGATGTCATCGCAAACATCGAGAGCCAGCCCGCCGACCCGAAGGATAAGTTGCGCCAGCTCTTCGAGCTGGCCTCCGAGCTGGCTTCCTCACCCGATGGGCTTGCAGTAGAGCTGGCACTTCGGGACTGGTCGCGTCGCGACAGTGACGTGGCCAAGCGGGTACGCCGAGTTGATAACCGGCGCATGGAGTACATGCGCTCACTGTTTGGGCAGTTCTGCATGGATGAGAACGACGTCGAGGCCCGCTGCATGCTGGTCTTTTCGCTGTTCATCGGGAGCTACTTCATCGCAGCGCAGCACGGTGACAAATCCCGCTCTGAGGTGCTGCAACTCGCGCTCGATCGACTGCTCAGCGAGTCGTGGGACTGACATGGGCAACCACACCGAAAAGCGGACCGCAGCGCGAGACGCGAATTCGCCCCTCGCGGTCCGCGTGGAGAACCTCGACCAAACGGTGGAACTACTCGGCGCGCACGCCGGCCCGATACGCCCAGCGATCCAACCGGGCCGGCGCATCGCCACCGTGGACCGCTCGCCCGGCCTCGCGGTCCCACTGGCGCTTATGAGCGCTCCCGAGGCGCCTCCAGAGCGACCACGACCTCGTCGTCGAGCTCCATCGTAAGGGGCGCCCGGATGAGCTCCTCCTCGCTCACGTGCAGCCCAGCCGCTGCAAGCGCTTCGATCAGGCGATCCCAGGCAAGCTGTGGCGGGCGGTGCCGCCGTCTCGCCCAGGATCAGGAAGGTCGTTGAGGAAAGCTCTGTCAGGGCGCCTTCATTGGGCCCGTCACGGGTTGGTGCTCACGCGAGACGTCGATCGCGATCGCAACGTCCGGGACCTGATCGAGCGTTGGGACGAGCCACGCCCATTGCCTGGTGCCCTCGTCCCACCGCGACTCAAGCTGCGGGTAGGGGTTGGCAAGTCCCAGCTTGTCCGGGCTCGCCGGGAGCTTGACGGCGAACTCGATCGGCTTTTCTACGCGGAGAGCGATCACGGGTACGTAGTAGCCGCCGGCACGCTTGTACCCGAGCCACCAGGCGCGCAGCGCGGGTGTCCAAGGCAGGTCGTGGTCGTCGACATACCGAGTGATCCGGTCATATAGCTCGCGCGCGACGGCGACCCGCTCAGCTGGAAACCGCTCTGCATATTCCTCCCAGCTTCCTTCGGCGGCTTGCCGTCGTACCGCTCCGTGTTCTTGCTCCTTGCGGCGGCGACGGACCAAGTAGTCCTCGGCCTCCGGAAGCGGGATGATCTGCCGTGCGGAGAGCACCGCGTGCCGGGCTTCCGGGACCGCTTGGGCGGTGACCTCCACGCAGCCAATGTCGATGTCGTTTTCTCGCAGCCAGAGCACGACGGAGGTCACGGCGGGACCAAAGCCGCCGGCGACCAACACGACGCGCACCGACCCGAGGGCGCCGTCTTCCAAGATTGGGGCGTGGTCGGTGAGTCGCTGTCTGGCTTCCTCCTCGGAGCAGTCGTGGGCTCGCGCGAACTCCTCCACAAGCTCGTCGAGCGTCAGCTGAGAGCAGTACGCGGCGTACTTGAGCGCCTGTAGCTCCACGGTATCGCTCGCCCTGTCTCGCTTGAACTCAACGACAACAGGCGCGCCGCTGCTGTCGAGGAAGAGCGCGTCGAGCCGGTCGTAGACCTTCTGCTCCCTGATCTCCCAGCGATCGAACTCCGTCGTCACAAGCTCGAGATCGGGGGCGATCAGCTCGGGGTGCTCTGTTACCCACCGCTGCAAATCGTCGCGCTCACGCAGCCCGGCTTCGCCGAGCGTCAGCTCCGTCATCGGTGTGACCTCGCGCGACTCCAGGTCGATCAGTAGCGCGGGCGCGTCGCGTCCAGTCGGCTCCTCCTCGGCCATTCGGTTGCAGGCTAATACGTTCGTCTTTGCGAAGCCCCGACGTAAAGGGCATCGGAGCACAAACGTACGCAGGCCTGCGCGTTAGCCTCATCTTGCGTAGGCAATTTTACTGCCGTTTGGCTTTTCTTCTGGTACAGTAGAAAATATGGTATCGACAGAGAATCGGCAGGCCAGCATCCTTGCCTCAGCCTTGGACGGCACCGCTGTCGTACGCCCTGCCCCAGTCAGCGAGGACTCGGGCTTTCTCGTCCAGACGAGTATGGGCGCCTCGGTGACACTGCACGCTGTTTGGGCCGGAGAGGGCTGGCCGGACGATGTGCGTCGCGCCGCTGCCAGCGTGCCCGATCCGTGGCCGCCTGACGTGGTGCTGCTCGCGCGCCGCCTGTCCTCCGGTGCGGTTGAGTGGTTGCGCGCACGCGGCGCGAACTGGGCCGACGAAGACGCACGCGCACGGATCGCCGGACCCGGCGGACTGTTGGTCATCCGCGAACCTCCGACCCGTTCTGAAGGCAGGAGCGCGGTACGCGGCTTATCGTGGTCGCCCTCATCGCTGTCGATCGCAGAGCTAATCCTCGCGCGCCCCGACGAGCACTTGCGCGCGGCGGCGCTCGCGCGTGACAGTGGATGGTCTGTCGCTCAGGCGGCGAGCGTGCTTGCGATGTTCGACGCGCAGGGCTGGACGGCCAAGCACGGCCCGGCACGGGGTCCTGGGGCTTACCGTGAGTTGCTCGACGCTGACCGGATGCTCTCCGCTTGGTCTGTCGCCATTGCAGAGCAGGCGCGCGATACGCGCGTCGCTCATCGTGCCGGAGCAGATGCGATGGGCTTGGTTCGAGGCGAGTTGCGCGATGCGCTCGATCAGGGCCTCGGCTGGGCTGTCAGCGGCTGGGCCGGGCTTGAGCTGACCGCGCCGTTCACGACGACCGTGCCGAGCCTTCATATCTATGTCGCAGACGAAGACTTCGCCGGACCGCTCACGGCCGCGATCGCCCGAGCCGGGCTGCGCGAGGTGGATACGGGCGGGCGCGTGATCTTCTGGCGCGCGGACCCTCGCGCCATCGATCTAGCTGCACGCCATGAGAGCGTCCCCGTTGTGAGCGCTCCCCGACTGTACGCAGACCTCTCGTCGTTCGACGCACGCGGGCAAGACGCGGCCGATCACGTCAAGACGCTGCTGATCGACCCGCTGCGCTCAGAGCGAGCGGAGCAGCCGGCCGAGCCGACAGCGACGCCGGCATGACCGAGGAGCAGCGCTCACCGGCGGCACGCGCGCGGGCCGAGACCGCGCTGGTCAGACTGCTGCACGAGATGGGCGACGAGGCGCCCTTCCTCGTCGTTCTCGGCGGACTCGTGCCGGCGGTCCTGGCACGGGACACCAGCGGCGTCATTCCGGAGCATCTCGGCACCACCGACGTCGATGTCCTGCTCGTCAGCCACATCGATCCCGACGCCGACCTCAACGTGGTCGAGCGCGCCCTCGACGCTCTCCAGTTCGACCCCGATCCCGGACAGGATGGATGGCGCTGGCAGGGATCGGTTGACTCCACGCCCATCAAGATCGAGTTTCTGTGCGACCTCGACCAATACCGCGAGGGCGAGAGCATCCGGCCGAGCGGCAGCCACCGCCTTGGAGCCGCCAACCTCCGCGGCACCGGGTATGTCGCTCACGACTTCGAGTGGGAGAACATCGCAGGCACCCTGGCCGACGGCACCGAGGCGCAGGTCAGGGTGCGCTTCGCGGGGCTGCAGGGCTACCTGCTGTCCAAGTGCGTGGCCCTGCGCAGCCGCGCCGCGACCAAGGACTACTACGACCTCGCCTACGTGCTGCTCCACAACCGCGCCGGCGGACCCGAGGACGCCGCCCACGCCCTACTCGGCGGCAAACTCGCGTCCGCTCTCACACCACTGCGAAGCACCCTCATCGAGGTCCGCGAACGCTACCGGCACACTTCCGATATCGGCCCCCGCTCCTACGCCGAGCAGGCCATCCAAGTTGACCCCGAGACACCCGAGGCGGAGCTACGCGCTGACGCGGTAGACGCCGTCCAACGCTTCTTCACCGCGCTCGGACTCTCAGCCGCTCCGTGATCGAATCGCGGGCCGAGGACTCGCTCGGCGGGCCGGTCGGTCAGAGTGTTTCATTGGGACGGCTGGCCCCCAGCCGTCCCAATGAGCCCAGAACTCCCCGGAAATTGCGGCAATTTTCGAACGCCCCTCCGGCCCCCGATCACCAGTAGAAGTCCTGCAAGTCCGCCCCCTCCCACAGCTCCGTCGAGTTGACTGAAAATCGTGGTGTCCCCAGTTCGAGTCTGGGTCTGGCCATTCAGAAGGCGCTGCAAATGGGCA
>CAVYDM010000012.1:0-19847 GCA_963767255.1 uncultured Solirubrobacterales bacterium | reverse complement strand
GATGTAGAAGTCGGCGATCCCGAGATTGGAGATCCAGTTCTTGGTGCCGTTGATCACCCATTCCTCGCCGTCCTGGACAGCGGTCGTCTTCATCCCCGCCGGGTCCGAGCCGGCCTCGGGCTCGGAGAGGGCGAACGCCGGGGAGAACTCGCCGGAGGCGCACTTCGGCAGGAACCGCTCCTTCAGCTCATCGCTGCCGTACAGCTGGATGGGCAGCGTGCCGAGCTCCTGCACCATCAGGATCAGCGCGCAGGCCGCGTCAACCTTGGCGATCTCCTCGACCGCCATGTTCAGCATCAACGTGCCCGTGCCGGTGCCGCCGTACTCGACCGGAAACGGCAGCCCGAGGATGTCCTGCTCGGCCAGCACCTTGCGAATGTCCCAGGGGTATTCGGCCCGCTCGTCGATCTCCGCCGAGCGCGGGGCGATCCGCTCGCGCGCGATCTGGCCGATCGTGGCACAGAAGTCGAGGTGCTCCTGGGGAATCGTGTAGGTGTCGTCGAGTGCCTGCATAACCGTTGATCCTATTGAAGACCATGCCGCATGCGGCATGGTCCGACCCCGCGCATGCGCGGGGTCGCGGACGGCGCATGCGCCGTCCGAACTACAGGAGCCGTTGTGGGTGTCGTCACGGAGCGATCGGGTGTATGGGCCGCGCTACGCTCAACACCAATGAGCACGGCCGTGGACCCATCCCAGATCGACATCGACCCCGACCAACTGGCCGAGTGGCTGGCGCGAGAGCAGGACCTGCAGGTGATCGACGTGCGCGAGCCATATGAGCGCGAGGCCGGCCACATCGCCGACTCGCGCCACATATCCCTGACCGAGCTCACCGCCCAAGCGGCCACGGTGGCGCGCGAGCGTCCGGTTGTGTTCTACTGCCGCGTGGGCTCACGCTCGGACATGGCCGCGCAGGCGTTCAGGGCCGCGGGCTTTCAGGCGTACTCGATGCGCGGCGGTCTGGTCCGCTGGGCGCAGGAGGGCCGGGCGCTGGAGCCCCGGGAGGGATATGTTGCCAAGCATTAGGTCGAACTGAGAGGAGCAGCGCGATGGAGGCATCGGCGGAGTACCCGAACGTGACCGTCGGCGAGGGCTACGCCGTCGGCGACCTGGACGCGCTGGGCGAGGGACCCGGGTTTCGCAAGGTCCGCAAGGGCCTCGGCGTGACCGCGTTCGGCGTTAACGCGATCGTGATGCCGGCGGGCATCGAAAGCGGGTTTCACTACCACGACGAGCAGGAGGAGCTGTACTTCGTGTATCGCGGCAGCATGGAGATCGAGTTCGGCGACGGCTCGGTGCACCCGCTGGCCGAGGGCGCATTCGCGCGCGTGGACGCCGCGACCGTGCGCAAGCTGCGCAACGTCGGCGACGGCGACGCGATCTACATATGCGTCGGCGGCAAGGGCGGCTACGTCGGGCGCGACGGGCGCGTGCCCGAGGGCGAGGAGCAGCGGGTCAAAGCGATCCACGACCTCTCCGGCGGCTCCCAGCTCAGTTGAGCAGCTCCTTGACATAGCGCGCGTGCAGGCGCCCGAGCGGCGTCTTCTCCGGATGAAACCCGATCGCGTGCCACAGCAGCCCGGCGGCGGGCGCCCAGGCGATGATCAGGTAGGCGCCGAGCACCAGAGCGGCCGTTTGCAGCCTGCGCGAGCGCGACAGCGCCGCCAGCGGCAGCAGCCACAGGATGTACCACGGCAGCACCCAGCCGAGCGTGGCCAGCAGCGCGACCGTCGCCCAGCCGGACGCCGTGATCGCGTCCCGCCGGCGCCATGCCATCGCGCAGCAGCCGAGCACCACCAGCACCAGCACACCGCTCAGCAGAACGTGCAGCGTTTCGGTCTCGCCGCCGGCGCCGAGCGCGAGGCCGATCAGGTTGGGGATGCTCTCGCTCGTGACCACCTCGCTCTGGGTGCTGAGGTCGGGGATGTGCAGGCCGAACGCGATCAGGCTCGCCACCCCCACGACCAAGCCCGCGAGGACCATCCCCAGCAGGACCTGCGTCAACCGTCTCGGCGCCCGCAGCAGACTCACGAGCACGATCGGGATCAGAATCCCAGCCGACGCCTTCAGCGCCGTCGCAGCCACGAACGCCGCGCCCGCACCTACCGTGAGGGCACCCGAGCGCTGGCTCTCGCGCGCGCGCAGCAGCAGATAGAAGCCGAGCACGATCGAGAAGACCGTCAGGAAGTCGTTGTGGTCGCCACCGAGGCCCCACACGATCACGATCGGGTTCAACCCGACGAACACGACCGCCCGGACCGGGTCGAGGTTCAGCATCCGCGCGCACTTCCACACGAGCAGGATCATTCCCAGGCTCGTGGCCACGAGAATCGTCTTGATCGCCCAGAACGACCCGGCCACGCCCAGCGGCACGAGCGCGAACGTGAGCAGCGTGAACAGCGGTCCGTACGGGCTCAGCAGCTCGTGCCAGTTCGAGAGCACATAGCTGGGGTCGCTGTGGGGCTCGAGGATCGGATAGGTGGTGTACGGGTTGAGATGGTGCACCACCTCCATGCGCCCGTAGTTGATGTAGTTGAAGACGTCGGTCAGCGCCATCGGCGGCGCCAGGAGGAAGATCGCGTACACCGCCACCACCGTGCCGATCGTCCAGCGCGCGCTGAGGCGCATGCGCGGCACGTAGGAGATCGCGAGCACGTAGCACACGTACATCGCCGCCATGCCAGCGGTGAACATCCATCTGAGCGCCGTCCCGTCGCGCGTGAACCCCGGCCACAGCCCACCCAGCGGGCCGGCCATCCACCCGGGGAAGTATCCGGCGTGGGTGGTCGGTGCGAACAGACTGGGGCGGTTGGCCGCGATGACGACGAACGCCAGACTGCACGCCACGAGCACGGCCAGCGCGCTCACAGCGATCCGGTTGTGGCGTACTTCGGCCGAGAGCCCGCCGAAGCGGGCCCTCAGGTCAAGCTCTGACCCACGGAGCTCGGGCCCCGCGGGAGCGACTTCAGATCGACTGGACGTTGACGGCCTTGGGGCCCTTGTCGCCCTGCTCGGCGTCGTAAGACACCTTCGAGCCCTCCTGCAGCGAGCGATAACCCTCGCCGTTGATGCCGGTGTGATGGACGAACAGGTCCTTCTCGCCGTCATCGGGGGTGATGAAGCCGAACCCCTTGTCGTCGCTGAACCACTTTACTGTGCCGGTAGGCATATATGGAACTCCTCCACGGTATTTGCTTTGGTGCGTGCTGCTGCGCGGAGGATGCTGGTAGAGCTTCGACCTGCGAGCGCTTGCACTACTGCTTTTTGCCGGTCTTCTGTGCCGGCCATACGCCTCGACCGTAGCAGGTCGGCCCATTCAGGTGTTTATAAGTTGCTATATCTCGACCGCCATCCCTTCCGAGACGACCGCCAACTCATCCGCGCCGATCGCGTTCAGACGCCTGCTCCCCCCCGGCGATCCGGCCGAAGCGCAGGAGATCGTCGCGGGATTGGGCCTGCACGAGCGCTCCCACGGCGTGCCGATCTCAGGAGGGCGAGAACGCCCATACGTGGTGCTCAACATGGTCGCCACCCTCGACGGCCACGCTACGCTGCACGGACGTTCGGGCCCGATCTCAGACCCAGCCGACCGCGCCCTCTTCCACGGGCTGCGCTCGGTCGTGGACGCCGTCATGGCGGGCGCCGGCACGGTGCGCGCGGAGCGTTACGGCCCGATCGTCCCCGATCCGGATCGTCGCCGCCGGCGTGCTGAGCGCGGGCTGCGGGAGCAGCCGCTCGCGTGCGTGGTCACCGCGAGCCTCGCCCTGGCGCCGGAGCTGGCGCTGCTGGCCGATCCGGACTCCACGGTCGTGATCGTGACCGCCTCGCGGCAGAGCCTGCCGGAGACAGCCGCCCGTGTCGAGTACGTACGCGCCCGCCGCAAGGACGAGTCGCTCGACCTCTCCGCCGCCCTGTGCGAGCTGCACGATCGCTTGCACGTCCGCACCCTGCTGTGCGAGGGCGGGCCCCATCTGAACGGCGAGCTCCTGTCCGCCGGGCTCGTCGACGAGCTCTTCCTGTCCATCTCCCCCCTGCTCGCCGGCGGCTGGCCGATCCCGGACGATCGGCGGCCGATGAGCATCCTCGCCGGAACAGACCTGCAGCCCCCGGTGGAGCTGGAGCTGCGCTCCGCGCTCGAGCACGACTCGCGCCTGTTCCTGCGCTACCGCGTGCGGGATGGCGGCTGAGCCGTGACCGCAACGTTGAGCACGACGCTGTTGGGCACCATCACCGAGTCCTCGCCGGTTACGAACGTCGTATACAAGAGACCCTGCGAGCTGACCGTCCCCTCGATCTGACCCGCCAGCGGACCGCCCTGCAGGCGCACCCGGTCGCCGACCCGAAACGGCCGAGCGCTGAGCAGCACCATGCCCGCAAACAGGTTGCCCAGCGTCTGCTGCGCCGCCAGGCCAAGGATCACGGCCGTGAACGCTCCACCCACGAGCAGCGTCCGAGCCTGCACGCCGGCCACGCTCAGCGCGATAAGCAACGTGAGCGCAAGCATCGACAGGCGGATCAGGAACCCGACCGGTCCCGCGGTCGCCGGATCCAGCCGCCTGAACAGCGCCGGCCCCAGCGCGCGGCCGAAGTTGCGCGCGATCGCCCAGCCGAGGATCAGCAGCACGATCACCGTCACGATGCGCACCGCCGTGTTCGCTTCGGGCGAGCTGCCGCGCGTTTCGAGGCCGAACAGACTCGTGCGGTTGTCGTAGGAGACGACGACCACGACGAACAGAACGCCCAGCAGCACCGCCTCCCAGCCGGCGCGTCTGGCCGCGCGCGGGCTGACCTGGTCCAGCAGCCCGACCTCGCTCCAGGCCTGGCTGCGGGTTTCGAACATCTTGGGTGGCGTCTTGGGGACGGGCATGTTCGCCCAGCCTAGAGGCCCTGCGCTATGAGACCTGGGTGTAGACGACCATGAACGCGCCGAACGCCAGGCAGTAGATGGCGAACGGTATGAGCGTGCGGGTCTTGAAGTATTTGACCAGGAACGTGACCGTGAACACCGCCGTGATCGCCGCCGCGACGCACGCCACGAGCGCCTGGCCCCGCACGCCGTCGCCGAGGTGGCCGAGCAGGTCGGGGAGCTTGAACAGACCCGCGGCGAGGATGATCGGCGTGGCGAGCAGGAACGCGAACCGCGCCGAGTCTGAGTGATCCAGGCCGCGCGCGAGACCCGCTCCCATCGTCACCCCGTCGCGGCTGATCCCGGCGATCAGCGCCGTTGACTGGGCGACGCCGACGACGAGCGCCTCCCGATACTCCAGCGTGTCCAGCTCGCGTCCCCCGTCGGGCTTGGCCCCCTCCCGCACAGCCAGTTCGCGCACCTCCGCCCGTTTGCGAAACCACTCCGCCGCGAACAGCACCAGGCCGTTGACCATCAGGAAGATCGCGGCCACCTCGGGCTTGGCGGTCAGCGTGCGCAGCTCGTGCTCGAACGCCAGGCCGAGGATGCCCGCCGGGATGCTCGCCACGATGATCAGCCAGGCCAGGCGCTCGGTGGGAGTATGCGCGCGACGGGTGGAGAGCGTGTGGAAGAACGCGCTCACGATCTGGACCCAGTCGCGACGGTAGTAGAACAGCAGGCCGAGGGCGCTGCCGACGTGGAGCATGACGATGAACGCCAGCCAGAACGACTCCGGCTCAGACTGGGCATCGACCAGATGGTTCCAGCCGAACAGCGTCGGGAACAGCACCGTGTGGCCGAGGCTCGAGATCGGAAACAGCTCGGTCGCGCCCTGCAGAACGCCGAGCACGATCGCCTGGAAGTAGGTGATCGCGGAGGTCGCAATCGTCAGCATCGCGGCGACAGCTTACGGATCGGCGAGGACGCGGCGCACCGGACGCGCGCGCGATGAGTGGATTCTCATCGTGCTCATACGCGGCGTCGCGATCACGCAATCGCGCGATCACGCATACAAATCGTCGAGGCCCACCAGCCGGTAGCGCTCGGGGTCGTTCTCGGCAAGCCGCCCGAGCGGGTTGCCAAAGCCGGATCTCGCAAAGAAGTAGTGGCGTGCGTTTGGATCCGCATTCGGAACGTGTGGCGCCAGCCGTGAAAGCAGCGCCTCCTCCCCGAGACCCACGCGCGAGGTGCTCCACTTGCAGCTTCCGAGCGCCATGACCCGGCCCGCACCATCGACGGCCACGGCGTCAATCTCGCGCTGCTCGGTACGTCGCCCTTCCCCGGTCGGCACCGCACCCCACCAGGCGCCCACCGCGCTCGCCGGCTCGAGCGCCCGCATGTACTCCCGGCAGATGTCCTCGAAGGTCGGCTTTGAAACGAAATGGTCGAGCGCGGGAAGAACGGTCTGACGCAGGTGCCGCTCCGCGCCGTCGCGGGTGCGCAGCAGCGAACGGTAGGGGTCCACGAAGCGGAAGTAGAAGTTCAGAAACCCGTCAACGATCGCGTAGCTGGTCTTCTTGGAGCTGGGGCCGGCGGTGACAGGCCGGCGCTGCTCCACCAGCTCCAGCCGCTCCAGCACAGCGGTCATCTGCCGAACCTGAGCCACGCTGAGCTTGGTCTGACCGACTATCTCGCTGTTGCGGGTGTGACCGCTCGAGATGGCGCGCAGAACCGAGAAGTAGTTGTGTGGATCGCTGAGCTCCTGCCGCAGGAGCAGCTCGGCCTCCTCGTGCATGAATCCGTCGCGATAGAGGATGTTGCGCAGGATGTTCTCCCCCAGCCCCACCCGGTCCTCGAAACGCTCCAGGTAATAGGGCATGCCACCACACACCGCATACGTGCGGATCTTGTCCTGTGCGGAGTAGCCGAGAGTGAACTGCGCGGCGGAGCGGTAGTCGAGCGGCCTCAGGTGCAGCTGGCCGGTGCGGCGCCCGTACATCTGACCGGCGAGCACGTCGCGCTCGAAGAACGAGACCTCGCTGCCGGCGATCACAAGCACCAGGCCCAGATGCCGCGCGACTCGGCGCCACCAGCGATTCAGCAGGCTCCCCAGCTCGCGGTCCTGCGCCGCAAGGTACTGAAACTCGTCGAGAACCACGATGGTGCGCTCCGAGGCGGCGTATTGCTCGATCGCGGTGAGCGCCGCCTGCCAGCTCGTCAACGGCTGCGCGGCCAGCAGCTCGTTGCCCCAGGCTCGTGCCAGCTCATGCGAGAGATCGCGCAGCTGATCTGCGCTGACGGCGTCGGTCGCCTCGAAGTAGAGCGCACGCCTGCCCTGGACGAAGCGGTTGAGCAGCTCTGTCTTGCCGACACGACGTCGCCCCCAGAGCACGAAGAAGCGGGCATCGTCAGCTTCCCAGCTCTCGTTCAGCGCGGTCAGCTCGTCTGTGCGGTCGAAGAAGTCCATGCAAATGATCATAGTACATTTTATCTTACTGCTTACGAAGTTATTCTGAAATATGATCTTTTGAACCACTCATGCACCGCTCAGCGTCACAGGTCAAGCACATCACGGGACGACCTTCTCCAGGACCCGAGCGCAATCGATCACCCCGACGGTCTTCACGCCTCCTTCACACGATCGTTCCCGGCTGATCACAAAAGCCCGCAAATTGCGGCCAGAATGACAGGGGTACAGAGAGAGAGATAAGAGAGGAGCAACGATGACCCTCGACCCAACCACCTGCGACACGCACGAGGAGCGCGTCAGCAGGGTGGACATGCACTGCCACTCGACCGCCTCGCAGATATCGAAGCTCGGCGTCCAGCGCGCCGTAGGGCTGCCGGAGTGCGCAACGCCTCCCGATGAGGTCTATGAGCTCGCCAAGCGGCGAGGCATGGACTTCGTCACGATCACCGACCACGACACGATCGACGGCGTCATTCAGATCGCCGACCGGCCCGACGTGTTCGTCTCCGAGGAGCTGACGACCAGCTTCCGCGGCGAGCCAGCGATGGCCGTGCATGTGCTCTGCTACGACGTCACGCCCGACGATCACGATTGGCTGCAGGCCAACGCGAACGACGTGGAGCTGTGCGCGGCGTACATGTACGAGCGCGAGATCGCCTGCGCGCTCGCACATCCCTACTACGCTGTCGATCGGCCCCTGACCGCGCGTCATCGTCGCCGCCTGGCGGAGCTCTTCGGCGTGTGGGAGGTCCGCAACGGCTCGCGCGCACGCGAGCTGAACCGGCCCGCCGCGATGTATGTCGCCACGCGCGAGACAATCGGCATCGGCGGCTCCGACGACCATGCCGGGATCGACATCGGACGCACCTACACCGAGTCCCCATCTGCGGCGACGCCGCGGGAGTTCCTCGCGCACATGCGCGCCGGCCGCGTACGCGCGCGCGGGGCGCAGGGCAGCGCCGCCAAGTGGGCTCATTCGGCGATCGTCCTGGCCGCGCGCTCGCTCGAGCACGATCGGACCCGCGCAGACGACCGGGCTCGCGAGGACAGCTGCCCGGGCGCCGGCCAGATTCCACCGCCGCCGGACCCCGCTCGGACCCGGACGCGGCCGGACACCACCACGACCCGTCCCGATCCCCAGCGCGTGATGACGATGGTGCGCCGGCTGCTGCGCGAGGGCGATGCACGCCAGGGCGCCGCCGGCGGGGCACACGGCCAGGACGGCCGGGTCGGTGCGGTCTCGCCCGAGGACGCCCGCTGCCTGCTGCGCGCCTGGCTGGCCGCCGTCGAGCTCGACCACCTGGACGTGCCCGGGTTGATCGCATACATGCAGGAGGACGGGTTCGGTCACTCCGACCTGTACCGCCGCGCGTGCCGCCTGCATGAG
Organism: uncultured Solirubrobacterales bacterium; assembly: GCA_963767255.1. Taxonomy (GTDB): domain Bacteria; phylum Actinomycetota; class Thermoleophilia; order Solirubrobacterales; family Solirubrobacteraceae; genus Palsa-744. The sequence continues at coordinate 11,141 of CAVYDM010000012.1, read as the reverse complement.
CGCAAGCTGCGCGGCGCCGTCGAGCTGGCGTTGCGCGCCGCGAGCGGCGAGGCCGAGGTGGTGGCCGCCGCGGAGGGGCTGTTCGAAGGCTGCATCGCCGCGATCCCTTATGCCCCGGCAACGGCGTTCCTGGCCAGCGAGCAGACCAAGCTCGCGCGTCTGGGGCTCGACGGGCTCGGCAGGCTCGGCGGATTTGGCGGGGGCGCCACGGCCGGCGACGATGGCGAGCGTCCGCGCGTGGCGATCCTCGCCGACGGCATCGGCTCGACCCACGGCGTGACCCGCACGATCGAGGAGATCCGCTCACGCGGCGTATCCGGGTATGAGATCGAGGTCGTCGGCACAGACCCGGAGGTCGACCTGAGGCTGTCGGCGGTGGCGGAGATCGACGTGCCCTACTACCCGGGCCTGCAGATCGGCGTTCCCAGCCTGCCCGCGGCCGTGCAGACGCTCGCGGACGGCGCGTTCGACGCGATCCACGTCTGCTCGCCCGGGCCGGTCGGCGTGGCAGGCGCACTGCTCGCCCGCGCGCTGGGACTGCCGCTGATCGGCAGCTACCACACCGAGCTGACCGCCTACGCGAATCTGCGCTCGGGCCGGCCGGAGCTCGCCGGCGCGATGGCGCTGGCCGTCGGCACGTTCTACCGCGCGTGCGACATCGTCCTCTCCCCCAGCCTCGCCTCCGACGAAGCGCTGAGAGAGATCGGGATGCCCGCCGAGCGGATCATGCGCTGGGACCGGGGCGTGGACACCTCGCGATTCGATCCTTCGCTGCGCGAGGAAAGCCTGCTGGGCGGGGAGAGCGGCGACGAGCACAGGATCAACGTCATGTACTCGGGCAGGATCACGCGCGAGAAGGGCGCCGAGCTGCTGGCCGAGGCCTTCGTGGCGGCCCACGATCGTGAGCCGAGGCTGCACCTCGTGCTGGCAGGCGGCGGCCCCGAGCAGGAGCGGCTGCGCGAGCGGGTCGGCGAGGCGCACACGACGTTCCTGGGCTGGCTGTCCGGGATCGAGCTCGCGCGCGCGTACGCGAACGCCGACATGTTCCTGTTCCCCAGTCAGACCGACACGTTCGGCCAGGTCATCCTCGAGGCCCAGGCATCGGGGCTGCCGGTGATCGCGGTCGCCGAGGGCGGGCCGCTGTCGCTGATCGAGCACCGCGTCAACGGACTACTGTGCGAGCCCGATCCCGATGCGCTGGCCGGCGCGGTGCTGGCGCTCGCGGGCTCGCCCCTGCTGGGAGAGCGCCTGTCGGCGGCTGGACTGGCCTCGGTGCGCACGCGCACGTGGGAGCGGGCGCTGGAGCGGCTGGGCGAGGGGTATCGGCGAGTGCTCCTGGCGGAGGTCGCAGAGGTCCACGCCGGCTCCGTCGCACGCGTGGCGTAAGCGTTCCGGGCGCCGGCGTCGCGTCGGGCGCCGGCGCCCCGGCGTTCATCGCGCGGGCCACCGGCTCCGCGGCGATCTCAGGGACAATCACAGGCATGAGCGGCGCAGACATCGGATTGGCCCTCTCGGTGTTCCTCGCCTGCGCCGTGGAGGCCGTCGAGGCGCTGACGATAGTCTTCGCGGTCGGCGCCACACGCAGCTGGTCCTCGGCGATGAGCGGTGTCGCGGCGGCGGCGCTCGTGCTCGCCGCAATCGTGGTGGCGCTCGGCCCGGCGCTCACCTCCCTGCCGATCGACGTCTTGCGGGTCATCGTCGGCGGCCTGCTGCTGATCTTCGGCCTGCAGTGGCTGCGCAAGGCGATCCTGCGCGCGGTCGGCCTGAAGGCCAAGCACGACGAGCTGCAGATCTTCCGGATGCAGGCCGAAGCCGCCCGCGCGGCCGGCGCCAGTCGCTCCGGCTTCGACGGCTACGCGTTTACAATCGCATCCAAGGGGGTGCTGCTGGAGGGGCTCGAGGTCGCGTTCATCGTGCTCGCGTTCGGCGCCAACCAGCACCGCGTCCCGCTGGCTGCCGCAGCCGCGGGGCTCGCCGTGCTCCTGGTCATCGTCGCGGGCGTCGCGGCGCGAGCGCCGCTGGCGCGCGTGCCCGAGAATACGATGAAGTTCGCGGTCGGCGTGATGCTCAGCTCGTTTGGGATGTTCTGGGGCGCCGAGGGCGCCGGCGCGAACTGGCCGGGCGGCGACGCCGCGCTGCTGGCGATCGTCCCCGGGGTGCTGCTGGCCGCGATCGCGATGGTATGGACCCTGCGCCGTGCGATGGGGCGAGCCGATGCCGAGCAGGCCCGGCCCGCCGGTCCTCAGGCGACCCGGCGCCACAACGGCTTCGAGCTCGGGCTGAGCGGCGCCATCATCGGCCGGCACGAGCTCTTCGGGCTCGCCCGTTCTCTGCCATGGGCGGCTGACGGCCATCCAGGCCAGCACCCCGGCGAGCAGGGTCGCGCACAGGATCCAACCCAGCGCGGTCGTGCTGACGCCTACGTACTTCAACCCGGAGGCGAAGACCACGAACGTGATCGCCGGGCGGATGTAGCGATCCGGGGCGCTCGAGGACAGAAACGAGCCGACCAGCACGGCCGGTACGCTGCCGATGATCAGCGAGGCCGTGACACCAAACTCGACGTGGCCGAAGGCCAGGGCGCCGAGCGCCGCGGCGAGCGTAAGCGGCACAGCCTGGGTCAGGTCGGTGCCGACGAGCTGGTTGGCGCCGAGCATCGGATAGAGGAACAGCAGCATGACGATCATCAGCGAGCCCGAGCCGACCGAGGTCATGCCGACGATCAGGCCGCCGATCGTCCCGATCGCAACCGTGCGCAGCGGCCGAACGTCCACGTCGTGGACCACCCCCGTGCGCGTCCCCCCGCCCCGGCGGTCCAGAACGTAGCGCAGCACCATCGCGCCCGCCCCCACCAGCAGCGCGGCACCGAGCACGATCTCGATTTTTTCCTGCGCCGCCTTGGAGTTTCCCATCAGATGCAACAGATAGGCGCCGAGAAAGGCCGCCGGCACCGAGCCCAGGACCATCCAGCCGACCAGTCGATGGTTGACCGTCCCTTTGCGCAGGTGTACGGCGGCCCCGAACGGGCGCATCACGACCGCCGCCACCAGGTCGCTGGAGATCGCCGCCGAGGGCGTCACCCCGAACAGCAGGATCAGCATCGGCGTCATCAGGGCCCCTCCCCCGGCGCCCGTCAAGCCGACCAGAAAGCCGATGACGGCGGCCCCGAGGACTATGTATGGATCTACGTGCATGGCTGTTTGGAGTGCTGCGGAGCGGGTGGACGTGGCTCCGGGCCCAAACCCAAGGGCGAGCCCATCCCACGCACTGCATCCCGCTGAAGGCTTATCTTAGACGAATTCCTCACGTTGTGGGTGCGATTGACCGGGTCTGTCTGTGAAGTGCGCGACACTCAGGCATGCGTCTCGGCATGCGGCCGATCTTCCGTGTTGTGTTGCGAGCACCGACGAAGGCCCGGCGGTCAGCCCGATTGGTGAGCCGAGAAGATCGACGGTTCGAACGAGCTGACCTTCGACAGGCCCGCGTAGCCGAGGTGCGCCAGGCCGAAGAGGTCCTCGATCGTGCGCAGCAGCGAGAAGTGGTCGTACGGTTCCTGGCTGACGCCGCCGGGCTTGATGAACGGCGAGAGCAGCAGCGCGCCGACCTGTCCCCCGCCTTCGGGGCCCAGGCCCGAGGAGGACCCCGGCAGGTTCGGGAACTGCGGCTGACCACAGCAGGAGCTCGAGTCGGCCAATTCGCCGCTGGAGGGCGCCTGATCGACTGTGATCGCGAGCAGGCCGCTTTCCTTGTAGGCCTTGGAACCGGTGATCTCTGACACCACCTTCTTCAGGAATCCTTCAGCCGCTCCCAGCCCGGCAGGGGCGCCGGGGGCGCACGGCGTGGGGCTGGCGTCATGGCAGAGGTCGGGAACGATGTAGGCGAAGCTCGGCGTGCGCGCGGGAGCGGCCAGATCCCCGGAGAGTTCGTTCAGTCCTACGTCCTGGGCTTCGCATGCGGGAGCGTCGGTGATCGAGCTGAAGTACACGAACGGGTTGCGCCACGTCGCGTACGGCTGTCCCGCTTGAGGGGTGGCCGAGGAGGTGGGGTCGGCGGAGCCGAGCGCCGGATGACCGCAGACGCCGTCCACGCCGCCCGAGCCCGCACCGCCACCCGCGCCACCCGCGCCCGAACCGCCGGGACCTTCGCCCATCCCTTCGATGTAGGCCCGCCAGGGCATGTGCTTGGCTGCGAGCTGGCTGACAAGCGTCTTGGTCTGGGACGGGTAGACGCAGCCCGAGCCGGTGACCTGTTCGTCGGCGCCGACGGTGGCGGGCGTGATGAGACTGTAGTTGGGGCAGTTGGCCGCGGTTTCGACGGTCGGTCCCTGACCGCTGATCAGCGCGATCGCGTCGGCGAGCCCCTGGTGGGCGACGGCGTAGTAGCGCACGAGCAGCTCGCCCCGGCGCTCGAGCGTCTGGGAGAGATAGGGAGAGGGCGAGGAGGGTCCGAACACCGAGGCGTAGGGCTGATCGGAGAGCATGATCACGAACACGTGCTTGATCGGCGGCAGCTTCGAGCTCGAGCCGCCCGGCGCCGGCGCGGAGGACCCGCTTTTGCCACCCCCTTCGCCCTTGCCCCCGCCGCCGCCACCTTTGCCGCCGCCGGAGCTCGACGGCGAGGAGGACTTGCCCGAGCCCGCCTTGCCCCCCGCGGCGGCCGGGGTCGAGGAGACGCCCGCGGGAGTGGGTTCGGATTCCGCGGAGGGCGGTTCGCTCGATGAGGATTCGCCCGCCCCGCTCGATGCGCCCGAGGAGGGCGAGGTCGAGGAGGTGGGCGCCGCCGGCGGAAGGACGAGCTTCACCCGCCGGCCGGAGGATGCGGCGAGCGTGTCCTGCACGGGCGAGGCGGTGACGTTGCCGATCAGGACCCCGAACCCGAGGAACGCGAGCACGAGCACTGCGCAAACTCGCGGGGACGGCAGCGAGAGGTTTCCAAGCGAGAGGTTGCCCACGCGATCACTCGGCCGGGCGCGGAGCGAGCAGCGCGTTCAGCACCTCCGTGGAGTCCCCGGCCTCGTGCCCGGCGCCCGAGACGACCTTCGGCGAGAGCGCCGCCTGCGCGGGCGCGAGCTCCATCAGGGTGGCGCCGCACTGCCAGCAGTAGATGGCGCCGCGGCTGTGCGGGGCCGAGCAGTGCGGGCAGCTGCCGGCGCCAGCGCCAGCGCTCTCCTCCAGGCGCAGCAGGCGCTCGACCTCGGCCAGCTCGGCATCACGCTCCTGGAGCAGCGCGGCGCGGCGCACGAGCACGTCGAGACGGAAGTGGTCGCGGATCGCCATCTCATACGCCAAGCCGCCGAGGTCCCAGTGCAGCTCGGTCACCTGCTCGGCCAAGGCGTCGCGGCGGCGGCGCAATTCCGAGCGCCCGGCGGCCTCCGGTCCTGCGCTCATCCGGTGGAGACCACGTTGGGGAGGTTCTTGGACTTTTCCTCGTAGCTCTTGCCGCTGCCGGACGAGCCGGATGCAGGAGTCGTGGGCGATGCGTTCTTCCCGCCATTGCCACCGCCACTGCCGCTGCCGCTGGAGGAGCCCCCACCGGCGACAGACGAGGCGCCTTTGCGGGAGCCGCCTTTGGAGGAGGTGGAGCCAGAGCCGCTCTTTGAAGCTTCGGGCGTGGTCGTTTCGGGCGTGGTGGTCGTCGGAGCGGTCGGATTCGCCGTGGGCTGGGACACGCTGATCACCTGGGTCGGGGCGGCGGCGGGCTTCGAGGAGGCGCTGGAGCGCCCGATCAGCACGCCCACGCCCATCGCCAGCAGCAGCACACCGACCCCGGCGATGACCGTGACGGTGTTGCCGCGTCCGGCCCCATCTGCAGCCCCAGTCCCTGATGGAACGGGAGGCGCTGGCGGAGTCGGGGACACGGAAGGACCGCCGGCCGAGGGCGGTCCGCCGAGCAGGACGCTGCTCACCGGCGTGCGGCGCTCGCCGCACTCCAGGCAGTAGCGCTGGTCCTCGGCCAGCGGGACGCCACAGCTCGCGCAGCACTCGGCCGTGTGGGCCGAGTCGGGAGGACTGGCGATCGATTCGGTGGACAGGATGCTCACCTGGGGTCGGTCAGATCAAGGAATGGGGTAAAGGACGGGGTCCCGGGCGCCGGACGTACGCCGTCCGAGCATGGATGTGCAGCGAATATACGGTCGCGGCAGACGCCCGTGCGCAGGTAACGATCTTGTGAACGAGCCCCGTAAGCGCGGCTCGCGCCAGCGAGGCGAGCGGCGCTAGCCCGTGGATGTCAGACCGCGCGCCGCCAGCAGGTCCATCACCCGCTCGATCGCGTCCTCCACGGGGTGCTCTCCCGAGCGCAAGACAAGGTCGGGGTGCACCGGGGGCTCATACGGGGAGCCGATTCCGGTCATCCCCGGCAGCTCACCAGCACGCGCGCGTGTGTAGAGGCCCTTGGGGTCACGTTGCTCGCAGAGCTCCAAGGGAGCGTCTACGAAGATCTCGATGAAGGAGAGGTCGTCGTCGGCGTGCAGGGCGGCGGCGGCGGCGCGATCGGCCGCGTAGGGACTGACGAGGCTGACGAGCGCGATCGTGCCCGACTCGGCCAGCAGGCGGGCGACGTGAGCGGTGCGGCGCACGTTCTCGGAGCGGGCGGCGTCGTCGAAGCCGAGGTCGCCGTTCAGGCCATGGCGGAGGTTGTCGCCGTCGAGCAGAAATGCGGGGCGGCCCGCGGCGATGAGGCGCTCCTCCACGGCGCCGGCCACGGTGGACTTGCCCGCGCCTGGCAAACCGGTGAACCAGACGGTGGCGCCGGCGTGCCCGATCGACTCCCAGCGCCGGGCGCGGGTCAGGCGGGAGCCCTGCCAGCGCACGTTGGGGCTGCGCTCGGTTTTGACGCCGGGTTCAGCGCCGATCCCGATGCCGGCGTCGGCGCCCTCGGACTCCGTGTCGGGCTCGATCTCGGTGTCGAGGATCACACCAGCGGCGACGGTGGCATTGGTGGCCTCGTCGATCACGATCAGCCCACCGGTGATGCGGTTGCGCCGGTAGGAGTCGAAGGCCAGGGGCGAGGCGACCTGGAGGCGGACCCGAGCGAGGTCGTTGAGTTGCATCGTGGAGGCCGACGCGTCGCGGTGCAGAGTGTTGACGTCTATGCGGTAGCGAACGTCCAGGGCGCCGACGGGGACGGTGCGGGTCGTGTGCTTGACCAGGTGGCGGCGGCGGGGGTCCAGCGGCTGCTCGGACATCCAGCAGAGCAGGCACTCGAAGGAGGTCGAGAGAGTGGGCTGGTTCTGGGTGCGCACGATCGTGGAGCCGCGGCTGGCGTCGATGTCGTCCTGCAGGCGCAGAGCGACGGACATCGGCGGGAAGGCCTCGGAGACGGGCCCGTCGAAGGTGTCGATGCCGGCGATGCGCGAGTGCTGGCCGCCGGGGAGCACGACCACGTCATCGCCCGGACGCAGAACGCCGCCGGCGACCTGACCGGCGAAGGCGCGGTAGTCGGAGTGGCCCGCACGGACTTGATGCCCGCCCACCCGGATGACCCACTGGACAGGGAAGCGCGCATCGATGAGGTTGCGGTCGGAGGCGATGTGGACGTGCTCGAGGTGGTAGAGCAGCGGCGGGCCCTGATACCAGGGCATGGAGGTGGAGCGCTCGACGACGTTGTCGCCCAGGAGGGCGGAGATGGGAATGAAGGTGACGTCGGAGATGTCAAGACGCGCGGCGAAGGCGCCGAAGTCGTTGACGATCGCTTCGAAAGAGGACTGGGAGAAGTTGACGAGGTCCATCTTGTTAACGCAGACGACGAGGTGCGGTATGCCGAGCAGCGAGGCGATGAAGGCATGCCGACGGGACTGGGGCAGGACGCCGGCGCGGGCGTCGATCAGCACGATCGCGAGGTCGGCGGTGGAGGCGCCGGTGACCATGTTGCGCGTGTACTGCTCGTGGCCGGGGGTGTCGGCGATGATGAAGCGGCGCCGGTCGGTGGCGAAGTAGCGGTAGGCGACGTCGATCGTGATTCCCTGCTCGCGCTCGGCGCGCAGGCCATCGGTCAGGAGGGAGAGGTCGAGGAAGTCGCTGCCCATCTGCTGACTGGCGGCCTCGATGTGTTCGAGCTGATCGACGAGGACCTGCTTGGAGTCAAACAAAAGACGCCCGATCAGAGTGGACTTGCCGTCATCGACCGAGCCGGCGGTGACCAGGCGCAGCAGCTCGACGGGGTGCTCGGAAGCGGACGGAGAGTCCGAAGCGGCGACGGAAGATGAAGCGGAGGCCTGCGCCTCATCGGCGGCGTCGATGCCAAAGTCGGCGTCGTCGCCATAGGTCTCGGTGGGAGGGGTGGGTGGCGAGGACATCAGGTATCGATCTGACCGTGGGAAGGGCGCACTGGATCAATGGTACGCACAGAGACCGCGAAACGGGAGCAAGATCGTATCGAGGCGCTCGAGTGCCGTCCAGGCGGCCCTGAGACATTCAAGGTTGCGCGCAGGCATCCGATAAAGGAACAGACATGGGTTCCCTCGAACATAGATTGTCATGCTGATCGCTCTGATAGCGAGCGCGTGGCTCACCGCAGCGGCGCTCTGCTGGGCGGTCTGCGCGATGGCCGCACGCGGCGATGCCGAGTTCCCGCGAGACACCGACAGATATGCGCCCGTAGTCGCCTGGGAGTCGGTCATGCACCCGGACGGGCCCAGGCTGACGGTCAGGGACGCACGGATCGACATGCCCGTCGTGCGCTGAGAGCTCGCCAGAGAGCCGATGCCCGGCGCCGAGCCGAGCGATCCATTCCTGTTGGCGGAGACCTCGCTTTGGCACCGCTCGGTGGAGGGCTGATTGGAGGCCTGATTGAAGCGGCCGCACCGAGCATCCATATGGTCTAGGCTGCCGCGACGGATGCCCCGCGCTACTCGATCATCTCGACGATACCGGCGGGCGGCGCCTCGTGGCGGCGCCGAAGCGCTCGCGCGGTTGCGGACCGGTGCGACGGTCGCGCTCCTGGCCTGCGCCTGCGCGATCGTATCCGTCACGCCGGCGCTGGCGGCCACGTCCCCGCCGAAGGAGAGCCTCGTGATCTTCGAAGGCCAGTTGCGCGGACATCAAGTGCGCTCGGTGACCCTGCATACCAAGGCCCATGACTTCCACACGACGCTGAAGGACGGCCGCAAAGTGGTCGTCGCCTTCCCGGCCTCGCAGCAGCAACAACTGCTCGGCGACGTCAGGGCGGACGGCGTCACGGTGAAGGTCGTCAAGGCGAAAGCTCCGTCCCACAAACGGCGCTACATCATCATCGGCGGGGCGATCGTCGTGGTCGTCCTCGCCGTGGCGGGCCTGCTGCTGTTTCTGCGCAGGCGCCGCCGCGCGCGCGAAGAAGAGTACGGGCCGTGAGCGGTGTGACGCGCGACAGCGACCTCACACACCTCACACCGTGCCGTTGATCTCGAGCGGTTCGGTCGTGAGCGTAGTCATAACATAAGCCCGCTCCGTTCGAGGCGTGCGCCGCCGATGCCCGTTTCGAGGACGTCCTTCGCTTGTGTCCACAGCCAGCCCGGGTATTGACGAAGGAAGGCCCCGCCATTGGCGGGGCCTTCGTCAGCTGTTGTGCTTCCATCAGCTGTTGTGCTTCCGGATCGCTGGTCTTGCCTATTCGGCGCTGACCTCGATCACGGGCTGGTATTCGATTCCTTCTCCCTCGCTTGAGCCCAACCCTTGCTCATATCCAAGTGTGCCCACGTCCGTCGCTCCTGGGCCATACATTCCACTCCAGGTCGAGTTGACGACCCATTCGCTCACCGGGTCTTTACCCACCGACAGCGTGTTTTCCCATGGTTCGCTGACCGATACGTTCAGAGACTCAGCTGGCCCTGACGCGTGTGGATAGGAGAAGGTGATGATCGCGTTCCTGGGCATTTTCTTGGTCTTCAGCTTAATCGTGATCGGGAACGCGTAGCCGTGGGAGCATTCCGCGGTGGCTTCGTCGTACCACATCCCGCCTACCGCGTCTGCCGGGCATTTCGTCGGGTTGCTAGTTGGCCGGTACTTCATCTTGGCGTTCACCGTCTTTTCGGCGAACGGCGCCTCGTTCAGTTCTCCCGCCCCATATATGCGGACGGTGACCGGCACTTTGAACGTCTTATTTAGTTTTTTCGTTTTGCATTCGTTTTCGACGGTTCCGCTTTCACATGCCCAACTGCTCATCACGACCGTCACCACCGGGTTCTTGCGCGCCGTATTCGCGAGTTCGACCTGGCCGCCGAATTCCGAACTGGAGGTCGCCGCCAAGCCGATAGATGCAAAGTTTCCGGGCAACGAGCCCGGAATGTTGTTGTAGACCACTTCGGCACCCGCTGTCCCAGCCGCGACGGCCAAGAGGGCAGTTGCCGCGAACATCGCCGCAGCCAGCTTCGCTGCTCTGTTAGGAATCATTCCTGTCATCTCATCCTCCTGTTGTCATACGCCCAGCGCTATATGACTCGCGAGCGTTGAATAGCCCCCTCCTGGGGCATGTGAGGACGAAAGCCGCTTGGACGCGCAGTTGTCTCCGTGCATCAGGCTGCTCGTCCATGCATCAGCTGCTCCCGCCCGCGCGGGAAAGATTACACGAAAGCGTTCAGAAGCGCGGGACAGGGCGTGGCGGCGTGATCTGACCCTTTCGTGGGGTTCAGATCCAAGGCGGAGCGCTATGCTTGGGGTTGCGTCCCAGCGTGAGCCCTCGACCGGTCATGGTCGTGGATGATCCGGCCGTGGATGACCGCATCGTTATGGCGCGATCCGTGTTCAAGGGATGCGGCGAGCACGCCGATGGGGCCGGGCACGCCAACCGCATGCCAACAACCAACGAGGGCCAGCACAGGGAGAGATTCGGATATGAGCAGATCGAGACTCGCCGGGCGATTCGCCTCGAACGTCGCGTTGGGCGTCGCCATCCTCGCCTGCGCCGCGTCGGCGCTTCCGCTCGCCTCGCCGGCCGCGACCGCCAAAAGCACCCGGCCCGGAGCTCCGCACGTGATCACCGGGGGAGTCGGTCACGTGAGCGGCACCTCGGGCAGGCTCGAGGGAAGCGTCAACCCTCGCAACCTCGCCACGACCTACTACTTCGAGTACGGGCCCACCGCCGCTTACGGCAAACAGACGGCCACCGGCAGCCTGCCCGCTGGCGCCGCGACAATCAAAGTGAGCCAGGCCGTGACCGGACTGCTG
>CAVYDM010000011.1:0-93760 GCA_963767255.1 uncultured Solirubrobacterales bacterium | reverse complement strand
TCACACTCGCTCCTACCGGCGCAACTTCCTGCAGTGCTGCCGCGATCTGATGGACCTGGAGGTCGACTTCGACGCGGGGTCGTGCGCTACGGCGAGCGCGAGGTGTGGGTGCGCGCTATCCGCTGCCGATCGACCATCGGGCGACGCGCAAGCTCGCTTAAGGTCCACGCGTCGGAGTTCGAGGCCGAGCTGATGCGCCGGCGCCGCGACCATCTGATCCTGCGCGTGGACCGCGCCGACCTCAGCAAGAACGTGCTGCGCGGGTTCTCCGCGTTCGACCTGTTCCTGGAGCAGCATCCCGAGTTCTCCGAGCGGGTGACGTTCATGGCGCAGATGATGCCCTCGCGCACCGACGTGCCCCAGTACGCCGAGTACCTGGAGCGGATCGAGGCGCTCGTGGCGGTCGTCAACCACCGCCACGGAACGCCGGACTGGATGCCGATCCAGCTGAAGCTGCGCGACGACCTCGACGAGGCGATGGCCGCGTACAAGCACTACGACGTGCTGCTCGTGAACGCGATGTTCGACGGCATGAACCTGGTCGCCAAGGAGGGCCCGATCGTCAACGAGCGCGAGGGGGTGTCGATCCTCTCGGAGAACACCGGCGCCCACGAGGAGCTCGGCGAGTACGCGCTGTCGGTGAACCCGTTCGACATCCAGGAGCTGGCCGACTCGATCTACGCGGCGCTGACGATGGACCCGGCCGAGCGCCGCCGGCGCGCACTGGGACTGGCGGAGATCGTGACCTCGCGCGACCCCGGCGACTGGATCGACGAGCAGCTGGCGGACATCCGCGCAAAGGGCGCGTCGCAGTAGAACCGCTACTCTGTCCGCCGGACATGACGCTGCCCGCCCCCACATACGATCTCGTGCTGCTGCTCGACCCGCAGGCCGAGGAGCAGGCCCGTGCGAAGATCCTCGCCGACACGCGCACGGCGATCGCGGCGAAGGGCGAGCTGGTGGGCGAGGACGACTGGGGCGACCGGGCGCTGGCGTACCCGATCGAGCGCAAGACCGACGCCGAGTACCACCTGCTGCAGTTCCACGCGGGCACGCCCGAGCTGCTGAGCGAGCTGGACCGGACGCTGCGGATCACCGACGGGCTCATGCGATTCCGGATCGTCAAGCTCAAGCCCGGCACGCCCGAGGCGCCGGACATGCGCGCGAGCGCAGCCGCGGCGCCCGCGGCGCCCAGGCATGCGGAGCCACCTTCGCGCCCCCGGCGCAGACGCCGGCCGCGGACTCGCCGCTCGCGGACTCCCCGCCCGCTCCGGTCGAGGCCCCCGTGGCCGAGCAAGGCGCAGCCACGGCGACCGACGGGTAATACACTCGACACATGGCTTGGGCGCAGGACACGGGCGAGCGGACCGAGACAAGCAGGGCGGACGTGCTGAAGGCCTCGCCGCCGATGTTCGAGTCGCGGCTGCTGGATGCCTGCTCGAGGGTGCACCCGATCGTGCCGGTCCTCATCTTCGGCCCGGCGATCGCGGTGCTGAGCGCGTGGAGCCTGTCGAGTGAGAGCGTCCCGATCACGATCGCGCTGGCGATCGGCGGGTACGGGCTGTGGACGCTGTTCGAGTACTGGCTGCACCGGATCGTGTTCCACTTCGAGCCCGCGGACGGGTTCGGGGCGCGGATGCACTGGATCATCCACGGCGTCCACCACGAGCACCCAAACGATCCTCCGCGCCTGGTGATGCCGCCCGCGGTGAGCGTGCCCCTGGGCGCGGCCGTGTTCGGGCTGCTGTACCTCGCGTTCGGCAGCTCCTACGCGCCCGGGCTGGGAGCGGGGTTCTTCGCCGGGTACCTGGCGTACGACATGATCCACTACTACGTCCACCACTTCAGCCCACGCGGGCGCCTGGGCCGGATGCTGCGCGAGCGGCACTGCGCCATCACTTCCAGGACGACACGAAGGGGTTCGGGATCAGCGCGCCGTACTGGGACGACGTGTTCAAGACATCCTCGCGCGCGGGCCGTTCCTCGCAATAAGCGGCTTCCGCGCGGCTTTCTGCGAGCCCGGCCGAAAAGACGGCCGCGGGCCGCTCTACACTCGCCGGTGGCCTCGGACGCATCGACCGACCGAGCAAGCAGATAGCCCAGAGCAATACAGATAGATACGAAAGGACACCGTCGTGGCCGCCACCAACATCAACAGGGTCGTGATGACCGGAAACCTGACCGCCGACCCCGAGCTGCGCTCGCTGCCGAGCGGCACGTCCGTGTGCAGCCTGCGCATCGCGTGCAACACGCGCCGCAAGAACGGAAGCACCGGCGAATGGGAGGACAAGCCCAACTACTTCAACGTGACCGTCTGGGGCGCGCAGGGCGAGAACGCCGCGCGCTACCTGTCCAAGGGACGCCCCGTCGCGATCGACGGGCGCCTGGAGTGGCGCGAGTGGGAGGCCCAGGACGGGACGAAGCGACAGGCAACCGATATCATTGCCGACTCGGTGCAGTTCCTGGGCTCGCGCGACGACGCCGCCGGTGGCGGTGGACCGATTGAAAATCGTCCAGCGGGCAACGGAGCCTCACAGGGCAGCGACGTCCCCGTTCACGAAGGGGACTTCCAGCCCGCGCCTGTCGCCGGATCCTCCGGCGACGACGACATTCCGTTCTGATCAGACACAGTTCCAACACATAGCGAGGCAGAGTTCAAGTGGCAAAGCGTGGTCGCGGCAAGCCGGTGCGCCGGCGAGATAAGAAGGGCGGTCCCGGCGGCAGGCGCAAGCCATGCCAGCACTGCCGCGACAAGATCGAGCAGGTTGACTACAAGGATGTGGGCACGCTGCGCAAGTTCATCTCCGAGAAGGGCAAGATCCGCTCGCGGAGGATCACGGGGGCGTGCCGCCGCCATCAGAACCAGATCGCCACGGCCGTCAAGCGCGCGCGAGAGCTGGCGCTGCTGCCCTACGTGAACGAGGGCGGACGCGACGACAGCCCCCGCCGCGAGCGCGGCGACCGCGACCGGGAACGCTAGGTCGGGGGCCGAGCGACCATGCCCGAAGCGATTCTGTTGCAAGACGTCGAGCAGCTCGGTGGGCAGGGCGCGGTGATCGACGTCTCCAAGGGGTACCTGCGCAACTATCTGGTGCCCCGCAAGCTCGCCCAGCCGGCCACGAAAGGCGCGATCGAAGCGATCACCCAGCGCCGCGAGGCCGCCGAACGGGCCGAGCGCAGCGCGATCGAGCGCGCCCAGGAGAACGTCAACCTGCTGAACCGGACCGTGCTGACGATCCCGCAGCAGGCGGGCGCGGACGGGCGGCTGTTCGGGTCGGTGACGGCACAGGACATCGCCACGGCGATCCGCGAAGCGCGGGGATTGAAAATCGACAAACGCGGCGTCCACATGCCCGAGCCGATCAAGAACGTCGGCACCTACATGGTCGTCGTTGACGTGGTCGAGGGCGTGACCGCCACGATCAAGACCATGGTCGTGGCGAAGAAGTAGACAGTCGTCCACCACCCCTGCGAACATTTGTTCGTGGGGAGTGCTCAGCGCAAAATAGTCCGAGATAGCGGGGAGTCGCTCCGGGCTGCGACGGGTCCCGATCTAGACTCGCGCGAGTTCACATCATGAGCGTCCTCGCCACGACCAACGGCGCGGGAAACGGAGCCGCACGCCGCCAGGGCGGTGACGGGGCCGCGATCGCGCCGCCGCACAACCTCGACGCCGAGCAGTCCGTGCTCGGCGCGATCCTGCTGTCCGACAGGGCGCTGTATGCGCTGGTGATCGAAGAGGGGCTGCGCCCGGAGGACTTCTATCGCGAGCGCCACGGCGCGATCTACGGGGCGATGCTGGCCCTGTACAACGAATCCGAGCCGGTTGACGTGCTGACCGTCACCGACCGGCTGCGACAGCTCGGCAAGCTGCAGGAGATCGGCGGACCGGCGGCGATCGACGAGCTGACGGGCGTCGTCCCCGCCGCCGGGCACGCCCGCCGGTACGCGCAGATCGTGCGCGAGAACGCGCTGCTCAGGCGCCTTTTGAGCGCATCGTTCGAGATCCAGGAGAGCGTGCTCGGCCACTCGGCCGCGCCGCGCGAGCTGGTCGAGCAGGCCGAGAAGGCGATGCTCGAGGTCGCCCGCGACGACCGCCAGCAGGACTTCCGGGCGATCGAGGAGGTGCTGCACGAGGAGCTCGACAAGCTGCACCGGCTTTCGATCGAAGGCACCTCGCTGACGGGCACGCCCTCGGGGTTCAAGGACCTGGACGAGATCACCGGCGGGTTTCAGCCGGGCAACCTGATCATCATCGCCGCCCGCCCGGCGATGGGCAAGAGCGCGCTGGTGTGCAACATCGCCGAGAACGCGGCGGTCGAGCACGGTAAGCCGGTGGCGCTGTTCAGCCTGGAGATGGCCGAGGCCGAGCTGGCCCAGCGGTTCGTCGCCTCCCAGGCCCGGATCAAGGGCGAGGAGCTGCGCAAGGGCCGGGTGGCCGAGCAGCGCTGGCCGAAGATCCTCAAGGCCTCCCAGCGCCTGGCGGCCGCGCCGCTGTGGGTGGACGACTCCAGCGACGTCGGGCTGCTGGAGATCAGGGCCAAGGCGCGGCGCCTGCACTCGCAGTGCGAGGGCGGGCTGGGACTGATCATCATCGACTACCTGCAGCTGATGCGCACCGACAGCCGCTACGACTCGCGCGTGACCGCCGTCGGTGAGCTCAGTCGCGGCCTGAAGATCCTCGCGCGCGAGCTGGGGGTGCCGGTGATCGCGCTGTCGCAGCTGTCCCGCGCGGTGGAGACGCGCTCGCCGAAGGTGCCCCAGCTCTCGGACCTGCGCGAGAGCGGAAACCTCGAGCAGGACTCGGACCTCGTGATGTTCATCTACCGCGACGAGTACTACGACGAGGACTCCGAGCGTCCGGGCGAGGCGGACCTGATCATCTCCAAGCACCGCAACGGGGCGGTCGGCAAGGTGACGCTGACGTTCCAGAAGGAGTACCCGAAGTTCCTGAGCTACGCCGGGGAGCGCTATTCACAATGAGAGCCACCAGCTGCCCATTCGACGCCTGTGACGGCAGCGGGTTCGTGATCGACGAGACCACGAACACGGCCTCCGACTGCGCCTGCCGGGCCGGGCGTATCGCCACGGCGCGCACCAGCAGCCTCGCCGCGCGCATACCGCGCAGATACCAGGGCGTCTCGTTCGATCGCCCACCGGTGAGCGACATCGCGAGAGTCGCGCCGGATCAGATCCAGTCCGTCCGCCGCTACGTGCGCGACATCGAGGCGAACCTCGACTCCGGGCGAGGGTTGTGGCTCCAGGGCGACGTCGGAACGGGCAAGACCACGCTGGCGATGCTGGTTTCGAAAGCGGCCCTGGACACGGGGCGCTCGGTGGCGATCTACTCGCTGCCGCGCCTGCTCAACCTGCTGCGCGAATCGATGGATTCCGATACGGGGATGCTCGACTTCATGGACCGGCTCACGGCGGTGGACCTGCTGCACCTCGACGATCTCGGGGCCGAGAACCAGACCGACTGGGTGCTCGAGCAGCTCTACTCGATCGTCAACGCCCGCTACGAGGCCGAGCGGGCGATCGTGGCGAGCACCAACCTCATGCCGGACGAACTCTCGGACCGGCTCGGCGCGCGCACGGTCTCGCGTCTGGTCGAGATCTGCGGCGATTTGATTCCCCTGTACGGAGCGGACAAGCGGCGGGAGTTCCGCGTCCCGGCGCCCTCGGCCTGATCCCCACGAGCCGGCACAGCCTGACCCCGGCGGCCTGATCCGATCCCGACCCGATCCGCCTGAGCGCCGCCTCCGTCCAGCACCCGACCGCCACCCCCCGCCTGGACCGACCCCGCCCCTACACTCATACGGCCATGCCCGGAATCGTGATAGTCGGCGCCCAGTGGGGCGATGAGGGAAAGGGAAAGATCACCGACCTGCTCGCCGAGCAGGCGGACGCGGTCGTGCGCTTTCAGGGCGGCAACAACGCCGGGCACACGATCGTGCGCGAGGGAGTGGAGTGGAAGCTGCACCTGATCCCCTCGGGAATCCTGTACCCGGGCAAGCGCTGCGTGATCGGCAACGGCGTGGTGATCGACCCGAAGGTGCTGATCGAGGAGCTGGATGCGCTGCGCGCGCGCAGGGTGGACGTGAGCGGGCTGCGCATCTCGGCGAACGCGCACCTGATCATGCCCTACCACCTGCTGCTGGACTCGGCCGGCGAGGCCAAGCTCGGCAGCCTGCAGATCGGCACGACGCGCCGGGGCATCGGCCCCTGCTACGCCGACAAGGCTGCGCGGCTGGGCATCCGCGTGCAGGATCTGCTCGACGAGAAGATCCTCAAGAAGAAGATCGTCGCGGCGATGGAGCCCAAGCGACTGTCACTGCGGCCGTTCGAGCGCGATCCGGCGCTCGACCTGCATGCGATGACCGAGCAGTACCTGACGTACGGACATCGCTTGGAGCAGCACATAGCGGACACAGCGAAACTGATGTGGGACCTGCTCGATGAGGGGCAGAAGGTGATCTTCGAGGGAGCCCAAGGGGCGATGCTCGACATCGACCACGGCACCTACCCGTTCGTGACCTCGTCAAACCCGCTGTCTGGGGCGGCGTGCGTGGGGACGGGCGTGGGACCTAAGAACATCGACGAGATCTGGGGCATCTCCAAGGCGTACACGACGCGCGTCGGGGCGGGGCCGTTCCCCAGTGAGCTGCACGACGAGACCGGGGAGCTGATCAGAGCGCGCGGCGGCGAGTTCGGCACGACGACCGGTCGGCCGCGACGCACCGGCTGGCTGGATCTCGTCGCGCTGCGCTACGCCGCACGGTTGAACACGATGACGGCGCTGGCCGTGACCAAGCTCGACGTGCTGTCGGGATTCGATCGGATCGGAGTGTGCACGAGCTATCGCGGCGCCGAGGGGGCGGAGTTCGAGGACTTCCCCTACCACCAGTCGGTCTTGCACCACACCACGCCCGAGCTGACAGAGCTGCCCGGATGGTCAGAGGATCTGGGCGAGTGCCGCTCCTTCTCCGACCTGCCGACCGCGGCGCAGGACTACCTGCGGTTCATCGCCGAGCACGTCGGGGCGCCGGTCACGCTGGTGGGCGTAGGCCCGGGGCGCGAGCAGACGATCTGGACCGAGGCCGGGCAGGCGACGCTCGTGGCGCGCAACGGGAGCTCGCCGGACTGAGCGCACGTTCACGTGGCGTTCCGAAAATGGGCCGTGTAGGAATCGAACCTACAACCTTGGGCTTAAGAGGCCCCTGCTCTGCCGGTTGAGCTAACGGCCCGTGAGGACGCCCATCGGGCGCGGGTCGTCCAGGGGAGGAAAGTATTCTAGCCCAGGATCTAAAACACGATCGTCCGCCGCCCGTCCACGATCACCCGGTCGTCCAGGTGCAGGGCCACGGCGCGGGCGAGCACGAGGCGCTCGACATCGAGGCCGACGCGCGCGAGGTCTGCCGCGCTCTGGCGGTGATCGACGCGGACGACGTCTTGGTCGATGATCGGGCCCTCGTCGAGCTCGGCCGTCACGTAGTGGGCGGTCGCACCGATCAGCTTGACCCCGCGCTCGTGTGCACGCCGATAGGGGTCGGCGCCCGCGAACGCGGGCAGGAACGAGTGGTGGATGTTGATCGCCGGCATCCCGACGCGCCGCAGGAAGTCGCCGCTGAGGACCTGCATGTAGCGCGCGAGCACGAGCAGGTCGGCCCGGCCCGCCAGCAGATCGAGCATCGCCGCCTCGGCCTTGGGCTTGCCGTCCTTGGGCGTCGGCACGTGGTGGTAGGGAACGCCGGCGGCCTCGGTCTCGCGGCGCAGATCGTCGTGGTTTGAGATCACCGCGACCACGTCTCCGTCCAGCTCGCCCCGGCGCCAGCGCCACAGGAGGTCCACGAGGCAGTGGTCGTGACGGGAGGCAAGGATCGCGAGCCGCAGGCGTTCGCCCCAGTAGCGGATCTCCCAATCCATCTCGAACCTGTCCGCGACCTCCCTCGCAAATCTCGCCTCGAAGGATTCCCGCCGGCCGGTCGAGTCCTCCAGGACGCGAGCGCCAGATCGCTCGCCAGAGCGGGCCGGCTCGTCGAGCTCGTCCAGGAACATCTCGGTGCGCATGAAGAAGCGTCCCCCGGTCGGGTCCGAGGAGTACTGGTGGGAGGAGACGATGTTGGCGCCCTGCTCGAACAGGAACCCGGAGACCGCAGCAACGATCCCGGGGCGATCTGCGCAGCCGATCAGCAGGCGAGCGGTGTAGCGCGGCGCGTCGTGCGTCCGGCGAGCGTCCGGCGGTGCGTTCTCCGGCGCTCGCCCACGGGTCTCCTGCGGTCCCCCCTCCACGCGCGCCCCCGCGGGCTACGGCTTCTTGGCGGTCGACGATGTCCCCGGCGGGGCGGGCGCCGTTTTGACTTCGGTCGCCTTCAGTTCACCTTTGGAGTTCAACTTGCCCGCGTACGTTTTGCCGTTCGACGTGGTCGTGTAGGTCTTTTCGCCCGAGGGGTTATTCTCGACTTCGGCCAATTCATCCTTGAGGCGCTTGCGCTGCGCGGCCGGGGCGAGGGCGACAGCCTTTTCGGAGGCTAGGTTGCCTATGCGCGTGTTGTGGGCCTTGTACGCATACTCCGCCAGCGAGGCGTACAACGAGGCGCTTTCGGGCCTGGCGGCAGTCACGATCTGCAGGACCTTGACCGCTTCGGCGGGTTCGTCGAGGCCTTCTTCGTCGAATACCCGCACCATCTCCTGCGCGATTTCGGTGTTCGGCTTGGGCGGGTTCAGCGCGAGGTAGCGGTTCCAGGACTTGGCGACCTGGGCGAACAGTTCCTTGCCCTTGCTCGTAAGTCTGTTGTCGACGAAGTACGCTTCGCCGCCCGCTTCGTGCAGCTGCGCGAGGGTCAGCTGTTCCCATGCATACACACTGCTGGGCTGCTGTTGGGTTAGCTTCTTGTACTTGGTGACCTGGCTCGAAAAGCTCGTGCTGCCGGAGCCTTCCTTGCCGGTCAGCGAGTTCAACAGCCCGCCGCCGCCGACACCGGCGCCGACGCCGAAGAAGACGAGACCGGCGCCGATCAGCAGAGCCAGGCCGGCGTAGATCACCTGGACCGTGCGACGACGGCCGCGTCCGCGCAGGTCGAACAGCATCAGCTGAGCTCTCGGTCGAAGTGGTCGATGATCTGTTGCACGCTTGGCTCCATTCCCTGCTCTGCGGGCGGACCGCCGTCCGGCGGCGGCCCGGCGCCCGGACTCTGTCGCTCGCGTCTGCGTTCGCGACGCTCAGCGAGCGACGCGAGCAGGATACTCGCCTCGTACAGCAGATACAGCGGGACCGTCTCCAGCAGCAGGGTGATCGCGTCTCCCGGCAGGAACGCGGCGACCGCCGCGCATGCCACGATCGCGTAGCGCCGGCCCCGGCGCAGCTGCCTGGGGGAGACCAGATCGGCGCGGGTGGCCCCCAGGATCGCCACGGGGACCTGGAACAGCAGACCCATCGCCAGCAGCACGGTCGCGGCGAACTGATAGTACGGGCCGGCCTGAACGAGGATGTTGAACTCGCTGCTGTTGAAGTTCACGAGGAAGTGCAGCGCGGAGGGGAGCACCACGAAGTAGCCGAACAGCACGCCGGCCACGAACAGGAACGGGACCGCGATCAGCAGCGGCGCCACGGCGCGTCTCTCGGTCGGCCGCAGCGCGGGCAGCACGAAGCCGTAGAGCTCGAACAGGATCACCGGCAGCGACACGATCAGGGCGAAGAAGAAGACGACCGTGATCGTGGTCGTAAACGGCTCGCCGACTCCCAGCGTCACGAGCTTTTCGGTTTGGGCGCCGGGCGAGAGCTTTGCCGTGTCCGCCCGCAGACGAGGCAGCTCGGCGGCCAGCCGTGCGCGAACCGCGGCCGGCAGCCCGCTGTCGGGGGCGCTGAGAATCGCGACGGTCGCCGCCGTCTCTCCGGCCACCTTGATCACCGCCTGCTGAGCCTCGGCCGCCTGACCGAGCGAGCCTTCCCCCCGTTGCACCTGGCTGTGCCTCACCCGTTCGAGCGGGCGGCCGATCAGATGCAGCAGCGCGTGGTTCTGCCACAGGCACACACCGAACGCAACCGCCAGCACGATCCCGCTGACGATCAGGCGCGAGCGCAGCTCTTCGAGATGATCGACGAGGCTGAGGCGATCTTCGTGGCCGATCGTGCGAATCGCGGTGGCCATTGCCCTAATGAACCTAGCACCGCGCTCTTGGGCTTCACCCCGACGCTCTGAGCGCATGCCAAGCGCCGCAGCCAGTCTGCGAGCGCCGGTCTCGGCGAGCCATGCGTGCCAGCACCGCCCGCCGAACGGTGCGGGCAGGGCTAAAGGCGAGGGGCGTGGGCGTCGATTACATCAAGGCAAGCCATGTCAGACTCAAGCCCCCATATCCGTCACCACGTGCGCATGCCCGACGGCAAGCACGTCGAGGTCGTTTATCGCGATCACCGGCGCACGGCCGATCAGACGGGATCATCCACCGGGCCAGCCCATCCGGCCCATCCGGCCGACCCGGCCGACCAGACCGACCTCGCCTACGTAACCGGTCCTGCCCTCAATGCGCAGCCGAGCTGCGCGCCAGATGCGCTGCACGTCTGCTTCAACTGCGCCGGCGAGCTGGTGTATCCGCTCGACTGGGCCGAAGAGGGCGCCGGGCACTGGCGCATAGTGCTGCGCTGTCCCGACTGCGAGGCTCTGCGCGAGGGCGTGTTCGAGCAGGCCGTCGTCGAGCAGCTCGACGACGAGCTGGACCGGGGCGCGGGCGCATTGCTGAGCGATCTGAAGCGGATCACCCACGCGAACATGACCGATGAGGTCGAGTTCTTCGTGCGCGCCCTGAACGCCGACCTGATCGTACCCAGCGACTTCTAGAGACCGGGATCCTGGATCCCCCGGAAGCAGCCCCCTGTCCGCGCGGGTCCCCGGACACTCGAAACTCCCGGACCCCGCAGACCGCGGAAGCTCGAGAGGGGGACCGAGAGACCCGAGAAGAGCCCCTCCTCCTATCTCACCTGTAGCGCTCGACCACGGCGTCCGCCACGAGGTCGAGCAGACCAGCGCCTCGGCCGTTCGGCAGGCCTTGCGGGAGCTCTGACTTGGCCTTGGCGACCAGCGCCAACGCCTGCTCGCGGGCCTCGTCGAGCGCGCCCGTCGCGGCGATCCGCGCGCACAGCCGCTCCGCCTCCTCAGGTCCACTCAGCGTGCGGAGGTCGAGTTCGGCGAGCTTGGGGTCGAGTTCGCGCGCGAGGATGAACGGAAGGGTCACGGTGCCGTCGAGCAGGTCCGTGCCACGAGCCTTGCCCGTGCGCTCGACGGGGCCCGAGACATCGAGCACGTCGTCCAGCAGCTGAAACGCCAGGCCGATGCGCCTGGCGAACGCACCGAGCTCGTCGGCGAGCGCCCGTGAGCCTTCGACGGCCACCAGCGCGCCCAGACGGCACGCCGCCTCGAACAGCGCCGCCGTCTTCAGTTCGCAGCGGCGCAGATAGCGAGCGACCGGGACGTGCACGGCGTAGGCATCCTCGCGCTGCAAGAGCTCGCCTTCGGCCAGTGCCGAGCTTGCGTCGGACAGGGCCTTCAGCTGAACCTCCTCGCCGTTGCGCGCGAGCTCGGCGAATGCGCGTGAGAACAGCAGGTCGCCGGTGGCGACCGCGAGCTTGCGCCCGGCGGCGGCGGCGACCGAGGGGCGGCCTCGTCGCAGCTGGGCGCCGTCGATCACGTCGTCGTGCACGAGCGTCGCGGAGTGCACGAGCTCGACCGCCACGGCCGCGCGCACCAGGCGCTCCTCTCCCTCGCTGGAGCCAGATGGCGCGCCCACCCCGCCCGTGGCCTCGGCGGCGAGCACGACCAGCAGCGGGCGCAACCGCTTGCCGCCGGCGAGGACCGTGCCGGTCGCATGGCAGGCAAGCGGATCTCCAGCCTCGGCCGTCACCCGCTCGAGGTGCAGCTCTGTCCGGACCATGAGCTCACGCAGAGCGCTCCCGCCACGGCGCATGATCGCCTCGACGGCGTCCACGTCCGTCGTGACGCTCCTCGCTGCCGTGCCCCCGTGGGCACTCATCGAGATCTCTCGACTGCAACGGAGCCGGCATGAATCGCGACGATGCCTCCGGCGGTGATGAGATAGGAGATCTCGCGCAGCCCCGCCCGCTCCATCTCGCCCGCGAGCGCAGCGGGCGCGGGAAAGCGCTTGACCGAGTCGGGCAGGTAGGTGTACGCGTCGGCGATATTCACCTCGGCGCTCGGCCCGCGCAAACGCGAGACAGCTGCGACGATCATCCCGGTCAGCCTGCCGATCACGGGGACGATCTGGTCGAACCACACGCGGTAGAAAATCGAAAGCGGTGGCTTGGTGGGCGTCGTCATCTCCAGCACGACCACCCTGCCTCCCGGGCGAACGACCCGCGCCATCTCGGCCAGGCCGCGACCGAGATCGGAGAAGTTACGTGCGCCGAAGCCGACGGTGGCGGCATCGAACGAGTCGTCGTCATACGGGAGCTGCAGGGCATCGCCCCACTCGAAGCGCAGCTCGGCGGCGGGGGCCGACAGTGGCGAGTCGCCCAAAGCGGCGACCCCTGCGCCATCTGGGCGCCGGGCGCCGCCGGACGTGGCGGAGTCCGGCGCGCGGGCCGCGCGGGCCTTATCGCGCGCGCGCGCGAGCATGGCCTCCGAGAAGTCGCTGCCCACGACCTCGCCGCCGGGGGCCACACGTCGCGCCAGCTCGAGCGCGAGATCGCCCGTGCCGGTCGCCACGTCGAGCACCCGGCTGCCCGGGCCCACACGGGCGAGGTCGGCTGCGCGAGCGCGCCAGCGGTGGTGCAGGCCGGCGGACATGGCCGTGTTCAAGGCGTCATAGACGACCGCGATGCGGTCGAACATGTCACGCACCTGCTCGGCCTCCAGCACGCCGGGCGAGATCTCATGCGCCGGAGGGCCGTTCACCGAAGACCCGTTCGCGCTGCTCGGTGCGGTGCTCCCGGCGCCTGGCTGGGCGGGCATAGGTGAGAGGCTACTTCAGCTCCGAGAGAAATTCGACGGCCGCCTCGAACTTCTGCGGCGGCAGGTTCTTGAACGAGGGCATCGGCTCGGTCGGGTTCACGAGCGTTCGCGCGATTCCCAGCCGCGGGATGCGCGAGCCGATGTGCGTGAGGTTTGGCCCAGGTCCGGAGTTGCCGTCGTCGCCGATCGTGTGGCACGCCTCGCAGCCGGACTGCGCTATCACCAGGCGCCCTTCGTTCCACTTCGCGACGGCGGCCGGGCCATTTTCGACGACGGCCTTCGGCGTGGCGATTTCCAGCGCGTCGGGCGTGCCGACATGGGCCCCCTGATAGGTGAGGTACGCCATCGCGCCGATCACGAAGATGCCGGTCAGAGTCGCGATCGGCCGGCGCTCGGGCCGGCGCTCCGGTTTGCGGTCGTAGAACGGCAGCAGGAACAGCAGGATCATGCCGATCGTGGGCACGCCGATCGTCGCCAGCGGCACGAGGCTGGGCGGCTTGATGATGCGCAGGACGTAGAACAGGAAGAAGAAGTACCACTCCGGGCGCGCGTCGTAGCTCGTGCTCGCGGCGTTCACCCTGGAGCCGAGCTCCGCTCCGAGCACCAGCGACATCGTGATGATGACCGCCATCACCACGCACGCCATCGTCGCGTCCTTGGCGACCGCATACGGGAAGAACGGTTTGCCTTCGGACTTCAGCACGCCGTACTCGCGGAGGTACTCCTCCTTCTCACGACGGTTCATAGCTCGGCCTTGCGCAGCTCTGGGTTCTTCTCGGCTTTCAGCCAGGGCGGGGCGGTCGTGCCGAGCTTGGCCACGAGGTACAGGTGCGCGCCGATCAGCGCGGCGATGAGCCCGGGGACGAGCAGCATGTGGATGGCGTAGAAGCGCGACAGCGTCGTCGCCCCGAATTCGGGGCCTCCGCGTAAGAAGTCGCTCAGATAGGGCCCGATCAGGGGACCGGTGCCGTTGATGTTCACGCCCACGATCGTCGCCCAGTAGGAGCGCTGGTCGAACGGAAGCAGATAGCCGGTGAACGACATCACCATCGTCAGGATCAGCAGCACGACGCCGATCACCCAGTTGAGCTCGCGCGGGTACTTGTAGGCGCCGAAGAAGAACGTGCGACCCATGTGCAGGAACACGAGGACCACCATCACGCTCGAGCCCCACTTGTGCATGCCGCGAACGAACTGGCCGAGGAACACTTCGTTGGTCACGTGGCGGATCGATTCGTACGCTCCGCCGGAGGCGTCGGGCCGGTAGTACATCGCCAGGAACACGCCGGTGACGGCCTGCGAGAGGAACGCGAACATCGTGGCGGAGCCGAGCGTGTAGAACCAGTTGGTGCCCTTGGGCACCTTCCTGAACATCAGCCAGCGCGCGCCGCCGGACAGCGAGGTGCGCTCGTCGACCCAGTCGACGACGGTCGTGCCGGCCTCTGCGGCGTGGTGGAGCGGGGTCGCCTTTCCGTTGCCCTCACCCGGCCGGGGGGGCGGCGCCTGCAGGGAGGATGGCACTGGAGGGGCTGGCAGCTTGGGCATGGATGCTCTGCGGTCCTACAGTTTCTGGGCGCCGGGACGCGAGGGGTAGGCGTACTGGCCGATGCCGTCCAGCGGCTCGCCGGGGTCGCGCGGCGAGAAGCGGCGCAGCTCGCTGTTGACGGAGAAACGCGGGCCGAGTTCGACTTCGCCGGCGCTGTTGACGCGCGTGTAGAAGCGATCGAGCGGGCGCACCGGAGGGCCGCTCACGCGCCGGCCCAACAGGTCGTACACCCCACCGTGGCACGGGCAGATGAAGCGCTCGGCAGCGTCGACCCAGCGCACCGGGCAGCCGAGGTGCACACACTTGTCGGAGATCGCGATGTAGGGGGTGCCGCGGTCGTAGGGGTCGGTGTCGATCGCGGGGTTGAACTTGCGCACGTACGCGGTCGACTTGCCGGCCTCGCCGATTTCGGGGCTCAGCGTGATGACCACCGGGATGTAGTTGTAGTCGTTGAACAGGTCCTCGGCGCCGACGCTTTCCCAGTGGTGAGGGGTGCTTTTGAAGATCGGCCCAACCGCGAAGCCGAGCGCGGGCAGCAGGAAGGACGCAGCGGCTACGCCTCCGGCCGCCTGGCCGCCCACGGTCATGAACCGCCGGCGGGTGACGGTCTCGCCCTCGAACGCGCCGGGCATGCCCCGGTCGAGGGTGTATTTGGACTTGTGCTTTGCGTGTGCGTCGGACACCGAGGCGCGAACAATATCGAGGCGCGAATCAGGGTGACGCCGGGACGCCCGCAGCGCTTGTGCACATCGCCTCGAACGCACCGGGCGCGCCCGCGAAGGCGAGCTCCTTGGCGCGCTCATGAGCAAGGCTGGATCCCCACCCGACCGCGCGCGCGCCGGCCTCCCACACCGCCCCGGCCAACGCCTCTTCGCCGGCGGCCTGCGCAAGCGCTGAGAGCGTGATCGTGTCCGCGAGCTCCGCCACGGCCTCGGTGTCACCGAGCGCGACCAGTCTGGCCAGGCCGAGCGCGTACAGACGATCGCCCGCCAGCAGGCCCAGGTCGGCCTCGGGTGGAGCGAGCACGCGAGGAGAGCCGTAGTGCAGGAGATATCCCTCGTAGATCGTCTCGACCAGCAGCTCGTACTCCGCTTGCGCGCCGCGTGCGCGGGGGCCTGCGGCAACCGTCTGAGCGGGGCCGTCCTCGCCGGGCGCCGGCGCCGGTAGCGCCACGAGTGTGGCCATCAGGCCGCCCTGCTCGCGCAGCAGCCGCGCCAGTCGCACCAGAGCGCTCGTGCCGGCGTCGACGCTCATCGGCCGTCTCCGGCGCGGGCCAACCCGTCCAACGCGGCGAACGCCGCGGCGGCGGCCTGCACGGTGCTGTCGATCTGCTCGGGCGTGTGGGCAAGCGAGGGGAACCACGCCTCGAACTGGGACGGCGGCGGGTAGACCCCGCGCGCGAGCAGCTCCCGGCACCAGGCGGCGTAGGCGGCGTGCTCACACGCGCGGGCGCCGGCGAAGTCGCTCACCGGATGCTCGCTGAAGAACGTGGTGAGGAGCCCCGGCACGCTCACGACCTGCACCGGATATCCGCCCCCTCGCACCCCTGCGGCCGCCTCGCGCAGCCCGGCCGCCAGGCGCTCGGTGATCGCCTGAAGGCGCACGTAGGCCGATTCGTCGAGCAGCGCAAGCGTCGCAAGCCCGGCGGCCACCGCGAGCGGGTTGCCCGAAAGGGTGCCGGCCTGGTAGACCTCGCCCGAAGGCGCGAGCATGTTCATCAGCTCGGCCCTGCCGCCGAGCGCGGCCGCGGGCAGGCCGCCGCCGAGCACCTTGCCGAGGATCGTCAGGTCCGCGGTGACGCCGCTGCGCTCCTGGGCGCCGCCGCGGGCGACGCGAAAGCCCGAGATGACCTCGTCGAGCACGAGCAGCGCGCCGGTCGCGCTGGCGCTCTCGCGCAGCAGCTCCAGGAACCCCGGCTGCGGCGGGACCAGGCCCATGTTGGCGGGCAGCGGCTCGGCGATGATCGCGGCGAGCTCGTGGCCGGCGATATTCGATCGGTCCGTGGCGGCGAGCAGCGCATCGGGATCGTTCCACGGCACCACCACCGTCTGTGCGGCGGCGGCGGCGAGCACACCTGGACTGGAGGGCAGCGACTGGGTCGCCAGGCCCGAGCCGGCCTGCGCCAGCAGCCCGTGGACGTGGCCGTGGTAAGCGCCCTCGAACTTGAGCACGGTCTCGCGGCCGGTCACGGCGCGGGCGAGGCGAATGGCGGTCATCGAAGCCTCGGTCCCGGAGGAGGTCATGCGCAGCATCTCCACGCCGTCCATCCGCCGGGCGACCTCGGTCGCGAGCTCGACCTCGCCGGGAGTGGGCGCCCCGAAGCTCGTACCGAGCTCGGCGGCACGGGAGATCGCGGCGAGCACGTCCGGATGGGCATGCCCTGCGATCAACGGCCCCCAGGAGCAGACATAGTCGACGTAGCGATTGCCGTCGACGTCGATCACCTCCGCGCCCTCTCCCCGGGCGAGGAAGATCGGGTCGCGGCCGATCGCGCGCATCGCCCGCACGGGCGAGTTGACCCCGCCGGGCATCACCTCCAGGGCGCGCCGATACAGGGCCGCGGAACGAGTGTCGGTCAACGCGGCCGTCACGTCATGCGCCGGCGTGCTCGCGCTCCCAAGCGGCGAACTCGTCGGTGAAGTAGAGCAGCCGGATCTTCTTGAACTCGGTGGACGAGTACAGCGTCGCGCGATCGGAGATCCCGGTCTGCTCGGCGATCGAGTCGAGGATCGCGTCGCACTGCGCCTTGGAGCGGCCGTGGGCCATCGTGAACACCGAGTACGGCCAGTCTGCGTAGGTCGGGCGCTGGTAGCAATGGGAGATGCCGCGCACCGCGGCCATGCGCCGGCCGATGTCGAGGATCTGCTCGTCGGGGACCTGCCACACGCCCATCCCGTTGGCGGAGAAGCCGGCGCGGCGGTGATACAGGATCGCCGCGACGCGGCGCAAGAGCCCGCGCTCCTGCATGCCCGCGAGATGGTCGAGGAACCGCTCCTGGGGTAGGCCCAGCCCCGCCGCGGCGGAGGCGTATGGTTCGGAGAGGACCGGCATGTCGCCCTGGAGCGCGCGGATGACGGCGATGTCGAAGTCGTCGTAGGGCTGGGGCTCGAGCTCCACCGGCTCGGAGACCTCGGCCGTCTGGGCAAGAGCGTCGGTGTCGCCCTCCATCTCCAGGTCCATGCGAATCTTGAACAGCTTCAGCGTCGGCAGCTGGCGCACCGACTCGGCGCCCGCCTCGCGCGCGAGCACCTCCAGCGTGCCCTCCAACCCGAGCGCCGAGTCGGGCTCGGTGGCGATCGTGAACCACAGGTTGAACTCGTGGTTGCGCAGGTAGTTGTGCGAGACGCCCGGATGGGCGTTGATGACCTGCGCGGCGCGATGGGGGTGCTCGGGGTCGACCTTGGCGGCGACCAGCATCGAGGAGTAGCCCAGCGCGCGCGTGTCGAAGATCGGCGTGACCTGACGGATGATGCGCTTGTCGAGCAGGTGCCGTACGCGCGCCATCGCCTCCTCCTCGGCGAACCCGCCCAACTCGGCCACGCGCGCGTAGGGGCGCGGAGCGATCGGGAACGAGCCCTGCATCAGGTTCAGCAGCCGCCGGTCGGTGTCGTCGAGCGAGATCGCGGCGCCGTCCTTGCGACTGCGCAGCTTCGGCGGCGCCGTCGTCGGCCGCGTCGGGTCCGCCACGTCGGCGAGGGGCGATGCGAGCGCTGCCTCGGGCTCGGTGCTCATCTCTGCTCTGATAGCCATCTGGCTGCGTCCTTTGCGTGGTAGGTGATGATCGTGTCGGCGCCGGCGCGGCGCAGCGAGGTGAGGATCTCGAGCACGGCCGCCCGCTCGTCGATGTAGCCGGCGGCGGCGGCGGCCTTGACCATCGCATACTCGCCGCTGACGTTGTACGCCGCCACGGGCAGGCGCGTGGCGCGCTTGACGGCCCTGATCAGATCGCCGTAGGCGAGCGCGGGCTTGACCATCACCATGTCGGCGCCCTCCTGCACGTCGAGCAGCGCCTCGCGCACGGCCTCGCGGCCGTTGGCGGGGTCCATCTGGTAGCTGCGGCGGTCGCCGAACGCGGGAGCGGAGTCGGCGGCCTCGCGGAAGGGCCCGTAGAAGGAAGAGGCGAACTTCGCGGAGTAGGCGAGGATCGGCGTCTGCGCGAAGCCCTCGCCGTCGAGCTCCTCCCTGATGGCGCCCACGCGCCCGTCCATCATGTCCGACGGCGCGAGCAGGTCGGCGCCGGCGCGTGCGTGGCTGACGGCCGTCTGAGCGAGCAGCTCCAGCGTCGCGTCGTTGTCGATGACGCCGTCCTCTCCCAGCACGCCGCAGTGCCCGTGGGAGGTGTACTCGCACAGGCACACGTCGGTGATCACCAGCAGCTCTCCCAGCGCCTGCTTGATCGCGCGCGTGGCCAGCTGCACGACGCCCTCCTCGTCCCACGCGCCTGAGCCGTGCTCGTCCTTCCCGGCCGGCAGGCCGAACAGCATCACGGCGGGGATGCCCAGCGCGGCGGCCTCCTGCGCCTCGGCGACGACCGCCGACAGCGACAGGCGATCGACCCCCGGCATCGTCGCGATCGGCTCATATCCGGGCCGCCGCCCGCCGGAGGGCTCGGCCTCGGTCACGAACAGCGGCAGCACCAGCTGGCCGGGGCGCACATCGTTCTCGCGCACGAGGCCGCGCAACCCGGCGGATGCGCGCAGCCTGCGCATGCGCGTATTGGGAAAGGCCATTGCCAACCGAGGATACTCGCCTGTTGGAGGGGTGGCCGAGCCCGCACGGAGGGCAGGGAACGGCGAAGCGACCGCGGCCGCGCGGGTGGGCTGACCGATCGGAGATCCCATCGATCTCCGATCGGTGCAGAGCGTTCGCAACACCGAGCTCATCCCCGGAGATTCGGGTTGGCGGCGGGAGGCCTCAGTCCAGCCGCCGCAGTCCCACGCGCGCGAGCACTCCGAACACGGCGGTCAGTCCGATCAGATGCACGATCGAGACACCGAGCCCGGGGGATGCCCCGTTGACCGCCGCGTCGAGCGCCTGCAGGGCGGACTTGAACGGGAACACGAACGAGATCGCCCCGATCGCGTCGTAGAGCCCACGGGAGACCGAGCCCGACGGGACGAGCGCTAGGAACGCAAGCGGCAGCGACAGTCCGAACGCCAGCAGCGAGGCGGCGCGCACCTCGCGCGCGAGCGCGCCGATCGCGATGCCCAGCGCGCCGAACGCGACGGCGCCGAACGCGAGCGCGATCACCCACTCGCCGATGCGCGAGAAGTCGAGGGTGACGAACGCGCCGATGCCGGCGAGCATCGCCAGGGCGAGCACGAACGCGCAGGCGGCAGCGAGCAGGAGCTTCTCCGCGAGCAGCCCCTCACGGGCGGCCAGGCCGCGGGCCAAGCGTGCGAGCGTGTGCTCCTCGCGCTCCAGCGCAACTCCGCCGGCGGCCAGCAGCACGCACACGAACATCAGCGACACGCTGACCGCGACGACGACCGCGAACGTGTTCAGCGGTGTGCGCCGGCCCTGGATGAGCGTGCTGCGGACCTGGATCGGCTGGCCGATCGTGGAGAGCACGTTCCTGGAGGAGCCTAGGTTCTGATCGGCGAATTCGGCGAACCGCTCGATCCGTTCCAACTGCGTGCGCTCGCGGCCGGGCGGCTGGCGCGCGATGATGGCGTGCAGCTCGGGTGGGATCTGCCCGAGGGCGATCATGTTCGCCGGCGCGCCGAGCACGCCCGCGTTGCCACCGCTGAGCAGTGCGCCGATCGCCTGTGCGGCGGCGCGCTGGATCTGCTTGGAGAAGGAGAGGTTCGCCTGCGCGAGCGCGGAGTTCAGCTGGGATTGGACGATGGACTGCTCGAGGGCGTTGCCGTTGTACAGGACTTCGACGCTGCCCTGGCTCACGCCGGAGGCGATCCGTGCGGCGATGTCGCGCGGGATCACCACCGCGGCCACAACGTCGCCGGACTTGATGTCCGCGATCGCCTGCGCGCGCGAGGAGACGGACACGGGAGTGACCTGGCTGAACAGCTCATCCGCGTACCGGCCGACGGCGACGTGTTCGCTGCCGACGTGGATCGTCTGCCCGGGCGGCGTTTCGTTGACGATCGCGACGCGCGGCTTGCTCGGCGAGCGCGAGATCGCCAGGCCGATCAAGAGGGCGATCGCGATCGGGTAGACGACCAGCACGCCGACCAGCAGGCGCGAGCGGCGCAGGATCAACAGGTCCTTGCCCAGCAGCCACCTCACGATCGCCACGCCCCTGCGCGCATGCGGAGACGGCCCGCGGGTCGCGCCGGCGTCGGTAGCGGCGGCGGCGGCGGCGGCGGCGGCGGCGGCGGCGGCGGCGGCGGCGGCGGCGGCGGTACGATGACAGCGCTCACGAGTGCCCCCGTTCGCGCAGGAACGCCACGAACGCCGCCTCGAAGTCGCCGCCGTCGTTCGCCGTGATCAGCTCAGACGGGGCGCCGTCGAACAACAGCTCGCCATCGGCCAGCACGATCGCGCGCGTGGCGTGGGAGCGCACCTCGCCGAGGTGGTGCGTGGAGAACAGCACCGCCGTGCCGGCCCGCGCGAGCTCACCGACGAACTCCCACAGCCGTTTGCGCTGACCGGGGTCCAGGGCCGAGGTCGGCTCGTCCAGGGCGAGCGCCGGCGGGTCGCCGATCAGACCGAGCGCGACGTTCACGCGCTGGCGATTGCCCCCCGACAGGCGCTCCACGCGCTCGTGCGCACGTTCGCGCAGGCCTGTCTGCTCGAGCATCCGCTGGACCGCGGCGTCGGGGTCGGCGACACCCTCCAGGCGAGCGAACAGGCGCAGGTTCTCGGAGACCGTCAGCTTCGAGTACACGGCCGCCTGTTGAGGCGCCCAGCCGATCGCAGGACCCGCAGCGGGGCCGGACACCGTCCCTGAGCTGGCGTCCTGAACTCCCGCGAGGATCGAGAGCAGCGTCGTCTTGCCAGCGCCGTTGGGACCGACGATCGCGACCAGCTCGCCTGGAGATACGTCGAAGCTGACCTCACGCAGCGCCTCGCGCTCGCCGTAGCGCTTGGTCAGGGCGCGCACGCCGAGGACCGCGTTCGAGCCTTGGGTCACGTGGGTCGAGGGGAGGGGGCGTGGGTCATGAGCGGTGATGAGCGCAGACGGCCGGGATGTGAACCCTCATAGGAGCCCACGTCCCTTTCGATCCCAGGACTCGAGCTCGAGGTGGCGGCTGAGGTAGACGACCGTCTCGCGCAGGATCGCCAGGATCGGCAGCGCGATCAGTGCGCCGACGATCCCGTGCAGCTGCAGTCCGAACAGCAGCGCGAAGATCACGAGCAGCGGGTTGATCCGCAGCGTATGTCCGAATATCTGCGGCGCCACGACGTGGCCCTCCAGCTGCTGCAGGGCGACGAACAGCAGCGCCACCCACAGCGCCACGATCGGGTCGGTGAACAGCGCCACGAGCACCGGCGGCACCGCGCCGAGGATCGGGCCTATGTAGGGGACGAGCTCCATCACGCCGTAGAACATCCCGAACGCGAGCGCGTACTTGCGCCCGTCGGGGAAGATGCCGATCAGCCCGAACACGTACAGCGCCAGTCCGGCGGAGGCGCCCATCAGCACGCTGAACAGCAGCTGGCCGCCCACGTAGCGGGAGACGGCGCGCTGGACGAGGGTCGGATAGTCGTCCGCGGGCGTGCCGTCCCCGTCGGGCATCGCCCGGCGTATGAGCCTGCCGATGTGCTGGCCGTAGACGAGCATGTACACGGACAGCACGAGCACGAGCACGAGGTCGAACACGGCGCTTGCGGCTTCGGTCAGCAGATCGGCGCTGGAGGAGGCCAGTTTGCTCGAGCTCTTGGCGACTTTGGCCTCGATGCTCTGCAGCGCCGTTTTGCCCTGCTTGACCAGATGCAGGTGGATGCCGTGCTGGTCCAGATAGCTCTGCACTTCGGCGATCTTGTTATTGGCTTCGTTGATGATGTGCGGCAGGTTGTCCGTGAACGTGCGCACCTGGTTCGCGATCGGGTTGGCCAGCAGAAAGCCGATCCCGACCAGGGTCAGGAAGAATGCGAGATACACGACCAGCACCGCCAGCCCGCGGGGCACCCGCGGACGCTGCACGAATGCGACGGCGGGGTTGAGGATCAGCGCGATGACAGCGGCGACGACGAAGATCAACAGCACTTTCCCAGCCGCTTTGGCGAGCGCCCAGAGCGCGAGCAGCGAGATCGGCAGCAGTACCAGCTGCACCCACCTCGGAACTAGGGTGCGCTGCATGGCAAGGCCCCTCCCGCGATCATCGCCGCAGTATGGCTGAGGCACAGGCCAGCATTTTGTTCGTCGGCGACCTCGTCGGCTCCATCGGCCGGCGCACGCTGCTGGAGTGCCTGCCAATCCTGCGCGAACGCTACGACCCGACGTTCGTGGTCGTCAACGCCGAGAACGTCGCCGGCGGGCTGGGGATCACGCCAAAGGCTGCCAAGGCGCTGTTCGCGGGTGGGGTCGATGCGATCACGCTCGGCAACCACACCTACCACCGCCGCGAGATCTATCCGTACCTCGACTCCGAGCCGCGGATCCTGCGCCCGGCCAACTTCCTGCGCATCCAGCCCGGCCATGGGACCTGCGTGATCGAGCGCGACGGGCTGCGCCTGGGCGTGATCAATCTCAGCGGCAACCTGTATCTGCGCGCGGGCCGCAGCGCGTTCACGGAGATCGAGACGGCGCTCGGAGAGCTCGGCGATGTCGATCACATCCTCGTGGACATGCACGCGGAGGCGACCTCGGAGAAGGTCGCGCTCGGCTGGATGCTGGACGGGCGCGTGACCGCGGTCGTGGGCACGCACACGCACATACCGACCGCGGACGCCCGGGTGCTGCCGGGCGGCACCGCGTACATCACCGACGTCGGCATGACCGGTCCACGCGGGGGCGTGATCGGGGTCAAGCGCGAGCAGGCGATCGAGTCGTTGGTGACGCAGATGCCGGTCCGGTTTGAGACCTCCGAGGACGATCCGTGGCTGATGGGCGTACTCATCAGCTGCTCGGCCACGCCGCGCTCGGCAGCCGCAATCGAGCAGATCCTGATGGCGCGTCCGCCGGCGCCGCCGCAGGCCATTCCCTCGATTCCGGCTCGGTAGCGTCGCTCTCGGGGCGCGGGCTGCCCGCACGGGCGCCGAGGAAGGCGACCATTACGAGCGGGAAGAACCAGGGGATGTACAGGTAGAACCAGTGTTCTATCCCGAGCTGGACGGCGATCACAATCGCCGCGCACGCAGCCGCGAGGCCGATGATCGGATGCCCACCCGCCCGGCGCGGAATCACGGCCAGCGCCAGGGCGAGCAGCACCGCGGCCATCTCCACGACCGTCTCGGCGCCATGCCACCCGTACAGCCCCCAGACCGAGAACGGCGAGCCGCGGCTGGCTTGGTATTCGATCGTGCGCTCGTAGATCGTCTTCAGCGAGTCGTGCGTCAACGCGGGGATGGAGACGATCGCGGCGGTGAGGACGAACGCAAAGACAAACGTCGCCAACGCGCGTACGCGTCGCCCGGCCGGCTGCGTGAACAGGCCGTGTGTGGCCAGCACCGGCACGAGCGCCAGCGGGGCGAACTTGGTCAGGCCGGCGAGCGCCGCGAACGCACCTCGTGCCGGCGGTGAGCTCGCGAACAGCAGCGCGGCCAGGATGAACACGGCGACGAGCGTGTCGTTGGAGTTGGACTCCAGCGCGAACAGCGTGAATGGATATGACACCCAGGCGTAGGCGAGGGCGACGCCGAGCGTGGGCCCGCGGATGCGCATGCCCAGCGCGAACATCAGCCCGAGTGCGAGCAGGTCGAACACGATCGCGGCCGCGTGCGCGGCGGGCAGCTCATCCCACGTGCCGCTCCAGCCGAAGATCTGCTCGAACGGGATGTAGGACTCGTAGGCGACCGGGCCATAGGTGTCGCCGTGTTCGTTATCCGATGGCCAGCCTCCGTACAACCTGTCGCCGTGCACGATCCTCTCGGCGCCGATCACGCCCGCGTAGCCGACGTCGATCACGTTGGAGTCGGTCACGTTCAGGGCGATCCGAAACCCGAGCAGCAGCACGATCCCAAGCGCCAGCCACGGCACCGGGATCAGCAGGCGCAGCTGGCGCGGTGAGGATTGAGTGCCCGCCCGCCCGTCCGCTCGCTCGCTGCGTTCTCGGCGTAGCAACCACAGCATCCGTCCCAGCAGATAGATCAGCGGCGGGTATGCCAGGGGGACCGAGGCGTAGATGTGCGCGTGGTTGAAGAACGCCAGCGAGACCGAGAACGACAGCAGCACGAGCAGGTCCAGGTGCAGCAGGGAGAACGGCCTGCGCGGATCGATGAACGGCAGCAGGAACAGCACGCACAGCGCCAGCCAGATGTACAGCGCGTTCACGTGCCTGCCGAACGCGCCCGGGTACCCACGCGCCATCGACCAGGCGACCTGAAACCCGGTCCACTGTTCGAGCACCCGTCCTGATGAGTCGGCGATGATCACCAGCCCGATCTCCTTGGCCCCCTTGCGCGTGAAGAAGCTCACCTGCCAGCGCGCCGGGCCTTTCAGATACGCGTCGGCGAAAGAGCCGGGGTTTTTGGCTGTGAGCGCCCTCATCTTCGGGAGCGCCTGCGCGATCGCCAGCACCCGATCGGCCGAGAGCCTGCGCCCGACCGGGGGTATGTTCGACGCGAGGACCGGGACCGGTTCTTCGGAGGTCGTTGTCTCGGAGGTCGTGGCCTTGGCGGTCGTGGCGGGGGTCGTGGCGGTCGCGGGCGCCTTCGTCGCGGCATGCGCGGGAGCCGCCGGCAACGCGAAGGCTGAGAGGAGCAGGGCAGCGAGGACCGGAGCTGAAAGGCGCACCCGCCGAGGGTAACGGCGAGGTGCGGCGGCAGACCGGCATCGCTGGCTTAGCTAATCCGGACTAAGCTCTGCTAGAGTGAAGCGCATGACACGCGTGGGCATGCATGAAGCCAAGACCCAGCTGTCGCGCTTGGTCGAGCAGGCACGCAGCGGTGAGGAAGTGATCGTCGAGCGCTCGGGGCGCCCGGTCGCCAAGATCGTCCGCTATGACGAGCAGCCGCGGGGCCTGATGGCGCTCGAGGGTATCTGGAAGGGCCAGGGTTACATACCCGACGATTTCGACGAGCTGCCCGAGGACATCCAGCGCGCGTTCGGCATGATCGACGATTGAAGCTCCTGCTCGACACCCATGTCCTGCTTTCGCTGTTCTTTGAAGATGGGCGCTTGTCAGCGCCGGCCCACGAAGCGATGGAGCAACCGGACGCACAACTGATCGCAAGCGCAGTCAATGTGTGGGAGATCGCGATCAAGCGCTCGATCGGCAAGTTGAAGGCGCCCGGTGATGTGATCGAGCGCATCGAGGAAGCCGGTGCCCAGACGCTCACGATCACCCCTCGGCACGCGCACGCCACCGGCGAGCTGCCGCTGCACCACCGCGACCCCTTCGACCGCCTGCTGATCGCCCAGGCCCAGCTGGAGGGCTGCGCGATCGTCACCGGCGACAGCGCCTTCGGCGCTTACGACGTGTCCGTCGTGTGGTGACGAGCGTCACGGCCAGCGGCATACCGGCATGCTTATCGGCCGAGCGCATCTACGAGGGGTAAAGAGCGCCGCGACCCAGGGAAAGGCCGCGGCGCCTCGATGTCAAGTTCGGGCTTGCACCCTTCGACCGCGAGCCGCGTCTGCTGATGAACCCTGGCCCGCCGGGACCAGCGCACCGTCATCGCCGAGCACGACCAACACAAGCTGATCGAGATCTCCGACGCCGAGCACTACGGGGCGATGCTCGACATGGTCTCCGAGACCGAGGACCGGCTGAAGCTCGTCGAGAAGCACAGCTGAGGGGCGCCGTACCGCTGGTGCTGGCGCCGCAATCCTCGAAAGCTGGATGGCGCCCGAGGGGGTCGGTAGAATCTGGGGCATGAGCCGTCGTGACCGTACCCCTCTGCTCTCGGTGGGACATGAGGCCGAGTGGGCCGTCATCAACCGCGAAGAGGAAGAGCAGCTTCACGCCAGCAACAGGGCGCTGACTCCGGCCCAGCGACTCGACCAGGGCCAGAAACTCTCCCGGCAGGCGGTCTCCCTGCTGGCCGCCTCGATCCGCGCCGGCCATGCCCCCAGACGAACCTACTGGTCCTGACCTGTCCGGCGTCGTCGCCGACGCAGGCGCGGTCGGCCTCGACTACGTTGTGATCGGCGGCTTCGCCGTGATCTACCACGGCCACATCCGTGCGACCAAGGACAGCGACCTGCTCGTGCCCGACGGCCCCGAGGCCGACGCCGCGGTGCTGCGCTTTCTCGAGCGCATCGACGGCAGGCGCCTGCGCGACGGCAAGATCCTCACGCCCGAGGACGTCGCCGGCGCCGAGAGCCTGCGCATCAACAGCCGCCACGGCATCGTCGACATCCTGCGCGGGGGACTCCCACCGCTCGACTACGACACCGTCGCCGAACGCGCCGAGACGACCGACTGGGAAGGACAGACCGTCCACGTGGCCGCCCTGCGCAGCCTGGTGGGCTTCAAGCGCCTCGCACACCGTCCCGATCCCGATCGCGCCGACCTGCGTAAGCTCGAAGCGATCTACGGGCCGCTGCCAACAGACCCGATCCCCGGGCTCGACACAGACACATAGATGACCCCGTGAAGACAATGCGCCGGGGCGGCCGACTCGTCCCGTGATCTGGTAACAGCCACCATCTGCTGAGGAGTGGCGCCGCGACCCAGGGAAAGGCCGCGGCGCCTGGGAGGGGGGACTCGGCGGGAGGGGTTACTACCGCCTTGTGGTGGCTCCCCTTGAGCGCCGCCCGCGAGGGAAACACGGGTGACGCTCAAGATTGGTGTGTTCAGCCGATCAGGACCGTGGTCGTGGTTTTCAGCCTGCTTCCCTTCTTCGGGGTGAACGTCAGATCGATCTTCGCCTTCAGCCTGCGACCGGGGTGCTTGGACAGGAAGGCCGCCTCGCCCTTCGTCAGGGTCAGCTTGACCGTCACGTCGCCGGCCTTGCCGGTTTTGCCCGTGCCCTTCGACAGGCCCCGGCCGGTGGCCACGAGCCTGCCGGCCGCCGGGACGCTCACCTCGACCGTCGCGGTGGCGCCCTTGACGCTGTGCTTGACGACCGCGATCGCGGGCTTGCAGCCTTCCACCGATATGGGGGTGGAGGTGTGGATTTCCGCGCCGTTCTGGCCGACGAAGGCGGTGGGCATCGCGAGCTTCTGCCCGCAGAGACTGTAGTTCGCGCTGGCGGGAAGATTGGTCCCGAGGATCGAGTAGGGACCCGTGGGAAGCTTCAGTTCGAAGCTCGTGATCGGCGCGTCCGGCACCGATCGGAAGATGCTGGAAGTTATGCCTTTTTTGATGTCCGTGTTCCCGTCGAGGATCAGCGTGACCCCTTCTCCCTGGAGCACGATCTCCAGATCGGGGAACGCCTGTCCGCCGTGCGAGACGAAATAGGCGGGACCGGTCAACGGATGGGAGAAGATCGGTGTTACCGCGCTCGCGGTGCCGACGTTCGACGCCGCCGGACAGCCCGCCGGGTTCGCGTCGAACACGGCGGCGGTGCACGCCTTCTGCAGCGTCGTCAAGCGCGAGGGCAGCTGCTTGGGGAGGTCCACCTTGACCGCCCTGATGTTCGCTTCCCCACCGCCTGGCTGCGGGCCGCCTTTGGAGGTGAGCTTCACCGTCAGGCTCGCGCCGTCGGCTTTGGAGGTCTTGCCCTGGGTGGAGACTGTGAACGTGGGTTTGAAGGGCAACGTCGCGCAGTTGGCCGCCTGGAAGCGGCTGGATATGCCCTCGCTCGCGCCTTCGCTGGATGCGATCGCGCCCGCGATCGACATGGCGGCGCAGTTGGTAGGGTCGAACATGAACCCCGCCCGGTCGATCGTCACGTTTACCGTTTTCAGCCGCAGCGGCACCCCGTTGCGGATCTGCGGGAACAGATCACTCGTGGCCGTCACCTGCGAGGTCACCGGGTTGACGTTAATCGCCGCGCGCTCGATGACATTGCCGAGGTTGAACGGCCCCGCGACGGCTGGCACCACCACCGACAGGCCGAATGGCGCGCCCTTGTAGGAACCCGTCAGGTAGACGGGGCCTTCGAGCCACAGCGGCTCGGAGCCCGCTCCGGCCGCCACATGGACAGTGCCGATCCGCGAAGCTTCAGAGCAGCTCCCCAGGCTCGCCTGCGGTTCGGGGCAGAGTGACACATTTGACACCATCCCTGCCACCCCCGGGGGCAGCGTCAACGACGCGCCGGCGAGATCCTGTTCGCCGTCGTTACGTGACAGCGTCAACGTCAACGGGCTAAAGCTTCCCGCAGCCGGACTGACAGTGCCCGCGCTGAACGCGGGGGAAAACGGCATCGATGCCGCGCAGCCCGTCACGTCAAAAGACGAGAACGGGTCTGCATCCCGGGCTTCCGGCGAGCTCCACGGAGTCAAGTCGGTCGTCGTGCGTGCTTCGCCGCAGGTCTGCGGGTTCGCGAGCGGCGCCCCGGGACCTCCCGTGAACTGGGTTTGCAGTTCCGTGAACGGCAGCTGTGGGTCTTCGGCGAACGTGGCCGTGAGCTGGCCCGTGACCGGGTTCGGTTCGACGCTTCCCGGCAGCTTGACCATCACTCCTTCGCCCGCAAGCGCCAGGAAGACCCGGAAGGGCGGCCCCGTGATCGGCCCGGATTCCGGCCCGGCGAGATAGATGCTGCCTGTGAGCGGATGCGACAATGCCGGTGTCGTGAGCGTCGCTTCCCCGAGTTTGGAAGCCGGCGGGCAGGCGGGCGGACTGCTCGTGCCGATCCCGATCTGCGCTTCTGTGCATGCCTGTAGGCCGGCCGCGGCCCCCGGCGAGAGCGCGACGCCCTCGGGCAGCGTGATGACAGCCTTGCGCAGATCTGCGCTCGCGAGACCCAAGGGATCTTCGCTCTGCGGCACACTCAGATCCAGCGTGTATTGCGAGGGGACGTCGGCCTGTGTGACCGTCGGCTCGACTGAGATCGTCGGGTCGAAGGCGAGATGTTCACAGCCGGTGAACGGTGCGACGGTTGTCGTCGCTTCGCCCTGGCCGCCCTGCCAGGATT
The DNA here is from genome assembly GCA_963767255.1 of uncultured Solirubrobacterales bacterium. Taxonomy (GTDB): domain Bacteria; phylum Actinomycetota; class Thermoleophilia; order Solirubrobacterales; family Solirubrobacteraceae; genus Palsa-744. The sequence continues at coordinate 64,162 of CAVYDM010000011.1, read as the reverse complement.
CCACCCGCAGTGTCGCCGTCAACGGTCCGTGTGTGCACCGAGTCGGGTCATTCAGGAACGGCCGCGGGTTTTCACCCGGCGGCCTTCCGCCACCTTCACAATTCATCGTGCCTTCGGATTCGTAGCATTCATCGCCTCGTTCTTCGTTATGGCTCTCGGCGGCGGGCACACCCCAGATGGTCACCGAAATGCCGTTGACTTCTACGGAACCGGTGATATTGATGTCCGCCACGTCTACGCCGTAGTCAGTTGGGCGTACGCTGAGCACGATGTTACTGACGACGAGGCGACTAAAGTCAAACCCGAACTCGGCCGCCTGGCCCTGGTGTGGCCCCATGTTAAAGACTGGTAGCGTCACCACTTCCGGTGTAGCGCCGCCGAACAGATTGAGCTTCAGCGCGACCACCCCGATCTGGGAGTTGATGGGGCAATCGGTGTGCGCGTCTTCTCCGTTCTGAAGTAGCTCGGCCTCGGTACATGTTGGCGCCTCGGCGGGGCTTCCCGAGATTCCAGCCGGCAATTCGACTTCGACGTTCCTCAGATTACCATCGGTGCTGCCTTCGCTATCGGTAAGCAACGCAAAGCTTGTTGTTAGATCGGCATGGGCTCCAGCCTGTGCTTCTGCCGCTTGTTCCCATCCCCATTCACTACCGCCGCCTGTGCTGCAGCTCGCGTTTGTGAACTGTAGGTGCGGTGCCGTCCGCGAACACTTATTGCTCGTTGTCGTCACATTGAAGCTGCCGGGTTCGATCGTCAGTTCGGCTTGGGCGGCCGACGCGCACACCAGCGCCGCGAGCGTCGCCACCAGCCCGACGGAGAGGATAATGCTTCTCTTCGCCGGTTTCACAGCAATGCTGCGAAGTCGCGCCGCGACCACATCCCGCCCGCAGTTGGAGAAAGTGCTACGCAAGAACATCAGCTACCCCTTCTTCTTGGAGCTGCCGTAGAGCGATCTGGCGTGGGCTTGGCAACTAGATCGCTGTCGTGCTCGCTTTTTCCTACAGGCTTTCAGCGCTTTCGCAAGCTTCTGCGCTCGCGTAGGCGGCTTGGGCTTGGCTTTCACCGCGGGCTTGGGTACCGGCGGTGCGAGGTTACCGTCGCCGAAGACCGCGGTACTCGAAGGCGTCGCGAGCACCGGGGATCCGCTCGGCGACCCCTGACACCCTTCTCCGGTGCACTGCGTCGTCGAGGGCACCGCGAAGCCACCATCGATGCGCGCGTCATAGATGTCGCCCATGCCGCCGGTATTCTGCGGCGTGAGCTGTGCATGCGTCGCGAAGAAGACATCTTGGCCGGTTTCGCTCGCTCCAAGCAGCTCGGACGGTGCCGTGTCGTCCCTGCCCGAGCTGATTAGCCCCACACACCCATCGGATTCCCCGCAGCCGCCTACGCCCTCTTCCTCCCACTCGTACACATCCTGGCCGGACGGCACGCCGCCCTCGGCTCCTTCTTCCGCAGTGCTGTTCGTGTCCTGCGGCACGAGCTGCGCTGTCGTGTCGAAGAATATGTAACGGCCATCATTGGTCATAGGTATAAACCGTGGGCTCAGGTCCGCGTCGCCATCCTCGGGCAAGCCGCTAGGAATGGGTAGCGATGCGTTCCCCTTCACCGGCGAGTCACCTGGTCCGCACGAGACGCATCTCAGGCTGCCGTCGGTCTTATACAGGTACAGCTCGTCGTGACCTTTGCCGCGTTCTTTGCCGACAACGCCGCGACTTGGGAACAAGAAGGCTTCGCCGTCTGGCGTGGCGTAGCCCTTTTCGCCTTCGTCTGGGGCCCGTTCTACCGTCGCGATGTACGTGGTGTGGCCATCAGCGTATACGTAAAGGTTTTCGAGGTTTCCGCCGCGAACTGCTATGACTGGCGCGTTGGCGGTCAGCTGGCCGTCTGCCTTGAAGTAAACAGCATTCCCGTTTTCTGACACGACCACGCTGTCTGGGTTGATATCACCTTCCGCGGTACCGGTTTCACCTCGCGATACACGCGTCAGGGTCCTGGTTTCTGTATCGTATTCGTAGAGCTCTGGGGCATGCGTCATGTCGTCAGCCGTCAGCTCGGTGGCCGTAGCGAAAAACACCTTCGCACCGTCCGCGGCGGCACCGAGATAAGTCGCGGAAAGCCGCTCTGGCGGCGTCACGCCTGGCGCAGGCGCCGAGACTTCCACCGTTTCATCCCCATCGACGCGCATATAGAGGCGGATCGGTTCCTCACAGCCAGGTTCACTCTTTTCTTCCGCATCTGGGTCGGGGCTCGTAAAGAACACCTTTTCGCCGTTTTCCGAGACGGCATCGTGGGCAAGCCTGCCTTCGATGCCCACCCCGAAGCCCAGCGCGGCACCACAAGCGCTCACGAGCGCGCCACCAGAGGTGGCGTTGACGAGTCGTAACGAGCCACCCGCCCATTCATACAGGTCGAGGGCGCTTTCATCCGTCCCGGCAGCAGCGGGCGAGAGGCTGTGGTCCGTCGATCCGAGGATCACGTGGCTGAAGTTCCGCGATGCCCCCATTAATGCGCTTGGCGTACTTAGAGAAAACATTTCGCTAATAGCCGCAGTCGCGATGGTGGTATAAGGGCCGCCTGGGGGACCAATCTCAAACGTCTGCCCTGGCGCGTGCGCGAAAAGATTCGTATAGGTGGCAGCAGCAACCCCTACCTGCGAAAGGTCGGGGCTGAATATGTTCGCTAAATACCCGGTCTGGCCGGCATCTGGTGGATAGATGGACGCCATCTCCCACCCAGAAGCCGCGTTGCGGATAAAGACGTAGGTACTGCCATAGGTTCCGAAGGTCCCGGCGCCCGATCCTGGGTTTTCGCCGAGCTTCGCCAAGGTAAAGAGGGCGATCCGTTCGCCGTCCTCGGACGGGATCGCGAAATCTTCGACGCCCCCAGACGAGAAGGCAAAGATGTCCTGCGCGCCGCCCTTATCGGCCGGTGTCACCAGCTCGTAGGCGCGGCAGTCGGGTAGATACGTGGACCCTTGCTGCTCCCGCATCGTTTCGTTAGAGCAGGTACTCACCGCAGCCGTGGCAGAAGCACTTGCCATGAGGCTTGCCGTTGCGTAGGCGAGCACCATTACCATAAGTCTCGGTGCCCAATCACTCATATTCGGTACTCCGCGATACCCTGTCCCGCGCCTTTTGTGATTGCTATGTCTCATAACTTTCCCCGTGCGACCCCATTTTCGGCCGTCCGCGGTTATCCTCCATACTCCTGTTACCCACAGCATGCTGGTGGAGGCAGCTTGGACTCCACCAGCATGCCAAAAAAGGGCACCCAGTCAGTGCGCTTGCGCCGTTAGGAGACTTCCAGTCCTGCGGCTTCGAGCACGTCTGTTCCTTCGACAACTCCAGTTCCCGTGCCGCCACGAGAACAATTAGCCTTTGCTGATTTTTCTTCGAACGTAGCGTCTACTATACCGACTTCTACCAGTTTAATCGCGGTACTTGTTTCGGCTTCACACGTATCTGACAAAATGCTGCATTTTACCTTCCATCCCGGCAGCCCAGCCCCGCTGTTTGCGACCTTGTCCCTTATTGCGGACCCTTCTTCATATAGTTCGGTCTTCCATGGGAGGTGCACCGCTTCGGCCGAAGGCGATGGGCATTCTTCGCCAGCGACGTGTTTACATTCGGTGGCTTTGACTTCCGTTAGTTCATCTGCGGCTCCTGGCCCGACTGTTCCTTTATCGGTGCCGGTGCATTCGATGGTTACCGACCCTTTTTTCAAACCACCTTTTGTGTCCGTAAGCTTCAGTTTGCCTTTTGATGTTACCGAGAGCGCCGACGTTAGTTTTGAACCATTCTGCAGCCATTCTGGACTTGCGAATGCAGAGGCGGCCCCAACCGCACTAACCGCAAATACGGCCACCAAACACAACCCAGCTATTTTGAGTCTCTTCACCATCAACTACTCCTTGCTTTCGTTGTTAATGACTCCGCCCCTCGAGCGTCCATCCTTTGTGGCGCTCGAGGACCGGTCCTGAATGATGGGCAACGCCCATCGGCGTCGCGAGGAATCCACAAGCCCCGCCACGGCGCGCGCCCAACCGGCACGCCCGCCGTGCCCACGCGTGCACGAGCGGCACCGGACCGAGCCGGCAGCTCCCACACGCAACGGATCCCTCTGTCCATCATGACCGCCATCCTCACCCCACAGCGAGCGCGATGTAAGCCACATTGAGAGGGTTCTAAATCTAGAACAGTTCCGCCGCCGAGGTTCCCACGCCCCGGGATCCGCCGGGACGGCGGCCGCCGCGCGCGGGCGTGTCCCCGCCACGGTTCGGCTCCCGCGGTCCCGGTCTCGCGTATCCGGCCGCGGGTTATCGAGTCCGCGCGGGTTGGACGCTTTTCATTTCGATTCAGGGAGGCGGTGGAGGAGGAACGGGAAACGGCGGAGGATGTGGGGCCGGCGTCTTCGCTGTCGGACTGCGAGACTGCCGGGTCGAGATGGCCGATCGTCCCGAACCACTGGAGCTCGTCGACCGCCTGGTGGCTTCGGCGGGCTTCAACCACCTGTACGCGTTCCGTGTCCATCGCCAGCTCGTCGAACTCGACGCGGCCGGAGATGACGCGGACAAGTTGCTGGCCGAGTCGGCCCGGATCGCCCTTACAGAGTTCCCCGCGCTGGCCCGTGATCTGCGCACCCTCGGGACCCAGTGGTCCGAACAAGACTTGCTCGATCCCCCGAAAGCTCAGTGGACCGCACGACAGATCCAGTTGCGGTTCGACGAGCTGGATCCGAAGCTCCAGACCCTCACCCTCCGTCAGGAGGAGATCATCGCCGAGCTCCTCGCCCTCTTGGGCGATGCCCGCCGAGCTTGAGCCGGTTAGGCCGCTTGCGCCGCCTGACGTTCTGCCGCTACCAACTCGAGGTTGGCTGCGTACATCAGAAAGGCCTTGTGGATCGCGATATCCGTGTCCTGCGCTTCGGCACGCACCCGCTGGGCTTCCGCTCTCAGTTCCTCGGGAGTCTGGTTGCACTCCAGGAGATCCTTCTCGAGAGCAGTGGTCAGCCACTGGTGATCGTCGGTCAACGTCGGCCAGGTCAGAGCTTTCATGGTCTTGAGTGTACCGGACCAGGGGACGATGGCGAGAGCGTTTTCCCGCCGAGTTTCTGTCGCGATCGTAAATCTAGAACGGTTGCCAATGCCGGTCGAGGCGGGGCGACGCACATCGGCGTCGCGAGGAATCCACAAGCCCCGCCACGGTTCGGCTCCCAGACGCCCGCATTCGCGCAAACGCCGGCCGCCGAGGCGGCCATCCTGTTTCAACGCAGACACCCCGGCGAACCAGCGCCCGGGCCAACGCCAAAACGCGGGCTCGAGTCTGTCCCGGCGGGGTCGGCCCACGAGCGCCCGGGTCGGCGTGGCCCGGACGAGCGACGATAGCGCCGGTATTCTGCATCATACACTATGGGCATAGAATCGAATTGTTTCTAATTGTGGGTCTGGACATGTGTTGGACTCGACGACCGCGGCGTGCCGCTCGCGCGGGAACGAGCGCCGCTCGACACGGAGTCGCGTGGCCGGCCCCGATCTCGCCGCGCACCGGACCACGGGCGTCGGCGGTGTAGACTGCTTCTGCCGGCCCTCACGAGCCGGTTGAATCGTTGTTAGGCGGCGCCGGGGCGTCCATCCTGAAGCAGTACGCAGGCACCCCGGCGTCGTTTTGCCTGCTGTGTACGGCCCCGGGGACACCCGCCGGCGTGGACGCTGTGAATCGCGGGGTCCCCATCCACCGCGCCGGCGAATTGTCACGACTGGCCGTGCGAGCCGGTTGACAGGCCGTGCGACAGTAGATCTGGAACGCGTTCGGAAACTGGAAGCTTCTAATTGTGAATATGCGCCGATCTGTCGATCTGCGCTAGGCTTGCGCGCGAGGAATGGGCATGAGCGCAAGGGTCGCCAGCGGATCGAGAGTCGCCGCGAGCGAGCGGGGCGCGGCGATGCGCTCGCCGCTCAACTGGGCGCTTTTGGGACTCGTGATCCAGCGTCCGAGCTACGGGTATGAGCTCGTGCGACGCTTCGAGCGCGCCTACGCCGACGCGATCGAGCTTTCCAGTCCCTCGCAGATCTACACGGCGCTCGACGCGCTGCAACGGCGGTCGCTGGTCGAGGAGCTGCCGGTCAGGGAGGTTCTGGAATTGGTGCGCCAGCCCAAGCCCCACTACCGGGCCACCGCCGAGGGCGTGCACGGCTATCAGGAGTGGCTGATAGCCCATGCGGGCGACGAGCGCCGCCGCTCGCGCCTGTTCGCGTGCCAGCTCGCGGCACTCGCGCCGCCGGCGGCGCTCGCGGTGATCGAACGCTACGAGCAGGCATGCCTGCGGGAGGCGAGCGGCACCTCGCTCGCCGGCGCCGGCGAGCATTCGCTTGATTCCGCGTCCGCACTGGCCGATCGGCTCGTGTGCGAGAAGGATCGCCTGGCGATGGGGGCACGCCTGCAATGGATCGAATACGCGCGGCGAGAGCTCCGGGCCATCACAGACGAGCACGCGCGGCGGCCATGACCCTGCTGGAGCTCGAGCACGTCGGCCGACGTCATCGCCAGGGCGGGCGCGAACGCGTCGTGCTGCGCGATGTGACGCTCGATCTCCACGCCGGCGAACTGGCCGCCGTGTGGGGCCTGCGGCGCTCCGGGCGCTCCACGCTGCTGCGCGTCGCGGCCGGCATCGAGGCGCCCGACACGGGCGCGGTGCGCTTTGCGGGACGCGATCTGGCACACAGCGGCAGCGGCGCGCTCGGTGGCGGGATCGGCTACTGCCGGCGCGGCCTTGGTGGCACGGAAGGGCGCGATGTGCTCGATGAGCTGCTGGTCGCTCAGCTGGCGCGGGGGATTCCCCAATCGGCGGCGCGATCCCACGCGTTCTCAGCGCTCGAGCGGGCCGGCGCCGAGCAATGTGCCGCGCGCATGCTGCGCGAGCTCGACGCCGCCGAGACAGTGCGGGTGACGATCGCGCGCGCGCTTGTGCTGAGACCGTCGCTGCTTGTGCTCGACGAGCCCACCGCGGGCGTCGATCTGCTGGCGCGCGACGGGATCCTGTCGCTGCTGCGCTCGCTCGCCGACGAGGGTATCGCGGTGCTGATCTCCACCGGCGAGGCGACCGGGCTCTCCGGCGTCGATCGCGCGCTGTCGCTGGCCGAAGGTGAGCTGCGCGGGAGCTGCGCACCGGAGCTGGCGCCGGTGCTGGCGCTGCGCCGCCGAGCGAGCGCGTGAGCCGTTTGCCGGCGATCGACTGCCATGGCGAGGGCGCAAGCGGCGAGGGCGAGATCCACGGCGGGTCAGCCGACCCCGTACAGTAGGCATCATGCTCGAGCTCGAGCGGGTGGTCAAGCGCTACCGCAGAGGCGGGGAGCAGGTCAACGCGGTCGACGGCGTGAGCCTCACGCTGAGCGCGGGCGAGATGCTCGCCCTGCACGGGCCGAGCGGCTCCGGCAAGACGACCCTGCTGCTGCTGATCGCGACGCTGCTCTCCCCCGACGCGGGCACGATCCGCTTTGACGGACGCGAGCTGTCCCTGCTGTCGGAGAGCCAGGCGTGCGACTACCTGCACTCCGAGGTCGGCTTCGTCTACCAGAACCCCCAGCTGATACCCCGCGTCTCGGCGCTCGAGAACGCCGCGATCAAGCTCGTGCTCGGCGGCGTGGGCACGCGTGAGTCCCAGGCCCACGCGCTGCCGTGGCTCCAGCGCGTCGGGCTCACAGACCCCGAGCAGGCACGTCAGTCCCCCGAGCAGCTCTCCGGTGGAGAGCGTCAGCGCGTGGCAATCGCGCGCGCCCTGGTGGGCGAACCGCGTTTGATTCTGGCCGACGAGCCTACCGGCAACCTCGACAGCGCCCGCAGTCGCGAGATCGTGCAGCTGCTGCGCTCGATCGCCCACGACCGCGGGGCCGCCGTGCTGCTCGTGACCCACGATCTGGAGGCGGCGAGCATCGCCGACCGCCACTGCACGCTGCGCGACGGACGGCTCGTGGACATCCATCCCGGCGAGTCGGGGAACGGGCGCACGGGCGAAGGGCGGACGGGCGAACCCGTCATCTCCGAGCACTTGCACCCGGTCGCTGTTCGCGGGTGAGCGCCACGCGCACCGACGCTTCGCGCGCGCGGGCGCTGATGCGACCCGGCGCATTGCTCTACCTCTACCGGCGCCGGCTGCGCGTGCACGGAGTACAGGAGCTGCTCGCGGGTCTCGGCGTGGCGATCGCCGTGGCGCTCGTGTTCGCGACGATCGTGGTGAGCGGCAGCATCGCCGGATCGGCCGCCGAAGTGGTTCACGCGGTGACGGGCCCGGCCACCCTGCAGCTGCGCGCTCGCGGTGCCGACGGCTTTGACGAACGCTACCTGGGGCGCGTCGAACGCCTGCCGGGGGTCAAGCGGGCCGCGCCGCTGCTCGAGCAGACCGCGACGATCGTGGGTGTCGGCGGCCGGCGCCTGACGGTCGATCTCGCCGGCGCCGACACGAGCCTGGTCGTGCTGGACGGGCTCGCGCACACGCTGCCGACCTCGACGCTCACCACGGATGGGATCGGGCTCTCACGAACGAGCGCACAGGCGATCGGTGTACCCAGAAGCACAGGCGCGGGCGGGGCGGAACGCTCCGTATCGCTGCTGGTGCGCGGACGGGCAGTACGCCTGCGGGTCTCTGCGGTGCTCGGGCCCGAAACGTTCGGCGCGCTCTCCCAGGCGGATGTGGCGGTGATGCCGCTGGCGGAGGAGCAGCGGCTCGCCGGCCTGCCCGAACACATCACACGCATCCTCGTGCAGGCGGCGCCGGGACGGGAAGCGGCCGTGCGCCAAGAGTTGCGGGCGCTCGCGGCCGGGCGCCTGGAAGTGGCGGCGGCCGACCAGGACGTCGCGCTGCTGGGACAGGCGCTGCGCCCCAGCGATCAGGCAAGCGCCCTGTTCGCGGCGATCAGCGTGTTGCTCGGCGTGCTGCTCGCGTCGGGCGCGCTGCTGCTGACGGTGCCCGAGCGCCGCCGGGCGATCGCCGAGCTGCGTCTGGTCGGCGCCAGGCGCTCGGCAATCGTGCAGATGCTCTTCTTCCAGGCCCTGTGTCTCGGCCTCGCCGCCTCGCTGATCGGGCTGCTGGGCGGTTACGCGCTTTCGCGCGGCGTCTTTCACCAATCGACCGGCTATCTCGCCGAGGCGTTCACGCTCGGCACGCGCACGGTGCTCACGGCGCAGCCGCTGCTGCTGGCCCTGATCGCGGGCGTGCTCGCCACCGTGCTGGCCTCGGCGGTCCCGCTGTTCGACCTGCGGCGGGCGGGAGCGCTGGATGCGGTCTACCGCGAGGACGGCGTGCCCGGCAACACGCTCTCCCGAGGCGCACAGCTGGGATCGGCGATCACCGCCGGGGTCCTGCTGGCGGCCGCGACCGTGCTGTTCGCGAGCGCGCCAACGCTTGCACTGAGCGCCTGCGTGCTGCTGGCGCTGGCAACGGTGCTCGCGGTCCCGCTGACATTTGCCGGCGTGCTGGCGGCCGCCCACGCGCTGGCGGACCGCTTTCAGGAGCTGACGATCCTGCCGGTGGCGCTCTCTTCACTGCGTTCGACCACGATTCGCTCACTCGCGCTCGCCGGCACCGGTGCAGTGGCGCTGTTCGGCAGCGTCGCGCTCGGCGGCGCGCGGGGAGATCTGCTGCACGGGATCGAAGGCTTCGCGCACAGCTACTCGGCCGACGCGAGCATCTGGGTCGGGACACCGGGCGATAACCAGGCGACCGTCGACTTCCGCGCGGACGGCGCGGCACGGCGCATCGCCCGGCTCGAAGGGGTCGCGAGCGTGCGCGTCCTCCAAGGAGGCTTCCTGACGCTCGATGGACGGAGAGTGTGGGTGCTCGCGCGTCCGGCGGGCGTTGAGCGAGAAGTGCTTGCAAGCCAGATCTCCAGCGGGAACGCGGTCAGCGCCCTGACGCTGCTGGGCAGGAGCGGCTGGATCGCGGTCTCCAAGCAGATCGCCGAAGAACACCATCTCGGGATCGGCGGCACGCTCGTGCTGCCCACTCCAAGCGGGCCGGCGCCGCTGAGGGTCGCGGCCACCACGACCAACCTCGCCTGGAGCCCGGGTGTGGTCTTCATGAGCACGGCCGACTACAGCCGTCTGTGGGGGACCAGCACACCGACCGCACTCGCGGTCGCCCTCGCGCCCGGAGTCGGCGTGGCGCGCGTGCGCCGTGAGGTCGAGTCGGCACTCGGGTCCGCGAGCGGCCTGGTGGCGGTGAGCTCGAGCGAACGCCAGGCGAGCATCGACGCACTGACCAGCGAAGGGCTCGGCCAGCTCGGGCAGATATCGACGCTGCTGCTGATCGCGGCGATCCTGGCGATGGCGGCGGCGCTGACCTCGGCCATCTGGCAGCGGCGGACGGCGCTCGCCGCGCTGCGGCTCTCGGGAGTCAAGCCCCGTCGCGTGCGCCTGATTCTGCTCGTCGAATCGGCCCTGATGCTCGGCGCCGGGTGCGTGACGGGGGCGCTCGCCGGCCTCTACGGCCAGCTCGTCATCGACGGCTACCTGCAGCACGTCACGGGCTTCCCGGTCGCACGCCTGGGCGAGAGCGCGAGGCCGCTGGAGATTTTCGCGCTGATGATCGTCGTCGTGCTCGCGATCGTGGCCGTCCCCGGCTGGCTGGCCTCCCGTGTCTCTCCGACCCTCGCCCTCAATGAGTAGGGGTGAGGGACGTGCCACGAATCCCGGGCGGGCGGGCTTTGCGCTGCTGCTCGCGAACGTCCGCTACTGGAGCACCGTCGCACCGGTGGTGCGCGCGCAGCTCGCCCGCTGGGAGCGGCGCGCCGAGGCGATCGAGGACCCCGCTCTGCGCGCCCTGGCGCTGAGCAAGCTGGACGAGGAGCGTTTTAACGTCGAGGCCGCGGCGACGCTGGCGACGCTGGCAGACCCCCGCTATCGCCGCGACACGGTCGAGGCGATCGTCGCGCTGCAGGTGGCCTACGACTATCTGGACCTGCTGGCCGAGCAGCTGGCGGCCGACGGCGGGACGGACGGCGGTCGTTGCCGGTTGACAGCGCTCATCGATGCGCTGATGCCCGAGGAGCGCTCCGACGAGGACCGCCCATGCCACCACACCTACCCGCCGGACGGCGACTACCTGCACGAGCTGGTGGTAGCAGTGAGACACGCGCTCGCGCGGTTGCCCGCCGCGGGCACGGTCGCCGAGGTCGCGCTGGGCGCGGCGCGGCGTTGCGCCCAAGCGCAGGCGCTGAGCCACACGGCGACGGCGGCCGGCGGGATCGCCGAGGCCATGGACTGGGCAACGCGTGCAGCCACGCACACAGACAGCCTGCAATGGCAGGAGTTTCTCGCCGGCGCCGCGGCATCCGTGCTTGCGATGCACGCCCTGATCGCCGCCGCCGGCGACCCCCGCACGACGCGACACGACGCCGAGGCGATCGACGCGGCCTACCTGCCGATCTGCGCGCTGAGCATGCTCGACAGCCTGCTCGACCGTGAGCACGACCTCGCCACGGGTCAGCTCAACTACCTCGATCTCTATGACTCTCCCGAGCAGATGGCCGGGCGCCTGGCCGGCCTCGCCCGCGAGGCCCGCAACGGGGCGAGAGCGCTCCCGCACGCGGCGCACCACCTGGTGACGCTCACCGGCGTCGTGGCCTATTACGCCTCCGCGCCGGGGGGGCGCAGAGGCGAGGCGAGACTGGTGATGGTCGCGGTATGCGATCAGCTGCGGCCGCTGATCGTGCCCACGCTTGAGCTGATGCGGGGCTGGCGTCTGGCCAAGCGGTGGCGAAATGCCGCGGTTGCGGGTGTATCGTCTTTGGTGAACTCGCCGAGCTGAGGAGGGCGTGATATCGAGGCTGAAACAGCTGGGGATCACCGCGGCGATCGTAGCGGCGGGGCTGGGAATGCTCGCGCTAGCCGGCGCGGTAATCGCGGCACGGGCACTGAAGGCGAGCGACACAGCCCATCTGCACTACATCTCGGCCTCGGGCTCGCTGCTGTATGAGCAAGGCGGAGCCTCCGGAACGCTCCCGGGCAGTATGCACGTGCATTTCGACGTCGGCGCCACGTTTACCGGCAGCTTCACGATCTACACCCGCGGCGGCACGATCACGGGCCACGGAACGGCGACTCCGCACGGTTCCGGGGTGTATGAAAGCTTCGCCGGCACGCTCGTGGTCAGCGGCGGCAGCGGCCGCTACGCGCATGCCCACGGACAGGCCGGGCTGTACGGCACGTTCGACCGCGACAGCTACGGCCTGGTCGTGCAGACGACCGGCACGCTCCTGTACTGAGAGGATCGCGGGTGAGCCCGACCACGACCGCGCGCCGGGCCGCGCTCGTGGCGGCGATCCTGCTCGGCCTGTGCCTGCCGGCCTGTGCCCGGGCGGCGCAGTCGGCGAGCCTCAGCGCGGCGTTCACCCCCGAGCGGCTCGGCCGGCGCAGCACGCTCGACTTCGGCTTCTCCTTCTCGGCGCCCCCCGGACAGGTTCCGCCCCCGCTGACCCAGATCGAGCTGCGCTACCCGGACAACCTCGGGATCGCGCTGAGCGGCCTGGGGCTGGCCACCTGCACGGGCCAGACCCTGGAAGCCTCCGGGCCCGCGGGGTGCCCGCCCAACTCGGTCATGGGCTACGGCGTGGCGAACACGGGCGTGGTGCTCGGCTCCACGACCATCACCGAGAACGCGCCGATCACGATCCTGCGCTCACCCGATCAGGAAGGGCATCTCGCGGTGCTGTTCTCCGCGGAAGGCACGACGCCGGTTGACACGCGCATCGTCTTCCCCGGCCTGCTGCTGCCCGCGCCGGCGCCGTTCGGGGGTCTGGTCAGCGTGGGTGTGCCGCTCGTGCCGACGCTGCCCGGAGCCCCCTACATATCGGTGATCCAGCTGCACGCCACGATCGGGCCGGAGAACGTCACCTACTACGAACAGGCGGGCGGCACGACGCTCGCATACCGGCCGAAGGGCATCCTGCTGCCCGCCAGCTGCCCGCCCCGCGGCTTTCCGTTCGCCGCCGAATTCAGCTTCTCAAACGGCAGCCACGCAAGCGCCCGAACGGCGGCGCCGTGCCCGCAGGCCGGGCGGCGGCGCGGCAGGTCCAAGCGTTGATAGCGCCACTCAGGCCGGTCCGATCCCGAAGTGCCCATTCACAAGCGCGGCCACATCCCTGATCGCCCATTGGCCGGGCGGGGGATTGGATGCCCGCCCACCCAGATCGACGCCGCACAGCACGAGCGGAGCCAGGGAGTCGGATGCGTGCAGCGAGCCGTGCGAGCCGCCGCCCACGTGCGCGGCGCCGCCCCAGTCGACGAACTCGTAGCCGGGAGCGGCGGAGAGCAGCACCTCACCCGAGGTGGGACACGTCAGCGCCGACCACAGGCGCGCCAGGGCGTCGGGGTAGTTGGGGGCCGCGAATGCGTTATCGCCGCCGCGTACCGTCGCGTCCAGTACGGACAGCTCGCCGTCCACGTGCCAGCTCACGCCACGCGCGTCTTGCAGATCTCCACCGGGGGCAAAGCGCAGCTCACCGCGATCGGGTCTGCACACCACCCCCTCCGAGGGCCGGTCGTGGACGTCACGGGCCAGCCAGGCGATCACCTCCACGCCCTCGATCCGGCCGGCGCGGGCGACGACGGATGCGCGCATCGCGTCGCGCTCGTCGGGGTGCAGCGCATAGACCATCGCCGCGCGCTGGGACGGGCACACCGCGATCCGGGGCTCCATGTCCCCGCTGTCCCGCACACGGGAGCCGGCCTGCTCGGATGGAGCCTCCTCGGGCGAGCCCGTGCCGCCTGTGTCGGGGTGACTCTGCCCGCGTAAGCCGCCGATCGCGCTCAGCGCGCCGAGGATGGCCGAGCCGCCGCTCGGCTGCAGCACCCCGAGCTCCGCCAGCTCTCCTTGCAGGTCGATCGTGTCCGTGACCAGCGCCTGGGAGTGGTCGGCCATCGCGATGAACGCGTGCTCGGCCAGGAACTCGTCGACGCCGCCGGCGGCCTCCATCACGCGGGCGAGCTGCAGATCGGCGGCGGCGAGCGAGATCAGCTGACCGTCGGGGCCGTGCTTGTGGGAGTACCAGTCGTTGTCGGGCAGGCTCAGCAGCAGGAAGTCGAACAGGTCGTGCTCGACCATGTACTCCGATACGCAACCTGAGTGTCGGTCGCGCACCCCCGGCATTCCGAGCGTCGAACGACAGCCCGTGCGGCGCGAGGCGAAGATGTCGGCGTAGAACAGCTCGCGCGGGCCCATCACGGGGTGGCGCGCGAGCGTACCCGCCACGGCGCGCGCGAGAGCGGTGTCGCGCTGGGGCTCGTGACGGTGGCGCCCGCGGTACATCAGGTAGGTCGTCCCGGCCGTGCGCACATCGGCGTCGTCGAGCGTCTCGAACACGGTCAGCGTCTCGGTGCAGAGGTGAGCGCGGTTCATGTTGTAGACGGTGTCGGTCAGCTGCCTGGCGATCCCGAACCGCTGGGCGGCGCGCAGGCTGGAGCCGTACTCGACGTAGCGCGACTCCGCCCGCGAGTACCAGTTCATGCCGGGGATGTGATGCTCGTCCTGAGCCGTGCCGGTCACGATCGAGGCGGCGCACACGGGCGTGACCGAGGGGAACGCCGCGACGCAGTCGGGGATGTACGTGCCTCGCTCGATCAACGTCTGCAGGACGGGCGCAGCCCCGGACTCGGCCGCGCGCACGAGCATCTCCGGCGCCATCGCGTCGATCACGCACAGCACCAGCTTGGGGGGCCTGGAGGACCTGCGGGATTTAGGGCTCATCGACGGGCGTGAGCTCTCATCACCGGCCGAGAATGCGCAGACCTGCGTAGCGCTCGCCGCCCCCGCGCGCGCGGCCGCGCCAGGCGAACCAGCCGAGCAGCGCGATCGCGACATAACCGAGTGGGTGCAGCAGCGCGACGACGGCCGCCAGCACCACCGCGGCGGCATCGAGGTACACGGTCAGCGCTTCGCGCGCGCCGCGATCGGGCAGACGCGTGCGGGCGCGAGCGATGACGGGGCCGGACGCCCGCTGGGCTAGGGCCGCAACGAGGATGCCGCCGACGATGCCCGGCCACGATGAGTCGCCATGCGCGGAGAGCGTGCCCGCGAACAGCAGAGCCCCGGCGCCGAGGCCGAGACCCGCGATGGCGGCCGCCAGGGGATCGACGCGGGCGCTCCCCGCGGGTCCGGAGGATGAGTCGAGCGTGGGAGACAGCCCCAGCAGAAGCTGCAACGCGTAGGCGAGCACGAGCGCGATCACAACGACCAGCAGCCACCAGTCGGCCTGGAGGAAATGGAACGCGTCGCCGGAGGACCCGAACGTGACCCCCAGCGCGCCCGCCGATGCGAGCGCGCCCGCGAGCAGCAGCGGCAGGAACGGGCGCAGGCCGCAGGCGGCGGCCAGTCCCAGGCCGAGTCCGATGTAGAAGAACGTGCCGTTCATGTGCTGGATGCTTGCAATCGTGCGTGTGGAGGCAGCAGTGCTGTGCGCTACCGTCCCATGGATGCCAGGGCGAGACGATAGACGACGCGGTCGGCCGGCAGCGCACGAGCTGGCGCGGTATGAAGCGCTGTTCGCCGCGCGCACACGGGGGATGAAATCCTCGGCGATGCGCGAGATGATGGCGCTGACCGAACGGTCCGACGTGATCTCCCTCGCGGGCGGGCTTCCGGACACGAGCACGTTCGAGCCCGAGCTGTACGCGAAGCTGATGTCCCAGGTCGCGGCCGAGTCCACGGCGCGCGCGCTGCAGTACGGCCCGACCGAGGGCATGGCCGCGGCGGTCGACTGCATCGTGGAGGTGATGGCGCAGGAGCAGACCGTCGTTGACCCGGCGAACGTGATCGTCACGACCGGCGGTCAGCAGGTGATCGACCTCGTCTGCAAGGCCCTGATCGACCCGGGCGATGTGATCGTCGCGGAGGCGCCAACCTACCCGGGCGCGGTGCCGACGTTCGGCGCGTATGAGGCCGACGTGGTGCAGATCGAGATGGACTCCGACGGGATGCCGATCGACGAGCTGGAGTCGGTGCTCGACCGGCTGGCGAGCGAAGGGCGGCGGCCGAAGTTCATCTACACGATCCCCAACTTCCAGAACCCGGGCGGGGTGACGATGTCGCTGCCGCGGCGACGGCGTTTGGTCGAGGTCGCGCGCGAGCGCGAGCTGCTGGTACTGGAGGACAACCCTTACGGGCTGCTGCGCTACGAAGGCGAGCCGCTGCCGACGCTGTACTCGCTGGACGCCTCGCTCGGCGCTCGCGGCGCAGGCGCAGGCGCAGGCGATGGAGTCTCCTCCGATCTCGTCATCTACCTCGGCACGTTCTCGAAGATCCTCTCTCCCGGGTTGCGCCTCGGTTGGGCGGTCGCGCCGCGAGCGGTTCTCGAGAAGCTGAACCTCGGCAAACAGGGCGCCGACCTGTGCAGCTCGCCGATGACCCAGCTGTTCGTGTCCGCCTACTTCGCCGAGCGCACCCCCGCGGGCGGGCCTGCTTGGATCGAGTACGTGCAGCGCCTGCGCGATCTGTACCGGCGGCGGCGGGACGTGATGTTGGAGTCGCTGGAAGAACACTTCGGAGGGCGGGCATCGTGGACGCGTCCGCAGGGTGGGCTGTTCGTGTGGGCGACGCTCGACGGTGTGGACACGACCGATCTGATGGGGCGCAGCAAGGGTGTCGCGTTCGTGCCGGGGCGCTCCGCATACATGGACGGGGACAGCGGCGCGAGCTCGATGAGACTCAACTTTGCGGGCGTGCCCGACGAGGAGATCCGCGAGGGCATCCGCCGCATCGCTGCGATCGTGAGCCCGGACACCAGGCTGATGGGGGTGTTGACCGGCTCCGCGAAGGCGACGCCACGAGGTAAGGCGGAGGTGGACTCGAGTACAAACGATGAGACGGACGACGCGGGACTGGCGGAGGTGCTCGAACTGCCACGGCGCGAGGTATCGGACCCCGCCCACCCATCGACACGCCGCAGCCAGGATCGATGAGCGAGCCGAAGAAGGTCGCGGTCCTCAAGGGCGGGGACTCGCTGGAGCGAACGGTGTCGCTGCGCTCAGGCGCGCGTGCGCAGAGCGCGCTGCGTCAGCTGGGACACGAGGTGGTGGCGATCGACGTCGGAACAGAGCTCGTGGCGCAACTGCTTCAGGCGCAACCCGATGCGGCGTTCATCGCATTGCACGGCAGCGACGGCGAGGACGGAACCGTGCAGGGTTTGCTGGAGACGATCGGCATCCCCTACACCGGCTCGGGACCGGGGGCGTGCATGCGCTGCACGGACAAGGCCCTGGCCAAGTACCTGATGCGCGAGGCGGGCATTCCCACACCGGAGTTCGCAGCGTTCAAGGAGAGCGCGATCAAAGACCTCGGCGTCGCGGCGGCGCTGCCCGGACTGGAGCGCACCATCGGGTTTCCGCTGGTCGCCAAGCCGGCCAGCCAGGGCTCGGCGTTGGGCGTCAAGTTCGCGCGCTCGCACGAGGAGCTGCCGGGAGCGATCGTGGGGGCGCTGTCCTACGATCGCAAGGTCCTGCTCGAGCGCTACATCCGCGGACGCGATCTGGCCGTGTCGGTGCTGGACTCAGAGACCCTCGGCGAGTCGCCGATCGCGCTGCCCATCGTGGAGGCGATCCCGCGCGAAGAGGACTTCTACAACTACGAGTCCCGCTACGAGATCGGCATGACGACGTTCGTGTGCCCGGCCGAGCTGCCAGCCGGCGTCACCGAGCGCGCCCAGGAGCTGGCGCTGCAGACGTACCGGCTGCTCGGGTGTCACGGGGTCGCGCGGGTGGATCTGATGCTGGAGGAGGAGACCGGCGAGCTGACCGTGCTGGAGACCAACGTCGTCCCCGGCCTGACCGAAACGAGCCTCTTGCCGCTGGCGGCCGACGCGGCGGAGATCTGGCTCGATCTGCTGGTGCAGCGGATCTTGGACAGCGCGTTCACGCGCTGAGGGCTTACGTCAGCAACGGGACTCTTGTCGCGGGGCAGGAGGCCCCGCGCCCGCCCGCGCGGTCCGTGAACGCACCTGCGCGGATGCGACCCAACCCCAACCAACTCAGGAATCGCCCGCCGCAAAATCCTCCGGCGTGACCTGGTCGAGGAACTCCTTGAACTTCTCGACCACCTCCTCGGACTCCTCGACGTCGTGCTCGAACTCGATCGCGGACTCGGCGATCACCTCCTCGGCGGCGTAGATAGGCGCGCCGGAGCGCACGGCCAGCGCGATCGCGTCGCTGGGGCGCGAATCGATCTCCAGCTCGCGTCCGTTCACGGACAGCGTGATCGAGGCGAAGAACGTGTTCTCGCGCAGCTCGGTCACCGACACCTGGGTGCACTTGGCGTCGAGCTCGCCCAGCACGTCCACGAGCAGGTCGTGGGTCATCGGCCGCGGGGTGCCCGCCCCCTGGAGCTTCATCAGGATCGAGGCGGCCTCGGGATGGCCGATCCAGATCGGCAGGAACTTGTTGCCGTCGGCGGTCTTCAGCAGCACGATCGGCTGCTTGCCGACCATGTCGAAGCTGACGCCGTAGATGACCATCTCCTGCACGGGAACCTCCGTTGGGGCTGCTCAGAGTATAGGTGCCACCCGGGGGCCGATCGAGCGGATGGGACGCGACCGCCCGCCCGGCTCAGCCCTTGTCGCTGAAGCTCCAGAGCTTGTTCCCGAGGAAGTTCAGCGGCGTCGACGCGGCCAGCGCGAGCACCTCGGCGATGACCTTGTCCATGCCGGCGCTCTCCACCAGGATCCGCAGCACGATCAGATTGAATCCCAGCGCCACCAGCGTGACGACGAAGAAGCGCATCGCCTGGGCGTGCACCTGTCCATCGCCCGCCTTGAACGTCCAGTGGCGGTTCCAGACGAAGTTGTTCCCAGCCGCGACGATCCATGCCACGGTCTCGGCGACCAGATACTCGACGCCGACCGTCTTGACGAGCAGGGCGTAGAGGATCAGGTTGACCGCGTACCCGCTGGCGCCCACGATCGAGAAGCGGATGAGCTGCAGCCAGTTGGCAGGCTTGCGCATCCCGTGCAGCAGACGGATGTGCGGTCGGATCTCCACGGACGCCGGCCCGCTCGCGCGCGAGACGTCCACGACGGTGGCGTCGTCGTGCATGCACCCAGAGTAGCGGCACAGGTGGGCGGACGCGCTCGCTAGCCTGTGATGGGATGAGAGCGCATCCGCATCGATACACGCTCGCCGTCGTTGGTCTGCTGACCGTGATCGCGATCGCCGGTTGCGGCGAAGCCGAGGTCGGCGACCCGGCTGTCGCCGGTGCCCGCGGATCGCACACGAGCACGACGTCCGCGAACTCGGTGGGTGCCTCGGGGACATCGGGGACGGGCGGGGTCGTGCACGAGGTGGCGGATCCCGAAGAATCCCGCTCCTTTCCACTGCCGGCGGCGTCGGTGCACCATCGCTCGGCCAGCTCACCGGGCGTGGCGGGCGAAGCCGCGGTCGCGCCAGGCGCGCCGTCTGACGCCGAAATCCGCAAGGAGCTCGGCGAAGAGGAACATGCCCAGGCCCAGGAACGAGCGGCCCAGCAGCGCGTGCTCACGCCGGTTGCGGGCGGGTCCTCGGTCGGCGGCAACGGCACGATCCCGA
The DNA here is from genome assembly GCA_963767255.1 of uncultured Solirubrobacterales bacterium. Lineage (GTDB taxonomy): Bacteria > Actinomycetota > Thermoleophilia > Solirubrobacterales > Solirubrobacteraceae > Palsa-744. The sequence goes on along the minus strand of CAVYDM010000011.1, from coordinate 44,600 downwards.
TCCCGACCAACGTTCCGGAAGCGGTGCAGCGGGTGGTCGCCGGGGGAAACGCGATCGCCGACTACCCCTACATCTGGGGCGGCGGACACGACCCGTCGTTCATCGCCAACGGATACGACTGCTCGGGCTCTGTCAGCTACGCGCTGGCGGCGGGCGGGCTGCTCGGCGCGCCGCTCGTCTCCGGCGAACTCGCCAGCTGGGGATCGCCCGGCCCGGGGCGCTGGATCACGATCTACGCCAACGCGGGCCACACGTTCATGAACGTCGACGGCATCTGGTTCGACACCGCGGGGCGCAGCGGTCCGTACGCCTCGCGCTGGCTGCTCTCGACGCCGCCGCTCGAAGGCTACGCGGTGCGCCACCCGCCAGGGCTATAAGCGCAGGCAGGGTGAAGCATGATCGCCGCGGGCTGAGCTGAGCGGGTCTTCAGCGCAGGGTGAACTTGCTGAGGACCGTCGCGATCCCGCCTTTGGCGTTGCGCACGTTCAGCCGCAGCATCAGCGAAACCTTGCCCAGGCTACGCAACCGCGCGCCGGTGATCTTGCCGAACTGGATCTTGATCGCACCGCGCCCGCCCCGTGTCGTGATCAGGACCGCTTTGCCGACCACCACCTGCGCCGGCGTGCCGGCGGGCAGACCGCCCGCGAGCGGAAAGTGCAGGCCGAGGCGGTGTGCGATCGACGCGGCGAGCAGCACTTCGAAGCGGCCGGCCACCTGCTGGTTGACCGAGTAGCTGACAACCAGACCCTTGCGCGTGGTCTTGCCTCAGCGAGCTCACCACGGCGGCCGCACTGGCCACGGGGGCCGGGCCGGGGACATTGGTCGTGGCGCCTGAGGACGTAGGAGCGCCCGCGCCGGGGGTTGACGCGCCGGGGCTGGCGCCCGAGGTGGAGCCGCTCGAGCCGCCTGAGCCTCCTCCGGGCTGCGCCGGGCCGTTCGACCGTGATCGCTTCGGTGAAGCTGGCAGTGTTGCCACCAACGTCTTTGACCGTCAACGTCACGTTGTAGGCGCCGCCGTACTCGTAGGTGTGGAACGTGCTCGCGGCGCACGGACTCAACCACGGCTCAGCGCAGGGTGAGGTTTCCGGAGAGTTCTTCGACGGCGCGCCCGGAGCGTAGCCGGACACTTCGGGGCTGCCGTCGCCAAAGTTCCATGTGTAGGTGGGGTAATTTGCCTTGGTCGCGCCACTGGAGATAAATCCGTAGGCCGAGTCGAGGGTTATATTCGACTCCATGCCGTCGAACCCAACGGTTTCACCGGATTTGACTGTATTGGGAGCAGTGAAGTGGGGTTCGAGTGCTACATCGTGCAGGCAGGGACTTCCAGGGTAGGGAACCCGCAGAGCGGCCAGGTTGAACGCGTCGTTGAGGTAGTAGGCGCCTCCTTCGAGCGTTTGATTGGACAGCGTACCGGCCAGCGTCCATGGGTTTGCTGTCACGCTGCCGCTAGTCGTGGCGAAGAAGGAGTTGCGGCACTCGTCAGTGGCCTCGTTGCCGGCCGAATCCTGCCAACCGTTGAGCAGCGGATCGGTGATCGTGTCCTGCTGCTCGACGGCGATCTGGTTGATGATGAGATCGGCCAGGCCGTGGTCGAACGATCCGTCCGGGCCCCGTTCGATCCCGAGCTGGTTGGGCTCCTGCTCCTTGGGTTCCAGCTCCTTTTCCTGTAGTTCCCCGTCGGGTTTGATGCCCGGTTCAAAGCCGCCGTCCTGACAGTCATAGCCTTGGGTCCACTCGGTGCGCGTCAAGTGTTCATCCCCGGCGCCGCCAGCGATCCATGGGATCACCGCGTACAGTACGGTTTCGGGACCGCCGGATTCGCCTGAGGGGTCGATGTCCGAGTGGTAGCTGCAGAAGCTTTGCTTGTAGTTGTGGAACGCCGTAGGTTCTGTTTTATCTTTTTCATCGGTTTCGATTTCGGCGATCGTGCCTTCGAAATCTGAGCAGTGGCCCGTGCTGCCGCCTCCGTCCAGACACACGGTCACGCCGGGGGGCGTCAGCACGTAGTAGATCGTGCCCATGCCCTTGGGCAGGCCGTGCTGTTCTGAGATGAACGTTTTCAGCTGAGCCCGTATCTGTTTGTCGGTCAGACACACCGGTTCGCCAGACATGAGCGTCGGCACTCCGAATTCCCATTCGTGCGGGTCGGTGCAGTTTTCGCTTTCGGGGTAGGGGTTGGTGTCGGTGTATGCGCCGCGAAACGCGGAACCGCCCGGAGCGGGCTTGTTGGTGGCGTCGGTGTACTGCTCGTCGATCGCGAACACGCTGCTCAGTTGCCCGCTCGCCGACCCGAGATTGGCCAGGAACCCGTCGATCGGCCCCTGCCAGTCTCCGTGGTAGTAGTCCTGGGGATCCCAGTAGATGGCGTACGTCGCGACCGAGTGCATAACCGGTCCGGGATGGTTCGGGTCGTTGGGGTTGTTGTTGAAGTTTTCGGCGGACGTGTTCGGTTCGGTTTCGCGTTTGCCCCGCCCATTCCACTCGAGGTCCCCCGTCCAGTAGCGCGCGACTTCGCGCGGCTGCAGGCCGACCTTCGTGCCCGCGACCGCTTCGACATGCGCGTACGCAGACGACGACATCATCGCCAGGCACCCCGCGAGCACAGACAGGGCCACCGCGGCCGACGCCAAGATGCGAGGACGAACACGCGGGATGAGCGTACGAACGATGAGGTCCACGAGCCCATCATCGGCAGCCCGCCCCGTATGCCTTAGCCCGGGAACGCAAGGGTCCTCGGTGGACGGAACGGAGCGATACGCTGAGCCTCATGCGTACCCTCCCCACGGCCCCGATCGGCGCCGGCACGTTCATCCTCGGCTACGGGGTCGTGGCAGCCACCGGCTCGCGGATGCTGGGGGGCGTCGTCCTGCTGATCGGCGGCGCGTGGTGCGCTCGGGCCTGGGCGCAACGTCACGGCACGAGAACCGCTGCGACGCTGCTCGGCGTCGCGTTTGGCGCGTTCGTCGCGTCGCATCTGCTCGCGCTGGCGATCGGAGCCTGGCCCTCGGTGCTGCTCGTCTCCGCGGGGATGGCGCTCGCGGCGTGGACACGTGCCGACGCGCGGGCCGCAGAGGCCAAGACCGCCTGACGCGCGCTACTCGCCGGGAGTGTCGCCGCTGTCGAGATCGGGCGTGTCGGTGGTCAGGCGCATGATGAAGAGCAGGGTGAGGGCGCCTACCACCAGCATCGCCAGGACGGCCAGCACCAACACCGCCGTACTCCCGCCCGAAGCCGCCACGGCGATCAGCGCCACGGGGATCGATATCCCGACCACCCCGATCACCAGCGGCGCCGTCTCATGAGTACCTGAGGGAGAGTTGGGATCTTCTTCGTGTCCAGACACCGGGAACCTCCTGGGGCGCCCATCGGCAGCAGTGCATACAGGATACCGGCAAGCAAGCTGGGGAAGCGCCTCGCTGCAGGGTCAGCCGAAGCTGTCGCAGTAGAAGATTCGGCAGTGGGCGATCCAGGACTCGAACCTGGGACCTCCTCCTTATCAGAGAGGCGCTCTAACCATCTGAGCTAATCGCCCGGGGCTGCGCCGCACCATCATGCGCACCGCCATGTTATCGGCAGCGCGAGGCGCTCAGACGGTGGCCGGCCCGACCGCCGCGGCGGGCAACTCGGGCACAGACGACGCCTCGAGCTCGTCGCGGAGCTCGGGCGCAACCCGCGTAAACGCCGTCACGAGGGCAGGGTCGAAGTGTGTTCCGGTGCCCCGCTGGAGCTCGGCCAGGGCGTCGTATGGCTGCCATGACTCCTTGTAGGTCCGTTTCGCCAGGAGCGCATCGTAGACGTCGCAGACGGCGCAGATGCGGCCGGCCAGGGGGATCTCCTCGCCCGCCAGGCCCGCGGGGTAGCCGCTGCCGTCCCAGCGCTCGTGGTGGGTGCGCGCGATGTCCTCCGCCATCTGCAGGAGCGGGCTGGCGGACCCTGCGAGGATCTCGCCTCCGGTCACCGGATGGGTCCTGATGACCGCCCACTCCTCCTCGTCGAGCTTGCCCGGCTTCAGTAGGACCCGGTCGGGGACGCCGATCTTGCCGATGTCGTGCATCGCGCTTGCATGACGGAGCATCTCGGCCTGGGTTGGGGTCCAGCCGATCGCCAGGGCAAGGCGCTCGCAGAGAATCCCGATGCGGTGGATGTGCTCGCCCGTCTCGGTGTCCCGGAACTCGACCGCGTGGGCGAGGCGCTGGATCAGCTCCAGCTGGCTCTCGCTCAGCTGTCGCGAGAAGCTGTCCCGCTCGATCAGGGCGGCCACGTAGTTGGCGGCGATCATTCCAACCATGCCGAGCGCCCAGGCCGCCAGCGGATAGCTGACGACGAGGATGGTCCCCGAGTCGAAGGCGAGCTGGGCCACCAGCAGATACGCGCCCGCCAGCGCCAGCGCGAAAAGCGCCGAGGTGGGCACCCGAAGCCTCAGCGAGGCCACCGGGGCCGCCAGGCCCGCGAGCGCGATCGCGACCAGGGCGAGCCACGGCGGAGCCGGCTGGAGCGGGTTGCCGTGCAGGGCGCTCCAGATCGCATTCGCCTGGATCTCCGGGCCCGCCATCGGGTTAGTCGAAGCGGTTGACGTCGGGTGGACGTCCTGGAGGGTGGGCGCCGACGCGCCCACGACCACCACCTTGCCCGCGAACATGCCCGCGGGCACCCGTCCCCGCAGGACTTCCGAGAAGGACGCCGTTGGGATCGTGCCGGGCGGTCCCCGGAAGTCGATCCACGCCCCAGAGCCGCCGAACCGGGAGGGGGAGATCGGATGTCCGTCCACCTGAGCCGCCGCCACCGCGAGGCTCTTCAGGCCGATCTGCGAGTAGTTGTAGCGCCGGATCACGCCACCGGGATCGGCGGGAAGGTTGCTCGCGGCGGCCACAGCGTGGACACGCCTGAGGTTGGCTTCGCCGCCGAGCACATCCGTCTGGCCGGCCGCATTCACTTCGGTCGTCGCCAGCACGACTTTTCCGGCGCGGCCGATCTCGCGATAGAGCGCGAGATCTCCAGACGGGGTGGACGGCTCGGTGAATTGGATGTCGTAGACGATCGTCCGTGCCCCGTCGGCATGCAGCCGCTTGATCAGATCGGCGTGCAGTGACCGGGGAAACGGCCACTGCAGGCGCAGATCCGAGAAGGTCTTGTCATCTATCGCCACCACCACCACGTCCGAGGGTCGCGACGGCTTGCGCAGCCCGAAGCGCATGTCCACCGTTTCGTTCTCGATCCGGGGCCAGGCGTCGGTGGCGTAGGCGATCACCCCGGCCGCCACCGCCACCGCAGCGGCCACCGTGACCGCGAGGGTCTTCGGAGCCCACATGGTGCGAAGTCTCAGCCGGTGCCTCATGCCGTTCTCAGCGGACTCACGGGCTCAGAGTCTCGCCAGATAGCTGTGACCTGCGCGAACCAGGACCGTCCCGTGGCCGCGAAGAGAGCGCACGCTCACGAGTCCGCGCCTGACGATCGTCAACGTGCCGTCGCAGCGTTCCACCGTTCCCCAGTAGGTGCCGCGCACGGTGGCGACGCTGTTCTGGCCGCGCGTCGAGAAATGGCCGTCGTGGTCGCTCGCCCACAGGCTGGGGGCGGACTTTTTGCCCCCGGACGCGGCGTCCGAGGCCACACGATCCGAGGCCACCCGGCCGGACTGTCCGGCGCGCCGCTGGCAGCCGCTCGGGCGAGCGGCCGGGAGGGTGAAGGTTGTCATCCCGTGATCGGAGGGTGTCTGACGAATCACGAAGCTCCCCGCCCAGACGTGCGCCGACTGCGTGTCACCCCGCTGGTCCGACGCGGTGGTCACGAGCACGGTTCCGTAGGTGGCGTTCACCAACGAGCCCATCGGTATGTCCCCCGTGGCGCTGAGAGGCGCCGGAGCGGTGGCGCCGGGCGCCTTCACAAATACGGTCCCGGCGAGCACCTTCGCGACCGCGGTGCGCCCGAGCGCCGGCGAGGCGGGATCTGGGTCTGCGGGGAATGGCGAGGCGGAGCCAGGGAAGGGCGCCTGGATCCCCGCCAGGACGACCGGCGGGCTCGTTGTCGTCAAGCTCTGATCGGCTCCGTATACGGTCCCTTCCGCGCAGCCGCCACAGTTGGAGGCGACGATCCGAAAGTGGTAGGTGCGATCGGGACTGAGTCCGGTGATGCTCTGTTCGAGCGGGTGTGCGCTCGTGTCCGCGCCAACGCTTTCGTCCGCGGCGGACGTCTGATCGCCGTATGAAGTGGTTTCACCCCATTCGAAGTGATAGGCGGTCGCCTGGCCCTCGGGATTCACGGTCCCGTTGAGCGTCCCGCTCGTCGCCGTCACGGCGATGGCGGGCTGGGTGATCGCCGTGGGAGCCGTGATCGTGGTGAACGTCTGGTCGGGGCCGTAGGTCGTTCCGGTTGCGTTTGTCGCGACCGTCCTGAAGTGGTACCCGGTCGTGGGGCTCAGACCGCTCACCGGCGATGACACGAGGGTCGAGCCGGCGCCGCTGCCGGCCGAGGTCGAAGGGGTTGACGAACCGTAGGAGGTCGTCGTCCCGTATTCGAAGTAATAGGTGGTCGCCTGCGAGTTGGGGCCGACGCTCGCCTGGAGGGTCGTCGACTGCTCGGCCACGCTCGAGGCGCTCGTGGCGCTTACCTCCGGGGCGACCGTCATGATCGCGATCTTGCCGGGATTCGCTGCCTCGGTGAACCACAGGTTCCCGTCCGGGCCCGTGGTGATGTCCTCGGGCTGACTGGAGGTGGTGGGAGTAGCTCGCTCGGTGATCGCCCCAGCGGGCGTTATCCGTCCGATTTCGCCAGGGTTGTGGGTCTCGGTGAAGTAGATGTTGCCGTCGTTGGCGCTCGTGATCGCATGCGGGCCGGCGTTCGGGGTGAGTCCGGTCGTGAACTCGGTGATCGTTCCCGTCGGCGTGATCCGGCCGATCGCACCGGGGTTGGCAGCCTCGGTGAACCAAAGGTTTCCTTCGGGTCCCGCAGTGATCCCTTCGGGATCGCTGTTTTTGGTGAGTCCGGTGGTGAACTCGGTGATCGATCCGGCGGGCGTTATCCGTCCGATCGCGCCGGGGTTCGCGGACTCGGTGAACCACACGTCCCCTTCCGGTCCGGCTGCGATCCCGTTTGGCTGGCTGTTTTTGGTCAAGCCGGAGGTGAATTCGGTGATCGATCCGGCGGGCGTTATCCGTCCGATCGCGCCGGGGTTCCCCGACTCGGTGAACCACATGTCCCCTTCCGGTCCGGCTGTGATTTCAGCCGGTTTGCTGCCTTTCGCGGGCGAGAACTCCGTGATCGTGCCCGTGGGTGTGATCCGTCCGATCTTTTCGGCGCCCGGCTCCGTGAACCAGAGGTTGCCGTCGGGACCTGCCGCGATCCCCTGTGCCGCGCCGCTGAGGCCCGAGGTGAATTCGGTCATTTCCCCGGTCAGCGTGCTCCGGCCGATACCGCCGGGGAAGACGCTCTGCACGTACCAGACATTGCCGTCGGGACCTGCCGCGATGCCGAGCGGCTGGCGGTTGTGAGTCGGCACCGGGTACTCGGCGATCGTAGGGGACGCCGACGCGGATGCCGTCCAGCAGATCGCGGCGAGGATCAGCGCGAGTCCGCCTGCGCGGGGTGCGAGAGCGCCCATGTCCGTCTGCTCGACAGACCTCCAGCTTGACTTTAGGAGCCCAACGGATCCTGCTTGAGAGCTACCGGCCTACGAGCCGGTGGGGGCGGAGAGCTCGATGCGCGTCCCCCCGCCGTCGCACCGCAGGTTCTGGGGCGGCGTCGCAACCCAGGCGGCGCCTACGCCACCGCACGCACGCGCAGCCGCCGGGCCAACTCGATCGCCTCCTCGGGCGTCGCAAACGACAGCTCCGCGCGATATCCGCCGTCGCGCGTCGCTCTCACCCGCACCTCCGCTCCGAGCGCGCCGCCGAGCGCATCCGCGATCTCGGCGGCGGCCTGCTCCTGGTCCGGATGCACCTCGCCAGGCCCGCGCCGGCGCTTGCCGGCGCGCTCGCGTCCCTTACCGGCGCTCGCGTTGGTCTCGCGCGCGCGTGCTTCCACGATCCTCACCGACCATCCCTCCTGCACAGCGCTGCGCGCCAGCCTGCCGCGCGCGCCGTGATCCTCGACCAGCAGCAGCGCCCGGCCGTGGCCCTCGCTCAGCGCGCCCTCCTGCAGGAGCTCGATCACCTCGTCCGGCAGGTCCAGCAGCCGAATCAGGTTGCTGACCGCGACCCGGCTGCGCCCGACGCGCCGCCCGACCTCCTCGCGCGTGAGTCCCAGCTCCTCGACCAGCGCCGCGCACGCGCGGGCCTCCTCGATCGGGCTGAGGTCCTCGCGCGCCATGTTCTCGATCAGCGCCAGCTCCAGCGCTTCGGCGTCGTCGCGAGGCCGCACGAGCGCCGGAATCTCCTTCAGCCCGGCGATTTGAGCCGCACGCCAGCGCCGCTCCCCCGCCACGAGCTCATACGTGCCACCAGCCTTCGGGCGCACCAGCACGGGCTGCAGCACCCCGCGCTCGCCCAGCGACCCCGCGAGCGCCTGCAGCGCGTCCTCGTCGAACCGTCTACGTGGTTGCGTCGGGTTGGGCGCGATCAGCTCGACCGGCAGCTCGCGCAACTCCTGCTCGCGCGCTCGCCCCCCCTCGGCGGACACCGACAGGATCGCCTCCAGACCCCTGCCCATACCGGGTTTTGGTTTTGGCTTCGGCTTAGCCACGTGCGGCTACCTCCTTGGCCAACTCAAAATACGCCTCCGCCCCCGCGCTATGTGGGTCGTGATGGGTCACCGGCAGCCCGTAGCTCGGCGCCTCGCCAACGCGGACGTTGCGAGGGATCACCGTGGAGAACACCAGGTCGGGAAAGTGCTCGCGCACTTCGCGCTCGACGTCCCGTCCCAGTCGCGTGCGCGAGTCGTGCATCGTCAGCAGCATCCCCGCCACCGTCAGCCGCGGGTTCAGCTCGCGCCGAACGAGCGCCAGCGTGTCGAGCAGGCCCGCCAATCCCTCCAGGGCGAAATACTCGGTCTGCACCGGCACGATCACCCTGTCGGCGGCGACCAGCGCGCTCACCGTGAGCGGCCCGAGCGACGGCGGGCAGTCCAGCAGGATGTACTGGAACTGCTCGCGCAGCGGCTCGAGACACTCGCGCAGCCGCTGCTCGAACCCCTCGATGCGCGGCAGCTCGACGTTGGCGCCGGCCAGCCCAGCTCCCGCCGGCAGCACCTTCAGACCGGGCACGCTCGCGTCGGTCAGCGCCTCCAGCGCGGTCGCCTCGCCAGTCAGCGCCTCATACAGCCCCGGCGCCTGCGTTCGCGCGATCCCCAGCCCGACCGTGGCGTTCGCCTGTGGATCGACGTCCACCAGCAGCGTCTCGTAACCGGCCTCGGCGATGCATGCGGCCACGTTTACAGCCGTCGTCGTCTTGCCGACCCCACCCTTCTGATTGGCGATCGCATAAATGGTGCCCACCGAGCGCAAGCTATCAGCAACCGAGGGGGCGCTTGCGGGCCACGCCCGCCCGGCGGGGAAAGCGCGAGGGGGTCTCGGCGACCTTCTCGAAAACGTGCAGATGGTGGTCACGCGCGCCCTTGTATGGCTCGGTGCGGCGTATCTCGAGCCGACGCATGCCCAACTGCTCGGCCGCGCAGGCCGCCTCCGCCTCCTGGGCCGAGTCGCGGCGACCGCGCCAGTCCACGAGAACACCTTCGCGTTCGAGCAGCGGAGCCGCATACTCCAGCACCACAGGGGAAGGCGCAAGCGCTCGGGCGAGCACTGCGTCGTGGGCACCCAGGCCCTCGGGCCATCCCTCCGCCCTGCCCTCCACCACGCGCGCGTTGTCCACTTCAGCGGCCGCGATCACCCGCCGCACGAACTGACACTTCTTCGATTGACTCTCCAGGAGCCGCATCTCGCTTGCCGGCAGCGCGACGGCCAGCGCCAGCCCGGGGAAGCCGGCTCCGGTACCGATGTCGGCCACGCGCCGAGCGGAGCGGATCCGGTCGATCTCGAGCGCCACCAGCGAGTCGGCGAGATGGATGTCCACTGCCTCACCGGGATCACGTACGGTCGTCGGTGCGCGCTCGTTCTGTGCCAATTCATCAAGCATCGCTTCCAACTGGTCTAACTGATGACTTTTCAATTCATATCGCTCGGCCAGCGACGTCAGCGACCTCGATTTCATGGGGGAACGCCGCCACACAAGGATCGGTGCTCCGGGAGGCGATGGTTTCACGGGAAACGGTTTTGACGATGCTCAGTCCCCGAGAGGAGCGACCACGAGATACCGCTCGGGTTCCTCGCCCTCGCTGTGCGTCTCCACATCCCCGTGCTCGCGCAGGTGTTCGTGGACGACGCGGCGCTCCGAGGCGGGCATCGGTTCGAGCTCCACGGGGCGACCCGAGCGCAGCGCCTCCTCGGCCGCATCCTCGGCGTCGGCCCGCAGCGTCTGTGCCCGACGCTCGCGGTAGCCGTCCGCATCGATCACGACGCGCACCTCCGATGGCCCGTCGTGGAAGACGATCCGCTGCGCGAGATGCTGAACCGCGTCGATCGTCTGCCCGCGGCGGCCGATGAACAGACCGACATCCTCGCCGTGCAGGCACCCTCTCAACACGCCCCCGGCCTCGTCGATCTCGATCTCGACGTCGAGGTCGAGATCGTCGGCGATCTCCGCGAGCAGGTCTTCGAGGATCTCGGAAGGGCTCTCCTCGGTGGAGCCGTCCTCGAGCGGAGCGCCCTCGGGGGCGCGGTCCTCGGCAGGATCGTCCTCGGCGGCGAGACCCGCGTCGAAGTCGCGCTCGGAGCCGCTCATCGTCGCCTGCCGGAGCGCTTCTTCTTCCTGCGCGGAGGCGGTGGCGGGGCTGCGGCTATCCCTCCCGCCACGCCCACGCCCGCCAGCGCCGGCTCGCCCTTCTTGCCCCCGCCCCGGAGAGCGCCTGGCTTGCCGTTGGGGGAGTCGTCCCCGCCGCCCCCGGACCCCTTTCCGGGCACCGCAGGCGCGGGTCCGATGCGTCGCCGGATGAAGTACTGCTGGCCGATCGTCCACAGGTTGGTCGTGATCCAGTACACCAGCAGGCCGGCCGGGTAGCGGAACAGGAAGGCGACGATCACGAGCGGGAGCAGCAGCATCATGCGCCGCTGGTTCGGGTCGGCCGAGGCCGTCGCCATCAGCGTGGAGAAGATCTGCGACGCGATGTAGAGGGCGATCAGGACGATCAGCACCACGCCCGTCGCCTTGGCGGTGATGTCGGGGATGAACAGGAACTTGGCCGAGCCCGGAGCCACCGCCTGGCAGCCGGTCGCTTCGATGTACTTCGAGGGCAGCCCGGCGACGCTCGTGATCGTGGTGTGGTGCAGCGCGTTGTAGTGAGAGACGAGGCTCGGCCCGCAGATGCGCTTCTTCAGATCGGTGCGCAGCATGTAGAAGAGCGAGATGAACACCGGCAGCTGCAGCAGAAACGGCAGGCAGGAGGCGAGCGGGTTTATTTTGTTCTCCTTGTAGAACTTCATGATCTCCTGCTGCTGGCGCTGCTTGTCGTCCTTGTACTTCTCTTTCAGCGCGTTCATCTGCGGAGCCATCCGCTGCATTTCCTGCATCGACTTCAGCTGCTTGAACGTCAGCGGCACCAGCACCGCCCTCGTCAGCACGGTGAGTCCTACGATCGCCAAGCCCCAGCTGCCCCCCACCAGGTGGGCATGGATAAACACCATGATCGATTCGAACAGCTTGATCAGCGGTGAGAAGGCTTCCTCGATGATGTTGGCGAGTATCGGCATGTGCTGGGGCTGGATCAGATCTCTCTGAGGGGGAGGTCGATGTCGGGGGGGTCGATGTCGGGGATCGGTGTCGCTGGTGTCGCTGGTGGCTCGGCTCGATGCTCTCGCGCGCTGTGCGCTCGGCTACGGTGCTCCCCGGTCCGCGCCGGGTCCGTCGCCGTCGGGTGCAGGGGCCTTGAACACTCGCTGTGCCCGCACTGGATCGTACCCGCCGTCGCTCCACGGGTTGCACCTGAGCACGCGCCACACCGCGAGCACGACGCCCCTAAGTATGCCGTACGTCCGGATCGCGTCGATCGCGTAGCGCGAGCAGGTCGGCTCGTACTTGCATCGTCTGGGCAGCGCCGGCGAGACCGCCTTCTGGTAGACCACGATCGGCGCGGTGACGATCGCCCGGGCGGCCCGTGAGGCAGCGTGCCGGAGTGGGGTTGGCGAGGATGTCCGAGTCAGGACACTCACGACTCCGACCCCGGCGTCTGGCCCCCAGCCTTCGCCGGCTCGCCCGCGCGCAGGCCCGCGCGATCGATCAGTTCGGCGAGCGCGCCATCGATTCCCGTCAATCCCTCGCGCTCCGCCAGCTCGCGGGCATCCGGGCGGGCCACAACTACGATGTCTTGGCCGGGGCGCAGCTCTGGCTCGGTGCGGGCGAACGCCTCGCGCAGCAGCCGCTTGACGCGGTTGCGCTCCACCGCGCCGCCGACCTTGCGCGATACCGACAGTCCCAGCCGCGGATGCGACGTGGACGGGTTGGGGAACGTATAGAGCACCAGGTGGCGGTTGGCCGTCGCGCGACCCTGGCGGTAGACCCGCTCGAACTCCGCGCTGCGCGACAGGCGACGGCCGGCGGCGGGCGCGCGGACACCGGCGGGCGTCAGGCGACTCATCGCTCACCCGGCTCGGGCGCGCTCGGCTCGGCCTCGATCGAGCCCGCCATCACCGCCATCCTCAGACGGACAGGCGTGCGCGGCCCTTGGCGCGGCGGCGCTTGAGTGTGAGCCGGCCCGCGCGTGAGCTCATGCGGGCACGAAACCCGTGCGTGCGGGCGCGCTTGCGCTTCTTCGGTTGGTAGGTGCGCTTCATCTCTGGTTCTCCACGCTCAGCCGTATCCCTTCCACGCAGGCCTCTCGAAAGGGGCTTGCATAGACGGGCGAGGCTGAAGTATAGGACGACGGATGCCCACGGAATTTCTCGCCAAATGCGGGCAGCCCCATCGATGGCCGGACGGACGTCGGATATAGTCGCCCGACCGGGCCCCAGCGGGCCCTCCGTCCAGAGTTCGATCCACACTCTCCCGGGGAGGAGCAGGTTGACGCTGCCGTGAGCGCCGAGCTGGAGCACATATGGTCGCGTGTGCAGACCGAGCTCGCCGCTGCCGTCGACGAGCCCACGTATCGCATCTGGCTCGAGCCCCTGACGGCCCGCGATCTCTCGCACGGGCGCCTCTCGGTGGAGGTCCACGCACAGGCGTGCGGGTGGGTGCGGGACCGCTTCGGGCGCGTCCTGCAGTCCTGCGCGGCGAGCGTCATCGGGCCGGAGGTGGTGGTCGAGCTGCTGGCGATCTCCGGCGCGGTCGAGGAGTCCGGGCAGTGCCTCGACGGGCGGCGCGCGCCCGGACAGGACTCTGAGCGGGGACCAGACGGCGGCCCTGACCCCGCGGGCGCGCCGCGGGGCCCGAGCGAGTCCCGCGCCGGCGCGCTCGCGAACCCCAAGCTGACCTTCGACCAGTTCGTGATCGGCGACTGCAACCGCCTGGCTCACGCAGCCGCTCTGACCGTCGCGGAGATGCCCGGTCATGCCTACAACCCCCTGTTCATCTGCGGCCCTCCCGGGGTCGGCAAGACCCACCTGCTGGGCTCGATCGCGAGCCTGCTGCTCGCCCACAATCCGGGTCTGGCGGTGCGCTGCACGACCGGCGAGGCGTTCACCAACGAGTTCCTGCAGGCTCTCTCCGGGCGCCGAACCGAGGCGTTCAAGAGCCGTCATCGCCACGTCAACGTGCTGCTCGTCGACGACGTTCAGTTCCTCGAGCGCAAGACGCGCACGGAGGAGGAGTTCTTCCACACGTTCAACGCCCTCTATGACGGTGGCCGGCAGATCGTGCTCAGCTCCGATCGTCCGCCCAGAGACCTGCAGGCGCTGGAGGATCGACTGCGCGAGCGGTTCGAGTCGGGGCTCGTGGCCGACATCCAGCCTCCGGATCCCGCGACGCGCATGACGATCCTGCGCAAGCGAGCCCAACACGACCATCTCGAGCTCGACGACGAGTCCCCGCTGGAGCTGATCGCCGAGCGCGTAACCGAGAACGTTCGCGCGATCGAGGGCGCCTTGATTCGCGTCGTCGCCTTCGGCTCGCTCACTGCTCGTCCGCTGAGCGTCGAGCTGACCAGGGAGGTCCTCGATGGTCTATACCCAACCACGCAACCCCCAGATCGCCGGCGAGCCGTATCGATCGAGGAGATCAAGACGGCGGCGTGCGAGCACTTCGGGATCACGCCTTCCGAGCTCGTGTCCGCGTCCCGCACCGTGCGAGTGGCGTGGCCGCGGCAGGTGGCGATGTATCTCGCCCGCGAGCTCACCGGTCAATCGCTTCCGGCGATCGGCCGGCAGTTCGGCGAACGCGATCACACGACGGTGATGCACGCGTGTCGCCGCACGGCGACACGGATAGCCGACGACAGCTCATCCCGCAAGGCTGTGGACACTCTCATCGAAGATCTCCACAACGGCCGCCACGACACGTCCATGTCACAGCCCGACCGCTACGGCTGACAGACTCCCACAGGCATATCCACAGCCCATGAGCGCCGCGGCCGCGAGCCCCACAGCCAGACATCGCCCACAACACCACATGTCCACACCCACTACTGATCCTAATCTCGTATAGAAGGTGCATCGGTGAAGCTATCTATCTCGACCGCCGAACTTCTGGCGCAACTCCAAACCGTCACACGCGTCGCCTCGACGCGCAGCGCCGTGCAGGCTCTGTCCGGCGTCATGCTCTCCGCCCCCGACGGCTCCACGCCGGAGCTGCTGGCGACGGACACCGAGATCGGACTGCGCGTGCCGGTATCCGCAGAGGTGCAACGCCCGGGCGCGGCAGTGCTCCCCGCGCGCCTGTTCCAAGACGTCATCCGAACGCTCCCCGCCGAGCGGCTGACGCTCGAGCTCAGGGCCGCCGAGCAGGACGTAGAGCTGATCTGCGGCCCCGCCACGTTTCATCTGCGGACCCTGCGCTCAGAGGATTTCCCGACGCTCCCGGCGCCCTCGCCGGACACGCGCATCGAGCTGCCCGCCGCGGCATTCGTGCAGACGGTCTCCCAGGTGGCCAGATCGGCGTCGCGAGACGAGACCAGGCCGGTGCTGACCGGCATCTTGATGTCGGCTTCGGGGCAGCAGCTGCGGATGGTCGCCACCGACTCCTACCGCCTATCGGTCAAGGAGTCGGCCTTGGAGACTCCGCTGCGGAGCGAGCTGGAGGCGAACATACCGGCGCGGGCGCTGCAGGAGCTGGCGAGGATCGCCCAGCAGGACGCCAGCGAGTCGCTCGCGGTCAGCGTGAACCAGAACCAGGTCATCTTCGAGCTCGGCGACGTCGTCCTGTCCTCGCGGCTGATCGACGGGCAGTTTCCGAACTACCGCCAGCTGCTGCCCGAGTCCGTCGAGCACGAGCTGCGCATCTCCAGCCACGAGCTCAGCGACGTGGTGCGCCGCATCAGCCTGCTGGCCCAAAAGAACACGCCGCTGCGTCTCGGGTTCGCGGCGGGCGAGCTGACGATCTCCGCGCAGACCCCCGACGTCGGGGAGGCGTCGGAGACGATCCCGGTTCCGTTCGCGGGCGATCCCTTCGAGATCGGATTCAACCCCGAGTTCCTGCGCGACGGCCTGGAGAGCGTCGAGACCGACGAGCTCGTGTTGAAGCTGATCAGCCCCCTGCGCCCCGGCCTGATCGAATCCCCTGACAGCGGCGATTTCGTCTACCTCATCATGCCGATTCGTTTGAACGTCTGAGGTGGGACAGTGCGCGTGCTCAGCGTGCAGCTGCGCGACTTTCGCACCTATGCCCGCGCGGAGGCGTCGCTGGGGGAGGGGCTGACCGTCGTGTACGGGCCGAACGGAGCCGGCAAGTCGAACCTGCTGGAGGCGATCTACTTCGGTTGCTCCGGGCGCTCGCCGCGTACGCGCAACGAGCGTGAGCTGGTGCGGTTCGGAGCGCCCGCGACACGCGTGACGGTTCATCTGAGCGATGGCGTGCGCGAGCACGAGCTGAGCGTCGGTTTCGAGCCGGGGCAGCCCAAGCGCATGAGCTCCGACGGCGCGCCCGTCGAGCGACTGCTCGACGTCGAGGACCGGCCGCTGCTGAGCGTCTTCATGCCCGAGCGACTGGAGCTGCTCAAGGGCCCGCCCGGCGTTCGCCGTGCTCATCTCGACCAGGTCGTGGCGGCGTTCTGGCCCGCCCACGCGGCCGATCGCCGCGCCTACACGCGGGTGCTGACCCAGCGCAACGCCCTGCTCGGGCGCATCCGCTCCGGCGCCGGCGCCCGCGAGAGCATCGGCGCCTGGGATCTGCAGCTCATCCGCCACGCGCTCGTGCTGCGCGAGGGCCGCGCCCGTGCGGTCGAGCTCCTGGCCGAGCCGTTCGCCGAGCGCGCCGCCCAGCTGGGACTCAGCGGGCAGGCGCGCTTGGAGTACCGCCCCCGCATGCGCGGCGACGACGAGGAGGCTCTGCTCGCCGAGCTGCGCGAGCGCCTGGACAGCGATTTGCAGCGCGGCTTCTCCGGGCATGGGCCGCACCGCGACGAGCTGGCGCTGCTGCGCGACGGGCGCGAGCTGCGCGTATACGGCTCTCAGGGCGAGCAGCGCCTGGCACTGCTCGCCCTGCTCCTGGCCGAGCGTGCGACGCTCGCCGCCGAGCGTGCCCGCATGCCGCTGATGCTGCTCGACGACGTCATGAGCGAGCTCGACGCCGACCGCCGGGAGCTGCTCGCCGGCGAGCTCTGCAGCGGCGGGCAGAGCGTGATCGCCACCACCGATCTCGCGCACGTGCCCGGCGCCGAGGGCTCCGCCGTGGCGCGGCTGCGGGTCTCGCCCGGCGCGATCCTGCAAGAGGCGGCGCTCACAGCATGAGCAGACCAGCTCCCCGCCCGCTGGCAACGGCCCTCGACGGTCTCACCGCGACGCTCGCGCCGGCGAGCACGCTCGCGCGGGCGCAGGGTGTCTGGGAGCGCGCGGTCGGCCCGGCGATCGCCGCCTGCGCCGCGCCGAGCGCCGAGCGCGACGGCGTCCTGACGGTGCTCTGCGTGGCCGCGGTCTGGACTCAGGAGCTCACGCTGATGGAATCGACCCTGCTCGCCGCCTTGAATGAGGCGCTGGGCGCGGGCACCCTGCGCGAGCTGCGTTGCCGCACCGGTTGACGCCGTTTCGCGTTCCGCCCTCGAGGCCGTCTCCAGAGCCCGCTCACACCCCCCTATTTATGGCGATTTGCAGGGATTTTTGGCCATCGTCGGGGGCCGGTCCGGGGGCCGGATGTGCTATTGTTTTGTAAACACCATCTCGCCCCGGACCAGCGGTTTTAGCGCCCCGGACTCCGGGGCGTTCGTACGTCATCGAGGGACCATTGACCACAGCAGGCAGCGACAACTCCGACAGCGGCGGCGCCACCCCAGGCGGCGTCAACGATCCGTCGATGACCGAGGGCTCCGCGGGCTACGACGCACAGGACATCACGGTGCTGGAGGGCTTGGAGGCCGTCCGCAAGCGCCCGGGCATGTACATCGGCTCGACCGGCGTGCTGGGCCTGCACCACCTCGTCTATGAGGTCGTGGACAACTCCGTCGACGAGGCCCTCGCCGGCTACTGCACCGAGGTCGGGGTGACGATTCACCCCGACAACTCCGTCACGGTCGTAGACAACGGGCGCGGGATCCCCGTGGCGATGCACGAGAAAGAGGGTCGCCCGGCGGTCGAGGTCGTGCTCACCGTTCTGCACTCCGGCGGCAAGTTCGGCGACGGCGGCGGCTACAAGGTCTCCGGCGGCCTGCACGGCGTGGGCGTGTCGGTCGTCAACGCGCTGTCCGAGCGCCTGCTCGTGGAGATCCGCCGCGACGGATACGAGTTCTCGCAGGAGTATTCGCGCGGGGCGCCCCAGAACGAGCTCCAGCGAGGCGGGAAGCTGCCCGGCGACGGCGTGACCGGGACCACTGTCACGTTCCTGCCCGACGCGGACATATTCGAGTCGCTCGAGTTCGACTTCCATACGCTCGAAGAGCGCCTGCGCGAGACCGCGTTCCTCACGCGCGGGCTGCGCATCTCGATCGTCGACGAGCGCGGCGAGGGCCACTCGGCCGAGTTCCGGTACGAGGGCGGGATCGAGGACTTCGTCTCCTATCTGAACGAGAACAAGGACACCGTCCACCGCAAGGTCATCTTCTTCGCCGGCGAGTCCGAGGAGGGCGCGGCCGAGGTCGCGATGCAGTGGAACGCCTCGTATCAGGAGTCGATTCACTCGTTCGCCAACAACATCAACACCCGCGAGGGCGGCTCGCACATGTCGGGGTTCCGCTCGGCGCTCACCCGCACGCTGAACCGCTACGCGCGCGAGAAGGGATTGCTCAAGGAGAAAGAGGACAATCTCTCAGGCGAGGATGTCCGCGAGGGGCTCACGGCGGTGATCTCGGTCAAGCTGCGCGACCCGCAGTTCGAGGGCCAGACCAAGACCAAGCTCGGCAACCCCGGCATGGCCGGGTTCGTCGAGTCGATCGTCAACACCGGCCTCGGCGAGTTCCTCGAGGAGAACCCCTCCGAGGCGCGCGCGGTGATCATGAAGTCCGTCCAGGCCCAGCGCGCCCGCGAGGCCGCGCGCAAGGCCCGCGACCTGACCAGACGCAAGTCGGCGCTGGAGAACTCCACCCTTCCCGGCAAGCTCGCGGACTGCTCGGTCAAGGATCCCTCGCTGGCCGAGCTGTTCGTGGTCGAGGGCGACTCCGCCGGCGGCTCGGCCAAGCAGGGCCGCGACCGCAACACCCAGGCCGTGCTGCCGCTGCGCGGCAAGATCCTCAACGTCGAGAAGTCGCGCATCGACAAGGTCCTGCAGAACACCGAGATCCAGGCGCTGATCACGGCGATCGGCACGGGCGTGCGCGACGAGTTCAACCTCGAGAACGCGCGCTATCACAAGGTCGTGCTGATGACCGACGCCGACGTCGACGGCGCGCACATCCGCACGCTCGTGCTCACGCTGCTGTTCCGCGAGATGGAAGAGCTGATCAAGGCCGGCTACGTCTACATCGCCAAGCCGCCCCTGTACAAGCTCAAGCAGGGCTCGCGCGAGCGCTACATCGAGAAGGACTCCGAGCTCGAGGAGATCCTGCTCTCGGACAAGTGGGAGCGGATCGAGATCTTCGACCGGTACGGCACCCAGTTCAAGCTCACCGAGGCCCGCTGGCAGCGGTTCACGCGCCTGCTCAAGCAGTACGAGGGCTGGTCCTCGTCGCTGCGCGCGGTGCACGGGCACAACGTGGTGCAGTTCCTCGAGGAGTCATCGCTGCTGGGCGAGCAGGCCCTGAGCGCCGAGGCGGCGATCGAGCTGCTCAGTCGCGCCGACGCCGACGGCGAGACGCACGCCACCGAGCTGATCGAGCAGGATCCTTTGGAGATTCGCGTCAAGGCCGTCGAGGCGGCGACCGGATTCGCCCGCACCCATCGCATCAAGCGCAGCCTGTTCGACTCCCAGGAGTACCGCTCGCTCGCGCGCGTGCACTCCGAGCTGATCGAGCTCGCCGGCACCCCCGCGTTCGAGGTGCGCCTCGGCGACGCCCGCGAGTCGGCCCCCTCGTTCGAGGCGCTCCACCCCGCCGTGATGGCGGTCGCGCAGAAGGGCATCAAACTCCAGCGCTTCAAGGGTCTCGGCGAGATGAACGCGGACCAGCTGGGCGAAACGACGATGGCGCCCGCCACACGCACCCTCGCCCAGGTCACGCTCGAGGACGCGTTCGCGGCCGACCGCATCTTTTCGATGCTGATGGGCGACCAGGTCGAGCCGCGCAGGGCTTTCATCGAGGACAACGCGCGGGCTGTGGCCAATCTCGATGTGTAGTCAGGAGCTGAGAAATGGCATCGGCTGACGTGATCGGCGGCGGCAACGTCGAACCGCGCGCGCTCGAGGAGGAGATGCGCACCGCGTACCTCGACTACGCGATGTCGGTGATCGTCGGGCGCGCCCTGCCGGACGTGCGCGACGGCCTGAAGCCCGTGCATCGCCGCGTGCTGTACGCGATGAACGAGCTCGGCCTCGGCCCCACGCGCTCCTACGCCAAGTGCGCCAAGATCGTCGGCGAGGTGATGGGCAACTATCACCCCCACGGCGACTCGGCGATCTACGACGCGCTCGTGCGCATGGCCCAGGACTTCTCGATGCGCAACGAACTCGTCGACGGCCAGGGCAACTTCGGCTCCGTCGACGACGACCCGGCCGCCGCGATGCGCTACACGGAGGCGAGGCTCGCGCGGATCGCCACCGAGATGCTGCGCGACTTGGACATGGACACGGTCGATTTCGTGCCCAACTACGACGGCTCCCGGCGCGAACCGCTGGTGCTCCCGGCGCGCTTCCCCAACCTGCTCGTCAACGGCTCCTCCGGGATCGCGGTGGGCATGGCGACGAACATCCCGCCGCACAACCTGCGCGAGGTGATCGCGGCGACGATCGCCTACATCGACGATCCGCAGATCGAGGTCGACGGCCTGATGCGCCACATCTCGGGGCCCGACTTCCCGACCGGCGGGATCATCGTCGGGCGCGCCGGAATCAGGGACGCGTATGAGACCGGTCGCGGTCGTGTGCGCATCCAGGCGCGCGCGCACATCGAGCCGCTGAAGCAGGGCAAGGAGGCGATCGTCGTCACGCAACTGCCGTTCATGGTCAAGAAGGGCGGCGACGGCGGCCTGATCGGAAAGATCGCCGATCTCGTCCACGAGAAGCGCATCCCCGAGATCTCCGACCTGCGCGACGAGTCCGACAAGCGCGGCATGCGCCTGGTGATCGAGCTCAAGCGCGACGCGATCCCGAAGGTCGTGCTGAACAAGCTCTACAAGCACACGCCGATGCAGTCCACGTTCGGCGTGAACATGGTCGCGCTCGTCGACAACGTTCCGCGCACGCTCAACCTGCGCGCGGTGATCCACAACTACGTCGCCCACCAGCGCGAAGTGATCGTCCGGCGCACCAAGCACGAGCTCTCCGAGAAGGAGGCGCGCGCCCACATCCTCGAGGGCCTGCTCGTGGCGCTGGAGAACCTCGACGCGATCATCGACCTGATCCGCGGCTCGCGCGATCGCGAGGCCGCCCGCGAGCAGCTCGTCGCCCGGTTTCAGCTGAGCACGATCCAGGCCTCGGCGATCCTCGACCTGCGCCTCTCCCAGCTCACGGCGCTGGAGGCGGACTCGATCAAGCAGGAGCACGCCGACGTCACCGAGCGCATCGCCGAGCTGCGCGCGATCCTCGGCGACGAGTCCCGGGTGCTGGCCGTCATCAAGGAGGAGCTCTCAGAGATATCGGATCGATTCGGAGACGAGCGCAGGACCGAGATCAGCCACTCCGAGGACGAGATCGACATCGAGGACCTGATCGCCGATCAGCAGATGGTGATCACGATCACCCAGTCGGGCTATGTCAAGTCCCTGCCGCTCGCCACCTACCGCCAGCAGCAGCGCGGCGGGCGCGGGGTGACCGGGATGGACATGAAGGACGGCGACTTCATCGAGCATCTATTCGTCTGCTCGTCGCACGACTACCTGCTGTTCTTCTCCAACCGCGGCAAGGTCTACCGCTCCAAGGTGTACGAGCTGCCCGAGGCCTCGCGCACCGCGAAGGGGCGCGCGCTGGTCAACGTCCTGCCGCTGCGCGAGGGCGAGCGCATCCAGGCCGTGCTCTCCACGCGCGATTTCGCCGAGACGAAGTTCCTCGTGTTCGCCACCCGCAACGGCACCGTCAAGAAGACCGAGCTCGGCGCCTACAACACCCCGATCAAGGCGGACGGCATCATCGCGATCAACATCCGCGACGACGACGAGCTGCTGGCCGTCCGCGCCGTCGACCCCGACGATGAGATCATCATGGTCTCCCGCGCGGGCCTGGCCGTGCGCTTCGCGGAGTCCGACGCCCGCTCGATGGGTCGCGACACCACCGGCGTGCGCGGCATGGAGGTCGGCAAGGACGGCCGCGTGATCGCGATGGACGTCGCGCGCGACGACATGGACCTGCTCGTGGTCACCGAGAACGGCTACGGCAAGCGCACCCAGATCAGCCAGTACCGCAAGACCCACCGTGGCGCCAAAGGCGTCAAGACGATCGGGCTGACAGAGAAAAAGGGCGCCCTGGCAGGGGCGCTCGTCGTGCGCGAGCACCAAGAGCTCGTGTTCATCTCGGTCGGCGGCATGGTCCAGCGCACGCCCGCCGGCGGCATCTCCCAGCAGGGACGCTCGGCGACCGGCGTGCGCGTCATGAACCTCAAGGAGGACGACCTCGTCAGCGCCGTCGCGCTGGTCGTCGACACCGACGAGGACACCGCTCCCGCGGGGGATGTCAGCACCGACCCGCCTACTCCGTCCGAGTAGAGATATCCAGCGCGGATGACCAAGCAGGTCAAGATTTGGGATGCCCACCCACCCCGGCGTGGCCTGCTTCGCAGGCGTGCTGGCCGATAGACGATCGCATCTGATCGGCTATCGGTGAGGACGCAGAGATGCGCCGGTCATCGCACGTCATCTCCGTTCGCTACTCTGCCCGGACCAGAGAAAGGAGGTGGTCCGTACGTTAGTTGACAGTTTTTGCGGGACCCTGGAGGTGACCGGCCGCTAGGTCGGAGGCTGGTCCGCTCAGCGGAATCCAACCGGGACACCCCGAGACGACCGCCGGACCTGGTCCCTCCGGCAGCAGCTAGGACCGTCTCGGCTTTTCCAGTCACAGCCGTACGCGAGGGGCGTCCCGTCGAGGGCGCCCCTCGTCGTCTCCGAGCCCTACGGCGGAGCCCTACGCCGCCTGGGGCAGGTACTGCCAGCCATGCCGCCGGGATCGTCGGCGAGGCGACATGGATGAAGATCTCCGCCCGCGGTGTTCGCGGAGCGTGCTTGGGGTGCATGCCGGCCTGGCGCGGCAGCCGGTCGCCCTTGCGCCGGTTGCACGGCGCGCACGAGGCGACGATGTTCTCCCAACTGGAGCTGCCGCCCTTCGAGCGCGGGATCACGTGATCGACGGTCAGGTTCGAGTGCGACCCGCAGTACTGGCACATCCAGCCGTCGCGCGCGAACACCGCGCGCCTGGTGATCTTGCGCCGGTGCGCGTCCCTTGGCACGCGCACATAGCTGACGAGGCGAATCACGACCGGCCGGGCAACGGTCGAGCTCTCCGAGTGCAGCTCCCAGCGCCCGCGCTCCAGCAGCTCGGCCTTGTCCTTCAACAGCAGCACCACCGCCCGGCGCACCGAGCACACGTTGATCGGCTCGTAGGTGGCGTTCAGGACAAGCACACGGCCACTGTCAGGCCCGCGCCGCCGGTGCTCTGGAGACGGCACGGACCGTAGTACTACAGGTGGAACGGTGCTATCCATCTGTAGCGCCGGAGTGTAGCGATGGCGCCGAAGGGTCGTCTCGGTAGCTCGTGGCGTGTTTCCCGGCTCGGCCCGCCCCCACCGTCGCATCCCCACGCCCGTGACCGACGCCGACGCGGTAGGAGCCGAGCACGCGAGCCTCTTCGCAGATCCCCTTCAATCCGAGCACGGCCTCCGCGACCGGCTCCTCGCTCAGCCGGCCCTGCAGGTCCACGAAGAACATGTAGCTGCCCATCCGCTCGCGCTTGGGACGGGACTCGATCTTCGTCAGGTTGATCTGGCGCCGGCCGAACTCGTCCAGGCAGCGCACCAGCCAGCCGGGGCTGTCCGCCCCCGGGCCCCAGAACACCAGCGACGTCTTCCACTCGCTCTCCCCGCCGCCTGCGCGCAGCGGAGGGTCCGTACGCGCCTCCCCGCCGCCATCGCCGGACCGGGCGAGCCACACGAACCGCGTTTCGTTGTCGTCTCTGTCCTGCACCCCCTCCCTGATCACGGTCCCGCCGTAGATCTCGGCCGCCAGCACCGTCCCGAGCGCCGCCCGACTCCGATCGCCGGCCGCAACGACGATTCGCACCGCCTCGGCCGTGGAGTTCGCCGGCAGCACCCTCGCGTGGGCAAGCTCGCCGCGCAGGAACCGCTCGCACTGGCCGGGCACCTGCGGATGGGTGAGCACAGTCTCGATCTCCTCCAGACCCACCTCCGAGGAGGCGATCAGCGAGTGCCTCACCGACAGCTGAGCCTCGCCGACGATCTCCATGCTCACGTCCTCTGTGGCGAGCAGATCGAGCGTCACGCTCACCGACCCGTCCAGCGAGTTCTCGATCGGCACGACCGCCCACTCCACCTCGCCCCGCGCGAGGGCGAGGATCGTGTCGTAGATCGTCCTCAGCGCAACCGGCTCGACCCCGGTGGGCTCGGCGCTCTGAAGGAGCGCCTCCTCGGAGAACGTGCCCTCGGGGCCGAGATACCCCACGCGCGGACGCGTGGGCGCGACGGCGCCCTCAGCCGGCGTGCTGCTCGGCGACACCGGCTCGCTCCCCGCTCGCGGCCGGACTCATCGCGAGGCGCACCGCCTCAGTCTCCTCGGGCGAGAGCTCCAGCTCGCCGCGCCCGCCGTGAACCTGCTTGGCGTACACCCGCGCCTGGTCGCGGTGATGGATGCACGACAGCACGATGCCCGACTGCGCGTCGTCGAGCAGCGCGATCGACATCGACTGCTGTCCCGAGAGCTCGTTGTAGGCGTCGTAGCGAACCAGCGCCCTATGCGCGATCGCCTCTCCCAGCGCGGTCTCCGCATTTGCGAGCCGTCCGTCCAGTCGCACGGCGACTTCCTCGACATAGTCGCGCAGCGCCTCGAACGCGTCCTGCATCTCGGCTGCGTGGGCCACCACGTCGCGCTCGCCCCGCTCGCCGATCACGAGCTTCTGCGAGCGCCTCAGCCTGCGCACGGACAAGCTCAATGCACCGCATGCGATCAGTGCGATCGCCGCCACTGCCGCCGCGACGATCGCGACGATGCCCTGCGTGTCGGTGATCGTCGCGCCCATCTTCACCACAACTTAGCGATCGTAGGCGGGCTTGTGGCGCGCAGCACCCAGCATCGCGGGGATATGGAGCCGACGGGCCAGGGGCTGGTGGGCGTCTTAGCTTCCGAAGATGGCCAGGAACGTGTCCTTGGTGCCTTCGTGGTTGGTTTCGCCGGGCACCGGCTCGACCTGGACTTCGATCTTCGCGGCCACGCCCAGCGGTACGCCGGTCACCGGGATGTTGGCGTCGGCGGTCTTGCCGGGTTCGGTCTTTTCGATCGTGCCGGAAGCTGCGTACTGCTTGCCGCCAGCGGTGATGTTGACGTCCACCTTCACGTTCGTCTCGTTGAATTCACCGGCGTTTTCGACCTGGGCGGTGAACGTCGGATTGCTCCCGCCGCTGATGTGGTTGACGGCCGGTTCGGATTCGAGCGTGTTCGCGCCGACGCTGACCCCCTTCAGCGCGCTGCCATGGTGGCCGGTGAGGGTTTCGCCGCTCTGGGAGGAGCTCGAGGGCTGGCCGGTGATGCGCGAGAGCACGGTGCTCGATTCCAGCCAGCCGATGTTCGGCAGGAAGTGCGAGCCGGCGACGGTCTGGCCTTCGATCCCCGCGGACTTCAGCGTCTGTTCGATCAGCGGCGCGACCCGCTGGGAGTAGATCACGTCGGAGGCCAGGAAGTTCTCCATGTCGCCGGCGATCGGCGTACTCGCCTGCTTGGCCTGGCCACCCAGCGCTGTGCGCAACTGGTTGGCGACCTTTTCGACGCCTTCGGCGCGCAGATCCAGCGCCAGCAACAGATTTCGCTGCGCGCCGTCCATTTCTCCGGGGACGCTCAATCCCTTCGCCCGGTTGGCCTGCTTCTGGGCTTCGAGGTGAAGCTGATTGACCTGCTCCTCGACGTCGAGCGCCGACTTCGCGCTCGCGTCGGTCAGCGACGAGAACAGCGGACGTGAGACCTGCTGGTTGGATTCGTTCGCGATCGCGCTCACGCTGCGTGTGTATTCCTTGAGCGCCTGTGTCTTCTGGCTGTTCAGGCAGCCGTTCACGAGCAGCACGATCACGATCAGCAGCACGACGCCGACGCCCGCCGCGATACGACGCCGGACCATCACGGTGTGCTCGTCACGGGAATCGGCGCCGCCCGCGTGCTGCGGCCGGCGCGGATGGGGCCTCTGTGGGGGCGCCGCGCCCGCAGGTCGGGGCGCTCGGGCTGCCGGGCGAGGCGCTGTCTCCTCGCCGTCGTCAAAAAACGACAATAGCTATGGGCTCCTTTGCAGGGACTTGTTCAGCTGAGGCATCAGTATGACTGCCCGCCCCGTCGCGTGTGATCCTGCAACTTCTCGGTCAACCCGCTTTTTCCTGTGCTTTCGTGCAGGGAGCGCGCCTGCGGGCGGCGAACGCGCCATCCGGTGGACTCTCTGCAAACCGTCGTCCAGGATGAGCCCGTCACGGTCGAGCAGCCCCCTGACGGCTCGCTGCTGCACGGCCGCTACCGCCTGCTCGAACGTCTCGGCGCCGGTGGGTTCGGCGTGGTCTGGCGCGCCGAGGACGAGCTGCTGCACCGCGAGGTGGCGCTCAAGCGCATATCCCTGCCACCAGAGCCCTCCTCGCCGGACGCTCACGAGACATCCAGGGCAGGCGAGCGCGCAAGCCGCGAGGCGCTCGCCGCGGCGCGCCTGGCCCACCCCGCGATCGTGGCGCTGTATGAGGCGTTCCTCGATGACGACGCGTTCTACCTCGTATCCGAGCTCGTCCACGGCGACACCCTCGCTGCGCTCATCGCCGCGGACGAGCTGTCCGACGAGGAGCTTCTCGAGGTGGGCCTCGCCCTCGCCCACGCCCTCGCCCACGCCCATGCGCGCGGGGTCGTCCATCGCGACGTCAAGCCCCAGAACGTGCTCGTCCCGCACGATCGCGATGTGCGCGGGGCGCCGGCCAAGCTGACCGACTTCGGCGGCGCCAGCCTGGCCGGCGAAGACGCGCTCACGCGCACGGGCGAGACGCTCGGCACGCTCGCCTACATGGCTCCCGAGCAGGGCGAAGGCCGTGCCGTCGGCGAGCCCGCCGACCTGTACTCGCTGGCGCTCGTCCTGTATGAGGGGCTCACGGGCGCCAACCCCGTGCGCGGATCCACGCCCGCAGCCACCGCCCGCCGTATCGGGCGTCAGCTGCCCGCGCTGGCGGCGCGCCGCCCGGACCTTCCGCGCGCCCTCGTGAGCGCGCTCGACACCGCTCTGGCAATCGACCCGGACGGGCGCGGGACGTTGGCGGATCTGTGCGCCGCCCTCGAACAGACTCTGGCAGAGGGCCTGACACGCAGGCGCGGCCTGCTCCGGCCGCGGATCGTGCGGGCCCGGTCCCTGCTGGATATCGCAGACTGGCCGGCGGATGCGCCAGCCGTACACCCGCCGGCCCCAGCCGAGCACCGGACCGTCTCCGATGACCGCGCTCTCGCGCCACGCCGAGTGGCGCCGCGTCGGCTCGAGCCCGAGGATCATCCCGTCTGGAGCGCCCCGGTGGCGCCGCTCCAGGAGATGCACGCGCCACGCCGGCGCTTTCCGCTGCCGCGAGCAGTCTGGGTGGGGTGTGTGCTGGCTGCGGCCACCTGGCTGGTGGTCGCAGCTCGCCCAGGGGTCGCGCTGCTGCTGCTCGCCGCCTGCGCACCCCTGCTGTTGCTGGGTCCGCGTCCGGGGATCGGCTGGCTGACGGCCGCGCTCGCGCCGCTGCTCGGCCTCGTGGGCCTCGCGGGGGCATATCCGGCGCTGGCCGGACAGGCATCGTCGTGGTCGCGTCGGGCGATGCTGGGCGCCCTCGGCTACTGGTGGCTGATCCTCGCCGAGCCGCTGCTCGACGGCGGCGCGAGCAGGATGCGCCTGTGGCTCGGGCCGGCGGCCGGGACGCCCCCGCGCGCGGCCTGGGAGGGCTCGCTCGACAGTTCCACCATCCATGTCATCGGCCCCATGCTCACCACCGGCGTCGTCTTCGGGGCGATCCTGTGGGCGGCCGGGGCCGCCGTGCTGCCGTGGCTGGTGCGCGGCTCGAGCGCCGTCCTCGACGCGATCGCCGCCGTGGTCTGGGCGGCCGTGCTCATCGCCGCCGCCCCCTACTTCGATGCGGGCCTGTCCGCGGGAGCTCTGCATTCACACCCGCGCGGCGCCGTCCTCGGAGGGATCCTCGCAGCGGCGACAGCGATCGCGGCCCGCGCGCTGCGCGGCCCGGTCGGACTCCGTCACCCCTAGGCCCTTAGAGTGCAACGGCGCCCGGCGCTACGGCCGCGGCCGACGACCACGCACCCTGCCATGAACCCGCTGAGAGCACTAGAGACCAGGATCGCCAATCTCGTCGAAGGCGCGTTCGGGCGCGTCTTCCGCTCGGAGGTGCGGCCGATCGAACTGGCGCACAAGCTGGCGCGGGAGATGGATGAGCATCGCACCGCGTCTGTCTCGCGCACGTATGCGCCGAACGAGTACTCGGTCTGGCTCTCGCCCCAGGATCGTGCCCGTTACGAGGGCGTCGAGCACGAGGTGATCGAGGAGCTGTGCGCGTACCTGCTCGAGCACGCCCGCCGCGAGGAGCTGATCCTCGCCTCGCAACCGCTGATCTCCTTCCACACCGACGAGGCGCTCGCGCTCGGCGAATTCGGCATCCAGGCCCGGCTCGTGCGCGCAACCGATCACGGCGAGAACCGAGCAGCGGCGCCTTCGGCGGAGCCGGTGGTGGGCGGGGTCACCGAGGGCGCAGCTCACCTGGTCGAGCCCCTCGACGAGCATGGGCAGACGATGATCTACAGCACCTCGGCGCGTGTCCGTGGTCCTGTCGAGGAGGCGCAGTCGCTGCGCCCGGCCCGGGCGCTGCTCTCAGTCGGCGCCAAGCGCCTGCCGACCCCCCCGGAGGGGGGCGTGATCGGACGCAGCCGCGACTGCGACATCGTGCTCGACGACACCGGCGTCTCGCGCCGTCATGCGGAGCTTCGCCGCGGTCCGGATGGCTGGACCGTGACCGATCTGGGCTCGACCAACGGCGTGCGAGTTAACGGTCAAGATGTCCATGGAGCCCATCCGCTGCGTGCGGGAGATCGCATCGAGCTGGGCTCGACGGAGGTCGTGTTCGACATCTCATGATCATGCTCGTCCCCTCATGACTACGCTCGCACCCGTATCGGTTGCCCTCAAGTTCGGCTTCCTGGCCGTGCTCTATCTGTTCCTGCTGTGGGTCGCGCGCAGCGCGCTGCGCGATCTGCGCGGCGCCTCCTCCGCGGGCGTCCAAGCCGGGGGCGCCCAGGCCGGAGCGGATGCGACCGGCCTGTACTCGGCCTCCTCCGCGGGTGTCGCCGACCTCACCGGCCGCGCTCCGCGGCTGGTGGTGGAGCGCGCGCCGGGACACGATCCCGGGATGATCTACGACCTCGACTCCGATGTCGTGCTCGGCCGCGGCGACCGTGCGGAGATCAGGCTCGAGGACCCATTCGCCTCCTCCCGCCACGCACGCGTGTATCGGCAGGGCAACATCCTGGTGATCGAGGATCTGCGCTCGACCAATGGCACCTACCTGAACGAGGAGCTGCTGCAGACGCCCAGGCCGCTGCATCCCGGCGATCGCGTCAGGATCGGCGACTCCGAGTTCACGTTCGAGGTGGATTGACGTGCTGCGCGTCGCCGAGCAATACGCCACCACCGACACCGGCCGTCAGCGGCGCGCGAACGAGGATTCGCTCCTGGCACGCTCGCCGCTGTTCGTCGTCGCCGACGGGATGGGTGGCGCGCAGGCGGGGGAGGTCGCCTCGAAGATCGCGGTCGACGCCTTCGAGCAGGGCCTCGGCGACACCGTCGCGCCCGAGGCCGACCTCGCGTTGCGCGCAAGCGCGGCCAATGCCCGCATCCACGAGCTGTCGCATACCAACGCCGAGCAGGCGGGCATGGGTACGACGCTCACGGCGGTGTATGTCGCGCCCGAGGAAGTCGCGATTGCCCATGTCGGGGACAGTCGCGCCTACCGTCTGCGCGACGGTGAGCTCTCGCGCCTGACCGACGACCATTCGCTCGTCGACGAGCTGATGCGCCAGGGCAAGATCACTCCCGAGGAAGCCGTCGATCATCCGCAGCGCTCTGTGATCACACGTGCGCTTGGGCCCGAGCCGGCGGTCGAGATCGACACGCGCTCCTACGCCGCCCGCTCGGGCGATGTGTACCTGCTGTGCAGCGATGGCCTGACGACGATGGTCCCGGAGGAGCGTCTGTCTGAGATCCTGCGCGCGCACCCGCGCCTGCGCGACGCGGGCGAGGCGCTTGTCGGCGCCGCCAACGAGGCCGGCGGGCGGGACAACATCACGGTCGTGCTCTTCCGGCTCGAGGATCCGGCCGCGCCGACGAGTGCGACAGATCCGGAGACCGAGGAGCAGAGCGCGCCCGTTGCGTCCGCCGCGCTCGCGCCCTCCACAACTGCCGCGCCCTCCACCACCGCTGCGTCCTCGACGGTGTCCACGCTCCCTGAGAGGACCCCGGCGATCACCGCCCCCGCTGGCCGCGCCGACGCGCCCGTCTCTGCTCTCGCGCCTCCGCCCCAGCCCGTGCGCCCCCGCAGCCCGCGCGTGCCCGCCCAGGCCGGAGAGCCGGGCGGAGCTCCGAGGCGCCGGCGCCTGCGGCGCCTCGTGTCACTGGCGATCGTGCTGGTCGTGCTGGGCGTGGTCGCATCGGGCGCGTATCTGGCGTTGGAATCGGTCTACTTCATCGGCACCAACGCTCGCGGTCTGGTCACGCTCTATCGCGGCGTGCCTTACCGGCTGCCCGGCGGTGTCGATCTGTACAGCAGCGAATACGTCACCGGCGTCAGCGCTTCGACGCTCTCGCCCGCGCGGCGGCGGACGCTGCTCGACCATTCGCTTCGCTCGGAAGCCGACGCTGCCAGCCTGCTGCGCTCGCTCGAATTGGGGCAGCTCGGTGAATAGGCCGATCGTCCGCCTGTACGGGCTCGTCGTCGTGCTGTTCGTACTGCTCGTCGCGTTCACCTCGCGCTGGACGATCTTCGAAGCCTCTTCGCTTCGCCAGAATCCCCTGAACCGGCGCGCGCTCCTGGAGCAGGAGCGCATCGAACGTGGCAGCATCCTCGCCGCCGACGGGACGGTGCTGGCCCGCAGCGTGCGTGGGCGCGAAGGCACGTTTCAAAGGGTCTACCCGACCGGCTCGCTGTTCGCCCAGGCGATCGGCTACTCCTACACCGATCTCGGTCAGGCGGGTCTCGAGCGCTACCGCAATCCCGTTCTGGACGGCGAAACGACCGGCACGAACCTGCAGGCGATCCTCGACCAGCTCCAGGGCAAGCGCCCGCAGGGCGACGAAGTAATCACCACGCTCGACCCGGCCGCCCAGCGTACGGCGGTGGTGGCCCTGGGTGAACACGAAGGCGCCGTGGTGGCGCTCGACCCGCGCACCGGCGCGGTGACGGCGATGGCCTCGACGCCGAGCTATGACCCGAACTTGCTGCGCTCGACGAGCGCCTACGAACGGCTCGACCACGAATCGGGCTCGCCGCTGTTGAACCGTGCCGTTCAATATGGCTACGCTCCGGGGTTGACGTTCAAGATCGTCACCGCCACAGCCGCCATCGACACCGGACAGTTCACGCCGTCCTCGACTCTCAGCGGGCGCAACGACATCCTCGTCTCGGGAGTGCCGCTGGCAAACGACTACAACGAAAGCTTCGGTCAGCTCACGCTCACCGAAGCACTGGCCAAATCGGTCAACACCGTCTGGGCGCAGGTGGCCGAACACGTCGGCAAGCCGACGCTGGCCCGCTACATGAGCCGGTTCGGCTTCGACGCAAAGCCCCAGCTCGATTACCCCGCCGACGAGATGTCGGCCAGCGGCTCATATGAGGGCGAACGACTGCTCTCGCCCGTAAGCCCGCTGATCGACGTGGGACGCACGGGCATCGGTCAGGACAAACTGCAGGTCACGCCGCTGCAGATGGCCGAGGTGGCGGCCGCCGTCGCCAACCACGGCAAGCTGATGGTTCCGCACCTGACCGAACGGATCGTCGATCCCGAAGGCCGCACCGTCCAGCAGATCTCCCCGCGCGTGCAGTCGGTCGTGATGAAGCCGTCGACCGCCGCCGCCGTCACCGCGATGATGGAAGCGGTCGTAAATGTTGGCACAGGGACTCCAGCGCAGATACCGGGGGTGCAGGTGGCCGGCAAGACCGGCACCGCCGAAACCCAGGTCGGCAACGCCGACAACAACGTCTGGTTCATCGCGTTTGCCCCGGCCGCCGACCCGACGGTCGCTATCGCCGTCACGATCAAGGGCGTGCCCGGATACGGCGCCACCTACGCCGCGCCGGTCGCCAAGCAGGTCATGGAAGTGCTGTTGAGGTCCAATGGTTGAGCCGGACACGATCATCGACGGGCGCTACCGCGTGCTCTCGCGCCTGGGCTCCGGGGGTATGGCAGACGTGTACCTCGCAGAAGACCAGCTGCTCGGCCGCCGGCTCGCCGTCAAGGTCTTGCACCATCACTTCGCCGAGGACCAGGAGTTCGTCGAGCGCTTCCGCCGCGAGGCCTCCAGCGCCGCCGGGCTGTCGCACCCGAACATAGTTGGGATATTCGACCGCGGCGAGTGGGACGGCACTTACTACATAGCGATGGAGTACGTCCCCGGCAGCTCGCTGAAGGCGCTCGTGCGCGAGCGGGGCCCGCTCGACCCGGTGGTGGCGATCGACATCGTCACGCAGATCCTGCAGGCCGCGCGGTTCGCGCACTCACGCGGTGTGATCCACCGCGATCTGAAGCCGCACAACGTGATCCTCGACGAGGAGGGCCGTGCGCGTGTGACCGACTTCGGCATCGCTCAGGCGGGCGCCTCGGATATGACGCTGACGGGCTCGATCATGGGCACCGCCCAGTACCTCTCCCCCGAGCAGGCCCAGGGCCACGCCGTCAGCGCGGCCTCGGATCTGTACTCGGTCGGAGTGATCCTGTACGAGCTCTTGACCGGCGTCGTCCCGTTCGAAGGCGAGACGGCGGTTGCAATCGCGTTCAAGCAGGTCTCCGCCCAGCCGCTCCAGCCCAGCGCTGTCAACCCGGCGGTGCCTGCCGCGCTCGATCAGATCGTGTTGCGGGCGCTGGCGAAGGACCCGGCCGCGCGCTACGGCAACGCGGAGGAGTTCATCGCAGCTCTGCGGTCCGTGCGCGAGCGCCTGCCCGCGTCGGCCGCGACCGCGATCTTTGCCACGCAGACGCCTGGCTCGACGACGCCCGCAGCCGCCGCGCACGGGGTTGTGCCCGCGGGCATGGCGCTGTCCACCGGCGTGCCCCCTGCCGCGCTGCTGCTGGCGCCCGATAACGGCCCGCCCGGCTCGCCTGCGCCGACGGCTGACGAGGACGAGCGGGCCGCCAAACGGCGCCGGGGCCTGCGCTGGGCGCTCGCGGCGGCGGCGGTCGCTGTCCTGGTTGCGCTTGTGCTCGTGCTGGCGCTGACGCGCCCGTCCTCGACCGTGACGGTGCCCAGCGTGGCGGGACAGAGCGAAGCCGTGGCCGGCGCGACATTG
Source organism: uncultured Solirubrobacterales bacterium (assembly GCA_963767255.1). Lineage (GTDB taxonomy): Bacteria > Actinomycetota > Thermoleophilia > Solirubrobacterales > Solirubrobacteraceae > Palsa-744. Next base: position 11,198 of record CAVYDM010000011.1, on the reverse strand, counting down.
CGCCGAGCCGGCCTGGTCCCCGTCCCCGCGCTGACTGCGAGCTCCAGCCCGAGCGGCGTGGTCATCGGCGAGACGCCGCCGGCGGGCAGCGTCGTGGGCAAGGGCACGCACGTGACGATCTCCGTATCGACCGGCCCCGGCAGCTCCGCGCTGCCGGACGTCACCAGCCTCACCGCTGCGCAGGCCACCGCCAAGCTGAAGGGCGCCGGGTTCAAGCCCATCACCGAAACCCAGTCCAGCACCACCGTTCCGGCCGGGCGCGTGATCACCACCGAACCGGCCGCCGAAACAGAGGTGAGGGCCGGCGCCGCGGTCAAGGTGCTCGTCTCCAGCGGTCCCGCGCCGGTCAGCGTGCCCGATGTCCTCGGCCAGTCCCGGACGGCCGCCGAAGCGACGCTGACCAACGCCAAGCTGACCGTCGGCGCCGTCACGCAGGCCACGAGCGAACAGTCGCCTGGAACCGTGCTCGAACAGTCGCCCGCGGCGGGCTCCTCGCTGGCCGACGGCGAAAAGGTGAGCCTGACCGTCGCGCAGGCTCCCAAGGAAGTTCCCGTCCCGGAAGTGAAGGGTGCGGCCAAGGCCGCTGCCGCAAAGCAGCTCGAACGCGCCGGGTTCAAGGTCAAAATGGTGGTGCGCACCACCACCGAACCGTCACAGAAGGGCGTCGTGCTGGAACAGAGCCCGGCGGCCGGCACGCACGCCCGCAAGGGCGCCACGGTGACGATCGAAGTCGGCGAACTCGCCCCGACCACGACCACCACGCCCACGACTCCCGCGACGCCGACGCCGCCCGCCGCGAGTGGCTAGCCCGGGATGAGCGATTTCGCGACATCGGCTGGACGCGGACCTTCGGGTTCGATCACGGGTGGGCGCGCCGTGCTCGGGGGCGGCTCACGGGTGGACTCGCTCACTGTGGCGGTGCTCTCCGGCGGGCGCTCCTCCGAGCACGACGTCTCGCTCGCCTCCGGGGCCGCGATCCGCGAGGGACTGCTCGCCGCGGGCCATGAGGTCGCCTCGATCGAGATCGCCCGCGACGGCACATGGCTGGCGGGCTCCGAGCCCGTGAGCATGCGTCCGGGCGGGGGACTGCTCGGCGCGGATGTCGTGTTCGGAGCGCTGCACGGCCCGTTCGGCGAGGACGGGACAGTGCAGGGGCTGCTGGAGACGCTCGATGTCGCCTACGTCGGCGCGGGCGTCGCCGCGTCGGCTGTGTGTATGGACAAGGTTCTGTTCAAGCGCCTGCTGTCCACGACGGTCCCGGCCGTTGCGCAGGTCGAGTATGTGGGCGTGCGCGAACAGCGCTGGCGCGCCAGGCCGGCCCAGGTGCTGGACGAGATCGCCGAGCTGGGGCTGCCGGTATTCGTCAAGCCAGCCCACCTCGGCTCCTCGGTGGGCATCGTCAGGGTCGGCGAGCCGGCCCAGGTGGCGGACGCGCTGGAGCAGGCGCTGGCCCACGACGAGCTTGTGATCGTCGAGGCGACGGCGATGGGCATCGAGGTGGAGTGCGGCGTGCTCGGACTGCCGCTGAAGCAGCGGAGTGGAGGCGGCGCGCAGGCGCTGGCGTCCGAGCCAGGGGAGATCGTGTTCGGCGGCGAGTGGTACGACTACGCCGCGAAGTACACCCCCGGGGGCATGGAGCTCGTCGTCCCGGCTCGCATCTCCGAGACCGCACGCGCGCGGGTTCAGCAGCTCGCTGTGGAGACGTTCGTCCAGGTCGGTTGCGAGGGACTGGCGCGCGTGGACTTCTTCGTGGACGGCGAGTCGGTGCTGGTGAACGAGCTGAACACGATGCCCGGGTTCACGCCTACGAGTGTGTACGCAAAGTTGATGTCCGCGTCGGGAATTGATTATCCGGAGCTGTTGGATCGACTGTGCCGGCTGGGGATCGAGCGGTTCCGGGAGCGCCGAGGGCGGCGGTATTGAGCGCGTAGAGCAAACGCCGGCTCAGAGCCCATCCTGAGACGCTCGTTTTCCGAAGTGTGCGGAAAAGCGCTCGGAACACTCGGTGGCTGGGGGTTTACGCCGCTGAACCATATGAGCGAGAAGAGACGCGCCGCTATGTACGTCGCCCGACCCGACCCCTCGACATCGAGGTTTGCGCCGCCCCAGGTGAACGGATCTGCTCCGATTCACCCCAGGCGCCCTCCTATAGGGCGTGCTCATTCGACACCTTGGGGTGTCTAGCCGGGGGTCATACCGGACCAGGATGCTCGGCGACCGCGACCTCCAGGACGCTACCTACGCTCGTAAGCGCCTCTGCCGTTCTTGCGCCGATCATGTCGTCATCCGCTCCCAGAGTCCCTGCAGCGGGATGGCGGCAAGGCGATCGCCGAATGGCACAGTCGCAGGCCCGGTGTACAGCAGCGCCCCGAAGGCGAAGCGCTCGCCGAGGCGCTCGCGCATGAGCCGCAGGCCGTGGAAATCCGCCCGCCCGGCGGTCGCCGACGCCTTCGCCTCGATTCCGACGACGGTGCCGTCGCGGCGTTCGAGGACCATATCGACCTCGTGCCCGTTACGGTCACGAAAGTGAAATGCCCGCGGGGGGTCCGGGTCGGCGCTTGCCTGACGCACGATCTCCATGACGACGAACGTCTCGATCAACGCTCCAGCAATCTGAGGATCGGTCCATACACGCTCGGCGTTTGCGCTGAGCAGGTACGCCAGCAGGCCGCTGTCGACGATGTGCAGCTTCGGCGCCTTGGTGAGCCGGCTGAGCAGGTTCGAGTGCCACGCCGGCAGGCGGTAGACCAAGAACAGCGTCTCGAGCAGGTTGACGTGTGCGCGAACCGTGTTCGCGGCAATGCCCAAATTGCGCGAGATACCGTCCAGGTTCAGCGCGGAGCCGGTGATTACCGCGACCGCGGCGAGCAGCCGGCGAACGTTGGCCCGGTCGTGCACGCGGGCGATGCTCTGAAGATCACGGTCGAGAACCGTGTCCAGATAGGAATCGAAGAACGGTACACGGCGATCGGGCGAGCGCCGGTGCGCCTCGGGAAAGCCGCCCGCCACAAGCATCTCCGCATGCGCACGGCGACCGCTCTCAGCGCCGGCGACGTGCGGCGCCCTACCCGCGAACAGCGACCCGAGCAGCCCCGGCGGCACCCCCCGGAGCTCGGCCTGGGAGAAAGGCCACAGCCGCAGGTACTCCGCACGCCCCGTCAGCGCATCCGCGATCGTAGGCGCGGTCAGGATGTTCGCCGACCCGGTCAACAGATAGCGACCGGGACGCTGATCTGCATCGACCGACTGCTTGATCGCGAGCAACAGATCCGGAGCGCGCTGCACCTCGTCGATCGCCACCGGTGTATCCAAATCGGCGACGAAACCCGTCGGATCCTCGTTTGCGCCACGACGTCTGGCCTCGTCATCGAGAGTGATGACGAGCCTGCCGGGCTCGTCCTCGGCGATCTGCGCCACGAGCGTGCTCTTGCCCACCTGCCGGGCGCCAAGCACGACGACGACCCTCGTATCCGCAAGCGCGGCCTGCACATTCGCCCGCAAGTGCCGCGCAACGAGCGTGCGTGCTCCCGTGGTGGAGGACGAACCAGAGTCCGGCATATCCGCGATAATAGCCTAGCGGATCCGCAATAACTAGATAGCAGATCCGCAAGCAAACATCCAGGGCACCGCTTCATGGCGGTGTGGCTCCCTACGGCGGCCGGCACGCCCCGCCGTTCAGCGAGCGCCTCCTCGCGGTCCCCATATCGGCCTGTGGCAGCGGAGGAAGTACGACAGGTGGTCTACAGCGACGGCCTCCACCCCCGGCGGGCCGTTCCCCTCGAACACCGCCCACTCGAGCTGCTGGTCCCTTGGGTTGGTTGGATTAGTTAGTCACGGAGCGAGTTCGTCGGTGACGAGCGCGGCTACAAGTTGACTGGTCGTAGCCGTCCCCGTGCGGGAGCGCGCTGACGCGAGGAGCCGCTCGACCTGCCGTGTGGAGACGCCGAGCGCGAGCGCGATCTCGGCGTGGAGCAGCCCGTCGCGCACCAAGAGGAGCGCCTCGAGCTCGCGGGAGGTCAGATGAGCGAGCGCCTGACAGTGCTTCTGTGTATCGGCCGGGGTAGGTCGAGGCGTGGCGGGACGGTCTGTGACGCTTGGGTCCACGGCCACATGGACCGGTCTCGGTATCGCCGGCGCTTCGGCTTGGCGTTCGAGCTGATGGAGTCGCAGGATGAACCGCGCGAAAGCCTCGGCGACGAGCCGCCCGATGAGGATGTTGGCGGGTAGCGCGACGGCCGCAGCGAGAATTTCTGCGTCCCCGTTGTGGACGAGCGGTTCGCCGCCGAGGGCTGTACCCGTCAGGTACGCGCCGGCGGTCACGGCCGCCGCAGCGAGCGACAGTCCGGTCGAGCTGACGGCGGCGATCACCCACAGCAGGGGGAGCGCGACCCACCAAGACGGGCTGTCCGGGCCGTTGCAGAGCACCGCGATGATCGCGAGAATGGCGGGGCTGAGCTGTCGAAGCCGGTTGTAGCGAAGCCAGCGGTAGCCGCGCCGTGGTCGTGCCAGGCCGGTGGCCGCGAAAGCGAACGCCAGCGTGGCGATCAGGACTGTAAGCGCCAGTGATGTGTTCGAGCCGATCACCGCGAACCAGGCGGATATGACGCAGCCGATGATCGTGAGCAGCAGGGTGAGGATGAACAGGCGTAGGTAGAGCTCCTCGGTGAGGTAGACAAGGTCGGCGCCACGCTCGATCAGCGCTTGGCTCCCCGCATCCCGGACCAGCGTTCGTGGCGTGGTGGGCTGCAGCTCAGTTGCCATCGGTTGCCTGGGCGTAGATGCCGACGAGCTGCTCGATCGTGCGCGCTCCGGTCTTGCGCTTGGCCGCGGCGATGTGGGAGCGGACCGTCGCCAAGGTCACGGACAGATCGAGCGCGGCCTGCTTGGGCACCAGGCCATCCCGGAGCAGGCCAAGAACTTTGCACTCGGCCTCGGTGAGCGGCGCGATCACCGAGGCGGCGTCCGCGCGGGGCAGCAGCGCAACCGGTTCGGAGCTTACCGCTGCGGCGAGCGCGGTGGTCACCGCTGGTCCGCCTGCTCGTGCGGTGGCGAGGCTGGCTGGCACACCGGCGACGAAGCGGCGCAGCAGGACGACCAGTACGAGGACCACCCCGGCGTTTGCGACCAGGTCGACCCACTGGTTGACCACCAGTTCCCGCCCGGCCGGGGTCAGCGTCCATGCCAGTGAATGACCCTTCAGCAGCAGGTCCACGAGATAGCCCGCGGCAGAGACCAGCACGCAGGTCACTATCCAAGGGGGAGAGGAGACGATCACAGCGATCCACACGATCGCGGGGGCGACCTCGGAGAAGTGGCGCTGGATGCCCCAGTCGAACGCTCCCGCCACAGCGAACAGCGCGGCGAGGATGACCACCCGCCCCGGTGGGCGCAACAGTCGCGCCGCGGTCGCCGGGCGCAGCAGTCCGCCGACTCCAAGCCCTGTGAGGATTGCGCCCTCGAGGCCCGCGAGCAGTCCGCCACCGTCGAGCAGCGCAAACATCGTGTCGCTGGCCGCAGCGATCGTCATCAGCGCGAACCCGACGCGCAACGCCGCTACGGCAAGCGCCTCGCCAGCCGCCACCGCGACATCGTTCGCGCTCCCGCCGGTCTGCAGGGCAGTCTCATCAGCCAGGCCTGTTCCGCCCCCCGACACGCGCGCAGAGTAGCCGACCTACAGCGATTTCAGACCGCCGAGGCCGAGAATCATCACATTCCGACTCTTGTGCTCGCTCAGCCACCTGGCCAGAATGCGCCGCGATGTCCTCGCACTGGATCACCAGGTCGAACTGGCCCCACCGGCCACAAGCTGCCCGCCTATCTGTGGGGATGCCGCCTGCGGGGATGCCGTCTCAGTTGCGCCGGCGCGGCGGCTGGTTGGTAGGTCGTCGGTCGGTGGTCTCCAGCTCGTCGGCCATGCGAGCGAGCTCGTGTAGCGACAGGCCGAGGGCTCGCGAGACGCGGTCGGCGGCGTCCCATGTGGGGTTGGCCACTCCACGCTCGAGACCTCGGACCGAGGTCGCGTCGAGGTTGGCGGCGTCGGCCAGTGCCTCCTGGGTGAGTCCGATCTCTTCGCGGCGTAGGCGGACCGCTCGGCCGAGGGCGACTTGTGGGGTTTGGCTGATGCGCACGCCTGAACCCTCGGTGGATACGTCCTCCATGCCTAGGGATCATGTTCCCGGTAGTCTTTTGCGGGCTATGCGGTGGAGACCAAGATCGCCAGAGCCGGGGCGCGTCCCTGCGACCTGGCCAGCTTTACATGTCGCCAACAGACAGAACGGTTCGATGTGCGATAGGGTCCGCGCGGATGGGACGACGCAGGGGGGCAAGGAGGCTGGCCCGAGTCGGGCGCGGTTGGTGCTGGTGGGAGTGCGCGGACCCGCACGATGATCGGAGGATGTCGATGAGCTACGGAGGGCAGCTCAAACTCAGGAGCGCGACGCTGCTCAGCGTAGTCCTACTGTCGTTCGTCGCGATCGGGAGTCTTGCGTTCAGCACGTCTGCGCAAGCGAAGAAGGCGCCGCCGATCAGCACGAGCACGAACCTATCGCTCTCGGCGCCGGCGATTGCGTACGGCAGCGAGCAAACGGAGATGTATTGAGTTAGCGGGTCAGACTGGTTGTGTTCTCAGCCGCTGATGCTGCTGAGAGCTAGCTCGTCGTCGATCTTTTCGCTGGGCACGGCGAGGGGGTCGAACTCGGTGGCGTTGTCGAGGCCGAGCCATTCGAGCATGTCTTGGTGTTCGTCCTGGCTTGGGTCGGCGAGGATCTTTCTGAGGTTCGCGTATCCCCAGGGGCCGCCGCAGTCCTCTGGTGGGCAGGCCCCCTTCGCGCCCACCAGGGCCGGGTAGTGAGCGTCGGGGTCGGGGTCGAGCAGCTTCTCGACGGTGATCTCGTGCTGCCAGTCATCGCCGAAGTCGTAGGTGTAGCGGAAGCGGGCGCCGATATCGGTGAGCTCGCCGAGAGTGACCTGGCGCTCGTCGCTGAAGCCGAGCTCGGGGTCGGGGACGCCGAACTCTTCCTCGCCGAAGGAGAAGACGTGCATGTGGTAGTTCTCCCAGCCGAGTGCTGCTTGGAGGATGTCGTGCAGCTGAGCGAGGCGGGTGTCGGCGCGGAGTTGAACTCGCCGCCAGACTGGCGGCTTGGCCACTCCCAGCAGCTTGACCTTGATCTGCACGATGACGTTGTGGGCTGGGCTGTGTCGGCTCATCAGGTTGCTCCCTGTGCTCGCTTATCGACCGGCGCAAACGGTAGGCGGATCGGCGGACGGGTGCCGCGACCGGGGTCAGCCGCGACCGGCCGGCGTGTGGATCGTTTCAGCTGGCGAGGCGTTCGTCGTCGGTGATGATGCTGGCGAGGCGTCGTAGCAGCGGTAGCGGCCCGGCGTGGGTGCCCTCGCCGCGCATCGTGTTGTTCTCATCGATCGTGCCGGTGACCGCGATGAACGCTTGGGCAGTGGCGTCGAGGATAACCGTCTCCTGGTCGGCTTGCAGCTCGTAGCAGACGATCCGGTAGCGGGTCTCGGGCAGCGGGGCCGGCTCGGGCATCGCCGCTCAGGCCGCGAGGCTGGTCGGGGACGCGCGGGCGGGGAGCTTGATTAGCTCACTGGTGGTCGGCTTCAGAGAGAGCTGCGCGCTGGCCAGCAGCTCGAGCGGGTCGATGTTCTGTTGGCGGGCGGTGCGGATCACGCTCATCGTGACCTGCTGGGTGTGCGCCCCCTGCCAGGTGCGGTTTCCGCCCCAGCTCTTGCGGTTGACGATCGCCGGTCTGAGCGCCTGCTCGGCGCGCCAGTTCGTGGCCTGCACGCCGGGGTCGGCCAGGAACGTGAACAGGTGCTCGCGCTCGGTCTGCAGATGAGCGAGCAGCTTTCGGTTCGGCTCGTGCGTCGGGTGCATCGCCAGCAGCTCCTCGGCCCGCTCGTTCAGATCCGTGACTTTCAGGGCGAACTGCGCGGCGTCGATCACATCACGCTGATCGCGCAGCGCGAGCGCGTCCTTGAGGATCCGGCGTGCGGCGTGCGGAACACGCGCCTGCCCCGCGGTCGAGTCGGCGAGCAGCTCGCCGGTTCTGCGCAGCAGGTGCGCATGGCAGGTTTGGTGGCGGGCGAGGGTGAACCGCCGGTACGGTGCCCAGCCGTCGCGCTCCAGCACACCGGAGTAGTCCTCGCCAAGGACCTCGGCGGCGTGCTCGTATCCGCGACCAGCGGCGATCAGGTACACGGTCACGTCCTCGCCGGCGAACGCCCACAGCCACGCCTTCTGTCCGTTGATTCGCCACCCGGTCTCATCCGGCGCTACCGTCGGGCTGCAGCGCACCCCCTCGATCAGCGCCCGGTAGGTAGGTTCAAGCGCCCTGGCTTGGCGCGCGATCGCCTGCACGACCCCGCCCGCGCTCACCTGGATCCCGAACCGGGCCAGTGCCTTGGCCGTCTTCTGCGGTGAGAGCCCCAGCTCCTTGTTCAGCTCGCTCGCCAACGCGACCGCGCGCGGGCCGAGCATGCACGCGGCCGCCCCCAGAGCATCTGAGGTCTGGAACGGGTGACGGCCCTGATGGCGACGCCCGCACCCCCGGCACTTGCCGATATGCACCGCGAACCGCCGCCGGATCGGCTGCGGCTCGGGCAACTCGTCCTGGAACTGGTACTCAATCCGGTCCTCCACGATCTCCCCGCCACACTCACACCGGCCCGCAAGCGGTGCATCACACTGCTCATCAACCTCCCCCGGCGGCTGGCGATGACCATGCCGACCGTGCTCCTCCCCCGAGCGCCGCCCCGGCCGCCGCGGAGCCGACTTCGGCTCCCCGCGCGAGAACGGCGCCGCCTGACGCTTGCCCGCCCGCCGCGCCTCCTCCAAGGACCCCTCGAGCTTCCCGACCCGCCCGCGCAGCCGCTCATTCTCGCCCGTCAGCCGAAAGACCTCGTCCCACAGATGCTCGTTCTCAACCGACAACGCCGAGCACAACGCCTCCAGCCGCCCACACTCATCCACCGGCTCGGCCGGAAGCACCTCAACCCCTGACGCGGCCACGGCAACCACCGCCACCACCTTCACCCCAGGCTACATAATCCCTGCCGAACCCGCTAAATCAGTACACGGAGATCTTCACGGTGACCGTTGCGGCGTCCGGCGTGACTCCCACGGGCACTGTGACGGTCAAGGCGGGTTCGAAGAAGGTCTGCACCGCGTCGCTCTCAAAGGGGAGTGGTACGTGCTCTCCGACGAAGGCGACAGCGCTGAAGATCGGAAGCTACTCCGCGTCGGCCAGTTATAAGGGGCCGAAGCCGCTGGCCGCGTCAACGTCGAGCGCCTATGGCCTCACCGTGAGCACGCCGCCGACGACCACGATCACAAAGGCGCCGAGTGGAGAAGTTTCCAGCGGACCTGTGGAAGTCAGCTTCACGTCGAATCAGGCCGGAAGCACGTTTCAGTGCAGCCTCGACGGAGCGAGCTACACGAGCTGCAGCTCGCCTGAACGGTTCTCCGTCGGCCCAGGGGCCCACACGCTGACCGTTCGCGCGGTCAATCCCAGTGGGCTTCCGGATCCGAAACCGCCCAGCGTCCGCTGGACCTCGGTTGGACAGGCCGCACAGCTTGAACTCTGCGGGAGCATCTCCCACAGTGAGACGCTTTCGCCCGCCGACGCGGCCGTCTACGTGATCACCTGCGACGTTACGGTGCAAAGCGGAGCGACGCTGACTGTGCAGGCAGGCACTGTGGTTAAGGCAGAGTCTTTCACGTATCTGACGGTTAACGGGTCACTCAATGCGACCGGGACTTCCGGCTTGCCCGTGACGTTCACCTCGAGCAACGACGACTCGATTGGCGGCGTTACTGGCGACGGCACCCCTGCTGCGGGTGATTGGGGCGGGATCTATACGAGTCCGGCTGGAAGTGGGAACGCAAACCCGACTCTCAGTCTCGAACATGCCGAGGTCAGTTACGCGAGCACGGCAATCAGCGCGTACGAATCGACGACATCGATCACGAACAGCGCGGTTAGTCACGTGACCGGGGAAGGCATCGACGTGTCTTCGTCGGAAGGTGTTCCGACGGTCAGGGGTAACACGGTCACAAACGCGGCCCAAAACGCGATCTCGGTCTATGACGCATCGATTGATATGGGGGCATTGAACGGGAACTCGGGTAGCAGCGATGGCTTGAACGGAGTGGCGTTGGGCGACGATACAGTGACGGTCAGTTCTGCGTTGCCGTGGTCGGGGACGTTGCTTCCGGTACTCACCGAGGGTTGTGACTCGTTGACGGTGGCGGCGAAAGTAACGCTCACGCTGGGTGCGGGTACGATCGTCAAGGGCGAGAACTGCAGCTATCTCGATGTTCGGGGATCGCTGATCGCAAATGGCACGGCATCAAACCCGGTGACGTTGACGTCGTGGCGCGATGACGGGGTTGGTGGTGATACGAACGATGACGGCGAAGCGACGGCTCCAGCTGCGGGTGATTGGGGTGGGATCTATACGAGCCCGGCTGGGAGTGGGAACGCTAACCCGACTCTCAGTCTCGAACATGTCGATGTCGGCTACGCGAGCACGGCAATCAATGCGCACGAATCGACGACGTCGATCACAAACAGTGTGTTTAACCATCTGACGGGGGACGGCATCGAAGTGAGTTCGCCGGAAGGTGTTCCGACAGTGAAGGGCAATACGGTCGCAAGTGCCGCACAAGATGCGATCGCGGTGTATAGCGCTTCGATCAATATGGGAACGTTGAACGGGAACTCGGGCAGCGCCGACGGGTTGAACGGGGTCGCCCTGGATGAAGATACGGTGGCTGTGAGCTCTGCGTTGCCGTGGTCGGGGAGCCTGCTGCCGGTGCTCACCGGGGGTTGCGACTCGTTGACCGTCCTGGCGAAAGTAACGCTTACGCTGGGCGCGGGCACGATCATCAAGGGCGAGAGCTGCACGTACATCGATGTGCGAGGCTCGCTGGTTGCCTCGGGGACGGCGTCAAGCCCGGTGGTGTTGACGTCGTGGCGGGATGACAGCGTTGGTGGCGATACGAACGATGATGGCAACGCCACGGTCCCAGCCGCTGGTGATTGGGGCGGAGTCTATACTTCGACGCCTGGCGGCGGGAACCCGAACCCGACTCTCAGTCTGGAACATGCCGATGTCAGTTACGCGAGCACGGCAATCAGCGCGTACGAAGCGACGACATCGATCACGAACAGCGTGGTTAG
>CAVYDM010000010.1:0-15373 GCA_963767255.1 uncultured Solirubrobacterales bacterium | reverse complement strand
CTCGGCGCGGAGGTGTTGTGCGCGGGCGTTGAGCCTGTCGATCTCCATGTTGGAGGTGTCGGCGATGAGTGCGACTTGGCGTAGTCGGGTCTTGGTGAGCGCGGGCCAGCGTTGTACGGCGGTCTCGCCTGCTTCGTCGCGGGTGTCGCGGAAGTACAGCTGGCCACGGGAGACTGTAGTGCGCCATCGCCTTCTCTGGTTCGCCGTTGCGCAGTGCCTGCCAGGCTTTCCGCTCGTGCGGGTCGGTTGTTCGGCGGACGTCTTTGAGTTCGGCCGTCGGAGCGTGCTCGGTCAGGCGGTCGAACATGCCGCCGGGCCCGATCGAGGGGAGCTGCTTGCCGTCACCGACAGCGATCAGCTTCGCGCCTGAGCGCTCTACCAGTTCAGTGAGGGCGTCCAGGCGCTTGTGATCGACCATTCCCGCCTCATCCAGGAACACGGTCGTGTTCCGGTCGACGTTGATCGTGCCTGTGTTTGCGACCAGGGCGTCGAGGGTGAGCGTGCGTTCGGCGAGCGCGGGATGTCGGCGCCGAGCCGCTCGGCTGTCGAGCCCGACACCGCGACACCGATCGTCTCGCGCCCGGCGTGCTGCTCGGCGTGAGCGGCAGTGTCGATCACTACGCCCTTTCCCGTGCCGGCAGGGCCGATGAGGATTGCGGCGCGCTCGGCTCCGGTGAGCACGCGCAACGCTTTGTCCTGCTCGGGGCTCAGTGATCCGCCGATCCGCTCGGCGACCTCGCGTACCGCATGGGCTCGCGCGTGCTCGCCGACATCTCGACCGGCCGGCCCGGCGAGCTGCTTGGCGCGGCGTTCGATCGCCTGCTCTTGCGCGCGGACGGCAAGCGTGGTCATACGGTCGCCCTCCAGCGGAATCACACGCCGATCACGAACCATCTCGCGGGCCACACTCAGGGCTGCTCAGGATCCATCTCTCCGGCTCCCTGCTCCAGCGCGACAGCCCGCAGACTCCCGGTCGAACACGGCGTGATGCTCGGTCAGGCGTGTCTCGACCCGATCCTCGATCGTCCGCCCGGTCCTCGGGGGTTCGGCTGCAAGGAGCCGCAGTGCCTCGCGGGCGTCGAAGTGTGCCGGCGGCCGGTCTCCTGCCATACACGCTGCAGGTCCGCGCGGGTGGTCAGCTGTCTTCGAGCGCCGGTTCTCCAGCGCGAGGTTGCGAAGCTCTCCGCGTTTGGGCGCCCGCCGTACCTTGCTCTGAATCGCTCGGCGGCGTGGGCGACCTCGCGGGAGCGCCCGGAGAACTCCTCGACCAGCCTCGGGGACACCGGCGATCTCGAAATATTTACCGTCCTTGCCTGTGCGCCTGCTGATCTCGTACCCGCCCCCGCAGCTCGTCCGCGAGCGCCGACGGTAGAGCGCCCCGATCTCCCGTGCCCCGCGAAACACTGGACGGGAGCCGACCGCAACGACACGCTCGTCCTCACGAACCACCGCCGTGATCACGACATGGCTGTGCAGCTGCGGGTCCGGGGCCTGGGCGCCCGAGACACCGCGGGCAGTGGTATGCCGGTACTCCGCGGCGATCAGATCCTTGGCCTGTTCTTCGATCACCGGACCGTTCTGGCGACGACGAACGACCGGGACACGCTCGCGCATGTACAGCACGGCCTGCTCGACCGCGCTGGGCATGCGCGGCCTCGATCCGTTCGCGCTGCCAGGGGTCCGAGAGCGCCCACGCGACAGACACCGACTTTGGGGCGCTGAACGTCACATCGATCCCACCACCACGACCACCACCGGCACCTGTCGGTCGCAACCATCGGCCCGTGTCCGGATGGCGACCTTCCATCAGCGCGACGAAGTCCCCGCCGCCACCGGGCTCGTCGGGCTCACGCCGAGCCCTTCCAGGGTCTCGGGGTCGGCGAGCCATCGCCCCGGGGCTTGGGTCATCTCCCCGTCGGGGGTCAGGTAGTAGTCCCCGCGTTCAGGCGCGACGGTCTTGCCCTCCAAGTAGCGGGCATAGCCGCCGCCACGAGCGGCAGGGATGCTGGAAGCGGTCATCATCACCCCCTTAAGACCCAAACCCCGGCAGACCGGCCAACGAATTCGACACAGCGCTGGCACAGCGTCGGCTTGGCCGTGCATCAGGTCTGTGCAGGCCGTTGGGAGCGCGGCGGCTACGGGCGAGGCGACGACAAGGCAGGAGCGCGTGCAGAGCAGGGAGGCGGGAGTCAGGCGGGGGCGCTGGATGCGATGAGTCTGGTGCTGAAGCAGTCAGCGGGCGGCTTGTTGCGCGTCCTGTGAGGACGCGCACGGACGGCGATCCGCAAATCCGTTGGCCGGTCGGAGCAAGTTGGGGTCTACATAGGGAAAGACAGCGACTTCCACCACCTACCCGATGAGCCCACCCACATCCATACCAACTCGTCCCAAACTCACCCGCGAGGACGTCCTCGATGGCCGCGATGTCGCTGAGCTGCTGCACCTACCCATCTCCACCGTCCTCGAATACGCCCGGCGAGGTCTGCTCCCTGCGCACAAGCTCGGCCGCCGCTGGATCTTCCTGCGCGACGAGATCGAGGCGACCGTGCGAGATCGGCCTGCGTGACGGATCGCATATGGCCATTCCCCTCCCGAAGTGCAAGACATGATGGACCTCATGGAGAAGTCACCCGTCGGAGGCGGGACGATCTTCGGCCTCGAGGGCGCGCTTATCGTTGAGTGTGCCTACTTCCTTCGGCGTTGTTTTGGGGGCTGGGGGGGCCGTTTCCGGTTGGCGGGGTGTGGTCCACGCCGCTCCCTGTTGGGCGTGATGGTCTGCGGCCATTCGCGGGGCATCGCGATGGATTCCGCCCCCGCCTCGACGATGACCGGGATCGGTACGTTGCGTACCCGCTCGCCGTCGAGGTCAACCTGAAGGCGATGAAGGCCCGCGCGCACAGCGACGCCATTGATTTGCATCCCGACGTTCGTGAAGCGCTCCTCACTGGGGGCGAGCGTCGGCAGCTCCTCGGGCGGAGCCAAATCGAACTCAATGCCGGGAACGTTAGGCAGATTCGCGGGGCCGATCAGCACCACGCCCACACGGTGCGAGCGGGTCAGATCGTTCTCGTCGATCCTGAACCTGAGCAGAATCCCGAGCTGCATGGGAAACGGAAGTGTCGGAACCTCCAGGCGTGAGATGCCTCCGCCATGCACGTAGAACTTGCCATCGGGCGGCGTGCTCACCGCATCCGCCACGACCAGTGTCTCAAGTTCCATCGGGACCGCTTTCTATCAAGTCCTCGCGGAATAGATCCTCGGCCTTCTGTCGCCAGCGCGAGACCGTCAGGTGGACGAGTAGGCGTTTCCACTGCCAGTCCGAGATCAGCGCCGACTTCTTGCAGCCAGCCAAGACCGAGGCCGGAATCCCCTGCTCATGCGAGAAGTCAACTACGCAGTCCCCGAGACGCGAGCCTTCCCCTTTTACGAAGAACAGACCGAGAACCTGCCCTGCCTTGACGGTCTCGATCTTGTCGCGGTAGTCGTTCGCTGGGCGTATCGGCGCAACCTGAAGCATCACTTTGGCCGCAGCGCTGGACCTGCCTTCCTGGAGCGCTCGTTCGTAGGCCTCGCAGGCACATCCCTCCGACGTGATGATTCCGGGACCTCCGGAGTCGATCTTCGGCCTACCGTCCTTCCAGCGCACAAACGGCACGTCTGCCAAGACGAGGCCGTGTTCGAGCAGGTGCTTCTGTAGCTCGTCGTGGCGTCGCAATGCTCTCTTGGGGGTCAAAGCCCCAAGAGGTTAGTCCTCGGGGAGGTCGAGAAAGTCGAGCGGGTCCGCAAAGGTCCCGTCTGGAGCCGGCCGGGCGATAGGTGCCCACTTGTCGTAGTCGATACCGACGGGCCAATAGTCCGACCCCACGGCGTCTTCGGTGGCGCCATTCACGTGTGCCGGACGCATGTTGACAACCATCGTCACCGGCACCCCGCGCGTTGGGGGGACCGCCTCCAGCGGAAGGGCGATGAGCGGCGTCATGTGTACACCTGTGTGGAGCCGGCCGTCTTCTGCTGCCATGAGCGACTCATCGGGTCGTCCTCTCGGATGCTTGATTCCTACTCGCGATGGTGCGCATAAAGTTCTTACGGTGCGTTTCTTCCCGCCCCGCGAGGGCGAAGCTGGATCGAAAGTCGATATCGAGGAAGCGGCTGGGGCTCACCAGCCGGTCGAGGTTGCTGAGCGGACATCGCACGCCGCAATTCCAATGATACAGACACGCTCACAAGCGCACGCCGGTTGCCTTCGCCACGGGCGCGATCCTACACGGGCGGGCGGCCGAGAAGGGGCGATGTCCCTGATCTGTCCTACAACCCGTCCAACCAGCCGCCTGCGGGGACCGGCGATCAGCCCGCGATCTCCGCCACGACCTTGGGCACCTCAACAGCGAACGCGGCCGTGAACGCCTGCGCCTGCTCGGACGCCGGCCGAGCGTGCAGGTAGCGGCTCGTGGTGGCGAGCGCGCTGTGCCCCATCGCCTTCTGGATCGTCACGACATCGACCCCGCGCATCGCCAGCAACGAACCGAACGTATGGCGCAGGTCGTGGAAACGCAACGGCGGTATACCGGCGGCAGCCTGCGCGCGGCGGTAGCGCCGACGCAGCGCCGAGTCGTCGAGCGGGCGACCGAACACGTTGCAGAACACGAGGTCGTCGGGCGAGGTGAAGTGCCTGCGCCGGCTGATGCGCTCCAGCGCGGCGGCGGCCTGATCGGCGAGCGGCACGCGTCGTATGTGACCGGACTTCGTGGATGACTCCACGCCTGCGCTCATCGCGCGCGCTATCGTCAACGCCGAGCCGGCGAAGTCAACGTCGCGCCACCGCAACGCCAGCAGCTCGCCCTGGCGCAAGCCCGGCGTATGCGGCGACACGGACCATCTCCGCATCCTGGCGATCCTCCGCCTGCCTGGCATTGCGCTCCTGTCGCTGACAGCTGGCCTGGATGGATCGCGGTGACGCCCCTCGCTGAGCGCCCGCGCGAGTGCCTCGATCTCCTCGGGCGAGTAGAACACCAGCGCGTCCAGGCGAAGGCTCCCGCCGCTTGTCGGCCCCCTTGGCGGGATTGGCCGGGAGAGCAAACGTGGACGGCTTGCACCCGTGGTTGAAGGCCGCCGAGAGCACGGAGCGATACTTGTTGACCGTGCGCGCTGAGGCGCCCGTCGCGCTGACGGTGGCCAGTAGTCCGTCGATCTCGCGCGTGGTGATCTTCGCCGCCGGCCGATCGCCCAGCGCGGTCATCACATGCCCGGCGGACACGCCGGAACCGCTCTTGTGCGCGACGCCGGGCTCGCCCAGCACGTAGGCATGGTCGCGCAGCGTGGACGGCTTCGCTCCGCGCACATCTCCGAGCCAGCGCAGGTAGTCGTGCGCGACCTCGCGGAAGGTCACGCCACGCGAGCGGCGCTCGTGCTCGACACGCTCGACGTTGGCGGCTTCAGCGACGTACGCGTCCACCAGGCTCGCAGCGGCCACAGTCGCGGCGCGCTCGTCGTAGGCACCTTCCGGCGGCCGCCCGCGGTGCCGTCGCCAGCCGCCCGTGTCCGGGTCGCGTTCGAGCCACGCCGGCCCGATACGGCGCTTGATCTGCCGTCCGTGATGGCGGAACTTGGCCTCGTAGTACGGCTGGCCGTGGTGTTCGCGGACGATGATGTGGGCGTTTGGCCTGGCCGCAGGCAACGCAAGCTCCTTTTTCGGTCTCCACGCAACCCGGATGGGGTTGCCTACAGGGCTGTCGATGGCCGCGTGAAAGCGACGATATCACCCTTGGGTACCACCTGGGTACCACACTCTCCGTGGGTATTACTTTGGGTACCAAACCAACCAAATCTGACATGATAAAGCCATCTTTAGGCCACCGAGTCGGCCCGAAACTGCGCGATCCAGCACGTCTCTACCGGTCTTTCAAGCCGCAGGCCGCCAGGTTCGATTTCCGCCGGGCGCACTTTCGGGCTCATCCCCCTGAGATCGCCTGCCAGGCGGCCTGCGCCCCCATGAACGGGGCCAGCGCGATGTAGGCGACGTGGTCGGCCAGCTCGGGCAACCGCCGCGACTGGCCGCGCAGGACGTAGTCGTGCAGCAGCTCGAACACGCCTCCGACGATCGCCTCGCCGACGACCGGCCCGGGCAGCAGCGAGGGCGAGTCCGACGCCGTGCGCAGGTCGAGAAGGCCGGCATAGAAGTCGTTGGCCGCGTTGGCTCGCTTGGCCATGTGCGGGTAGGCGACCATCACGTCCACGCACGCCAGGCGCGCGTACGAGGGCTCGCAGGCGAGCAGCTCCAGCAGCGCTGCCGCGCCTGCGCGCACGGCTGCGACCCAGCTCGACTGCCGCGCGATCGTCTGGTTGACGACCGCCATCGCGCGCGCGTGACCGGTCTCGTACGTGGCGATAAACGCGTCCTCCTTGCCGGCGAAGTGGGCATAGAACGTCTGTAGCGACACCGCCGCCTCCGCGGCGACATCCTCCAGGCTCAGCGCCGGGTAGCCGCGGGCCGCCGTGAGGTTGGCGATCGCGTCGAATATCCGCTCGCGCTGATTGTGCGTGACGAACCCCCGCGGCAGGTTGTGCTCGCCACGGGGCAGACCGCGTCCGCCGGACAACGATGGCGCCGAGAGGGTCCCCGGGGCGCGTCCTCCGATCTGCGCGCCCAGGCTGGGATCCAGCGGGCTGTGTCCCGGCGGCTCGAGCTCCAGCGGCTCGGGAGCGAGCCCGCCGGATTGTGTGCGGCCCGTTGGGCCCAGGATGCAGCGGAAATCCCCCGGGCGAGGGGTAGTAGCAGCCGATCCAGTTCATGAGATCGGGCACCACCTGGGCGAGGTCGTCACGCAGAGACTTGCTCGAACGGGCGGCGCGCACGCGCGTGTACAGGATCCTGCGCAGCGCCCCGACGATCGCCCTGGCTACCGGGTCGGGGATCGTGCCGGGTCCGGGCGCCTGCGCGAAGCCCTCGACGATGTAGCGTTGCAGGCGCTCGGCGCCATCGGCCCAGCGCTGCACGCCGGCCGGTCCAGCCGCACCCATCTCCACGCACACCAGCCGTGCTGCGTCGGGCCGATCGCCGGCGGCGTCAAACAGGGTGCGGATGTATCTCTCCAGCTGCCCCGCCCACTCCTCGGCCGGGTCTCGCGCGCTCGACAGCCGGCGGCCGAGTCGCCCGACGACCGTGTCGTAGGTGGCGAGCAGGCACTCGTCCTTGTTGCGGAACTGTTCGTAGAAGCTGCGCCTGGAGACGCGCGCGCTCAAGACCAGCTCGGAGATGGTGGTCGCCACGTACCCATGCTCGTCCACGCATTGCACCATCGCCTTGAACAGCCGCTCGCGCTGGTGCTCGGCGACCTGCCGGCGCGGCAGCGCCTGCGGCCCGCGCGGCAGAGCGGCGCCGTCCTTCAGCTCCCGTGTGGGCCCGCGCCCTGCTCGATTCCTCCTGACAGTTCCCACGGCACCTCTCCTGCCGACGTCGTCCGCTTGACAGACTACGCACTTTGAGGTTGACATACTGAGTAAAATCTGATTTATATGTGGGGACCAGGGGAGGACCTGTGCTCCCGCCGCGGAGGTTTCGTCAGGGTGGCGTGCGGGTCAAAATCGATTTGGGGGCCTGGATATGGGTCAGTGGTCAAGCAGGAGGCTGGTACCGATTAGGAGGGAGAAAGGTCGCGTTCGGGAATGGGTCATGCTGCTCCTATTCTGTAGGCGCTGTACTATTAGTTTGGACGTTCCGTCCCATGGCAGGGGGTGCCGATGGCCATTCGGGCCTATGAACAACCCGTACGCCGCCACGCGGTGGGTGGGCGGCGTGCCTGTTCGGGACGAGCTGGGAGGAGGTCTGGAGAGATGAGATCGCTGAGTTGCGAGGAGCAGCGGATGCTGCGCTCGCTGCACGGACGCTGGCCGTACCGCCGCTCGCACTGCCGCCACGACTTTCACTGGCTGGTGCGGGTGCGCCCGCGCAGGCGCTGGTGTGCGTCCCGGCGGTTGCATTCCGTGGCGTGTCTGCCGGCGCGCCGGCGCCGCCCGCACACCGGGTGATCGCAGCGGGAGGTGGCCGAGGATCCTGGAGGCAGCGTCGCCGCGGCGCAGCCTCTAGGATCGAACCGTGCCCGCGGCGCAGACGGAGATAGAGCGACTCTCGATCGACACCATCCGTGGCCTGTCGATGGACGCGGTCCAGAAGGCCGACTCCGGACACCCCGGCACGGCGATGGCGCTGGCGCCGCTGGCCTACACCCTGTTCACGCGCTTCTTGCGGTCTAACCCGGCAGATCCGCAGTGGCCGGATCGCGACCGGTTCGTGCTCAGCTCCGGGCACGCGTGCGTGCTGCAGTACTCGCTGCTGCACCTCACCGGGTATGAGCTGAGCCTCGACGATCTGCGCCAGTTTCGCCAGTGGGGCTCGCGCACGCCGGGCCACCCCGAGCGCGGACACACGCCTGGCATCGAGGTCACGACCGGTCCCCTCGGCCAGGGGTTCGCCAACGCCGTGGGAATGGCGATCGCCGAGCGGTTCCTCGCCGAGCGGTTCAACCGGCCCGGCGCCGAGGCGGTCGATCACCACACCTACGCGATCTGCTCCGACGGCGACATGATGGAGGGCGTAAGCCAGGAAGCGGCCTCGATCGCCGGGCACTTTGGCCTCGGCAAGCTGATCGTCTGCTACGACGACAACCGCATCACGATCGACGGCACGACCGCGATCTCCTTCGACGGCGAGAACCACTCCGAGCGCCTCGCGGCCGACGGCTGGCACGTGCAGCGGGTGGCGGATTCCGAGGACGTGGACGCGCTGGTCGCAGCGATCGCGGCTGCGCGCGAGGAAGGAGAGCGGCCCTCGTTCATCTGCATCCGCTCCCACATCGCCTACCCCGCACCGAACGCCGTCGACACGGCCAAGGCGCACGGCTCGGCTCTCGGCGAAGACGAGGTCAGGGCCACCAAGGAGGTGATGGGCTTCGACCCAGACCGAACTTTCTGGGTCGACGAGCGCGTCTATGAGCACATGAGTCTGCGCGTGCGGGGCTCGCAGTTGCAGGAGGAGTGGCGTGAGCGTTTTGAATCCTGGCGCGAGGCTTTCCCGGAGATGGCCGAGGATTGGGACCGCGCTGGGTCTGGGCGGCTGCGCGACGGCTGGCACGAGGCGCTGCCGCGGTTTGCGGCGGGCACCGAGATCGCCACGCGCGCGGCGGGCCAGAAGGCGATGGCGGCCTTTGGCGAGTTCGCCCCGACGATGATCGGCGGGGCCGCCGATCTGGTCGAGTCGACCAAGACCGTGTTCGAGGGCGCCGGCGAGTTCTCCCGGCCCCATGCGGGCCGCAACATACCGTTCGGGATCCGCGAGCACGGAATGGGAGCGATCGTCAACGGCGCCGCGGCCCATGGCGGGATCGTCAAGCCCTACGGCTCGACGTTTCTGATGTTCTCCGACTACATGCGCGGGTCGGTGCGCCTCTCGGCGCTGATGGGCCTGCCCGTCGTCTGGGTCTGGACACACGACTCGGTCGGTCTCGGCGAGGACGGGCCGACGCACCAGCCGGTCGAGCACTACGCCGCGCTGCGGGCGATCCCCGAGCTGTGGGTGATCCGCCCCGCCGACGCGAACGAGACCGTGCAGGCATGGCGGGTCGCGCTCGAGCGCGAAGACGGCCCGGTGGCGCTGCTGCTCTCGCGACAGGGCATACCGGTGCTCGATCGGGATGGCGAGGGGATCGGGCAGGCAAGCGAGCTGGAGCGGGGCGGGTACGTGCTGTGGGACTCGTCCGCCGGCGACGGGCAGGGCGCGGGCGATGGGCCGGCAGCGCCCGAGCTGATACTGATCTCCACCGGCGCCGAGGTTGCGCTGACACTCCAGGCGGGACGGGCGCTGGCCGCGGAGGGAACGCGCGTGCGGGTCGTGTCGATGCCGTGCATGGAGCTGTTCGAACTGCAGCCGCCCGCGTATCGCGACCAGGTGCTGCCGCCGGGCGCGGGTCCGCGCCTGGCAGTCGAGCCGGGCGTCAGCCTCAGCTGGTGGCGCTGGGTGGGCGAGCAGGGAGGCGTGCTCGGGATCGACCGCTTCGGCGCCTCCGCGCCGGGTCCCACGGTGCTCGAGAAGCTGGGGTTCACCGCCGAGAACGTCGCCACGCGGGCGCGGGCATTGCTGAAGGAGGCACGCTGATGGAGGGGCCGCTGCAGCGCGTGTCGGAGTACGGGCAGAGCGTGTGGATCGACTCGCTCTCGCGTGCCTCCATCCGGGGGGGGCACTTGCAGGAGCTGATCGACAAGTTCGCCGTCGTCGGCGCCACGTCGAACCCGACGATATTCCAGACGGCGATGTCTCAGGGCGACGCGTATGACGAGCAGCTGCGCGAGCTCGCCGGCCGCGACGTGCACGACGCGTTCTGGGCGCTGGCCGTGCGCGACATCAAGGACGCGTGCGACCTGTTCGCGCCCGTGTTCGAGGCGAGCAGCGGGCGCGACGGATACGTCTCGCTGGAGGTCGATCCGACGCTCGCCTACGAGACGCTGCAGACCTTCCGCGAGGCGATCGACCTGCACGAGACCGTTGACAAGCCCAACCTGCTCGTGAAGATCCCCGCGACCAAGCCGGGGCTGGCGGCGATCGAGGACGTGATCGCCGAGGGCCACTCGATCAACGTGACGCTGATCTTCTCGCTGCGCCGCTACGCCGAGGTGGCCGAGTCCTACATCCGCGGGATCGAGCGTCTGATCGCGGCCGGCGGGGATCCGCGCAGGGTGGCGTCGGTGGCGAGCTTCTTCGTCTCGCGCATCGACACCGAGGCCGACCGGCGGCTGGATGAATTATCGGAGCCCGCCCGGGCGGGCGGGGCTCTGAACGAGCTTTGCGGCAAGCTCGCGATCGCCAACGCGCGGCTCGCCTACGAGCACTACAAGGCGACGTTCGCCGGTCCGCGCTGGGAGTACCTCGCGGGCAAGGGCGCCACGCCCCAGCGCGTGCTGTGGGCGTTGACGTTGACCAAGAACCCGGCCTATCCGGACACGATGTACGTGGATGAGCTGATCGGGCCCGACACGGTCAACACGATGCCCCAGCAGACGATCGAGGCCTACCAGGATCACGGCGACCCTCAACCCCGCCTGGAGAAGGGCCTCGAGCAGGCGCACGCCCTGCTGGAGCAGCTGGCCGCGGCGGGTGTCAGCTACGAGCAGGTCACCGACACGCTCGAGCGCGAGGGGGTAGAAAAATTCGCCGACTCCTTCGAGCAGCTGCTGAACGGACTGCGTGAGAAGCAGGCTTCGCTTACGAGTACGGGATAGGGATCAGCACCGAGATCTCAAGCGGCCCGGACGGGAACGCTTCGGCGTGGAGCGTGAACACGCTGTAGTCGTGCCCCTGATAGCGCAGCGGGCCTTCGGTGGGAAGCTGTGACGGTGGGAGCTCGAAGCTGCTCATCACCACCTGTGAGTCCCGCTGTATGACCACCTTCACCCCGGCCAGACGCTGGGCGAGCAGCAGGTAGCCGAGATCGTCCTGGATCGAGATCACGACATCGCCGATCGTTCTGCCCTTTACACGTAGGGGCGCGCGTACCGGCGCAAGCACATACGGTCCCCCGACGTCCGACAGCAGCTGCCCGTCGACGCTCACCCGGATGCGGACGATGTGCTCGTTCAGCAGCTTGTCGATCGCCAGCCGTGTAGCTTCAGGTTCGCGCTCGGCGACCGCGCGCAGCAGCGGCTGGTTGTGCTGCACGCGGCGCATCTGATCGAGCGCTCTCGCGCCGATCTCGCCCGTGTAGATGAGCCTCGCCACGCGGCTGACCGTGTTGAGCGCCGTGTCGGTCGGCGTGCGTCCGCACAGGGGCGCGATCGAGGAGAGCGACCTGAACACGTACACGCGCAACGGGCTGCCCGACGGATAGGCGTCGGCCGCGAACGAGGTGTAGCGGTAGTTGACGCGCTTCACCGTGAGCTCGCCCTGCGCCGGCAGCTCGCCCGCCGGCAGTGCGAGCGAGCCGGCGATGCTCCGTCCATGCGCGCGCAGAACGGCCAGTCCTTCGGCGATGCCATTCGTCTCGTCGAGGAACCCTGCGTCGGTCCACACGCTCGCCACGAAGCTCGCGATCGGGGCGCCCGTGGCGTCGAGGATGCTCCCGTGCAGCGGCGCCAGTGCGTTCAGAGCGCCGGCGTCGGCGAGCACCCGGCCCGCGCCTTCGGCAGCCGTGCCACCGCGGATCACCTTCAGGTTCGTCATGTGCCCGGTCGCGATCAGCGCCCGGGCGGCCGTGCGTGCCGCCCGGGGGTCGTCGCGTTCGACCGCCTCGCGCAGGGGCGCCGAATGTTCGATCAAGCTCAGCGCCGAGGCCGTGCGGGCGCTGAAGACGCCCTCGTGGTAGACGTTCGCGGTCACATCGCTGAGCGCGCCGAGCACCGCCCGCGAGCACGCACGTGCTACGGCCGGCGCCGGAGGATCGGCGCTCACGTGCGTGTCGTCGTGGTCACTGTTCGCGAGCGCCACGCCGCCCACCGCCAGACAGGCAAGCAGCGCGCAGACGATAACGACGCGCATGGCGCGCGAGGTCTTTCCCACAGCCCACACGATTGCTGAGCATCTTAAGGGTTTGTTTAAGCGGTGGTGAGATCGCATACATATCGGTGTCGCTACGGTGGGGCGTATGGATTCGCGGCATACGACGATCGGCGAGCAGCTGCCCGCGCACGTGCCTCAGCCGCCATCCGAGCGCGGCCACTGGCTGCTCGCGGGTTCGGTCGCGGTGCTCGGCGTGGTGGCCCTCGTCGCGGCGCTCACGGGTGTCGTCGGGAGCTCCTCGGCAGTCGTTCCCTCCGCGGCCACGCCGCCCGTGCTGGTGGTAGCCGCCACGCCGGTCGCGGATCGGGGCGTTGCCAGCACCGCGAGCGCCGCGGGGGTGGGTAGGCCCGCGAGCGGTTCGACGGCGGCGCATGCAGCGATCGTCGCCCAGCCGTCCGCCGCCCAGCAGCACGAGGCGCTCGCCGGCCTGGCCGATCCGCTGCAGACCGAAGTGTCCGCGAGCTGGATGGAAGGGTTTTACCCGATCTACTCGGTCGCCCAGAGCACGTTCGGCGTCAACTGGCTGCTGATCGCCTCGATCCACGACCAGGAGACGGCGTTCTCGACCGCCCCCAGCACCTATCACGGCCTGAACTATGTCCACTGCTGCGGCGGGCCGATGCAGTTCAACGTCACCAATGGGGGTGGGCGGGGCACCGGATCAACCTGGGATCTGGTCAGCGACTCCTACATGTACGGTCGCCGTCCGGCTGTCTACAACCACATGACCACCGCGCATCCGTCTATATACGACGACTTCGATGCGATCATGGCCGCCGCGCACCTGCTCTCGGCGGACGGCGCCACGCTCGAACTGAACGGCGGCGCGTGGGACGCGGCGTATGACTACTACGGTCACGACGCGGCCGGCGTGGCCTATGCGGACGAGGTGCTCGCCCGGGCGATCGGCTGGTCACAGCACGGGTTCTGCGCCAACTGCGGCGTCGAAGGAGCGATGATCGAAGCCGTGCATGCCGCCTACGGAGCGCCGGTGCTGGCCGCGCTGGAAGCCGAAGCGGCCGCAGCGGCGGCGGGGGCGCAAGCAAAGGCCAAGGCCAAGGCCAAGTCAAAAGCCCAGGCCAAGCCGAGGACCCGGGCGACGACTGCCAGCCGCCGCTAGGAGCGTGGGTCTCTATTGAGGGGCGGCGGACGTGAGGGGTGAAGATCGGCGCTGATGGCGTGGCTGCGGCCTGGGTGAATGGCTGGTCCGGCCGCGGCGGGGCTCGTTGGGCCTCTTGGGCCGGGACGCCTGGGCGTGTGGGACCTCCGTGGGTGGGTTTTATCCGGGGCCCAGGAGGGCGAGTCCGTCGTTGCGGTGGAGCTTGAGGAGGTTGTGGATGGCGCATTGGAAGCGCCATTGGGCGCGCGCGGCTGGCTTTCCGCGTAGCAGCAGTTGGTGGGCGTCTTGAACGGTTTGCATCTGGCCGAAGACGGGCTCGACGATCGCCTTGCGCCGGGCGTAAACGGCGTGACCCTTCTTGGTTTTCAGCTTGCGCGCCATGCGCTGCTTGGGCGTGGCGTCCTTTCCGATCGGCCCCCTGGGCGCTGGCGGCTGGGGCTCGGAGTGCTTGAAGCGGCCGGTCGCGATGTGCGGGTCCAACCCGTGCGCGGTGGTCGTCTTTATGTTCTCCTCGGAGAAGTAGCCGGCATCCGCGGTCAACGCCGCATTCTCTGGTAGCTGTGCGCCTGTCGCATCGAGGTTCTCTTGAAGCTGGTCGAGTGCCGGCTCCAGTTGTTCGGCGTCGGGCGCCTGGTCGGAAAGCTCGGCCGCGACGATCACCTGCGCCTCGCCGTCAACGATCGCCTGCCCGTTGAAGCACTGGTGAAACGAGCCGTCTGAGGTCTTCATGATCTTCGACTCCGGGTCGGTGAAGCTCCGCTGTGCTGTGGGCTTCGGCGCGAACGGGTCACGCCCATCGCGAGGCCGCCGGGGCTTCTTGCCCTGCTTCCCCAGCTCAGCACGACGCTCGCGCTCGCGCTCAGCAGCCTCGGCCTCAAGCGCCGCCTTCGCCTCACGGATACGCTCCAGCCGCTGCTCGCGGCGCTGGAGCTCCAACGGCAACTCGTCCCCGCGACGGTCAGGCCCGAAGCGCTCGTCCTCCTGCGCATCGACGCGCTCGGCATCAGCGAGCAGCGCCTGCGCGTTCGCGCGGATCGCGGCGATCTCATCCTCCAACTCCTTCTCCTTCTTGACCATCCGCTCGTAGCTCATCGCCTTGTGACGCGACGCATTCGCGCGCAACTTGGTGCCATCCAACGCGAGCGCCCCCAAACCAACCAGCCCGGCCTGACGGCACAGCCGCAACGCTTGGACGAACAGCTCCGCCAGCGCGTCCAGATGACGCTTACGGAAACGCGCGATCGGCCGGTAGTCCGGGTGCTGGTCAGCGCATAGAAACCGCACCGCCACATCGGAATGGGTGCGCTCCTCCAGCTTGCGCGAAGACGGTGTCCCGGTCGCGTAACCGTAGATCAGCAGCTTGACCATCAGCCGCGGGTCATACGGCGGGAAGCCCCGCTCCTCCTCATAGCTGGCGTAGATCGCCGACAGGTCCAGGGCCTCATCGACGAGATCCGAGACGAACCGCGCGAGATGCCCATCCGGAACCCAATCCTGCAAACAGGGCGCCATCAACAACACCTGGCCAGGGTCATACGCCCGGAACGCCTTCCCCGCTGCCACCGGTGCCCGCTGCGCGACCGGCGCCTCCACTGACTCCACCTCGACCAGCCGATCCTGCACCACACTCGACATGCGACCCTCCACCGTTGCGGACGATCACATCGTCTTAAACGCGCCGGACGGCACCAACCCGATTAGCGACCCATGCT
>CAVYDM010000009.1:0-142201 GCA_963767255.1 uncultured Solirubrobacterales bacterium | reverse complement strand
CGCGACCGGCGCCTCCACTGACTCCACCTCGACCAGCCGATCCTGCACCACACTCGACATGCGACCCTCCACCGTTGCGGACGATCACATCGTCTTAAACGCGCCGGACGGCACCAACCCGATTAGCGACCCATGCTCCTAGCGCGTTCGGTCAAACGCCCGGATGAGGCTATGTCTTGTGACTGGTGTTGCTCTGCTCCGATGCTCGACCGGAGTCAGAGATCTTGCGGCGTATTTTCGGCGGGAAGAGGCCCACCTCAATCTCGGAGTCCTTGTGCTTCGGAACGCCCCGGGAGACGATCGCGAAGACCACGTAGACGACGAAAAGAAGGACTGCAGCCACCACGACCGAGGTCGCGGCGGCTGGCATGGGCTATACCAGCCATCTCCGTGCCGACATTGGCACCTCCATGTGTTGAGTCAGATCGGCAGTTTGGCACGCGCCACGGACAGACCGATCTCGCTCTCCATCATCGGTCGGAGTTCGAACAACGGCCTCACACCTTGCGAAAACGGAGGGGGAGCGGAGGGGGAGGAGCGGAGGGGGAGCGGAGGGGGAGGGATTCGAACCCTCGGACCAGGGGTTGCCCGGCCAACAGCTTTCAAGGCTGCCGCATTCAACCGCTCTGCCACCCCTCCAGGATGACGAGACCTAAGGTAGTGGATTTTCCAGCCCCCTTGAAAAGTTCGATGGCAGCCGCGAGGGGCCATGCGCGAGCCGCTGTTGGCCATGCAGCGAGATGTTGAGTATCAGCCCCGCGATGATCAGCATCACTGCGATGCGGCCGTGGCAGCACTGGGCAAGTTGCCCAAAGAGTCGTAGCGCTGATCCCAGAGCGGAGTCAGGCCAGCAGTCGCATGACGAAGTAGAGGATCAGGCCCGCGAGAACGTTGCCAGCAACGCTCAGGACAAGCTCTGCGAATCGGGAATGTTTGTTGTCGAGCTGCATGGGCACCGCCGTAGGTCGGCTCTATCAATCCCACCAACAACGGGAGCCGGTGGACCGGCGACTCTGTTCCTGTCGTCTGGAATCCCCGAGAGCCAGTGACGGGACCTACTTCCAGTCGACCGAACCGCTGTGTCCGACAAGCTCTAAAAGGGCTGTGCGATCCGCATCCAGAGCGCTATAGCCCCGTTCGGTCGGAACGGTTCAGGCGAAGCGTCTGGGGCGTGCAGCTCGGGAACGCGACGCCAAACCGGGTCAGAGTTCAATGTTCGGCCCGCTATCCCTGTCATCCCCGATTCCAAAGTCGTTTTCGCGAGGACTGGCGCAAATCGTGGCGCGAGCACCAGATTTTTGGCTCTATAGAGCCAAAATTTTTGGTCTTGAAAACCGTTGGGCCTGGCGACAGGTCTCCCGGGTTCGAATCCCGGCCCCTCCGTTTTTGAGCCCGAGCCTCGGACGAGCTGCTCAGCCGATCGAAACCGTCTCCCGCGCGCGCGTGCGCCCGTGGGTGAGCGTCAGTGTGTAGCTGCCCCGGCCGAGCTTCCGGCGCGGGGTCAACAGCAGTCGCGTCTGATTGCCCGCGTCGATCGCCGCCCCGTCGGCGTAGACGACCTTGCCGCGCGAGAGCACCGCGGCGCTCGAGACGCCCGTCGTCGCGATCTTGACCAGAGATGTCATCAACCCGCTCGTGCACTTCTCAGCGGTCTTGTGCTTGCTCCTGCCCACACCGACCGGCTTGCAGGTGACGAGCTCGATCTCACCGGCAGGTCCCCGGGGTCCGGCCGGCCCCCGGGCGCCGTTGGTGCCGTTCTTGCCGGCGGGGCCCTGAGCGCCGCTCGTGCCCGCGGCGCCAGTTGGACCCGTGGGGCCCGTGGGACCCGCATTAGCGGCCACCCCGGTCCCGCTCAGCGCGATCGTGCTCGCGGTCGGCTCGTTGTCGGACAGAGCGATCGTCGCCTGCCGCAGTCCGGTCGTGCTCGGCGTGAAGCGAGCGGTGATCGTGCAGCTCTGCTCGAAGGCGAGCGTCCGTCCCGCGCAGGCGTCGGCGGTGATCGCGAAGTCGCCCGCGTTCGTTCCTTCGAGCGTGACGCCGCCGATCGTCAGCGCCTGCGCGCCCACGTTCGTGAGCACCAGCACCGACACCGGCGAAGGCCGTGCGACCGTCTGGTCGCCAAAGTCGCCGCCCGCAGCCGCAGCTTGCGGTGACGAGTAGAACAGTTCGGCGCTCGACAGGGCTCCGCTTCCGTTGATGCCCCCGACGATCAGCAGCGCACCGGTGGGCAGAGGCGCCGCGACGGCTGTTTCGCGTTCGGCTGTGGTCGCACTGGAGAGCGCGGAGAACGTTTCTGTGGCCGGGTCGAAGAGTTCCGCGTTTGCGCCGCCGGAGCCGGTGGCGATCAGCACGTCGCCATCGGGCAGGGGCGCGGCTACGGCGCCCCAGCGTTCCGCGGTCATCGGGCTCGACAGCCCCGTGAACGTTTCTGTGGCTGGATCGAACAGTTCCGCGCTTTTCGCCGCGCTGCCCCCCTCGCTCCCGGCGATCAGCACATCGCCATCGGGCAGCGGCGCGGCCACCGCTCCGCCGCGCCCCGTTGTCATCGTGTTCGGGATCGCAGTGAATGTTTTGGTGCTTTGATCGAACAGTTCTGCACTTTGGTGAGAGCCGCTTTCGTTGCCCCCCGTGATCAGCACGTTGCCGTTGGACAGCAGAATGGCCACCGGTTCTATGCGCGTGGTTGTCATTGAGCTCAAAAGTGCCATAAACGTTCCGGTCGCCGGATCGAACAGTTCCGCGCTCTTCAGCGCGGCACTGCCGTTGGAACCGCCTGCGATGAGCACATCGCCGTCGGGCAGCGGCGCGGCCGCCGCCAGCCAGCGTGGCGTGGTCATCGAGCTCGTGAGCGCAGAGAACGTTTCGGTGAGCGGATTGAACACTTCCGCGCTCGACGGGACGCCGCCGGTGTTATCGCCGCCCACGACCAAGACGTCACCGTTGGGCAGTGGCGCACCCGCCGGGCCGTAGCGCGGCGTGGTCATCGCGCCCAGGCCAGTGGAGAAGAAGAATGGCGGGGGCGAAGACCCCCACGCAGCGGGCGCCCAGGCAAGACTCAGCACAAGCCCGATCGTCACAGCCACCGCCACCGACCGCCGTGCCACCGCCGCCAAGTCCACCACCACAGCCCCCTTTGAGCCCACACATAGGATGCAAACCGCCACCGTCGGATGGCGGGAGAACTATTCGGCAGTACCAGCAGGGTCCCTGCCCAGGCCGCCCATCTGCCGGCCCGGGCTCGTGCTCTCAGCCGGGCTTGATGATCGATCCGGCCGGGGGCCGGCCGGTTATCGCGGCGCCTTCGCAGTCGCGCACGCATTCTCGGTAGACGGTGCGAAAGCCCAAGAGTTCGGGCACGGTGACGAAGCGGTAGCCGCGAGCGCGCAGCGCGCGGATGATGTACGGGTAGGCGGCCAGCGTCTGTTCGCGGGGGCCGCCGCCGTCGTGGGAGAGCACGATCGCGCCGGGCCTGACCTGCGCGAGCACGCGCTGCTCGATCGCCGAGACGCCGGGAAGGGCGTAGTCGCTGGGATCGACTTCCCACAGGATGCTCGCCAGGCCGAGCGAGGCGGCGGTGCGCATGATCGAGCTGTCGTAGTCGCCGTAGGGCGGGCGGAACACGCACGGGGTGTAGCCGGACAGACCGCGGATCGCCTGAATCGTGCGCTGCAGCTGGCTCTGCACGCCGCCGGCAGTGAGGAGGTCGGGGTGGGTGAAGGTGTGATCGCCGAGCGCGTCCCCGTTGCGCAGCTCTTCGCGCAGAGTGCTCCGATAGCGCGCGGTGACCTGCTCGCCGATCATGAAGAAACTCGCCACCGCGCGGTTTGCCTTGAGCATCCGCACGAAGCTCGGCGTCAGCGGAAAGGGGCCGTCGTCGAAGCTGAGCGCCACCTCTTTGCGCCGGGGACCGTGGCTGTAGGCAACCGCGGGCCCGGTGCGTACGCAGCCGATCGGCCGATAGCGCACGGGTGCGGCCGCGGGACCGTTCACAGGCGCGACTGCGGGACCGTTCACAGGCACGGGGCCGCTCGCCGCGGCGAGCCCCATCGGCATCGTCGTGAGCGCGAGCGCTCCCCCCAAGATCCCGAGCCCAGCGAGCATCCGGCGGCAGCGCACACGACGATTGTCGCAGCTATCTTCCGCGCGCCTGCGGCTCGTTCGCGCACCTGCGGCTCGCGCGCCCGCGCCACCCCGATCCCAGCTCACCGCCGCCTGCCCTGTCCGAAGTTCATGGCCGGTGGCGCCACCAGGGCGAAGTCGTCGGCCGGCGCGACCGGGGGCTCGGAGGGCTTGCGCAGATCTCGCACGGATGCGGCGCTATCGCCGCTCGGCTGGGGCAGGGTGGCGATCGACTCGGCGAGGAGGTTCACGGCTCCGCCACCGGCGGCATGCCGCTCCAGCCGTCCCTCGACCAGGACGAGCGGCTGGGTGCGGACCGTCGCCCGATTCGCCTCATACAGCCGGGCGGGGACGATCACGTTCAGGGTGCCGTGCTCGTCCTCGAGCAATAGGAACGTGATGCCCTTGGCGGTGCCCGGTCGCTGGCGGGCGATCACGAGCCCGCCGGCGAGCACGTGAGCGCCGTGGCCGGTCGTGGCGAGCTCGCTGGTGGAGCGGGCGCCGCGTGCGGTGAGCGATGGGCGCAGCAGTTCGATCGGGTGGCGCTCGATCGAGATGCCGGTGGCGGTGTAGTCGGCGAGCAACTGCTCCCATTCGCCGAGCGCCGGCAGCCGTGGCGTCTCGGGTAGCGGCAGCTCGAGCGCGAGCTGCTGCCCGGCCTTGGTGGGGACGGCGGGTGTGGCGATCCCGAGCTGCCACAGAGCGGTGCGGCGGGCGTAGCGATCCTCGCCGGCGAGCGTGTCGCAGGCGCCCGACCACGCCAGCCGGCTGAGCGTGGTGTGGCCGACGCCGGCGCGGGCGGCGAAGTCTTGCAGGCTGCGGAAGGGACCTGCCTGCGCGCGGGAGCGGACGAGCCGCTCGATCTCATCGGTGTGGACGCCTTTGACGTAGGAGAGGCCGATCCTGATCGCCCCCTCCTCGGTCACCGAGCACTCCGCCCCGCTGTGGTTGATCGCTGGCGCGAGGACCGTAAGACCTCGGCGCTGGGCCTCGTGGATCAGCGAGTCGGGCGGGTAGAAGCCCATCGGCTGCTCGTTCAAAAGCGCGCACAGGAACTCCTCGGCGTAGTGGACTCGCAGCCAACTCGATTGGTAGGCCAGCAGACCGAAGGCGGCGCCGTGGGACTTGGGGAACCCGAACCCCGCGAAACCGGCGACCATGCTCCACACCTGCTCGACGACATCCTCGGTGGCGTCGGGGTGCGTGCGGCGGGCGGACTCGATGAACTGCTGGCGGTGGCTCTCCATCGCCTGAAGGGAGCGCTTGCGGCTCATCGCGCGGCGCAATCCCTCCGCCTCACCGGCGGTGAACCCGGCGAACGCGCGGGCGACTTCGATCACCTGGTCCTGGAAGATGATCGTGCCCAGCGTCTCACACAGCGGCTCCTGCAGCGATGGGTGTAAGTAGGGGATCGGGAAATAGGGGTCGCGCAGCAGCGCTTGGCGGCGTTCGATGTAGGGGTTGACGGCGCCGCCGACGATCGGGCCGGGACGCACGAGCGCGACCTGGACCGTCAGGTCCTGAAGGCTCGCCGGGCGAGTGCGCCGCAGCGAGCCCATCTGCGCGCGGGACTCGATCTGAAACACCCCGGTCGTGTCCGCCTCCTGGATCACGGCGAACGTGGCGGGGTCGTCGAACGGGATGCGCGAGAGGTCGATCATCTCGCCGCGCCGGGCGGCGATCAGCTCCACGCAGCGCTCGACCGCCGAGAGCATCCCCAGCCCGAGCAGGTCGATCTTCAAAAACCCCGCGTCCGCGCAGGAGTCCTTGTCCCACTGCACCATCTGGCGGTCCTCCATCGCCGCCGGCACGATCGGGCAGCAGTCGATCAACGGCTGGGTGGAGATCACCATGCCCCCTGGGTGCTGGGAGAGATGCCTGGGCAGGCCCTGCGCCTCATCCGCCAGCCGCGCGAGCCACGCCCAGCGCCCTTGCAGCCGCTCAGACCCGAGCGCGACTCCGATGTCCTCGGTGACGGCGCCATGCCCGCCCCATCCCTCCGACCCGCGGGCGACACGCTCGATCTCCCCCGCTGGGAGGCCGAGGGCCTTGCCGAGATCCCGGATCGCCCCGCGCGCCCGGTAGGTGGGAAACGCAGCGACGAGCGCCGCCCGCTCGGCTCCGTAGCGCTTGGGGATGCGGGCGATCAGCTCGGCACGGATGTCGCGGGGGAAGTCGATGTCGATGTCCGGCAGCGACTGGATCTCCTCGTGCAGGAACCGGCCGATCGCGAGCTCGCCCTCGATCGGGTCGATATGTGAGAGGCCGGTGAGGTAGCAGACGATCGAGGAGACGGAGGACCCTCGGCCGCGGCCCGGTGGCAAGAGCGCTCTGGCGGTTCCGGCGCCTCGAACCTCACAAGCGACGTCGCTCGCGAGCTCGAAGATCTCGTGATGCAGCAGGAAGAACCCGGAGAGACCCAGAGAATCGATGATCCGAAGCTCCTCTTCCAACCGGCCAGCGGCCTCGCGGCGACGCGGATAGCGGGGCGGGTAGCGGACGGCGAACCGCGCGTGGCAGACCTCGGCCAGCCGGCGTGTCGCGTCGGCCGACTCCGACATCGGATAGCGGTAGCCCAGGTCGCTGGCCAGCTGGAAGCGCAGTGTCTCGGCGAGCCTGACCGTCTCGGCGACCGCCTCGGGATGAGCCTTCAGCCGGGCGGCCATCGCCTCCGGGCGCGCGAGCACATGGCAGTGATTCGGGCGACGCTCTGACTCGGAGGCGTCCAGCGACATCCCGTTGCGCACGGCCACGAACGCGTCCTGCAGGAATGCGCGCGCAGGGGTGTGCGCGTGGACGTTGCCGGTCGCGACGGTCGGTATGCGCAGGCGCCGGGCGAGCAACTCGAGCTCCCGGTTGCGCCGCCGATCGCCGCGCGCATACAGACGCTGGAGCTCGACCCGCAGCGCGTCCGGCCCGAAGGCGTCGAGCAGGCGCCGGGCGGTCAGCTCGTCATGGGTTCCGTGGGCGACCACGGATCGGCCAGCGCATCCCGTGAGGCAGACCAGCCCGTCGGCGTGCTCGAGCACCCGCTCCAACGGGACGCTCGGCTGGCCCGCGCGCCGGTCGCTGGAGTCGCGGGTATGGGCGTGCGCGAGCGTGAGCAGGCGGCAGAGGTTTCGCCAGCCGTGCCCGTCGCGGACGAGCAGCGTCAGATGCCCCGACGCGCCCTCGCCATCGCGAGCAGCTGGATCCTCGACCGTGACCTCCGCGCCGAAGATCGCCCGCACCGGGGACTCCCGCGCTGCCACCGCGAGCTCCATCGCTCCGGCCAGCGAGTCGTGATCTGTGATCGCCAGCGCCGAGTGCCCGAGCTCGGCGGCACGGACGATCAGCTCGTCGGGCAGCGAGGCGCCGTCCAGGAAGGAGTAGGCGGAGTGAGCGTGCAGCTCGACGTAGGGAGGCGTGCCGGACATGCGCTAAGCGGCTTGGGCGTACCACCCGCCGCTCATCAGATCGTGGAAGACCACGCGGTTTCGACCCGTGACCGTCACGAGCTCCCAATAGCGGCGGCGGATCGGGCGATCGGTCCACCACCAGCCCTCGACCAGCCACTCCTCCAGCCGCTCTCCCACCCGCTCGCACTCCACCTCGATCGGCTCCCCGTCATGGACACGCACGCGGACGGGACGGGGCGCGTTCGCAGGCGCGGGCCTGGACACGTTCGCAGGCGCGGGCCTGGACACGTTCGCAGGCGCGGGGCGGGACACGTCCGTGGTCGCGGGGCGGGACACCCGCCTGCCTGCCGCCGAGCCCGAGCGGGTCATTGCGGCCACGGGGCATACCCGAACCTCCGCTCGGGCACCCGCGATCGTGGGTCGAGCGCCATCGCGCGGAGCGCCCCATACGGCCCCGCGACGGCGCGCACCTGCCTCACCGCCTCCTGCAGCCGCCGCCCACGCTCGGTGCGCTCGCCGTCGAGCAGCGTGCCCTGATCGCCCGCGACGGGCCCGAACCGCTCGACCGTCAGGTGCAATGTCTCGGCGGGCGCCGGGATGAGCGCGAGCCGCAGCGAGAGCGCGAGGCGCATCCCGCGCCGATCGGCGGTCGCCTGGCGGAACACGACGCGCTCGGACCAGGCGCCCCGCTCGACCATGCGGGCTGCCAGCGTGACCGCGCGGATCGTGCGCCCACGCCGCTCTGGCCGCGCGAGCAGCCGGTCGATCAGCATCTCCAGGGCTCGTTCGAGCACCGGTCCCGAGTTCGACTCGCCGAGTCCCATCGACTCCTGCAGGCGATCCTCCAGCGTGCGGGGACGCAGCGGCTCATCGTGGCCGAGCGCGAGCGCCCGAGCGATCGTCCCCGGCCGGCCGAACCTGTCGGCCACCGCGCTTGGGCCTAGCCCGGCGAGATCTCCGAGCGTGGGGACGCCCAGCCGTTCCAGCGAAGCCACGAGCGGGGCGGTCTGCTCGCGGTAGGAGAGCAAGCTCACGGGCTGGACGGCGAGATACCGGCGAGCCGTCTGCTCGTCGATCACGCGGGCGCGGCGCGTGCGAGACTCGAGCGCCGCCGCCAGCGAGCAGAACCTGGTCGGCCCGACGCCGATCTTGGCGGGCCGGCCGAGCGCGTTGCGGGCAGCGGCGATCACCCCGTGGACGTCGCCGTGCAGGGCGCCGAGCCCGGCCGCGTGAAAGTAGGCGAGGCCCGGCCGTGCCGACTCTACGCGCACGCCGATGCCTTCCAATGCTCGTACCTTCGCCTCCCAGCTCCGCGCGAGCGCCAGCGGATCGCCGGGGACGAGGACGAGCTCGGGGCACAGCGTCAGCGCCTCCCCGAGACCCATCCCGTCGCGCACGCCCTGGGCCTGGGCCCTACCGGACACTTCGCCGAGCATCGGGGCGCCGCCACCGGCCGGGGCGATCGCCAGCGCCCGGCCCGCCAGCGCCTCCGAGCCACCGGCCGCGACGACCAGAGCGAACCGCGGCAGATGCACGCACACGACGCCGCCTTGAGCGTACGGGAGATGGGGCGGTCTGAGAGCGCGCACGAACATATGTTCGCATCCGCGTCAAGTGGTCCATAAACGCCTCTCCCAGCCGGCGGTCGGCCGAACCCATCCTCGATCGGAGATCCGCATCGGCGTCTTGGGCGGGACCGCACATGTGCGGTCCCGAGAAGCGCCGCATGCGGCGCTTCTTCCGGTTGGCGCATGCGCCAACCGGCGGACCCGCACATGTGCGGGTCCGGGCCGGGCCGCATGCGGCCCGGCCGTCCTATATCGATTTCTGGGAGGCCGCCACCGATCGTGGCCATGCCCGACAGCTCTCGCTCTCGTGCGCTCGGGCCAGGCAGCCTCGCGCTAGGATCTGCCGATAGGCGACCGGCTGGGAGGATCGCGATGGCACACCTGGGAGGTAGCGCCAGCAGCGAGATCGATGCGCCCATCGAGGAGGTGTGGGCGCTCGTCGAGGACGTGCTCTGCGCGCCCGACTGGCAGGGCGGCCTGGACGCGATGACCGAGCTCGAGCACGACGCCGAGGGCCGTGCCACGTTGGTGGAGACCGAGAACGACCTCAAGGTGCGGCGCGTCAAGGCGCGAGTGCGCTTCCGCTACGAGGGGCCGCATCGCCTGGAGTGGACCCAGGAGCAGGGAGACATGAAGTCGGTGCAAGGCTCGTGGGAGCTCGAGCAGCTCGGGGCGCGGCGCACGCGAGCCACCTACAACCTCGACGCCGATCTCGGGCGCGTGCTGGGGATGCTCATCCGCGGGCCGGTGGAGACGGCCACGCGCGCGATCTTCGTCAACGGACGCCCCGGAGAGCTGAAGCGGCGCATCGAGGGCGGGGGGTCCGCGCCCAGCTGAGATGTGCGCCGTGCGCGAGTGACCGTTGACGCTCGCCGGCCGGCGAGATAGCGGCACGTAACTACTGAGACAAGCACGCACTCCGTACCGATGAGGCGGGCGGGCGCAGAGCGTACGGTCAGATGCGTGATTGGGCTTGCTCGTCTGTCGATTCGCAAGCCGAGGGCGATGCTCGCGGCGAGCCTCGTGGTGGCGATCGCGCTGGGCGCGATCGGCCTGGGCGTCTCGCACTCGCTGTCGCCGACGATCGTGGTGGTGCCCGGGACGGAGAGCTCCCGCGCGCAGTCGCTGGCCAGCGCCCAGTTCGGCCCAACCCAGCTGGTGCCGATCCTGTTGCGAGGCCCCGCCGCAGCACTCGACACCCAGGGGCCGCGCCTGGTGCGCGACCTGGTCAAGCGCCCGCACACGCGCGCGTTGAGCGCGTGGGACGCGGGCATCGCCTCCCAGGGCCTGCGCCCGAGCGCGACCGCCGGCATGATCGTGGTCTCGGTCGATCGCCCCGAAAAGGATGTCGTCAACACCGATCAGCCGCAGATCGAAGCGCTCGTGGCGCGCGACATCAGCGCACCGGTGCACGCCAGCGTCACCGGCCAGCCCTCGATCGACCGGGCGCTGAAGAACGAAGCGCTGTCCACGACGCGCCGCTCGGAGCTGATCGCCCTGGGCATCCTCTTCCTGCTGCTGCTCGTGGGCCTGCGCGCGCCGCTGGCCGCGGGCGTGGTCACGGCGATCGGCGCGGGGGTGGTGCTGTCCGCCTTCGGGCTGATGGCGCTGCTCGGTCGCGTGATCGAAACCGACCCGATCGCGGTGGCCCTGGCCTCGATGACCGGTCTGGCCCTGAGCGTGGGCTACGCGCTGCTGATCCTCGATCGCTTCCACCAGGAGGAGGGTGAAGGAGCAGAGGAGCTGCAGGCTCCGGGTGGACAGCCGGCTCCGATCCGCTCCGCCGAGGCGCCCGCGCGCGCCGCGACCGAGGCCGTCGCGAGGACCGGCCGTGCGGTGCTGTTCGCGGGCACGGGCCTGATCCTGGCGCTGCTGCTGGCTACGGCGATCGCGCCGACGAAGATCCTCACCTCCCTGGGCATCGGCGTGCTGCTGTGCAGCGCCCTGGCGGTGGGCGCCGCCGTGGTCGTGATGCCCGCCGCGCTCGTGCTGTTCGGCCGCGGGATCGCGATCGGCTGGATGGCCCCGAAAGGCCTGACCCGCGACTGGGACCGCCTGGTGGGCGCCGGCGCATGGGTGCGCAAACGGGCCGTCCTGGCCGGCGCGCTGGCGAGCGCCGTGCTGGTGGCGCTGGCGATTCCGGCGTTCGCGCTGCACACGGGCCCGCCCGGCGTGAGCGAGCTGCCGCCGGGCAACAGCGCCAGGCAGTCCTTCGAAGAGGTCGCGCGGGTGATGGGCCCGGGGTGGCCGACGCCCTACAACATGATCGTCGTCAGCCCCAGCGGCCCGATCACGACGGCGGCGACGCTGGCCAAGCTGGAAGCCTTCCAGGAAAAGATCGCGCGCGATCCCGCCGTGGCCTCGGTGGCGGGACCGGGAGCATTGAGCAGCCAGACCAAGCCGCTGGGCAAGCTGCCGAAGTCGCTCGACGAATCGGGCAAGCTGCTGACAGGGGGCAAGAGCGACCTGGGCAAGCTGGTCAACGGACTGGGCCTGGCCGGCAGCGGCGCGCGCCAGCTGCAGAGCGGCCTGCAGAGCGCCACCTCTGGGGCCGGGCGGCTGCACAGCGGCGCAGGCGAAGCGCAGGCCGGCTCGGCCAAGTTGCACGCGGGATTGACCGCCGCGCGGACGGGATCGGCCAAGCTGTCCGGCGGACTGAGCCAGGCATTGGCGGGAGCCGACGCATTGAAGACGGGCGCCAGTCAGGCGCTCGCGGGCTCGGTGGAAATCTCGAGCGGTCTCAGCTCGGTGGGCGCCCCGGCGGCGGCGGGCGTGCCCTCGACCAAGCAGCTGTCGGGGTTGACGGCGAGCACGAGCAATGCGCTCGGCAACCTGCAGTCCCAGTCACAGAGCGCAGCGAGCGAGCTGGCGAGCGCCGTGGCCGCGCTGCAGGGCATGACCAGCGGCAGAGAAGACCCGAAGTACAACGAAGCCCTGGCGGCCGTGAACCGCGCCGCCGCCGCGGTGGGCGGCGTGTCGGGCGGTCTCGCCTCCGCGGCCCCCGGCGCCAAGGAAGCGGCTGGGATCGCAGCGACCGTGGCCACCCAGGACGCGTTCCTGGCGAGCGCCCTGACCGAACTGCACACCGGCGCGAGCAAGCTCCAAGCGGGGCTGCTCAAGCTGCAGCGCGGCAACGCCCAGCTGGCGGCGGGCATAGGGAAGCTGTCCGGCGGCGGGGGCGAACTGACGAGCGGGCTCACCCAGCTGCGCGACGGCGCGGGCGCCCTGGAAGCGGGCCTGGGTCAGCTGACGAGCGGCACGGGGCAGCTCGAAAGCGGCCTGGCCGGCGGTGTCTCGCCCACGGGCCAGCTGGTGAACGGCCTCGGCGTGATGCAGGCCAGCGTGGCGAAGTTCCGCGGCCAGCTGCCCTCCCCGAAGGACCTGGAAGAACTGCACACCCAGTCGCCGGGGCTGTTCAACTCCGGCTACTTCCTGCTGGCCGCCATCGCCGGCGCGCAGCCCAGCGCCAGCAACGCGGCGGGCTTCACCGTCAACGTCACCCGCGGTGGCGCCGCCGGGCAGATCGTGGTCATCTCCCGCTACCCCGCGAGCGCCTCGCAGACGGCGGCGCTGGGCGAACGCCTCGACCGCCAGGCAGCCCGCTTCGCCGCCGTCAACCACCTGCAGGTGGCCGTGGGCGGTCCCGCGGGCAACCTCGAGAACTACACCAGCGCGACCAACTCGCGCCTGCCGTGGGTGATCTTCGCGCTGGCGTTCGCCGTCGCCCTGACCCTCGGCCTGGCGCTGCGCGCGGTGGCGCTGCCGGTCGTCGCGGTGATCTTCAACCTGCTCACGGCCGCCGCCACGTTCGGCGTGATGAGCCTCCTGTTCAGCGGCCCCAACCCTCCCCTTGGCGGCCCGGGCTACATCGACCCGATGTCGATCGTGGGCATCTTCACGATCGTCTTCGGCATCTCGCTCATCTACCTGGTGGTGCTGCTTGCACGTACCCGCGAGGAGCTCGTTGCGGGCGCCACCGTGGACGGCGCGCTGGACCTCGCCCTGCGCAAGACCGCCGCCGCGAGCACGGGCTCGGGCGTGCTGATGATCGCCGCGCTGATCCCCTTTGCCACCACCGATCTGCTGACCGTGCGCGAGCTGGGCGTGGGCTTGGCGGTGGCGGTGGCGATCGACGTCTTCATCGTGCGGCCGGTGCTGCTGCCGGCCGCGGTCGAGCTGCTGGGGCGCTGGAGCTGGTGGCCCACGCAGACCGGCGAGGGGGCGCCAAAGCCCCCTGAGCAGCACCGGAAGTGGCACCTGCCGGAGTTCCCTGGGACCTGGCGCCATCCCAAGTCACGTCCAACGCACTGAGGAGGAGCATAGATATGAGACGGTTTCGGATCGCAGCACTGTTGACAGCGGCCACGGCGATGCTGATGGTGGCGGCCGTGGCGGTTGCAAGCAGCCAGTTCAAGCAGACCTCCAACATCAAACTGACGGCCACCAAGGAAGGGAAGGCCACCGGCTTCACGGCTGCCATCCAGTCCAGCGACCCCGGCGAACCGGGCGGCAAGCCGCAGGCGCTGAAGACGCTCACGATCACGCTGCCCAGCGCGACGAAGTTCAACTTCAAGAGCAAGGCGCTGAAGCTGTGCACCGCCAGCGACACCGAAATCAAGGGCACGGGCGGCGCTGTGTGCCCGGCCAAGAGCAAGATCGGCAGCGGCAGCGCGGAAGCCAACGGCGCGCCGGTGTTCCCGGCGATCCCGGAGAACGCCACGGCGTACGCCGGCAAAGGCAACATCATCTTCCTGCTCGCCCCCACGGGGCCCGCGGGAACGGTGCTCGTGCTCCATGGCATCGTGTCGGCGAACAAGGTGACGACCACCGTGCCGATGATCTCGGCGGGGGGCCTCACGATCGTGATCACCGCTCTGAACCTGAAGGTGAACACGATAGGCAGCGCCAAGACCGCGTTCATCACCGCCGGCAAGTGCAGCGCCGGAAAGTTCAACGTGAAGTCGAGCTTCCTCTACTACACGGGCGCCACGCAGGCGCTGTCGAGCTCGTCGAAGTGCAGCAAGTGACGAGTGGACAGGCGCGCTGATGGCTACCACGACCACACCCCCCGCCACCAGCGCATCGCTGCGTCCCGTCGCGGAGCGCATCACCGGCGCGACCACGCTGGGGCGCATGGTCCTATCCGCTCAGGAGCGCGGCGAAGACGCCGCGCTCCGCTACCCCACGCCGGCCGGGGCGCAGACGGTCACCTACGCCGAACTGGGCGAGCGCAGCCGTGAGCTGGCGCTGGCGTTGATCGCGCTGGGCATCGAGGGCGGGGACGTCGTGTCGATCCTCTGCTCGACGAGCGCGCAGTGGACGCTCTGCGAGCTCGGCGCGGTGTGCGCGGGCGCGGTGGTGGCGCCGATCTATCACACCAACTCGCCCGAGGAGTGCAGGCATGTGCTGGCGGACTCCGAAGCGAGGCTCGTGTTCTGCGAGGACGCGGAGCAGGTGGCCAAGATCGTGCAGGTCCGCGACGAATTGCCCAAGCTCGAGCACGTGATCGTGATCGACGGGGAGGCCGCCGGGGCGCACCCGCTGGGCACGTTGAGAAGCCGCGCCGAGGAGGTCGATCCGCGGATCGTGGACGAGCGCGTGCACGCCGTCGCGCCCGAGGACCTCGCCACGCTGGTCTACACCTCGGGCACCACGGGCCCGCCGAAGGGATGCATGCTGACGCACGCCAACTTCCTCGCCGCCACGGCGATGTACAGAGGTCAGCTGGAACTGGACGACGTGCAGCCGGTGATCTACATGTTCCTGCCGCTGGCGCACGTGCTGGCTCGCCTGGCGCAGGTCGTGGTGCTCGACGTGGGGGGCACGCTCGCCTACTGGTCGGGCGACTCCAAGAAGATCCTCGACGAGGTGCGCGCCACCGCGCCGACCCACTTCGTGGCGGTGCCGCGCATCTACGAGAAGCTGCACACCGGCGTGCTGGGCGCCCTGCAGAGCGGCGGCCCGCACGCGCGCCTGCTGTTCTCATGGGCGCTGGAGGTGGGCCGCCGCGCGCGCCGCGCGGAACGGGCGGGCAGACCGCTTCATCGCGTTTCCAGGGCTCGCCTGCGCGTGGCCGAACGTCTGGCCCTGGGCAAGGTGCAGGCGCTGTTCGGCGAGCGGCTGCAGATGGCGCTGGTCGGGGCGGCGCCGATCGACCGCGAGCTGCTGGAGTTCTTCGACGCCTGCGGCGTGACGGTGCTCGAGGGCTACGGCATGACCGAGAGCTGCGCCACTGCCACGCTCAACCCCGCGAACGCTCCCCGCTTCGGCACCGTCGGCAAGGCGCTGCCCGACAGCGAGGTGATGGTGGCCGAGGGCGGCGAGATCCTGATGCGCGGCCCGCACGTGTTCCGCGGCTACCACCACGATCGCAAGGCCACCGCCGCGGTGTTCGCCGACGGATGGCTGTGCAGCGGCGACCTCGGCGAGCTCTCCAGCGACGGCTACCTGAGCGTGACGGGCCGCAAGAAGGATCTGATCATCACCTCCAGCGGCAAGAACGTCACGCCGGTGAACCTCGAGAACGCCCTGCGCGAGACGCGCTGGATCTCCGAGGCGGTGGTCTATGGCGACCGCAAGCCCTACCTCGTGTGCATGGTCACGCTCGACCCCGACGAGGCGCCGAAGCTGGCCGAGCAGCTGGGGGTGAGCGCCGAGATCGCAGCGATGGCCCAAGACGAGCGCGTGCGCGAGGTGATCCAGGGGGACATCGACGCGGCCAACGCGCGCTTCGCCCGCATCGAGCAGATCAAGCGCTTTGCGATCCTCGACCACGACCTCGCCCAGGCGGCCGGTGAGCTGACGCCCACGCTGAAGGTGAAGCGGGCGTTCGTGTACGAGCGCTACGCCGACCTTTTCAAGGGTCTCTACGACGGGGAGTCATGGTGACCCACCGCCTGCCGAGCGCGGACGTCGCATGGCTGCACATGGACAGGCCCACCAACCTGATGGTGATCAACTCCGTGATGCTCCTCGACGAGCGCGTGGACGAGAAGCGCCTGCGCGAGATCGTCCGCACGCGCCTCGTGGAGGCCTACCCGCGCTTTCGCGAGCGCGTGGTCGAGAGCCATCTGGCGCTGCGAGGGCCATCCTTCGAGG
This sequence comes from uncultured Solirubrobacterales bacterium, assembly GCA_963767255.1. Taxonomy (GTDB): domain Bacteria; phylum Actinomycetota; class Thermoleophilia; order Solirubrobacterales; family Solirubrobacteraceae; genus Palsa-744. Next base: position 126,018 of record CAVYDM010000009.1, on the reverse strand, counting down.
AGGACCCTCACTTCGACCTCGACCGCCACATGCACCGCCTCGGGCTGCCCGAGCCGGGCGATGAGGCGGCGCTGCGCGAGCTGGTCGGCGATCTGATCGCCACCCCCCTGGATCACTCAAAGCCGCTGTGGGAGATGTACCTGCTCGAGCGGCGCCCGGGCGAGGGCCACGCGCTGGTGGTGCGCATGCACCACTGCATCGCCGACGGGATCGCGCTGGCTCAGGTGATGCTGTCGCTGACGGACACCGCCCCGGATGCAGACGGATTCACGCCCCCCGACGCACCCCGCGCAGACGGCGCTCAGGGGGAGCGGGAGGGAGTGCGCGCAGCGGTGCTCGGCGCGGTGCGGGCGCCCGTGGCGGCGGTGGCGAGGCCCGCGGCAGCCGCGATCGGAGCGGGCAGATGGGTCGCCTCCGAGATGGCGCATGAGGGCATGGAGGTGCTGGGGCATCCCGGCCATGCGCGCGAGCTCGCCGAGCAGGCGGCCGCCGACGCGCAGGCGCTCGCGAAGCTGCTGTTCACAGGAGCCGACACCCCCACCTCGCTGCGCGGCGAGCTGGGCGTGAGCAGGCGGGTGGCGTGGACCGGCCAGCTGGACCTGGCGCTGGTGAAGGCGACCGCGCATGCCCAGGGCGCGACCGTGAACGACGTGCTGCTCGCCTCGGTGAGCGGCGCGCTGCGCCGGCACCTGCGCGCATCCGGCGAGGAGCCCCGCGAGATCAGGGCGTTCGTGCCGTACAACCTGCGCCCGCCGCAGGAGCCGATCCCGCGCGATCTGGGCAACCGCTTCGGGCTGGTGTATCTGACGCTGCCGGTGGACATCGCCGGGCGGCGCGCCCGTCTGCAGGAGCTCAAGCGCCGGATGGACGCGATCAAGCACTCGCCCGAGGGGGCGGTCTCCTACGCGATCCTGGGGCTCGCCGGGCTCACGCCCCCGCTCGTGGAGAGCCGCATCGTGGACGTGTTCACCGCCAAGGCCAGCGCGGTGATGACCAACGTGCCGGGCCCGCGCGAGGTGGTCTACCTGGCCGGCACGCCCGTGCGCGCGGTGCTCGTATGGGCGCCCACATCCGGCAGCGTGGGCATGAGCGTGAGCATCTTCAGCTACCGCGGACTGGTGACGATCGGGCTGCTCGTGGACCCGGGCTTGGTGGCAGACCCGCAGGCGATCATGCGCCACACAGAACAGGAGCTCGCGGCGCTGTCACGGCTGAAGCCTGCCGGCGCGTGAAGGGGAGCGAAGAACGGGCTCACACTCGTGGCGGGTGAGTATGGCTGCGCGCATGGGGCGTGACCGCACAAGCGATATGCCAAGCGGGTCGTTGGAGTCAGTCGCCAGACACCGTCGCAGCTTGACGCAGCAAGCGTGTCTCGAAGGCGTCGGCCGCAGTGTGGGATCCGCCTGTGGCGGCGAACGCGGCGGCGATTCGTCGTGCTCCCTCGGTGCAGGCCATGGCCTCTCTGACCTTGGCGCGGAGGCGGTCGGGGCGCAGGCGCTTGGCGGGCAGTCGCGTTCCCGCTTGCGCTATCTCGACGCGCCGGGCGACCTCGAGCTGGTCGCGTCCGAATGGCACCGCGCACACCGGCACGCCGTGTGCGAGCGCCTTCTGTGTCGAGCCCATGCCGCCGTGGGTGACGGCGCAGGCGGCACGTTCGAGCACCGGCGTATGGGGTATGAAGCGCTCGACGTGCGCGTTAGCTGGGATCTGGAGTCTGGCCGGGTCGCCCGCGGGCAGGGTCGCCACGACGGTGACGGGCTCCTCGGCCAGCGCCTTTAGCGCGACCTGCACGAGCCGGCCGTCGTCCTGGAACTCGGTGGAGGTGTTCACGAGCACGATCGGCCGCGTCGTGCGCTCGAGCCATTCCGGAACATCGGAGGGCGGGTCCCACGCGCACGGGCCGATCATGACGACGTTCTCGGGCCAGTCACGCCGCGGGTACTCGAACGGCTCTGCGGTCATGTAGAGCAGCAGCGGTATATGACCGAACCACGCCTCCATCTTTGCGATCGGCGCAAGGCCCGCGTGCTCGCGGATGCCGTTCAGCGGAGGGCGCACCTTCCTTTCGACCGCTCCGAACACGAGTGAGCGAACCAGCCGGTCGCGCGCGCGCCCGAGCGGCCCGCGGGCGGGCGCGAACCCGGGACCGAACGGTGGGGCGTCATCGGAGGGCAGCGCGAGCGGGTAGGGGCAGAACACGGCCCACGGTCCGCCCCACGCCTCGGCGGCCATCAGCCCGCCCCAGCTGTTGATGTCCACGAGCAGCGCGTCGGGATCTGTGTCGGCGATGGCCCGGTTGAGGTCGGGCGCGTCGTACTCGGCGCGGGCACAGAAGACCGCCGCGTTCATGCGGACCGACTGCAGTGGGTTGCGCGCGCGCCAGTCATCGTGCTCGATCGCCTCGATCGGTGCGCCGATCGGCCCCGCGTCGAAACCGCGCGCCCGCATCGAGGCGACCTGCGAGGCGAGCGTGCGCAGCACGATCTGATGCCCGCGGCGATGGAGCTCGTCGAGGATCGGGGTGAGCGGGAACAGGTGACTGCGCCCGGGCGAGGTGTAGGCGAGGATGCGCGCCATCTGTAGTATTTGACTTTAGCTCATATCAAATGAATATGTCGAGCTCATCACAGAAGCGCCCGTACCGGATGACCGCCCGGGCGCAGGCCGCGGCGGCGACCGGCGAGCGATTGCTCGCCGCGGCGTGGCGGCACTTCGCAACGCGACCCTACGAGGAGGTCCGCCTGCGCGAGATCGCCGCCGAGGCGCAGGTCACCGCGCAGACGCTGCACGCTCGCTTCGGCTCCAAGGAGGAGCTGTTCATCGCCGCCTACGCGTGGTTTGGCTGGCAGGAAACGATACGACGCGCCGAGGCGCCCGTTGGACGCGTGCGGGAGGCGATCGGGGTTCTGTTCGACAGCTACGAGGCACACGGGCAGGCGGTCCTGCGGATGCTCTCCCAGGAGGAGCGCATCCCCACCGTCCACCAGATGACCGAAGCCGGACGCGCCTACCACCGCCAGTGGGTCCAAACGACCTTCGCGCCGCTCCTGCGCGGCCTTACGGGCGACGCGCGCGAGCGGCGCCTGGCCGCGATCGTGGTCGCAACCGACCTGCTCGTCTGGAAGCTCCTGCGCCTGGACATGCAGCTCCCGCGCGAGCGGGCCGAACGGGTGGTGGCGGAGATGGTCCAGGGCTCACGCCAGGCCGGGTGATTAGGCGCGTGCGCGCCGCCGTCTGGAGGGATGCGATAAGCCGCTGGACGAGCAGCATGACCGCGGGCACCTTGCGGTCTCGTTGTCCCCGAGAGCAAGATAGAACGCGGTGCCACAGTGGTCATTGAAAGACTCCTGACGTATTGTCAGTCGATGTGGTCTGGGCGTCGAGCTCGACCACGAGCGGGATGCCCTCCTCGAACCAGCCGCGGGTGAGGTCTTTGACTCTTGAGCGTGTCGGGCGTCCTTTGCGCCAGTTCATGCATGCCACGTAGTCGACGGCGTTGGTCGGCTCGCAGTAGGCATCCCGGGCTTGCTCGATCTCCAGCGGGTCGCTCAGCTTGCGCGCCCGGCCCGCGAAGGACCTGGGTGGGCGGGTTTCAGATCGAGCGTCGAGCACGACCCGAGAGCGGCACCCGACCACCGTCTCGCGATCGAGCGTCGAGAAGCCGGCCGTGGGCGAGCCCGGTGGGCGTGCGGTCGAGAGCGCTGCGCCGACGGACACCGTAGTGATACCTCCTGGATGGTTCGACTCGAACGATTCGTACTGTACGCTAATCTGCGGGTGGTGTCAACCACGCCCCCCACGACCACCATGCGCCTGACCGAGACCTCCTACATCGTGCTCGGCCTGATCGAGCAGATCGGTCCTGCCACGCCCTATGACCTGAAGCGGATGGCCCAGGTCAGCACATTCAACTTCTGGGCGGTGCCTCACACCCAGCTCTACACCGAGTGCGGACGGCTCGCCGGCGAGGGTCTGCTGTCCGAGCGGCGCGAGCAGAGCGGACGGCGCCGGCGAATCTACAGCCTGACAAAGCGCGGGCGCGAAGCGCTCGCGCAGTGGCTCACAGAGCCCACCGAAGAGCTCGAAGAAGTCCGCGACCCCGCCACGCTCAAGCTCTTCTTCGGCGGGGATCCCACGAAGCTCGCCGCCGCCCAGCTCGACGCTCACCGAGACAGGCTGCGCACATACGAACAGCTGCGCGCCGAGGCCACCGGCTGGCCCCGCGGCTGGCTCCTGGCGCTGGAAGCGGGGATCGGCCACGAGCGGGAGTCCATCCGCTTCTGGACGCGCATCGAGCCATGAGCCGGACCAGCTGGCGCTCGTGCAACAACTACGCGAGCGTGTTCGCAGCGTCAGCGCTCATACGCGCGAGGAGATCATCCCGCTCGCCGAGGCGCTCGAGTCCAGTGGCACTCGCTACCCGGCGCTCGTCGCGCGCCTGCGCGCCGACACATACGCCTACGCCGAGCAATGGCTCGCACGGCTCGAAGCCGAGCTGGAGACGTGATGGCTGCTCCTTCGGTATCTCACAGCGTCGCCATCAGTGCTCCTTCAGTCTGCTGTCATTCTGTCAATGCTGTCAGCACTCACGCAGCGTAGGGCGTGAACCGCATCTGCCGATAGTAGGCTCAGATCATGGACTGGCGAGCGTGGCACGAGGGCTACGAGGACCCCGATTCGGGGTTGGGTCACCGCTTGGTGCTAGTGCAGGATCAGGTGCGCGCCGCCCTGGACCGTGTGCCTCCCGGGCCGGTGCGAGCGATCAGCGTGTGCGCGGGGCAGGGGCACGATCTCATCGCGGTGCTCGCCGAGCACCCCAGGCGTGAGGAGGTCGCGGCTCGCCTGGTCGAGCTCGACGAGCACAACGTGCTGCTCGCGCGCCGCGCTGCCTCAGCCGCCGGCCTCGATGGGGTGGAGGTGGTCGCAGGGGATGCGTCGATCACCGATGCCTACGCGGGCGCGGTCCCGGCCGATCTCGTCCTTCTCCGCGAGGTGTTCGGGAACATCACGCCCGACGACATCGCCAACACGATCTGTCATCTCCCGCGGCTGTGTGCACCGGCGGCCACGGTGATCTGGACCCGGCACCGTCAGCCGCCAGATCTCACCCCATACATCCGTCAGACCTTCGAACGTTACGGCTTTGAGGAGGCCTCCTTCGACGGTGGCGATTCTTCGCCCTTCGGCGCTCGCCCTCGTAATAGTCGACCGTGTCCGCTACGCGGAAGACCGCCCGCAGTCCACCCCCGTCTGCCTGCCGCTCGTAGGCGCCGAGTGTGCCCGAGTCGGGGCGGATCACGATGTCCGGCTCGCCGTTGGTGCTGAACGCCAGGAACCGCACGGTGTCCTCGGTGCGATTGACCAGCTGGTGTCCGCCCCGCTCACCGCGCAGGAAGGGCACGACCTCTCCCTCCTGCAGATCGCGCCACCCGTCGGGTGTGCGCAGGCTCGGCTGGCCGTTCAGGACAAGAACGAGCTCCTCCTCGGCGAGGTGGTAGTGGTACGGGTAGGCGGCCTCGCCGGGCGGAAGCTCCCACAGGCTCAACCCCAGCCGGTCGCTGCCAGCCTGGCGGCTCAGACGGGCACGCAGGCAGCGAAAACCAGGGTGCTCGCGCGGCTCATCGAAGAGTGGATCGTTGATGTTGGTCACGGGGCAGAGGGTATGTGCTCGGCGGGCGCGTTGGTTGGCTGAAGGTCCTTGCTCAGCAAGGCCACGACCTTTTCCTGTCCGTGTCTCAGGCGGCCGACCTCGATATATCCACGGGCGGTGTGAAAAGAGAGCGAAGCGTGGTTGGGTGGGAGGATGTTGACGTCGCACACCATCCGGTCGAAGCGGCCGGCTGCGACCTCCATGGCGTCGTAGAGTCGCGTTCCGATCCCATGGCGTCGCAGCGGGGCGGCTACGACGATCCGGTCGAGATAAAGGAATCGCTCAAACCGCGTGCCGAACCAGCGATAGTTCTGGCTGTCGCAGGTGGTTCCGGATGCGATCGCGAGCGCGAAGGCGACCAGCTCTCCGTCATTCTCGACTGCAAGTCTGCGGTGAGCCAGTGAGGAGATCCATTCCAGTCGCTGCTCGTCGAGCTCGCTCAGCTCCCGCACCGAAGCGAGATTCAACGCCAGCGCCGCCGGCCAGTCGGCCCGTGTCAACTCTCGCAGCTTCATCGCTTCCGGGAGCATCGCAGGACGCCGGTCATGCCGACAGCTTCGGCACTCTTGGCACTGGCCAGCAGCTGCCGTCTGGAGGGGAGGACGGGGACGCTTATGATCCGCGTCGTGCCCGAGATGCCCGAGCTTCAGCGGGATGACCCAGGCCTTGACGCGCTCGCCCTGTCCTGGAGCGGCGGCAAGGACTCGGCTCTTGCGCTGTGGGCGTTGCGCTCCGAGCGGGACGCGTGGCCGCGTGCGCTGATCACGACGGTCACCGAGGGCTATGAGCGGATCAGCATGCACGGTGTGCGCCGAGAGCTGCTGGCAACGCAGGCCGAGTCGCTCGGCGTCCCGCTGGTCGAGGTGCGCATACCGCCAGGGTGCGTGAACGAGGTGTATGAGCAGCGCATGGCTGACGCGTTCGCCTCCCAGCCGCTGTCCGCGGTCCAGGCGGTTGCGTTCGGGGACCTGTTTCTCGAGGACGTCCGCGCCTACCGTGAGCAGCGGCTGAGCGCTGCCGGCAGGCGTGGTCTCTTCCCGCTATGGCGGCGGGACACGATGGTGCTCGCCCACCGGTTCATCGAGGCGGGGTTTCGCGCGATCCTCGTCTGCGTGGACCCGAGGTATCTGCCCGCCTCGTTCGCGGGGCGCGCATATGACGAGCAGCTCCTGGCCGACCTGCCGGCCGGTGTCGATCCCTGCGGTGAGAACGGCGAGTTCCACACCTTCGTGCATGCCGGGCCGATCTTCGCCGAGCCGATCGCATGCGAAACGGGCGAAGTCGTCGAGCGCGAGGGGTTCATCTTCTGTGACGTGCTGCCCGCTCAGTCCACCCGATGACCGCCGGCTGCTGTTCTTCGGCGACTCGTATGTCGCTGGCGTTGGAGACCCACGGGTGTCGGCCAATACCTCAACCGACGAGCCCAACCAGGAAGCACACCGAGAGCACGCTCACGTTGCCAGTCGTCTCCCGCAGCCACTGCCAGACGCCGACACCGAAAGAGAAGCCACAGTCCCACCGCGGCCGTACTGAGAGCCATCGCGACGAGCAACGCTGACCGATGCGCGCCGACGAAGCCCGCAATCTCGCCTGCCGTCGCGCCGGTGCCTGGAAACGTCCACATTTGATCGACGATCAAGCCGGCGATCCCGAGCGCGATACTGACCACGCCGGCAAGGCCGGCAAGCTTGATCGCGCTGTACGTGGCGCTCCCGGAACGTTGGTGGAGGGCCATGTTCATGACATCGCCTGCGTTCGATGTGGGCGGCGAATCATGAGTCGCAGCGGTGGGCTGCCGGCGAGGCCCTGACGCCGTGCCTCGGGCGCGGTCGAGAGGTCATCGACGTACAGGTAATGGCCCCAGGTGAGGTGCTGCTCTGGCGCGAGGTCCGCCGCTGCTGGTATTCCTCCCGACCGTGCCCGATTGGACGATCCGCAACGCCACCGAGGAGGACATCGCGGCCGTGCTCGACTTGTGGACCGCGGCGGGCAGCCTGCCGAGCGTCACTGACTCCCGCGACGGACTGACCCGGCTGCTGGCTGCTGACCCTCAAGCGCTGCTGGTCGCCGAGCTCGACGGCGTCCTGGCCGGTTCGTTGATCGCCGCGTGGGACGGTTGGCGTGGGAGCTTCTACCGGCTGGCGGTCTCGCCAGAGCATCGACGCAGGGGGCTCGCGACGATGCTGCTCAGGGAGGGCGAGCGGCGCCTGCGCGAGCGGGGCGCGGTCAGGCTGACCGCGATCGTCGCCGACGACGATCCGACCGCGATGAGCTTCTGGCGGGCCGTGGGCTATGAGCAACAACAGCACAGGGCGCGGTTCGTGCGCTATTGCGATGGATAGCGCTAGGTATCTTGGTGCGGTGTGGCGAGCCGCGAGGATGGTTGGCGATCCGACATGCCTGCGTGTATACCCCGGCTCAGTGCAGCGTTCGTCGCCACGTGTGGCGGGAACTCTGGATTGACCGCATCGTCAAGCGCTTCCACGAACCCCAGCCGCTGCAACGGCGACTGGCCGACCTCGGCTGGAGCGCCCAAGTCCAGACGACGCCCGAGTTCTTCATCTACGGGCACGCCACACCGGCTCAGTAGCGCCAGGGCTCGCCTCGCCGCTCAAGTATCGCTCGATGGCACCACGGCGATCTCGCGTGGGAACTCGCGCAGCAGCTCGATCATCAGCGCCGACTCTCCTTGGTTCAGCTGGTCGAAGCTGTGCGGGCGGGCTGTCGATAGGCTGGCTGGCGAGCTATGGCCGAACATATCTCGCATCCGGTGTTCGCACGCGTCTATGCGAGGGTCGCGCAGATGAGCGAGCGTCGCGGCGGCGGCGAGCATCGCCGCAAGCTGCTCACTGGCCTGCAGGGTCGGGTGATCGAGGTGGGCGCGGGCAGCGGCGCGAACTTCCAGCACTATCCAACCTCGGTCAACGAGGTCATCGCCGTGGAGCCCGAGCCCTACCTGCGCGAACGTGCCGAGCACGCCGCGTCGGAGGCGCCCGTCTCGGTTTCTGTCGCGTACGGTGGCGCCGATCGTCTTCCCGGCGAGGCGGAATCATTCGATGCCGGGGTTGTCGCGCTTGTGCTCTGCACGGTGCCCGATCAGCAGCGAGCGCTGGCGGAGCTATATCGCGTGATCCGTCCCGGCGGCGAGCTGCGCTTCTACGAGCATGTGCTCGCCCACTCTCGATGGGAGGCTCGCTTTCAGCGAGTTGCCGATGCGACCTTCTGGCCCCGCCTCGCGGGCGGCTGCCACCTGGCGCGCGACACGACAGCCGCTATCGAGCGGGCAGGATTTCAGATCGAGACGTTCGAGCGCTTCCGCTACAGCCCCGCGCCGCTCCTTCCATCCGACCCGCATGTTCTCGGCTTGGCGCGTCGTGCCTGATGACCAAACGCTGATTCACCTCATGGTCACCGCCGCGCACAACCGTCGGTAGGCTCCCCCGGCGTGAGCGTCACATCTCCCGCACCCCCGGAGACCCGATCGTGGCCTCGCCGGCATCGGCGGGGGTTGCTCGTCGGGAGCGTCGTGCTGATACTCGTCCTGCTCGCCGCGGGCGCTGGGGTGAGCTGGTACTTCTCCGCGAAGGTGTTGGTGCCCGACCATTCGGGTCCGGACCATTCGGGACTGCCCACCGATGCCACCGTCAAGGCGCTCCTGCCCGGCGAGGTCGTCCTCTTGCGGTCCGAATATACCCTGCGCCCTGGGGTGTACGGTCTGGACTGGAACGCCGGGCACGCGATTCTCGAAGGCGTGCTCAGCAGCAACGCCCACACCGTCACGCGACGGGTGAGCGCGGTGCACGGTCGCCTCGCTTCGGGGACGAAGGTCGCCCTCGATGCAAGCGTCTACGCGGGCAATCCCAGAGAAGCGCTGGGCCTGCCGTTCGCCAACGTAAACGTCCCCGACGAACTCGGGTCGATGCCGGCATGGCTGATCCCTGGACGAACGCATACGTGGGCGATCTTCGTGCACGGCATCAACAGCAGCCGCAACGTCGGCCTGCGCATCGCGCCGACGCTGCACGCCGACGGGCTGCCAACCCTGCTGATCACCTACCGCGAGGACATCGGCGCTCCCGCGAGCCCGGACGGATTGCACCACATGGGTCTCACCGAGTGGCACGACCTGCAGGCCGCCGCGCGCTACGCGCTCTCCCACGGCGCCCAGCACCTCGTTCTGGTCGGCTACTCGATGGGCGGCGCGATCGTGGCCCAGTTCATGGAGCACTCGCCGCTCGCAACGCATGTCGCCGGTCTCGTGCTGGACGCCCCGGCGCTCGACTGGAAGGCGATCCTGTCGTTCAACGCCACCGAGATGGGACTGCCCTCGTTCGCCGCCGATCCGGTCGAGTGGATGATCGACCTGCGGATCGACCCGAACTGGGGCAGCCTCGACGCGCTCCAGCACCCCGGCGACTTCCATCTCCCGATCCTGCTGTTCCACGGCACCGAAGACAAGCTCGTCCCGATCTCCACCAGCGACCAGTTCGCCTCCGAGCTCCCCCGCTGGGTCACCTACTACCGCGTGCCACACGCCGGCCACACCGAGTCATGGAACGTCGATCCCCCGCTGTACGACCAACGACTCACGGCGTTCCTGAGCCGCATCGGCGCGTGACAGACGACACCTCACGCTTTGCAATCTCAGCGGCGCCGTACCTGGAGTGCGAGTCAACTCCTCAGCAGTCGCCAAAGGGATTCTCGACTCGTACCCCCGCGTAGTCCTGACCGTCGCTCAGGTCCTCGGACAGGACGACCTCGCAACCCAGCGCCCGGGCGGCCTCGATTATCGCCGCGTCCCAATAGGAGATTTGAAAGCGCATCCTCGTCTCGAACGCCGCGAGCATCAGGCCGACGGTGACGTCCTGGATGGGAAAGCCTCGGAAGGTGTCGATAAACGACGTGGCCTGCTCGTGCGTGATGCGACCTGGCCGGCTCTCGCGCGTCGCCTGCGCGTAGAACTCCTGGAGAACCTGCACCGAGAGCCCGAGGTCTGTGGCCAGCAGTATCTCGTTCGCCCGGGCCGCCTTGGCCCGCGCCTCCTCGTTGTGCAAGACCGCATAGAGCAGGACGTTGGTGTCAACGAACCGCATGTTTTCGCGCTTCGTCGCGACGAGCCGTACGGTCATACAGTTCGTCGCGGCTGAGATTGTCGCTCGCTTTGAAGTCCTTGCTGATCTGGCTAACAATCTCCTGCCGCTTGGCCGCGAGGCGCGCGAGCTCGGCGTCTCGATCCGATAGCGAGCGCAGGTACTCGGCGACGAGCGCGCTGACCGAACTGCCTCGCTCCGCCGCGCGGATCCGCGCGGCGCGGTAGACGTCATCGGGTACGGAGACGGTGATGTTCGGCACTGTGATTCACAGTATCACAGAGACACAGCACCGCCGGCCTAAAGCACGAATGGGATGATCGCGCGAACGCGCGTCTTGTACCCGGCGTAGGCCTCGGGGAAGTGCTCGCTCATGATGCGCTCCTCCTGCCGGGCCTTCCACCACAGCCCGCCGCACAGGGCGATGAACAGGGCAAGGCCTATGGCCTGCCCGTAGTTGATCGCGGTGCCGAGCGCCATCACGAGAATGCCCGTGTAGATCGGGTGCCGTGCCAGCGCGTACGGGCCGGCCTCGATCAGCTCGTGGTCCTGCTTGAAGGTCACCTCTGCGCTCCAGTTGCGACCCAGCGTAATCCGCGCCCAGACCGTGAACGCGCCTCCCGCGACCACGATGCAGTCCGTCACCACCCCCAACGCCAGCGACCTGGGCCAAAGATGCGAATGCGAGTGCACGTGCACCAGCCGCCCGGCGACGATCGACCCGACGACGATGACGAGCGTCACCAGGCGATACCCGAAGAATCCTCGCCGCTCGATCGTGCGCTTGGCCGAGAAGGCCATGAGCACCCAGTAGACCAGCCACAGCGCCCAGCACCACTCGATGAATAGCCATGTGGAGTCGGTCATCTCTCGGTTACCGGCGCACGCGGACTCGTCCGTAGAAGCTGATTATCCGCACCGAGGACGCTGTCATGCTGAGCCCGCTTCAGCAACACCCCCATACCTCAGCCCTGCGCCGACTGCTCAGGCCCATGCGCCTGTGAAGCTCGTGCGCGCACACCCAAGTCCGCGAGCGTCAAAGGATGCGCGGGTGCTCCGTGCAGAATCCTGCGGGAGCTGACACGGAGGGTGTGCTCGACATGCACGAGCTCCCCTGACTGAAGCGCCCGCCAGCGCGGATCGTCGTCCATGCGCTCGCTGGCGATCACGACGAGCGGCCGGGTCGCGCCGTGCTCGGAGTGGACCCGGCTGCCGAGGCTGCTGGAATGCTCCAGCGCCGCGCCGGGCTCGCGCTGCAGGATGTGAAGCTCGTGCGTCTGCGGGTAGCGCAGCGCCCACAGGTCCTGGTCGGTGGCGAGAATCAGGTTGATCGCGAGCAGCGGCAGGTTCGCCACGACCCATTCGCATGCCGTCGCGATGCCCGCGCCGACATCACCGCCGTGCGCGGCGATCTCGCGAGTGATGAGCGCGAACAGCCGCTCAGAGTCGGTATCCCCGTGGACGAGTGTCTGCGCATCGCCGAGGTGGGCATCGAGCGCCGGTAGATCCTCGATTACCCCGTTGTGCGCAAACAGCCGTCCATCCTGCTCGAAAGGGTGGGTGTTGCCCAACTCCAGGGCGCCCGTGGAGGCAAAGCGGATGTGGGCGACAAACGTGCTCGAAGAGACCTCCCTAGCCTCGCGCCCAAAATCGACGTCCCCGTAAGCCGCGATCGGCTGCTTGCGCAGCTGCGGCGCACCGTGCTCGTCAAACCAGCCCAGGCCGGTCCCGTCCGGCTCGCGGTGGCTCTGCGCCGCGAGACTGTCCGGCGCCCGGAGCAACCAGAACGTCGCCCGCGCCCGCCTGCTCCCGGCGCTCATGCCGAACAGGCGGCACATTCAGGCTGGGTGGGGTGATTGGGGCACTGGTGCAGGGTACGCCTCGTCGGGACCTTCTGTGAGTCAGCGGGCCGGCATGGCGTCGAGCTTCTGCCGGAATGCGGACGGGTCGATCGCCGGGTAGCGATAGAGCTCCGCCCGCGCACATGCCGCGGGAGTCGGCGTGGTGGGCGGGCATCGGGTGCTATCCCGGCTTGCGGGTGAGGAGGTGGATGCGGTGGAGCACTTGCTCGAGGGTGTCGTCTCGCAGGCTGCCCAATCGCTTGACGAGACGCTCACGGGAGATCGACCTGACGTTCTCGGGCAGGGCGAAGCTGACCGCTTTCAGACCTCCCTCGGGAGGGTCGACGCGGACGTGGATGGGGGTGCCCCGATCGGCGCTGGTGAAGGGAACGATGATGCACATCTCGCCTCGGCCGGAGGAGATCTGATCGACCGAGACGATCACGACGGGTCGCCTTCCGCCCTGCTCGTGGCCGACGACGGGCTCCAGGCCGACTTCCCAGACGTCGCCCTGCTGCCCACTTGGGACGGTGGCCACTACAGGTCTTTCAAGCCGTCCAGCAACGTTCCGTCCCAGGCGCTCAGCTCCGATCGATAGGACGCCGCCTGCTTGGGGTCGGCCATGATCCGATCGAGCGCGGCCTCGTGTTCGGCAAGGAGCTGGTCATCCTCGGCATCGCGGACGAGCGACTCGAGGAAGTCTGGGGTGCTGAGACCGCGCCTTCGGCTGAGACGCTTCAGCCGCTCGCGGGTCTCTACTCGCACGCGGACGGTCGTGGTTGCAGCCATTCCCATAGCTCGCTTTCGTGCACGCTAACGTATACGTATATGTATAGCATAGGAACCAGCATGGCAGCGAACGCTATTGCACACGCTGCTCGCGCCGCGCGGAAGCCTTGGCCCCTATCGGGGAAAGCCGGCAACACGGAGGGCTGAGGTAGACCCAAACCCCCAGCCCCCGCGGTAACTGCGCCTGCCTCAAGCGAGCGAGTCCGCGATCAGCGGCACGGCCTCCTCGATCGTCAGCATCGTCTTGGTGTCGTACTCGACCCACTGGGTGTAGTTCAGGATGTTCCGGTACCCCGCCGCCACGTCATCGGTGTCCGAGATCACGACGCCGTGACTGCCGTCAGCAGCGATGTAATGCGCCGTTGCGCCGGGACCTGTGCCCTCTTTGGCGAACACGTCCATGAGCTTCCTCGTTTCCTCTTTGCTGAGGAACGGCTTCAACTTATATGTAGTAAGCAGAATCATGCGCCTCCCTTGGATCGTGGTTTGGCCGGCCGAACTCTACGCTCTCGCGCTCGATATTGGGCGATTGAGCGTCAAACCGCACGGAGGTGTTCAATGTGCTCGGCGCGCACGCAGGCGCTAGGCTCGCCGCACGGGCGGGGTGGACGGGCCCGATGGCCATGCCAAGCGCCAGCAGCGATGTCAGGCCAGCGATTGGAGCACGTACGGAAGCCATGGGAGCAGACGAGAATAAGAGAATCGACAAAATCGGTGGGCGGCGCATCGACCGGCGCACCTTCGTCAAGGGCGGGCTCGCCGCGGGCGGCGCGGTGGCCGGTGCAAGCCTGGCCGCCTCCAAACTGGCCGAGGCGGCAGGGGACCTGATCGCGCAGCCGGCCCCGACGCCCGCGCCTGCCCGACCGGTGCGCAAGCCGCCGGCCGCGAGGGAGCGGCGCCCCAACATCCTCGTGATCATGGTCGACCAGCTGCGCTTTCCCCAATGGATCGGCCCCGTGCCGGGGGAACCGGACCTGCCGCCGAACCTGGCGCGCCTGCGCAGGGACGCCGTCTCCTTCGCCCACCACTACACGGCCTCCAACGACTGCACGCCGGCGAGAGCCGCGCTGCTGACAGGCCTGTACACGCATCAGACCGGCTGCATGATCACCGGCGGCAGCACGCTGGACCCCGGCTTTCCCACCTGGGGGTCGATGCTGCGCGAACACGGCTACCGCACGCGCTGGTACGGCAAGTGGCATCTCACCCACGGCGATAACGACTGGACCCCGGAACGAGGCGAGCGCGTGCTCGAGCGCTACGGGTTCGCCGGGGGCACCTACCCCTCTCCCGACGGGGCCCCCGGCCAGGGCTGGCGCGTGGACCCCGGCATCGCCGGCCAGTTCGAGCAGTGGCTCTCGAGCACCGACGAGTCCGAGCCGTGGTGCACGACGGTGTCATTCGTGAACCCGCACGACATCGCCTGGTGGTACGACTGGTGCGACCGCGTGCCGGCCGAGGCTTCGGCGCCCGGCGTCGCCGATCAGCTGCCGCCCAACTTCGAGACCCCGGAACTGCTGATCGAGCGAGGCAAGCCGCGACTGCAGCGCTCGCTGCAGGAAACCGCCGCCGCCTCGTTCGGGCCGGTCCCGTTCACGGGAGAAGAAGTCAAGAACGCATGGCTGGGAATGCTCGACCTCTACGTCAAGCTCCAGCTCGAGGTCGACACGCACGTCGGGAGCGTCTTGGATGCGCTGGAGAGCGATCCGCGGGCGGCGGCGAACACGGTGATCGTGTTCACCTCCGATCACGGCGAGTATTGTGGTTCTCACGGCCTGCGCGGCAAGGGCGCGGGCGCCTACGAGGAGGCGATCAAGGTTCCTCTGATCGTCAAGGACCCCCGCGGCGTGCTCACCTCCGCCCCCGAACTGGCGCGAACGCAGCTCACCTCGAGCGTCAACGTGGCGCCGATGCTGCTGAGCATCGCCAGCGGTTCGAACGAATGGCGCCGGGAGCGCCGCTACTCCCACCTCGCGCGCCGGGCCGACCTCATGGGCATCCTCGCCGACCCGACCACGCCGGGCCGCCCCTACGTGGTGCACGCCACCGACGAGATCGTGACCGAGTTCGCGATCGAACCCTATGCCGCGAACGCGCCGCTGCACGTCGTCGCGGTGCGCACCGAGGCCGCGAAGTACGCCACCTACTCCAACTGGCCGGCCTATGGGATCGAACCACTGGCAGAAGGGCAGGAAAGCGAGCTGTATGACTACACCACGCACAGCGGCCGCCTGGAGCTGCACAACGGCGCCGGCCAGAGCCCGCTGGAAGGCTCGCTGCAGGCGACACTTCAGCGCGCTTACGCCGAGGAGCTGCGCCGCCAGCTGCCCTCGCGTCTGCAGGCCGCGCATGGGCGAGGCTTCTACAACTACTTCACGATCGCCCTGCGCGCGGCCCTGCACGCAGCCCAGCAACGGGCCGAACGCCAGGCCGAAACCGAACCGAAACCGGACGCCAACAGGTCAAGGCTTGATCGCCGGCGAAAGGCCGATCACCGCGCCCGAGGCGCTCAACGCCTGCACCGCTAGATACGCGGGCGTGGATTTGACCGCGACGGTCGTCTGAAAGCCGCTCCTGGGAGCGCTCGCGACGGGCGCGAGCGATGTCGGGGAGCCGCCCGCGAGCACTCGCCAGGAGGCGACTTCGGTCGCCCCGTTCCAGCTCACGTTGACCGCCAGAGCGCCGGCGCCGGCGGACCGAACGGCGACGGACGGCGTGCTCGCCGGATGGGCGCTCCACGGCGAGAGGTAGGTCCTGAAGTCCTGCACGCTCTTGCCGAGCGTTCCGTCGAGCAGGACCTGCCCCGAAGGGCCGTGCTCGGTGAAGTTCGGCAGCCCGCCATAGCCCATCAGCCAGTTGCCGGCCGTGTTATCGGCCTGCGACAGGTTCAGGAGGTTGCCCTGGCTGGAGGCGAGCAGCGTGTAGGTCGGATTGGTGAACTGCTTGACGAGCGTCACGGTGTGGGTCGCCGTGTTCGGGTCCAGCAGCAGGCCCCGCGACCGCTTCTCCTTCGGCGGGTCCGAGCCGTTGTCGAAAACCGAGATCAGCCCGCCCGGCTGCCATTCGGCGTCGTGCTGCCAGTAGAAGCGCGTGCCGGGGCCGGGCTCGAAGCTCGAAGTCTCGATCTCCCAGGCGCCACTGGAAGGCGCCGGTGCGCATGTTCACGTCGTACAGCGTCCAGGTGTTGCGCGAGGACATCAGCACTTCGCTCGGTTGATCAGAGCCGGCCCCCCTGGGATCGGCCGAGTTGATGTGCACGTAGTCCCACGGGCTGCTGGGGCTGGCGGGCACCGGGTTGTGCGATTCGCTCAGCGCGATGTGCCCGAGCGCGTGCCACTCCCACATGACGAGGCCGGTCTTCACGTCGATCTCCTGGACCACCGAGTCGTTGACGATCGCGCTGTTCGAGCCGTGGTAGCGGGAGAGGTTCAGGCGGATCGGATCGAACGCGTCGATCCAGGCCGTGCCTTCAGGGGTCAGGCGAATTTCGTGCAGATCGGCGTGGTAGCCGTTGCCGGCTCTGACGTAGGCGACGGGCTGGTAGGAGGTGTTGTAGATGACGTCCTCGCCCTGGCCAAAGCCGACTTCCAGGACGCGTCCCTGCCACCACGTCAACACCGGCTGGCCCTCGTAGCGCTGGACCTGGAAGTTGGTCGCCGACTCCCCGGCCGGCAGCGGGTGGAACCACACGAGCGCGCCATCCTGTTCTGAGATCATCGGTCCCGCCGTGCCCTCCCCCTGATAGGGCGCGAGGAACAGATCGCCGGGGCTCGCGCCAGGCCGAGCGGGCGTGGTGATGCGCACGGTCGAGGGCGTGAGCGTAGGCGCCGAGACGTAGTGCTGGACGTCGCTGGAGCTGCCGGGATTGATCGGGAACTCTTTCTGGCTGACCGGCGTTTCGGGGAGGACCGTGAACGTGGTGCTCGCCGCTTGCCTGGAAGCGCCGGCGCCATCGGAAACCAGAGCATGCACGGTCACCCGCTCGCCGGCGACGAACGGATGCGAGGGCTCAAAGCTCTCGCCCGTTCCGGTCGAGTAGGCCTCCAACCGTCCGCTGTGCGAGCCGCTGCGCGAGCCGACGACGCGCACATCTGAGACCTGCGTCCCGGAGCCGCCGAGGAAGCTGATCTGGGTCGCCGGCGAGGCGTCCTCGGTGCCGGGCAACGGCGACACGGCCACCGGGTTGGCCGCGGCGACGCTGACGTCGGCCGTCGGAATCGGCGCATCCGAGACCGCGTCTAAGCTGGCCGAGGAGGTCGATCCGCACGCGCACAGACCGACGCCCACCGCCAGCGCCAGGAACAGCGTTGTTGTGCGGGTCATCATCGAGTCGCCCCCGAGAATAGCCGGGAAGCTCCGATCACCCGGCCGTCGGCGCCCAGCGCCTGCACCTGGAAGCTCTCATAGCCAGCCGGCACCGCAATCGCCGTCTCGAACCCGGACTTGGCGGCCATCGCCACGACGGTCATCCGGCTGGCGCGGGCTCCAGCGAGGACCCTCCAGGAGACGACCTGCGTGGCGCCGTTCCAGCTCGCGTACACCGTCGTTGAGCCATCCGCCTGGCGCGCGGCGCCCGCGGGCGCGGTCAGTGGCTCACCGACCCATGGCTCCACCATCGAGCGATAGCTCAGGTCGCTTCCTGGAAATTCCGCTTCCAGCAGCAGCTTGCCCGCTGGGCTGTACTCGGTGAAGTATGGCGCCGATCCCCAGCCGATGAACATGTTGCCGTTCGCCAGCGGCTGTGTGTCGCCCATGTATTCGGACTTGAACCCTTCGCGGTTCCCGTACTGAGCCTCGAGCGTCGCGACGTGCGTGCCCTGGTTCAACTCGAGCACGAGGCCGCGAGACGGCCCGGTGGGCGGTACGGAGGTGCCGCCGCCGGTGAGCTGACAGCAGTGGTCGTCGAACACGGTGACCGTTGAATCGGAATGCCCGCCCACCCTCAGCGCCACGTCGTGCTGCCACTGGAATTCCGCTCCCCGACCGAACCTGAAGCTCGAGTGCTTGCCGCCGAGGGTCCATTCGATCTGACCGGTCTCGATGTTGACCATGTAGGCGGCCCAGGTGTTGCGCATCGAGACGAGGAAACGCCCGTTGCCAACGAGATCGATCGAGTTGACGTGGTAGGCGTCCCAGGGGAACCCGTTGGTCGGCACGCTGGCGTACGAGTCGCCCAGCGGGATGTGGTCGAGCGCGTCCCAGCTGCGCAGGAGCTTGCCGGTCTTGAGGTTGTACTCCTGCACCGCCGAGTCGATCAGCGCGCCGTTGTAGGCGCCGCCGTAGCTGGAGAGGTTCTTGGCGATGTTCTTGTTGGCCGTCACCCAGATGTCTTCGCCACTGATCTCGATTGCGTGCAGCGTGAGCTTCCAGCCGTCGGAGCCGCGAATCCTCGCCACCGTCTGGTAGTGCTGGTTGACGACCACGTCTTCGCCGCTTTCCGTCGAGCCGGTGCTCGTGACGACGCCCTGCCACCATGCCAGCGCGGGCTTGCCTTCATATGTCTGCAGGCTGAGGTTGGAGGCGACGAGCTTTTCGGGCACCGGCCGGAACCACACCGGCTGCAGCTTGCTGTCGAGGATCAGCGGCCCGCTCTGACCGACCAGCGGCGGGTAGTTGAGGTTGTAGAAGTTGGTGGTGAAGATGTAGCCGGGCGCCAGCTTGCCCACTGCGGTCGGAGTGTCCCTGTGGAGCACCGGCGGGTGAAGCGAGGGCTCGGTGATGAAGCTGTATGCGCCGTCGGTCGTGTACGCCCCGACAGGAGCGCCGTGCGAGCCCGCGAACGCGAGGTCGATCGCGACGAAGCCCGCGACGATGACGGCGACCGCGACCGCCAGGCGTCTCGCCGCTCCCAGCAGCACGCCCTCGGGCTTGGGTAGCGCGGTGAAGGTGACCAGCAGCGCCGCCGCAGCCAGGCCGCCGCCGATCAGGTAGGCGAGCCGGAAGCCCTCCGTCAGCGACTGCGGCACCCCGTGGCCAGTGCCGATCAGGTGGCTCGAGCGCTGGGTCGCGAGCGTGACCAGGATCGCCAGCCCGAGTCCGCCGCCGATCTGGCGCGATGTGTTCACGAGTCCCGACGCGAGCCCCGCCTGCCCCTCCTTGGCGCCCTGGGTGGCGGCGATCGTGGAGGGCACGATCGACATCGCGATCCCGGCCGCGGTGAGCAGCCCGGGAAGCATGATGTACACGATCGGGCTGCCGCTGGAGCCGATTTTTGCCATCAGCAGCATCCCGGCGGCCAACATCACCAGGCCGCCGCCGAGCACCGAGCGCACCCCGAAATGGCTCACGAGCTTGCCGGTGCGGGAGGCGACCAGCATGATCACCAACGTCATCGGCAGGAAGATGAGCCCGGTGTGCAGCGGCGAGAGGTAGAGCACCTGCTGCAGATAGAGGGAGCTCACGAACCACATCGGAAACAGCGACGCGCTGAACAGCAGCACGATGTTGTTGGCGACCCGCAGCGGCTTGGTCAGCTCCTTGAAGGGGATCAGCGGTTCGGAGGCCACGCGCGTCTCGATCACGCCGAACACCGCAAGCAGGGCGATGCCGCCGAGGATCGGGCCGAGCGCGGCAAGCGTGTCCCAGCCCTTCAGGCCCGCTTCCACGACCCCGAACACCAGCACCATCTGACCGATCGTCAGCGTCAGCGCCCCGGCGAGGTCGAAGCTGCGGGGCGGGTGGGATCCCGATCCTCGGCGGCGCTCGCTCACGACCGCGTAGGCCACGACCGCGGCCGCGATCCCGATCGGGGGGTTGATCAGCAGCACCCAGCGCCAGCTGAGCTCCTGGGTGATGATCCCCCCGAACAGCATCCCCGCGGCGCCGCCGAGGCCGTTCATCGCCGCCCACGCGCCGATCGCGCGATGCAGCTGCGGGCCGGGCGCGAACGACGAGGTGATGATCGCAAGCGAGCACGCCGCCATCAGCGCGCCGCCGAAGCCCTGCGCGGCGCGAGCGACGACGAGCGTCGTGCGATCCGGGGCGATGCCCCCGGCGAGCGAGGCGAGCGCGAACACGAGCAGCGCCAAGACGAACATCCGGCGCTGCCCGAAGTGATCGGCCGCGCGGCCGCCGAACATCAAGAAGCCCGCGAACGTGATCGCGTACGCATCGACGATCCACTGCAGTTCGGGCGCGGTGAACCCGAGGCTCGACTGGATCGAAGGGAGCGCGACGTTGACGATCGACAGGTCGAGGATGACCATGAACTGGGCCACGCAGCAGACGGCCAGCAGCAACCCCATGCGCGGGCCCTGCTCCCGCTCGACCGGGGGCGATCCCATCGCCCCGGGGCCAGCCGGCGCCACGGTGCTCACGAGCGCCGACCCGAGGGCGAGCGAACGTCTGGGATCGGCCGGCGGGGCGAAAACGCCTGGTAGGGTGGTGCGCCCGAGCCTTCGAGCGAGGATGGGAGCCCAGCCGATGAAACGAACGCCACTGACCGCCATGCTAACGCTGCTGGCCGTCGTGGCGGCCTCGCTGGCGGTGGCGGGGTGCGGCGGTAAAACGACGAGCAGCTCGACCTCCACGCCGGCGACGAGCAGCCCCGCGACGACGACGACCGTCCCGCACAAGCACTCCACCAAACCGGCTTACTGAGCCGCGGGTCCGCCGGCTCACCGAGGATCTCGCTCATCCCGGCCCTCCGGGGCTCGGCAGCGAGGCGGCGTAGCTGATCGTCTGCGTCTGGCGCGAGACGCCGAGCACGTGGCCGGCGGAGTCGAGCGCCTGGACCTCCGCGTAGGCGTACTTCTTGGGCAGGGTCGTCGAGCTTTCGAAGCCGCTCGCCGGGATCGTGGCCCGCGCCGCCAGCGACCCCGAACGCTCCCCCGCGAGCACGCGCCAGGAGGCGACTTCGGTCGCGCCATTCCAGCTGGAGTGCACGATCGTCTCTTCGCCGGTGTTGTTCAGGTTGGCGAGGACCGCCGGCGGGCTGGACGGGCGCCCGCTCCAGGGGAAGCGGAAGGCCCGGTAGAAGATCATCGCGTAGGGCATGTGGGCGTCGAGGAGCTGCGCGCCGTCCGGGGCGTACTCGCTGATCTCCGGCACGCCGCCGAAGCCGATCACGGTGTTCCCGTCTGCAAGCGTCTGCATGTTGCCCTGGCTCGCGGCCAGCAGCGGCGGGCCCGGGTGAGTGTAGGCGACGGTGAGGCGCGCCCGATGGGTGGCGAAGTCCAGCGCTATACGCACCCCGCGGGATTCGCGATGCAGCGGCGGGTTGGAGCCGTCGTCGAAGAACGTGACTTCCCCGTCGGGCAGGATGCGCCCGTCGTGCTGCCACACCGTGCCCGCGCCCGACCCGCGCTTGAAAGAGCTCTTCAGGCCCCCCAGGCGCCAGAGGATCCTGCCGGTGGCGCCCTGCAGCTGATAGCCGGCCCAGGTGTTGCGCGCCGAGATGAAGATGTCCCCGGATTGATTGGAGTCCCCACCCTCCACATCGATCGAGTTGATGTGAAACCAGTCCCACGGCGTTGATGTCGTGGGCGCTTCGGTCTCGGACTCCGAGACCCCGACGTGGTCGAGGCTGTGCCATTCCCAGCGCACGAGCCCGGTCCTCATGTCGATCTCCTGGACCGCCGTGTCGATGATCGCTCCGTCGCGCACCCCCTTCACCGGAGAAAGGTTGCAGCGGATCGGGTTGAACGCCGTGATGTACGCGATGCCGTGAGGGGCGATCTGGAAGTCGTGCAGGTCCGCTCGCAGGCCGTTCCCGCCGGGCAGCCGGGCCACCGTCTGGTAGTGGGAGTTCATCACGAGGTCTTCGCCCTGGCCGAAGCCCAGCGAGAGCACGCGCCCCCTCCACCACGTGAGGTCGCGCTGGCCTTCATATGTCTGCTCGTTCAGATCCTCCGCCGCTTCGCCCCCCGGGAGCCGCTCAAACCAGACGAGCTGGCCCTGGGGCGTGTAGATGAGCGGCCCGTACTGGCCGGGGCCCGGACCGTTGGTCGTGAGGATGTCCCCCGCGCCGGGGTCGCGGTCGGCCGTGGTGACGCTCAGGACGGGGGCCTGGACCCCGGGCATCGTGGCGAAGCTCTGATATTCGGCGGGCGCCGCCTGCGGGTTGGGGAACTGGGCGGCATCCGCGGTCGGATAGGGAGTGTCCACGCGAAAGTTAAAGGCGATCGGCCTGCCAGCGTCCGCGGTGCCGGTACCCGCCGTGCCGCCGGCCGTGCCGATCACGGCGCGTACGGTCACACCCTCGCCGGCGTCGAACGGGGTGTCGGGCAGAAAGCTCGCGCCGTCGCCCTGGGAGTAGGCGTCGAGGCGCCCGGAGTGCTCACCGCTGCGCTGGCCCACGACGGAGACCACGTGGATCCGCCCGACGGGCACGCCCAGGAAGCTGATCTGCGTGTGCGGGCTGGCCGTGCCGGTGCCCGGCGCCGGCGAGACGTTGACGTTCGTGCCGGGCAGGCTCGCTGAGTGTTCGAGCGTGGCCGGCAGGCACGATGGCGAGACGCCGCTTGCGGCGGTCGAACCGTGCGAGCCGGACGTCCCGAGCACACCGGTGCCCAGCACGACGGCGACCGCGATGCACGCGATCGCGCCAACCAGCAGGATGATGAGTCGGTTGCGACGCATGTGCGATGAGAGGAACACCGGCGAGGGGCGATGGCTTCGCCGTCGCGGTATCGAGCACGGTAGGGTTTCAGATCCCGTGCGCCACATGCATAAGAGCTTGTTTCAGAACGGCTGATATGCGTGGCTGAGCCCGCGCTGAGCCCGCGCTCAGGCCGCGCTCAGGCCACGCTCGCCCCGGGAGCTCGCACCTGCGCATACGCGTCGTCCACGGCCGACTCACGCCGCGCGGCTCCGGCGATCTGCGCCACCGGGAAGAGCGCCACCGCGAGCAGCACGAACAAGGGCCCGGAGTTGAAGTCGGTCGCGCCTTCGGCCCAGAACGGCCCGCCGAGGCTCTGTCCGAGCACCCAGTAGGCGAGCGAGACGACGATCCCGACCGCCAGGGCCGCCCAGCGCAGACGCGTCCACACGCCGAGCGCGACGGCCACGGAGACGATCGCAAGCACGACGGCGATCGTCGTGCCGGAGCCCTGCGTGTGGTTGCCGACCGAGGTCTGGAACGTGGCCAGCCAGTGCGGCGAGGCGGCCGCCATCCCCTCGACCATTTCGTGGGTCGCGCCGCTGGCTCGGTTGACGTTGACCAGCCACAGGCCCGCCGAGAGCGCCCACAGACCCGACCAGGCATACAGGCCGCCGCGGTCGCGCAGCGGGCCGATGTCCGCCGGAGAGCACCCGTCCTCGCGACTCGTGGGCCAGACGAGCAGGCCGACGATCGCGTACAGGACGACCGCCCCGGGGGCTCCCATCAGCGGTGAGGGCAGGGTGTTGGAGGTCAGGCCGCCGAAGCCCTCGCCGAACCACCAGACCACGAACGCCCAGCCGAAGGAGGCGAGCAGCGCGGGACGGACCGTCTTGCGGCTGAGCATCAGGCCGAGGCCGATCGCGACCTGGATCTCGCCGGAGAGGGTGTTCCACAGCGTCAGGTCGTGGCCGTAGAAAGTGTCGAACGTGTGCATCGGACCGCCGACGATCGACCACTGTTTTTCGGCCGCCGGGACGAACACTTCGGTGACGATGGAGTGCGTGTACATGAAGCTCTTGAACTGAAACAGCCCGTCGAGCAGCCAGACCAGGCCGAGCGCGATCTGGATGCCGCGCGTGGTTACGCGGATGCGACCGCCGAAGGGAGCTTTCATGACGATGGCGCCTGCGCCAGGCGCGATTCCAGCGCACGCGCGGGCTGTAATAGATAGCGGAGGAGACAGCGAAGGCCGCTCATCGCGCGGCATCATAACCCAGCGGGCGCGGCCGTGGCGCCAGGCCGGGAAAGCCGCTCACGCCGCGGCGGGCGTGTGGTAGATTCGCGCTGTCATGACCAGCATGAGCGGCATGAGCATGAGCCACTCGACGGGCGCCGGCCACGCCACGTCGATCGGGGGCATGTCGATGAGCGCCGGACACGGCGCCACGAACATTCTCCCCGCATGGCTGGCGGTGATCTGGACGCTCGCGTTCATCGCGGTGATCGTAATTCACGCGCGGCACGTTCTCGACAGCGACGGTCAGCGGCGGATCTGGCACTCCGGGCACGTGCTGATGGCGTTGGGCATGGCGTTCATGTTCGCGCCGGCCTCGATCGACCACTTCGACGTCCCGAGCGGCTTCTGGCAGCTCGCGTTCGCCAACGGCGCGCTCGCGATCCTCGCCTGGATGCTCGCACAGGCGCTCAGCGGGCGGGCGATCAACGTGCTGTGGCTGGTGATGGCGATCGACCTGGGGGCGATGGCCTACATGTTCTCGCCGAGCGGCTTCCAGGCGCCGCTCACGTGGCTGCTCGTCGCCTGGTTCGTCGCGCAGTCGCTGCTGTGGATCACCGACCGGATGCGCGACGTCGACCACAAGGCGCTGCTGGGCGGCGGGTTCTCGGTCATGCCCGACGGCGCGGTCGCGATGGAGGCCGCCGAGCCGCTGGTCTGCTTTCGCGACCTGCGCGTGTCGATGTTCGCGATGACGCTCGGCATGGCGTACATGTTCGCCGCCATGCAGCTCGCGATGTAGACGACGTGGGCGACCACGGTGCATGCACCGTGGTCCGGCCGGCGCATGCGCCGGCCGAGATGTGTCGCATGCGACACATCGGCGGGGCCGCATGCGGCCCCGCACGAACGGCGCATGCGCCGTTCGCCGCGGCGCGCATGCGCGCCGCGGCCCCAGGGAAGGTCAGTTGATTCCCACCGCGAAGGATCCGCTCAGGGGATGGCCGGCGCCGTCGGAGCCCGAGATGTGGAAGCTCCAGTCCCCGCGCGTGAGGTGGACTACGGCGATGTCGTGGCCGGTGCCGGCGACGTAGAAGGCGACACGCGCCCGGGCGCCGGTCTGAGAGGTGGCGCGCATCGCGATCGAGCGATAGGCGATGCGGGCGCTGGTCGGACCCTGCAGATAGAGGTGCAGGTTGACGTTGCCGGGACGCAGCGGTTCGACGTAGACCTCGAGCGTCTCCCCCGCCGGCTCGGTGAGCGTGAAGGAGGCGGTGTGCGGGACGGCGAAGGAGTTCGGGTCGGCGAGCGTGAGCCCCCCGAGCAGCAGCGCTGGGATCGTCGCGGCCACGGCGACGCTCGCCAGTCGCCGGCGGGCGCCGCGCACCGGTGTCGGGCGCCCGGGCGCTCCGAAGCGGCGCAGGCGCAGGCTGTTGGTGACGACCGTGATGCTGGAGACGCCCATCGCCACGGCGGCGAGCGCGGGGCTGAGCAGGCCGGTCATCGCGAGCGGCAGCGCGATCAGGTTGTAGCCGAACGCCCAGCCGAGGTTCTGCAGCACGATCGTGTAGGTCTCCCGCGCCAGGCGCAGCGCGCGCGCGACGCCGCGCAGATCGCCGGAGAGCACGCTGATGTCGGCCGCCTCGATCGCCGCGCCGACGCCCGTGCCCATCGCGATCCCGAGGTCGGCCCGGGCGAGGGCGGCGGCGTCGTTGACGCCGTCGCCGACCATCCCCACGCGGTGGCCTTCGTGCTGCAGGCGAGCGATCTCCTGGAGCTTGCCGCTCGGATCGACCCCCGCGCGCACGCGCTCGATGCCGACCGCCTCCGCAACCGCGTGCGCGGCGCGGGGGTTATCGCCGGTGAGCAGCTCGACGTCGATCCCCATCGCGCGCAGACCGGCGATCGCCGCGGGCGCCTCCGGCTTGACGGTGTCCGCGAGGGCGATCGCGCCCAGGAGTCGCTCGTCGCGTTCGACCACGACCGCGGTGCGCCCGCCGGACTCCCACTCATCCAGCACGTGCGCGAGCTGCGGCGAGGAGGACGTGGGCAGTGGTGGGGGCGACGCAAGTTGGGACGAGGAGAATGCGATCTGGGGCGAGGGGCTCAAATCCTCGAGGTCTCCTGCTGCCCCCCCCGGTCGACCCACCCACACGACGGAGCCATCCAAGAGCGCACGCACCCCCCGGCCGGGGGTCGAGCGAAACTCGGCCGCGTGCGGGACCCGCAGACCGCGCTCGCGCGCAGCGGCGACGACGGCGAGCGCCACGGGGTGCTCCGAGCCGGCCTCGGCCCCGGCGGCGAGCGCGAGCACACGCTCGAGACCCTCGCCCGGCGCCGCCCAGACGTCGGCGACCGACAGCTCGCCGGTGGTGACGGTGCCGGTCTTGTCGAGCACGATCGTGTCGAGATCCTGGCTTCGCTCGAGGATCTCCGCGCTACGGATCAGCAGCCCGAGACTGGCGCCGCGTCCGGTGCCGACGAGGATCGCCACGGGCGTCGCCAGGCCGAGCGCACACGGACAGGCGACGATCAGCACCGCGATCGTGGCGTCCATCCCGCGCTGCAGGTGCATCGAGGCGAACATGCCCTGCAGGCCCTGCCCCGCGAGGATCCAGCCGAGCGCCGTCAGCGCGGCGAGCACGATCACGGCCGGCACGAAGTAGCGCGCGATCTCATCGGCGAGGCGCTGGATCTTCGGCTTGGAGGCCTGCGCGCGCTCGACGAGCGCGACGAGCTGAGAGAGGGCGGTGTCGGCGCCGACCGCTGTCGCCCGTGCCGTAAGAACGCCGTCGACGTTCAGGGTCGCGCCGGTGAGCAGCGCGCCGGAGGTCTTCTCCACGGGCAGCGACTCGCCCGTCAGCATCGACTCGTCCACGGCGGAGGCGCCGTCGATCACGATCCCGTCGACCGGAACCTTGTCGCCGGGGCGCACGCGGAACACGTCGCCGCGGCGCACCTCCTCGACGGCCACCATCCGCTCGGGGGCGTGCTGGCCGACCCGGCCGTCCGGGCTGTGTGCCCCCGATCGCTCCTCGGAGTCGAGCAGGCGCGCCTGCGTAGCGCCGAGCCCTGCCAGCTCGCGAACCGCCGCGCCGGAGCGGCTGCGCGCCTTGGCCTCGCACCAGCGGGCGATCAGCAGCGCCGCGATGATGATCGCCCCCATGTCGTAGCAGAGCGGCATGTCGAAATTGCCGACCGGGACGCCGTGCTCGAGTACGGTGTCGGCGGTGAGCAGCATCACGGTCGAGTAGACGAAGCTCGCGAGCGTCGAGAGCGCGATCAGCGTGTCCATGTTCGTGGCGCGCACGCGCGCGCGCGCGTAGGCGGAGCGCAGGAACGGCAGCCCGCACCAGAACTGGACCGGCACGGCGAGCCCCGCCGTGATCCAGCGCGCGGTCTGCTCGTGCGGGTATGCATAGGTGAGGACGGCGATCGCCGTCGCGAGCGGCACCGCCAGCGCGATGCGCCGCACCAGGTCGGCCTGTTCGCGCGCCTCCTCATGTTCGAGCCTCTCGAATACATGCGCCTGCTCGGTAGCGCTTGGCGCCACCGGCGAGGCGTCGTAGCCGGCGCTCCGCACGACCGCGACGAGCTGCTCGGGGTCGAGCTCTCGAGACCCTCCCGACACCCCGGACGGGCTGGGCTCCAGCTCGACCGTCGCGCGTCCGGTGGCGTAGTTGACGAGCGCTTCCTTCACGCCCTGCTGGCCGTCCAGCGCGCGCTGCACCCGCGCCGCGCACGAGCCGCAACTCATCCCGGAGACGTCGAGCTCGATCGTGTCATCGCGGCCGTCCGGCAGCTCGGCGGCGTCGGTGGGGTCGGCGATCTGACTTGTGCTCATCCTCGAGGCTCCACGTCAGGATAGCGACCGGCGGTGGGCGCTTTAGGAGGGGAACCGGATCTCAGCCCGGGACGATCTCCACGGGTGTGCCCGGGCCGATGCGCGCGGCCAACCAGTCGATGCTGGGGGTGGCAACACGAATGCAGCCGTGCGATTCGGCCTGGCCGAGCGTTCCTCCGAGCTCGTCGCGTCCGTGAATCCCGATCTGCCCGGGGCCGCCTTCGAATTCCTGCAGCACGTTTGAGCGTGCGCTGAGCGCCAGCGCGTACGGTCCGCCCGCCTCGCCGGCGGCCATCTGGACCGTCTCCTGCACGAAGAACCGGCCGGTCGGGGTCGGGGTCGAGGGCTTGCCCACGACCGCTGCAAACGTTCTCACGGTGCGCCCATCGCGGTAGACACGCACGCGCCGCGCGGCGAGATCGACCAGGATGAGCCAGCCGGTCGTGAGCTTGCGGGTGCCCTGCTGGGCGATCCAGCCGGTCAACCCGTCGGGGCGGCCGGGGAGCGTCACCTGCAGCCACCGCACACCGCCGGGACCGGTCGAGTGCCCGATCACGGGCAGCGTGGTCTGCTCGCCGGTGATCGGCGTGGTGGCGGGCACGATTGCGACCTGCGGAGACCCGGCCGCTGGCGCTCGGTGTGCGGCGTGCGCGGTGCGCAGGACCGCCAGTTCCTGCTCAACCTGCACGCGTGCCGGGATGCCGGCGGCAGTGGCCGAGCCGGCGGCGATGCCGAGCAGGCAGACCACCGCCAGCCCGATGCTCAACCGGTGAATGAGGCCCTCCGGTGCGGAAGCGCGGGACGTGCGGGTGAGTGCGGTTTGGCTGCCTTGCGCGCGCGATGGCGCTTGTGGCGTTTGTGGTGCTTGGCCGTGCTATGCGACGCGACCGGCAACACGCCGGCAGTGATAGTTCCGCCGCCGGTCGTCGTTGCCCCACCGGCGAGCGCTTTTTCGAGCGCGGCCGTTTCTTCGCCGGTGCTCGTTTCGGTGCCGCCACCGCTGCCGCTGACGCTGGAGGCGCAGGTGGAGTCGGTGATCGTGTTGTCTTCGAGGGTCACCGCGGCGGTCCGCGCGAGCAGCCTGCCGTGGATCGTGGCGCCCGTGTTGGCGGTGATCGAGGCGGAGGCCATGATCGTGCCGACGAAGCGCGTGCCGCTGCCCAGCGTCGCCGAGGAGCCAACCTGCCAGAAGACGTTGCACGCCTGCGCGCCGCCCACCAGCGAGACGCTGGTGTTCGATTCGGTGATCAGCGTCGAGCCGACCTGGAAGATGAACACCGCGTTGGGGTTGCCTTCGGCGTTAAGCGTGACGCTGCCCGAGGACAGCAGCAGCGAGCCGCTGGCCGTGTAGACGCCCGGCGAGAATTCGTGACCCGCGAGGTCCGTACCGGCCGAGCCGTTCGTGGGACGCGATTCGGCGCTGTTGTAGGCGGTGGTGAGGGCGTTCTTGGCTTCGATCGCCACCTGGTCGTTGACGTATGTCTGCCCGAGCACGTGCGGTTCGCCGGTCACCGCCGTACCGGGGTACAGGCCGAGGTCGCCGAACATCGTCGTGGGTCCGGTGTTCGTGACCGTGGAGCCGGCCAGCACCGAGAAGGGGGCAGCGGTTCCCAGGCCCACGGTCGCGGTCGCGCCGAGGGCGCTGCTCGCGAAGATGAGGCCGGCCAGCGATCCGAGCAGGATCAGTCCCACGCGAAACGTCCTGCGACCGGCGCGCGCGGGGGAGCGCTGGCTTACTGCGGGGAAGTCGCCTGCGGGCGACTCGTGCTGCTGCGGGACGCCACCGTTCATGGGCGTCTCCTGACTGCGGCTTGAAACCAACCGCGATAGCTGAGGAATGGCTCCCCGGTCTCTTCGACCTACTGCCTAACCCGACCGTACGCCGCCACAACGTGAGCCGGGCGCGAGCGAGCGGACGGATGGCGCGGCGTGGTGAGCTCGCGGCGGGAGGAGATGCCCTCAGCGGCGGGCGAGCCGGCGTCCGCTCTCTGTGTCGGGAGGGGTGTAGTTGAGCTCGTAGTGGTGGTAGAGGGTCGACTCGTTGGCCTGGGAGAGCTCGTCGCCGTGCGGCTCGAGGTTGGGCGCGGACTCGATCTGCTCCTTGGTGACCGCCACCTGCAGCTCGTCGGGACCAACCTTGATCCCGCCCAGCGGCACGAAGGTCAGGTGACGGCCGATGAAGCCTTCCTTGACGGTGGCGAACTGCGGTTCGTCGTTCTCGACGTTGACGTAGACATCCTGCAGCTTGCCGATCTTCTCGCCGTTGCTGTCGACCAGCATCTTTCCGTGCCACTCGGCAACGTTCCACTCGGCATCCTGCTGGTGCTCGTTCATGGTCGAACCTCCGTCTACCGTGGTGGGCATCGATCACTGAGTCTAGTTAAGTGGGGCCGGCACGAATGCCGCGCGGCGGTCACCGGCCCGAGGGCGCAGACGCTCGAGGTGCTGGGGGGCCAGTCGTAAACGACGTGGCTTTCGCGCCTGCGAGACTCCAGCCATGACTGTACCCGATGGGCGTAGCCGCGTCGTGGTCGTGGGTGGTGGCTTTGGCGGCCTTCAGGTCGTAAAAACCCTCGCTCGCGGGAACACCGAGATCACCCTGGTCGATCGGCACAATTACCACCTCTTCCAACCGCTTAGCTATCAGGTTGCGACCGGTTCGCTATCGCCTGGGGAGATCGCGGTGCCGCTGCGCCGGATCTTTCGCCGCCATCGCAATGTGCGCGTGGTAGTTGGGGAGGTCACCGGCGTCGATCTGGAGAGGCGGGAGCTTTCGGTCGAGCCGGTGATCGTGGGTACTGCTGCGCGCCTGCTGCCGTACGACATCTTGGTCGTCGCAGGCGGCTCGAGCTACGCGTACTTCGGCCACGATCAGTGGCGCTCGCTTGCCCTCGAGGTCAAGTCGCTTGATAGCGCGTTGCAGGTTCGCGGGCGGATCCTGCAGGCTTTCGAGGCGGCCGAGCTGGAGGACGATCCGGACACCCGCTCGAGCTGGCTCACGTTCGTGGTGGTGGGCGCCGGGCCGACGGGCGTGGAGATGGCGGGGCAGATAGCAGAGCTCGCGCGCGACACGCTGCCCGGGGAGTTTCGCCACGCAGACCCGCGCACCGGAAGAGTGCTGCTGGTCGAGATGGCGGACCGCGTGCTCACATCATTTCCGCTCGCGCTCTCGCACCACGCCGCCCGCTCGCTCGAGCGCCTCGGGGTTGAGCTGCTGCTGGGGCATACCCTCGTTGACGTACGTAATGACAGCGTCGAGCTCAAGGACAGTCAAGGCGCCAGTATGCGCATCTGGGCGAGGACAGTGGTCTGGGCTGCGGGCGTCACGGCCTCCCCGCTCGCCGGGGTGCTTGCCGAGGCCAGCGGCGCGGAGGTCGACCAATCGGGCCGCGTGACGGTAGAGCCCAACCTCACGCTGCCGGGCCACGCCGAGGTGCTGGCTTTGGGCGACATGGTTCGCGTGCGCGACGCCGACACGGGCGAGCCACGCACCTTCCCAGGCGTTGCGCCCGTGGCGATGCAGCAGGGCCGCTACGCAGGGCGCCTCATAGCAGAGCGCCTCCAAGATCGTTCCGGGCAGTCACCAAGTCACAGCGTCTCGTCGTTTCGCTACCAAGACAAGGGCACGCTCGCGACGATCGGACGAGCGCGAGCTGTAGCCGACATCCACGGTCTGCGTCTCTGGGGCTCCCCCGCGTGGATCACCTGGCTACTGGTGCATCTGTGCTACCTGATCGGATTCGAGAACCGCATAGTGGTCATGCTGCGGTGGTCCTACAGCTTCTTTACACGCGGGCGTGGCACGCGCCTCATCACCGAGGCAGCCGGAGTGCCCCCGTGGGAGGCATCTTCGCGGCAGTAGCGCCATGCGCCGGCGATACGCTGCGGCGATGGTTCGATCACGACCCCGCCAGGTTCGCGGAGTTCCGCACCCACTATCGTCGCGAACTCGGCGCTGAGCACGCGCACCTTGAGGAGCTGCGCGCTCGCGCGCAGACGGGGCCGATCACGATTGGTCTACGCTACTCGCGACAGCGAGCACAACGCCGTGGCGCTCGCGGAGCTGCTGTGCGCGGGCGAGGGCTAATCTGATCGGTCCGTGGCGATCACCGCACATATCCCCGATGACTGAAGGAGGCGTGGTTGAACACCTGGGATCTCAAGACCGCTGAGCTCAAGCCACGGTTGCCGGAGATCCTCTCCTCGAGCGATGCGGCGCGCGCGATCGCACTCGATCTCGCGGCGGGCGAGACGCTCTCAGAGCACGAGGTTCACGAGCGCACATGGGTCATCGTGATCGAGGGCGCAATCGAGCTGACCACGGCTGCGGGTGAGCGCACGAGCGGCGGCGAGGGTCTACTGATCGAGCTCGCTCCAGGAGAGCGTCACGAGGTTCGCGCATCCTCGGATGCGCGGCTCCTGCTGCTGCTGACTCCCTGGCCGGGTAGCGGCCATCCCGGCGCGATGACGATTCGCGAGAAGCTCTATGCGCGACGTCACGCCGCCAAGCGGGCGCCGTAGCACCAGAGTGTCGTCTCAGCTGTATCCGTTTGCGAGGTATAGCCCGATCCACACGACCGCGAGCGAGCAGAGGAAGATCGCTCCCTCCAGGACGTGCAGCTTCGGGCGGCGCATGTGCCCGACGACGAGCACCGCGATCAGCGCGACGAGCGCGAGCTTGACCTGGAAGGTGGTGTCGCCCCAGAGGTCCAGATGGCTCGCCAATGCGCTCCCGGTTGCGAAGCAGGCGCAATGGCTTTCCGTTCGCGGTCAGGACGCGGAAGTGTCGCTCGTCGAGCGTCAGGACATCGCGCACTCGATGACGCTCTGCGAGTACCACGATGGACGCATCGGCGAGACTGATCCCGAGGCCGGCGTGTCGCTTGATGATCGTGTGGGCGCGCGCAATGCGAGCAGTCGAGCAGATCAACCTGATCCCGCTGACACCAGAGATGATTGAGCGCGCCACCGACGCATACACCCCAACACTACGAGCAATGGACGCGATCCACCTCGCCACCGCACTCACCATGAGCGACGATCTGGGAGCCATGCTCGTCTACGACAGCGACCTGCACGCGGCTGCCCAGGCCCACGATCTCAATCCCTTCGCACCGCGCTGAGCTCTCAGAGTCCAAGCCGACGCGGGGACTCGAACCCCGGACCCCCACTTTACGAGAGTGGTGCTCTACCAGCTGAGCTACGTCGGCGCGGGCACCGATGCTATCGCCGTCGTCCCGGCGCGGGGCGTCTCCCGGGCATCCCCCCACATCGCGCCGAGCTCCGCCAGCAGCGAGTCGGCGTGCTTGTCGCAGAACGCCGGTCCGATCCCGCGGATCTGGAGCAGCGCGTCGGTGGTTTGCGGACGCAGGCGGAGGATCTCCTCGAGCACGGCGTTGGCGGCGACGGTGAACGCGGGCTTGCCTTCGGCCCGTGTCCAGCGCCACTGGCGCAACCGCTCGAATTCGCGCTCGTCCACCGGCTCCGCCGGGGGCTCCGGAGCCGGATCGGCGGTCGGCCCGCCTCGATCCGCCACGCGCGGCTGCGAGTGCGACGAACGCCGCCGCGAGGAGGAGACCGGCGCCGCCGTCAGGGCCCGCTGCAGCACGGGGTCGGGATCGCAGACGTCACAGCAGCGGCCGGTGGGCGCGCCGGGGGTCCGGTCGCCGAAGTGGTCGAGGATCTGCCGGCGGCGGCAGAGAGAGGAGCCGGACATGTAGCGCTCGATCGAGCGGTAGGACTCCCAGCCGCGATTCTTGGCGGCCTGGATCGCGGCCCCGGCCAGGCGCGGGCTGCCCTGGCCCGTCGGACGCGCGAGCAGGCCCTCGGCGCCGCCGGGTGAGAGCTCCACGGCGCCGGCGCGCTCGGCGATGGAGAGGAGCACGCGGTCGCGCTCGTCGAGCTCGCCGTGGCCGATCGTGGCAACGCCGTCGACGGAGCGCCGGCGCAGCGCGGCAACGTAGGCCTTCACATCGCCGACCGTGCTCGTGCGCTGGGTGTTGAAGCGGATCAGGCGGCCGAGATCCATGCGCGCGGCCAGCAGCAGCGCGCGGGCGGGGGAACCGTCGCGTCCGGCGCGGCCGGCCTCCTGGTAGTAGGCCTCGAGGCTCGTGGGCAGGGCCCAGTGGGCGACGGTGCGCACGGAGGACTTGTTGACGCCCATGCCGAAGGCGCTGGTCGCCACCACCACCTCGGCCCGATCGGCCATGAACGCCTCCTGGCTGGCGCGGCGCGCGGCGGGGGACATGCCGGCGTGGTAGGAGACGGTGGAGATGCCGGACGCGGAGATGAGCTCGGCGACGGAGTCGGTGTCGCGGCGCGTGCCGCAGTAGACGATCGCCGGGCGGGACCCCGCCCCGTTCTCCCCGGAGAGGACGTGGAGCAGGGCGGCGCGCTTGCGGGCGACGGCGCCGGCGCCGGCCACCGAGACGACGTCGAAGGAGAGGTTGGGCCGATCGAAGCCGGCGCGGACGGAGAGCCAATCGCGCAGGCCGAGGCGGGCCGCGATCTCGTCGGCCACGCGCGGGGTGGCGGTCGCGGTGGCGGCCATCACGGGCGGGCGGTGAAGCGAGGCGATCGCGTCGTGCAGGCGCAGGTAGTCGGGGCGGAAGTCGTGGCCCCACTCGGTGACGCAGTGGGCCTCGTCGACGACGAACAGCGAGATGCGCCGCTGGGCGAGGGCGTCGCGGAACGCGCCGGAGGCGAAGCGCTCGGGGGCGGCGAGCACGAGGGAGATCTCGCCGCTCACAACGCCGCGCAGCGCGGCGGCGTTGTGCCCGTCGGCCATGCCGGAGGCGAGCATCGTGGCGGGCACGCCCGCCTCGCGCAGGCGGCTCAGCTGGTCGGCCATCAGCGCGATCAGCGGACTGACGACGACGACGAGGGGGCGGGTGGGGTCCCGATCAAATGCCAGCGCGGGCAGCTGATAGCAGAGGGACTTGCCGCCGCCGGTGGGCATGACGACCAGCGAGTCGCGCCCCGCCAGCGCGGCGGATACGGCCTCGCGCTGCCCGGGCCGGAACGCGTCGAGCCCGAAACGGCGCAGGAGTGTCTCGGGGGAGTCCATCCGAAGGCAAGTTACTCACCGCCTCGGCTGGGATCGCAAATGCCGTAGGGGAGGGGGCCGAGACCAGGGCGCGAGGCGACCCCGACGCGCAGTGACCGCGGCCACGCGCGCGCTCAAGACCGGAGCGCTCGCAATACGCATCTCATCCCCGGAGATCGCGCGCCAAGCGATAGCGTCTTTGGTCTACCGGCGCCGCCGTGTCCACACCACGCGCGTGCCGGCCGCCGGGACGAGGGTGACCGCACGCCGGCGGTTGTACTCGCCGCGGCGCCACAGCCCGCCTCGCGGCACGCTGGGGTGCAGCTCGCGCAGCATCGTGCGCAGCATCAGCTTCATCTCGAGCATCGCGAACGACGCGCCGATACAGCGACGGATACCGCCGCCGAACGGAATCCACGCGAACGTGTCGGGCTGCGTGTCGATGAACCGCTCGGGTCTGAAGGCGCGCGGGTCGGGGTAGATGCGCGGATTGTTGTTGGTCAAATAGATCGACGGCATCACGCGCGTGCCCGGCGGGAGTTCGTAGCCGCTCACCGTCAGCGGCTCGTGCAGCAGCCGCACGACACCCGGCACGACCGGGCGAGCGCGCAGTGTCTCGTGGATGACGGCCTGCATGTACTCGTCCTCGCCGTCGCCCGCGTCGAGCTCCGCCACCAGCCGCGCGAGCACGTCGGGGTGGCGAATCAACCGCTCGACCGCCCAGGCCGTGGCGGTGGCCGTGGTCTCATGCCCGGCCAGCAGCAATGAGACGAGCTCGTCGCGCAGCTCGCCGTCGCTCATCGCCTCGCCGTCCTCGTCGCGGGCCAGCAGCAGCAGCGAGAGGATGTCCTCGCGCTGGGTCAGGTCGGCCTGCTCGCGCCGGCGCGCGATCTCGGCGTAGATGAGATTGTCCAGCCGCTGCAGCGCCCGGCCGAGCGCCCCCTGAGGGCGGCCGAAGCTCTGGCTCAAGGCGTAGCGCAGCATCGCCAGCGTGCGCCCCGGCCGCGCCAGCTCGCCGATCGCGTCGGCGAGCCCATCCATGCGCTCGTCCTGCACGCCGAACACGGCGCGCAGGATCACCTCCAGCGTGATCGCGCGCGTCCGCGTGGCGAGGCGCATCGGCCGCCCGATCGGCCAGCTCGCCATGGAGCGTTCGGTCGCCGAGACGATCGTGTCCTCATAGGCGCGCATGCGCTCACCGTGAAACGGCGCCAGCAGCAGCTTGCGCTGGCGCATGTGCTCGGCGCCCACGAGCGTGATCACCGAGCTCGGCCCGAGGATCGAGGCGATCGGGCTGTCGGCGGCGGCCGACGGCGCGGCCTCGGGCGGGGCCGTCAGCACGGTCTTGACCG
Source organism: uncultured Solirubrobacterales bacterium (assembly GCA_963767255.1). Taxonomy (GTDB): domain Bacteria; phylum Actinomycetota; class Thermoleophilia; order Solirubrobacterales; family Solirubrobacteraceae; genus Palsa-744. Next base: position 89,632 of record CAVYDM010000009.1, on the reverse strand, counting down.
CCGCCGGGTCGCTCACCAGCACGAACCGGCGCCCGCTCGGCGCGAACGTCAGCGTGAACGCCTCGCCGTGCGTCCTGAAGCAGTGGTCCAGCAGTGCGGTGGGCGCGAGCGCCCACACGAGCGTCTGCAGGATCGCGGGCATCCGCGGCCCGGGCGGCAGCGGCCACACGGGCGGCTCGCCGGCGCGAACGGGCGGGGAAGATGGGATCGTCGTGGTGGCCATCGCTCAGAGCGGGCTCGGATGCGCGGCACGCGCCCGAGACCCCCTATGTTTAGCGCACCGTGCCCTATCGGGCGGCGCGCAGGCGGATCGGGCGCCGGTGCTTGCGCGCGCGGTGCTCGCGCAGCGCGGCCGCAACCTGCGCTCGCGTGCGCGCCGCCTGCTCGGGGGTCAACGTCGGCTCGCGCCGGTCCAGGTATCCCGCGAGCATGCGTGCGGGCAGCACGCGCACGCCCTTGCGCCGGGCCAGCGGGCGGTCCACCCAGGCGCGGCTGTATACGAGCAGCGGCTGCACCTCCATGCCCGTCACGCGCTCGATCGCCTTGCGCTGGGCCAGGGCCTGGCGGAGCGTCGCGCCGTGCACGCCCGCCACCCGCACCGGCCCGGGATTGCTCTTGGTCTCGACCGTGAACACGCCCGCCGGTCCGATCAGGATGTGATCGACGTTGCCGTTGCCCAGGCTCGCGTCGTGGATCGCGTGCCAGCCGTCGCCAAGGCCGTCCAGCAGGCCCCCGACCTGCTCCTCCCCGGTGGCGCCGCGGTCATGGCGCTCGACGAGCGGCAGCACGTAGCGCAGCACGACGAACATCGCCGCCAGCAGCCCGATCTCCGAGCCCAGGAACCTGACGTCGCGAATGCCGAACGTCCGTCCCAGCAGCGCCGTGGCGACCGCCAGCACCCCGAGCGCGAGCAGCGTGCGCAGGCGCAGGCGCTGGACGATCGCGCGCGTGTGCTGCCCGGGCGCGCGTGCGGCGGGGTCGTGGGCGATGGCGTAATTGGACATCGTTCTTCCTTCTACATCGGCCCATCGGAGTTCGTTCATTAGGCACTCGCCCCCACTCGCCCTCGGGCGATCGCAAGACGGCGCTCGGCCGATCGCCGGGCTTCGGCGGAGGCTCCAGGCAAGCGAAAAATCTCCCAAGAAGCGTGGAAACGCGGGTGCTCTCCTAAAGCCCCGCCCTCCGCCGGTCGAAGCCCTGAGTAGACACACGATCCTGTGAGCACGGATGCTTCGCATGTCCCACCGTTCCGATAATTCCCCACCTTTCGATGTCTGCCTCATCCTGCGCGCCTACGCGGAGCAGCGCTGGCTGAGCCGCGAGGTCGTGCCCGTGCTGCGCCAGCTGCAGACGCCAGACGGACTGCCCGACGAGCAGCTCGGCGCCGCGCTCGCCTACCTGGAGGTCACCTGGCTGGAGGCCACCCTGCTCGCCGCCGAGACCGACAGCGCCCGCGCGGATCTGGACGCCGGCGCCACGGGCGCGGGCACGCCGGACGCCGAGGAGGCCCTGACGCCCAAAGCGCGCAGCTACCACGCGGCCGTGCGCACCCTGCGCGAAGCCGTCGCGCGGCACGTCACGGAACTGATCGCGGCGCCGAGCACCGCTCGTCGCGGCGCCGTGCAACCTGCCAGGACGACCGCGCGCGCACGAGAGCACACCGGCTCATGAGGTCGATCGCATAGGCTCCGTGCGTGGCGCCTGCGTTCGACCTGCAATCCCACTCGACCCACTCCGACGGCGCGCTGGGGGCCGCCGAGGTCGTCGAGCGCGCCGGCCGGGCGGGCGTCGAGCTGCTGGCGCTGTCAGATCACGACACGGTGTCCGGAGTCTCCGAGGCCCTGGCGGCGGGCGAGCGTGCGGGGGTGCGCGTCGTCCCCGCCATCGAGATCTCCTCGATCGACGACCCGTCGGCGCAGGGCGATGCCGGCACGCCGCGCGAACTGCACATCCTCGGCTACCTGATCGATCACGCCGATCGGTCGTTCGCGGCGAGCATCGCCGGCTTCCTCGCCGACCGCGAGCGCCGGACCCTGCGCATGGCCGGCGCCCTGCGCGAGCAGGGCTTGGAGCTCGACGACGCCGCGATCTCTGAGCGCGTGCGCGCCGGCCAGCCGATCGGGCGACCCCATCTCGCCGAAGCCGTGCTCTGCGCCCCGGCCAACGCCTCGCGCCTGCGGGAGGAGCAGATCGACGACGTCGGCTCGCTGATCCGCGCCTACCTCGTGGAGGGCCGGCCCGCGTTCCGTCTGCGCGAGACCCCAACCGTGGCCGAGGCGATCGACGCGATCCACGCCGCCGACGGGCTCGCGGTGTGGGCACATCCGTTCTGGGACGTCACCGACCCGGACGAGGCCCTGGCGATGGTCGAGCGCTTTCGCGGGCTGGGAATCGACGGGATCGAGGCCTTCTACGTCACCCACTCTCGCGAGCAGACCGAGCTCCTGGCCGCGCGTTGCGCCGAGCTGGATCTGCTCAGCACGGGCTCCTCGGACTTCCACGGCCCGGACAACCGCCTGTTCTCGCGGTTCCTGGCGTTCGAGACCTATGGTCTAGTGCCGAATCTCGGCCCGATCTCAGGCTGATTCAGGACCACCCGAACAGGCTGGAGCGCGTTTCCCCTTGATGGGGACCCAGCGAACGGCCGCCCCCAAAGATCCGCCCCTCAGCCCGCCGCCAGCGCTTGCAGGCGATAGGCCAGCGCTTCGAGCGCCAGCTCCTCCGACACGTTCACCGCGATCCGCGTTCGTGTCTCGCGCACCAGCTCGACCCCGCGTCGCGCTACTGCGCCGTGGCGCCTGCTCGAGTCCTCTTCCAGCTCTTTCCTGCGGTCCACGGCATACACGAGCTCCCCCGCGCCCTCCTGCACGCACACCACATCCCGCAGCCACAACTCGACCAGCGCAAGCCCCTGATCCAGCGCCCGCGCGCGCGCCCTGCGCTCCGCCCTGCGCCCGGACTCCTGGGCTTCCCGCTCCAGTTTCTTGCGCTCCCTGCTCGGCGCCATCTCCAGCTGCTCCTGCAGTCGCGCGCCGATCTCCTCGCCCGCTCCCGCGCCCGCGGCCTTCGCCGCTTCGAGCAGATCCGTCCAGCGCCGGCGCCCCGTCTCACCCGCCAGCCCCGAGCGCACATAGCCCTGCGCGGCCTCTCGTAACGCCCTCCCCTCATCGCTCGCCAGCATCCTCGCCCGCTTGGCATCCCCCAGCGCCAACCTCGCGCACGCGCTCGCGAGATCTGCCTCGACCCCATCGGCCGTCAGCCCCCGCGCGATCGTCTCGGCGCTCGGTGCGTCGAACCGCACGTGCACGCACCTCGAGGCGATAGTCGCCAGCACTTCCTCCCTGCGATCGCTCACCAGCACCAGGTGCGCGTATGCCGGCGGCTCCTCCAGCGTCTTGAGCAGCCTGTTCGCCGCCTGCTCGTTCATCGTCTCCGCGCCCTCGATCACGAACACCCGCCTGCCTGCCTCGAACGGCGTCCGCGCGACCGCCGCCACGACCGGCTCGTCGATGTCGCTCACCAGCATCTCCGCCGCGCCGCTCTGCCTCACCCAGGTCAGATCCGGATGCGTACCCCGCGCCACCCTGTCCCGCACCGCGCGCGCCGCATCCTCGCCGGGCGCGCCGTCCGCCAGCAGCGCCCCGGCGAACGCGCGCGCGACCGCCCGCTTGCCCGACCCCGCCGGACCGTGCAGCAGATACGCGTGCGATGGCGGGCGGGCGGGCATCCCGCTCAATCCCAGCGCCGGACCCAGGACGGCGCGAGCGTGCGGATGGGCCTCGAGCTCTGGCAGCACCTCGCTCAGATCGGGCGCCGGCGAGGAGGCGGTAATGGACGGGGTGCTCACCATCGCCATCGTAGGCGACGCCCGGGCGTGGAGCTCGGGCGTGGAGCCAGGCGCTACCGTCCGTTTCGTGGCCCGCGGCGTTCTGATCACGATCGAGGGGCTCGACGGCGCCGGCAAGTCCACGCTCGCCCTCGGCCTGCTCAGCGCCCTGGGCGAGCGCGGCGTTCGCGTCGAGCTCCTGCGCGAGCCCGGGGGCGTGGCTCTGTCCGAGCGCATCCGCGAGCTCGTCAAGGATCCCTCCTTCGCGGTGGACCCCCGCGCCGAGGCCCTGCTCTACGCCGCCGCCCGCGCCCAGCTCGTGCGCGAGCGCCTGCGCCCTGCGCTCGAAGCCGGCGTAGTCGTCCTGCTCGACCGCTTCGTCGACTCCTCCCTGGCCTACCAGGGCGCCGGGCGCGAGCTCGGGATCGACGAGGTCCGCGCGATCAACCGCTTCGCCACCGGCTCTCTTGCCCCTGACCGCACGCTGTTGCTGCGCATCTCCCCCGCCGACGGCCGCGCCCGCCAGGACGTCCGCGCCTGTGAGCCGGACCGCCTGGAGCTGGAGGACGAGTCCTTCTTCGAGCGCATCGCCGCCGCCTATGACCGACTCGCCTGCGCCGAGCCCGCCCGCTTCCGCGTGCTCGACGCCTCCCTGGCGCCCACCCGCGTCCTCGCCGACGCGCTGCTGGCGATCGAGGACCTACTATGAGCGTCGTGGCGGCGATAGAACCGTTCTCCTCGACGGCCGTGCGCGCGCGCACGCACGTGCGTGCCGCGCATTCGAGCGCTCCGACGCATCTCTCGACCGAGGCCATCGTGCTCGTGGCGATCGCCGTGCTGCTGCTGCTCGCGTGCGCCGCCTGGGCGTTCGCGCGCTCGCGCGCATACGAGCCCCACTGGCTGCTCTCCCTGCATCACGCGATGGCCGAGGCGGGCTTCCGCACGTCCGCCACCTGGGCCGAATTCACCGACTGGGTACGTCTAGGCAGGTAGCCCGGCAGATAGCCGGTCGAAGGCCCGCGGGCCTTCTAAAATGAGAAGCTCGCCGCCTGTTTTTCCGTCCGGTCCGGGAGGGACGATGCTCGGCCCCAGCGAACAAGGAGCAAGGCCGATGGACACAACCACGCACCCCACCCCAGCCGAGCAGACGGCGTCCGGCGCCGGGCTCGCGATAGAGCGCTTTTTCACCTCGCCGGACACGCATCCGTTCGACGCCGTGCAGTGGGAGCTGCGCGATGCGCGCATCGGCCACGGCGATCGCGTCGCGTTCGAGCAGGCCGACGTCGAGTTCCCCTCCAGCTGGTCGCAAAATGCGACGAACATCGTCGCCCAGAAGTACTTCCGCGGCCAGCTCGGCCATCCCGCGCGAGAGCGCTCGGTCAAGCAGATGATCTCCCGCGTCGCCGGCACGATCGCCGGCTGGGGGCGCGAGCTCGGCTACTTCGCCACCGACGCCGACGCCGACTCCTTCGAGGCCGAGCTGACCCACATCCTGCTCCACCAGATGGCCGCGTTCAACTCGCCCGTCTGGTTCAACGTCGGCTTCGAGGAGAGCCCTCAATGTAGTGCGTGCTTCATCCTCTCCGTCCAGGACACGATGGAGTCGATCCTCGACTGGAACACCAAGGAGGGGATGATCTTCCGCGGCGGCTCGGGATCGGGCATCAACCTGTCGAACATCCGCGGCTCGATGGAGCACCTCGCCAAGGGCGGCACCGCGTCCGGGCCCGTGTCGTTCATGCGCGGCGCCGACTCCTGGGCGGGCACGATCAAGTCCGGCGGCAAGACCCGCCGCGCCGCGAAGATGGTCGTGCTCGACGTCGACCACCCCGACATCCGCGAGTTCATCTGGTGCAAGGCCAAGGAGGAGGACAAGGCGCAAGCGCTGCGCGACGCGGGCTTTGACATGTCGATCGACGGGGACGGCTTCAAGTCGATCCAGTACCAGAACGCCAACAACTCGGTGCGGGTGACCGACGAGTTCATGCAGGCCGCCGAGGAGGACCGCGAGTGGCATCTCACCTCCCGCCTCACCGGCGAGCCGGTGGGCGGGGTGGGTGGGGCTCCTATCCGTGCGCGCGAGCTGATGCGCGAGATCGCCGAGGCCGCCTGGCGCTGCGCGGACCCGGGTGTGCAGTACGACACGACGATCAACCGCTGGCACACCTGCCCCGTATCGGGCCGCATCAACGCGTCGAACCCGTGCAGCGAGTACATGCACGTCGACGACTCCGCCTGCAACCTCGCCTCGCTGAACCTGATGAAGTTCCGCCGCGCTGACGGGACGCTGGACGTGGAGTCCTTCGAGCACGCCGTCGACATCGTGCTGCTGGCACAGGAGATCGTCGTCTCACCCTCCAGCTACCCGACCGAGGAGATCGGCGCGAACGCGCGCGCCTTCCGTCAGCTCGGCCTCGGCTACGCCAACCTCGGGGCCTACCTGATGAGCAACGGGATGCCCTACGACTCCGACTCCGGACGCGGCACGGCGGCGGCGATCACCGCGCTGATGACCGGTCGCGCCTACCGTGAGTCCGCGCTCGTCGCGGGCGCGCTCGGCCCGTATGAGCGCTACTCGGAGAACCGCTCCGCGCACAACCACGTGATGGAGATGCACCGCGACGCCGCCCATGCGATTCCCGACGAGAGCTGCAACGACACGGAGCTGCTCGCGGCGGCGCGCCGCTCGTGGGATCAGACCGTGGAGCTGGGCGAGCGTAACGGCTACCGCAACGCACAGGCGACCGTGCTCGCGCCGACCGGAACGATCAGCTTCCTGATGGACTGCGACACGACCGGCGTCGAGCCCGACTTCTCGCTCGTGAAGTTCAAGGAGCTCGTCGGCGGTGGGCAGATGACGATCGTCAACCGCACCGTCCCGCTCGCGCTGCAGACGCTCGGCTACTCCGAGCAGCAGATCGAGCAGATCGAGGCGCACCTGGCCGAGCACGGCACGATCATCGGCGCGCCGGGCCTGGCCGCCGAGCACCTGCCCGTGTTCGACGTGGCCGTCGGCGAGCGCGCGATCTCGCACATGGGCCACCTGAAGATGATGGGCGCCGTGCAGCCCTTCATCTCCGGGGCGATCTCAAAGACCGTGAACCTCCCCCAGGACGCCACCGTCGAGGACATCGCCGACGCCTACACCCAGGCGTGGCATCTGGGTATCAAGGCTCTGGCGATCTACCGCGACGGCTCCAAGACCGCGCAGGCGCTGCGCACCGACGCGCAGCAAGGCGTGAAGGAGCCCGCCGATGTTGACGCGATCGTCGAGCAGGCCGTCACCAAAGCGCTGAAGGAGGCCGGCCCGCGACGTAGGCGCATGCCGGTAGAGCGCCAGTCGATCACGCACAAGTTCTCGATCGGCGGCCACGAGGGCTACATCACCGCGGGCATGTACGAGGACGGCACGGTCGGAGAGATATTCCTCACGGACATCGGCAAGGAGGGCTCGACGCTGCGGGGCATGATGAACTCGTTCGCGACCGCGATCTCGATCTCGCTGCAGTACGGCGTGCCGCTGGAGACGCTCGTGCGCAAGTTCAGCTACATGCGGTTCGAGCCCGAGGGAATCACCGGCAACCCCGAGATCCCGTTCGCGAAGTCGATGCCCGACTACATCATGCGCTTCCTGGCCTCGCGCTTCCTGGACCCGGACGTCCAGGAGGACCTCGGCATCCTCACCCCCGAGGTGCGCGCGCGCAAGTCCGCCGAGGAGACCGCCCAGTCGGTGATCGCCTCAGACACGGCAGGCCCGAGCGCTGCGGATTCCGCGGAGCCAACGGCATCCGCCGGCGACGGCGCAGCAAGCGCTCCCGCCGCCTCGGCGCTGACCGACACGCCACCGGTGGTGCCCGCCCGCATGAAAGGCCTGGACCTCGGCCCCGCATGCAGCCAGTGCGGGGGCATGATGCAGCGCACGGGCAGCTGCTACACGTGTTCGTCGTGCGGCAACAACACCGGCTGCGGCTGATCAGGCTGAATACGAAGCTGGCGGCGCCGGATCTTCGCGGATCCCCGCGATCTCGCTGAGCAGGGATTCGGGGCTGGTGCCGCCGAGGACGCGCAGGCGCGGCAGGCGGTAAGGGTCGCTTTCGGGGCTGGCCCAGCCCGGGACAACCGTGGTCGAGCCGGTGTAGCCCGCCGCCTTGACGGCCGCTATGACCGTCGCGTCGTAGTGGCCGGAGGGGTAGCAGAACCAGTTCACGGGGACGCCGTAGCGGCGCTGGAGCACCGTCCGCGCGGTCGCGACCTGGTAGGCGAGCTGCTCTGCGTCGAGGGTGATCAGATCGGCGTGGCTGAAGCCCTGCGTGTCCAGCTCCCAGCCGGCCGCGACCAGTTCCCGGACCTGGGCTTCGGACAGCCCGCCCTGGGATGGAGGCAGGCCTGTCAGCTGCAGGTTCTCATCGCCGACCCAGCCCAGGCGGCGCAGCACTCCCAGCGCGTTTGTGTACTGCGACTGATAGCCGTTGTCGAAGCTCACCACGACCGGCTTGCCCGGCGGCAGCGGCGTGCCGTGCTTCCAGTAGGCCCACATCTGATCGAGCGTTACCGCGTGATAGCCGGCGTTTGCAAGCGCCTGCATCTGCGCGGCGAATTCGCTCACCGACACATACAGCCCGGGGAACGGGGCGCCCGCCGGCGGCGGGTTGATCACGTGATACATCAGGATCGGCGCCGGCTCGGTCCCGGGCTTGCCGGTCCCCACACCCGTGACCGTGCCGCGCGAGGCGCTCGTAAAGGACGGTCGGCGGGCGGCGCTGCGCGATCCCGAGGCTCTGGGGGAGGACGAGGTGGAGCCCCCACCGGTCAGGAGCGCCGCCGCCGCCACCGCCACGCCCACGAGCAACAGGCTCAGACCGGCGAGTGTGCGACGGCGGCGGCGCGCCAGTTCCCGGCGACGGGACTCGCGACGCGCCTGGCGCCGCTCGCTGTCCATGCTGTTCCTACGGGTTCAGACGCTTCTTCAGTGCGCTCGCCGCGGAGAACTTCGCCGCCTTGCTGGCGGCGATGTTGATCGTCTGGCCGGTGGACGGGTTGCGTCCCAGGCGGGCGGCCCGGTGGCCGACGCTGAACTTGCCGAAGCCTGCCAGCGCGACCTCACCCCCAGCGGCCAGCTCGTCTGTTATGGCCTCGATCGCTGTCTCGAGGGCCTCGCGGGCATGGCTCGCGGGCATTCCGGTCTTCCCCGCGACCTTCTCGGCTAGCTCGTTCTTGGTCATGGCACTCCCTTCTCGGGTGTCGTTGCTAGAGCCCAGGCTAACCGCTGGCGAGGACGGTGACACGTTTCTCGGCCGATTTGGGCTCGCTAGAAGCCCTAATTTCCGGGAATGAGCGCGCCGCGCAGGCCGCCCACAGGGTCGCCAACCAGGTAAGGGAGGCCAGGCCGACGTGCACCCACACGAGCTCGGTCGGCAGGTGCGTCTCGTACTGGTCCAGCCCGACCGCGCCCTGCAGCGCGATCAGGATGCAGAGCGCCGTCAGGGGTCGCTGCACGGCCGGGGAGACCTCGCGCCTGCGCGCCAGCCACCAGACGGCGACCGCGGCCAGCCCGAACACGAACGCGATCTCGCCGTGGCGGTGGATGACGAAGTCCATCGTTTCGCGCCCGTCGAAGTCCAGGCGATTGATCTTCTGTCCAGGTGAGCCCCCGGCGTGCGGGCCCGCCGCGGTTGCGGCGGTCCCCGCAAAGATCGTCAGCGCGGCGAGTCCGACCAGCGCACGCACCGACCGCACGAGCGTCCTGTCGGTCGGCTGGTATGCGGGGCGCGGGACAACACCGCCGAGCGAGGCGACACTCGTGCGCGAATCGGCATCCTCGCCTGCGTCGAGGGCGCTCGGCTCGCGCCCCACGGGCCACCCGTCCAGCTCGGCCCTCACACGCCAAACGAGCACGACGGCGGGCACGAGGATCAGCATCGACAGCGCGAAGTGGGCCATCACCCAGCCGTAGTCGAGCGCGCCGCGCACGGTCAGCCCGCCGAGCACCGCCTGGGCGAGCACGCCGGCCGGAAGCAGCGCTCCCAGCCACATCAGATCGCGCCGGTAGGGCCGGCGGCGCAGCGCCCCCAGCCAGGCGAGGCCCGCCGCGATACACACGGGCACGGTGATCAGCCGGTTGGAGAACTCGATCACCGCGTGGGTCCTCAGCGGCGGATAGATGTTCCCGTAGCACCTCGGCCATGTGGGACAGCCGAGACCGGACCCGGTCAGGCGCACGGCGGCGCCCGTGAGCACGATCAGGGTGAGCGCGCCCAGTGCGACGTACGCCACCACCGCGTACTGGGTGGGAGTGAGGGTGCAGCCGCCCGAGCGCTCGCGCAGGCGCTCCAGCCGGGTGCTCGTCGCGGTGCCCACCGCCGTAAGTCTGCCAACTCCCGCGCGTGGGTTGGCCACCGGAGGCGATAATGGAAGCAGATGGCTGTCGTGACCGATGTGCCCTGGAGCGCGCCGCCGCCAAGTCCACGAGCGATCCCGGGCGTGCTCGACGTGTGGCGCGCGGATCTCGGCGAGGCGGCGAACGACTGCCTCCTGGACTCGCTCTGCGCGGAGGAGAGAGAGCGCGCGGCACGGATCCTGGGCGAGCGCGAGCGGGTGCTGTGGGCGCGCTCGCGCGTGGTGCTGCGAATACTGCTCGGTCGCTATCTGGACCTCGACCCGCGCGAGCTGCGCTTCGAGCTGGGCCTGCACGGCAAGCCCGCGTTGCATGCCGACGCCGGATCGGCGCCAGGCCCAGGAGGCGGGACGGCCATGCACCGCGATGCGCAGCAGATCCCGGACCTGCGCTTCAACCTGTCGCACTCGGGCGAGCTCATGCTCGTGGCGGTGACCGCCGCGCGCGAGGTGGGCGTCGACGTCGAGATGGCGCGCGAGAGGTATACGGCGGAGTTCCTGCGCGAGTGGACCATGCGCGAGGCGACGGTCAAGTGCCTGGGAGCGGGGCTCACTTTCGCGCCGCCCGAGGGCGAAGAGGATCCGGGCGCCGGGCTGTGGACGGCCGAGCTCGACGTCGGCCCGCAGGCCACCGCGGCCGTTGTGGCGGCGGGCGCAGAGAAGTGCGAGTTGCGCTGCTGGACCCTGACGACCGCGGCTCAGGCGCCGTACACGAACGGCAGCTCACCGGCGACCTCGCGCAGGCGCGGGGCGACGGAGTCGCGCTCGGAGACGGTCAGCTCGGAGGCGGGCAGAGGCCACTGAATCGCGATGTCCGGGTCGTCCCACGCGATGCCGCGCTCGACGGCGGGGTCGTAGTAGGCGGTCTGCTTGTAGAGCACGTCGGCGACGTCTGAGAGCACGCAGAAGCCGTGGGCGAAGCCGACGGGAACGTACAGCTCGCGCAGTGTGTCGGAGTCGAGCTCGACGCCCTCCCACTGCCCGTACGTCGGCGAGCCGCGGCGCAGGTTGACGGCGACGTCGAGGATCCGACCGCGTGCGCAGCGCACGAGCTTGGCGACGCCCGAGCCGATGTGGAAGTGCATGCCGCGCACGACGCCGTGACTCGAGCGGGAGTGGTTGTCCTGGATGAACTGCACTCCGGCGGGCATGCCCGCGGACTCGTGCCAGGAGCGGCGGTAGGTCTCGGTGAAGAACCCGCGCTCGTCGCCGTGCACGGCGGGCTCGATCGCGATCAGGCCGTGCAGGCGGCAGGGGATGGTGCGCATCGGGCGAGATCGTATCCGGCCGGAGCTCGAGAGGATGGTGCAGACGCGGCGGTACGCCGTCACGCCGACCGAACCGCCCGCTTCATGCGCGGGCGGTCCACCGTTCGGCGTTGCGGTCGTGGATCTCGCGCAGGATGTCGTGCACGTCGTGGGTGATGTCCCAGTCCGGATAGTCGCGCTTGAACGGCTCCAGATCGCTGATCCACCAGCGGTGATCGCCGATCCGATTCTCCTCTGCGAGACTCCAGCGCAGTTCACGACCGGCGATCTCCTCACACAGCTCGATCGCCTCGAGCATCGAGCAGTTGCTCTGCCGGCCCCCACCGATGTTGTACACCGCGCCGGGCCTCGGTGCGCGATGAAAGGCCTCGAACGCCGCGACCAGGTCGGCGGCGTGGATGTTGTCGCGCACCTGCTTGCCCCCATAGCCGAACACCGTGTAGGGATCGCCCGTCATCGTGCAGCGCATCAGATAGGACAGAAATCCGTGCAGCTGCGTCCCGGCATGGTTGGGGCCCGTCAGACACCCTCCCCGGAAGCACACGGTGGGCATGTCGAAGTAGCGCCCATACTCCTGCACGAGCAGGTCCGCCGCGGCCTTGGAGACACCGAACAGCGAATGGGTGCTCTGGTCGATCGACATCGTCGTGTCGATGCCCCGGTAGTAGCGGTCATCCTCGGGGAGCTCCAACCGCTGGGGCAACTCCAGCAGCGCCAACGAGTTGGGGAGATCGCCGTAGACCTTGTTCGTGGAGCAGAACACGAACGTCGCGCTCGGCGCGTGCCTGCGCGTGGCCTCCAGCAAATTCAGCGTCCCGTTCGCGTTCACGCCGAAGTCCGTCTGGGGATCGGACGCCGCCCAGTCGTGCGAGGGCTGTGCCGCGGTATGGATCACGAGCTCCAGCTCGCCCGCGTGCTCGGCGAAGACCCGCTCGAGCCCCTCGCCATCGCGGATGTCGATCTCCAGCGAGCTGAACTCCCGCGGATAGCGCTCCACCAGCGCCTGCGTGATGGGCGCGATCGACGCGTTCGCCCCGAAGAACCGTGCGCGCATGTCGTTCTCCAACCCGACCAACTCATATCCGGCTCGAACGAAGTGCCCGACCGACTCCGAGCCGATCAGACCGCCCGAGCCGGTGACGATGACTGTGGGCATCCGGGTCCTACTCTAAAGCGCACCGCCCCCCAGGCCTCCGTTGCCAAGCACCTCATTTGGACGCGCGGCCGGCCGAGGGACCGTTTCCGCGCCGGTGCTGTGCTCCGCACCGGTCCACGTCCATTCCCGCTGGCCGTCAAGAAGCTTCGGTCTTCAGCAGCTCCACCCGGCAGTTGAGTCCCTCGACCTTCGGCCAGTCACCGTCGGCGCACAGGACCGTTTCGACCTCCGAATGGAGGTCTGCCGTGGCGAGAATCAGCGCATCGGGCATCGGCAACGACTTGCGCGCGCCCCGCAGCTCCGAGGCGCGCTCTGCGACCGGCTTCTCGACCGCCAGGAGATCCTTGACGAACGTGTCGAAGAACCCCTCCACGCGCTCCCCGGGGTGATGGCCGAGGGCGACACCGGTCATGACCTCCGCGTAGCTGATGACCGAGGCCGCCAGCGGATGGCTGCCCACGATCTCCCTGAACTTGGCGACGGTGGCATCGTGCAGCGCATCGTCAGCGTCCAGAAACCCGACGATCACCGTCGAGTCGAGCAGGATCAACCCCACTCCCGTCGCAGTCCACGCACGGTTCGGCCGAGCTCGCCACCCGTGCTCAGAGTACCCGCGTACTCATCGACGAGATCATCCACGCGCGCGATCACCACACGCCCGCGACCCTCGGCCCGGACCTGCACGACATCCCCCTCGCGCAGCCCCGCCTCGCTGAACGCCCCGATCGGGATCGTGATCTGATGCTTGCCGGACACCCGGCTGCGCCCCGCCCCGCGCCTGGCCCTGCCTTTGGGTTTCTTTACTTCTGTCGCCATAAGTCAAGGATAGCCGACATTGAGCTTGGGGGTGCACGTCACGGGTCCTCTCACGACATCTTCCGAGCAGTCGCTCTCCCGGGCCGGCGGGCCCAGCGGTTAGAGAGATCGCTGCCGGCGAGCTCCAGGGGACGCGTCCAGCGGCTAGAGGATCTTCACGTCGATAATCTGGGCGATCGTCTTGCCGGCGACGGTGGCGGTCAGGGTCGCCCGCACGCCGTCATCTCTGCGGATCGGGCCCATCAGCGCGGGCACCACGCGGAACGGCAGGTGGCTCGTCGTGTCGCCGCGCAGGCTGAAGCCGCTGTGACCGACGCTGACCACTCTGCCGCCCAGGGTCAGGGTGGCCACGCCCTTGCATTCGGGAGTCAGCCTGCAGTAGATCGCCACGGCGACGATCCGTGAGTGGTTGATGCCGTCCGTCTGGGGATGGACGTCGATCGGCGGCAGCGCGGGCGGCGCATCCTTGGTGCCGCCGGGACACACATAGCGCGCGTCGGGACCCGTCCCGAGCGTGACCTGCAGCATCAGTTCCTCGTTCTCGTTGATCGCAAAACCGTCGTCGGGGGCGAGGTTGGAAGGCGAGAAGACGGCTCCGTCGCCGGTGCCGTCGTTCATCAGGAACGAGTCCGCGGTCGATCGGTTGACCCTGCCCAGCACCTGGTAGGGAACACCGGCGCGGTAGACGTTTTCGACGTATCCACCCTCGTCGTTGAACGCGACATAGTCGCCCTTGCTGACGCACAGGTTGGTGGGTTCGTAGCCGGTGACCGTGGAGCCGCTCGCTCCGCCCTGCCCGCACACCGGGATGTCGAAGCTCTGCGAGGTCAGGTTGACCCGGACGCCGCCTTCGGGCAGGGGAGAGACGTCCTGGAAGTGGATCTGGGTCAGCGGCGGCGGTCCACCCCGAGCGGACTGGGCGCAGCCCTCGAGGCTCACCTTCACGGCCTGGCCCGCGGCGGGCATGCTGGGGGAGCCGCCTGCCTGCACCACGTCCCAGAGGGTGGTGTCCGCCCCGAAGTGGAACGTGTGGAAGATGCCATTCGGGGCTTCGGGACTCGGCGGCACCGCCGTATTGGTGCCCTGATAGCTGAGGTTTTCAGACGTGTTCAGGGTCGCGGGCACCGACAGCGGGCTGCCGACGATCGTGATCGCCGCGCTCGCGCTCGCCGGCATGAGGACCACCGGCAGGAGGCCGGCGAGCAGGACACCCAGGCCCAAGAGCAGCTTGGAACACGCTCGAGCGGTGCGGGGAAACGTCCGGATACCCACGACAGAGACCATCGCTCTCATGATCGGAAGATTGAGCGACAAGTATGAGCTGACGCGCCGTCAATCAGCGCATTACATGCTCGCCCGAGCGCTCCCGAACGCTCGACCGGCCACGTGTCGCAGGAGCGCCCGTTTACACTCGCGCCCATGGCTCTATCAATCTGCTGCCTGACAACCAAGCCCGGCCGCGCGGCCGCTGCCCTGGCCCCGCTTCGCCCGATCGCCGACGAGATCGTGGTCGCAGCGGATGTGTCCGGCGGCGAGCGAGATCTGACACCACTGGGCGCGGTCGCCGACCGAGTGTTTGAGATCGAGATCGACACGTTCCCAGAGCAGGCGATGGCCTGGCTCCACGCGCAGTGCTCAGCCGACTGGGTCATGCGCGTTGACGACGACGAGGTCCTCGGCGCGAGCCTGCTCGAGCAGCTTCCAGAACTTACGCAGGCTCGGGATGTCGTCCAGTACTGGATCGCGCGGCGGTGGCTCTACCCCGACTCCGGGCACTGGCCTGGATGAGTGGCCATGGTTCCCTGATTTTCAGGGGCGGCTGGTCCGTAACGATGCCCGGCTTTGGTTTCCCGAGCTGTGCCACCGCAACGCAGCGCTTACCCTGCCGGCCCGCTACCTCGACAGCGGCCTCTACCACCTCATGCATCTGCTGTCGGATCGCCAGGAGCGCGAGCGCAAGGTCGAGCGCTATCGCAGGCTCGATGCGGTGCTCCGCGCGACCGCGGCGGATCCCTGCCTGTTCGACCTGCTCGCCCGAGCGTCATCCGGGCGCCCGCGGTGCCGAGGTGGACCCCCGCGACCGCGCTGTCATCGACGCGGTGCTGGCGCGGCCGGTTGACGCCCCCTCCGTCCAGGTGGCGGCGCCCCGCGCGCAGCACGTCACCCGTGCCGAGGTCCAGGCGCACTGGGCCGAGCGGGACTTCGATGACGCGGGGTACCGCGCGACGATCCGGCCGGTCGACGTCCACCGTCAACTGGTGGCCCACGATCACCGGCCGTTTCGCGTCTGTGTCCGCAACGAGGGGACCGAGTGGTGGCCGGGCGGCGAGAACCGGCGGCCGCTGATCCGCGTGGCCTACCAGTGGCTGACC
Source organism: uncultured Solirubrobacterales bacterium (assembly GCA_963767255.1). Classification (GTDB taxonomy): domain Bacteria; phylum Actinomycetota; class Thermoleophilia; order Solirubrobacterales; family Solirubrobacteraceae; genus Palsa-744. The sequence goes on along the minus strand of CAVYDM010000009.1, from coordinate 73,801 downwards.
CCGCAGAGGGCCGTGCTCCAACGCGAGGGACACCGCACCCCGCTTCCGCACCCGCTGGCGCCGGGGAATCCTGCCTGGTGGAGATGAACGTGACCGCGCCGCCAGTCGCCGGCCGCTACCTGCTTGCGCCGGACCTCGTGCACGAGCACGTCAGGTGGTTTCAGTGCCAGTCCTCGCCGGTGGAGATGCTGATCACAGCACCCGACAGGGCGCCGCGATGACGCTCTCCGTCTGCTGCCTCACAAGCGATCCCGGAGCGCGCGTGGCTGCGCTCCTGCGCCAGCTGCGGCCCGTTGCCGAGGAGATCGTGGTAGCGGTTGACTCGCGGCTGGACCCGCATCGCCTCGGCCGCTACGCCGATGTCGCCGACCGGCTGCTGCGCTACGAGTTCGTGGACTCTTCCGAGCAGGCCATGTCCTGGATCACCACCCAGTGCACCAGCGACTGGATCCTGCGAATCGACGGCGACGAGGTCGTGAGCCCCGCGCTCATCGAGCGGCTGCCGGAGCTGACCGCCGCGCGCGACGTGTTTCAGTACTGGCTGCCGTGCCGCTGGCTGTTCCCCGACGCGGGACACTACCTGGCCCAGCCGCCCTGGCACGTCAGCAACCCGCGGTTGGTGCTCAACGACCCCGCCACACTTTGGCATGCAGGGCTCTCGCATGGCCACTTCGAGCCTGTCTTCCCATCGGTCCATCTCAGCGAGGGCTTCTACCACCTGTCGCTGCTCGTCAACGACGTCGCATATCGCGAGGCGAAGGTCGCCAACTATCTGAGCATCGCCAGCGGCCACAGCCGCCGTGTGCTCGAAGTCGATGTGGCGGCGTTCTACGTGCCGGAGCGAGACCGGAGATTCGGCGTCGCTCCGGTGCCCGTCCCGTCCCGCGACCGCGCCGCCATTGCCGAGGTGCTGGCCGCCTCGGGAGAGGAGCAGCCGGGACCACCCGCCGAGGAGGTCCCCATGTGGAGCTGGAGCGAGATCCAGCGCGCTTGGCCACGGCGAACGCTCCCGGAGGCGGCCTACCGGGGCACAATCGAGGCGTTTGAGCGCGCGCCCAGGCTCTATGGCGGTCAGCAGCGTCCGCTCACGGTGCGCGTCGGCAACACCGGAACCGAGCATTGGCCGGGACTGAACCGGGAGCCCTGGATCAAGCTCTCGCACCGGTGGCTCGCGCCGAAGGGCCACACTCCCGGGGCATGGGCGGACACCTGCCTGCCTGCAGGCCTGGCTCCCGGAGCCAGCGCGCTGATGCCGTTGGCGATCGAGGCTCCCCTGAGCCCCGGGCGGCACACACTCGAGCTCGAGCTCGTTCATGAGGATCTGCTGCGCGGGGACGTCATCAGGCGCTTCGCCGCGGTTTCGCTGCCGATCGACGTCGAGGCCGCCGAGCGGAACCCATGGGAGCGACCGGTCCACACGGACCGCGGCGGCAGCCTGCGCCGGTTGCTCCGGCGCCCCCGGCGCACGAGCCGAGTCGAAGGGGTTGCACGTCTGACCTTCGACGATGGCCCCAGCGATTGGACCGAGCCGCTGCTGGAGATCCTACGAATGTACTCAATCCGGGCGACGTTCTTCGTGATCGGGCGCAAGGCCCGCCAGCGGCCCGAGCTTGTGCAGGCGGCGGCGCGAGACGGCCACGAGATCGCCAACCACACCGAGGACCATGTCGCGCTGCCCCTGCTGGCCGATGATGAGGCGATCACAGCGAGCCTGCTGCCGACGAGTGATCTGATCGAGGAGCTCACCGGGCAAAGGCCGCGCCTGTTCAGGCCGCCGTGGGGATTGACCAACGACACGATCGAGCGCGTGGCCAGGTCGCTGGGGATGGAACAGATGCTGTGGACGAGGGACTCGCAGGACTACAGCAGGCCCGGCGCCGAGAGGATCGCGGCCGTTATTCGGGCTGGAGGCGCGTCGGACATCGTGCTGCTCCATGACGGCTCTCACGATGAGGCTCCGTGCAATCGGCAGCAGACCGTGGATGGGGTGTCCCTCGCGCTCGCCGCGCTTAGGCGGTAGCCGTTACCCCGCTCGGCTTCGCTCGGCATAATGTCGCCGCATGTCGCTCTCTGTCTGCCTGATGGCTGCGGCTCCGCCTTCGCGCGTGGCGGCCATCCTCGAACCCCTGCGACCGTTTGCCGACGAGGTGATCATCGCCGCCGACTCGCGCGTGGACGACGAGACGCTTGCCGGATACGGCGCTCTCGCGAGCCGGCTGTTCAGGATCGAGTTCATCCTGCCCGAACGCCATCACCCCTGGCTGTACTCGCAGTGCAACGGCGACTGGATACTGCGGCTGGACGAGGATGAGGTACTCAGTCAGGTGCTCCTCCGGCGATTACCCGAGATGCTGGACTCCCGGAATGTCCAACAGTTCTGGATTCGCCGGGCGTGGCTCTACCCCGACGCCGAGCGCGTCCTCGCAGGCGCGCCGTGGTTTGAAGACTTCATCAACCGGCTGACGCGCAACGATGGGACGCTGCGCGTCAGCGGGCAACAGCACACTGACCCCGAGCCTGTCACGCCGCGCGAGTACATCGAGCAACCGCTTTACCACCTTGCTCTGTTGACCGCCAGTGCAGACAGCCGACGCGAGAGGGTCATACTTTACGAGACAGCACGCCCGCATCTGCTCGCACATGGCGGGGAACGGCTAATGAGGCCTTCTACCTTCCGGAGCTACGCGACTCGCTCGAGCTGCGCCCGGTGCCAGAGGAGGACCTTGCGGCAATCGCGCGAGCGCTCGACGAGTCCTCCACGCCGGTGTCAACGGCGTCCGTCGAGAACGTGCCGTTCGTCTCGCTGGAGGAGATGGACAGCACGTGGGAAGGCCGCACCGTCCGCGCGGACGCCTACCGAGCAAGCATCGAGCCGCGCGAGCCGACCTTGTCGCTGGCTCCCTCCGAGCGGCGGCATGTGTTCTTCCGGGTGCGCAACGAAGGCAGCGAGCGCTGGCCCGCCAGCCTGGACGAGAGACCGCAGATCCGGCTCTCCTACCGCTGGCTGAACCCCGATGGGAGCATCCATACGCCGGAGGGGCCGCGCTCGGCCTTTCTCCGCGCAGTCAGCCCCGGCGAACGCATCCTCGCACCCCTGCACGTTGACGCGCCGGGGGCCGTCGGCGACTATGTGCTGGAGGCCGACATCGTTCACGAGCACGTGCGCTGGTTCGATTGCCCCTGTCGCGTCCCCGTTCGCGTGGAGTACCCGCGGGGGCTGCCTCCGACCGGAGCGCGACTGCACGAGACCACGCCTCCCCGTCTCAGGCGGTGGCGGACGGTGCGCATCCCGCCCACGATCCACCGGGTGTGGCTCGGAGGAAGGCCGATACCGGAGGAGTACGAGCGCCTCGGCAGAACCTTCGCGCAGCATCATCCGGATTGGGAGATGCGGATGTGGACCGACGAGGACCTGCCGGTGCTCGGCATCGGAGCGGCAGACTGCCAGCGATCTCGCACGCACTCGGAGCTGTCGAACCTTGTGCGCTACGAGGTGCTGCATCGCCAAGGGGGCGTGTACGTGGATACCGACGTCGAGTGCCTGCGGCCCCTGACCCCCCTGCTGCGCGGGATTGACGCCTTCGCCGCGCTGGAGGCTCCGGGATGCGTTGGAAATGCCGTGCTGGGCTCGATCGCAGGCCACGCGGCCTTCGAACGAGCTGCCCGGCTGGCACGACGCACCCTCGGCACCGGAGCACACTCAGCCGACGCGAACGGGCCGTACCTGCTGAGCTTGATCTTGGAGCAGGAGCCCGGTGTGGCGATTCTCGGCGCAGAGCGGTTCTACCCCTATCGCTGGGACGAACTCGAGCGCCGTGATGAGACGTTCCCTGATGCCTATGCGGTCCATCACTGGGCGCGGAGTTGGTGCAGGCCAGTCAGTGCCGCGTAGCGCCCTCTGACGGCATCATGTCCGCTCGCTGGGACCTTCTAACTCGCGCGTGCCTACACTCATCTCCTTGACCCCACCCGACAGGGACGCGATCAGCGTCGTCATCGTGACGTACCAACGTGCAGATGCGTGCGAGCGAGCGCTGCGCTCGGCGCTCGCCCAGACCGAGCCCCCACTCGAGGTTCTCGTGTGCGACGACTGCTCGACCGACGAGACCGAGGCGCGCATACGCGACTGGGAGCGTCGCGACGAGCGTGTCCGCTACCTGCGCACATCGCGCAATAGCGGCGCGCCGGCAGCCACGCGCAACCTTGGCGTCGAGCACGCACGGGGCGATTGGATCGCATTTCTCGACGACGATGACGAATGGCTTCCAGGCAAGCTGGCAACGCAGCGCGCCGCCCTTGTGGCGGAGGCCGCGGACGTGATATCCACCAACGCACTGCGCAACGACGGGAGCCTCTACTTCCCGGGTGCGGCGCCCCTCTGGCGCCCCACACATTTGGATTTGCTGAACGCAAACCCGATCGTCGTGTCCTCAGTGATAGTCCGGCGCGAGCTGTTGCTGTCCGCCGACGGATTCCCAACCTACGGCTGGACAACGGGAATCGACGACTACGCGGTGTGGCTGGAGCTCGCCAACCGCGGAGCTAGGTTTCTGGTCCTCGGAGAGGCGCTCGTGCGCTACGAGGATGCTGCAGAGGACCGGCTCAGCCACTACCGTGTTCGCAGTCAATTGGGCGTTACGCGCTTGGCTTGGAGACATGCGCTGCGAGGTCCCATCAGCCCAGCGGGCATCACGGCGGCATTGAGATACTCGGCCGGCGTCGGGTACTTACTTGGCGCTGAAACTTGGGCGAAACTGCGCCTGCACTGGCACAACGGCGCCGGTGCCCGCGTACGGCGAGCACGTAGGCATCGGGGCGTCAGCAGCTAGACCAGAGAGTCCCCTCAACAGCGTCGTATGACAGTGCTGCGCTAGGAGCGTGGGTCTCTATTGAGGGGCGGCGGACGTGAGGGGTGAAGATCGGCGCTGATGGCGTGGCTGCGGCCTGGGTGAATGGCTGGTCCGGCCGCGGCGGGGCTCGTTGGGCCTCTTGGGCCGGGACGCCTGGGCGTGTGGGACCTCCGTGGGTGGGTTTTATCCGGGGCCCAGGAGGGCGAGTCCGTCGTTGCGGTGGAGCTTGAGGAGGTTGTGGATGGCGCATTGGAAGCGCCATTGGGCGCGCGCGGCTGGCTTTCCGCGTAGCAGCAGTTGGTGGGCGTCTTGAACGGTTTGCATCTGGCCGAAGACGGGCTCGACGATCGCCTTGCGCCGGGCGTAAACGGCGTGACCCTTCTTGGTTTTCAGCTTGCGCGCCATGCGCTGCTTGGGCGTGGCGTCCTTTCCGATCGGCCCCCTGGGCGCTGGCGGCTGGGGCTCGGAGTGCTTGAAGCGGCCGGTCGCGATGTGCGGGTCCAACCCGTGCGCGGTGGTCGTCTTTATGTTCTCCTCGGAGAAGTAGCCGGCATCCGCGGTCAACGCCGCATTCTCTGGTAGCTGTGCGCCTGTCGCATCGAGGTTCTCTTGAAGCTGGTCGAGTGCCGGCTCCAGTTGTTCGGCGTCGGGCGCCTGGTCGGAAAGCTCGGCCGCGACGATCACCTGCGCCTCGCCGTCAACGATCGCCTGCCCGTTGAAGCACTGGTGAAACGAGCCGTCTGAGGTCTTCATGATCTTCGACTCCGGGTCGGTGAAGCTCCGCTGTGCTGTGGGCTTCGGCGCGAACGGGTCACGCCCATCGCGAGGCCGCCGGGGCTTCTTGCCCTGCTTCCCCAGCTCAGCACGACGCTCGCGCTCGCGCTCAGCAGCCTCGGCCTCAAGCGCCGCCTTCGCCTCACGGATACGCTCCAGCCGCTGCTCGCGGCGCTGGAGCTCCAACGGCAACTCGTCCCCGCGACGGTCAGGCCCGAAGCGCTCGTCCTCCTGCGCATCGACGCGCTCGGCATCAGCGAGCAGCGCCTGCGCGTTCGCGCGGATCGCGGCGATCTCATCCTCCAACTCCTTCTCCTTCTTGACCATCCGCTCGTAGCTCATCGCCTTGTGACGCGACGCATTCGCGCGCAACTTGGTGCCATCCAACGCGAGCGCCCCCAAACCAACCAGCCCGGCCTGACGGCACAGCCGCAACGCTTGGACGAACAGCTCCGCCAGCGCGTCCAGATGACGCTTACGGAAACGCGCGATCGGCCGGTAGTCCGGGTGCTGGTCAGCGCATAGAAACCGCACCGCCACATCGGAATGGGTGCGCTCCTCCAGCTTGCGCGAAGACGGTGTCCCGGTCGCGTAACCGTAGATCAGCAGCTTGACCATCAGCCGCGGGTCATACGGCGGGAAGCCCCGCTCCTCCTCATAGCTGGCGTAGATCGCCGACAGGTCCAGGGCCTCATCGACGAGATCCGAGACGAACCGCGCGAGATGCCCATCCGGAACCCAATCCTGCAAACAGGGCGCCATCAACAACACCTGGCCAGGGTCATACGCCCGGAACGCCTTCCCCGCTGCCACCGGTGCCCGCTGCGCGACCGGCGCCTCCACTGACTCCACCTCGACCAGCCGATCCTGCACCACACTCGACATGCGACCCTCCACCGTTGCGGACGATCACATCGTCTTAAACGCGCCGGACGGCACCAACCCGATTAGCGACCCATGCTCCTAGGCACGCCGTACCCTCCGTAAGCGCGCCGGTAGCAGCTCCAGGACCTCTCGGGGCAGCACGCGAACGGCGAGGATCATAGCCGTGTACACCGCGATTGCCAGCGCAAGCTGAGCGACGTCAGGTATGGGGAGCAGCATAATCGCAAACGCGACACCCCCGGCGAGCGCAACACGAGGCACGACCGTCCGCGATGTAGGCACCAGCTGCCGATTGGCGAGCGCGAGCGCTACCAGGAGACCCGTTGCGAGTGTCCACTCTCCGGCGACCGTGGCCACGGCGGCACCGCGGGCGCCGATGACGGACGCCAGCCCCAACGTCAGGCCGGCGGTGACCGCAAGCGTGATCACGTTGCAGATCAACAGCGCGGAGTGACGGTGCAGAGCGAGCAGGCCCAAGCTCCACGCCGGAATGAGGCAGGTCCCCAACACGGCGGCACCCTCGATGCGCAGCGGTGCGATCGCCCCGGAGTAGCGGTATCCGGCGATCAGGTTGACGATCGGCGCAGCACCGATGACCAATAGCACGCCCATGCCCACTCCGGCGATCAGCGCCACCTCAAACAGGCCTTGGAGCGCGAACTTGAGGCGATCGGTGTCGTCGCGAGCGGCCCGGGCGAGCAGGGGAAGCGCTGAAGTCACCATCAGGCCCGGAATCGAGGCGATCACCGCGAAGACTCTCAGAGATGCGGCGAACAAGCCTGTCTGTATCGGGCTCGCCGACAGTGACGTGAGGATCTGGGTCGTGAATATGTAGATCGTGGCCAGACCACTTAAGAGCGTGAGGACGACGGCAGGCCGCACCAAAGCGATCCAGGCCCGCGGATGAATGCGGGGCGAAAGCGGACCTCTTGGCGCGCGAGTATCCACGTTGCGCCGAGCGCCACGAGACTCGAAGGTATGAGCGCCACGAGGAACGGAAGGAGCCCCGCACCGACGAGCACGAGGATCACCGTGAGACTAACTAGGATCGCCTGGCGCGCGAGTTCCAGCCCGCTCGTCGCACCGAGGCGCAGGCTCGCCGTAAGCGGCACGGCGACCGTGACCTGCAGCGCCGCAAAGCCGAGCCCGAGCGCGGCCGCGAGCGCTCCCAAGGTGCGAACCGTGCCGTAACCGGCGCAGAGCGCGAACGCGCCACAGATGACGATCGCCACGAGTGTCGTCACGAACTGCAGCCCCAGGCGGTCGCCCAATAGCTTCGCCTTACGCGCGGGCGTGGCAAGGGCAAAGTCGCGCGTGGCCAAGCTGGTGAGTCCGCCCTCTGTGAGCTGTGCCACAAGTGCCAAGCGCGACGATCGTCGCGTACTGGCCGAATCGAACAACCCCGAGGTGTCTGGTCAGAAGGATCGCCGACCCCGCGGTAAGGAGCGTCCCCGTTCCGAACCCGGCAAGTCGAAATGCCGCTCCGCGCATCACCAGCCCCCCCGCCCGACCGGTGTCGAGAACGTCGGCGGACGGCTCGTTGACTGACTCCGACGCTGTTCCTGCCATTATCCCTGCCTCCGTGGCACGTAGGCCACCCACCTTCCCTTGGGCACGCACACCCCGTGCCCGGCGCAGAGGGTTGGTTTCGTCATGGATGGCCATCAGTATCACGCAGACGGGTGCGGAACCGGGGGAGTCGCTACCGTTTTAGGACAGCTCAGCCTCGGCGCACCGCAACTGTGTGCGCCTTGAGCCGTTCCTCCGAGTAGAATGCCTCGACCCGTATAACCGCTATCTCGCAATCGTTCCTGCCCACAACGAGGCAGGCGCAATTACCTCTACCGTCGAGGAGATCCATGGCCTGGCTCCTGACTTCGACGTCCTCGTCGTTGACGACGGCTCGACGGACACGACTGCAGCCCGCGCCGAATCGGCGGGCGCGAAAGTGGTGCGCCTGCCGTTCAATCTGGGGATCGGCGGGGCCGTGCAGACCGGATACCTGTACGCCCAGGGGCACGGTTATGAGGTGGCCGTTCAAATCGACGGAGACGGGCAACATGACCCTCGCTATATCCGCGATCTGCTTCGCCGCCTACAGTCCGATTCAGAGCTCAACATGGTCACAGGATCGCGCTTCCTCGACTCGAACGACCGAGGCCATCGCTCGTCCGCGCCGCGCCGCGTCGGCATCACGATCTTCGCCCGCCTGGTATCGATAATCACCGGCCGGCGCGTCACGGACCCGACCTCCGGTCTGCGCATGACTAACCGCGTTGGCATAGAGCTCTTCGCCCGCGACTACCCCCACGACTACCCGGAGGTCGAGGCGATCCTGATGATGCATGCCCACCGCCTCAACAGCTGCGAGATCCCCGTGCTGATGCGCCCACGCACCAGCGGGGAATCGGCAATCTCCTCCAGCCAGCCGGTCTACTACATGATCAAGGTCCTGCTGGCCGTGTTCGTCGGCCTGTTCCGTTCCCACCCTACCGTAGAGCAGGGCGATACCCCCGTCAGCGCCGAGCACACCATCTGAGCACATGGCGACCCAGCGCATCATCGCGATCATCATCGTGGCGGCCTTCTGTTGTTGACTCTGGAGCTCGTACGCCGCAAGCGGCTGATGGAGCGCTACGCGCTGCTCTGGCTCTTCTCCACCGTCATCCTGCTAGTACTTTCTCTGTGGACCGGTCGTTCACATCGCTGGCTTCCGCACTGAGCATCTCCTATCCGCCGTCGGCGTTGTTCGCGGTGGCCTTTGGCGTCGTGCTCGTGCTGCTGGTGCACTTCTCTCTTGCGGTATCGCGGCTATCCGACCAGAACAAGGTGCTCGCCCAGCAGCTGGGTCTGCTGCGGCGACATGTCCAGGAGCAACATGAGCGCCTGGGCACCTGGATAAGCAAGCTGGTCTCACGGGCGAACGCCTCGAAGAGGTTGACCCTCGGCGCGCTATAGCGAGAGCTACTCCGACGAGCTGACGACCGGCGATACGTTCTTGCGATTCCTGGCGACAGTAGAGAGGTATGCGCCCCTGATTGGCGGCGCTGAGCGAGTCGTCCAGCGCGTGGCTGAGGGAATGGCCGCTCGTGGCCACGAGGTCCATGTCGTGACCGGCGGGCAGACCGAGGAAGCTGAGCTCGACGGGGTGCGGTGCACCGACTCCCAGTGAGCGGCAACGAGGTGCGAGGTATCCGCGGCGACGGCTCGTCGGTTGCGAGCCTGATCACACATCAAGCCCGACCTCGTCTTCAACTACGCTGCCCAGACCTGGGCGACCGACTGCTGCTTCGAGCTACTCGAGCGCGAGGAGCGGCCACGCATGGTGCTGTCCCCCTGCGGGTTCTCCGGGCTTGGCAAGCGTCGCTACAAGAGGTATTTCGCCGGATGCCGAGCGCCTGCGTCACTATGGCGCGCTGATCCTGCATTCGACCGTCTAGACGCTGGGACTTCACGGCAGCCTCCGGCGCCGAGCGGATCTTCGTCGTGCCCAACGGCGCCGACCCGCCCGCCGTGGCCGATGAGACGTTGCGCTCTGAACTCCCGGGGCACTCGCTCGCGGTCACCGTAAGGAGTCACATCCAGGAAGGTACGAGCGATTCGCTGCGCAGTCGCGCTCTTGCTCGCGAACGCGCGCTCACAGGCGTTATCGTGGCGCCACCCCGCCGTGGCCTGGACGCTCTGCGCCGGCTGTCAGCTGACCTGTCAGGCACGCGCGCGCGTCCTCCAGCCGCTGCGGATGATCGACGGTTCCGTTCCGGGAGCGATCACGAGTGCGATCGCCGCCGCCGATCTGTTCCTCTTCCCCTCCAGCTGGGAGTGCGCACCCCTAGTCATCCTGGAGGCGATGGCCGCCGGCACCCCGTCGGTGAGCTACGACATCGGCGACGTTTCGGAGCTTCCAGGGCGGTGTGGTCGCCGTCAACTTCGGAGAGCTGCTCGACGCCGCAGGCCGAATCCTCGACGGTAAGCGGCCCAAGCTGGGGCCGCGCGGCCGTAAGGCATGGGAAGCCAACCACCGCTGCGGAGGGCATCGTCCAGCACTACGAGTCCGTCTTCGAAGAGGTCTCGAAGCCTCCCCGACGCCCGCGGCCTGAGCGGCCGCTCCGCCGCGCGAGGAGGCCAGCCCCCGGCGCCAACCTCCACGAAGCACACAGCACGGATGGGCCGGTGGAAGCGCCCTGCGGCTTCAGCACGGGCCGACCGCTTCCCGCCGCTGGCGCAGACCCGGGTCCTCCAGCAGCTGCATGAGGCCCGAGCGCAGACCGTCGAATATGATCGGCCTCAAAGAGAAGGCCCCCACAGCCATCGGTGACGATCTCCGATGTGCCACCCACATCGGTGGCAAGCACAGCCTTGCCCATCAGCGCAGCCTCCAGAACAGACATCGGCAGACCCTAGGTGTAGCTGGGGTTTACGACGATGTAAGAGGCGCGGATCACCCTCCAAGCTTGTTCCTCGGAAAGGTGCCCAAGAAAGAACAAAACCAGCTCTGCGATCCCGAGGCGCTCGGCGAGCATCTCAAGCTCCGCGCGGCGGGGACCATCACCGACAGTGCGCGCGACCGCCTGCACACCGCCAACCGCAGCAAACACATGCAGCAGATCGGGTGCACCCTTTCCATGAGATCAGCCTCCCCACGAACGTGACCATGGGCGCCCCGCGGCCCACTCGAGCACGTCCTCGTCAGCGGTGCCGCGTCCACGCTGCGCCCGCATGCCCCGATGAACGACCTCGGCGTCACAGCCGGCGAGCTGGCGCACGAACCCGGCCGCCGCGTGCGACCGCTATCACACCGTCAACGTGGCGTAGGAGAAATCGCCCAAGCGACAGGTGGTAAATGCGCGCGGCCACCCGCGGTGCGCCGCCGCTCGCTGGACGTAGTCCGATCCGTGCTCCACGTGCAGAAGCGGCCGGACACGGCCGGTGCGCAGACCAGGCGAGGGCGGAGGTCGAGAAGAACCGCGTGTGGCTCACGACGACATCGTGGTTTGCGGGGCGGCTGACGCAGAGCGCGCCAGAACTCCCGCTTCAATAGCTCGGAACAGGGAAGTTGGGAATCAGCTCGAACGCGGGGTAGCGCACGACCACGTAGCCCTCGCCGATCCTCCACAGCCGCGCCCTCGTGCGGAAGCCGCGGCGTGAATACCGTGATCCCGTCGACCTCGCCAGAACGCAGCAGCACCTCGTTAAGGTCACTAACATAGCCCTCCAAGCCACCGACGTGCAGAGGGAAGTACGGGCTGAAGATCAGCAGCCTCAGGTTCCGCACCAGTCGATGTGTCGGCCACCAGCCGGCAATGCGGTTGTGGCTGGTTAGCGTGCGCCCGGCATGATAAGAGCCGTGCCGGCCTCAACACCCGCCACCGCTCAGCGCGCACGGACAACGGCTCCCTCGGCCGCGGTGATCATCCCCTGCTTCAACGACGGCGCTACGCTCACAGAAGCGGTGCGCTGAGCCCAGGCACAGCATGGCTCGACGAGCTGGTGGTCGTTGACGACGGCTCGACCGACCCTGGCACCCTGGAGGTGTTCCGTTCGCTCGAAGCCGAAGCGGTGAGCGTCGTCCACCGTTCCAACGGTGGCCTGGGCGCGGCGCGCATGACGGGAGTGCTGGTCACGAGCAGCGACTACGTCTTCTGCCTGGACGCGGACGACCGGCTCCTGCCGGGCGCGCTGGAGAAGCTGGCCGCCGCACTCGATGGTGATCCTGGGCTCGCCTTGGCATGGGGGGCTCCCGGCTCTTTGGCGAGCGCAGCTGGCGCCAGGAGACAGCACCGTCTCTCGATCCGTGGCAGATCAGCTACCAAAACGACATGCCGGCGTCGGTGCTGGTCCGCCGCTCAGCGCTCTTGGCGACCGGAGGGTGGGAGCTGCGCGGGGGATCAGCAGGACTGGGATGTGTTGATGGGGCTGGCCGAGCGTGGCGGGCGAGGGATCCGCGTGCCGATCGTCGTCTACGAGTACCGCCAGCACGGCGTGCGGATGCTCGGCGAGTCGGCCACTCGTCACGGCGAGATCTATGCGTTGCTCCGCAGCCGGCATGGGAGTTTGTTCGCCGACCGCCGCCGGGCCTGGCGACGCGCGGATGTGCCGTGGCCGTTGAAGCTGGCTCTGCCGATCATCTTCGCCCTACCGATCGGCCCCAACAGGCGGCGCCTGCTCGCGGGCGCCGCATCCGGCCTGGCCCGCCGTCGCGGCCTTGCCCTGCTGCTGAGGCGTATCAAAAGCGGCGGCTAGGACGCCCCGCGAATCGCGACCGTCGAAGCGCCGCTAGGAGCCCGGGTCAGTAACCCGGGGTGGTGCCGTCCGACGGGTTTAAGGGATTTGCGTGTCCACGACGCGGAGGTTCTCATGGGGGCGATGGCGGTGCAGGAGCGGCTGGTGGAGGTGGCGGCGAGCGAGTGCTCTGAGCGGACGGCGCGTGCGCCTGCTGGCGAGGAGAAGACGTTCCGGTCCTATGACCCTGACCAGGTGTTGTTGATGGCTCCGGTGCTGCGGGAGTGGCTGCCTGAGGGGGACTTGGCGCATTTCGTCTCGGATCTGGTGGAGAGTGGTGCGCTGGACCTCTCGGCGATCTACGCCTCTTATGAGGGGGAGCGGGGCTATCCGCCGTATGACCCGCGGCTGATGGTCAAGCTGCTGCTCTATGGCTACGCGAACGGCGTGATGTCTTCCAGAAAGCTGGAGGCGGCGAGCTACAGGGATGTGGCGGTGCGGATGTTGTGCGCCGGTCAGCATCCGGACTACCGTTCGATCGCTCGGTTCCGTAAGCGTCACCTGGAGGCGTTGGCGGGGCTGTTCGTGGGGGCGCTGCGGTTGTGCAAGCAGGCGCGGCTGGTGGGATTGGGGGCGCTGGCGCTGGATGGCACGAAGCTGCGCGCGAACGCCTCTCGTCACAAGGCGATGAGCTACGAGCGGATGGTCCGCAAGGAGGCGCAGTTGGAGGGCGAGATCGCCGAGTTGCGCAAGAACGTGGATGCGCTGCTCGCCGACGCCGAGCACGTCGATGGGCAGGAGGACGAGCGCTTCGGGCGTGACCGTCGTGGCGATGAGCTGCCGGCGGAGCTGCAGCGCCGCGAGGGTCGCCTTCAGGCGATCCGGGAGGCCAAGGCGGCGTTGGAGGCGGAGGCGTTTGAGCGTGAGAGCGCACGTCGCGCCGAACTGGAAGCGCAGGGCAAGAAACCCCGCCCGCCGCGTGACGGGCGTGACCCGTTTGCGCCGAAGCCCACGGCGCAGCGGAACTTCACCGACCCGGAGTCGAAGATCATGAAGACCTCCGACGGATCGTTTCACCAGTGCTACAACGGCCAGGCGATCGTGGACTCCACCGCGCAGGTGATCGTCGCGGCTGAGCTCTGCGACCAGGCACCCGACGCCGAGCAGCTACAGCCGGCGCTGGCGCAGCTGATGAGAACCTCGACGCGATCGGCGCCGAGCTACCCGAGGATGCGAGCTTGACCGCGGATGCCGGCTACTTCTCCGAGGAGAACGTCACCACCACAGCCGAGCACGGGCTGGACGCGCACATCGCGACCGGCCGCTTCAAGCACTCCGAGCCCCAGGCACCCGCGCCGCGCGGACCGGTCGGAAAGGACGCCACTCCCAAGCAGCGCATGGCACGCAAGCTGAAAACCAGGAAGGGCCGTGCCCTTTACGCCCGGCGCAAGGCGATCGTCGAGCCGGTATTCGGCCAGATATACCGTCCAAAACGCCCAGCGGCTGCCGCTACGCGGCAAACAAGCCGCCCGCGCGCAATGGCGCTTCCAGTGCGCCGTCCACAACTTGCTCAAGCTGCACCGCAACGGCGGCCTGGCCCTCCTGAGCCCCGGATAAGCCCACCCCGGGCACCCCGGGGGGTCCCACACGCCCCAGGAGCCCCCCCGAGAGGTCCAGTGACCCTCGCCGCAGTCAGGACCAGCCGCTCACCGGGCCGCAACCAGCGCCATCAGCGCCGATCTCCGCCCCTCACGTCCGCCAGCTCGCAATAGAGACCCATGCTCCTAGCGGCGTCGTATCCAGAATGAGCTTCCGCTCTCACCCGGTGCAGCCAGCCCGGCCCGCTCGACGTCCGCGCGGCGGTCCCGGCACAGGGCGTTGGTCGCATACAGCGCCCTTCAAAGCTCGGGTTCATCGAGAGGAATGCCTGCAGCAGATACTGCTCCGCCCAATACAGGGCGTAATCCTCGAAGAGGTACCTGGGATACTCGTAGGGCAAGCAGATGTCGTGGAAGTGAACGACCACCCCCGGCGCAAGAAGGGGCAAGATGCGCAGGATGATGCGGTTTACGTCGCTGGCGATCTTGACCGTGTGGGTCGTGTCCACGAACAGGATGTCACCAGCTGCAAGCTCGGTGAAGACCGCCTCGGGCACCGCCTGCGCCGGGGTGCGCTCCAGGGAGGGGAGACCGGACGACGGTTGGTCCACTCGGTCGGGAACGGGTCGAACGCCCGGAAGTGCGATCGGATTCCGTCGGCCGCGTTGGCCGCACACGCATGGGCGATCACCCGGCTCGTCTGACCGGAGCCGAGCTCGACGACCGACGCGGGCTGCAGGTCACCGCGCACCATCGCATACAGCAGACGCGCGTCAGGCAACGGATAGGACGCGTTGAGCGCCTCGAACGCATGACTCCCCACCTTCACGGACGCAAACTCGGCCATCAGGCCGGACAACCGGCCCTGTAGGCGCTCAGCCTGTGCGTGGAGCTCGATCTCGATCCCCCGCAACGGATCCGGCTCCCCTGCCAAACGGCGCATCCGGGATGGTCGGTCGAGAGGTCGGGAATCGGGCTGTAGTACGTCTTGAGCACGATCTGCAGGCCGACGCGCTCGGCTGCGCGCCTGGCGAGCGCGTATGCCTTCACCGCCGCCCCGCTGTCCCAGAGTCGCCGCTTGCGGATCGTGCTGCCTTGCCCGAACATGTCGACTGCAGCCTAACTGCCGCGCCGGAACCGAGTCCAAGCCGCCATCGACTTCAACCTGCAAGCGCCTGGCGATAGACGCGCCCGAGGGCGTCTCGGCGACGAGCCATCGACAGAGGGCCGTCGTTCACGCGCGCCAGCGCGCCAGCGGCCAGGCGTTCGTGCAGCTCCCGCTCCTCGGCGAGGCGCGCCAGCGCACCGGCCAACCTGCCTACGTACGCCTCCGAGGGCGAGGCGAGCGCGCGACGGAAGTATCGCGGTGGCGGCAGCGTGTGGGCGAAGCGACACAGGCCGTCCTCACCGTAGAGCGGATTCTCGGCGTCCACCAGGACTCCCGACACGCCATCCTCGACCATCTCGGCAACCGCGAAGTGCCGAGTGGCGAGGACGGGCACCCCATGGGCCATCGCCTCGAGCATCACGAAGCCCAGCGTATCCATGTGCGAGGGAAAGAGCAGCAGATGGGCCCGCTGAAAGAGGTCTTCCACCCGCGCTGCGGGAGCCGGCCACAGGTGAGCCGTGATCCCTGCGGTGTCCTCAATCTCCCTGCGCCAGCGCACGGGCACGTCGCTGATCAGGTCGAGGACGACATCGTGGGTGGCGCGTACCCGCCGGATCGCGCGAATCGCCTCCACCCCCCCCTTGGCCTCGAAGGCGGTCCCGACGAAGAGCACCCGCAACGGTCCCGAGTCTCGCTGCGTGGGACGCGTGACCCGCGGACGGATCGCGGGTAGCACGGTGACCGTCTTGGGCGCAAGGCGGTCCGCCGCCCGGGAGCCCAGCGCGGCCTCCAGGCCGTGCCTGGAGGCATCCGACCAGGGCAGCAGGCAGCGACAGTTCTCGTCGGCCAGCGTGTCGAGGAGCGACCTGCGGGCCCACGGCCGACTCAGGGAGATGCGTTGATAGAGGCAGAAGACCTCCACGCACTCGAAGTCAACGACATAGGGCAGCGCCGGTCCGTGCAGCAGCTGCTGCGCGCTGTGGATCAGCGAGCAACCGGTTGGCGGCTGAAGCCGCGTGCGCCGGACATAGCCCGACCATGAGAGTCCACGGATCGCGATTCGCTCAACAGCACCGCGCACTCTGAGCAGGGGGGCTCCCTGAAGCGCGATAAGGCGAGTGGCACCCCCACCTCCGCCTGAGCTCGACTTCGCGGTGCGGTAGGCGAATCCCTCGGGGGCGCAGTGCAACTGCTCCGCGAAGAACGGATGTCCAAAACGCCCTACGTGGAAATAGACGTTCTCCGCGCCCATCGTGCCGGCCGGTTTGCGATCGACGCCTAGCTCGGTGTCGTCGCGCGGGACGTTGCGCTCACGCCCGATCGACCGACGGCTCGCCCGGCCGCTCCGCCAAACTCACTCCGTCGCCGACCTCGCGAAACCACTCCACCGTCTTCTGAAGGCCCTCCTCCAGCCCGACCTGAGATTGGAAGCCCATCAACTCTCGCGCGCGGGAGACATCCAGGCAGCGTGTCGGCTGCCCATCGGGCTTGGAGGCGTCCCACACGAGTTCGCCCTGATACTCGGTGAACCGGCCGATCATGTCGGCAAGATCGCGAATCCGCGTCTCCACGCCGGTGCCCACGTAGACCGGCTGCGAGGTCTGCAGGTGCTCACCGGCCAGCAGCAGCGCGCGCACGGCATCATCGACGTAGAGGAACTCGCGGGACGGCGCAGGTTTCCACTGCCCCACCTGACCACCTGAGGCGCCCCCGAGACGGTCGCTTCGTCGGGCAGCTAGCGGTCATCGCCGGAATCGCGGGGGAGTCCTCCAGCGAGAAGTGGTGGTTGGGGCCATACAGGTTCACGACCACCGGCACTACTCCAGTCGAAGTCGTATTGGCGCCGGTAGCTGTCGGAGAGCACAAGCATCATCTTCTTCGCCAGCCCGTATGGTGCGTTGGTCTCCTCCGGATAGCCGCTCCAAAGCTCGTCCTCCGAGAACGGCGTCGGCGTGAACTTCGGGTAGGCGCACACCGTGCAGGCGGACACCAGCTTCTCAACGCCTGCTTGGCGCGACTGCTCGAACACGTTGCCCGCCATCATCATGTTGTCGTAGACCAGCGGCGCGGGATTACGGCGGTTGAAGCCGATACCGCCCACGTTGGCCGCGAGGTGGATGACCATCTGGGCACCGTCAACCGCTTCGCGCGTTGCTCGAGGGTCTCTGAGGTCGTGCTCGGCAGAGCGCACTACGCGCACCTCGGCGCAGAGCGCCTCGAGATCGTCAACCAGCGCGCCGCCTACAAATCCCGCCCCGCCCGTAACGGCCACCGCTCGACCCATCCAATAAGCTCGGCTCGGCTCTCGCACAGTCCTAGTAGCCTAGCCGATCGCAGAGCGAACCCCACCCGCTGCGTGGCTCTGCGCTGTCCTACGCCCCGAACCCCGATGACAGGACTATTTCTAAGCGCTTGGCTACTGTTCCCGCTCCTCCTTCTGGCGGTGTGCTGCGGCGCTGGCCTGCTCGTCCGCCGCATGAGCGGGGGCGCTGTATCCGGCGTGCTGTTGCTTCCGGTGGGCTTCGCCCTCACCGTCGCCGTGTGCACGCTCGGGACGTCGGTGACCTGGCTCGCCCCCTCCGCGGGCGCGCTGGCAGTAGTCGTGGCGATCGTCGGCGTCGTGCTCGAGCGACCCAACCTGCGAATCGCAGGGCGCCGGGTGTCAGCTGCCGTCCTCTACCCCACGATCGCCGCCTTCGTAGGGTTCGCCGTGATCGCCGCTCCGGTGGTACTCACCGGAGCGCCCACGTGGACTGGCTTCGGGCGCATCGTCAACACCGCCTTCCAGATGGCCTTCGCCCAGCATCTGTCCGAAACCGGCCGATCGGTTCCCGTCGGCAATTCCTCGTTCAACGACACCATCCTCGGCCTCACCGGCAACGGCTATCCCGGCGGGGGGCAGGCCACGCTGGGGGCGATGGCCAGCGTGATTCGCACCGAAGCCGTGTGGTGCTATCAGGCCTACCTGGCGTGGGCGGCAGCGATGGGCGCCCTAGCGCTGTACGCGTTGCTCAGGAGGATCGTCACCAGCCCGAGCATTTGCTGTATCGGCGCCGCTATCGCCATCCAGCCCAATATCCTCTACGACTACTCGCTGGAGGGTGGGATCAAGGAGCTCACCACGGCGAGTCTCATCCTGCTCGTCGCGGCCCTTCTTGTCGAGAGACTGCCCGGACCGCGATCGCTGCGTTCGTCTCTCGCACTCGCGCCAGCGATCGCGGCAGCTGTCGCGGCGTTCAGCTACGGGGTGTTTCCATGGTTCGGACTGCTCCTGCCGGTGGCGTTCGTGGCGAGCCTGATCCCCCGGGGCGGACGCCTGCGCACGCTGGCGAGCTGGGCCGTGGTCGCCATCGCCACCGCGATACTAGCGATACCAAGTGTGATCAGCTCCATCAAACTCTTCGGGGACCTCACGACCGCAGTAAACGGCGTAGTCGAACTCGGCTTGGGAAATCTGACAGCTCCGATTCCCGAGATCTCCTCGGTCGGCGTTTGGATCAGCAACGACTATCGCTTTCCGATGTATGCGCACGTCAATGCGAGTCACGCCTTCGACCTCCTCATCATCGTGCTGGGGACAATCGGCGTCGTCTACGCGCTGCGGAGGCGCCGGTGGATGGTGGCCACATTCGGCCTCGCCACCCCGATCGCGCTTGCATATTGGGTCGCCCACGGTGGACCCTGGCTCGAACTCAAGGCCTACACGATCACCGCGCCGATGTTCGTCGCGATGGCGTTCGTCGGCGCCGGCTGGCTGGTCACATCGCGCCCGCGCCGGTTGAAGGTCCCCGTGAGAGCCGTGGGCTGGCTGAGCGCGTTTGCGGTCGCCGGCGCCGTGCTCTACGGAAACGCGTTGACCTATCACGACCAGTCTCTGGCGTCGGCCGGCCGCTACGAACAGCTGGCCGAAATCGGCAAACGGTTCGCTGGCGTCGCTCCTGCGTTCTATCCCGCCTTCGATGAGTACTCGGAGGACTTCCTGCGGAGGGAGGGAGGTTACGACCTGGTCAAACCCCCGTACCTCAAGATCCGCCCTGGCGCCGTGAAACTCCCTCCGGGACAGTTTGCCTACTCGCTGGATCTAAATCAGCTCGAACTGAGCTTCGTAGAGTCGTTCCCATTGCTCGTAACCGCCCGGAGCCCAGTCGCCAGCCGTGCGCCGGCCAACTTCGATCTCGTTGATCAAACGTCGGAATTCGATGTCTGGCGCCGAGTCCGTCCGGCCTCGGAAGTCGTGATCCATCTCCCTCTCTCGGGCTTGCCGAACGAGCGAACCAAGCAGTTCTGCCTTGGCTTGGTCAAGAGCGTCCGTAAAGCGGGAGCCGGCTCGTCGGTCGCATATGTCCCGACCGGCCCGCGCACAGAGCTGGTACCCACGCAGGCGACACATCCGAGCTACTGGCACGCCCTGAGCCCGGAATCGCTTCGTGCCTACGGTGCTGGCGCAATCGAAGGGTCGATCTCGCTCGCCGTCGGCGGAACATATGAAATCTCCATGCCTGGCTCGGTGGGGCGACCGCTGACGTTGTATGTCAACGGCCGCCGTGCGGGGAGCGTTGCCTATCAGTTCCGCTACCCGGGGCAGTTCCTGCGTTTTGCCGCCCGCGTCTCCCTGAGCGCAGGAACGCACCAGATCCGTCTGAGCCGGGGCAACGGAAGCCTGGCCCCCGGCAGCGGCGATGGCCCGGACACGGATTCCGGCGTGATCGGACCACTGATCTTCACGCTCGAACAGCCTGGAGACGGCAGCTTGGTCGTGGTCCCGGGCAGCGAAGCCGACCGCGTCTGCGCCGCCCATGCCGGCTATCAGTGGATGGAGGTTCTGACACCGGGCGCTCGCGCAGCCGCTCCGGCCGGCTAGCATTCCTCGCCACCGATGCTCCCTCCTCTTTGGTTTCGCTACACACGGCTGCCACCGGCGTCCGCCTATTCCGGCAAGCAGACCGAGTACGCACCAGGCCATACCACATACGCCGGCTACAACTACCTGCGCGGCGGACTGATCGCCCGCGTCAAGGCGTCTCACTTCGAGGCCGCGCTGCGAATGACCCGACCGTGGTTCGGCCGCGCCAACGCTATCGACTTCGGATGCGCGGACGGCGTGTTCCTGCCATCGCTCGCGCGCTGGTTTCCCAAGGCGGTGGGAATCGACCGCGACGCGGATTCGGTCGAACATCGCCGACAAGGCGATGCGGGCGCTTGACCTTCCGAACGTACGGGTGATATGCAGCGACGGCGCGGACCCGTCGGCGCTCGCCGCACAGCTGGCACCCGACCAGTTCGAGGTGCTGTTCACGATCATGACACTTGAGCACTTCGGCGAGCAGGGACGCCTCTACGAGTCTCGTGTCAACTTGGTCGAGAACATGTTCGACCTGCTCGAGCCCAATGGCGTCATCATCGCGTCCGTGCCAAACATGGTCGGCCTGCCGTTCCTGCTCCAGCGGATTGCCCTGTCCACAACCAACCTCCACCGTGATCCGATCGGACCTCTGCAGCTGTTCAATTCGATCGTTCGCAAGGAGACGACGGCGCTTGAGCCGAACTGGACACCGGAAACACACCTCGGGTTCAACCACATCAAGCTTCTGGACGCACTGCGAGAGCGCATGTACGTGCTCAAGCATCGGAGCCTGTTCTTCGAGGAGATGTTCTTGCTGTCGCGCAAACCGCGCTAAGCTGAAGCGACTACGTCAGGATGCGATAGCTGCTGGCGGCGAGACATTCGAGTCAGCAGCCAATTCTTCCAACCGCCAGCGCATCGCCGCCCCGGTCGCCTCCGGGGAGAGCGTCCGAGCGATGTCCTCGCGCGCCCGCGCGCCGATCCGGGCGGCCTGCTCGGGGTCGCCGTACACCCACCGCATCATCTGCGCCGCGTGCTCGACGCTCGGGTCCGCCCATTCGCCCTCCGGCGGGTAGATCTCGCATTCCGGACCGACCCTGCCGATCGTGTAGTCGACCAGATAGCTGTTCTCGGCGTTCATGAAGTCAACGTTCCCCGAGTAGCCCGTTCCGATCACCGGCTTGCCGATCGCCATCGCCTCGGCCAGCGTCAGCCCGAACCCCTCGGCCCTGTGCAGCGAGACGTAGCAGTCGCACGCCGCCATCAGACCGTTCAGCTCCTCGCCGCTGAGGGACCGGTCGATCACGTGGATGTCCGGACGCCCGTGCGCGGCCCACAGCACCTCCTCCTCGGCCAGCGGGCGCAGCGGCGCGTTGATCGTCTTGATCAGCAGCTGCGGGCCCTCCCCGGGCGCGAACGCGAGCTTGTATGCCTCGATCAGCCCCACCGGGTTCTTGCGCTGAATCGTGCTCAGGTAGTCGAACACGAACAGGAACAAGAAGCCGTCGGGAACCCCCAGACGCAGCGAAGCGGCCGGCTCCGCCGGAGGCTGGACCGGGGGCGGCAGGGCGATGACCGGCACTGGCGCCACCGCGCCGATGTTTTCGGCCATGAACCGCGAGTAGACCCAGATCTCGTCCACGAGGGCGAACGCCCGCTGCCAGCGGGGCGGGATCGCGTTGGTCTCCCACCCCCAGATCCCGATGCGCGGCCCCTCGAAGTAGTCCTCGCCCAAGCGCTCGACGAAGTCCGGGAGCTCATCGGCGTTGACCGCCACGATCTCAAAACCGTGGCGTCCCTCGTGAACGAGATCCTCGAATCCGTGCCGGCCGTACTCCGCCTCCAGCTCCACCGGCAGCGCGAGATGGTGCAGCGGCACGCTCACGGTCCTCACGGGGACGCCGGCGGCGTCGAGCGCCTGCACGTAGCCCCGGGCCGCCGCACCGAGGCCGAGGGTGTGCCCGAGGTATCCGGTCAGGCGCACCGCCGGGCCGTCCGTCCGGGCGCCACACTGCGCGCAGGGGAGGCGGGACGCGCGGCTGTGGCCGCCCCGGACGGCGTCCTCCTCTCACCGGCGTCTGCGGCGGCCGGTGACTCGGCGCGCGGAGCCTGTCCCGGCCGGGGGGGCATGAAACGGTCGGGGATCGCAAGCTCGTCGCGCCCGAACGCCCAGCACCATGCAACGTAACCTGCGCCGTCGTCGCCGTCGAGGTCCGGGTAGGCGCGCATCACATCGGGACGCTCGCGGGCCACGCGATGGAACACGTAGCGGCTGATGCCGTGCGGCTCCGCCCATCGGCGCCGGCCCCGCGAGCCAGGCCAGGAACTCGCGCGTGCCCTCCTCGCTGAACACGTCGCCAAAGTCCTGTCCGAGCGTCAGCGCCCACGCGTAGGCCGCGCGCAGAGAGCCGTCGTAGACGAGCCCGTCCGCGAGCCGCCGTCCGACCTCCTCGCGGCGCTCGGAATCCCGCCAGCCGGCCTGCAGCAGCTCGGCGGCGTAGCGCTCGCACAGCTCGTGCAGGGCGGGCGAGCGGCTGACCCGTGCGCGGCTCGCGCGTGCGTTCAGGCGATACGGGCGGGTCGGATCGAAGCCCGGGAGATTCAAGAAGCGCAGCGGCCAGCGCTCCGTCGACCAGCATCCCGTCCGGACCGGACTCCAGGGTCCGGGTGTGCAGGTTCCACATGTTGAGGTTGCATCCGGGGTCATCGAGCACGGCCGTCGCAAAGCGCGCCGGGGCGAGCTCGAGAAAGCGTGCCAGCCAGGGACGGTCCTCGGGGCGACCACCGCTTCGGTGGGCATCCAGCGACCCGAGCATCTGCTCTATATGCTGCCGCCCACCACACCAGGAACCCCTCGGCGCCAGGCGTACCGTCGACCGCCATGATCGTCTCCTCGATGCGACCCTCCTTTTCCATCTGGGCACGCGCCGGTTCCAGACCGTCGTTGGGCACATCCGCGGGCATCCGCGGCGCCAGCAGGACACTGCGGTTGCCGAGCGCCGACTCGATCGGCTCCAGAGCGCCCAGCACCCACGCGGAGCTCGGTAGGTGCAGCACCGGCTCCGACGTCCGTGCCGCGTAGCGCTGCAACAGCCGCGGCACCAGCAGGATGCTGAGGTCCTCCTCTGCGTGACCGGCCAGCAGCGTCTCGACGTCGATGTCCAGCTCTCGCGCGGCGGAGCGCACGAGGGGCTCCTCGCTCTCCGCGATCGAGACGACCTCCTCGCCGGCCACGAGCAGGATGTCCAGCGGCCAGTCCGGCTGGTGGCGCGCCAGCGAGCGGCCCAGGACACGCGCATGCGGCATGGTCGCGAGCGTCGCCAGCGTGACGACCCGCATCAGTCCGCGTCCTCGCGGGCCGGCGCCGTGGCCACCACCGCGTAGGCGGGGGACTGGAAGCTGGCGCGCTCGAAGCTGTCGAAGGTGGGGGCGAACACGTAGGCCGACTCGAAGCCGGCGATCGCGCACAGCGCGAGCGCGACCTCCGGGAAGATCGGGTGCTGGTGGGTGAGATCGACCCAGAAGGTCTTCAACGAGGACACCCGGTGTGGGTTGACCGTCTCGGCGATGAACAGCCCACCGAGGCGCAGCTTGCGCCGTGAGAGCTCGAGCATCCGCTGGAGCTCGGCGACCGGCAGATGCTCGATGAGCTGCGCGGAGAAGACGGTGCCCACGGTCCCATCTTCCAGGCTCTCCAGATGCTCGTTCGCGTCTGCCAGCGTCGCCTCGACGCCGAGCGCCCGGCAGCGCTCGATCATTCCGGCGTCGCTGTCGACGCCGCGGGCGGGGATGCCCTCGCCGGCCAGCAGGGCGAGGAACTCGCCGCGCCCGCAGCCGATGTCGAGCACCGGCTCGTGGTCGCGGACCAGCGCCAGGTAGGGGCGCTGGGACTCCGCCACACGGTCGGCGGGCCCGCGGAAGAGCTCCTCGAAGTCCACGTAGCCAGAGCCGCCGCCGCGCAGCGACGCCGCCGAGCGATAGCCGAAGACCTCGCCCACCGGCGACTGAAGCGTCTCGAACGGGCTGTCGGCGACATAGGGCACGGCGTTGAGCTCGGTTTCGATCTGCTCGATCTCCCGGCGCGAGGATCTCGCCGCCGATTTCATCGCGTGGTCAACGTCACCGACGCCGCGACGCTGCGACTCGGCGGTCAGGATGAGCTCGCGGGCGAGGTCCTCCAGACGCTCGATCTGCTCGCCGTGGCGCTCGCCGACGCGCTGGAGCTCGGCCTCGACGCGCCCAAGCCTGGCCGTCGCATCTGCCCGAGCGGCGCGACGACGGGCGTACCCCGGCGCGAGCCTCCAGAGGAGGCCGCTGGCGAGCGCCCGCAACCGGCGGCGCGCACGCCGCGGGGCCTGGGCAAGTGAGGTTGCGGGAGTTCTCTGGCTGTCGTCGGTCATCGGCGCGGTGGGCTGGCCACTGCTGCGGCCGGGGTCATTATCGCCCACCTCTCCCCCTTCTCCGTCTCTCTCCCTTTTCCCAGCCCTTTCTCGGTGGAGGCTCTATAGGCTGCCCTTTCGGCCGACACAGTCGAGGCGAGCTGAGATGACCAACCACGAGCGGCTATGGGTGACAATCGATGCGCGCGCGCTCGACGGCGCCCTGATGGGCACGCAGATCCTGGTGCTCGAACTGACACGCGCGCTGGCCCACACGGGGGCGCTGCGCCTGCGCGTGCTGACCTACGCCGAGCGGATCGACCTCGAGACGCTCGAGCTGCTGCGCGAGCTGCCCGACACGGAGATCCTCGCCGTCGAGGAGATCGATGAGACCACGCCCGCGAGCCCCGTGCTTCACCGCCCGCAACAGGCGTTCTCGCAGGAGGACGTCGGTCTCGCCTGGCAACTCGGCGAGCGGGTCGTGCTCAGCCAGCTCGACCTGATCGCCTACCGCAACGGCGACTACTTCCCCGATGCCGGCGCGTGGGAGGACTACCGGCGCGCGAGCCGTCACGGCATGATCGCGGCCGAGCGCGTGCTCGTCCTCTCCGAGCACACGCGCGGCGAGCTGATCGACGAGGGGCTCCTCGCCCCCGAGCGCATCATGGTCATCCCGCCCGGTCTCGATCATCGCCTCGGCGAGACCCCCCGCCAACCGACGGCGCTGCGGACGCGGTTCGAAGTTGGGCGCGAGAAGTCGGCGTCGAGCGAGCCGGACCCGGGATTCCTGCTCTGCCTGGGCGCCGACTACCGTCACAAGAACAGGGTGTTCGCCCTGCGCCTGCTCGCAGCCCTGCGCGAGCATCACAACTGGCAGGGAGCGCTCGTACTCGCCGGCACGCACGTTGAGCACGGCTCCTCGCGCGAGGCCGAGCGCGAAGCGCTGGACGCAACCCCGCAGTTGCGCGACGCTGTGATCGAGCTGGGACCGGTCGCGGAGGCGGAGAAAGAGTGGCTGATGCGGAACGCCGCCGCGGTCGTGTACCCGTCGGAGTACGAGGGGTTCGGGCTGGTCCCGTTCGAGAGCGCCCTGCGCGGAGTTCCCTGCCTGTACGCCGCGCAGTCGTCGCTGGCGGAGGGAGCGATGGGGCAGGCCGCGACGATCGTTCCCTGGGACCCGGCGCAGAGCGCCGCAGCGGCATTTCCGCTGCTCAACGACCCGCAGGCGCGCGCTCGACAGGTGCGCCTGCTGGCAGACGCCGCACGCGAGCTGACGTGGGAGCGGGCCGCCGCGGCGACGATCGAGGCCTATCGTGAAGCGGCGCGCGCACCCATGCGCGAGGCCACCGCGCTCAGTCGCGACGCAATCGCCCGTGAGCGCCGGCTGACCGCCGTCCACCACAAGGAGGTGGCGCAGAGGCTGATCGACGAACGCGAACTGGTGCTGAACGACTACAACCGGTTGCTCGCCGAAGTCGGCCCGGCACGCGGCCTGATCGGCAAGGAGGGCTCGCTCCCCTTAGACCTCCAGCGCGCGCTGCTCGCGCTCAGCGCGCATCCCGCGTTGAGCCGGCCGCTGTTCGGCGCGCTGTCGCGATCGTACGTCGTTGCGCGGGGCATCGGTCGCGCCCTGCGCGGCCGCTCGCGCAGGACACGCTGAGCGCTCACCTGCCGGTCGCGACGCCCCCTCGCTATACCCTCCAGGGACCATGCCCGCCGAGCAGACAGCCGTTCACGGACGCCCCGCGCTGGCCGCCGAGGGCATCGACAAGCGCTTCAAGATCCCCGAGGAGCGCAGCCACACGCTCAAGGAGCGGGCGCTTCACCCGCTGCGCCGCTCACGCCACGAGGAGCTGCACGCGCTGAAGGACATCTCCTTCGCGGTCGCGCCAGGCGAGTTCTTCGGCATCGTCGGGCGCAACGGCAGCGGCAAGAGCACGCTGCTGAAGTGCCTGGCCGGGATCTACCGCGTCGATGAGGGAGCGATCTGGTGCAACGGTCGCATGTCCACCTTCATCGAGCTGGGCGTCGGCTTCAATCCCGACCTGGCGGCTTACGAGAACGTCGCGCTGAACGGCATCATGCTCGGCCTCTCGCCGCGGGAGGCACGCGCTCGCTACGAGCGCGTGATCGAGTTCGCCGAACTCGAGGAGTTCCAGGACCTCAAGCTCAAGAACTACTCCTCGGGCATGCACGTGCGCCTGGCCTTTTCGGTGGCGATCCAGGTCGACGCCGAGATCCTGCTGATCGACGAGGTGCTGGCCGTCGGTGACGCGGCGTTCCAGCAGAAGTGCTTCGACGTCTTCAACCGGATGCGCGAAGAAGGCCGCACGATCATCTTCGTCACCCACGACATGAGCGCTGTCACCCGCTTCTGTCATCGCGCGATGCTGCTCGAGCGTGGCGAGATGGTCAGCATCGGCGACCCGCGCGACGTGGCCGACCGCTACCTGGAGATCTCCTTTGGGCGTGCCGCTGGCTACGAAGACGATGACGTGGGCAGCGCCCGGCTGGGCGACGGTGCGGCGCGCGTGAGCGACGTGTGGCTCGGCGACAACCAGGCCGATCACCGTGCCGTGGCGCCCCAGTCCGAGCCACTGACCCTGAAGGTGCTGGTGACCTTCAACACCGACGTGCGCGACCCGGCCGTGAGCATGACGCTGCTCAACGAGCAGCGTCAGCCGATTGTGGTGGCAACCACAGCGAAGGACCAGGAGGATACGGGCAGCTTCCAGGAGGGCGAGCGTGCCGTGTTCGCCTTCTCATTCCACAACATGCTGGCGCCGGGGCGCTACCACCCGATCCTGACGATCACCCACCGCGGCGAAGGCCTGGACGTCATCGACCGCTATGCCGGCGGCCTGTCGTTCGTCGTCTCCGGCCTTACCTCGAGCGGCGGCATGGTCGAGATCCCGGTGCAGACCGAGGTGACGCGCTGGGGCCTCGCCCCGGCGAGCGACGTCCAGCCCGCTGGAGAGCGCCGGTGAGCGCGCCGGCCCTGTCCGAGCCCATGGGGCAGCCGATCCGCGGCCCGCGCGCGTTGAGCGACAGCTGGCCGCGCTTCTGGCACCTCGCCTACAACATCGCACGCAGCGAATTCAAACTGAAGTTCTTCGGCTCGGCGCTCGGCTACCTGTGGCAGGTGATGCGCCCGCTGCTGCTGTTCGGCGTGCTGTACGTGTTCTTCGTGCTGATCTTCCACGTGGACAGGGGCAAAGGCGCGGCCGGCGAGTTCTACGGAGCACAGCTGCTCGGCTCGATCGTGCTGTTCACTTTCTTCAGCGAAGCGGCCGCAGGATCCGTGCGCAGCGTCGTCGACCGCGAGACCCTCGTTCGCAAGATCCAGTTCCCGCGACTGGCGATCCCGATCTCGATCGTTCTCCTCGCCCTGTTCAACCTCGGCTTGAACCTGATCGTGGTCATGATCTTCGCGCTGATCGCCGGCGTGCGCCCGATGCTCAGCTGGTTTGAGCTTCCGCTGATTCTGGCGATGTTGGTCGTGCTCGGCACCGGCATCGCCATGCTGCTGTCGGCGCTGTTCGTGCGCTTTCGCGACATCCAGCCGATCTGGGACGTCGTCGCGCAGATCCTGTTCTACTCCTCACCCGTGATCATCCCAGCTGAAACGGTTAGAGAAAAGCTCATCTGCGATACGTCACCACTCGGCACGAGTGGATGCACCACACATGGCACTCCAATTAAAGTGATATCCGACGGACATATCCACTATGTGTACAGGCATGCCGGATTGGACCACTTCCTCTACCACGTATATACGCTCAATCCGCTGGTCACCGTCTTTCAGCAGTTCCGCCACGCGATGATCAACCACGCGACGCTCAGTGCCGGGCAGGTGCTGGGCAGTTGGGCCGCCCTGCTCGAGCCGCTCGCGCTCGTGACGGCGATCTTCGTGCTCGGCTTCTGGTACTTCAACCGCGAGGCGCCGCACATCGCCGAGGATCTGTAGCGGCGCCTTACCCCCGCGCAAACGAAAGCCTGAGCGCCGGGGCGATCCGACGGACGTGCTCCTCATCGACTCCCACTCGGCGGGCGTAGTCCTCCCACTTCGCAACGACCTCGCGAACATCCTCCACGACCCGGATCGCACGCCCGCGGGGGAGCAAGGCTGTACGGCCACATGCCTGGAAGTCCGCCAGCGTGAAATCGTCGCGCCGGTCGTTCATCGTCATCTGATGCCGTTCGGTCCACGGACTGCCGGGGCGGTAGGCATAGGTGACGTCGAACGCCGGTGCAAGCTGCCAGTGTCCGGCGCGGTCCATCAGGAACGCGATGTTCTTGACGTGGTCGTCCTGGTTGCGCGCCACGACGTTGAACACCATCCGGCGGAACATCTGCTCGACCGCCGGGGTGCTGAGCCCGAGTCGGCGCATGATCAGGAACGCCTGCTCGTAGGAGTGGGCGCCGGGCCGGTTGAAGTCGAGGTGGGCGAGCGCGGCCAGCGACTGCATGTGCCGCTTTGAGCCGTCGGCGCCGCGGTCGAACCGGCGGGTCATGAAGTGCCGGCGGCCGTTCTCCTCCAACAGCCGGCAGTCGCTCATGACGATGCCCGCGTCGCGTGCCATCAGCGAGTAGGCGTACTCGACCGCGCCGTAGCCCTGGGGATCGGCGAGCGTGTCCCTGTCGCGATTGTTCGCAACCCCGTCGAACTTCAGCAGCCAGTGCTCGAAGCCGGGGCCGAGGCTCTCGATCTGGCCGGAGCGCACGACGTTGGTATCTGGGTTCCAGGCGATCACCGCCTTGGCGCGGGCGCCCCCGGCAGAGGCGCCGACGCTGAGGATGTCGAGCATCGCCTGGCGCTGATGACCATGCGCGAGCGAAGCGATGAGCTCCTCCCTGCGGGAGAGCACCTCGGAGGCGAGCTCGACGAGCTCTGAGACCTGCAGGTCGTGGGTCCGCGACGGTGTGGGACCCTGGCTGGGGGCGAACTCCAGAGCGCCCATGCCGCGTCGCCCGATGTAGCACAGCCGCTCCACCGAATCGAAGCTCTCCGGTGCGCGTCCTTGCCCGGCCAGCCAGGCGTCGATCAGCGCATGGCCGTAGCGGTCGGGCAGGCTGTCGGCCAGCAGACCGGGCAGCCCGTGAAAGCTCTCGGGACTCAGCGCCGCGAACGTGTACGGCTCTGAGCGCAGCGGCATCGTCAGAGGAGCCACCTCGATGCCGCTGTCCAGGAGCTCGCGCTCGTACTGGAACGCCGCCACGCGCCCGTCGTCGGGCATCGAGACCGCCCCGATGCTCGTGCCCCACAGCCTGACCGCGGCCAGCGTGCTCACGAGCCGCCGGCGGGCGTCTCATCCCCCCAGCGCCACCCCGTCGGCTGCTCCTGAGCAGGTTGGCTCTTGAGTCTCGAGCCCGAGGCGCGCTGCCGCCGCCTGCCGTGCAGCTTCAGGAGCTCGATCGGACTCGGCGTCGGTTCGGGCACCAGCTGGTCCAGCGCAGCGAGCAGCCCGAGGCCCCTGAGCACTCGGATGAAGCTGGTGAGCTTGACCGACTCGCCGGCCTCGATGCGCTGGATCGCTTTGTACGCCACCCCCGCCTCGGCGGCCAGCTGGCGCTGGGTGAGGTTGCGCTCGAGACGGATTCGCTCCAGGCGCATACCTAGCTCGGAGAGCGCCGACTCGTCCGTTAGATAGTTGTCGATTTTCATAATACACCTCAAATGGGTTGTCATACTAGGATAGGCGATTAGCGTCCCAGTAAAGAATCTTTATTAGTTATAGCATAAAACCCTTTATATGGGCCTCTAAAGCTAAACATTGCGCTTATCTCCCACTTGGGGGGCTTAGAGTGGGGATCGCGATCTGGTCAATTGTGGGATCGCGCGACATCCTGCATGAGCGAGCTAGCAAAGTCTACTTTTCCTGAGGCGGCTTTGCTCGCTATCCTGCCCGTATGGCACTGCCCCGACCGGACGACCTTTTCGACCGCGTCCCCGAGTGGGAGGATCTCTCTGCGTTTGCCGGTGCGGGCGGGGAGGACCTGCGCGTCGCCGTAGTACACGGGCGACGACGCCAGGGCAAGTCATACCTGCTCCGGCGCCTGGCCGCCGCAACGGATGGCTTCTATTACCAGGCGCTCGAGGAGGAGGCGGTTCCCGCGCTCGAGCGCCTGGGCGGCGCTCTCGGCGCTTGGCTTGGAGTCCCCGGTCGCAGGCTGGCGCTCGCCGACTGGGCCGCAGCGGTTGACGTCCTCGCCGAGCTGCACCGGGAAACCGCTGCCCCTGTTGTGGCGGTCATCGACGAGCTTCCGTACCTGCTCGACCGGGTGCCCGAGCTGTCCTCGCTGCTACAGCGAGCCGTTGACGCCTCGCGCGAGCGCTCCCAAGGTGCGGTCCGCCTCGTTCTCTGCGGCTCGGCGCTGTCGGTGATGACCGGCCTGCTGTCGGGACAGCGTGCCCTGCGCGGCCGCGTAGCGAGCACGCTGCGGGTCGATCCCTTCGACTTCCGTGAAGCGGCCTCTTACTGGGGTGTGGCCGGGAACTGGCCGGTCGCGGTGCGACTGCACGCGATCGTGGGAGGCACTCCCGGCTACCGCGACCTGCTCGGGCTTGACCCGCCTGGCAACGTCGCAGATTTCGGGCGATGGCTGGCGGCCGGCGTGTGCAACCCCGCGTCGGCGCTCTTCCGGGAGGACGACTACCTTCTGGCCGAAGAGCGCGGCCTCACCGACCGGGGGCTGTATCACTCGGTGCTCTCAGCGGTCGCTGCCGGCAACCTCAGCGAGACCAAGATGGCGGCGGCGCTCGGCCGGGACCGCCAAGCTCTCGCTTGGCCCCTGGGCGTTCTTCTCGATGCCGGCTTCGTAGTGCGCGATGATGACGCGTTGCGTCGGCGCCGACCCTCATACCGGATCGCCGAGCCGATAGTGCGCTTCCACCACGTCGTCACCCGTCCGGACCTGGCCCGATTCGAGGAACGCCGAGCGGCCGAGGCGTGGGCCGACGCCCAGCAGCGCTTCTCCACACACGTCCTCGGCCCCCACTTCGAGGACCTTGCCCGCCTGTGGACGACGCGCTATGCCTCCGAAGAGACCGTTGGCGGGCGTCTCGCTCGGGTGGGAGCGACACAGCTGGGCGATCCGGCCGGCCGCTCTCAGATAGAGATTGACGTCGTCGGCGTCCGCGCCGGCAGCTCCGCGACGGTGGGCCTGCTCGGCGAGGCCAAGTCCGGGAGCGAGCCGGCTGGCATCGCCGTGCTCGCTCGCCTGGAGCGAGCGCGGGACCTCCTTGCCACGCGAGCGGCTGTGGCGAGGAGCGTGAAGCTCGCCGTCTTCTCCGCGAGCGGGTTCGATCGTACCCTTCTTGCCGCGGCGCACCGCCGAAACGATGTGGAGCTAGTCGATCTCGAGCGCCTCTACGCGGGCGACTGACAGGCGAACTGTTACGTCCGGGAATCCCGCCTGCCTCACCAACGCCCGCCCGCCCCGACCCCCGGCGGGACTTCCCCAGCCCGGGCCATGGCGTGCGAGCTGGCCACCCGCTGAAAGAACCCCTCCAGCGCGTCGATGCGCCGCTCCCAGGCGTAGTCCGCGGCCGTCTCGATGCCCGCTCGCCCCAGCCGCGCGCGCAGCTCGGGGTCAGCCAGCAGCCGCGTCAGCGCAGTGGTAACGGAGCGAGCGTCGGGCTCGGGCATGAGGCAGTTGACGCCGTCCACGCAGAAGTCGCGGTTGCCGTGCGCGTCGGTGCAGACGACCGCGGCGCCCGTCGCCATCGCCTCCAGCGGCGGAAGCGCGAAGCCCTCGTGGATCGAGGTCTGCACGAAGACGGTCGCCTGGCAGAACAGCTCGTTGACCCGATCGTCGTCGGGGGAGTTGACGTAGCGCACGCCCTCCCCGGCCGCAATCTCCGGCTCGATCCCGAACAGGCACAGCTCGGGACGCGGCTGCTTCAGCGCTCTGTAGGCGGCGAGCGTCAGGGGCAGGTTCTTCAGTGGGTTGGCACGGCCGAGCGCCAGCACCATGTCCTCGCGGCGCGCCACGTCCGCGCGGGGGTGAAAGGTCTCCAGGTCGATCCCCGGAGGGATCAGCTCGGCGTCCAGGCCGAGCTCGCGCAGGCGCTCGCGGTTCCAGGAGGAGATCGTCATGTACCGGAACTCGGGCCGGTAGGAGTCGAGCACGGCGTGGCGGGCGTGCTCGTGGTCGGGGTAGTAGGAGGTCTCGATGTCCTGGACGAAGTACACGGGGATGCCGTGCACGATGCTCGCGCGCCACACCGGTGCGGCGGTCATCCACCAACTCGCCACCTTGATCGCCTCGATCTCGGAGAGCGAGCGGGCCAGCTCGTCGTAGTCGGCGAAGGTGTGCACGGGAACGCGCAAAGGGAACCAGTCCGGCGGGTCGTCGAGCGTGTACAGCGACACCTCGTGCCCCCGGGCGGACAGGCGGTTGAGGTGCTCGAAGACGTCGCGGTGCCCGCCGCCCACGCCCGTCCCCTCCGTCACGTAGGCGATGCGCAGCCGGCCATCGCCGGGGCGCTCGCCAGGGCCGCCGCCGCCACTGCCCGCGCGAGGCGAGCCCATGACCGAACGCTCGTCGAAGAAGTGAGACCAGCGCTCCCAGAACAGCCGCTGGGACTCCCGCTCGCGCTCGCCCAGGTCGGTGCCGCGGGTGACCGACTCGTGATGCACAAGCTGGGCAGCCGGGAAGTACAGCACGCCGAGGCCGGCCTGCCACGCGCGCAGGCACCAGTTGACGTCCTCATAGGCCATCGGATAGCGCTCGTCCAGCTCACCGATGCGCTCGATGACCTCGCGGCGCACGTACATGCACGCACCCGTGACCGCGAGCGCAAAGCTGGTCTGCGCGGCGGGGCCCCAGTCGCCCGGCTTGAACCGGTAGCGATGGTCGAACCACTCGGGCGCATCGCGGTTGCGTACCGTCCCGCCAAACTGGATGCGCCCGTCCGGGTAGAGCAGCTGCGCGCCGACGATGCCGATGTCCTGGAAACGATAGGCCGCGTACTGCAGGCACTCAAGCCAGCTCGGGAGCGCCTCGACGTCGGAGTTCAGCACGACCACGTCGCGGTCGGGCGCGGTAGCGCGCAGGCCGCGGTTGACGTTGGCGGCGAAGCCGGTGTTGCGCTCGGACTCGATCACGACGCCGACCCCCTCGATCCGCCGTAGCGCCGCCACGTGCTCGGGGCCGCTGGCGTCGTCGGCGACGATCACGCGAGCCATCCCCCGCGGCGCCGTCTTGCGGATGCTGCGTACGAGCGAGCGCACACGCTCGGCGTCGCGGTAGCTGGGCACGACGATGTCCACGGGCCGCCCGTGCTCCCGATACCACGTGGCAGCGCGACGACGTTCCTGGTCGCGCGCGTGCGTGCGCAGACGCATGCGCCTTCCCAGCGGGGTGAACCGCAGCGGGAACGTGACCAGCCGCCAGAGGATCGTACGCAGGCCGAAATGGGTATACGTCAGGTAGATGCGCCTGCGCAGGTTCGAGAACGCCCCTTCTGGCGCACCTTGGATTGGATCGTTTCCGCTCACGGTATGTAGGTGTCAATCGGCTCGAACGAGGAGCGGCCCTCCAGCGAGAGCCTGCGGCGCATACCCGCGGGCAGCCGATCGGCGCGCGAGCCCATCAGCGCCCCGGCGAGGCGCACGACATGGTGACGGGTGACGGCGGCGAGCGTCGCGCGGCGCTCGGACGGGGAGGCGCACTCACGGTCGAGCTCGCGCCGCGCCCAGCCCAGCTCGCCGCGCAGCCTCCGAGCGAGGTGAACCGGCGAGGCCGGCTCGCGCCAGCCGTAGACCTCGCGCAGGCCGCGCCACTCGTCAAAGCAGCGGCGCAGCTCCTCGGCGGGCGTGTAGGAGTGGGAGTGCATCACCGCCGCGCCGGGCACATACGCCTTGGCATAGCCGGCGCGCAGCATGTCGATCGCCAGCACCCGGTCCTCGGCGTAGGGCACCTCGCGAAACGGCGCGCGCTCCCAGGCCGAGCGCGCGACGCACGCGTTGGCGTCGGTGTAGAACCCGCGCGCGCCGATCAGCGCGACCACGGGCATGGTCCGGCGCTCGTCCTCGGTCAGGCGATCCACGCGGGGCGCGCCGTCCGGAGCGAGCGACTCAAACCAGCGCTCCAGTTCCATGCGCACCGCCGGCGAGGCATCGGGACGAGGCCGGTATGGCCCGTATACGATCCCGACGTCCGCGGCGAGCTCGAACCCGCCGAGCAGACACTCCAGCCAGCGCTCGTCCGCGGGCTCCGCGTCCTGGGTCAGGAACGCCACGCGCGTGCCGGATGCCTCGTTCATCAGCAGGTTGCGCGCGCCGCCATGGTTGAAGTGCTCGGGCGCGATCTCGATTACCCGCGCGCCGTGGGCCCGGGCGAGCTCGGGCGAGCCGTCGCTGGAGCGGGAGTCGCAGACGAGCAGCTCGTGGGGAACGGTTTGCACCGCGAGCGCTCGGAGCGTGCTCGCGAGCAGCGCTCCGCCGTTGCGCACGGGGATGGCGACCGTCACCTCAGGCATAGAACCCGGTCAGGGTCAGCAGCTGCGAGGCATAGCTCAAAGCGATCATCGCGACAAGCAGGCCGGCGCCGGCAAATACGATCCAGCGCCGGCCAAACGCGTGCAGGCTGGCGACGACGAGCACCGCCAGCGGAGCGATCGCGGGGAAGATGTAGCGGCCGAATTCCGCAACGGCCGGACGAGTGCCCGTGGTGTAGAACGCCGCCTCCACGCCCGCGACGACAGCAAGCGGCATCAGCGCGAGGATCGTGAGCTCCAGCACGTGACTGCGCACGAACGACCGCTCGCGCCGGATCGCCACCAGGCCGAGGATGGGGACCGCGACCATCGCAGCGAAGACGATGTCGAAGACACGGCGCGGGAACAGCACGTCATACCAGCCGAACGCGCCCCAACCGCGCTCGACGAAGATCACGAAGCCTGGATAGTTCGTGGTCTCCCAGTGCCTGGCCATGAACGGCAGGCGCGGCAGGAACACTTGCCAGAGGTAGGCTAGATAGCCGAACGGATGCGCGAGCGCTTCGCTGACCGTCCCTGTCGGCGCGCCGATTTCAAGCGGCGCGCTCGAGCCGGCGGCCGGATGAAAGACATGCGCAAAGCGCGCCGATGCCTCGCGGAGCACGAGCACCGTCGCCACCAGGGCCGTCCAGCCCGGGATGTCGGCGCGACGGTGGTGGCGCCAGAGCGTCACCAGCAGCACGATGCCCGCAACCGGATAGAGCGAATACACGGTGTCCTTGACGACCGGCAACGCCACCAGGAGCGCACCGGCGAGCAGACCCAGGCGCAGCGTGATGCCGCGACGCAGCATCACGATCAGCACCAGCTCGAGCGCCGCCGCGCCGGCGTTGACGCCTACGTCGTTGTTGACCGCGCCCGAGATGAACCCGTACATCGGCTGATATGCGACAAGCAACGCTGCCAGCACCCCCAGCCAAGGCCGGCCGGGCGCCAGCTCGCGCGCCATCAAGAACGCGAATACGACCGTCAGCGCGCCGATCAGCGCCGAGGTCAGGCGCATCAGCGTCAGCTGGGAGAACGGCGAGCTGGAGGCGAGCAGGTAGGCTGGCGCCAGCGCCGCGTAGTAGATCGCTCCGTGCGTCGCGGCCGTCTCATTGCCGCCGCCGTTGGATGAGCTCGGGTGCGTGGCGGCGACCTGCTCGCGGTATTCGTCCTGCTGGCGCGCGGTCCACGGTGCGCGTGTGTCCCCGACCTGATGGTCGGTGAGGAAGCTCATGTCTTCGAGCGCGAGCGTCTCCGCGCTCGACCAGCGCGCCAGCGGCGAGCCGGGGTTGCGCGATGGGGCTTCGCCACGCTGGACGAGCGACTGCGTGTAGGCGAAGTGATCGACCTCGTCAGGCGCCTGAAACGGCGGCGTGATCAGCGCCCAGCAGGCGAAGTTCAACGCGGCGATCGCGAACAGCCAGGCCGCCGTCCGGCGCACGCTGCACCCACGGGAGACAGCCAGAGCGAGACAGCGCACCGACGCGAGCGCCAGGCCGGGCAGGAGCACGATCAGGATCAGCACATACAGCCACGGCCCGACCGGGCTCGGGCGAAACAGCGACGCCCGGTCGAGGATCGCGCCGACGCGCGACAGGTAGCTCCGCCGAGAGCTTGCGGGCGGCTCATACCACACGGCGATCCGCCCGACAAGCGGGTGCCCGTCCATGGTCGGCGGCGAGGAGCTGGGGACGGCGGTCAGCGGGGTGCCGCCCCAGTTGACGACGTCGCTCGCGGTCAGGCACAGGGACGCTGGTCGTTCGGGGGGATGGGAGGACAGCTCGGGGATCGTGAATTCGGCGGCGCTGATGCGGTTGGCCGGAACCGTCACAGGCGCGAGCGAGCTGTCGATCGTATGTGCGCCGGCACCGCCGAGGTCCAGCGCCATATGCAGCTCCGGGCGAATCCGCGTACGCGAGATCAGCAGCAGACGGATACGTGCCGTACCGGCCGGGATCTCGAGACCGGGCACGCATACCGGCTCGCTGGCGGGCGTTTCGGCAATGTACGTAAGCGCCTCAACCGAATCGGTGCCCGTGTAGTAGTCGCGCGGGCGCAGGCAGTAGTACGCGAGCAGCGCCAGCAGCGGCACGGTGGCGATCGCCGCGGCACGCCAGACGCGGTGATCTCCGGCGAACAGGATCCTCGTCGCCCGCGCGGTCGCGGCATCGACCCTCGACCGTCCGAGTCGCACGCCTAAGGCCTTAACGGCGGCGCAGACCGAGGATCGACAGCAGGAAGGAGGAGAAGAAGATCTGGATGCCGACGATCAGCAGCGTGGCGGCGATCACGGCGAGGTGTTCGTCCGCCAACGATCCAAACCCGTGGGCTATCCAGGTCGCCACGATCAGGGCGCCCATCACCAGGCCGACGAGCGTGAACACGCCACCCAGCAGCAGGCCGTGCTCGAGACGAAAGCGCGCGCGCATGCGATCGAACCACGGGTCCCGCTCGCCCATGAAGTAGGTGCCGTACGCGTGCGCGCACAGCCCCAGCGCGAGCACCTGCGTGCCGACGATCATCAGCAGCGCGCCGCCGATCAGCGCATGCACTCCCCACGCGCGCCCGAAGAAGTCCACACCGGCTCCCACGACCACGACGATCAGCGTGCCCAGGCCGGCGAGCACCGCGCCGGGCAGGATGAACAGGTGATTGGGACTGTGCACGAGCAGAAACCGCAGGTGGCGCCAGCCATCGCGGAAGCTCGACAGCTTGGACTCGCCCCCGCGCGGGTGGTATTCGATCGGGAACTCGGCGATCGTCAGTTTCTCCTTCGCTGCCCTGATGACCATCTCC
Organism: uncultured Solirubrobacterales bacterium; assembly: GCA_963767255.1. GTDB lineage: Bacteria > Actinomycetota > Thermoleophilia > Solirubrobacterales > Solirubrobacteraceae > Palsa-744. Next base: position 35,860 of record CAVYDM010000009.1, on the reverse strand, counting down.
GAGGCGAACTCCATGCCGGTCGTGCGCAGGTCCAGGCGCGCCAGCACCTCGCGGCGCACCGCGCGCATACCGCAGTGTGCGTCGCTGATGCCGGTGCGGAAGAAGAAGTTGAGCAGCCCCGTGAGAATCGGGTTGCCGATGTACTGGTGCAGCCAAGGCATCGCGCCGGGCTGGATGTTGTCCATGCGATCGCCGATCGCCATCTCCGCCCCGTCCTGCAGCGCCGAGACAAAGCGGGGAATCTCCTGGAAGTCGTAGGTCAGGTCGGCGTCGGCCATCACGATGTACTCCCCGCGTGAGGCAGCGAACCCCGCGAGGTAGGCGCTGCCGTAGCCGCGCCGGCGTTCGACCACTACCCGAGCCCCCGCCTGCTCGGCCAGGCGCGCGGAGTCGTCCTCGGAGTCGTTGTCGGCGACGACCACCTCACCGCGCACCCCCATGCCCTCGATCGCCTCGAGCGCCGCGATCACGCAGGACTCGATGTTCTCGGCCTCGTTCAGACACGGAATCACGACCGACACCAGCGGCGTCTCGATTTCGCGGGAGTCAGACGTGCGAGGAGTGGTTGTCTGGGCGAGTGTGCTCATCGGCTCTCTGTGGCCACAGCGCCGCGACTTGCCGGCGGACGGGGGCGGCGAGCTATCCGGTTATAACGCGCGTCAAGGCGGAAAGTAGTCGCGCACCGACGAGATGAGATGCTAGCGGGATGCGCATCTGCGTCGTATACGACTGCCTGTTCCCATACACCGTCGGCGGAGGCGAGCGCTGGTACCGCAACCTCGCCGAGCGTCTGGTGCAGGAGGGGCACGAGGTCACCTACGTGACGCTGCGCCAGTGGGATCGCGGCGAGAGGCCCGAACTGGCCAACGGTCGCGCACGGGTCGTGAGCGTGGGTCCGCGCATGGACCTGTACACAAAGGACGGCCGGCGGCGGATCCTGCCGCCGCTCGTATTCGGGCTGGGGGTCCTCGCGCACCTGCTGGTGCGGGGCAGGCGCTATGACGTGGTGCACGCTTGCGCGTTCCCCTACTTCTCGCTGCTCGCCACGGCGCTGGCTCGGACGGTCGGACGCTACGAGCTCGAAGGTCAACTGGTTCGAGGTCTGGAGCGACTCCTACTGGCGCGAGTATCTCGGCGGCGTCGGCGGGCGCGTGGGCGGGCTCGTGCAGCGCGCCTGCGCACGGCTGCGCCAGCGGGCGTTCTGCTTCTCGAAGCTGCACGCCGAGCGGTTGCATGAGGAGGGCCTGCACGACGAGGTGACGGTCCTGCGCGGGCTATACACCGGGACCGTCGAGCAGGCGCCGCCCAGACCGGCTGAGAACCTCGTGCTGTTCGCGGGACGGCTGATCCCCGAGAAGCAGGCCCCCCTCGCCGTGGCGGCGATCGCCCTGGCCAGAGATGAGATCAAGGAGTTACAGGGCGTGATCCTCGGCGACGGGCCCGAGCGCGAGGCGGTGCGCGAGGCGATAGCCCAGCACGGTCTGCGCGAGGCGATCTCGGCTCCAGGATTCGCCGCAGTGGAGACCGTCAACGCGGAGATGCGCCGCGCCCTGTGCCTGCTCTTGCCTTCCGTGCGCGAGGGTTACGGCATGGTCGTCGTCGAGGCTGCCGCGCGGGGGACGCCCAGCATCGTCGTAGCCGGCCCTGACAACGCGGCGGTCGAGCTGATCGAGGACGGTGTCAACGGATTCGTGTGCGCCAGCTCGGACCCGACGCAGATCGCCGCGGCGATCGTGCGCGTCCATGAGGGCGGAATCGCCCTGCGCGAGAGCACGGCTCGCTGGTTTGCCGCACATGCGCACGAGCTCGCGCTCGAGAGCTCGCTTCAGACGGTGCTGGGCAGCTACGGCGCGCGTGCGCCGAGCGCGCGGGCATAGCTGTCGAGCGTTGCGCGCGCGGCGCGCTTCCAGGTGAACTGCTGCGCCCGTGCGATCCCCTGCGCCACTGTCCGCGTACGCGCGTCGCCATCCTGGGAAAGCAGAGTCTCGATCGCCTGCGCGATCGAGCGCTCGTCGCGCGGGTCGAACATCAGCGCGGCGTCGCCCGCGACCTCCGGCAGCGAGGAGGCGTTCGAGCACGCCACGGGCACGCCACGGGCCATCGCCTCCAGCACGGGCAGCCCAAAGCCCTCGTACAGAGACGGATACACGAACGCGTCGGCGATCGCCCACAGTCCCTCGAGCTCCCCGCCCGAAACCCAACCCAGGAAGCGAACATCGTCGGCCACACCTACGCTCACGGCCCGCTCACGCAGCTCCGCCTCGTGCCAGGTGGGGTAGCCGGGCAGCACCAACAGCGGGCGGCGCTCAGTGGGTACCAGCGCCAGCGCATCGATCAGCGCGAGCAGATTCTTGTGGGGACGCTTGGCCGAAAGGCTCAGCAGCACACGTCTGCCGGACAGGCTGAAGCGAGCGCTGACATCCGGCCCTGACAACGGCGTCTCGCGCTGCACGCTGCCGAGGCCCAGGGGCACCACATCGATCAGATCGGAGGCGATGCCCACCAGCTTGACGAGGTCGTCACGTGTGCTCCGCGAGTCGGCAATCACACGATCAGAGCGCCTCACGCCGGCCGGCACCAGCGCCCTCATGCCCCTGTCGCGAACGCCCGGGTGAGCATCGGGGAAGCGGGCATAGATCAGATCGTGCACGGTTGTCACACGACGGAACGGGCCCCACAGCGGGGCGGTCGAGGCAAGGCTGTGCATGAGATCGACCCGCGCGCGGGCGGCCATCGGCGGCAGCAGCGTCTGCTCACCGAGCACCCACTGCACACGGCTGCGCGCGCTCACAGGCACGATCGCCGCCGGCAGCGACTCGCCCCAGGGCCCATCGCCCGCGGCGGCCGCCTCGCGGTTGACGAACGCGGTGAAGCGCGTCCCGGGCGGCGCCTGCGCCAGGAGCTCTGGGATCAGCTCGCGCGCGTAGACCTCCATGCCACCGGTCTCACCGGGCACGAGGAAGATCAGGTTCAGGCCGATGTGCATGGCTGGGAGGCTAGCCTCCCCGACCATGACCGCATCGAAACCACTGACGATCGGCATCGATGCCCGCGCCGCCGTCGAGGTGCCCGCCGGCCGCGGAAGAGTGGTCCGCGAGCTGCTGCGCGCCCTCGCGGCCCGGCCGGAGGACCCCCACCACTATGTTCTCTACGCGCGGAGGGTCTGGGAGGAGGTGGAGCTCGACGAGCGGTTTCGCTGGAGCACGATCGCGGCCCGCGACCCCTGGTGGCATCTGCTGACCGCGCGGGCGGCCAATCGCGAGTGCGATGTCTTCCTCTCCTCCAACTCCTACCTGACCGTCTGGTTCCTGCGTATCCCGGCTGTGCCGATCGTCTACGACCTCGTCCCCTTCGAACCGGCGATGCGCCCGAACAGGCGCTCGACGGTCATCGAGCGCCTGACGCTCGGCCCGGCCATGCGGCGCTCGGCTGCGCTCTTGGCCATCTCGCGGGCCACAGCCGATGCCCTCGCCACGCGCTTTCCCTCGGCCGCCCCGCGCACCGTCGTAGCCCACCTGGGCGCGATGCCGCCGCCCGAGAACGCTCTCACCGCCGCGGAGGCGGAGTCGCTGCCGAAGCCCGGCTTCGTGCTGGCGGTCGGGACACTGGAGCCCCGCAAGAACCTGCCGCGGCTGGTCGAGGCCTACCGCACCATCGACGAGGAACTCCAGGACCGGCACCCGCTGGTCGTGGTCGGCGCACTCGGATGGGAGACAGGCGCAACGCTCGACGCGCTGCGCTCGCTCGGTGAGCACAGCACAATGCTAGGGCACGTCTCCGACGCGGCCCTGGCAGAGCTATACCGGCGCTGCGCGGTGTTCTGCTACCCGTCGCTCGGCGAGGGCTTTGGCCTGCCGGTGCTGGAGGCGATGGCCGCTGGGGCGCCCGTCATCACCTCCAACGTGTCCTCACTGCCGGAGGTCGGCGGCACGGCGGTCGAGTACGTAGATCCCCGCGACGTGGCAAGCATCGCCGATGGTCTAAGGCGCGTGCTCTGCGACGAGCCCCGCCGGGAGTTGCTCAGTCGCGAGGGCATGGAACGAGCCGGTGAGTTTTCTTGGGAGAGCTTTGCGCAGATCACACTGGACACGCTCGATCAGGCTGTTGCTCGGTGAGCCCGGCGGCCGAGCCTGCTACTTGAGCGCCTCGAACTCGGCTCGCACGTTCATGGTCGGAAAGCGAAATGCGAAGTACTTCTCGTAAGGCTCGGGAAAGCGGTTGGCCAGCAAGCTCACACCGAGCGCTCGAAAAGGCAACCACAAATCCAGGGTCACATGGACGATGCGGAAGCGGACATCCGTGTAGTGCTCGAAGCGCGGCTCTGCCAGAGAGCGGATGGCAATCGTGGAGAAGTAGTGGCGATGTGTGGGATCGCCGTAGGCGAGCACCGATGAGAAGTGCGGCGTGCGCAGCTGTATGCGCGCGCCGGGGCGCGCTATGCGATGCAGCTCCTCGAAGACACGGATCGGTTCCGCGACATGCTCGATCACGTCCTGAAGAAGAATCTGATCGAAGCTCGCATTGTCGATCGGGTAGGGAAACACGTCGAGGTCGTGAACTATGTCCGCGTCTGTATCCGGCGAGATATCAAGTCCGACCGCTCCAGGCGTCTTTGCCGATCCGCATCCGATATCGAGGATCTCTCCAGGACCGGTGGGAAAGAGATCAAACCGATGGGGATCGGTGAGACGTTCGATGATCGGAGGCCGGGACACTGCTCAGCTCGCCAGCAATCGGTCATAGGCGGCGACCAGTCGCTCCGATGCGGCAGTCGTCGAGTAGCGGTGAACGATCTCTGCCGGATATGAGACACGGGCGCCGGCAGGGCGGCTGAGCGGCCCCGCGGCCAGTGCGCGCGCAATCGCCGGCCAATCACCGGGCGCGACGAGGTCGACCGGCGCCCCGCTCACCACCTCGGGGATTGCGCCGCTCGTCGTAGTGACGATCCCCAGCCCAGCCGCCATCGCCTCGGCGAGCACGAGTCCGAACTGCTCCTCCCAGAAGGCATGGGGGATGTCAAAGGGGTGGTAGGCGGCGCTCGCCGATGCTTGGCTCGCAAGCACCATCGCCGAGGCGCCGGCAAAGACCGCCGGCATCTCCTCATAGGGTACGCCGCGAATCTCCACCGCGTCACTTAATCCAAGATCCGCGGCGTGAGCGCGCAGGCGCGACTCCTCCGGCCCCGAGCCGATGATGAGCAGGCGGGGACAGACGGTCTCGCCACTGGGAGTACGGATCGTGCCCCGATGCATAAGGGCGAGCGCGCGCAGCACGTCCTGGTGGCCCTTCTCCCAAACGAGCCGACCCGGGGAAACGATTGTGTGAACAGCGGGTGCTTGGCCTGTGGGCGGCGCCGCAAAGCGGGCGGTATCGATCCCGGGCGGGCACACCGTTATTCGCTCGGGAGAAACCCCCTCCAGCTGTAGCGCGAGCGCGGCGCGCTCGGTCGCGGGGAGGAACAGATCCGTATTGGCGAGCACGAGCTCCCGGTATTTGCGAGCGTGGCGATTACGGTAGGCGACCAGGAACGGAAGCGTCTCCCATACCGTCTGCACCAGTTTGAAGCCGTAACGGCTCCGGCGCTTGGCGGCCTCCGCGGCGAACCAGAAGCTCAGCTCCGCTGCGTGCACGATGTCCGCGTCGGCAAAGGACTCCTCAGCCGACAGGTACCGATCGCCCAACACCCCAGCCGACAGCTCGCCGAGCGGGCCGCGTGGGAGCAGGTCGCGCAGTGCTCGTGCAGGAACAGCGCGTAACCGTTCGGGGGTGGTGAAGCGATTCGACCCGGTGAGCAGGTAGGAGACCTCATAGCGGTCCGGCAGCTCCAGCCAGGGACGCAACTCCCAGGGCGTCGAGAGATGGCCGCGCACGATGAGGACGGAGGGCACGGCGGGCAGGCTATCGCTTGCCAGCGCGGTCATCGCTTGGCTTGGCCACGACATCCACAGACTTGGTCATGGAATCAATAGGCTCTGCGCCATGCCCCCACACCCGCTTCAACAGGCCTTCGTCTACGGAGAAATCCACAACGAGGACGTGCTTCGCGGACTGGGGACCATCTCCGGGCGACTGCTCGATGTCGGCAGCGGTGCAGGCTCCTGGGCGCCGCGTCTGCGTGACGCCGGCGCGCACGAGCTCGTCGCACTCGACCCCTCCGCAGCCGCCATCGCTCTGGCCGGAAAACGCTATGACGCGGCGATCGTCGGGACGATCGAGGACACGCAGCTCGCCGATCTCGGCGGGGAACCGTTTGACGTGATCATCGCCGCCGATGTCCTCGAGCACCTGGTTGATCCGTGGAGGGCGCTGGACACGTTGCGCAGTTGGGCGGCGCCGGATGCCGTGCTCGCCGTGTCGGTGCCCAATCTGCGCTTCTACCGTCTCGTGGGCAACCTCGTCCTGCGGGGCGAGTTCGAGTACGAGCAGTTGGGCGTACGCGATTGGACGCACCTACGATGGTTCACGCGGCGCAGCCTCTCCCGCACTCTCAGCGCGCGCGGCTGGGAGCCGCAACGCTGGGTCACCTCGATGACACTCAAGGGGCGACTGCTCGCAAAGGTGAGCGAGCAGCTCGCCAACGACTTCCTGCGTCAGCAGCTGACCGTCGTGGCAAAGGCTTCCACGCCACGACGGTCTCCTCTGCCGCGGGAGGCCGCGAGGAGATGAGTCGCTACTCAGCCCGATCGCGCCAGTGCGCCTGCAAATCGGCGACACTCACCGCACCGCAGCTGCGGCGGAGCGCGCGGCGACGACGGACGACTGCCGGCAATGCACCGAGCAGCGTGAGCACGGTCGCGTAGTAGTACGGCTTACGCAGGCTGCGCTGGAGCTCCCCTACGAGATAGCTGCGCAGATCGGCGCCGTCGAGCAGCAGAGCCCAGTGCACCAGACGCACGTTCTGATAGGTCCGAAACTCACGCAGGTAGGGGTTCAACGACCGGCGCACGGTCGACCCGCTCGCGTGGTCGAAGCGCACGCCCGGGTGAAACACCGAGCGCCAGCCGTGCAGCCATGCCCGCAGCCCGAGCTCGACATCCTCCCAGTACAGACCCGGGAGCGCATCCCAGAAGCCGTCGAGGGCGAGGAACATCTCGCGCCGGTACAGCCCGGCGCCGCCTGACACGTAGGCGACGTCGATCGGCTCCCTCGCCCCGGCGAGCGCCGTCGGCTCGAGCACCCACCGGCGCTCCCAGCGAGCGGAGGTCGGACCGGAGTCGACCTGTCCCGAGGCGGTATCGATCACCTCCCCGCCAACAGCGAACACTCCCGGATCGGCGCGCATCGTCGCCCACATCGGGTCGATGACGTCGGCTACCGGACTGACATCGTTGTTGAGCATCATGAACGCCGTGCACTCGATACGGCGAACCGCCTCGTTGTAGGCATGCAGCTTGCGGTTGTTATCGAACGCGATGAGCTCCACCCCACCGAAGGAGGCGACGACCTCGCGTGACTCGTCCTTGCTGGCGTTGTCGATGACGTATACACGCGTGTTGACCGTTGCTCGCGACGCCGCCTCCACGACCGCCGGAAGATGCTGGCGCAGCAGATCGGCGCCGTTCCAGTTGAGCACCATCAGGGCGATGTCGGGAGCCGGGGCCAAGACGAGACGGACCATATACTCGCGCGTGCAACCGGTCCGCGGCTCAGCGATCCAGACGCAAGATGAGAGACGAGCCCGACGATCCCCCGGGCCGCCGCGCAGCTCAGAAAATCCCCCGCAGACGCACCGGCAGCAGCTCGACCACCTCGGCCGGCACGGCCCGGGCGATCACGATCAGCAGTCCATAGACGACGAGAGCGAGCAGGGTCCGCACGAGCGATGGCACGCCGGACAGCAGCGCCAGCACGACCGCCGGCGCCGTCGCGAGCGCCACCTTCAGCACGATCACAAGCTTCGGTCGCATCTCGGGATGGCCATGCAGTAGCGCAAGCAGCGAGCCGAGCGCAAGCACGCCCTCCCCGCAGAGCGTGGCGATCGCGGCGCCCGTCGCGCCGTGGCTGCTCGCGAACACCGCAGTCAACGAGCAGCTGACCAGGAAGGCCGCCAGGTTGACCAGGAGCAGGCCTTTGTAGCGCTTGAGCGACAGCAGCGCAAAGCTCCAGCCGGCGACCACGAACGACGCGATCAGCGCGAGCCCCTGAATCTGCAGGACCCCGGCGGAGGCGGCATATTCGTGCCCGGCGACGACAGCGATCATGAACTGGGCGCCCGCGAGCGTCGTCAGGGCCGCCGCTACACCCAGGATCAACGAGACCTCGAAGATCCGCTGCAGCGCATAGCTCAGGCGTTCGCGATCGTCGCGCGCGGCCCGGGCCAGCAGCGGCAGCGCACCGCCGACCAGCAGACCGGGCACGGCGCTGACCACGATGAAGATCCGGAACGACGCCGCGAACAGCCCGCTCTGGTGGGAGCTTGACACGAGGCTCGTGAGGATCTGCGCCGTGAATACGTACAGCGTGCCGACCGCCGTAGCCAGCGAGAACGACACCGTGAGCCGCAGCAGCGAGAGCCAGTGGCGCGGACGCAGCCCCATGCGCAGCGAGATCTGATGGCGCGCGAGCGCGGCCGTGGGGGGTATGAGCACCAGGTTGACCGCCAGTGCGACGGCGAGCAGCGGCATCACCCCAGCGCCGATCACCACCAACACGACGATCGCGGCCACCGTCAGGACCTGTCGCGCGAGATCGAGCGCGGACAGCGTGCCCAGGCGCAGCGCGGCGGAGATCGGGATCGTGTGCGTGTGCTGCACGACCAGCGCGATCGTGCCGAGACTCGCCAGCACCGCGCCCAGCAGCAGCGCCGTGTCGTATCCGGCGGCGAGGGCGAAGCCGACGACGAGCAGCAGCCCGACGGTCGTCAGCATCATCCGCAGGCCGAGCAGATCGCGCATCAGCGCATCGCGCTCGGCTCCCTCGCGCACGGCGAACTCGCGCGTGCCGATGGCCGACATGCCGGCGTCGGTGATCGCTGAAACGACTCCCACGAGCGAGAGCACCGTCGTGTACTCGCCGAAGCGAACAACACCCAGGTGGCGGGTGAGCAGCGCCGCCGAGAGCACCGACAGCGCGACCATGAGCACGTAGGTTCCGAAGCGCACGGCGCCTCCGCGGACTATGCGGCCTCCGGCATCGGTGCTGTCCAGCACGTCGCCGACCAACCCCTGCGGGGTCGGTGCCCCGCCCGAGGTCTCCCCGAAGGGCTGCTCCGTGGCGCTCATCGCCGCTGCGCCCAAGCCCGCGCATAGCTCTCGAGCGTTCCCCGGGCGGTGGCCTCCCAGGTGAACCGCTTCTCCCGCTCACGGCCACGCGCGGCCAGATCAGCGGCCAGATCGCTGTCGGCGAGCAGCTCGATGAGCGCGTCGCCGATGTCCGTCACGCTGAGCGGATCGAAGTAGCGCGCCGCGTCGCCGGCCACCTCGGGCAGCGCCGAGGCGCGCGAGCAGGCGACGGGCACGCCCCGGCGCATCGCCTCCAGGATCGGGATGCCGAAGCCCTCGTTGATCGAGGCGAACACGAAGCAGCGCGCGAGCGCGTACAGGCCCTCCAGATCGGCGGCATCGACGTAGGCCGGAAACGCGACGTTCGCGCCGATCCGAAGCTCGGCGGCGAGCTCGCGCAGTTCGCGCTCGTGCGCTGTCGGGTTGCCGGGCATGACGAGCACCGCGTCGGGCCAGCGCTCGGCCACTGCAACCATCGCGCGCACGAGGCGCTCGAGGTTCTTGTGCACCTTCTTCGCCGACACCGTCAGCACCACCGGTCCGGCGCCCAGCCCAAGGCGCGAGCGCAGCCCGGCAGCCGTGGTCGGTGCGACCAGGTCGTTGGTCCCCGCGGCCAGCGCGACGACGTCGATGCGATCGCGGGGCACACCCAGATACTCGGTCACGTGCTCGGCCCCCGCGTGTGAGAGCACGATCACGCGATCGGCCCTGCGAGCGACCGGTGGCACGACCACCCGCCACAGGAGCGCGGTCCAGCGCTCGCCGGGGTCGGGAGCGACGATCCAGGTCACGTCCGCAAGCGTCACGACGTTGACCGCGCGGGTGCGCAGCGGCGCGGTCATGGCGACGCTGTGCAGCAGTTCCACGCGCCTCCCGGCGAGCCCGCCGAGCACGGTGAGCTCACCGACGGCCTTCAGTCCGCGCCGGCCCAGCAGCGGGTGGGTGACGAGCTCGACCTGCTCACCCCACCCCTCACGCTGCAGGTAGGAGTGCCCGCCGGGACTGCAGAACACGCTGAACTCCACCTCCGGGGCGAGACGAACCAATTCGGGGACAAGCGCGCGCACATAGGTGTCGAGGCCTCCCATGCGTGGCTCCAGAAACACGGCATTGATCCCCACGCGAGGGGGCAAGGTCATGTCCACAGGGTATGTTCCGGGCTCGTGGCGGCCGACCCAGCACAAGAGGTCACCTCCCCATGGTCCCCGAACGGCCGGATCGCACGACTGCTCCCTGGACTGTGCTCGCTCGATCAGCCGGGTTATGGCATCTGGCGGGAACGGGCCGGTCTGCCAATACCCTGGACCCATGACCTACACCACCGCGGACGGCAGACGGCAGGTGCTCGACGCCCTCGCGCGGGCGATCGAGGAGATCGGGGTGGCGCTCGCGGCGCTGGGAGAGGCGTATGAGCTGCTCGACGAACGCACCGCCGACAGGCTCGAGCAGGAGCTGTTCCGGCCGGTGCAGATGGCCTACGGCCGCGCACAACGCACCTACGCCGGTTTCGCCGGCCGTCACGAGCTGCCGGCGCGCACGTTTGAGCCCGCATCCCAGGGGGCTCCCTCAACCGGCGTGAAGGGCTTCATCGACAGCGCCCTGGACGCCGCCGGCCGGGCCGACGGCGAGCTGGTGGCGCTGCAGGACTCGATGCTGCCGATCGAGGTCGGCGACGCCGAGCTGCGAGCCGGGCTGCAGGAGGTGCGCGAGCTTCTTGGCCAGCTGCGCCATCAAGCCCGCGAGCTGGTGCGCACGCTGGGGCGTTGAGGCTCGAGACACGGCCGCCACAGCGGACTCACTCCTCCCAGTCACTCCCTCCACTTGATCGAGCAGCCGACCGGCTGGGTCTCTGGCAGATCGGGAGCGCGACCGTCGAGCACCGCGTCGAGCGCATCCCGCACGTAGGCGGCACGCTGCTCAGGATCGTCGCAGTCGGCGTCGGGCGCGCCGCGGTAGCGCAGGATCCCGCTGGCGTCGAGCACGAACACGTCCGGTGTCGTCTGTGCGTCATACGCCCGGGCGACATCCTGGGACTCGTCGCGCAGATACGGGACACCGCCGAACTCCCCGCTCTGCACCCGCGCCCGCATCGCCTGGAGCGAGTCGCGCGGGTAGCGCTCGGCGTCGTTTGAGTTGATCGCCAGCACCCGCACTCCGCGATCGTCGTAGTCCTGCGCGAGCACAACCAGCCGATCGTGCCAGGCCAGCGCATAGGGACAGTGGTTGCAGGTGAACACCACGACCGTCGCGGGCGCGCTGCCCGGTTCGTGCATGACTCCCTCGGTGTCCGGCAGGACGAACGTCGGGGCGTGATCGCCGATCGCTGGCATCTCAACTCCTCTCGATGAGTGGTGATCAGGACGGTGGCCGGTCGTGGCCTGGGACGGTGGCTGCCTGGGCGGCGTAAAGCGCGTCGCGCACGTCGGCCGGATCCGGGGTCGGGGAGATCCGGCCGTCCCGGCGATGGTAGACGCGGCACGTCAGCCCGAACGGCTCCTCGCCCGGCGGCTGGACGTCCACGCTGTCGATGCGAATCGTCGGCGACCCGACGAACCGCTCCAGCCTCGCCTCGTCCTGCGTCTGTATCTCGCGCACGAGAATCGCGCTCGGGTCGAGCCCCACCTCCGCCATCGCCGCACGCAGCTCCGACAGCGCCCGCGGATGCGAGGGACAGCCCTCCCAGAACAGAAGCTCTACCCGCATGGGCCTCAGGCTAGGACAAGCGACATCGGAGCGCTGGCCGACATCGCTCAAAGGCCGGCGTCCATGATCTCGTCAATGTCCGCCCGCAACGCGACCGGATCGACGGCTGGGAGCCCGAGCTGCTGAGCCAGGCGGCGCGCAAGGTCAGCCTGGTCGTGCTCAAACGCCGAGGCCATCTGCAAGATCGCCGCGCGATCAAGTCCTGCCTTCTCGGCAACGGTCCGCCATCGGCTGGTGGCGTCGCTGACCTCGCCGAGCACTTGGCGGGCGTTGTCGTCGCCGAGGCGGAAGTGCTCGGCGACGCTCATGAGCGTGTCCACGGACGCCGCTGTATCGTCAAGATCGATGGCGGTGCTCAGGTGCTTCGATCCGGGGCTCGGGTCCGGATTCAAATCGAATGCCGGCGACAGAGTCCAGCCGGCGCTGTCGGCGCGCAGGAACCCATGATTGCGCAGGTGATCGTCGGTGTTGGAGATGAGGATGGAGAAGGCGATGCGCCGCCACAGCTGCCGTAGATCCTCGCCGGCCTGGGGGGAGTGACGCTCGATTACATCGGCGATTTCCAGATAGCTTCCCCGATCGCCATCGCCGGCTTCGAGCATTGTCATCGCGCTGACATACCCTATACGCAGGTTTGCAGCTCGGTCGAACCGGTCGACGACCAGCACCGGCTTGCCGTCGATCAGGCGCAGCGTCGAGCCTGGCACGCGGATCCCCGAGGCGCGAGCCAGCTGCAATGCGACGGCCTCCCAGCGCATCACGTCCCACTCGTCGTTTGCGGTGCTGGGGAACTTCGCGATTGCCACATCGCCGTTGGCGTCCAGCACGTGCGCCTTGGGACGAGCGCCACCCAGCGAGCTGCCACCGCGCAGCAGGACCCTCAACTCCTCCTCGCCGGCTTCGTTGCGTTCGAGCCGTTCGCTTGCGCCCAAGAGCTTTGGCAGGTCGATCAGCAGGGGGACATCAGCCGTCTCGTCGGCAAGGAAGACACCGGTCCTCAGATCACGGAAACGCAGCGCGCCCTGCCGCAGGTCGTCGCGAACCCCGAGCAGATAGTCGATCTCGCCAAAGCTCCGCTCTGCGCCGCCCTCCCGGCGCATCCGTGCTCGCTCTGCCCGCGCGATCAGCCGGCGCCCCCACCTGTCCGGAGCACAGTCGGAGAATGCGCCGAACATAGCTCTGTCGGTGGGTGTCTGCTGCTGACCCTCAGCCAAGCTCAGCGCAGGATCCAACTCATATGCATCCGAGAGAAGCAGGTAGGCGCTGTCATAGGCGAACGTGGCCGACTCGTCCCCGCGTCTGCGATGCGACCAGAGCCGTCCGGCCAGAGCATCTTCGCCTCCGATCTGCACAACGACTTCGACTGCCGACTCAGCCATTGGGCGCGAACAGGTTCTTGGGTCGCACGCGCTGCGGCAATTTCTCCTCAGAGCGCAACCGCCCGACATCTGTCTCGTATGGGTCGAGAGCTCGCGGCACGCTCTCGAGCACCCCCAGCGCGCGGAGGATGCGCAGGCTGTTCTCGAGCGAGATACCGCCGTCCGCGCCCTCCAGACGCCGGAGGGTGTTGATCGAGACATGGGCACGGTCCGCCACCTGGGCCTGGGTCAGCCCTCGCAGCTTGCGCCAGACGACCACATCCTCGGCTACGTCACGCAGGGCGCGGCGAACTTGTGGAGGAACCGTACGAGCAGGACGGGGGAACGGATCTCGATGACTTTTACTGACTATATTAAGAGGATAATAGCATTTATACGTCAACATACTGAGTCTAAAGACCAACCACAGTCCCGGTTGATCTCGGCCCTGGCGAGTCAACCAGACCCCCTGTGTGACACTCCCCCGATGCGGGTGAGCAGGTGAGCCAACCGAGGGTCGCCGTGGTCGGCCACGTCGAGTGGGTGCGGTTTGCGCGCGTCCCACACGTCCCCGAGGCCGGCGAGGTGTTGCACGCGCGCGACCCGTTCGAGGAGCCCGCCGGGGGCGGGGCGGTCGCGGCCGTGCAGCTGGCCCGGCTGGCAGGCGAGTCGGTGCTCGTGACCGCGTTGGGCGATGACGAGCTCGCGCAGCGCACGGTCGCGCGCCTGGCATCGCTCGGCGTGCAGGTGCGGGCCGCCCGGCGCGCTGAGCCTACGAGGACGGCGGTGACGCTCGTGGACGACGCGCGCGAGCGGACGATCACTACGTTTGGATCGCGCCTGGAGCCGACTGGCGATGACGCTGAGCTGCCGTGGGGCGCCCTTGAGCGGATGGACGCCGTGTACTTCACCGCCGGCGACCTCGGCGCGCTGCGTGCCGCGCGCGCGGCACGGGTGCTCGTGGCCAGCCCGCGCGCCCTCGACGCGCTCGGACACGACGTTCCCCTGGACGCGCTGGTGCTGAGCGCCGACGATGCGATCGAGCGCCACGAGGCCGCTCGCGCGCAGGCGCAGGCCGAGCTGATCGTCTGCACCGAGGGCGCGCATGGGGGCGTCTACGAGGAGCGCACCGGCGCCACGGGCTCCTGGACGGCCGCCCCGCTGCCCGGCGATCCCGTGGACTCCTACGGCTGCGGCGACTCGTTCGCCGCGGGACTCGCCTACGGCCTGGGCGCGGGCATGGCGCCGGCTGACGCGCTGAACCTGGCCGCCCGCTGCGGCGCGGCCTGCCTCACCGGGCGCGGGCCGTATGAGCGTCAGCTCGGCCGGTAGGGCCCGGGCTTGGGCCGGGGCTTGCCTCCCGGGAACGCCAGGCGCAGGATCGTGCGGTGGACGGTGCCGAGCTGCTTGCTCAAGGGGCCGGTGTTGTAGGGAAGGCCGTAGCGGTGGCAGATGTCGCGCACGCGCGGCGCGATCTCCGAGTAGCGGCTGGAGGGCATGTCGGGGTAGAGGTGGTGCTCGACCTGAAATGAGAGGTTGCCCGCGAGGAGGTGAAAGAGGGGGCTGCCGTCGATGTTGGCCGACCCGGCCAGCTGGCGCACGTACCACGCGCCGCGGGTCTCCTCGTCGAGGACCCGCTGGCTGAACGTGTAGGTCTGATCGGGGAAGTGGCCGCAGAAGATGATCGAGTGCGCCCACACGTTGCGGACGATGTTCGCGGTGAAGTTGGCCGCCAGCGTCGAGGTGAAGCCGCGTCGGGCGGCAAGCGATGCCCGCCGCCCGGAGCGCGATCCCCGCCGCCCCGAAACCGCCGCGGACGCCGCCGCCGCCACGGCCGCGGAGAGCGCCGGGAAGGCGATGTAGTCCTTGATCACCTGCTTGCGCGCCTTCACGCCGATCCCCTTGAGCTCCTCCATCACCTGGGCCCTGGACTTCTCGCCGGAGCCCATCGCGTCCCAGTTGAGGTCGTGCAGGGCCACGCCCCACTCGAAGAAGCCCATCAGCAGGAGGTTGTACAGGGGCTGAAAGAGGTAAACCGGGCGCCAGCGCTGGTGCGGGTCGATGCGCATGATCTCATAGCCGAGGTCGCGGTCCTTGCCGCGGATGTTCGCGAACGTGTGGTGCTCGTAGTTGTGTGAATGGCGCCACGCATCGGCGGGAGAGGCCGTGTCCCAGTCCCAGTTCTGGGAGTTGATGTCGGGGTCGTTCATCCAGTCCCACTGGCCGTGCATCACGTTGTGACCGATCTCCATGTTCTCGAGGATCTTGGCGATCGACAGCGCCGCGGCGCCGGTCAGCCACAGCGGCCGGTAGGGCGATCCGAGCAGCGTCGCGCGCGCGGCGAGCACGAGATGGCGGTGGAGCTTGATCGTCGAGCGGATGTAGCGCGAGTCGCGCTCGCCGAGATCGGCGAAGACCTCGTCGTGGAGCGCGTCGAGCTCGCGGGCGAGCTCGTCGAGCTGCTCGGCGCTGAGATGGGCGAGGGGACTCTCGGGCTCCTCGAACGGCGGGCGGGTCCTCGGGGGGGCGTCGGTGTGGGTGGCTACGGCCATGTCGGATCCTTTGTGTGAGTGTAAAGAGAATGCAAGAGCTGGAGATGGAATGTGTGGAGAAACGGCGGAGAAACGAGTCGTAAGGGGACGGATCTCAGAGGTCGATCTCGACGGCGCCCTCGGGCGCGTTGATGCAGGTCTGCAGGAACTCTCCTGGCTGGCCGTGCACGCGACCGGTGCGCAGATCGCGGACCCGGCCCGCGCGCAGCCGCCCGACGCAGCTGTGACAGATGCCCATGCGACACCCGTATGGCAGCGTCGCGCCGGCCTGCTCCCCGGCCAGCAGGATCGGCTGATCCCCGTCGCTGACCGCATCCAGGCCGCTGGAGTGAAAGTGAATCGTGCCGCCCGCGCCGCGCTCGCCGTCGCCGACTTGGGCATAGGGCTGGAAGTGCTCGATGTGCAGGCGCTCGGAGTCGCCCTTTCGCGTCCAGTGCGCGGTCATCGCGTCGATCAGGCCGGCCGGACCGCACAGGAACGTCTCGCGCTCGGCCCAGTCCGGGCAGAGCTCGTCGAGCAGGTCTGGAGTGACGCGGCCGCGATCGCCTGAGATCCACTCGTGCAGACGGTAGCCGTCGTGGCGGGCGTGCAGCGCGCGCAGCTCCCGGCCGAAGATGACGCCCTCGGCGGTGTGGGCGCTGTGCACATGGACGACATCGCGCAGGCCGCCCTCCTCGCTGCCGCCGCCCATGTCGCCATCGCCGTCGCCGCCGATACCGCCGTCCCGCCTGGCGAGGCTGCGCAGCATGCTCATGATCGGGGTGATCCCGCTGCCGGCGCTGATGAACAGCAGCCGCCGCGGCGACGGGTCGGGCAGCGTGAACGTGCCCTCCACGCCGCCCAGTCGCACGATCGCGCCGGGGCGCACGCGAGCACACAGAAAGGGCGAGACCTTGCCGGTCGGAACGAGCTTGGGCGTGATCGAGATGCACCCGTCGGCGCGTCCGGGATCGGAGGTCAGCGAGTAGGCGCGCCAATGGTGGATCCCGTCGACCTCGATGCCCAGGCGCAGGTACTGCCCGGGCCGATGGCCCGGCCACTCCCAGCCGGGCTTGATCAGCACCGTGACCGCGTCGGGACCCTCGCGCTCGATCCGTTCGATGCGCCCGCGCAGCTCGCGCGTGGACCACAGCGGGTTGATCAGCTCCAGGTAGTCGTCGGGCAGCAGCGGCGAGGTGAACGAGCGCACCAGACCGAGCGCCCGGCGGCGCGTGGCCGAGACCTGTGGCGCCGCGCCGCGTTCAGCCACGAGCCCCACCTAGCCCGCGGATCTCGTGGATTTGGCCATGCCGGCGGGAGTGGAAAATCATGACTCCGGATCATGCTACCTCAAATGAGGGAACATTGATAATGGTAACCTAGTTGCTAATGGCACGTGTCGAGTCCAATACGTATGACCTGACGATCGAGCAGCTCGCCGCCGAGGTCGGGATGTCGGTGCGCAACATCCGCAACCACCACACGCGCGGCCTGCTGCCCCCGCCCGAGGTGCGCGCGCGCGTGGGCTTCTACAACTCGGAGCACGTGGCGCGGCTGCGGCTGATCCTCGACCTGCAGGCCGACGGGTTCAACCTCGCCGCGATCGAGCGCCTGCTGAGCGGCTCCGACGGCCTGGCCGAGCGGCTGCTCGGCCTGCGCATCGCCGTGACCACCCCGTTCGAGCCCGAGACCCCGGAGATGATCACCGCGCAGGAACTGACCGATCGCTTCGGCGAGGTCTCCGCCAAGGACGCCGAGCGGATACGCAAGCTGCGGCTGCTCGTGGCGCTGGGAGACGGCCGCTTCGAAGTCCCGAGCCCCGCGCTGATGCGCGACGCCGAAGAGGTCGTGGCGCTGGGCATCCCGCTGCACGCCGCGCTCGCGCTCGTCGAGCGCGTCAGTCGCGACTGCGAGTCGATCTCACGGGCGTTCACCAAGCTGTTCCTGCGCGAGCTGTGGGAGCCCTTCGAGCAGGCCGGTCAGCCCGACGAGCGCTGGGACGAGCTGATCGAGGGCGTCGGCTCGCTGCGGGGGCTGGCCTCCGAGGCGCTGCTCGCGCTGTTCAAGCAGCGCATGACCACCCAGCTGGAGGCGGCGTTCGGCAAGGTGGTCGAGCACCAGGCCAAGCGTAGGTAGGGGATGGGAGCGGGACCGCACATGTGCGGTCCCGAGCCAAGCCGCATGCGGCTTGGCTACGAACGGCGCATGCGCCGTTCGACGAGGCCGCACATGTGCGGCCTCGGGGCAGGGCCGCATGCGGCCCTGCCGGACTCGCCGCATGCGGCGAGTCCCCCACCCCCTCACGCGGGCGCGGGGGCGGCCAGGTCGAAGCGCACACCAGTCAGCTCTTCGGAGACGGCCCACAGTCGCGCGGCCACGGCCTCGTCGCGGGCGGCGCGGTTGGGGGTGCTGATGTGCGGGTGGCCACGGAACTCGCCGAGCCCGTCCGGCCCGACGTAGCTGCCGCCCGGCAGGCCCGGACAGGTGGCGGCATAGAGCGTCGGCAGCGCGCCCGCCTCCGCGGACTGGGCGGCGATCGCGTTGGTCACTCTCATGACCATCCGATCCAAGAGCGGCGGCGCGGCGCTCTGCAGGTTGGTGGCGGAGTAGCCCGGGTGGGCGGCCACGCTCTTGACCGTCGAGCCGAGCGGCGCGCAACCGCCGGTCGAGCTCGAGCGCGCTCATCAGGTCGGCGAGCTTGGACTGGCCGTAGGCGCGCCAGCGGCTGTACCGGCGCTCGGACTGGAGGTCGTCGAATTTGATCCGCCCCGTTCTGTGCGCGATGCTCGACAGGCAGACCACGCGCGCGTCCGCACGGCCCTCCATCGCGCCGATCAGCCGGCCGGTCAGCGCGAAGTGGCCGAGATGGTTCGTCCCCAGCTGCAACTCGAACCCGTCCGCCGTCTCCCCGCGCGGGGGCGCCATCAGACCGGCGTTGTTGATCAGCAGGTCGAGGCCGTCGTGGGTCGAGCGGTAGCGCTCGGCGAAGGACCGCACCGACTCCAGGCTGCCGAGGTCGAGCTCGGAGACCTCGACGCGCGCGTCCGGCACGGCCGCCTCGATCTCGCGTAGCGCGCTCTCGCCCTTGGCCGTGTTGCGGCAGGCGAGCACCACGCTCGCGCCGTGACGCGCCAGCTCGCGGGCGCTCACCAGCCCGAGGCCGCTGTTGGCGCCGGTGACGATCGCCGTGCGACCGTGCTGGTCGGGAATCTGCTCGGTGCTCCACTTGGCGCTCATCGTGTCTCCTGTCATGGTGGGCGACTCCTCAGCTTAGGGCCCACCGGCGCCGGGATACGAGCCAGGGCAAGAGCACGACCCGCGGCGGTCTACTCGGCGCCGGCGGGGCTGAACGCCGATGCGTCCGAGCTCACGGGCTGTGTGACTTGGCTCGGGTGAGCAGCCCCGAGTACAGCTGCTCTTGGGCTGAGGCCGGGAACGGCCGCACGATGCCCGAGCTCGACAGGGTGACCTGGGCGGAGCCGTAGACGAAGCCGAGAACGTCCAGGTAGAAGGAGATGTGGACGCCGTGGACGGCGAGCGTCGCGGTCACGCGCCACCCGAAGCCGCCGGTGGTCCCGGGGGCAGGGGGAGTGCCCGACGCGATCGAGACCCCGGTGACCGTCGCCCCATCGAGGTGTTGGGATTTCAACAGCAGAGAGACGTAGCGGGTGAAGCAGGCGCGCACGCGCGCGCTGCGGACCGCCGAGAGCATGTCGGCAGCTTCGGCCGGGGTGCGGGCGACGCTCACTTCGGAGCTCACGCTCAGCTGCAGGATGCCGCGGTGCAACTCGAACTCCGGAGAGCCAGCTTCGGCGACCGTGCTACGCAAACGCTGCTGCTGCGCACCCTGCGAGCCTGCGCAGCTGTGCAGTTCCCGTTCAAGGCGCCGTTCGTTCGCGGATTCGCTGTGCTGTTTGGGCGTCGAGGCGAACCCCGGAACGTCGGCGGCGGTCAGGTTGACGGCGCGGGCGAACGCGAGCGCCTGCGCATGCGTTCGTGGCGCGCCGGGCCCGGCTCCGGGCTTGGTGGCGGGCGCGCTGGTTGTGGCGGTCGTCGCGGAGGGACGGGAGGCCGTGACCACATAGCCGCCCTTGCCGCAGGCCGTGAGCGTCATGCAGACCGAGACGAGCGCTAGGAGAATGGCCGTCCGGCGCATGGTGGGGCATTGTGACAGAGCACACCCGGGCCTCGACCCGGCTCTCCTGCCGAGCGTGGGTCGGCCGCTCGATACGAGCAGGGGTACACGGAGCCGATGCGGAGCGAGGGCTCCATCTGCGAGCATGTCCGCGGTGAGAGGATGAGCTCAATCGCGCCGGACGACGAGCCGATCACGCCGGCCGGCCTGATCGCGCTCGAAGCAGAGCTCGAAGAGCTCGAAACCGTGGGGCGGCGAGCGATGGCCGCGCGCATCCTCGCCGCGCGCGAGCTCGGAGACCTCAGCGAGAACGCCGACTACCACATCGCCAAGGAGGACCAGGCGCACCTCGAGACCCAGATCAAGCGCCTGCAAGCGCGCCGGCGCAATGCGCGGATCGTCGAGACCGGCACCGAGGATGGCGCGTTCGGCTTCGGGCGCACCGCCGAGGTCCTGGACGAGCAGAGCGAGAGGGTCTACACGTGGACGATCGTAGGCTCGACCGAGGCGGACCTCGCCCAAGGCAAGCTGTCGGCGCAGTCGCCGGTCGGACGTGCGCTGCTCGATCGCAAGGCTGGAGAGTCGGTCGCGGTGCAGACCCCCCGAGGGGGCCGCAGCTACCGGGTGCAGCGGCTCATTTCCTGACGATGATTGGCGTCGTGACTACGGGCGCGGCGGGCATCGACGGCTGGCCTACGGAGTCGCGATTGTGCATCGCAGGTCGGGAGCACCGCTGATCCGCTTGTCGAGTGTCACGAGAGTTGCGTCGATGAGCTCGGCGAGCGCGACGTAGCTCGCGTCATAGCTCGATAGGTTCAGACGCAGCTCCCAGGCCCTGCCAGCCAGGATTTCGTATGGCCATTGTTCGATCGCGAGGTCGAGCAGGTCAGCGTGCGCCTGCGAGGCTTGGTCGGCGCTGACCAGCCCGGCGAGCTCGTGACGGCGGATGATGTTCGCCGCCTCGAACTGGACGAGGCTCGGAGCCGCGAGGTCTGCTTCGCTGACCGCAGTCGTCACCCAACGTCCGTCAGCGCCACTGTCGAGCAGCAACGCGACGATCGCGGAGGCATCGCAGACGACGGGTGCGCTCACCGCCGGTCAGCGTCCCGTGCGGCGAGGATCGACTCGGCGTCGATCCGCACCCCAGTCGTATCGACCCGAGCGCGAGCACGCGCGATCACGTCGGCGACCGGCGGCCGGACAGCGAGGTCTATCAGCATCGCGCGCAGGTACTCCTGCAAGGACTTGCCGGCTCTCGCCGCCCTCGCTGCGAGTTCGTCTCGAACCTCGTCGGGAACGTCACGAACGGTGATGGCCACAGTCATTGAAGGCAATATAGCAGCAGCGCTGCTGAAGTGCAGCAAATATCGGGCGACGCAGGCCGACGGCCGCACGCCTTGTCCCCGCGCAAGGCGGGGCGCTTGGGGGCCTGCCGACACGCCGTTACCCGCCCGGAATCTCCACCATCAGAGAGGAAAATGGTATGCAAGCCATCGTCGTCCGTGACCGCGACGCCGGTCTGGCTGGGCTGTCCCTGACGGACTTGCCGGACCCGCACGCCGCCCAGAACGACGTCATCGTGCGCGTGCATGCCGCCGGGTTCACCCCTGGCGAGCTGGCGTGGACGGGGACCTGGACTGATCGTGGCGGCCGGGACCGGACGCCGAGCGTGCCCGGGCACGAGCTGTCGGGTGTCGTCGCCGAGCTGGGCTACGGGACCACCGGCGTGACCATCGGCCAGCGAGTGTTCGGGCTGGCCGACTGGAACCGCGACGGCACGCTGGCGGAGTACGTGGCGATGGAGGCGCGCAACCTCGCGCTGCTGCCAGCCGGCGTCGAGCATACCGCCGCCGGGCGGGCGATCTTCTTCGTTGTGGAGGCCGATCGCTCCCAGCTGACCGAGCTCGCGCAGCGGCTGCGCGACGGACGGCTGACTTCGAATGTGGGGGCCGTGCGGCCGTTGGCTGAGGCTCCAGCCGCGTTCGGCCCCAACGCCCCGCATGCATCCGGGAAGACGATCATCCAAGTCACCGAGGGCTGGTGAGAGGACTCACTCGATCGAGGGGCCATCGCGCGTGGCGAGCGGCCGAGCGTGTGAAAATACCGGTGTGAGCGCCCAGAAGCCCGCCCCCGCGAGCCTCGGTGTCGGTCCGCTCGTGGCGATCGGCATCGGCGGGATGGTCGGTGGCGGCATCTTCTCGGTGCTCGGGCTGACGGTGCGGGTGGCCGGCGCGGGCGCCTACCTCTCATTCCTCGTGGGAGCGGTGGTGGCCGCGCTCACGGGCTTCTCCTACGCGCGTCTGTCGGTGGCCGTCCGCAGTCGTGGCGGTACTGCGACGTTCTTGGACCGCGCGTTCGGCATCGGCGTCGCGGGGCCGCTCAACCTGCTGCTGTGGCTGAGCTACTTCGTGATGCTCGGGCTGTATGCGGTGGCCTTTGGCGCCTACCTCGCCGCTTTGCTCGGCCTGGATCCCAACGGCGGCTGGCGGCGCGTGTTCGTGAGCGCTGTGGTGGTCGGGTTTGCCGTGCTGAACCTCGCGGGCGCGCGGCTCGTCGGTCGTGCTGAGTCCGTTCTCGTGTACTTCAAGCTCACTGTGCTCGTCGTCTTCTGCGTCGGCGGTCTGGCATTCGTGAGCTCCGCGCGGATCTCACCGGCGGCATACCCGTCGGTGGCTTCGATTGTCTACGCCGGGACGCTGATCTTCCTCGCGTACGAGGGGTTCGAGCTGATCGCCAACGCCTCCGAGGATGCGCGCGACCCCGAGCGCACGCTGCCGCGCGCGTACCTGATCGCGATCGGCAGCGTGATCTGCCTCTAGGAGCTCGTCGCGTTCGTCGCCGTGGGAAACCTCGCCCCGGCGAAGATCGCCGCCGACCAGGATTACGCGCTGGCGGCCGCCGCGCAGCCGTTCCTGGGATCCGCGGGGTTCAAGCTGATCGCCATTGCGGCCGTCGTCTCGACCGCGAGCGCGATCAACGCGACGCTCTACGGCGCCGCGAAGTTCACGTACCTGATGGCCCACGACGGCGAGCTGCCCGAGCGACTCGGCCAGCCGATCTGGGATCGGCCGATCGGCGGGCTGGTCGCGACCACGATCGGGACACTCGTGATCGTCAACACCGTGAACATCGAAGGGATCAGCCTGATGGGCTCGGCGGGCTTCCTGATCATCTTCGCGGCGGTGAACCTCGCCGCCTGTCGTCTGCTCGCCAACGCGAGGCTTGCCGCGACCGCCGAGATCGCCGGTGCGCTCGCGTGCATCGGCTGCCTCGGCGCCCTGATCACGTACGCCGCCACCCACATCCCCGGCCAGCTGGGTGTGCTCGGGTGCCTGCTGGGCACTGCCATCCTCGGCGAGGCGCTCCTGCGCCGCCGCCGAGGCGCCCGAAAGGCGACGGATCGATCCCCAGTCGCCGGCGCAACGTCAAGGAAGGCGCCCGGGCGCTGAAAACGCAGCCACGCCGACGAATGCCCGAGCTGGCAGCCAAACCGCCCGAGCTGGTCGACCATCACGCTCAGATGCCCAGCAGGGACCTCCACTTTGGCCAAAGCAGGCATCTCGATGTCGAGAGTCCCGCAAATCGCCAAAAGCAGACGCGTCGTCTACCGGAGACCAGACGCGTGCTATGGACAAATCTCAAGCGTGAACTGGAGGACGTAAGCGCTCCGCTTCACCCGGCACGAGCGAGCGTGTAGGGATCGGCCCTGCTTGGCCGCCGCGGTATTTGCGGTTGACCAGATAGCCCGGCGACTCGAGTCCTGGCGATGGCGAGAGGCGGACTCGAACCGCCGACACCACGATTTTCAGTCGAGTGCTCTACCAGCTGAGCTATCTCGCCGCGACCGCCGATCCTAGCGTTTCTGCACCGCTGGTTGAGCGCTGTGAACCCGAGCGGAAGCCACGGCCCGGCCGTGACAAATGGCAGGGAGGCGACATGAACACAAGGAGATACGGGTCTTCAACTTGCGTCTATGGCGTAGATGAACGCGTGGATGACGTTGATTGCTTCGTCGAGGTTGACGATCGGCATATCGAGACTGCTAGCCATGGCGGCATAGCGATCACTCCAGTCGGGGTAGGTCGTGATCTGCGGCGGCCAGTGTTGCTGATCACGTGCGGCGAATATGCGCCGGCAGGCGTCCTTGACGGGCGCGAGGTTCTCCCTGGTCAGGGCTTGGAGGAGCTGCAGGTCTATGAGGTCCCAGTAGCGGGGGTTCTCCCCGCCGGGTCGTGGTGGTGGCTCGGTGACGGCGTGCAGCTTCTGGGCGATCTGCCAGCGGACGGCGAGCACCGGGATGATGTCGGGCCCGTCGAGGCCGATGGTGCTGAGGTCGTGGGCGGCTATCTCTTCGATCTCGTCGCCTCCGGCCTCGACGGGTGCCACCTCGACGATGAGCGTCATGAAGGGCTTGGTGCGGAACGCGACCTTCACCCGAATCCTGCGGACGTGTGGGCGTAGTTCCAGCGGTTGGGGCTCGTTGCGCTCGAAGGAAAATTCTTCGTAGTCGTCCGCGAGGGAGGCATCGAGATGCGCGAGCAGGGACTCGGGGTCGCCTCGCAGGACGAGATCCACGTCGCCGGTAACGCGTGCCTTCTCGCCGGCTCGCAGCTCCATCGCCACGCCGCCTCTGGTGACGAACACGACGGCTCCGTCATCATTCACGGCGCGTCGCAGCGCGCCAGCCAGCATCATCGAGGCGACTCTGAGGTTCAAGCGCCGCACCGGCTGTCCAGACTCGCGCTCCCACTCGGTGATCAGCTGCTGCAGCCGATTGACCGTCTTTGGGCGCTTGGGAGTTGTGCTCATGCTCGTCCGCTGACACCTTCGAGCCCGAGCTCCCGCACCAGCGTCTCGTGCTCTTGGGCGCTCAGCAGCCCCCGAGCACGGCCGTGGCGTGCGGCCTGCTCTAGCAGATCGCGCCCGAGCTGCTCCCGGGCGCACTGGCGCAGGGCACGGGCAAGCTTGACGACGGGGACCCCCTCGATCGCGGTGACCTCAGCCGGGTCGAGGTCTTCGCGATGGATCATGTACGCCCTGGGGATCGCTCGCTGCGGGCGGTGTCCGCGCGGCACGGTGATGTGGATCTTGGCGGGGTTCACGTCGCTGACATCCCACAGATCCAATGCTGTGTCGTGCGTGAGCACGCCCTGTGCGCCCTGGGGCCACAACGCCGCCGCCATATAGGCCTGCATCGTTCCACCAGGCACGAACGGCACCCGGTAGACGCCTCTACTCACCCGCTCCAACTGCCCTCGCCCAGCCAACTTGACGAGCGTCTTGGGTTCGTAGCCGACCTCCCGTGCGTCATCGATTGTGACCAGCCCGAACCGGTCTGCTGCGGTCTCCGCCAACTCGCTGAAACGCCTGGTAGGCATCTGCTTACTATACCCCAAAACGTCTACTTCCAAGCACGATCCAGGGCTTTGTGCCCAGGCTGCCTCGCCGGCACTACGCATGGCTGCCCGGCGCATTGACACGATAGGCTCGGCTCGCAAAACACGTTTGCCAAGCGGCTCGTCAACGCCCTCGGGCCTGGGACAACAGGAAGTAGATCCCGGTGCACAAGTACCGTAGCCGCAGCCGGGCAGTCGGTGTCTGATGGCGCCGCGGCCGACGGGGACGCTTGACAGCGAAGTACAGGCCGACGGGACATTGGCGTTCCGTTTGCGGTTCCGCGCGTATGGCGAGCGGCAGGCCGTGTTCCTGCACGAGCGACGCGACTGCGACTGCAGGCACGGGTGTGGCGGAGGCTGGAACGAGCGGACTGCCCGTGTTGAGCTCCGCAAGATCGTAGCCCGGGTTGAGGCCGGCGTCTGGCAGAAACCGACACGCCGCGAGGTTGTAAGAGGCATCGCTCCGGCCGAGATACCTCTCTTTGATGACTACATCGAGTACTGGCTGACAGCGAGGTTCAGCGGTGTCCTCGGGGAAAAGCCACTCGATGCGAACACTCGCAGCGACTACCGCTGGCGGGCAGGGCATCTCAAGCGGTTCTTCGGCCGATCCCTTCGTTATAGATCGCTGCGATCGCCTCGCAGTCCCGACCGTCGGCGTCGCGCACCCGATCCCGGCTCTCCATTCAGCCAATTATCCGCCGTGCGTGCGCGGCTTGCGGCGACGCCTCCGACTGCCCCTCGATCTCCCGATCAAGTGGACGGATCAAGGTCGGGGAGGTGGGGATACTCGCGAATGCGCTCAGACCCTGGGCGCAGCTCTCGTGCCCGCAGATCGAAGTAGAGCAGCGCAGTCGTGAGCGCGGTGAATGAGGAGATTGTCGTGTTGACAAGAATCCCGACTACGACGGTGCCCGGGCTCGAACCGCTGCCAGGGGTGAGCATCAGCCCGCCGACCGTAACGCTCACCGTCAGTACAAACACAACTACGAGCAGCCCGAAGATGTGGCCTTCATAGTGCCGCGAAAGTCGCCAGCTGCGCCGCCACGCCGACCGGACACTCCCCCGCTCGACAGCCGCGGCCTGCGCGACCACCGACAAGCGAATCCACAGAATTATGCCCGGGATCAGCAGAGCGAGTAAGCCGATCTCGATGCTCACGCCGGCAACAAACGCCGCCGCCGCCACGACCAGGAGTACCCGCACCCCACTCCACGCCACAGAAGCCAGGCGCGGGCGCCGACCCTCGCCGATCACGACGACCGCGTGCACGTGCAGCGCCGAAATCAGCGGGCCTACCAGCAAGAGCTCGAACAAATCCAGCGGCTCTCGCTCCAAGAAGCCTTCGTGGACATGACCGAGCGGCCCGTAGCCGGTGATGGCGAGCTTGGCCAGATCCCACGGCGCCATCACCGCCAGCGCCAAGACCAAAAACAGCCACGGATACGCGCCATACAGCCTCAACGTCGAGCGCAGAATCTCCCAGGTGGAGCGCTCCGGGCTGAGATCGATCGAGTACGCGTCCTCCACAAGCGCCGCCAGCATAGTCCGATACGTGCGATGGCGCGACCATGACGACCGGCACATCCGATGACTCGGGCGAACAGGACTGGCGGTTGCCGGCTACAGGCTCCTCGGCGCATTCACCGAGCTGCTGCGGCAAACCTACCGCGCCGGCCCTCACGACATCGCAGACCACATCAACCGAACGCTCGGCCGTGACCCTGAGCAGCACCGTCCACCAAGGCTTGCCTGGGATCGCCTGATCGAAGCGCTTGCCGCGGCTGGGCTGCACGTGAGCGAGGAGGAGCTCATCCAGGCGCCGCTTACGATGGAGCTCGACGACGAGGTCGTGGCCGCGCTGGAGGCGCCTCGGAAGCGCTCATGAGCGCCAGTGGGACCGCGAGGCCAGCCGAGCGGTTCACGGTGGCGATGCGCCGGCCCGGTTGGATCGCGGGGCGTATCGGGCCGGTGCGCGCGCCGAGTTGCTCCACCGTATGGTCGAGGTTCTCCACGCGGACCGCGAGACCCCAGAAGCGCGCGGGACGATCTTCTGCGCCCATGCGCAGAACCACGTCGTCGGGTTCCTGGATCAGCTCGAGGATCTCAGCCCCGAGACGAAAGAACGCTTGACGCGGCGCGCCGGCGGGAGTTGGCTGCTCGCGAATCCGGCGCAGGTCCAAGCCCGCGCGTTGGAGCGCGTGGACGCTGCGGTCCAGGGACGGCGAGGCCGCCACGATGTGATCGATCGCGACGACGCCGTTCGGATGGATCGGAGCAGCACGCGGAGGCGGTCGTTCGGAGATGGTCGTGGGCAGCCCGTCGAGCTCCGTGCTGGCAAGGTCGCGCAGCGACCAGCCGACGATGCCTCGCGCGGAGTCGTCGGACAGGAACCGCAGACACACCCGACCGAGCTCACAGTGTCCGTCCGAGACTGTGAACCCAAGCTCCGCCCAGCGCTCGCCATCATCAGCCACCAGCAGTTCGTCGATCGTCGGAGCGTTCATACTCGAGATAGAAGTACCGCTCCGCCGCCGGATAGCGGCTAGCGTCCTCGCACGAGACTACCCCGATGAGGGCCGTATAGCCTACGCGGGTGCGCGGTGTCTCGATCAAACGGCTGCTGCTCGCCCTGGTGGGGGTGTGCGTGCTGGCGGTCGTGGTGCTCAACTGGACCTACGGCCGCCTGCCGGTCACGCCACGACCCACCGGGAGCTTCGTGCAGCTGGCCGGTGGCCTGCGCGTTCGCTACCTGGAACATCCCGGCGCCGAACCAGCGGTGCTGCTGATCCACGGACTGCCCGGCACCGCCGAAGATTGGAACCTCGTCACGCGGCTGCTGCCAGACCGGCGCACCGTGGCGATCGACCGACCCGGCTATGGCTTCTCGACCGGCGGCTACTTCCCACTGGACCGCCAACTGCAGGCGATCGGAGAACTGATCGGCAAGCTCCATCTCCGCCACCCGATCCTCGTCGGACACTCCTACGGTGGAGCGATCTCGCTCGCCTTCGCCGAGCGCCACCCCGGCGAGGTGCGCGGCCTCGTGCTCGTCAACGCAGCCGCGACCTGCACACGCAGCTCCGCGTTCGCGCGCACGCAAGCACAGCTCGTCAAAGCGATCGAGCTCCCGGTGCTCGCGCAGATCACCGATGTCACCTTCTCCCAGCTGGTGCGCACGAGCGCAGCCGAACAGGTGGACGAGGAAGCCTTCTCCCCCGCGCCCGTGAACCCCGTCCAGCTGCACCGCGCTCTGGCGATCAACATGAAGCACGGCAACCTCGAGGCATGGGCCGGCGAGATACTGGCCGCCAACACCACGATCGAATCCGTCAACCGCGGCCTGCACACGATCGCCGCGCCCGCGATCGTGATCCAGGGCGAACAGGACAAGCTCGTCGAACCCCAGTGCGGCCGGCGGCTGGCGGCCGCACTACCGCACGCACGACTGCAGATGGTCAGCGGCGGACACATGGCCCCCTACACGCACCCCGCCACGATCGCCGCGGCCGTGCAAACCCTCTCGCGGCCCTGAAAACCGTACGCGTTCAGTCGTAGGTCGCCATGACAAGGATCGTGTGTTGGTGTGGCGAATCTTGGGGGTGTGGACCGTGTCGAGGCGGAGGCGATCTTTGATGCGGGGCGGGAGCGGTGTGTTGAGGTGATTCTGGAGTCTGCGGCTCGGTGTGGGCGGCTGGAGGAGCGGGTCGCTCGGTTGGAGGAGCAGTCGCGCAAGGATTCACGTAACTCGTCGAGTCCGCCGTCCCAAGATGCACCGAAGACGCGGGCGGAGCGGCGAGCGGAGGCGCGCGAGCGGGCGAAGGCGTGGGCCAAGCGCGAGGGTGAGCGCGAGCGGGGCGCCCAGCCCGGGCACAAGGGTGCGGGTCGCAAGCTGCTGGGCGAGGATCAGGTCGATGAGATCGTCGATCACTACCCGGATGCGTGTGGGGGCTGCGGACGCGAGTTCAGCGAGGATGAGCGCCAGCCCGGCAAGCGGTTTGGGCGCCAGCAGGTCGCGGAGTTGCCGCCGATCGCAGTGATCTTCTTCGAGCATCGCACGCACCACTTGCGCTGCCCTGGTTGTGGCAAGAAGACAGCGGGCAAGCTGCCTGAGGAGGTCGCGGGCTCGCCATTTGGCCTGGACCTTCAAGCGGCGGTCGTGACGCTGAGCGCTCGTAACCGGGTCTCGCGGCGGGACATGTCAGAGCTGGCGCGCGACTTGTTCGGGCTGGGGCTCTCGCCGGGTGCTGTGGACGCGATCTGTCAGCGCGCCTCAGCGGCGTTGGCAGAGCCGCACGAGCAATTGGTCGAAAAGGTGCTTGGCTCCCCGGCTCTCAATGTCGATGAGACCGGCTGGTTCACCGCCCACGATCCGCGCACGCTGTGGACCGCGGTGACTTCATGGGCGGCGATCTTTCGGATTGCTGAGGATCGTCACCGCGACCGCCTGCAGGAGTTGATCGGCACGGACTTCAAAGGGATCCTCGGCTCCGATCGCTGGTGGGCGTATGACCTGATCGACCCCGAGAGCCGCCAGGCGTGCTGGGAGCATCTCAAGCGAGATTTCTTCCGTCACTCCGAGGGGCTGGCCGAGCAGAAGGAGTTCGGCACCGCCGGGCTCGGGCTGACCAAGCGGCTGTTCAAGACCTGGCGCGCTTTCTGCGAGCACCAGGACCGAGCACGCCTCATCCGCGAGATGAAGCCGATCCAGGACGAACTGCGCGCGCTGCTCGAGCACGCAGGGCGCAAGTCAAAGCGCTGCCGCCTGCACCGCCGGTTCGCCAACAACCTGCTCAAGATCTGGCCGGCACTCTGGACATTCGTCACCGTCGACGGCGTGCAGCCGACCAACAACGCGGCGGAGAGAGCGCTCCGCGGCCCGGTCATCCACCGCAAGCTCTCCCACGGCACCCAATCCAAGGACGGCGAGCAGTTCATCGAGCGTGCTCTCTCCACATCGGTTACTTGCCGCCTCCAAGGCCGCTCGATGTTCGCCTACCTCCGCGAACTACTCCGCGCCCACGCCCGCGGCGACCCACTCCCGACTCTGGCCTGAACACCCCCGACACGGGGACTGAACGCGTACCAAAAACTTCCGCTTAGCCGGTGCAACGGCGTGCTACGCTGTGCGACATGCGAACCGTCACACACCGCGAGATGCGAAACCAGAGCGGTGAGATCCTGCGTAATGTCGCCAGTGGGGAGACGATCCAGGTCACCAACCGTGGCCAGGTTACGGCGCTGATCGTCCCACCGAGCACCGATACGCTCGCGGACCTCGTATCGCGAGGGCAGGTGCGGGTGGCGCGACAGCCGCCCTCCAGCTTGCGATCGGTCATCCGGCGCAAGAGCACCACCTCGAGCCAGGCGATCGTAGCCGACGCCCACGGCCGCTGGTGACGATCGCCTACCTGGACACCTCAGCCGCCATGAAGCTCGTCATCGACGAGCCGCAATCCGACGCGCTGACCGCGGAGCTCACCGCGCTAGAGGACCGGCGGCTCGTCTCCTCATGGTTGCTGCACACTGAGATGCACTGCGCCGCAGGGCGCCACCCTCAAGACGTCGACCTCGACGCGGTGCGGGCCGTGCTCGATTCCGTGAACCTAATCGACCTCACACGCGGGGACCTGCTCGCGGCCGGCACCCACGCGCCGCTGCGATCCAACGACGCGATCCACCTCGCCGTCGCACTGAGGGTCGGTGTGGATGAGATCGTCACCTACGACGGGGAGCTTGCCCAGCGGGCGAGCGCGGCCGGCTTGCCCGTGCTGTCACCGGGAGCCGCCTCGCCCCAGTGACGACCTGGCCCAACGCGCGCTGGGTTCAGCGACGCACGGCGACGTGGGTGGTGCGGCTTTCGTGGCTTGGGAATTGCCTGATCCCGTATCGATCAGCGACCGAGTTATAGGAGCTTTAGCGGGATCGCGTAAACCCCCTAAAACTCCACAAACCCGGTGCCAGACCGCACCTCGACGAGGGCCGCAAAATCGAACTCAAGACACCACGATTCCGACTCTTGTTCCCTTAGATTCGAGGACCCACGACGATGTTGACTCCTCCTGCCAAGGCCGCATAGACAAGCCATTTATCACCCAAACGAGCTGCGCCCACCCCACGCCAGCCGGGCTCAAAACCGCCTCATTGACAAGGGTTTGTGCCGCGGTTTGTGCCGCGACGACCATACCGAGGCCAGCCAGATAGCGATCGCTATCTCAAAACATGCCCATTTGCAGCGCCTTCTGAATGGCCAGACCCAGACTCGAACTGGGGACACCACGATTTTCAGTTGACTCGACGGAGCTGTGGGAGGGGGCGGACTTGCAGGACTTCTACTGGTGATCGGGGGCCGGAGGGGCGTTCGAAAATTGCCGCAATTTCCGGGGAGTTCTGGGCTCATTGGGACGGCTGGGGGCCAGCCGTCCCAATGAAACACTCTGACCGACCGGCCCGCCGAGCGAGTCCTCGGCCCGCGATTCGATCACGGAGCGGCTGAGAGTCCGAGCGCGGTGAAGAAGCGTTGGACGGCGTCTACCGCGTCAGCGCGTAGCTCCGCCTCGGGTGTCTCGGGGTCGACTTGGATGGCCTGCTCGGCGTAGGAGCGGGGGCCGATATCGGAAGTGTGCCGGTAGCGTTCGCGGACCTCGATGAGGGTGCTTCGCAGTGGTGTGAGAGCGGACGCGAGTTTGCCGCCGAGTAGGGCGTGGGCGGCGTCCTCGGGTCCGCCGGCGCGGTTGTGGAGCAGCACGTAGGCGAGGTCGTAGTAGTCCTTGGTCGCGGCGCGGCTGCGCAGGGCCACGCACTTGGACAGCAGGTAGCCCTGCAGCCCCGCGAAGCGCACCCTGACCTGCGCCTCGGTGCCGTCGGCCAGGGTGCCTGCGATGTTCTCCCACTCGAAGTCGTGAGCGACATACCCGGTGCCGCGGAGGTTGGCGGCTCCAAGGCGGTGGCTGCCGCTCGGCCGGATGCTCTCGCCCTCGCGGTATTGGTCGAGGTCGCACAGAAACTCGATCTTGATGGGCGTGGAGTTGACCGATCCCTGCCAGCGCCATCCATCCTGTCCGGGATCGGGGTCGAACTGGAGAGCGTCGAGGGCGCGCTCGACCACGTTGAGGTCGGCGTCGGGATCGATGTGGCTGACGAGCAGGACATCGACGTCGGTGGTGCCGAGATGCTCCGGAATGACGCCGCTGGTGTCCCGTGCCAGGACCGCCGGCACGAGTCCGCCGAGAACGACGAGGAAGGGCGCCTCGTCGCCCATCTCGTGCAGCAGTCTGACCAGCGCGGTCTCGGCCCGCGCGCGTGCCGCCGGTGAGCGCTGCTCCTCGGTCATGCCGGCGTCGCTGTCGGCTCGGCCGGCTGCTCCGCTCGCTCTGAGCGCAGCGGGTCGATCAGCAGCGTCTTGACGTGATCGGCCGCGTCTTGCCCGCGTGCGTCGAACGACGAGAGGTCTGCGTACAGTCGGGGAGCGCTCACAACGGGGACGCTCTCATGGCGTGCAGCTAGATCGATGGCGCGAGGGTCCGCGCGCCAGAAGATCACGCGCCCGCCCGTATCCACCTCGCGCAGCCCGGCTCGGGCGATCGCGGCCGTGAGCGGTCCGGCGAAGTCTTCGTCTGCGACATAGATATGAAGGCTCGGCACGGTCGTCGTGAACGGCGCGGTCAGCTCAAGCCCGGCCCAGCCGCTGACAGCCCAGCCGAGGCCCTGATCGAGCGCATCGCGCAACTCGCCTCGAACCAAGCCCATCGCATCTGCTCCGGCACGATGAGCGACGCGCGTATCGCGCGCCTGCTCTGCAATGGCGACAGACCAAGCGGAGAGCATCCGGTCAGCGTCGAGCAACTCACGGTAAGCCCCAGGACCCCGTGCCGGGCCGTGCTTGGCCGTCCAGCCCTGCGCGTCGAACATCGCAAGCACGCTCGCCGCCTGAGCGACAGACCATCCACTGTCACGCGCGAGCGCCGCCGCGCGCAAGTGCTCGTCGGGGCGCGCGAGGATTAGCTCTGCGATCGACAGCGATGAGGGCGACCACGATAAGCCGCGTACCGCGCTCCTGCCTTCAGAACGGGTCGGAGGTTCGCGGATGACCAACAGTCCGCCGGGTCCGGCGATCCGTGCGCGTGCGTCTTCGTCGGCCCAGTTCGCGCCGCGTGCGCGCAACCACTCAACCGCACCGGAGGACAGGCGGCGCGCGAGCAGCACCACGTCAGGCGGCCACGGATCGGGCACGCTGGCAGCGGCGCGACGCACATCGTCCGGCCAGCCCTCTCCGGCCCAAACAGCGTGCAGTGTCACCGAGGCGCCCATACTCGTCTGGACGAGAAAGCCCGAGTCCTCGCTGACTGGGGCAGGGCGTACGACAGCGGTGCCGTCCAAGGCTGAGGCAAGGATGCTGGCCTGCCGATTCTCTGTCGATACCATATTTTCTACTGTACCAGAAGAAAAGCCAAACGGCAGTAAAATTGCCTACGCAAGATGAGGCTAACGCGCAGGCCTGCGTACGTTTGTGCTCCGATGCCCTTTACGTCGGGGCTTCGCAAAGACGAACGTATTAGCCTGCAACCGAATGGCCGAGGAGGAGCCGACTGGACGCGACGCGCCCGCGCTACTGATCGACCTGGAGTCGCGCGAGGTCACACCGATGACGGAGCTGACGCTCGGCGAAGCCGGGCTGCGTGAGCGCGACGATTTGCAGCGGTGGGTAACAGAGCACCCCGAGCTGATCGCCCCCGATCTCGAGCTTGTGACGACGGAGTTCGATCGCTGGGAGATCAGGGAGCAGAAGGTCTACGACCGGCTCGACGCGCTCTTCCTCGACAGCAGCGGCGCGCCTGTTGTCGTTGAGTTCAAGCGAGACAGGGCGAGCGATACCGTGGAGCTACAGGCGCTCAAGTACGCCGCGTACTGCTCTCAGCTGACGCTCGACGAGCTTGTGGAGGAGTTCGCGCGAGCCCACGACTGCTCCGAGGAGGAAGCCAGACAGCGACTCACCGACCACGCCCCAATCTTGGAAGACGGCGCCCTCGGGTCGGTGCGCGTCGTGTTGGTCGCCGGCGGCTTTGGTCCCGCCGTGACCTCCGTCGTGCTCTGGCTGCGAGAAAACGACATCGACATTGGCTGCGTGGAGGTCACCGCCCAAGCGGTCCCGGAAGCCCGGCACGCGGTGCTCTCCGCACGGCAGATCATCCCGCTTCCGGAGGCCGAGGACTACTTGGTCCGTCGCCGCCGCAAGGAGCAAGAACACGGAGCGGTACGACGGCAAGCCGCCGAAGGAAGCTGGGAGGAATATGCAGAGCGGTTTCCAGCTGAGCGGGTCGCCGTCGCGCGCGAGCTATATGACCGGATCACTCGGTATGTCAACGACCACGACCTGCCTTGGACACCCGCGCTGCGCGCCTGGTGGCTCGGGTACAAGCGTGCCGGCGGCTACTACGTACCCGTGATCGCTCTCCGCGTAGAAAAGCCGATCGAGTTCGCCGTCAAGCTCCCGGCGAGCCCGGACAAGCTGGGACTTGCCAACCCCTACCCGCAGCTTGAGTCGCGGTGGGACGAGGGCACCAGGCAATGGGCGTGGCTCGTCCCAACGCTCGATCAGGTCCCGGACGTTGCGATCGCGATCGACGTCTCGCGTGAGCACCAACCCGTGACGGGCCCAATGAAGGCGCCCTGACAGAGCTTTCCTCAACGACCTTCCTGATCCTGGGCGAGACGGCGGCACCGCCCGCCACAGCTTGCCTGGGATCGCCTGATCGAAGCGCTTGCAGCGGCTGGGCTGCACGTGAGCGAGGAGGAGCTCATCCGGGCGCCCCTTACGATGGAGCTCGACGACGAGGTCGTGGTCGCTCTGGAGGCGCCTCGGGAGCGCTCATAAGCGCCAGTGGGACCGCGAGGCCGGGCGAGCGGTCCACGGTGGCGATGCGCCGGCCCGGTTGGATCGCTGGGCGTATCGGGCCGGCGTGCGCGCCGAGTAGTTCCACCGTTTGGTCGAGGTTCTCCACGCGGACCGCGAGGGGCGAATTCGCGTCTCGCGCTGCGGTCCGCTTTTCGGTGTGGTTGCCCATGTCAGTCCCACGACTCGCTGAGCAGTCGATCGAGCGCGAGTTGCAGCACCTCAGAGCGGGATTTGTCACCGTGCTGCGCTGCGATGAAGTAGCTCCCGATGAACAGCGAAAAGACCAGCATGCAGCGGGCCTCGACGTCGTTCTCATCCATGCAGAACTGCCCAAACAGTGAGCGCATGTACTCCATGCGCCGGTTATCAACTCGGCGTACCCGCTTGGCCACGTCACTGTCGCGACGCGACCAGTCCCGAAGTGCCAGCTCTACTGCAAGCCCATCGGGTGAGGAAGCCAGCTCGGAGGCCAGCTCGAAGAGCTGGCGCAACTTATCCTTCGGGTCGGCGGGCTGGCTCTCGATGTTTGCGATGACATCCTCGACCACGACCTTCTCCCAGGTGTCGAGCAGCTCTTGCAACAGCGCCTGGCGGTTGGCGAAGTGCCAGTAGAAGCCGCCC
>CAVYDM010000008.1:0-72703 GCA_963767255.1 uncultured Solirubrobacterales bacterium | reverse complement strand
GCCAAACCGAGCATAGGTCCAGCAGGGATCTAGCCTTGTTGGTCGGCGTCCGGTGTCTGCTCAGCAGGCTCGGGGGAGCTAGCGGGGGCACTGTCCGTGGTTCCGTCGTCAATCTGGTTCCTAGGGTCATACGGCGATGGGATCTTGAACGTAGGAATCATCAGCGCCGGTAGTCCCATGCGGACGCTCATACTCTGTGCGAGCTCACGCCAGTAGGGCCACGCATGCAGCTTGCCGTTGACGAGGGCGAATTGCTCAACATCCGTTCCGGACAACTTGTCCGGCTCTCCCAGTTCGTAGGCCAGCTCGAAATCTGCTGCGATCTCTATCTCTGGCCGTGCGTCGCTCTTCCCTATGAAGCTGCACGACACCTTGAGCGAAGATCCGTTGACCAATGCGCTACTAGTTGTCATGACTGTCACGCTGTCGGACCATCCTGCGGGCACGCTCCCAGGATCACATTGAGCAGACGCAGTAACCGTCCGGAGCCGTACAGAAACGAGCTTTGCTTGCGTCGAGACCCGCGCAACAGCCTTGTAGTCTGCTGTGCCCGCCGGAGTCGATGTCGGCTCGGCCACGGCGTCGATCGGTGCAATCTCGTCGCTGTCAGACGGCAAGGGCGTACTCATGACTCTCCGCGCTCGACACCGGCGACGGATCATCCTTGACCGAAGCAACGAGCTCTATATCTGGCGTGTTCGTGCTCCCCAAGGGCCGCATCCCGGACTCGACGCTGAATTCCTGGCCCAGAACGTAGCCGAGTTCCGCAAGCGTCCGCAGCGTCATGTTGCGATCACCCGACAAGATCTGGCTGACATAGCTCTTGGTCCGGCCAATACGGCGTGCCAACTCTTGCCGACTCACGGCCTGCTCTTCGAGCAGCCCGATGATCGTCTCGGTTGCGTCCAGAATGAGTCGCTCTTGAGCGAGCAGACGCTCGTAGTCAGACGACTCCTTCTTCCCTTTTGCCTTGGGCCTCATCGGTCGTTCCTTTGCGTTCGGTCGATGTACTCGGTTCTGATGCGTTCCGCCGTTTCCATCGCGCGCCTCAAACGTATGTCTTTGCTGGTCTTCTTACGGAAGGCGTGGACGAACATTAGGTCACCGCCCTCTCTGAAGAAGACGAAACGATGCTGTTTGCTCTTGAGGGAGTACAGGTTGTCTGCCTCGCGGCGACATTGCTCTTGGTTGCGAATCTCCCCTCGACTGGCAAGACGCTCAAAAAGCGCCATGAGCCGTGCGCGCTCCTTGTCGTCCAGTCTGTCGAAATACTCTTGGGCACGGAATCGGTTGGAGAAACCTGCCGCCCACCACAGGCGGCAGCATTCGCCGTGGAGTATAGAGATCCTGGCCAAAGTTTATGCCAATGTCAACCGAGTGGTTCAGCTGCAGGCGCGGGCATGTAGCGGTTTTCCCTGAGAAGCACAGCAATGCAGAGGTTGCCCTTCCGCGCGTTGCGCATGGTAGCCGACCCGCGCTGGCGCCCGTCTACGGGCCAAGTTCGGATATGGGGTCAGCTTGCGGGACCTGCGACGGGTAGTGCATCAGTTTGAGAATCGGCGGTGCATCAGTTCGCTGGCCACAGTGCGGCGATCCAAGCCCCTGACTGTCAGCAAGACCGGACCACCCCAGCGGGTCGTCCCGCGGATCGGTGGCGGGGAGTGTTCGATGGGTAGCATGGTGCTCCTTTCGAAAACGGAGGATCGTATGGCGGGTGAAAACGACGACATAGAGCCCGACGCGACGGCGCCCGGCGCCGACGGTAGGACCCGTCTCATGCAGGAAGTGGCCCAGCAGATGGATGCCATCGAAGCCGACTTTGGCCATGACTTCGAGATCGGCCGTGTCATCACCATCGTCGAGGTCAAGCAACCCAACGGCGAGGTTGGGCTTCGCATCCGAGCTGGGCAGTACCCGTGGGTCGCCATGGGGATGCTCCGGTTTGCGCTGAGAAGCCTGGAGGCCCAGATCGGGAATTAGACCGACATCGCCCTTCGAGGACGGGCCGAGTACGCCGCGCACGCCTGGCGCACGCAGAGCGGAATGACGCCGCGCCAGTTCGCCCTACGCTACGGCCCGGTCGATCGAGCGCGTACTCTGCCGCGATGCGCCCGGCCGACCGCCCGACGGCAGAGCTCTCGCTTGCGGAGATCGCGCGTGAGTGGGGCCGCATCGGCTGCACTGGGTTTGGTGGCCCGCCCGCGCATATCTCGCTGTTTCGTCAGTTGTGCGTAACGCGGCGGAGATGGCTGACCGAGGCGCAGTTCGAGCGGGCGATCGCGGCTACGAACCTGTTGCCCGGACCAGCCTCGACGCAGCTTGCGATCTACTGCGCCTGGCGGCTGCGCGGCCCCAAGGGCGCGCTCGTCGGGGGCCTCGGGTTCATCCTTCCCGGCCTGGTCTTGATCCTCGCGCTGTCGGTGCTGTTCCTCGCGGGATCGCCGCCGACATGGATACGGGGCGCCGGGATGGGCGCCGGCGCTGCGGTCGCCCCCGTCGCGTTGCGGGCGGGACTCGGGGTCGCCGCACCGATCTACAGGCGCACGATCGAGACCCAGCGTGCCCGCGTCTTCCTCTACGCGCTTGCCGGCGGGGCCGCAGCCGCCACGGTCGGCCCCTGGCTCGTGCTCGTCCTGCTGGCGTGCGGCGCGCTCGAGCTGGCATGGCGGGGTCTTGCCCGGGCGGGCATTGGCCTGCACGCC
The DNA here is from genome assembly GCA_963767255.1 of uncultured Solirubrobacterales bacterium. Lineage (GTDB taxonomy): Bacteria > Actinomycetota > Thermoleophilia > Solirubrobacterales > Solirubrobacteraceae > Palsa-744. Next base: position 70,001 of record CAVYDM010000008.1, on the reverse strand, counting down.
TGGCCGCTGCTCGCCGTAGCCACCGATCCCGGCGGAACGGGCGCGCTCGTGTGGACGGCATTGAAGGTCGGAGCGCTGGCCTTCGGCGGTGGGTTCGTGATCGTTCCGCTGATGCAGTCAGACGCGGTGGGCACCTACCACTGGATGACTCACGGACAGTTCCTGAACGCCGTGGCTCTCGGGCAGGTCACTCCCGGGCCGATCACCCAAACCGTCGCCGCCGTCGGCTACTCTGCCGGCGGCCTCCCCGCAGGGCTCCTGGCCGCGCTGGTGGCATTCGCGCCCTCGTTCTCTTTCGTCCTCTTCGGCGCGGCACGCTTCGAGCGGCTGCTGCTCGACGATCGGGTGACCGCGTTTCTCGCCGGTGCGGCGCCCGCGGCCGCGGGCGCGATCATCGGCTCGGCCATTCCCCTCGCCGGCGCCTTGAGCGAGACATGGCAGTACCTCCTGCTGATCGCAGCGGCCATCGCTCTGCTCGTGCTGCGCCGTAGTGTCGTGCTGACGCTGCTGACGGCTGGGGCGATCGGGGCTGTGGCCGGGCTGCTCGGCGCCCCCACCCCACTCTGAACGAAACCGCAGCAGCAAACCGCCGTGCGCGACACGCACTCGGCGGCTCGGGGTCGCACATGTGCGACCCCGCCGTTGGCGCATGCGCCAACGGCGGACGTGCCGCATGCGGCACGTCACGGAAGCGCGCATGCGCGCTTCCGCTGGTCGGTGCATGCACCGACCAGAACATCATCATCGCCCCGGGACAGACACGCCGCTCAGCTCAAAACCAGCCGCACGATCGCGAACACACCCACCACCACGATCACCGCCCGCAGCGCCTTTGGCGGCAGCCGCCGCCCGTAGCGCGCCCCGAGCTGGGCGCCCAGGATCGAGGAGACGGCGATGATCGCAGCGGGCGCCCACTGCACGTGCGCGGCGAACACGAAGTACAGACCCGCGACCCCGTTTGTCAGGCCTGCGAGGACGTTCTTGAGGGCGTTCGTGCGCTGCAGATCCTGCGCCAGCGCCACGCCGAGGATCCCCAGCAGCAGAATCCCCTGGGCGGCGCCGAAGTAGCCCCCATACACGCCGACCACGTAAACCGCGCCCGCCACCGTCACCGCGCCGCGGCCACGACCGCCGTCGAGGTCGATCTCGCGCTTGACCAACCACACGTTCAGCCGCGGCTGCAGCACGGTCAGCACGAGCGCGATCGCGATGAACACCGGAACTACAGCCTTGAACGCGGACGCGGGCAGCACCAGCAGCAGCACCGCCCCGGTGACGCCGCCGAGCACAGACATCGTTCCGAGCCGTATCGCCCTGGCGCGCTGGCCGGCGAGCTCGCGCCGGTAGCCGACGGCGCCGGAGACCGACCCCGGCACCAAGCCGATCGTGTTCGAGACGTTGGCCGTCACCGGCGCGTATCCGAACGCGAGCAGCACCGGGAACGTGATCAGGGTGCCGCTGCCGACAACCGTGTTGATCGTCCCCGCCGCCAATCCGGCGAGGGCGATGGTGATCACCTCGCCGATGCTCATATCGCGCGCGGTCGATCCTATCCCCCGTCTCAGCCATGCACTAGCCTGCGTGCATGAACCGCGTCAGTCGATGGCTCACGATCGCGAGCGCGATCCCAGCCGGACTCCTGGCCATTGCACCGGCCGCCTCCTCGCCCGCGATGGCCACGACGGCGCCCGCGCCGAGCGCACCGAGCGCACCTTCTCCCCTCACCCCATCGAGCACACCGAGCACGCCTTCCTCCCCCACCCCCACGAGCGCACCGCTGCCTCCCACGCGGCTGGCGAGGCTGCCCGCGAGCACGATCGCCGACGGCGCGCAGCCGCTCACGGTGACCCTGTCGGCGCCCGTGTATCCGTCCTCGCCGGCGCCGATGCTCACCCCGCGGGTGGCCGGCCGCTGGCGCATCGCCGGCGACTCCGAGGTGTTCACGCCCGCCTCCACGCTCGAACCCTGCTCGGACTACGCACTGACGGTGTGGGCGGGCACCACCTCCACCGCCCACGCCCCCCTGGGACGCAGGCGGACGATCCGCCTGCACGTGGCCTGCCCGCCGATCGCCGGCCTGCAGCAGGCGCTCGCGCGCCTGGGGTATCTGGGAGCGAGGCTCGACCCCAGATACGACGTGCACATACCCTCCGGCCGCCAGACGCGCGCGCAGGCGGCCGTATACGCGTTTGACCCGCCCCAGGGCAGGCTCGCGCCCGACCCCGCCGATGCGCCGCCGGTGCAGATCGGCCAGCTCGATGCGAGCACCCGCGGTGCGCTGGAGGTCTACCAGGCCGAGGACCGGCTCGCGGTCTCAGGCGAACCGAACCGGGCCACGTGGGCGTCGCTGCTGTATGACGAGAGCGCCGGCCGCCGCGACCCGCAGCCCTACACCTGGGTGACCGTATCCGAGTCAGAGCCCGAGCGGCTCTACCTGCACCGCGGCGATCGCGTTCCGTTCAGCACCCTGGTCAACACCGGGGTGGCGGGTGCCGAAACGCAAACCGGCATCTTTCCCATCTACGCCCGCTACGTATCGACCACGATGGCCGGCGAAGACCCCGACGGCACCAAATACGTGGCGCCCGACGTGCCCTGGGTCAACTACTTCAACGGCGGCGACGCCGTGCACGGCTACCCGCGCGAAGCCTACGGTTTCCCCCAGTCAAACGGCTGCGTCGAGCTGCCGATCGAAGCCGCTCACACCGTGTTCGGGATGCTGCAGATCGGCGACATCGTCGAGGTCATGGGCTGAACCCGTGCCCGTCAGGGCGCCTTCGTGATCACCACGCCGGCCGGCGAGAGCACGTACCACATGCCGCCGTTGGTGTTCAGCGCCTGGCCGTTGGCGCTGCCGGGACCGGAGTCCGCGGCGTAGGTGTAAAGAGGCCATCCGGCATAGGTCACGACGCTGCCGCCTTCCGGGTCGGGGTCGCTGCCCAGCGACGAGGACTTCGCTTCGCCCGCGGCGCTGGCCTTCTGCCCGCTGGAGAGCTTCACCGGCGGCCACAGCGCCGCGCAACTGCCCACGCAGGTGACCTTTGCGTGCGCGTCTGGAGCGAACACGTAGAGGGTGCGACCCTGGGCGTTCACCAGAACCGGACCCAACCCGGACACGGTCCTGACGGAGATCTGCGCGCCCGAGGTTGTGGCGGGCGGGCTCGCTGTCGTCGCCGTCGCCGGCGGCGTGGAGGCCGAGGAGCTGGTGGTGGCGCTGCTGCCGGAGGAAGAGGAGCTGCCGCAGCCGGCCAGCGCGAGCAGGCCGGCAACGAGGACGACCGCTGAGAGCTTGGGTATCGGCATCGGCGTAACTCTACCTCCCCTCTGAGCGTCCTGCCGTCCGGGGCGAGCGCGACACTGCGCCCACCACCAACGGGTCCGCGGGCCAGCCGTGGGTCCGCGATCACAGGAGCCGACGATGAGCGTTCTAGACGAGGCCAGACGGACGTTGTGGCCACCCGCGGGCGATCGTCATGGGCCGCTCTCGCCGATGCTCCTGGCGCTGACGGTCGTCACGGGCCTGGTGGACGCCGCCAGCTACCTGAAGCTCGGACACGTGTTCGTGGCGAACATGACCGGCAACGTCGTGTTCGTCGGCTTCGCTCTGGCGGGCGCGAGCGGGCTGTCGTTGAGCGCGTCGCTGATCGCGCTCGGCGCGTTTCTGCTCGGCGCGCTCGGCGGGGGATGGCTCGGGGGGCGTCACTCCGCCCATCGCGGGCGCATGCTGCGCGCCACCGGTGTCGCCCAGGCGCCGTTGATGGCGGCGGCCCTGCTGGTTGCGGCGCTTGCCGCCACACCCCCCGATCGGGGCATCCGCCTGACGATCACCGCCCTGCTGGCGCTGGCGATGGGCGTGCAGAACGCCGCGGCCCAACGCCTCGCCGTCCCCGATCTGACGACCAGCGTGTTGACGAAAACGCTGACCGGTCTGGCCTCCGAGGCCGCCATCGTGGGCGGGGCGGGCTCGCGGCTGGGACGGCGTGCGCTCGCGATCGCGGCGATGCTCACCGGAGCGCTGATCGGAGGGCTGCTCGTGCTCAACGTTTCCGTCGCCTCGGCGATCGCGGTCGCGCTCGGTCTCGTGTTGGCGGTCGGGCTGGCCGCTCACCTGGTGTCCGGCTCGGACGCGGAGTGGACGCAACCCTGAGGCGCCGCACGCGTGCTGAAGCGAAACGCCGACTGACCGTACCACTCAACTTGCATGCTGCTCCTGTTTGCTGGGGGTTTGGACGACCGCGATTCCATCCTGACGGCTGGGCGCGCTTCCGTTGGGGCGAGCACGGGGCAGTTCGTCCAGCTCGGTCCCATTGGCCTGGCCGTCGCCGGGGACGGTGGGCACACCGGCATCGGTGGGCGCCACATAGTGATACTTGCCGCCCCGCATCAGCGATGCGCCGGCGGCGATCAGGCAGGCGAGGACCGCGAACGCGAACGCCTCGCGCAGGCCCGTGCTGAACGGCGCGGAGATCAGCTGCGGAAAGAACGACCGCCCGGTCAGCGCGGCGTGATTGGCGGCCGACACCGACGCGAGCGCGTGCGCGCCGACGAGCGTCTCGACCGGGTTGTAGCCGAGGAACGCGGCGAACAGCACCGACACGGGCGGCACGTGCGCGACGCTGCTCGCGGTGGCAGCCGAGATGCCGTGCGCTTCCAGGCCGGAGGACAGTGTGTGGGGCAGGCTGGATGCCAGGCCGAGGATCATCAGCGTGAAGAAGATCCCCACCGACAGCACCTGAGCGGAGTTCTGGAACGTCTGGTTCATGCCGCCCCCCGCCCCCCGGTCCTGGGGCGGCAGGCTGTTCATCACGGCCGCCCGGTTCGGCGAGGCGAACATGCCCATCGAGATGCCCATGAGCAGCAGCACCGCCGCGAACTCTCCGAACGCGAAGTCGATCGGCAGCAGGCTCAACAACACGAAGCTGAGCGCCGCGCCGAGCATCCCTCCGGTCGCGAACAACCGTGCCCCGAAACGATCTGACAGGTATCCCGAGGTCGGTCCCGCGATCAGCATGCCGACTGTCAGCGGCAGCATGTAGATGCCGGCGCGCAGCGGCGTCTCGGCGTAGTTGACGCCGTGCAGAGGCAGCCAGATCCCCTGCAGCCAGATGATCAGCATGAACAGCAGCCCCCCGCGCGCCACCGCGGAGAGGAAGGTCGACAGCGTCCCGAACGTGAACGCGCGGATGCGAAACAGCGGCAATCGGAACATCGGCTCGGCGACCCGCTGCTCGATCCCCGCGAACGCCACCAGGCAGAGGAGTCCCGCGCCCATCAGCCCGAGCACCTTGGGACTCGTCCAGCCGGTCGCGTGACCGCCGTAGGGGCGGATCCCGTATGTGACCGCGACCATGATCAGGACCAGCCCGAGCGCGAACGACACGTTGCCGCCCCAGTCCACGCGCGCGCGTTTGGGCGTCGAGCGCTCCTGCAGCTTCAGATACGCCCACACCGTGCCGAACAGCCCCACCGGCACCGAGATCAGGAACACCAGCCGCCAGTCGATCGGCGCCAGCAGCCCGCCCAGCACGAGCCCCACGAACATCCCGCTGACCCCCACGATGTTGTTGATGCCCAGCGCCATGCCCCGCTGGTTGGCCGGGAACGCGTCGGTGATGATCGCCGCCGAGTTGGCCAGCAGGAACGCCGCCCCCACGCCCTGCACGATCCGGAACACGATCAGATACGTGGCCCCCGCGCGCCCGGTCATCCAGTCCACGGTCAGCACCAGCGATGCGGCCGTGTAGATGACGAAGCCGAGGTTGTACATCTTCACCCGCCCGTACATGTCCCCCAGCCGGCCGAGGCTCACGATCAGCACGCTCGTCACCACCAGGAACCCGAGGATCATCCACAGCAGGTAGAAGCTGTTCGCCGCCACGAGCGGATCGAGGTGGATGCCGCGAAAGATGTTCGGCATCGCGATCAGCGTGATCGATCCGTCCAGCGTCGCCAGCAGCACCCCCAGGGTCACGTTCGACAGGGCGATCCACTTGTAGCGGTCCGAGCCGGGCGCGCCGCTGTTGCTCGCAGCCGGAATGCTCACGCTGGTGGCCACCCCCCCATCGATAGGAGCAAGCGGCGCTGCTACCCGGCCTGCCCGGACGGACGGACAAGCACCTCATTGACGCTCACGTTCGGCGGCTGGCCGATCGCGTAGAGGATCGCGTTCGCGATGTCATCGGCCCCCAGGGGGGTGACGCCGGCGAAGCGCTTGGCCATCTGCTCGAGCACCTCGGGCCGGTTGTGGCCGGGGAGCTCGGTGGCGACGGCGCCGGGCTCGATCAGGGTCACGCGGACGCCGAGCGGCACGGCCTCCTGGCGCAGGGACTCCGAGAAGGCGCCGACGCCGAACTTCGTGAGGTTGTAGACGCCCGAGCCCAGGCGGGCGACGCGGCCGGCGACTGAGCTGACGTTGACTATGTGCCCGGAGCCCTGCTCGCGCATAAGCCCCAGCGCGGCATGCGTGCAGTACAGGACGCCGAACACGTTGGCGGCGATCATGCGCCGCCACTCCTCCGTGGGAGCGCCCTCGATCGGGCCGAGCAGCATGACACCGGCGTTGTTGACGAGCACATCCAGGCGCCCGAGCTCGGAGTGGGCTCGCCGCACGAACTCCCCGGCCTGATCCTCCTCCCCCACGTCCGTGGCGATCGCGATCGCGCGCCCACCATCGGCGGTGATTCGCTCGGCCAGCGCCTCGATGCGGTCGGTGCGACGGGCGGCCAGGGCCACGGCCGCGCCGGCCCGGGCGCATGCCAGGGCGCTCGCCTCGCCGATGCCCGAGGAGGCGCCGGTGACGGCGACGACCTGGCCGGAGAGGTCCACGGCGCTCATCGATCGAGCTTAGCGGAGGAGGTCCTTGACGGCACACGGACGAATCTGAGCACACAGAGACTTCAGTGGCCCGCGCGGGTTCTATAGATCCCAGGCCGATGAACTTGGACGTGCAGAGGCCGCAAGTGCGTCCAGAACGGCGGCGAAACATCGACTGCGAGGAAGGAAAGCCGACAGGAAGAGCGCAGATTGACGCCCCAACGGGCAGGGAGTCGCGTGCACGGTGTCGAACGAAACCCCGATCGCCGTTCGGCCATCCAAAAAGAATGGTTGACAACGCAACTATCGCCCCGTATAATTCCGACTGCAAGCATCGGATTAGAAGGATCACATATGGCAGAGACCACCCCCAAGACCCCCACAAAAACGGCTGACCGTGCCGCCGCCGGCGCGCTGGACAGCTTCATTCCCGAGTCCGTCAACCAGCTGCTGGCGCATTCGCGCCGCTACCCCCTGCTGACGCCCGCGCAGGAGATCGAACTGGCGCAGAGGATCGAGCGCGGCGATCTGGAAGCCAAGGAACTGCTCGTCAACTCGAACCTGCGGCTCGTCGCCTCCAATGCGCGGCGCTACCAGAACCAGGGGCTGCCCTTGGCCGACCTCGTGCAGGAGGGGATGCTCGGGCTGATCAGGGCCGCCGAGAAGTTCGACTGGCGCAAGGGCTTTCGCTTCAGCACCTACGCGACGCTGTGGATCAGGCAGGCGATCCAGCGTGGCCTGGAGAACTCCGGGCGCACGATCCGTCTGCCCGTGCACGTGGCGCAGCGCTCCCGCAAGGTCGGACGGGTCGAGCGCGAGCTGTCGGTCAGGCTCGGGCGCGAGCCGACCGTCGAGGAGCTCGCGGCCGAGACGGGCTTGGAGATCGAGCAGGTCGAGGAGGTGCGCCACCAGCGCGCCGCCCTGGTCAGCCTCGACCAGCAGGTCGGCGAGGACGGAGACACCGCCCTCGGAGATCTGCTGCCCGCCGACACCGAGGTTCCGGAGGAGACGGCCTGGGAGAACGAGCGCGAGCGGATCGTGCACGAGGCGATCTCGCAGCTGCCCGAAACCGAGCGTACGGTTTTGACGCTGCGCTTCGGCACCGGGCGCGAGGAGCCCCAGACGCTGACCGCGATCGGCAAACGGCTCGGCTTCTCCGCCGAGCGTGCCTCCCAGCTGGAGCAGCGCGCGCTGAAGAAGCTCGCCGAGTCGCCAGAGATGGCCGCTCTGCGCGAGGCTGCGTAGACTTCCACCGCATGTGGGACCGTGTCGTCCAGTGGACGATCGCCGTCGGCGAACGGATCCTGGCGCCGATCGAGCGGTTCATCGGGCGGCGCTCGCTGGTTGGCGATGAGACGTTCTTCGAGAACGACCGCTTTCCCTGGATCGCCGAGATCGAGGCTAACTGGACGACGATCAGGGATGAGCTGGAGAAGGTGCTCGAGGACCGCGAGGCGCTGCCGAACTTCCAGGACATCTCCAAGGATCAGATCGAGATCACCGACGACGACGACTGGAAGACGTTCTTTCTGTATGGCTTCGGGTTCCAGGCGAAGCTCGGCGTCGAGATGTGCCCGCGCACGGCGGAGCTGATGCGGCGGATCCCGGGGATGAAGACGGCGATGTTCTCGATCCTCTCCCCTCACAAGCACATCCTCGACCATCGCGGTCCCTACAAGGGCGTGCTGCGCTATCACCTCGGATTGATCGTCCCGCGCGACGCGCCGGCCTGCAGGATCAGGGTCGGCGAGGACGTCCGCCACTGGGAGCAGGGCCAGAGCATGATCTTCGACGACACCTACAATCACGAGGTCTGGAACGACACCGACGAGACCCGGGTCGTCCTGTTCGTGGACGTGCTGCGCCCCCTCCCCTCCCCCTGGGCGCAGATCAACCGAGCGATCGTCGCGGCGATCCGCTACTCGCCGTTCGTGCTCGACGCCAAGCGCAACCAGGAGTCCTGGGAACGGCGCTACCGGGAGCGCAGTCAGGCCCGGCAGCTCACGGCGTGAGGGTGAGCCTGTCCCGCCAGACCCCGATGCGGACGGCTCGAGCGCCCTGCGCATGGTGTCGGCTTGGCGGGGTACCCTGGCACGCGCGATCGTCTGATCGGACATCTCGAGCCTTGTGAGCACTGCAACAAGCCCACCTCCGCTGCCACCGCCCGGCGTTTCGCCGGGATCGATGCCTCCCGAGCCACCACGTCGCGCCTGGTGGATGGCCACGCGCGTTCTGTGTGCGGCGGTGGGGATCGTCCTGCTCTCGGGCGGGGCGACCTACGCCATCGCTCGCAACGAGGTCAACAGGGTGGTCGAAGCGCTCGGCCAGAACAAGGCAGTCAAGGTTGCGCCGAAGGTGCTCGCGCCCACGAGCAAAGGCGAACCGGAGACGCTGCTCTTGATCGGCAACGACGAACGCCGGCACACGACGACCGCACCGGTGCTGCCGCACTCCAACGAGATGCTGCTCGTGCGGATCGACCCGAGCAAGCCGACGATCTCGATGCTCTCGATCCCGCGCGAGCTGCAGGTCACGTTCACCGCGCCGGGCGGCGAAGTGATCACGAACCGCATCAACTCCGCCTACACCTACGGCTACGAGGACGGCGGCGGCACCTCCGGCGGGGTCAAGCTGATGGTCGAAACGATCAAGCGCGTGCTCGGCATTCCCGTCATCAACCACGTGTTCGTCACGAACTTCAAGAAATTCGCCCACGCGGTTGACGAAATGGGCTGCGTGTACATGACCGTCGACAAGCGCTACTACCACGTCAACGAACCCGGCAGCGAACAGTACTCCGAAATCAACCTTCAGCCCGGCTACCAGCGCTTGTGCGGCAAGGAGGCGCTCGAATTCGTCTCCAACCGCCATGAAAGCACCTCGCTGATCCGCGACGCGCGCGACCAGCGGTTCCTGCTCGAAGTCAAGGCCGAGTACGGCCCGACCCTCTTTGAAAACCGCGAACGGTTCGAGCGCATCCTCGGCAAGGCGATGGAAACCGACCTGCACGGCGAAGAACAGGTGTTGCAGCTGCTCGAGCTGCTGGTCGAATCGGCGGGCAAGCCGGTGCGCCAGGCGCCCTTCCACGTCACCGAGCTGGCCTCGGTGGACACTGCCACGCCCGAACAGCTGGGCGAAGCGGTGCGCTCGTTCCTGAACGGCACCGCTCCGATCTCCACGCAGGAGGTGAACCGGGCGGTGAGCGCCGCCCGCCCTCACCCGCACGCGCACGGGCGGCACGGGCACGGCGGCGCTCCCGCGCTCTCCCTGACGCCGACCTCCGGCGAAGAGCTCGCGCATGCGCGCTCGGCCGCGCCCAACCTGCCGTTCGCGCTCGAGTATCCCCGCGCGCGCGACGCCTACGCGGGCGCCGAACCGGACGTGCTGCGCGTCTACCCCCTCCACGACCCGCGAGGTCACGCTCACCCGACCTACGCGATCGTCATCGACCGCGGGGGTCTGGGCGAATACTACGACGTGCAGGGAACCTCCTGGACCGATCCGCCCCTCCTGAACAACCCGAGTCAGACCGTCAAGATCGGCTCGCGCACCTATGAACTGTTCTACGCCGGAGAACAGATCCGCACGATCGCCTGGCGCGAAGGCGGCGCCGCGTACTGGATCCAGAACACGCTCACCAACAGCATCGGGCCGCGCGAGATGCTGGCGATGGCCGAGCAGACCCTGCCCGTGATCGGCTTTTCAGCACCTCCACGCGCAGCGCCCGCGAGCCCGTCCAGCTTCAAGCTCCCCCCGCGAGCGAGCGATGTGACCACGTCGGCGGACAAGCTCGCCGCCGCTCTCGGTCTGCTCGGTCTCGCTGCGGTCCTCTGCCTCGCGCCGTTCGTGCTCTGGCGCCAGCGCGCGCTGATCCGCCTGCGCGAGCAGGTCGCGCAGGCGATGGCGCTGGAAGCACAGCGCCGGCGGCAGCGGCGGTAGCGTCTTCGTCGCGACCGACTTTGTCCTCGGGAGGACCTTGACAAATATTTTGGCGTGCCATACTCTTGATGCGATGGCCACCAAAGAGATGCTGCGTTCGTCGGCGGTCGAGGACTATTCGAAGGCGATCTTCGCGCTGGAGTCCCGTAGCGACGAGCCGGTGTTGACGAACGCCCTGGCCGAGCGCCTGGGCATCACGCCCGGGTCTGTCTCGGCGATGCTCAAGAAGCTCGACGAGCTGGGCCTCACGACCCACGTCCCCTACCGGGGGGTGCGCCTCACCGACGACGGGCGGCGTGTGGCGCTGGAGGTGATCCGCCATCACCGGCTGATCGAGAGCTTCCTGGCGGATGCGCTGGGTATGCCCTGGGATCGGGTGCACGCCGAGGCCGAGGTCCTGGAGCATGTGCTCTCCGAGGATCTCGAGGAGCTGATCGCGGCCAAGCTCGGATATCCCACGGTGGATCCCCACGGCGACCCGATCCCCAGCGCCGAGCTCGAGCTCGAAGAGCGCGCGACGCGCAGCATGGAGAGCCTCCAGGTCGGCGAGGAGGGGGTGTTCGTGCGCGTCTCGGACTCCGACCCGGAGATGTTGCGCTACCTCGCCAGTCGTGGGATCTCGCCGGGAGACCGCTTCGCGGTCCGCGAGCGCCAGCCCTTCGGCGGCCCGCTGTTCGTGCGCTTCGGAGAGCGCGAGCACGCCATCGGCGGCGAGCTTGCCGGCGCGATGCGCGTCGAGGTCGAGAAGGCGCAGGGATGACGCCACTGCCACGCGAGCCGATTCCCGCGCTGGAGGGCGCGGTCGAGGGCGCATCCGTAGCGTTGCCGGGGGAGCTCGGCGGGACACTGGAGGGGCCGAGCGCGCTCGAACGGCTGCTGTCCAAGGGCCGCGTGCGCGCGACGATCATGATGCTGGGCCCGGCGTTCGTGGCCTCGATCGCCTACGTCGATCCAGGCAACTTCGCCACGAACATCGAAGGCGGCGCGCAGTACGGCTACCTGCTGCTGTGGGTCGTGCTGCTGGCGAACGTGATGGCAATGCTGATCCAGTACCTCTCCGCCAAGCTCGGGATCGTCACCGACCGCAACTATCCCGAGGTCGTGCGCGAGCGCTTCCCCCGCCCGTTCACCTGGGGTATGTGGGTGCAGGCCGAGATCATGGCGATGTTGACCGACATCGCCGAGTTCCTCGGTGCCGCAATCGGGCTCGATTTGCTCTTCGGCGTGCCGCTGCTGCCGGCCGGCATCATGACCGGCGCGATCGCATTCGCGATCCTCGAGCTGCAGACACACGGCTTTCGCCGCTTCGAGCTGGCTATCACCGCGCTGCTCGGGATCATCTTCTTGGGCTTCCTCTATGAGACGCTGCGCATCGGCCCATCCACTCACGGCTCGCTGAACGGCCTCTTGCCCGGCCTGCACGGCGCCACCTCGCTCTATCTCGCCGTCGGCATCATCGGCGCGACCGTGATGCCGCACGTGATCTACCTGCACTCCGCGCTGACCAAGGGCCGCATGCCCTGCCGCAACGACCGTGAGCGCGGCCGCGTGCTGCGCTTTGAGCGCCTGGACGTGATCATCGCCCTCGGCCTCGCCGGCCTGGTCAACATGGCGATGCTGGCCGTCGCCGCCAAGCTCTTCCACGTGCCGGGGCTCACAGGCATCTCCACGCTCCAGCAGGCCCACGCCGAGTTCGGCCACCTCGTGGGTGGCACCGCCGCGCTCGCGTTCGCGGTGGCGTTGCTCGCCTCCGGCGCCTCCTCATCGAGCGTTGGCACCTACGCCGGGCAGGTCGTCATGGCGGGCTTCATCAACTTGCGCATCCCGATCCTGCTGCGCCGCGCGCTCACGATGATCCCCGCGATCGTGGTTCTGGCCGTCGGGATGAACCCCACCAGCGTGCTCGTGCTCAGCCAGGTCGTCCTCTCGTTCGGCATCCCGCTCGCCCTCATTCCGCTCGTCATGCTCACCTGCCGCCGCGACGTGATGGGCGTCCACGTCAACCGCCGCCTCACGACCATCCTCGCCTGGGGCTGCGCCGGCGTAATCAGCCTGCTCAACGTCTTCCTGCTCTACCAACAGTTCTTGATGGGCTGAGCGCCCCTGCACTTCGTCGATCGGCTGCACCGATGAGTCCCGGCGAGCAGGGTCCCGGCGCGGTAGCGAGGAACCGGCGCCGGCCTCGGGTTGGCGCCGGTTTGGGCCGGTCCGGGTCAGGCGGGTTGCGAGAAGGCCCTCCGTCTGTTGCGCGCTGCCGCCCATCCCCGCCCGATCGTGTAGGAGACGGCGCTGCCGGCGCCGACGAAGAATCCGACCGGATAGTTTGTTTCGTAGGAGGCGGCGATCGCGATCCACACGATCAGCAGGGCGATTGCCACGGACAGAGCCATGGCGAGCAGCGGCCGGTCGGTGAAGGAGCGGGCCGCTGCTGGGGCGCCGATCATGAGGCTGAAGATCAGCAGTGTGCCGACGACCGGCACCGTCATCGTCGTCGCCAGGGCGAGGACGGCGAGGAACAGCATCTCCATCCGGAAGCCGCTGATGCCGCGTGCCTCTCCGACCTCGGGGAGCAGGGAGGAGAGCATCAGCGGCCGGTAGAGAATGGCGACAGCGAGGATGCAGAGGGCGCCGAGGATCGCGGTCGGCACGATCTCGTTGGGGCTGATTCCGAGGACCTCGCCGAACAGCAGCGAGTAGACCTCGGGGGCGTACTCGACGCTGAAGCTCAAGAACAGCGCGCCGAGCGCGAGCATCGCTACGAGCGTGAGGGCGGTCGCTACGTCGTGGCGTCCTTTGCGGCCGAGCAGGCCGATCGTCATAGCGCCGCCGAGCGAGAAGACGCCGAGCCCGAGGAGTGTGCTGACTCCGATCAGGATGGCGCCGGCGGCGCCGGCGAAGGATCCGTTGGGGATCGCATGCGCGGCGAACGCCGATCCGCGCATGACCGTGAAGAATCCCACGACCCCCGCGACGACCGCGACGATGCTCGCGAGGACCCAGGCGTTGACCATGAAACCGGAGAACATGGCTGTGCGCTGCTAGCTCGGAGCCGCCGGCTGCGCCACCGGGGACGCGGACGGGGTCCGGTCGGCTCGCCGGCGGCGTCTGGCTTCGGGGAGCCCGGACAGCAGGTAGGTGATGAACACGAGCGTCACCACGAAGAAGCTCACGGGCCATCCGTGTCCGACGGGCGGCCAGTGATAGCTGTCGTAGGCGAGGACGATGCCGAGCCACATGGCGCCGATCCCCACACCCGCCGCGGTCAGCAGCGCGGTGAGCGGCCGGCGGGTCAGGCGCAGCGCGCTGGCCGCCGGCCCGACGAGCAGGGCCGTCGAAAGGATCGTTCCGATCGTGATCGCCGCGAGCGCCGCTGCAAGCGCGAGCGCGAGCAGGTAGAGCACGCCGACGAGCCGCACGGGGATTCCGCGGGCCGATGCCATCTCGGCGTTCACGGAGCTGAGCAGCAGCGGTCGGTAGATCGTGAGCACGAGCGCCAGCACGATCGCGCTCAGGAGCACGATCAGCGGGATCGTCGTACTGGAGATCGCGAACACCGAACCGAAGAGGATCGTGACGGTCGCTCCGGTGGTGCTGTGTTCGGTCGTGTACAGATGCAGGAATAGGGCCGCGAGGCCGATCCCGGCGCCGAGCACGATGCCGGTGGCCAGATCCCGCCCGCGTGCGCGCTGCACGCCGATCGCCTCCATCGCGCCGGCGGAGATGATGTTGCCGAGCACGAAGCCCCAGAGGGGTCCGACACCGATCAGGTAGCCGCCCGAACCTCCGGCGGTGCCGAGGTCGCCGAATGCCTCGCCCGCGAACGACTGGCCTCGCGTGACCGTGAACACGCCGACGACGCCGGAGACGACCGCGACGAGCGCCCCGACCGCGAGGGCGATGTGTACCGCTTCGCTTTCGAAGAAGCCGGAGGCGAAGATTTGTGACAGGAAGTGGCTCACGACAGGACCTCCGATCGAGGGAAGACGCCCTCGTGGCCGGCCAGGTCGGTGTCCTCGCCGGCGCCGGCCACGATCAGCACGCGACCGTGGACGTTCAGGACGTCGACGTGGTGGCCATAGAGCTCGCTGAGCACATCGGCGCGGACGACCTCCGCGGTGGTTCCGCTGGCCGCGCGCCCGGCGGCGAGGTAGACGATGCGGTCCATCACCGGCAGGAGCGGGTTGATCTCGTGTGCGGAGATCAGCACCGCGATCTCCTGCTCGCGGGCGATGCGCGCGAGCAGCGCCACGACTTCCTGGGCGCTGCCCAGGTCGAGGTTCGCCAGCGGCTCATCCAGCAGCAGCAGCCGCGGTCGCGCGATGAGTGCGTGTGCGATCAGGATGCGCTGCTGCTCGCCGCCCGAGAGCTTGCCTGCACGCGTGTCGGCGAAGCTCCTCGCGTTGACCGCGTGCAGCATCTCCTGCACGAGCGCCCGCTTGGTCCGGGAGGGTCGTGGAACCCCGAGACGGTGCGCGTCGATGCCGAGGCCCACGAGATCACGCGCGCGCAGCGGAACATCCGGGTCGAACAGGAACTTCTGCGGCACATAGCCGATCGGGCGATGCCGGCGTCCGTGCTCGCGGCCTTCGACCAGCACCCGTCCCGCGCTCGCCGCCTGCAGGCCGAGGATCACCCGGAACAGGGTCGTCTTTCCCGCCCCGTTTGATCCAATCAGGCCCGTGAACTCACCAGGCGCGATCTGGAAGCTGACCCTGTCGAGGATCGTTCGCCCGGACAGCCTCACGTCCACCTCCTGCACCGTGAGGATGTCCGGGCTTATCGGTCGGCGGTCTGAGCTCACAGTTTTTCGGTGGAAATGTCCTGCGTCACGGCCTTTTCTAGGGCGTTGACCTCGGCGAGCATCCACGACTGGTAGTCATAGCCGGGAGTGGGCATGGTCTCGTAGACTCCGACGACCGGTATCCCGGCACGCTTGGCGGCCTGCACAAACGATTCGGTGAGCGAGTCCGTGACCTGCTGATTGTGGAGAAACACCTTGACCTTGTGTCCGGAGAACAGGCCGTTCTGGAGCGTCACGAGCTGGGGAGCCGGGTCGGTGCCGTTCATGATGTCTGCCTGAAACGGGAACGGCGTCATGTTCCTCGTCCCGGCGGCTTCGAGCATGTAGTCGGCGACCGGCTCGGTCGTCGCGACCGGCGTGCTCGGGTAGGCGGCCTTGAACTTCGCGATCGCCGCGTACCACGGCTTCAGCGATGCTTCGAACTTGTTGGCGTTTTCCTGGAAGTACGCCGCGTGCGCGGGCTGCAGCGCCGACAGGCCGCTGACGAGCGCCTTGGCGACGGCTGGCATCGTTTCCGGTTTGTACCAGAGGTGCGGGTTCGGGGTGGAGTCCGGGAGACCGAGGAGGTGCTGCACGTTGATGACCTTCCGCGAGGAGTTCGGTGAGGCGGACTCGATCTTTTCCATGTAGGTGTCATAGCCCACACCGTTTTCGATCAAGAGGCTCGCCGCGCTGACCGTCTGCGCGACGCTGGGGCTCGCTTCGAAGGTGTGCGGGTCGGTGTTCGGGTTGCTCTCGATCGCGGTGACCTCCACGTACTTGCCGCCGATCTGTTCGATCACGTTCGCGTACTCGTTCTCCGCGCCCACCGCATCGATCGTGGCGTTCGAGAGGCCCCCGCCGGTCGATGCCGACCCCGAAGAACTCGGGCCCGACGACGAGGAGCTCCCGCCGCACCCGGCGACCAAGAGCACGACCGGCAGCATCACGACGGGCACAGCGAGAACGCCGAGACGGGACAGAGACCTACGTGCGGCGATCTTCATGGCGACCTCAATCAGATGGTGGAAAGCACAGTGGCGGCGCCTCGTTCCGGGCCACACCGCGAACCATAACATAGTATTGAGTCTGATTCTTATTCTTGACGCCCGGTGGTCAGCCCTGGCAGGCCGAGCACTCGCCACGCAGGATGACCTCGTGCTCGTGCGTATCGAATCCCAGGCGCCGCGAGAGCCTGTCGATCGAGCGCTCCAGGTCCCCATCGTCAAACGGCACCAACTGCCCGCAGGAATCGCACAGCAGATGATGATGGTGGGCGCCGGCGGGGTTGACCAGCTCATACCGAGTCATCGCGTCACCCATCTCCAAGCGCGCCACCAGCCCGCGATCCTGCAGCAGCTCGAGGATGCGATAGATGCTCGCTCGCGCGACACCGCGCTTACTCGCCCGCAGCCGATCTTCGATCTCGAGGGCGCTGAGAGCGCAAGACTGCTCAGCCAGCAGATCGATGATCGCGTTTCGCGCCCCTCCCTTGCGATGCCCAGCCTGGTCGAGCACCGCACGGGCGTGCTCGGCCCACTCCGATGTGCTTGTCGTCAACACCGACACGATTCTAGCCGCCTCAGGGCCCGATAGTAAGACTCCTTCTCGCCAGCGCGGACGCGGAGCGGATCGCACCCTTGGCTCGCACGCTCGAGGCGTCTCCGCAGCCCTGAACGACCGGGCCCGTATTGGCACCGCCGCGACCGCGCTCGCTAGCGTGTGAGCATGAGCTCTCATGCCGGACACTCCCACGGTGTGAGCGCGAACGCGGACGCCGGGAAGCTGTCTGTCGCGCTCGCGCTGATCTTGGGGTTGATGGTCGTCGAGGTCGCGGCCGGTGTGCTCGCTCATTCCCTGGCGCTGCTCTCTGACGCCGGGCACATGCTTACCGACGCCGCCGCGATCGGCCTCTCGCTCGTGGCCGCACGGCTTGCGCTGCGCCCGGCAAAGGGCGCATGGACCTACGGCTTGCAGCGGGTCGAGATCCTTTCCGCGCAGGCCAACGGCGTGACATTGTTGATCCTCGCTGCGCTCATCGCCTACGAGGCGATACGCCGCCTGTTCCATCCCCCACACGTACACGCCGGTCTGGTCCTCGCTGTCGCGTTGATCGGCGTCGCGGTGAACCTCGCGGCGACGTGGACACTGGCGAAGGCCAACCGGCAGAGCATGAATGTCGAGGGCTCCCTCCAGCACATCCTCACCGACCTCTACGCCTTCATCGGGACCGCGATCGCTGCCGGGGTGATCCTGCTCACCGGCTTTCAGCGCGCGGACCCGATCGTGTCCCTACTGGTCGCGGCGCTCATGGTGCGCTCCGGGTACGGACTCGTCAAGGCGTCCGCGCGAGTGTTCTTGGAGGCCGCACCGCAAGGGCTCGACCCAGAGGAGATCGGCCGGGCGCTCGTGCGCGAGCCGGGCGTTGTCGAGGTCCACGACCTCCACGTTTGGGAGGTCACATCCGGCTTCCCCGCGCTATCGGCGCACGTACTCGTCGGGCGCGAGAACGACTGTCATGCCGTGCGTCGCGGACTCGAGCGGATGCTGCACGACAAGTTCCATCTCCACCACACGACTCTCCAGGTAGACCACCGGGGCGACGATCTACTTGCTATCGAGCCGGCAGTCGTCTCACGCACCAGGTCCTAGCCGGCGCGCCCGCTCACGACCCCTTCAATCCGCTCAGCAGGATCGATTTCGAAAGCGCTCGGCAAACGCACGCGCCGGGCCGCGGACACCGCGTCTCTTACCTGCCACCCGCGTGGGCTCGGCCCAAAACCGATCAGATGCTGGACACGTCGAGGCCCGTGCCGTGCAGCAACGTGTTGGCCTGAGAATTGAGCGTCGTGAACTCACCCGTCAGGATCAGCAGGCCCAGCGCGATCATGACCGCTCCGCCCACGCCGATCACGATCGGGAAGTGGCGCTTGACGATCGCAAGCGCGTTCGTCGCGCGCTCGAACGCCAGCGCTATCGCCAGGAACGGAATCGCCAGGCCCGCGGAGTAGAACGCCAGCAGCAGAGCCGCGTGCGCGGCCGAGCTGGAGACCGCCGCCTGCGTGAGGATCGCGCCCAGGGTGATGCTCGTGCACGGCGTCCACGCGATCGCGAACGCCGCCCCCGCGATCAGCGGACCGCCGCGGCCGGCCAGCCGTTGCAGGGACTCGGAGTGCCACTGAAAGTTGAGCCGATCCACGAACGGCGTGGCCAGGAACACGACGCCCATCGTCACGATCACGACACCGCCGGCCTCTTCGAGCGTCTGTTTGTGGTCGTTCAGCGTCGATCCGATCGCGGTCGCGCCGAGGCCGAGCAGGATGAAGATCGAGGAGAAGCTCGCGATGAACAGCAGGCTCGGCACGAGCACCCTTCGCGCCCCCGCCCTCTGCATGTCCGCCGGCGCCACCCCCACGACCGTCGACAGATATCCCGGCACGAGCGGCAGCACGCACGGCGACATGAACGACACGAGCCCCGCCGCGAGCGCGATCGGGATGCCGACGGTGTCCGTCGAGGTCGCGATCACGGCTGCACCGACGCGCGCAGCTCGGCCACGGCACGCTCCAGCCTCGCTACTCGCTCCTCCAGGTCGTTGACCTCCCCGGTTGCGACCGGGATCTCGGTGAGCGCGGGCTCCTCTACGCCGTCCTCGCCGAGCAGATGGCCGTAGCGCTCCTCCTTCTGTCCCGGCCGGCGGTCCATGCGCCTGACCAGCTCGCGAGCGATCAGGCGCTCGAGCGTGTCGTGCACGGCGTCCAGACCCGCGAACGCGTGCATGCGCTGCGTGCGCTGCTTGAGCTCGCCCGGCGTCTGGGGTCCGCGCAGCAGCAGCGCGCCCAGCACCGCGTGTTCGTCCTCGCTCAGCGGCAGCGCTTCGGCCAGCAGATGGCGGTACTTCGGTGCGCGGCTGCCCCGGCCGCTGGCCAGGCGCGCGTAGCCGCGGCGCTCCAGATGATGCAGGGCGTCGCGCAGGATCGCGTCGTCGTAGCTGACGACGGGATCGCGGTTTGTCGACTGGTTGCAAGCCAGCCGCAGGCTGTTGAGCGTGAGCGGGTACATGTCGGGTGTCGTCAGCTGCTTTTCGAGCATGCACCCGAGCACGCGGACCTCTGCTGTGGACAGATTCATCGCGTTAAGCCTACGACTCGGCGGCTAAAGTCAGCCCCGTGAGCAGTCAGCCCTTCGCCCAGGGACACGGTGGTGACGGTGGTGGCCGCCGAGCTCGCCAACCCGAGCTTCGGCCCGAGGACATTCCCGACAGGCCGGTTTCGCTGCGACGCATCGGACGGCTGTTCATCCCCTACCGAGTGCGCCTGGGCTTGCTGCTCGGGCTGATCGTTTTCGGCTCGATCCTCAGCGTCGCCTCGCCGTTTCTGCTGCGCGAAGCGGTGGACAAGGGCATCGTCGGCCACGACCTGACCTTGCTCACGTGGCTGGTCGCAGGCATGATCGCGCTGGCGATCATCAACGGCGTGATCGGCGTCGCGCAGACGTGGATATCCAACGAGGTCGGCCAGCGCGTGATGCACGATCTGCGCGCCGCGGTCTACGCGCACCTGCAGCGCATGTCCCTCGCGTTCTTCACGCGCACCCGCTCCGGCGAGGTGCAGGCGCGCATCGCGTATGACATCGGTGGCATCGACGACGTCGTCACGTCGACCGCCACCTCGACCGTCTCCACCGTCGCGACCGTCGCGGCGACGATCGTGGCGATGTTCGCGCTCAGCTGGCAGCTGACGGTGTTCTCCTTGATCCTGCTCCCCTTCTTCGTGTGGCTGACCCGCCGCGTCGGCAACGAGCGCCGCCGCATCCAGTCGGTGCGCCAGAGCCGGCTGGCGGACATGTCCACGCTCGTGGAGGAGTCGCTGTCGGTGTCCGGCATCCTGCTCGGCAAAACGATGGGCCGCTCATCCGAGCTCGTTGACCGCTTCTCCTCGGAGTCAAGCGAACTCGCCGACCTGGAGGTGCGCGCGCGGATGGCGGGCCGCTGGCGGATGGCCTCGGTGCAGATGAGCTTCGCGATCATGCCCGCCGCCGTCTACTGGTTCTCGGGCTACTCCATCGTCCACGGCCAGGACGTGATCTCGATCGGCACGGTCGTCGCGTTCACCACCCTGCAGACGCGCCTGCTGTTCCCGATGCAGCAGCTGCTGTCGGTCGGCCTGGAAGTGCAGACCTCGCTGGCGCTGTTCGGGCGCATCTTCGAGTACCTCGACCTGCCGGTGGACATCGAGGAGCGCGCGGACGCACGCACGCTGAGCGGCGTGCGGGGCGATGTACGGCTGCAGGACGTGTGGTTTCGCTACGACCCCGACTCGCCCTGGACGCTTCAGGAGATCGCGGCGGAGATCCCGGCGGCGACGCGCACGGCGCTCGTCGGTGAGACCGGATCGGGCAAGACCACGCTTGCGTATCTGGTGGCGCGCCTGTATGAGCCCCAGCGCGGCTGTGTCTCGATCGACGGCGTGGACATCCGCGACCTGACACAGCAGTCGCTCGCCGCCACGGTCGGGCTCGTCTCCCAGGAGACGTACCTGTTCCACGCCTCGATCCGCGAGAACCTGCGCTTCGCCTGCCCGGACGCGACCGACGGGCAGATCGAAGACGCTGCCCGCGCGGCGCAGATCCACGACTTGATCTCCTCGTTGCCCGAGGGCTACGACACGCCCGTGGGCGAGCGCGGCTACCGCTTCTCCGGCGGTGAGCAGCAGCGCATGGCGATCGCGCGCACAGTCCTGCGCAACCCGCCGGTGCTGATCCTCGACGAGGCCACCTCCGCGCTCGACACCGAGACCGAGCGCGCGGTCCAGCTGGCGCTGGACGAGCTCTCCCGGGGCCGCACCACGATCGCGATCGCCCACCGCCTCTCCACGATCCGTGACTCCGACCAGATCCTGGTGCTGGATGCTGGGCGGATCGTCGAGCGCGGCACGCATGAGGAACTGCTCGAACTGGGTGGGCGCTACGCGGCGCTGCTGAGCGGCGCGGACGTCGGGGCGGACCGGATCGCCGGCTCGGGCGCGGCGCTGGCCTGAGATCCGACAGGGGTGTCCCGGCGGGCCTGCGGGCGACGGTCTGGCCGGCGCGAGTCAGGCGGTCGCGTCGATGGAGCTTGGTCCTATCTCGCGCCGGTGGTCAGATCGAGCAGCGCCTTCGAGAGCTGTCCCCCCTGCCACGCGATCGGCGATTGACCGGCCTCCTCCACGATCAGCCTCGCTCCGGGGATCGACTGCGCGTAGCGTTCGCCCACCGCGAGCGGATGTCCGGGATCGGCCTCGTCGCGGGAGGCGATCACGATCGTCGGCGCCCGCAGGCCGCTCAGCTCCCCGAGCCGCTCGAACGGGCGTGAGCGCGGCACTGTTTCCAGCGCATCGGCGACCGCCTCGGGGTGCTCGTGGACGCACAGGCGCTGGCGAACCACCGTTTCGACCGTTCCCCGCCAAGCGTCGGGCACTGCCGAGAAGTCATACGCCGCGAGGAACCCCTCGACACCCCCCTCACGCAATCCCCGCGCGAGCGCATCCCAGTCGGCGAATGCGTCACGTCCAGTCGTGTCCGCGGCCGGATCGTAGGCGGGCGTGATCAACCCGACGGCCGCGACACGCTCAGGATGATCCAGCGCGAAGCGCACGATCGTATGCGCGCCCATCGAGGCGCCCGCCAGGACCGCGCGATCGATGCCGAGCGCGTCGAGGACCGCGAGCAGGTCGCCTGCCAGACGCTCATACCCATAAGCCCCCAGCCGCGGCGCGGGAGTCGAATGGCCGTGACCGCGCGCGTCATAGGAGATGATGCGCAGGCCCGAGCGCTCGAGCACGCGCGAGCCCATCACGACATACCGCCGGGTCGCGGTCAGGCCGTGCAGCAGGACGATCGGAGGCGACGACGGCGCGCCCTCCACCGCCTCTTCGCCGGCCAGCTCGACGCCGTCGTCGGTGACGATGCGCAGCCCGGCGGCGGCTGGGCGCTCAGGCATGCACGGCGGCGTGCGCGCGAACCAGCTCGGCCGAGCGCTCGGGCTGCTCCCAGAAGAACAGATGGCCGATACCGTCGAATATCTCCAGCCGCGAGTCTGGAATCAGCTCGGCGATCAGGTGACCGTTCTGGACGGGGAGCATCTCGTCGAGCGTGCCGTGCACCACGAGCGTCGGCAGCTTCAGCTGGGGCAGCCGCGCGGAGGTGTCGTGTCCGGAGATCGCCCGCATCTGCGCCATGATCGTCTCGAGCGGCACGGCCCGGCGGAGCCCGATCTCCAGAAAGCGCGCGTACGCCTCGTCGTTCGCGGCGAAGCTGGGCGAGACGTTCGCCTCCCAGGCGGCGCGGATCGCCCGTTCGCGGTCGCCGGACAGCATGCCTTCCCCGAGCCTGCGCATGACCTCTTCACCGGCGAGCGCGCTGCCCTCGCCGCCGCAGTAGGTGCAGCCGAGCGCCAGCGTACGGATGCGCTCGGGGTGGGCCAGCGCCAGGTCCTGGGCGACCATCCCCCCCATCGAGATGCCCAGCACGTGGGCCGAATCGACCTCCAGGGCGCTGAGCAGGTCCGCGGCGTCCTCGGCGAGCCCGGCGATCGTGAGTCCCCCCTCCCCCAGGCGACTGCTGGCGCCGACCCCGCGATGGTCATAGACGATCGTGTCGAAGTCGCGGCGCAAATCGTCGAGAAAACCTTCATTCCAGTGGTCGAACGTGCCGCTCATCCCCATGATCAGCAGCAGCGGAGGGCCGCTGCCGGCGCGCTCGTAGCTGAGCTCGATCTCTCCGACCTGCGCCACTGGCATCGAACGATCCTATATGGCCAGCGCCAGCTGATCGACGCGGTCACGGGGATCGCGGACAGCCGTCGCACCAGCAGCCGCCATACCAGCAGGCTCCAGGCCGGCCACGCGTACGCCGAGCAGGCGCACCGGCCGCGCCGGATCGTATTCGGCCAGCAGCCGCAGCGCGACTGCGGTGACGAGCCCGGCGTCGTTTGTGGGGGTGTCGATCGTATGCGCGCGCGTAGCGGTCGAGAAGTCGTCGAGGCGGACCTTGATCCCGATCGTGCGACCGCTGCGACCATGAGCGAGCAGGCTCGCGCACAGCTCGTCGGCCATCGTCGTCAGTGACTCGCGCAGCTGGACGGGATCGTTGACGTCGTAGTCGAATGTCCGCTCGCGCGACTCCGAGACGGCCTTGCGCGCGGCGCCGACGGCGCCGTCGTGCTCGAACCGCGCGCGGCGGCCCAGCTCGATGCCCAGGTTTGGGCCGAACCGATCGATGAGCACGTGCTCGGGCGCCGTGGCGAGCGCCTCGAGCGTGGTCAACCCCAGCGCCGCCAGTCGCGCCGCGGTCTTCGGTCCGATCCCCGGCACCAGGCCCGGCGGCGCGGCGGCGAAGCGGGCGCACGCTTGCTCGCGCGTGAGCACGACGAATCCGGCGGGCTTCTCCGCGTCGGATGCGACCTTCGCGACGAGCTTGTTCGGCCCGATCCCGACCGAGCAGGTCAGCTGCGTCTGGGCGCTGATGTCAGCGATCAGCCGCCGCATCGCCGCCCGTGGCGAGAACAGCCCGCTCAGGTCGAGGTAGGCCTCGTCGAGCCCGACCACCTCGACGCGCTCGACGTGCGCGCGCACGATGTCCATCACCTGGCGCGAGGCCTCGCGGTAGGTCGTGAAGTCCGGCGCCAGCACCACCGCCTGCGGGCACAGCCGCCGAGCCCGGGCGGCGGGCATCGCCGAGCCGACTCCGTAGGAGCGGGCCTCGTAGCTGGCCGTCGTCACCACCGCGCGCGGCCCGCTGCCCGCCACGATCACGGGCTTGCCTCTCAGCTCGGGGTGACGGCGCAGCTCGATCGAGACGTAGAAGGCATCGCAGTCGATGTGTGCGGTGCTCAACTCGGGTGATTCGCCGGGCATCTGAGTCGAATCTAGCGCCGGACGCGGCGTGAACCGGCTGCAGCTCGACGGGGCTGTCACTGCCTGCTTCAGGAGTGCGTCAAGGCCTGCAGGAAAGCCGGTCGTAGAGAGGATCAGGAGACGCCGATAGACTTTGCTCATGGCGACGATGCCCAGACCGATACGGCTCCAGCGTGGAACATTCGAGCGGCTCGCTGAGGATGCCGCGCGCCACCACGAGGACGTTGACAGCGCCGCCGAGCGCATCCTGCGTCACCACCTACCCCGCACTGGTATCGATACCGCGAGCGCCCTCGCGGCGCTCGAACGTATAAAGACGTTGCGGGCGAGGATGAAGCCCGGTACGGGGGCGGTAAAGCTGATTCGCGAGGGACGCGCTGAGCTTGAACGCCGAGCCTCCTGACGACGCCGCCAAGTGCGTCGTCATCGACGCCAACGCGCTGATCGCGCTGATCGCTCGTGAGCCCGAGAGCGAGACCGTCACCACCCAGGTCACCGGATGGATCAGCGAGGGTGTTGAGTTGCACGCTCCCGAGCTGGCGCGCTATGAGATCGCCAACGCCCTGGCGCGCAAGGTGAGCCACGGCGAGGTGCAGGCTGACGATCTCCCCTCCGTGTGGGCGGAGCTCGACGCCCTGCCGCTCATCTACCACCCGCTCATCGACGGAGTCGAGACGATATCCCTCGCCATCGGCCTCGAACGGCGCAGCGCGTTCGACGCCGCCTATGTCGCCCTCGCCCGCGGACTCGACGCCGAGCTATGGACGCTGGATGGGCCGCTCGCGCGCAACGCCGCCAGCCGCGGGTTCCCAGTCAGCCTGATCGAGTCGCCCATCGGCGAGGCGAAGGGCCAAGACGACGACGACAGTCGGGGCTCCACTTCGTGAGGATCTTGATAGCGACACGTTGAAGAGCGATCATCGTTGACGATGATGCTCACGGCAAACACGAGTCGCGAAGATACGTTTTGGCGGCCGGCTTCACCGCGAAACATCGATATACGTCGTGACCGTGGAACGATCCCGGACGCGATAGCGTTATATGGACCTGGACGGGCGACACGTGACCCTGCGCACAGTTGGGTATGCAGTTGTCGACATGGTTAGTGCCTTGCCCACGAGCGATTGGGCTCCCCCAGCCTTCCCAGCTGAGGTCGGTGACCGTGTTGTTGCCGTCAACGTTGAACGTGATCTGGGAAGGCCGCACGCGCAGGCCTTGCAGAAGTGCGACATTGTCGTAGAAGTAGATGGGGTCGCTTGAGGCGTGAGCAGATCCCCGCGCAGAGGCCAATGGCGAGGACAGGTAGGCGATCGCTGAAGCAGCCATGAGGAGAAGTACGAGACTCCGTAGGCGCACGCGTCGAGTCTACGCGAGATGACTATTCAGCGGGAGGCGGCCCAGAGTCAACCAAATTGGCTGCTTGTATTTTCGCGTAGAGACAGACCCCGTTCTCAATAGCCACCCACCTGCAAACGCATCGCAATCGACATGCGCCGTGCTCAGCTCGGAGGACTCGACGGGCATCTGGCCCGAATCTAGCGCGCCTTCCGGCGGGCGCCACGAGCAGCTCGCGCATCGCCGAGCTCCCCCGCAGCGCGCCCTGCGGTCCCGTGCGATGACCCCGAGCCACGGTGCGCCGTTTCGATCCGCGGTGACAGCGAGTCGCCGTTCTTCTGCACGGCCGGACATACCCCGAAGGAACGTGGGACATCGGCGTCGACCGGCTGGCCCGCCTGCTCGTAGACCTCGGGCCGCACATCGGCTGTAACCGTCTCACCGGCTGGGGGTTGTTGTAGGTGAATGCAGCAGGTGGCGCCCGGCCACCGAACGGATCAAACCACCCGAAAGGAAGTGGTTCAGATGCCGAATGCCAAGACCGCGGTTTCCGAGACTCTCGCCGAGAACACGCCCGCCGACGAGACGATGGACCTGCCTGAGCAGTGGCTCGAGCTGGCCAAGGTGAGTCAGCGAACCGCGATAGAGACTGTGCGCAGGTTCCTCGAGACGGCCGAGAGCATGCCTCTCCTCGGAGCGGGCCTGTCGATCACCGAGCGTCTGGCGCACGTGGAGTACGACGCCATGCGCAGCATCGTTCACAGCGCCGCGGACGTGGATGTGAACGTGGGCGTGAATGTGGACGTGCTGTCGAAGGGCCTGCACGTGGACGTGCTGTCGAAGGGCGTGAATGTGAGCGTGCTCTCACGGGAGGAGGCCACACCCTGATCCATCCCCATCTCTTCCAAGCCGAGACGGGTCGAGGGGTGGGCGAGCGGCTTCGGTGAATGCAGTCCTAGAGATACGCACATACCGCAAAAGGAGACAGACCATGCCAGAGACCAAGGTTCAACACCGCCCGCCGGCACCCAGGGCAGCGGCCGCCCACAAACGTCCCGCGGAGAACGGAAAGCACAGGCAGACGCGTGCGATCGACCGGACCACCGAGCTCTCCGACGAAGTGCTCAAGTCGCTCGAGTCCGGCCAGCGCGCCGCGATCGATGCGGTGCGCAAGTTCGTGGACACCGTCGATGAGAAGCTGCCGACGCTCGGCGAGCGTCCGTCCAGGCGCCAGGAGATCGTTGACGCCGCCATGGAGATGGCCGACCGGCTGGTGCACACGCAGTACGACTTCCTTCGCAACGTGGTGCAGAGCGCCGGGAAGGCGCTGAGCAGACCGAACGACGGGAAGTAGCCCGGCTTCAGGGCGCGGCCGGCGACGGGCCGCCGCGCCCTGAGCGCGTGCCGGCAGATCACGGCCCGAGTCGCACCTTCTGAGCCGCACTCCTCAGCGCCGGTCCCCCGGACGGCGCAGGAGAGTACGGTGGCGAGCATGACCGCAGCGGACTCCGGGGCGCCATCGGCTCGAGGATGGCATCTGACGCATCCGCGATCGGGAAATCGCCGTTCGACAGACGCTGCGGGCAGCGGTGTGAGCCCGCTGGCCGCGGATGCCCGGGAGGCGGCCGCGGGTGTGCCGGTGATCAGCGTCAGCGGGCTGCGCAAGTCCTATGGCGAGCACGAGGTGGTCCGGGGGATCGACCTGGAGGTTCACCGCGGGGAGGTGTTTGCGTTTCTGGGGCCCAACGGCGCGGGCAAGACGACGACGGTCGAGATCCTGGAGGGGTATCGGTCGCGCAGCGCGGGCGAGGTGAGGGTGCTGGAGGGGATCCCGCGTACGGCTGATGGCGGCTGGCGCTCACGGATCGGCCTGGTGCTGCAGTCGTGCACGATGCCCCCCGAGCTCACGGTTCGCGAGCTGGTCGAGCTCTACGCGGGCTACTACCCTCACCCGCGGGGAGTGGCGGAGACGATTGAGCTGGTCGGCCTGGCGGACAAGCGCGACGCGCGCACCAAACAGCTCTCCGGCGGGCAGCTGCGCCGCCTCGACGTCGCCCTGGCGCTGATCGGCGACCCGGAGCTGGTGTTCCTGGATGAGCCGACGACCGGCTTTGACCCTTCCGCCCGTCACCACGCGTGGGAGGTGATCGCGAATCTGCGCGAGCTCGGCAAGACGATCTTCCTGACCACGCACTACATGGACGAGGCGCAGATCCTCGCCGACCACGTCGCGGTGATCGTCGCGGGGGAGATCGTCGCGCAGGGCACGCCCGAGACGCTCGGCGGCCGCGACCGGGAGCTCAGCAACATCTCGTTCAGGCTGCCCGTGGGCACGCTCGTCTCCGAGCTGCCGGGCGAGCTCGCGTCGATCGCGCGCGGGCGCGATGACGGGCGCGTACATCTCAGCGTGCGTGAGCCGGCCCGCGCGCTGTACGCGCTCGCCGGATGGGCGCTGGAGCATGGCGATCGCCTGGACAGCCTGACCGTCGGGCAGCCCACGCTCGAGGACGTCTACCTGCGCCTCGCCGGTGGGCAGGAGCGCTCTGAATGAGCGGCTGGCGCGTGTTCGCGCATCAATTTCGCTCGGACCTGCGGCGGTTCTGGCGCAACCCGCAGTCGCGCTACTTCACGGTGGCGCTGCCGATCGTGTTCCTGGTGATATTCGCGACGATGTTCAAGGGCACCACGGTCATCGATGGCCGGCGGATCGGCATCACGACCTTCTACGTGCCGGGGATCATGACGCTCGGCATCATCTCGGCGTCGTTCGTCAACCTCACCCAGGCGATCGTCACCCAGCGCGAGAACGGCGAGTACAAGCGCCTGCGCGGGACGCCGCTGCCGGCCGCGTTCGTGATCGGCAGCCGCGCGGTCGTGGGCGTGGTGGTGGCCGTCGTGATGTCAGCGCTGCTGCTGGCAATCGGCAGGCTCGCGTACAACGTGCGCATCCCCCACTCGACGATGCCGGGGGTGCTCATCGCCGTGGTCGTCGGCGCCGCCGCCTTCTCGTGCATAGCGTTCGCCGTGGCGCCGCGACATCTCCAGCCCCGAGGCCGCGGCCCCGGCCACCAACCTGACGGTGCTGCCCCTGTACTTCATCTCCGGCGTGTTCGTCGCCGAGAGCATAGTCCCCAAGTTCCTGCGCAACATCGCCACCGTCTTTCCGATCCACCACCTCGACGAAGCCCTGCTGAAGCCGATCATCCACACGCACGGCAGCGGCATCGCCGCCACCGACCTGCTCATAGTCGCCGCCTGGGGCCTCGCCGCGCTGCTGATCGCCACCCAGACGTTCCAGTGGTCACCGCGCGGCGGTTGACGACCGCCACCCTTTGGCAGCGCCGTAATCCCAGGCGCGCGGGACCCCGAGTGGGCCCCACCCCGCGCGGATGCGACCCAAAGATCGTCGGCTCTCGTATCAGACGATGCGCCCGCCGGTGCGTACCAGCTCCCTCAAGAACCCCCGGCCCAAAACGCTCAGGCTGAGCAGCGAGCCGAACAGCACCACGGCGTCGATCGACTCGCGCCCCTGGGCGGTCCAGTAGTCGTCTTCGAGGTTCAGCCACAGCGCGAACTCGTCGAGCGTGAGCGCGGCGCCGCTGCCGAACGCGCTCGCGGTCACTCGCGAGCTCCAGCGTTCCTCGTTGATGCCGATCTCCAGCAGCCACAGGTAGCCGACCGTCAACAGGCCGGTGATCCCGAAGGTCATGTGGTGGATGTGGCGGCCGCCGGGGGTGATGTTCCTGAACGGCCCGCGTTCGGCCCTGATCGCGTGGGTGATGGCGCGCACCGCCCCGAACGTCATGAAGAACGAGGCGGCGGAGAACAGCTGGCGCTCCTTGCGGCGGTCGCCGAAGTGCTTGTAGTACAGCGCGCGCAGGTCCCGCTCGGGCGCGAACCGCCCGTTGGCGTGCGGGGCCGGGGGCGCAGGCGAGGGCGGGGTTTCGCGATCGGTGTCCACGGGGCGTTCGAGCATAGTCGACTCGGCCCGCCGGACGTGATCGGCCGAACACGTGCCGAGTGCGCCCGCCGCGTATGGTTCGCACGAGCGTTCGCACGAGCGACCACCCGCAAGCGACGAAGGGCAGACGAATGGATGCTGTGAACCGCCAGGTCAGACTCGCCGCCCGTCCGGTCGGGCTGCCGAAGCCGAGCGACTGGTCTTACACCGAGGAGCGTGTGAGCGAGCCCGGCGAGGGAGAGGTGCTCGTGAAGGTCGGCTACATCTCGCTGGATCCGGCGATGCGCGGCTGGATGAACGACGGCAGGTCATACATCGCGCCTGTGGGCGTCGGCGATGTGATGCGGGCGTTGGCCGCCGGTGAGGTGATCGCGTCCAACCACCCGGACGTGGCCGTCGGCGACCACGTCACCGGGCTGCTCGGGGTGCAGGAGTACGCCGCCGTGAACGGACACGCTGTGATGAAGGTCGATCCGGGGCTCGCCCCGCTGCCGGTGTATCTCGGCACGCTGGGCATGCCGGGCATGACGGCGTACTTCGGCCTGCTGGACATCGGCCGCCCGGCCGCGGGCGAGACCGTCGTGGTCTCCGGCGCGGCGGGCGCGGTCGGCGGGGTCGTCGGGCAGATCGCCAAGCTGAAGGGCGCCCGCGCGATCGGGATCGCGGGCGGCGTGCAGAAGTGTCGCTACGTGGTGGGAGATCTCGGGTTCGACGCCGCGATCGACTACAAGTCCCAGGACGTGGCGGCGGGTCTGCGCGAGCACTGCCCGAAGGGGATCGACGTGTACTTCGACAACGTCGGCGGCGAGATCCTCGACGCCGCGCTCGCGCGCCTGGCTCGACATGCGCGAGTTGTCATATGCGGCGCGATCTCCCAGTACAACGCCACGGGCGCGATGACGGGCCCGTCCAACTACATGTCGCTGCTCGTCAACCACGCGAGCATGACCGGTTTCGTGGTCTCCGACTACGGCGAGCGCTACGCCGAGGGCGCCAAGGAGATGGCAAGCTGGCTGTCCGAAGGCAAGCTAAAGACGCGCGAGGACATCGCCGAGGGTGGGCTGCAGCGCTTCCCTGAGACGTTGCTGGGTCTGTTCGAGGGCAAGAACACGGGCAAGCTCGTGCTCAGGGTCGCCGAGGACTGACCAGCGTGTCGATCGGGGTGCCGAGCCCCCGCGGGCTGAGGCAAGGGGCGTAGCGACCGCGGCACAGCGCGTGTGCCGGCCGAAGCGCTCGCAAAACGGGGCGCGTCCCCGCCGACGGGCGTCTGGTCTCTATGACAGGTCGTGGCCTGCGAAGGCGAGCATGTGTTCGAGGTGGTCTGCGAGCGTCGTGAGGCTGTGTTCGCCGGGATAGACGGCGCCATGCGCATCGGCTCCGTCGGCACGCAGGGCGGCGGCGAACGGGAGATCCTCGGCGGGGTTGGCGATGACGTCGTCGGCGCCTCCATAGACATACGCGCGCAGGCCCAGGCGCGAAATCACCGAACGGTCGGCTTGGAGGAGAGATTCCAGGCCGTTGAAGAACCCGAGCCAGCTCTCGACGGCCGCGAAGTCGGTCGGATGCGTCAGCGCGACATGCATCGCGCCGTAGCCGCCCATCGAGTAGCCGGCGATCGCGCGGGCGGAGCGGTCGGGGATCGTCGGCAGCATCCGGTCGATGAGGCGCTGGACTTCGAGCACATACGCTTCGTAGCGGGTGTCGCCCTGGTTGGACCAGTTGTTCGATCCGGGGCCGCCCTGAATCATCACGGCGATCGCCGGCGGAATCGCGTGCTGGGCGATCAGGCGGTCGAGCGCGCCCTGCAGGCCGATCTGCAGGAACGAGCTGTCGGTCTCATCGTCGCCGTGCAGCAGGTAGATGACCGGGTAGTGCGCGTCCGTGGTGGCATAGCCGGGCGGCAGGTAGGTCAGGAACGAGCCTTCCCCTCCCAGCGCCGGCGAGGTGTAGCTGCTGGAGTCGATCGAGCTGCCCGCGGCGTCATGGCTGACCAGCACGAGGCTCGGCAGGGGTTGCGGTGGCGGAACATCCGCGATCGAGCGCGCGAGCGCGAGCTCCGCCGCGGACCGATGCGAGACGGTCTGGATGCCGGTCAGGCGTTCGATGTCGGCGCGGCCGGTCAGCGCCAGACCGACGCACACCGCCGCCAACGCGATCAGCAGCAGAGTGGAGCCGTATCGCCGAGCGAGCCCTCGCCGCCCATGACGTGCAGCCGGTATGGACGGCGCTGTGGCGCCCGGCTCCAGACGGCGCGGGAGCGCGGGGACCCAGGGCGGCGGCAGCAGCTCCGCCGCCGCCGCCGCGCCGCCGCCGCCAGCTCTGCCGGGCCAGGCCCAGTCGCTCGAGCCGTCGAGCCACACGTGTGCGCGGGAGGATTTCACGTCGTGCATTCAACGACCGGTGAGCACCGATGCCAAGCCCTGCACGAACGCTCCCAGCCAAGGCGACGGCCAGGGTGTGCGGCCCTCGTCGAGGACCAAGCCCGTCAGGCGTATCGACCGGCGCCGCTCAGCGCGTGCTCCACACCTCGCCGACATCGCCGAACCCGAGCGCCTGCTTGGTCGCTTCGGTGAGGTCGAATTCGCGTCCGGGCACATACGGCCCGCGATCGATCACGCGCACCTGGACCGTCCGCTCGCCATAGCGAAGCGTCACCAAGGTGCCGCATGGCAGGGTCTTGTTGGCGACTCCCATGGTCGTGCTCGTGAGCTCGCCGCCGCACGCCAGCCCGCCGCCGCCGCCATACCATGACGCCTGCGCGAGGCGATACACGTCCAGTCCTCCCAGCGGCCGGCTGGCGCTGGGATCGACGGCGTCGCCGGCGAACCGCAGCCGCACACGCTCGCTGCCGATGCTGTGTGGCACGTAGCGCACGCGAAAGCGCCCTCCACGTCCGGTGTGCGCGCTCGCGATCGTGCTCCAGCCACGCGCGCCGAGCGCCTGCAGCGTCACCATCCGGCCGGCCAGGTCAGGATTCAGCGTGCCGGCGATCGTGCTCGCACGGTCTGCCAGCACGTTCAGATCGGATCGGCGAACCGCGATCGAGACGTGCGCCGGCGCCGCTCCCAGCCCGGAGAGCACAGCCGCGGAAGGCCCGCCGGGCGAGGTTCCGCCGGCCGTGATTTCGATGGGCGCGAGCGGTGTTGCGAGCGCAGCGGGCTGCGCGGACGTCGCGGGGACGTACATCGAGGGAGTGCCTCCTTGGTGTCCGCCTACGGGGTTAGCTGTCGGGCTCACGAGCGGCCTCCGCGCGAACCAGACGCGCATCGGCCGGGCGTTACAGCCGCATCAGCGGCCGATTCGCCCCATCCGGACCGGCCTCATCCTCGAGGCGCTCCGGCAGTGGGTCCCCCGCTCGCATCCATCCACGGACACGACTCGGCAGGTCGAATGTGATTTGAGGCTAAACGGTGTTCATCACGGCCTTGTGTGCTGTGCATCACACACGATCATTCGTCAGTGGTGTAGCGAACCGGCAAGCTCTGCCGCATGTCCCGTCTCCATGAGACCCTTCTCCCGCTCGCCCGCGATCCATCCCGGCGGCCCTCGATCGCTCCCGGAGAACCACAGGCTCCCAGCCACATTGACGCGGACGCCCCGACCAGCGACAATCACTCACCGTGGCCAACCCCGACCGCCTGTCCGCCCTCGATACCACGTTCCTGCATCTGGAGGAGCACTCGACAGCGCACATGCACGTAGCGTCGGTGATGGTGTTCGAGGGCGTGGCGCCGACGCCCAAGGAGCTGACCGACCATGTGCTCAGCCGGCTGCACCTGGTGCCGCGCTATCGCCAGCGGCTGGCGTATGTGCCGCTCGATCAGGGGCGGCCGCTGTGGGCGGACGATCCGCACTTCAACCCGCGTTACCACATCCGCCACACCGCCCTGCCGCGGCCGGCGGACGACGCCGCGCTGAAGCAGCTCGCCGGGCGGCTGTTCTCCCAGCGCCTGGACCGCTCCAAGCCGTTGTGGGAGATCTGGCTCGTACAGCGCATGGCGGGCAAGCGGTTTGCGCTGATCGCCAAGACCCATCACGCGCTCGTGGACGGGATCTCGGGCGTGGACATCACGACCGTCCTGTTCGACACCTCGGGTGGGCGGGCATCCAATCCGGCCGGCACATCTGAGCCGCAGACGCCGTGGACGGCCAAGCCGCTGCCCGGCTCGGCGAAGCTGCTCGGCGAGGCGCTGCTCGAGCGCGCGACCGTGCCCGCCGAGATGGGCCGTGGCGCGCGTGCGCTGCTGCGCGCGCCACGCAAGGTCGCCGGGCAGCTCAAGGACAGCATCGTGAGCGTGGGCGCGACCACGCTCGTGGGCATCAGCGCACCGGCGCCACCCAGCCCGTTCAACGTCAACATCGGCCCGCACCGCCGCTACACGTTCGTCGATGCCGAGCTGCCCCTGTTCAAAGCGATCAAGGACTCGCTGGGGGGCACGCTGAACGATGTCGTGCTCGCCTCCGTCAGTCTCGCCCTCGGGCGCTACCTGCGCGCCCAGGGCCATGACACCGAGGGGCTCGTGCTGAAGGCGATGGTCCCCGTCTCCGTCCGCGCGGACTCCCAGCGCGGTGCGCTGGGCAACCAGGTCGCGGCGATGTGGGCACCGCTGCCCGTCGGGGTCGAGAACCCGGCCGAGTGCCTTGCGCAGATTCGCGACGCGATGGAGGATCTCAAGCATTCCGGCCAGGCCGTCGGGGCGCAGGTCCTGACGAACCTCGCGGGCTTCGCCCCCCCCACGATCCTCAGCCAGGCCGCGCGCCTGCAGGCTCACCAGCGCTTCTTCAACCTCGTCGTCACCAACGTTCCCGGTCCGCAGTTCCCGCTGTATCTGCTCGGACGCCGCCTGCGCCGGCTGTACCCCGTGGTGCCCCTCGCCCGCCGCCAGGCGCTGGGAATCGCCGTCATGAGCTACGACGGCCACCTCGGCTTCGGCCTGCTCGCCGACTACGACGCGGTCCCCGAGCTGGAGTCGATCGCCCGCGACCTCGACCGGGCAATCGCCTCGCTGGGGCGGGCCGCGGGCGCGCTGCCCACCCGCAAGCGATCAACCCGGAAAGCCGCGGCCCCGCGGAAAGACGCCGCCCCGCGGAAAGCCGCGCGGGCGCCCGCCGCGGCGAGCTCGGTCAACGGGTCGAGCGCGACCGGCAAGTCCGCCGGCGGCAAAGGCCCTGCGGGCAAGCGCGCTGGAGGATCTTCGATCGCTCGCAAGCCCGCCTCGCGGAGCTGACGGTCGGGCCCTGTCACCATGCGGCTGGCGCTCTGCCAGATCAACGCCACGGTCGGCGACATCTCCGGTAACGCGCAGCGCATCCTCTCGGGCCTGCATGCCGCGTGCGAGGCCGGAGCCGAGCTCGTGTTGATGCCCGAGCTCGCCCTCACCGGCTACCCGCCGGAGGATCTGCTGCTGCGCGAGCACTTTCTCACCGACGCCCGCTCCGCCCTGCAGGAGCTGGCCCTGGAGGTCACCGGCACGACCATGATCGTGGGCTTTCCCGAGCTGGCGCAGCGCCGCGTCTACAACGCCGCCGCGGTGCTCACAGACAGAGCCGTCGGGTCGATCTATCGCAAGGTCCATCTCCCCAACTACGGTGTGTTCGACGAGCAGCGCTACTTCGCCGCCGGCGGCGCCGGGAGGAGCATCGAGGTGGCCGGCCGGCGGGTCGGCCTGACCGTGTGCGAGGACCTGTGGCAGCCCGGTCCGCCCGCGACCGATGAGGCGGCGTCCGGAGCGAGCCTGCTGGTCAACATCTCCGCCTCCCCCTACCACGCCGGCAAGGGCGCCGAACGGGAGCGCCTGTTCGCCGATCGCGCGATCGAATGTGGCGCTCACGTCGCCTTCTGCGCGCTCGTCGGCGGCCAGGACGAGCTCGTGTTCGACGGCCACTCCTTCGTCCTGGATCCGGCCGGTGCGACGATCGCGCGCGCGCTCCAGTTCACCGAGGACCTGCTGGTCTGCGACCTCGACCTTCCGGGTGCGAACGATCGATCGCCCGCGGATGGTCCGGGCGAGTCGGGGACGGGATCCGAAGCGAGACCCGTACGATCGAAACAGATGCCTGCTCCCGAGGGCGCTGTGGCCGCGACGACGAATCGTCTGCAGGAGCCGATCGCGCCCATCGAGGCCGAGGTCTATGCGGCGCTGGCGCTCGGCCTGCACGACTACGTCGAGAAGAACGGCTTCTCCAGCGTCGTCCTCGGGCTCTCAGGCGGGATCGACTCGGCGCTCGTCGCCTGTCTGGCCGTCGACGCGCTCGGCGCCGAGCGCGTGAACCTCGCGATCATGCCCTCCCCCTACTCCTCCACGGCCACCCAATCCGACGCCCGGGCGCTCGCCGCCACGCTGGGCGTGAGCACCCACGAGCTTCAGATCGAGCCGGCGATGGGCGCCTACGCCCAGATCCTCCACGCCGACTTCGACGGACTGCCGGCAGATCTGACCGAGGAGAACCTCCAGGCCCGCATCCGCGGCAACCTGCTGATGGCCCTCTCCAACAAGTTCGGCTGGCTCGTGCTGACGACCGGCAACAAGTCCGAGATGTCGGTCGGATACACCACGCTGTACGGCGATCTCGCCGGCGGGTTCGCGGTCATCAAGGACGTGCCGAAGACGCTCGTCTACCGCCTGTGCGAGTGGCGCAACTCGCCAGCCGGAGCGACGGCGCTCGACGGCGCCCCGGCGCGCACGCCCGCGCCGATCCCCGCGTCGATCATCGCGCGCGCTCCCAGCGCCGAGCTCGCACACGACCAGCGCGACGAGGACTCGCTGCCGCCGTATGAGCTGCTCGATCGCATCCTGCACGGCTATATCGAGCTGGACCGCAGCCGCGAGCAGCTGCTCGCCGACGGGCTGCCCGAGCGGGAGGTCGATCGCGCGATCGGACTCGTTGACCGCGCGGAGTACAAGCGCCGCCAGGCGCCCCCGGGCATCAAGGTCACCACCCGCGCGTTCGGCCGTGATAGGCGCATGCCGATCACGAACAGGTATGGGAGCCCGCCCACCCCATGATGCGCCGCCGATCTCTGTTGGCCGCGCTCATCGCGGTGCTCTGCGCGATCGGGCTCGGAGCGTGCGGGAACACGATCCAGGATCAGCCGATCCCGCACAACGAGCTCGAGAGCCTGCTGCTCGCGCCCTATCCCGTCTACTGGCTCGGCGGCACGTTCCACGGCCTTCAGATCACCGAAGCCTCGCGCGACCCCAGCGGGTCGTTCACCGTTCAGTACGGCGACTGCCTGGAAGGCGGCCAGAGCGTATGCGTCACGCCGCTGAGGATCGTCACCTCTCCGGACAACAGCTTCGTCCCCGGCGAAAGCTCCACCACCTCGCGCACGAGCGCGTCGCTGCGCGGCGTCGGCGGCTTTCTCGCCAAACGGGGCAAGGCGATCTCGATCCCCACGGGCCCTGTCGTCCTCGACATCTACGCCCACACTCCCGCGCTGGCCCGGGCCGCCGCGGCCATGGCGGTCCCCATCAACTATCCCGGTGCGCCCGGCGGAGGGCTGGCCATACCCCTGCCGAACACGGGCTTCGGCGAACGCCCGCTGCCATCCCAGGTGCCCAATCCCCTGAAATCCCTCGTCGGTTGAGAGCGGGCGTCTCTGACGGGCGTATCTGGATACGCCCCGGACTCACGATCCCAGGGTCATAGGCCCTCCGGAGGCGGCCGCACGGCGATCGTCATCCGCGTGAGGGCGCACGTCCGGCCCGCGTCGTCGCTGAAGGTCACATCCCAGATCCAGGTCGTGCGCCCGCCGTGCAGCCGCACTGCATGCGCGTGCACGGTCCCCTCGGTGATCGGCCGCAGAAAGCTCGTGCTGTTCGACATGCCCACCGCAGTCTTGCCCTCGGTCATCACCGCCGCCGCGGTGGCCAGCGAGCTCATCGACTCCGCCAGCGATGCGTACAGCCCGCCGTGCACCAGTCCCATCGGCTGCTTGATCTCATCGCGCACCTGCACCTGTGCGCGCACCTCGG
This sequence comes from uncultured Solirubrobacterales bacterium, assembly GCA_963767255.1. Taxonomy (GTDB): domain Bacteria; phylum Actinomycetota; class Thermoleophilia; order Solirubrobacterales; family Solirubrobacteraceae; genus Palsa-744. The sequence goes on along the minus strand of CAVYDM010000008.1, from coordinate 32,303 downwards.
TGTCGCCGAACGCAACGAATCGCAGGCCGTAATGCCGGTCATATCCCGTCACGGCCTCGTTCAGCTGCTCGATGCTCGGAGCGCCGGGGATGGTCATCGCGGCGCCACGATAGCCTAAGCCGACGATGCCCCGGCTGGACGACCTGCCCCCCGACCTGCGCGCGACGCTCTCCCTGCTGGTGGACCGCGGCAAGAGCTATTCCCAGGTCGCTGAGCTGCTCGGCATTCCCGAGAGCGCCGTCCGCGATCGTGCGCATGCCGCGCTCGACGCGCTCGCAGGTCCCCCCGAGGGATTGGACTCGCCGGCAGCCTCCCCGCGCGAGGCTTCCCCTGCCCCGTCCGCGGGGACACCGGGGCCACCCGTCTCCAGGCGCGGCGGCGCGCTGCTGCTCGCCGGAATCGTCGTGGTCGTCGTGGTCGTGATCGTCCTGATCACGAGCGGCGGCGGCGGCAGCGGCAACGGCAGCTCCTCCAAGACCGCCGCCACGAGCACCTCGGCGCACACGAAGTCGAGCACGAGCACATCCGCGAGCACCAAATCGAGCGCCTCGAAAGCCACCGTGACGAACCAGATCACGTTGACCTCGCCCGAACCGTCGAGCAAAGCGATCGGGATCGTCGAGGTCCTCGCCGAAGGCAGCAAGCACGCGTTCTATCTGGCCACCGAACATCTTCCGCCGACGAACGGCTTCTTCTACGTCATCTGGCTCTACAACTCACCGACCGATGCCGTGGCGGTCAGCAAGACGACCGTGGGCTCGGACGGGCGTACGCAGGGAGGCGCGCTGCTGCCGGCCAACGCCGGCGACTACCACCAGATCCTGGTGACTCGCGAGACCGGCGAACACGCCACCTCCCCCGGCCCGACGGTGCTCTCGGGCACGTTCAGCCTGAGTGGTGGCTGATCCTCAACCGGAGGCGCCCGGCAACAACTTGCCCGGGTTCATGATCCCGGCCGGATCCAGCTCGGCCTTCAACGCCCCGATCGCCGCCACGCCCTCCTCGCCGACCTCGCGCGCCATCCACGGCGCGTGGTCGCGCCCGACCGCGTGATGATGGGTGATCGTGCCGCCGCCTGTGAGAATCGCCTCGCTCGCCGCCCGCTTGACCGCGCGCCACTGCTCGACCTCGGCGCCGTGGCGCTGGCGGACGATGAACGTGTAGTACAGGGACGCGCCCGTCTCGTACAGGTGCGAGACGTGGCACATCGTCAGGCCGGGCGTGCCCTGTGCCCGCAGCGCATGCTCGATCGCGCCCGTGAGCGAGTCGTGCAGCCGCTGGATGTTCGACCAGCGCGTGGCCGTCTCCAGCGTCTCGACCATCACGCCGTACGTCAAGAGCTCGTCGCGCAGATACGGCGCCTGGAAGCGTCCCTGCAGCCAGGCTCGTCCGGGCGAGCCTCCGATCGCAAGGCCACCGTTGGCACGCGCCAGCGCGATCGCCCGCCCGCGCCTGCGGCGCACCTCCTCGGAGTCGCCCTCGAACCCGACGATCGCGATGCAGCGCTGCGCCTGTCCCTCCCCGTACCCGCGGGCGCCCAGATAGGCGCGTCCCAGCCGCCCCTTCAGCCCGCCCGTCCCCGCCAGCGTCATCGACATGCGCGTCTCCGCGGCGTCCGACAGTCGCGCGACGTCCGGCGTGGAGTGCTCCTGGGCCATCGCCCTCAGCGCCTGCACGCCCGCGGCGAAGCTCTCGAACATCACGCCCTCGTAGATCCGCCGCGCCGGCGCCCTGCGCACCCGCAGCGAGACCGTGGTGATCACGCCGAGCGTCCCCTCCGAGCCGACGATCAGCTCGCGCAACCCCGGTCCGGCCGCGCTCGCGGGCATCGCCGCAAGGGTCATGTCCCCGGCCGGCGCCGCCATGCGCAGGCCGAGCACCATCTTGGCGATGCTCCCGTACCCGCTGGAGGCCTGCCCCGCCGATCTGCTCGCAGCGCACCCGCCCAGCGTCACATACTCGAATGACTGCGGCCAGTGCCCCAGCGTCAGGCCCTGCGCCGCCAGCCGCCGCTCGAGCTCCGGTCCGCGCATGCCCGCGCCGACGGTCGCGATCCGCGACTCGCGGTCGAGCTCGACGAGGAGGGCGATCCGGCGCATGTCCAGGGTGATGACCCCGCCGTGCTCGCCCCGCAGCGGCTCCACGCCGCCGACCACGCTCGTTCCCCCGCCGAACGGCACGACCGCCAGCCCGCTGCGTGCGCACAGCGCGAGCACGTCCCGCACCTGCTCATGGCTCCCCGGCAGCACCACCGCGTCCGGCGCCCCCTCCGGCGCGCCCGAGCGCATGCGCACGAGGTCTACATAACCCTTGCCGGCCGCGTGCATCACCCGTTCGGCGTGGTCCTCTCGCATCCCCTCTGGGCCGACGATCGCCTGCAGCGCCGCCCGCGCGCCCTCCGTCAGCCGGGTGTGCGGCAGCTTCACAGCTCCGAGCGCGACCGGCGGGCGAGGCGTGCTCGCGACGCCGACCGTCTCCCGCAGCAGCTGTAGCGTCGGCGCGCCCAAAGTTGAACCGTGATCCGGATCGCCCCACCCCCACCAGCGCATCCGCGGCGGCTCTACGATCTCAACGCCCAACGATCCGCTCCAGACCGTCGAGGGCCTCCTCGATCGTATTGGCGGCAGCTTTTCGCACCATGAATCCGCCGAACCGGGCGAGGAACCCGTTCAGCGCCTGCCTCAGCTCAATCGTCACCTCGGTCGCCGCCCCCGCCTGCGCCCCGCCTGCGGTGTGCTCGAGACGCACCTCCGTCTCCGCCGACTTCAGCACGCGCGCGAATGGGCTGTTCTCGACCTGTTGTGACCAGACGATACGGTGTGGGCCGAGCACATCGACGAGGTGGAAGTCGGCGCGCACGAATCGCCCGCTCTTCGTGCTGAGCACCTCGGTGAACGCGCTCTCGGTCACGTCCTCGACGCGGCTCACCCGCGGCCACCACCGTGGCAGATGGTGCGGATCGCCGATCGTCTTCCACAGCTCCTGCGCCGGGGCCGCGATCGTGCGGGTGTGGCGCGCGGTCGGCATGGACTCGTCCCGTTCCGTCCCCGCAGCAGTCAGGACTCGTAGGAGATCAGCGCGTGCGCCTCGTGTGGCTGCAGCCGCGCGCGTGCGCCCAGGAACTCGAGCTCGATCAGAAACCCGCAGCCGACCACATGTCCCCCCAGCCCCTCGACCAGCTCGCAGAGCGCCCGCGCGGTGCCGCCCGTGGCGAGCAGATCGTCGTGCACGAGCACCCGCCTGCCCGCGCCCAGCGCGTCGGTGTGCAGCTCGAGCTCCCCCGAGCCGTACTCGAGCAGGTACTCGGCGCTGACCGTCTCATACGGCAGCTTGCCGGGCTTGCGCGCGAGCACGAACCCCGCGCCCAGCTCCAATGCCAGCGCCGGCCCGAGCAGGAACCCGCGCGCCTCGGCCGCGATCACGCAGTCCACGTTCAGCGGCCGCGCGTACTCAGCCAGCCCATGCACCGCGGCCTGCAGGGCGCCAGGATCGGCCAGCAGCGGCGTGATGTCCTTGAATCCGATCCCCTCCCGCGGAAAGTCCGGGATCTCGCGCACCAACTCGCGCAGCCCCGCGTAGTCCATCAGCGAACGATCTTGCGCAGATCTCTGATCAGCAACAGGTGCTTCAGGTGCGTCGCGACCGCCGCCAGGTTCTCCAGCGCCTCGACCGCCTCCTTGCGCCGTTGCGGATTGCGCGAGCGCAGCGCGGGTGCGAGGATCTGCTGCAAGAGCGTCGCCTCGCGGTCGGCGGAGGATCTGAACACGCGCAGGTTGCGTCCCCCCACGCCGTAGCGTGCGAGCTCCGCCACCGCGCCGATGATCTCGCGTTCGGTCTCGTCGAAGTAGCGCACGCCCCCGCGCAGCTCGCCCTTGATGACGCCGTACTCCTCCAGCTCGCGCACGAGCTTGGCGTCCGCGCTGGTCTCCTCGAGCACGTCCTCCAGTGAGTACAGCGCTCCCGTCGCCTCGCGCACGCTCACGCTCGTACGCCACGGCCGCATGCCCTCGCGCGAGCGCTTGCCCGGGACCGGCGTCGGGGCGTCGCTGTCCCCCGCGCGCCCGGCCGCCAGCTCCTGGCGGATGACCCGCAGTGGCAGGAACTCGTCGCGCTGCATCCGCAGGATCGTGCGCAGGCGCGCGACATCGCCCTGCGTGTATAGGCGATAGCCGCCCGGGGTCCTGCGCGGCGTCAGCAGCTTCTGATCCTCCAAATAGCGGATCTTGGAGATCGAGATGTCCGGGAACTCCTGCACCAGCGCCTTGCAGACGGCGCCGATCGTGATCGACTTCTGCCGCGGCGTGCCCCTCGGGTCCTCGCTCTGGGCGAGCTCGGCGTTCAGCTGCTCGACATCCGCCTGGGGTGTCTGTGCCTGGGTCGCCATCAGCGTGCGTGGAACGTCAGCTTGTACTTGCCGATCTGCACCTCATCGCCCTCCTGAAGGCGCTGGGACTCGATCCGCGAGCGATTCACATACGTTCCGTTCAACGATCCGCAGTCGTCCAGATACCACTGACCGGCGCGCTCGATCAGCACGGCATGGTCGCGCGAGACGGTCACGTCGTCGAGGAACACCTCGGAGTCCGGGCGCCGGCCGATGCTCATGCGCTCGCCTGCAACCGGAAAGCTCTCCCCGACACGCCCTCCCCCGGCGCGGATCACGAGCGCGGGGCCGTGGGCGGCGCCTGGCGCCAGCTCGACCGGCACCAGCTCCCCAGTCTCGTCGATACGGTAGGTGGCGGTGATGGGTTCCCCACTCCCCGCCCCGCTCGCGGGTGGGTGGGCTTCCGATCCCCGCGGCAGCAGCGCGCCGCAGCGCTGGCAGTAGTTCGCGCCCTCGGCGTTGACGAACCCGCACTCCGTGCAGTGCAGAGCCATGACGATCCTCTCCCGCGCCCGTCCTACTCGACGTCAGTCGGGACGGTGGTATGACGGCTGGCGAGAATGTCCGTCAGCTGCTGTACGTCATCGCCGGTGATCACCGGCGCTACGCCGCCGTCGTGCTTCTTGCGCAGCCTGTTCACCAGCTCGGCGCGCAGGATGTCGATCTTGCCATGCAGGATCCGCCGTCGGTAGGAGATCTCGGTCTCTTCGTCGGTCAGCTCTTTGATGAGATCCTTCAGCTCGGTGTCGTCCAGCGAGCCCAGGTCTGGGAACGTGTCCATGGCTCCTCGATCTTCCTATCGCGGTGGTAGCCGTTGTCGCGGCCTGTCTGTTCGTTGCTCGATCACTAGACCTACCGTTCAGACTTTACCGTAAAGTAGAGCCTTAGGCTATGGTTGCCGTGATCGAGTCGGGGGCGATCTCCGCAGCTGCGCGAATCCCGAGCGCGCGTACAGAACGGTCGCGCTCAGCGCGAGCGCCAGTCCGATGTACAGCAGCACCTCGCCAAGCGTCCGCAGGCCTGCCATCGCGCAGAAGAACGAGGCCATCAGCGGAGCGACTCCGATCCGGCCGGGCCAGTTGATGCGCAGCTCCACCCCGTGCGTCTGCCCGTAGCGTCCGAGCGCGAGCATCGAGCACTCACGCACGACGAGCACCGCCAGCGCCCAGCGCGTCAGCAGCTGGAAGTTCCAACAGACGACCACGCCGGAGATCACGAGCAGCCGGTCGGTGATCGGGTCCATCAACGTCCCCAGGCGGCTGTACTGCCCGGTCGCCCGCGCGGTGAGCCCGTCGGCGTAGTCGCCGGCGGCGATGATCGCAAACAGCGCCGCAAGCGCCGCGCCCGTGCCGTCGGAGCTCGACAGGGCGACGATCAGGAACACCGGGATCAGCGCCAGCCGGAGGAACCCGATCGCGTTGGGGATCGTCCACGGGCGCAGCGGCTGCCCGGCCCGCGTCTGCGGCGGCGGCGGACCGGAGCGATCCAGGCCGAAGAGGCGCCTCACCGTCAGGCGCGGCGCATCCGTTTCGGCAGTGCCACGAGGATCCATCGGGCCTGTCCGGCGCCCCGATGGTCCGTCTAGGGGAGGCTCCGCCACAGCTCGTCCACCGCCCGGATCAACGCGCCCGGCTCACCCTGCAGCGGTATGCCCGGCGCCTGGACGCGGCCTCGGCGCACCTGGACCTCGATCTCGCCGGACTCGATCGATCGGCGCCCTACGGTCAGGCGCAGCGGACACCCGAGCAGCTCGGCGTCGGCGAACTTCTCCCCGGGACCCAGGTCACGGTCGTCGTAGAGAACCTCCACCCCGCCGTCCGCGAGCAGCGTCTCATACACCCGCTCGGCGGCGCCCCGCTCGGGCGTCCCCGGCTTGCCGAGCCCCACGAGATGCACCGCGAAAGGAGCAAGCGCGCGCGGCCAGGAGATACCGTGCTCGTCGGCGAACTGCTCGACCGCCGCCGCCACGACCCTCGCCGGCCCAATGCCATAGGAGGCCATCCAGATGGGCAGCTCGGCGCCGGTCTCATCGAGATATGTAGCGCCGAGAGGCTCTGAATAGCGCGTGCCGAGCTTGAAGATGTTGCCGATCTCGATCGCCCTCTCCAGCTTGATCCGCCGGCCGTCGATGGTCTCTCCGTCGCGCAGCTCCGCTTTGCCGGCCGCCGCGCGCACGACCTCGGCGTTGGCGGCATACCCATCCTCGCCCAGCACGACCTCGTCCTCGCCGGCGGCGCACGGGGCCATGTACTCGTGTGCGCCCGTCCCGCCCATCATCCCCACGTCGCCCTGCACCCTGTAGAAGCGCAGGCCGGTGCGCTGCATGATGCGATCGTAGGCGCCGACGTGCAGCGCGTAGCTCTCCTCCATGCCTGCTTGGTTGCGGTCGAAGCTGTAGGAGTCCTTCATCACGAACTCCCTGGTGCGCAGCACGCCCGCGCGCGGGCGTGGCTCGTCGCGCTCCTTGACCTGGAAGTGGTAGAGGATCAGCGGCAGGTCGCGATATGAGTGGATCGTCTGGGCCGCATGGAACGTGACCGCCTCCTCGTGGGTCATCGCGAGCACGAGCTCCGAGCCCTTGCGGTCTGAGAGCTTGAACAGCTCCTCGATCTGCAGCCGCCCGGTCTTGCGCCACGGCTCGGCGGGCTGCAGCACGGGCATCAGCATCTCCTGGCCGCCGATCGCGTCGATCTCCTCGCGAACGATCCGAACCACTCGCTGGTGAACCCGCCAGCCCGCCGGCAACCATGTCCACATGCCCGCCCCCATCTGGCGGACCAGGCCGGCGCGCACCATCAGCTTGTGCGAGATCGCCTCCGCATCGGCGGGCGCCTGCTTCTCGGTCGGCAGCAGATATTCGGAAAGCCTCGGCATCGTCGGTGCCAGAGCCTAATCCATGCCCGTCGGCGTGAGGTGTTTGCGCGAACGATCGGCCGGGCGGTTGCCCTTTGATAGAACAGCGGTCACCGACCAACCTTGCACGAGAACCCAGACAAAGGACTCCATCCATGGCCTACACCGTTCCCCCGCTCCCCTACGCCTACGACGCGCTGCAGCCACACATCGACAAGGCGACGATGGAATTCCATCACGACAAGCACCACCAAGCCTACGTGGACAAGGTAAACGCCGCGCTGGAGGGCACCGCGCTCGCCGATGCCGCGATCGAGGACGTGCTCGAAGACCTGAGCCAGGTCCCCGAGGGCAAGCGCACCGCGGTCAAAAACAACGGCGGCGGCCACTACAACCACTCTCTCTTCTGGGAGTCTCTCTCCCCCAGCGGGGGCGGCGCCCCCGGCGGTCAGCTGGCGAGCGCGATCGACGCAGCCTTCGGCTCGTTCGCGGACTTTCAGGCCAAGCTCAAGGAAGCCGGCGTCAACCAGTTCGGCTCGGGCTGGTCGTGGCTCGTGCACGACGGCTCCGGTCTCGCGGTCGTTGCAAGCGCCAATCAGGACACGCCGCTGTCAGACGGCAAGACGCCGTTGCTCGGCGTAGACGTGTGGGAGCACGCCTACTACCTGAAGTACCAGAACCGCCGTCCCGACTACATCGACGCGTTCTGGAACGTCGTCGCGTGGGAGAAGGTCGCCGAGCGGTTCGCCATCGCCGCAGGCTGATTCTCTGATCGTCCGAAGGACCCCCTCGCACATGTGCGAGGGGGCGGAGGGGCGCATGCGCCCCTCCGTGGGAACGCCGCATGCGGCGTTCCCGAGCAGGCCACATGTGGCCTGCTCACAAGATCATCAGTTGCGAGAAAAGCGCCGGCCTGCGACCGGTGAGACGGCCTCGTCGAGCGCAACAGCGGGCTCGAGCATCGACTCGAGCACGTCGTCGGCCTCCTGCGCGGCGGCCGCCTCGAGCGCGGCCATCCGCTCCGGGGTCATTTGCGTGTCGTCCTCGTTCTCGGCCAGCCACGCGCGCGCCTCGGCTGCCGCGCGCTCGTCGCGCTGGACGGTCTTGCCGGCCGCGTAGTAGCGATCGATCTCCTTGAACAGCTCATCCACCAGCTGCTCGGTCGGCACCTTCTTCAGCGGCTCGCCCTTGGAGTAGATCATGCCCATGTCTTTCGCCCCGGTGATCCCGAAGTCCGCGTGGCGAGCCTCGCCGATGCCGTTGACCGCGCAGCCGAGCACCGAGACCTCGATCGGGTCCTCGTAGGCTTCCAGGCGCCGCTCGACCTCGACGACGACGCTGTCCATGTCGAACTGCAGCCGCCCGCACGTCGGACAGGCGATCAGGTCGGGGCCGCGCTCGCGCAGCTTCAGCGCCTTGAGGATCTCCCAGGCGACCTTCACCTCCTCCTCGGCGTGAAACGTGGACAGCGAGATCCTGATCGTGTCGCCGATCCCGTCCGCCAGCAGCGTGCCGAGGCCGACGGCGGACTTCAGCGAGCCCGACCACTTCGTGCCCGCCTCGGTCACTCCCAGATGCAGCGGATAGGGGATCCGCTCGGAGAGCATCCGGTTGGAGGCGATCGTGTTCGGGACCGACGTTGACTTCATCGAGACCTTGAAGTCCTCGAAGTCCAGGCGCTCCATCAGCTGAACCGTCTCGATCGCGGCGGTAACGAGCGCCCCGACGGGGTCCTCGTACTCGAGCTGGCGCAGGTGCTTGGGCAGCGAGCCCGAGTTCACCCCGACGCGCAGCGGAGTGCCGCGCTGCTTGGCCAGCGCGATCACCTCCGCGACCTTCTCCGGCCCGCCGATGTTGCCCGGGTTCAGCCTGACGCAGTGCGCCCCGGCCTCTATCGCCTTCAGCGCGAGCGTGTGATTGAAGTGGATGTCGGCGATCACCGGGATCGGCGACTGCGTGACGATGCTCTTCAGCGCCTCGGCGTCCTGCTCGCGCGGGACCGCCACGCGCACGATGTCCGCGCCGGCCTGCGCGACCGCGCGGATCTGGTTCATCGTCGGACCGAGATTGGCCGTCTCGGTCTTGGTCATCGTCTGCACCGCCACCGGCGCTCCGCCGCCGATCGCGACCGCGCCGACGTGGATCTGCCGCTTGGAAGCCATGTGGCTCATTGTACGGAGCACCTGCGTCTGTCCCTGAGCCGATATGTGAGGGCCATACCGCGGGAGAGCCCTGGCGAGCGGGCCACTACCCTGCCCACACGATGACCGGGCCGTCCTCCGAGGTCTACGCCACCGCCCGCGGGCCGCTCGCACGTCTCGCTTCCCCGTTCGCCGCCCGCGCGCGCGCCCGTCGTCACGAGCGGTTCTTCGCGCTCACACGCCTCTCCGCGGACGCACGGGTGCTGGATGTGGGCTGTGGGAGGCTGGGACTGCGCGCGCTGGAGCCGGATCTGGACATCACAGGCGTCGATCTCGCCGAGCGCCCCGATTATCCGGGTCCGTTCGTGCACGCGGACGCATCCGTGGGCTTGCCGTTCGACGAGGACGAGTTCGACCTCGTGTACTGCTCGAGCGTGATCGAGCACGTCCCGCCGGCGCGCCGGGCCGCGTTTGCGGCGGAGGTGCGCCGGGTCGGGCGCGGCTGGTTCGTGCAGACCCCCGCTTACTCGTTCCCGCTGGAGCCCCACTCGCTGCTGCCGTTCGCGCACTGGCTTCCGGCGGCGTCGCGCAGGCCCTACTGGCGGCTGGGCGTGGCCGGTGAGTGGGAGGAGATAGAGCTGCTGCGGCGCACGGAGATGGAGTCGCTGTTCGGTCCCGCGCTCCCCGAGCGGGCGGGGCCGCTGGTCAAGAGCTGGGTGTGCGTGCGCCCGCCGGGGTGAGCCGCGCGGCCGGGGCGACCAGGGCAGACGTCACCCGCCGAGACGGCCGATGTCGTTGGAGAGACCGTTGATGAACAGGAACAGGAACAGCAGGATCCCGACCGAGCTGTAGCGCCACATCACGGCGACCGGGACCCGCCGTCCGCCGCGCAGCTTCTCGGCCAGCGCCCACACGACATGGCCGCCGTCGAGCGGCAGGAACGGGAACAGGTTGACGACCGCCAGCACGAGCGAGATGAAGCCGAGGATCACGAGCCCATAGCCGGCGCCGTCCGCGACGGCTTCGTGGGCGATCTCGCCGATGCCGACGATCGTGTGGACTTCCTTGCGCGCCTTCGCGCTCGTGAACGCCCGCCCGATGCCCGAGAGCAGGTTGCCCGTCGTGGTCCACATCTCGTGCGCCGCGACCCCGGCCGCGGCGAATGCGCCGAACTGTTTGGGCGCGGCGCCGAACTCGAACCCGATCAGCATCTTGCCCGCTTCGCGGCTGTAGCGAGGGTATACCGTCAGCGTCAGCGTCCGTCCCGCTCGCCGTACCGTCAGCGCCACCGGCGTGGCCGCGCGACAGCCTTCGCTCTGGGCGCCCGCGCAACGGTGGGCGGCGATCTCACGCTGCGCCGAGGCCACCGTCGCGGGCCGTCCATCGACCGCGAGGATCCGATCGCCGGGCTTCAGCACGCCTGCGGCCGGCTTACCGCGCTCGATCGCCAGCACCGAGGTGGTCGGGACGAGCGTCTTGATCGACGGGTTGAGGTCGCCGAGCGTCAGATCGCCGTTGAAGCTCGCGCTCACGATGATCGCCCAGAAGATCAGAAACGCGATCAGCAGGTTCATGCCGGGCCCGGCGAGGATCACGACGATCCGCTTCCACGGCGCCTGGTTGCAGTAGGCGCGCGCGGTCACCTGTGGCTCGGCCCCCTCGATCTCCTCGGGGGTCATCCCCGTGATCTTCACGTACCCACCCGCGGGGATCGCGCCGACCATGTATTCGGTTTCTCCCCTGCGTATGCCGAACAGCCGTGGCGGAAAGAACAGCGAGAAGCGCTCCACGCGCATCCCCGTCGCCTTCGCAACGACGAAGTGACCGAACTCGTGCAGCACGATCAGCGCCACGATGCCCAGGATCGTCAGGACCCAGCTCATGCGCTCAGTTTGGCAGGCGCGCTCGCGGTTGCCGGCGGTTGGGCGTCAGGGTGTCTAGACGGCGTCGCTCAGGGTCGCGGCCGCGTCGGCCGCGACCTCGCGCGCCTGCCGGTCGGCCTCATACAGCGACTCGAACGCGCGCACCGGCTCGGCTTCCAGCTCCGAGAGCGTGCGCTCGATCGTCTGCGCGATCGCATTGAACGCCAGCCGGCCCTCGAGGAACGCGTGGACGGCGATCTCGTTGGCGGCGTTCAGGATGCACGGGGCGGTCCCCCCGGCCAGAGCGGCCTCGCGCGCGAGGCGCAGGCATGGGAACGCGTCGAGATCGACCGACTCGAACGTGAGCGTGCCGATCGTGGCGAGATCCAGCGGGGCGACCGGCAACTCCACGCTCTCGCCCCCATGCAATGCGTATGAGATCGCCACGCGCATGTCCGGCGGGCCGAGGTGCGCGAGCATGGCTCCGTCGGCGAGCTGAATCAGACCGTGCACGAGCGACTGCGGGTGCACGAGCACGTCGATGCGCTCGTACGGCACGCCGAACAGGTGGTGCGCCTCCATCAGCTCCAAGCCCTTGTTCATCATCGTGGCCGAATCGATCGTGATCTTGCCGCCCATCGCCCACGTCGGATGCGCGAGCGCCTGCGCGACCGTCACGCCCTGAAGCTCGGCCCGCGAGCGCCCGCGAAACGGCCCGCCGCTGGCGGTGATCGTCAGGCGCTCCACCGAGCCCGGGGGCTGCCCGGCGAGCAGCTGGTGCAGGGCGGTGTGCTCGGAGTCGACCGGGATTATCCGCGCGCCCGTAGCTTCTGCGAGCGCGCTCACGAGCTCGCCGCCGACGACCAGCGACTCCTTGTTCGCGAGCGCCAGGTCGATCCCCTCGCCGAGCGCGGCGACGGTCGGCCCGAGCCCGGCCGAGCCCACGAGCGCGTTCAGCACGAGATCCGCGCCCGACTCGACGACCAGCCTGACCAGCCCCTCGGCGCCGCTCAGCACCTCCCCGTCCGTCCAGAGCTCAGAAGCACGCGCCGCGGCGTGCTCGTCGGCGAGCGCGATCCGCCGCACACCGGTGGTCCGCGCCTGCTCCACCAGGGTCTCCCACGAGCGCTCGGCCGAGAGCCCGACGAGCTCGAACTGCCCCTCGCTGCGCGCGCACACGTCGAGTGCCTGCGTGCCGATCGAGCCGGTCGAGCCGAGGATGAGCAGCCGCTTGCGCTCTGGGCCCTGCTCGTGGAACACAGGCGATCGCTCAGTGGACATACGCAAACCAAACGTAATAGCCGGCCACAGCCGTGAACAGGACGGCGTCGAGCCGGTCCAGCGCGCCGCCGTGGGCGCCGAACAGGCTGCCGGAGTCCTTGACGTGAGCCCCGCGCTTGACGAAGGACTCGAACAGATCGCCGATCGGGGCCACGAGCGCCACGCCGAGGCCGAGCACGAGCGCGTGCGAGGCGGGCAGCCAGTCCTGGTAGCGCGAGGCCAGCCACACGCCGACGATCGCGAACGCCATCCCACTGAAGAGGCCCTCGACCGTCTTGTTCGGCGAGATGGCGCGCGCAAGCGGACGGCGCCCGAACAGCCGGCCCCCCAGATAGGCGCCCGTGTCGCCCAGGAACGTGCCGACGAGCACGTCGATCACGATCCCCTCCCCGTGGGGCAGCCCGCGCAGGAGCACCGCATGGGCCAGGGCGAAGCCGATCCAGTAGATCCCCAGCAGCGTCACCGCCATCCCGCCCACGCTCGGGCGGGGTTGGAGCAGCGTCAGCGCAAACACCATCGGCAGCGCGGCGACCGCCACGAGCAGCACCTGGAACTGGCTGCCGTACAGAGCCGCGGCCAGCAGGCCGGCCAGCGCGATAAACCCGGCCAGGCGGACCGGCTGCGCGCGCTTATACATCGCATACAGCTCGTGCATGCAGATGCAACCCAGCACGAACAGCCCGAGCGCGAACACGAGGCCGCCATCGATCACGATGAACAGCGCGAAGGCGATCGCGGGCAGCGCCGCCAGCAGCCGTGCGCCCAGGTCCGAGCGTGTCCCGTCGCGCCGCGCTTGGGAGCGCCGAACGGTCCTCGAGCGGGGACCCCCTCGTGACGCGCCGCGAGATGCGCGCTGTTGGCCGGTGGACATCAGACGCTTTCGATCGTTCCCATCAGCGCCCGCCGAACCTGCGCCGGCGCGCGGAGTACTCGGCGAGCGACTGTTCCAGCGCCTGCCGGGTGAAGTCCGGCCACAGCTCCTCGCGGAACACGAGCTCGGAGTAGGCCGACTGCCACAGCAGGTAGTTGGACAGGCGCCGCTCGCCGCTGGTGCGGATGATCAGATCGGGGTCGTGCATCTCCGGCGCGTACAGCAGCTTGCGGAACTCCTCCTCGCCGCCGCCCACATACGCGCGGGCGGCGTCCACGATCTCGGCACGCCCGCCGTAGTTGAACGCGACGAACAGCGTGATCCGGTCGTTGGCGTCGGTCAGCTCCTGGGCCCACTCCATGCGCTTGACCAGATCGGCCGAGACCCCCTCGCGACGGCCGATGAAGCGCATGCGCACGCCCTCCTCGTGCAGCTCCGGCGTCTCTGAGGCGATACGCCGAGCGAACATGGCCATCAGCCCGTCGACCTCCTCGGGCGGGCGCGACCAGTTCTCGGTCGAGAACGAGTACACGGTCAGCTCGCGTACGCCCAGCGTCACCGCGTCGCGCAGGCGCGCCTTGACGGTGTCCGCGCCGGCGTCGTGCCCCTCGTTGACCGGCAGTCCACGCGCGCGCGCCCAGCGGCCGTTGCCGTCGGTGATGATGGCCACGTATCGAGGACCCGAGTCCTCCCTCCCAGCATCCTGGCCCTCCCGTTGCGCGGTGGGCGCCATCAGACTTCGAGGATCTCCTCTTCCTTGACCTTCAGGACCCCATCGAGCTCGCCGATGCGCCCGTCGGTGAGCTTCTGCAGCTCCACCTCGGCGCGATGCTCGTCATCGGATGAGGCTTCCCCAGCGCCCTTGAGCTCGCGCAGGTGCTGCATCGTGTCGCGGCGGACGTTGCGGATCGCCACGCGACCCTCCTCGGCGAGGTTGCGCACGACCCTGACCAGCTCGTGTCTGCGCTCCTCGGTCAGCTCGGGCACGGCCAGGCGGATCAGGTTGCCATCGTTCGAAGGGTTCAGGCCGACGTCGGACTCGTTGATCGCTTTCTCGATCTCCTTGATCGAGGACTTGTCATACGGCTGCACGGTGACCAGGCGCGCCTCCGGAGCGGAGATCGTGGCCAGCTGATTCAGCGGCGTGGGCGCGCCGTAGTAATCGACCACGATCCTGTCCAGCAGCGACGGGCTCGCCCGGCCGGTGCGCACCGACGAGAACTCGTGCTGGGCCGACTCCACCGACTTGACCATCCGCTCGCGTGCGTCCTCGAGCAGCACATCTATCATCTCAGCCGCCATCGTCGTCTCCCGTCGGTGTCGATACGAGCGTGCCCACGCGCTCTCCGGAGATTATCCGCGCGAGGCTCGTGTCATCGTCCATGTTGAACACATTCAGCGGCATCGCGTTCTCCATGCACAGCGCCAGCGCCGTGGAGTCCATCACGCGCAGGCGGCGCTCGATCGCCTCCATGTGGGTGATCTCGGGGATGAACGTGGCCTGCGGATCGCTCGCGGGATCGGCTGTGTAGACGCCCTGCACGCCGTTCTTGGCCATCAGGATGATCTCCGCGTGCATCTCGGCCGCCCTCAGCGCCGCGGCGGTGTCGGTCGTGAAGAACGGATTGCCCGTGCCGGCGGCGAATATCACGACCCTGCCCTTCTCCAGGTGGCGCATCGCGCGGCGGCGGATGTAGGGCTCGGCGACCTCCGAGACGCCCAGCGCCGAGACCACGCGCGTGTCGGTGCCGATCTTCTCCAGGGCATCCTGCAGCGGCAGCGCGTTCAGCACGGTCGCGAGCATGCCCATGTAGTCCGCGGTCGCCCGGTCCATCCCCGCGGCCGCACCCACCATGCCGCGGTAGATGTTGCCCGCGCCCACCACGATCGCGACCTGTACGCCGCGATCGCGCACGTCGCTGACCTGCCGCGCGACCGCGGCGACGCGCTCGGGGTCGGTGCCGAACTCCAGGCGGCCCATCAGGGCCTCGCCGGAGAGCTTCAGCAGGATGCGTCTGAACGCGGGGTCAGCCACGAAGCAGAGCCTATCCGCCCAGCGCGCTACTGGCCTACCGCGAAACGCACAAACCGACGAATGACCACATTCTCACCGGTCGTGGCCGTCAGCTCGTCGCGCAGCTGCTGAACGGTCTTGCCGTCGAACTTGGGGTTGTGCATCTCCTGCTCGAGCAACACGATCGTCTGATACCAGGAGTCGAGCTTGCCGGAGACGATCCGCTCGCGCACGTTCTCGGGCGCCTCGGCGGCCTCCTGCTCGTAGATGCGCTCCTCGGCGTCGCGCTCGCTCGCGGGGACGTCCTCGCGAGCGACATAGCGAACGGTCGGGCTGGCGGCGATCTGCATCGCGATATCACGAGCGAAGCCGACGAACTCCTCGTTGGTGGCGACGAAGTCGGTGTTGCAGTCCACCTCGATCAGCACGCCGACGCGAGCGCCGGCGTGAATGTAGGCCTGGACCGTGCCCTCGGTAGCAAGACGCTCGCCGAGATCCTGGATCTTCTTGCCCTGCTTGACGCGCAGGAGCTCGATCGCCCGCTCGACATCGCCGCCGGCGTCGGTGAGCGCTTTCTTGCAGTCCATCATCCCCGCACCGGTGCGATCGCGCAGGGCCTTCACGTCTTTCGCCGAGATCTCAACCGTGCTCACGACGTCCCCGCCTCCTCCGTCGCGGCGATCTCCACGGGGGCGGGCTCGCTTGCGGGAGCAGTGGCCTCCTCCGCGACCGGCTCCGGGGGTGTGGCGGGGGGTGCAGTCTCCTCGACCGGCTCCGAAGGCGCGGCAGGCGACGCGGCCTCCTCAGCCGGCTCCGAAGGTGCGGCAGGCGACGCGGCCTCCTCAGCCGGCTCCGAAGGCGCGGCAGGCGACGCGGCAGGCGACGCGGCCTCCTCAGCCGGCTCCGAAGGCGTGACGGGGGGCGTGGCCTGTGCGGTCTCAGCGGGGGTGAGCGACTGCGCGGATGTCGCAGGCGACGCGACCTCGGGCTCCGCAGGCGTCGGCGAAGCCGTCGCGGGCTCCGCCGACGGCGAGGGCTGCGATTGGGCGGGCTCGGACGGAGCGGCCGCGCTCTGGGCCTGGGCGGCTGCTGCAGCAGCAGCGGCAGCGGCAGCCTGACGCTCGGCGGCCTCGCGCTTGGCCTGTTCCTCGGCCTCGCGAGCGGCCTGTTCCTCGGCTTCGCGCTTGGCGCGGGCCTCCGCCTCGATACGAGCCCGCTCCTCGGCTTCCTGGCGGGCACGCTCCTCCTCGGCGCGGAACACGGAGTGGCCTTCGGCGACGACCTGGCCGATCGCCTGGGTGATCAGGGCGCACGAGCGGATCGCGTCGTCGTTGCCCGGGATCACGAAGTCGATCCCGTCCGGATCGCAGTTGGTGTTGACCAGGCCGATGATCGGGATGCGCAGGCGTTGGGCCTCTTTGACGGCGATCACCTCGGTTTTGAGATCGATCACGAACATCGCATCCGGTACGCGCTGCATGTTCTTGACACCGCCGAGGTTGGCCCGCAGCTTCTGAAGGTCGGCCTGCGCGGCCATGCGCTCGCGCGTGGGCAGCAGCGCCAGCTGGCCCTCGGCCTCGTAGCGTTCGAGGTCGTGCAGACGGCGGATGCGCTGGTTGATCGTCTGGAAGTTGGTCAGCAGCCCGCCGAGCCAGCGATGGTTGACGTAGGGCATGCCGGCGGACTCGGCGACGTCGCGGATCGTGTCGCGCGCCTGCTTCTTGGTGCCGACGAACAGGACAGTCCCGCCGCGATGGGCGAGGGTCCCGGCGAACTCCTGGGCCGCGCTCAAGAGCGCAGAGGTCTTGAGCAGGTCGATGATGTAGATGCCGCCGCGCTCTCCATGGATGAAGCGGCGCATCTTGGGGTTCCAGCGACGCGTCTGGTGACCGAAGTGAACGCCGGCCTCCAACAACTCCGCTATGCCTACCTCGGCTTGAGCCACGGTGGTGCTCCCTTGTGTGTTTGATTGTGTGTGTCGCCGCGCGGTCGTCGCGGACCCGGAGAAGGCCAGTGAGCCATCCGGGCAGGGCCGCGATCGATCCTCCGCGGGTGGAGGTTCGTGAGCCTGTCAGGATAGCTGTTCGGCGTGTTGCAACGCCGCTTGGAGGTCGTCCGGCAGCGGCGAGGCGACGTCGATCGGCGCGTCCGTGAGCGGATGCGTGAAGGACAGATGTGCGGCGTGCAGGAACTGGCGCTGCAGGCCCAGTGCGCCGGCTGAGTCCGCGGCGCCGTGTTGGGGACCGTACTCGGGATCGCCCGCCACCGGATGGCCGATCGCCTGTAGGTGCACGCGAATCTGGTGTGTGCGGCCGGTGTCCAGGCTCAGGCGCAGGAGCGTGAACCGGCCAAGCGAGCGCTCGATCGCGAAATGGGTGCGGGCGGCGCGCGGGCTGGCGCCGTTGACGGCCATACGCGTGCGTACACGCGGGTCGCGCCCGATCGGAGCCTCGATCGTCCCGGTGCGCGCGGGCGGACGACCATGGACGAGCGCGATGTACTCGCGCACGATGCGACGCTCCGCGAGCGCGCGCTGCAACAGCCGGTGAGCTTCGTCCGAGCGCGCGACGATGAGCAGTCCGGACGTGTCGCGGTCCAGGCGATGGACGATTCCGGCGCGTTGTGGGTCATCCCCCCCGGCCGCGGCGGATCCAAGCAGCTGCGCGAGCGTGCCTTCGCGATGCCCGCGCGCGGGGTGCACGACCAGACCGGCCGGCTTGTCGACCACAAGCAGGTGCTCGTCCTCGTAGGCGATTGTGAACTCAGGGGTCATCTCGGCTCGCGGGGCTTCGGGCGGGGGTTCCCGGGAGACTCGATCACGAATAGCAGCAGCGCCACGCCCAGCACGATCGAGACGTCGGCCAGGTTGAACGGAGGCCAGCCGAGCGGCAGCTGGATGAAGTCGGTGACCGAGCCCGAGCGAACACGGTCGAGCAGGTTGCCGAGGGCTCCGCCCAGGAGCAGGCCGGTGGGCAGCCAGATCAGCGGACGGGAGGCGTGGGTGGCGAAGTAGGCGAGCAGCGCGATCACAGCCAGGACGACGAGGACCGTCACCAGGACCTGGCTGCCCGCCCCCAGCCCGAAGGCGATCCCGTGATTGCTCGTGTGCACGAGCTCGATGCCGGGCAGGAGACGAACCTGTTCTCCGGGGGCGATCGAGTGCTGGACGATGTGCTTGGAGACCTGGTCCAGTACGAGCACGACCACGAGCACGAGCGCCGCGCGGACATAGGCGCTTGCGAGGAAGATGCGCACGGAGGATGTCCCTTGCCGGCGCCGCTCAGCCGTGGACGATGCCCTGCACGACGATCGAGTTGAGCAGCTCGAGCACGACGATCGCGATGATCGGGCTGAAGTCGATGCCCCCGAAGCTGGGCAGCACGCGGCGGAAGATGCGCAGGAACGGTTCGCAGATGTCGCGCAGGAATCCGAGGATCGCGTCGGTCGTGCGCGAGTAGGGCGGGCGCAGTCCGGCCGCGAACAGCAGCTGGACGACGATGTGGCAGATGATCAGCAGGATGTAGACATAGATGAGCGCCGACAGGTAGCCCGCGATCTCGGTACGGGCGCTGGCGAGGATCATCGGCCGGCGAGCACCGCGTCGAGGGCGTCGCTGAACGCGGCGCGCAGCCCGGCGCGCTCCAGCGCGTCCAGTCCGCGTGCGGTGACCCCGCCCGGCGAGGCGACCTCGCGGCGGATCGCCTGCGTGTCGTTGGCGCGCCGGCGCAGCAGCTCGGCCGTGCCGGCGAGGGTCTGCACGACGAGCTCCGCTCCCTGGGCCGCGGGAATGCCGTGGCGCACACCCGCGTCGATCTGGGCCTCGGCGACCAGCGCGACGTAGGCGGGTGCGCAGGACATGAGGCCCATCGCGACGTCGAGGAGCGCGTCGGGCAGGACGACGAGCGTGCCGAGCTCGGCGAACAGGTCGTGGACCTCGGCGTCGAGCGCGGCCTCCCGCTCGCCACCGTCATCGGCGGCGCCGGGATCTGCCTGCACGACCGCCCCCTGGCGAACCTCGACCGGCAGGGAGGGAATGAACCGGTATACGGGCCGGCCGGGATAGGCGCCGCGCAGCGCTGACAGCGGTGTGGCGGCGAGAATCGAGGCGACCGCGCGCGCGTGCGGAGCGACTTCCGCGGCGATGAGATCGAGTTGGGCGGGCTTGTGGCAGAGCACGACCAGATCCGCGCGTCGCGCCACCTCGGCGTTGCTGGACAGAGCCTCCCCTCCGACCTCGCTCGCCAGCGCCCGAGCGCGCTCGCCGAGCGGGTCCGAGCACAGCACGGGCCGGCCCCATCCGCGCGCGAGCGCGCGAGCCATGTTGCCGGAGCCGATGAGACCTATCTGCATAGTGCGCCTAGGCTACCGGCCCGCACCGCTCAGCTTTGATTGAAGAAACCCTTCTCGATTAAACGAGCGCGCTCCTCCGCAGAGATCTCGACGTTGCGGGGCGTGAGCATGAACACCTTGTCCGCGATCCGCTGCATGCCGCCGTCGAGCGCGTACGTGAGGCCGGAGGCGAAGTCGATCAGGCGCTTTGATAAGTCCGTTTCGGAGCTCTGCAGGTTGAGGATGACCGGGATCGAGTCCTTGAACTTGTCGGCTATCTGCTGAGCGTCGTTGAACGACTTGGGCACGACCAAGTGCACGCGGACGTCGCCGTTGCCGCTGCGGGCGCCGACGGAGCGCAGGGCGGTCGCCGAGCGGCCGCGTGGCTCGTCCTCGGCGAAGATGTCGTCGAACTCGTCGCGGCGGCGGCGCAGGCGCCGGACGTTGGGGCGCTCGCGATAGCGGTCCTCGACATCGGATTCTGGACCCGCCCCCCCCGGCTCCTCGTCGTAATCGTCGTGATACTCCTCGGCGAGGCCGAAGTAGACGAGCGCGCGGTGCCAGGAGTCTCGGAATGCCATACGTACAGGTGCGTTTTCGCCCGGAGAGCGAGTTTCCCTGCTCATGCTAGTCATCAGGCCGATCGACGGCCTCGCCGAAGCGAGCCGTTAACAGTACAGACTCGTGCCTATTCGCACGATTGTGGCGCCCTCCTGCACCGCGACGGCGAAGTCCTGTGAGGTGCCCATCGACAGTCTCTCGAGGCCGCGCTCGGCGGCCAGCTCGCGCAGGGCGGCGAACCAGCGGCGGCTGTCCTCGGGGTCGGAGGCGAGCGGCGGCATGCACATCAGGCCGGTGACGGGCACGGGCGAGCGCTCGATGTAGGAGTCGAGCTCCTCGGGCGCGATACCGGACTTGCCGGGCTCGCGGGCAACGTTGACCTCGATCAGGATCTCCATGCCCGGCCGGGCCAGATCGCGGTGGCGGTCGAGCTCGCGCAGCGCCGAGAGGGATGCGACCGAGTGGATCAGGCGCACGTACGCCACGATCGCGCGAACGCGGCGGGACTGGAGCGCGCCGATGAAGTCCCACTCGAACAGCTCGCCGTGCACAGCCACCTTCTCCTGTAGATCCTGCGCTCGGTTCTCGCCCACGAGGCGCACGCCGGCGGCTGCGAGCATGGGCAGGTCCTCGCAGAGCACATACTTGGTCGCGGCGAGCACCTCCACATCCTCCGGGTTGCGATCGACGCTACGCGCGGCGGCTGAGATCTGCTCATGCACAGCCGCGAGGTTCGTGCGGATGCGCTCGGCATTGACTATGCGGATCGGCTCAACCATGCCACGCCCGCCTGGCGCCCCGCAAGCGACCCTTCGCGCCGATATGAGCAGAAGCGTTCGTCACAGATCGTGCACACGTTGACGTCCCGCACCTCTGCCACCCCCGCGGCATTCAGCCGATCCCGTGCAAGTGCCTTCAGATCGATGTGGCGTCCGTCGCGATGGGCTCCTCCGAACGTGTTATGAACCTCCTCGCCGACCTCATAGCAGCATGGTCCAGCGCCGGGACCGATGATCGCCGCGATCTCGCCCTCGCCGCCCAGCTCCCCTACGGCGCGCACCCCCTCCTCCAGGACTCCCGCCGCGAGACCGCGCCAGCCCGCGTGGATCATCGCCACGGCCCCGGCGCTGCCGAGCGCGACCGGCAGGCAGTCCGCGGTGAGCACCATTGCACCGATGCCCGCGACCGAGGTCGCCTGACCGTCCGCCTCGACCGGCGGCTGCACGGTGGCGAAGTCGGGCGCAGGGATGTCGGCGTCGGTGGCGCTGCGCAGGACGGTGGCGCCGTGCACCTGATAGGAGCGTGCCAGTCGCCGCAGGCCGAGCTGCGTGCGCAGGCGCTCGCGCGCGTCATACCCGTGCTCGTGGTCGAGGCCGCCGATGGAGGACATGTTGCCGTGCGCGCGGGTCGTGAACAGCGCGCATCCGCCGGGCAGCTCGAACGCCAGCTCATCGGGGCTCGCGCTGGGCACTGCTGCGTTCATACGCGGGCCTTCAGCGCCGCCGCCAGCTCGGCCTCGCGACCCTCCCCCAGCTCGCCGTCCAGCCTCATGCGCAGGGCGACGTCGAGACGCCGCCCGATCTCCGGGCCCTCGGGGATGCCGGCGGCGATCAGGTCCTCTCCGGTTATGCGCAGACGAGTGGCGCTGACATCCTGAAACCAGCGTTGGGCGGCCAGCCAGGCGAGAGCCCGTGTCGAGTCGCCGTCGGCCGTGCCGGATCCGGACGCCAGCGCCCCGGCCAGCGCTATGCCCTCCGGCGGCGTCCCCGCAACGGCGGCCCGCAGTTGCGAGGGCCGCTCCGCGGCCGCCAGCTCGTCTGTCAAGCGGGGCGCCGCGGTCGCCGCCACGGCGATGCGATCGCGATCGGGCGCGCTGAACTCCAGACGGTCCAGCAGCGCGATGACCTCAGCACGGGGATCGTCGCCGACGCGTAGCGCCAGGGGCAGCGCCAAAGCGGCCATCGCCAGCAGGTCCGGGCGGCCAGCGTCTCCCAGCAGCTCGAGCGCGCGTTCGCTCACCTGTCGCTCGAACCGCAGGCGGGGATGCAGCGTCGCGAGCAGGCCGAGGTCGTCCATCGCCGCAAGCGCCCCCAAGGCGTCAGGTTCGGACAGCGCGAGTCGCAGCTCTGCGCCGATGCGCGCGCCCGACACCGTGCTCAGCGCGCCCTCGGCGAGCGCCCGGGCGGCCAGGGCGGCGGTGTGGAGCTCGATCTCGAAGCCCAGCCGCGCGGCGTACCGGGCCAGGCGCAGCAGCCGCGTCGGATCGTCGACGAAGCTCGCGTCGTGCAGCACGCGCAGGCGCCCGGCTCGAAGATCCTCCAGCGCGCCAGGCGCGGCGTGCACCTCTCCGGGGCGCTCACCGTCAAGCGTAACGGCGATCGCGTTGACCGTGAAGTCCCGTCGCAGCAGATCCTCCCCGAGCGTCGCCGGCTCCACCTCCGGCAGGGCTCCCGGCGCCGGGTAGCGCTCCCGCCGGGCGCTCGCCACGTCGATTCGCCCGCCGTCCAGCTCGACGATGGCGGTGCCGAACCGCGGATGCTCCTCCACGGAGGCGCCGAGCTCACGCGCGAGCGCCGAGGCCTCACCCTCGATCACCACATCCAGCTCGCGTGGAGATCGTCCCAGCATCAGGTCGCGCACCGCGCCTCCGACGAGATATGTCCCGGCGCCCGCCACCGCGAGCAGCCGCTCGCCTCCGGGCTGGGCTCTGAGCTGCGCGAGCAGATCCATGTCGCCTACTCGCGCACGTGCACGCCGGCCGCGGCGAGATGCGCCTTGGCTTCGGGGATCGTGAACCGGCCGTAGTGAAATATCGACGCGCACAGCGCAGCGTCAGCTCCAGCCTGCAACGCCTTGGTCAGGTGCTCCAACTCCCCCGCCCCGCCCGAGGCGATCACCGGCACGCCGACGGCCGCGCTGACGGCCGCTGTCAGATCGAGGTCATAGCCGTCGGAGGTCCCGTCGCGGTCCATGCTCGTGAGCAGGATCTCCCCCGCGCCGCGCTGCACCGCCTCGCGCGTCCACTCCAGGACGTCGCGCCCGGTGGGAGTGCGCCCGCCGGCGAGATACGCCTCCCAGCGGGGGTTGCCGTTCCGGGGGGCCAATTTCGCGTTGACCGCGAGCACCACGCACTGCGAGCCGAACACGCGCGCCATCTCGTCGATCAGCTCCGGGCGTTGCAGGGCGGCGGAGTTGACCGCGACCTTGTCCGCGCCGGCGTCGAGCACCGACTGGGCGTCCTCGCTCGAGCGGATGCCGCCGCCGATCGTGAACGGCACGAACACCTCGTCCGCCGTTCGCCGCGCCAGCTCGGCGATCGTCTCGCGTTGCTCGTGCGTGGCGGTGATGTCGAGGAACACGAGCTCGTCCGCGCCTTCGCGGTCGTAGTGCGCAGCCAGCTCCACCGGGTCGCCGGCGTCGCGGATATCGAGGAATTCGACGCCCTTGACCACGCGGCCGGCGTTGACGTCCAGGCAGGGGATCACGCGCTTGAGGTGCACCCGTTCACCGTAGCGACCGGGCGTCAACCACCGAGCACGGCCAGTGCCTGTGCGACCGTGAACCGCCGCTCGTACAGGGCCTTGCCGACGATCACGCCGTCGAGACTGTCGAGTTGCTGCCCCTTCCGAAGCTGGGCGAGAGACTCCAGATGGGATAGCTCGCCAATACCGCCGGAGAGGATCACACTACCGTCGCCGGCCGCGCGAGCCGCCATCATGGCCTCGTCGAGGTTCGGGCCGTCGAGCATCCCATCGTGATCGATGTTCGTGAAGACGAACCGCTTCACGCCTTGCTCGCCCTCACCCCAGCGTTCGATTGCTTCCCGCGCTGGCACTGTGGTGGCTTCAAGCCAACCATGCGTGGCCACATAGCCGCCACGCGCATCGATAGACACCAGCACGCTGTCGCGCCCATGTGCCTTCATCGCCCGATACGGCAGTAGTGGGTTGGTGAAGATGGCCGTGCCGAGGATCACCCGCTTCGCGCCGGCCGCAAACGCGGCATCGATCGCAGCGTCGGTACGAAGGCCGCCCCCGTACTGAACGGGCAGACCAAGCTCACTCGTGATCCGCCGCAGATGCTCGAGGTTGACCGGCTCGCCCGTCCTTGCACCGTCGAGGTTGACGACGTGCAGGTAGCGCGCGCCTGCTTCGGCAAATGCCTGTGCTGCCGACAACGGGTCCTGGTCGTAGACCTTCTTCGCGTCGAAGTCGCCCTTTACGAGCCGCACTGCGTTGCCGCCAAAAATGTCGATCGCGGGATACAGGATCATCTCAAAAACCGGCTTCCGAACAGGGATCGCGAGGCCACGTCCGGCACTGGAATCCTGGGTTCATGCCTGAGATCTCGCCCACTCGGGGCAGTTCACGCCGGCACCGCCGCGCGGCCGCACAGGCGCGTGAAGTTCTGAAGCAACGCCAGTCCGTGCGCGGAGGACTTCTCCGGGTGCGACTGGGTCCCATACACGTCGCCCTTCCCGACGATCGCCGCGAACGGCTCGCCGTAGTCGGCCGTGGCCAGGATCACCTCGTCATCGGCCGGGTCCGGCGCGAAGCTGTGCACGTGGTAGAGGTAGCTCGGGTCGGGCAGGCCCTCGCTCAGCGGCGTCGTCCGGCGCCAATGGACCTCGCTCCAGCCGATGTGCGGCAGCTTCAGCCCGGGAGCCCTGAGCCGGCGCACCGTGCCCGCCAGCAGCCCCAGCCCCTCGGCTCCGCCGTGCTCCTCCGAGCGCTCGAACAGCAGCTGCATCCCCAGGCACAGCCCCAGCAGCGGCACGCCCGATTGCGCTCGCTCGATCAGCAGCTCGTCCAGCCCGAGCTCACGAATCGCCTGCATTCCGGCGGGAAACGCGCCTACTCCCGGCAGCACCAGGCCGTCCATCTCCCGCAGCCGCTCGGGATCGCTGCTCACCTCCACGCGCGCACCGACATGCTCGAGCGCCTTCTCGGCCGAGCGGCGGTTGCCCATGCCATAGTCAACCAGGCCAATGCGTGGCGTCATGACGTAAGCGTGCCCTTCGTGCTCGGCACGCCGGTCTCCGCGGGGTCGATCGCGATCGCCTGGCGCAGCGCGCGCGCGAACGCCTTGAACGCCGCCTCGATCATGTGGTGCGCGTTCGTGCCGGCTTCGATCCGCAGGTGCAAGGTCAGCTTCGCCGCGTTCGCAACGGCGCGGAAGAACTCCTCGGTCAGCTCGTGCTCGAACCCCCCGGTGGCGCCCGCTGGCAGCTGCGCCTCGAACAGCGTGAACGGGCGTCCCGAGATGTCGATCGCACAGCTCGCCCGGGCCTCGTCCATGGGCGTTGTGATCGAGCCGTAGCGGACGATTCCCACCCGATCGCCGAGCGCCCGGTCGAGCGCCTGCCCGAGCACGATCGCGGTGTCCTCGACTGTGTGATGCGCACCGGTCTGCAAGTCGCCGCTGACGCTCACGTCCAGGTCGAGCCGGCCGTGGCGTGCCAGCAGGTCGAGCATGTGGTCGAGGAATCCGACGCCCGTCGCGCGCGCGCCAGCCCCGGAGCCGTCGAGGTTCAGCGACAGGCGGATGTCGGTCTCGCCGGTCGTGCGCTCGATCGTGGCCGTGCGCTTGGATGTAGCCGTCATGTCGGTCTCATCGGTCATCTGCTCGCCTCCAGGTTACGCATCGTCTGCGACGGTCCCCTCGTCCGCCCCATCGTCGGCCCGGTTCTCCGCACGAGCCTCCATCGAGCGTGCGTGCCACTCAAAGCCCTCCGCGCGCGCGATCGGCGCGCCCGCCAGCGCGAGCTTGGTCGCGCTGGCCGCGTCGATCCGCACCTCCGACATCGTCCGGCGGAAATGCCTCGCCGAGAGCCCTGAAGCGAACCGCCCGGCGCCGCCCGTGGGCAGGATGTGGTTCGAGCCCGCGACGTAGTCGCCGAACGCGGTGGCCGTGCAGGCGCCGACGAACAGGCAGCCGGCCGTGCGCACCAGCGGGGCCAAGGCCTCGGGCTCGGCGCCTACCAGCTGCAGGTGCTCGGGGGCGAATGCGTTGGCGAGCTCGATCCCTGCGCGAGTGTCTGGCACCTGCACCAGCGCGCACACCGCCGGCTGCACCTCGGGAGCTTGCGCGTCCAGCCGTTCGAGCTCTTGCGCGACGGCGTCAAGGGTGGGCTTCGCGTAGGACACCGCGGCCACCAGGCTCGCCCTGCCGTGCTCGGCCTGGGCCTGCAGGTCCAACGCGACCAGCCCAGGGTCGGCATCGGGTCCCAGCACCACCAGCAGGTCGCTGGGTCCGGCGAAGCCGTCGATGCCGACGATGCTCGACAGCTGGCGCTTGGCCTCCTGCACATACAGGTTGCCGGGTCCGACGATCACATCCACGCGCGCCACCGTCTCCGTCCCGTGGGCCAGCGCCGCGATCGCCTGCGCGCCGCCCATCCGATACACCCGCTGCACCCCGAGCAGGCGGCACGTGCCGAGGATCGTGGAGTCGATCTGCCCGTCGCGACCCGGCGGAGAGCAGACGGCGACGTCGAGCACCCCCGCGGCGCGAGCCGCGACGACGCCCATCACGGCCGTGCTCGGGTACGGCGCGCGCCCCCCGGGAACGTACACGGCCGCGCAGGACACGGGCAGCTCCCTCAGGGTCACGCGCTGCCCCTGGGACAGCGTCACCGAGACGTCCGTGTCCGCACCCACACTCGCCTGGGCAACCTCGGCGACGTTGGCGATCGCCACCTGCAATCCCGCCACCATGTCCAGGGGCAGCCGCCGGATCGCCTCATCCAGCTCGCCCTGGGAGACGACCAGCTCTAGCGGCGGCGCTCCGTCGGTGTCCAGCAGGCGCGTACGCTCGAGCACGGCCTCATCCCTACGCGCGCGCACGTCCGCGACGATCTCACGTACGACCTCTTCGGCGAGATCGCCGCCCGGAACGAGCTCACGAAGGTTGGCGGCCTCCTCATGGGGCAGCTGCGTGCTACGCCGCTCGACTCGCACGCAAACGCTCCAGCAGCTGGTCGATCTGGGCCGCCTTCAGCTTGTAGGCGACCGGGTTGGCGATCAACCGCGCGGTGCACTCCACGATCGATTCGCGCACGACGAGCCCGTTCTCGCGCAGCGTCGTGCCGGTCGCGGTCAGGTCGATGATCGCCTCCGCCAGTCCCGTCAGCGGGGCGAGCTCGACCGAGCCTTTGACCTCGACGATCTCTCCCTGGCGGCCGGTCTCCTCCAGGTGGCGGGCGGCGATGCGCGGGTACTTGGTCGCGACCCGCATCGCCCCCAGCCGGCGCAGGGCCTCAGCGGCCGGATCCTCGCCCCGATCGTTGAGGCGATCGGCGGTGGCGAACACCATCGTGCAGCGTCCGTAGCCGAGGTCGAGCAGCTCATAGATCTGCCTGCGCCCGCGCTCGTGCCCGGCGTGATCAGACGCCCGCCCACCCCGCTCCAGCAGCACGTCCTTGCCGGTGATCCCCAGATCGGCGGCGCCGTCCTCGACGTAGGTGGGCACGTCGGAGGGGCGCATCGTGATCACGCCGATGTCCTCGAACAGCAGCTTGCGGTCGTTGCTGCGCAGCTCGGTCGTATCCACCCCGAGCGAGGCGAGCAGATCGACCGTGCCGCCGAACAGGGCGCCGCGCGGCACGGCGATCGTCAGATCGTCGAGCGGGCCCGTCATCCAGATCTCCAGGTCATCGTCGTCATCCCGGCGCCACCACCACGCCCGTCCCGCGCTCCTCCCCGGTGAGGGCGATGTGCAGTCGTTCGACGTCCAGGGCGAACCCGACGGCGGGCCGGGAGGAGCCGAAGCTCCCCAGCAGCTCGTCATAGCGCCCGCCCCCGCCGATCGGCACACCGAGCGTGGGGTCGTAGACCTCGAAGACGGCGCCCGTGTAGTAGCCGATGCTGCGCACGAGGCCCAGGTCGAAGATCACCCGCTCGGCGACCCGGTCCTCCAGCAGCTCGCTCACCTGGCGCATGCCCGCGACCGCTTCCGCCGCGGGTCCCGGCGGCGCCGCGAGCACCTCCGGGCCGCCCCGGCGCTGGGGCACGCTCAGCAGCAGCGCGCGAGCCTCCTCGGAGGCGCCGATCCCAGCGAGTCGCTGCTCGAGCTCGACGAAGTCGCGACTCGCGAGCGTCTCCAGCAGGCCGGCGCGCGCGCTCGAATCGATCTCCAAGCGGTCCATCAGCGTCGCGAACAGGGAGGCGTCACCGAGCCCCACGCGATAGTCCTTCAAGCCGGTCGCGTCCAGCGCGTCGCACAGCACGGTCAGTGCCTCGGCGGTGCCCTGCGGCGCGGAGGCTCCGATCAGCTCGATGCCGGCCTGCAGCAGCTCGCGCGGCTGACTCCACTGCGGGCGGACGGCCCGATAGCAGTGAGCGAAGTAGCAGAACCGCAGCTGCTCGGCCACATCCGGATAGCGCGTGGCGACCAGGCGCGCGATTGGCACCGTCATGTCCGAGCGCAGCACCAGCGTCGTCCCCGTCTCGTCGAACACCCTGTGCGCCGGTCCCGTTCCGGCGACGGCGGCGTTGTCGAGCACCGACTCGTACTCGAGCGCGGGCGTATGCACCTCGCCATAGGAGTGGCGCTCGAACACGGCGCGCAGCGCGTCGGTGATCGCGCGCAGCTCACGCGTCTCGTCGGGCAGCACGTCGCGCGTGCCGCTGGGAATCGGATGGATCATGCCGACCCGAGCTTATGCGTGTACGGGCTCCGTCGCCACCCGCTCTATCCGTGCGCCGAGCTCGCGCAGGCGCTCATCGATGCGCTCGTACCCGCGATCGATCTGGCGGATGTTGCCGATCTCCGAGCGCCCGTCCGCGCACAGCGCAGCCAGCAGCATCGCCATGCCCGCACGGATGTCCGGCGACTCCACGCGCTCGCCGCGCAGCTTGCGCGGGCCGGTGACGATCGCGCGATGGGGATCGCACATGACGATGTCGGCGCCCATCAGGATCAGCTTGTCGGTGAAGATCAGGCGATTCTCGAACATCCACTCGTGCACGAGGATCGACCCCTGCGCCTGGGTGGCGAGCGCGACCGCGATCGAGGTCAGATCGGCGGGAAACGCCGGCCACGGGCCGTCCTGGATCTTTGACTTGTACTCGCCCACGTCGGCTTGGATCACGAGACGCTGCCCGCCCGGAACCAGCACGTCGTTGCCGTCCAGCTCCGTGCGCAGGCCCAGGCGTTCGAACACCAGGCGGATCATGCGCAGATCGCCGGGTACGGTGTCCTTGATTCGCAGTTCTCCCCCGGTCACGCCCGCGAGCGCGATGAAGCTGCCGATCTCGATGTGGTCCGGCGCGACTTCGTGCTCACACCCGTGCAGCCGCTCCGCGCCGTTGACGGTCAGCAGGTTCGAGCCGATGCCCTGGATGTCGGCGCCCATCTTGACGAGCATTCGCGCCAGGTCCTGGACGTGGGGCTCGCACGCGGCGTTGCCGATCACGGTCGCCCCGGGCGTGAGCGCCGCGGCCATCAGCGCGTTCTCGGTCGCCATCACCGACGGCTCGTCCATGAACACATCAGTCGGTCGCAGCCCGTGCGGTGCGCTCAGCACGATCTCGCGAGCGCACTCGGTGGCGGCGCCCATCGCCCGGAACGCGTCCAGGTGCGGGTCCAGTCGGCGCCTGCCGATCACATCGCCTCCCGGAGGCGGCATGACGGCGCGCCCGAAGCGCGCCAGCAGGGGACCTGCCAGCAGGAACGACGCTCGGATCTGCTCGGCGAGCTCGGGCTCGATCTCCACCTCGTGGACGCCCGCCCCCCCGTGCACGTCCGCGGCGCAGAGCGAGACCTCGTTGGGCCCCCGCCAGTCCACGCTCACGCCGATCGCGCTGAGGATCGCGAGCATCGCGTTGACGTCCCTGATCCGCGGCACGTTGCGCACGAGGACCTCGTCCTCGGTGAGGATCGCCGAGGCGAGAATGGGCAGGGCGCCGTTCTTGTTCCCGGCTGGGACCATCGTGCCGGACAAGGGGGCGCCGCCTTCGATGACGAACTTCTCCATGGGCTGAACGCGCGTTCGTCCGCCCAGGATCGGGCCGGTCGAGGAGCGTCTGGCAAGCGTAACAGCCATCACCGCAATGTTCGCTCGTCGAGTCCATCGCCCTGCTTGGCGGGCTTCGTAGGCCCGACGGTATGCGCGCACGCAACTTCCGTTGCAGTTCATCTCGCCGGATTTGGCTCTGGAATGGGGCTTTACGACATGATCGTCCGACACGTACGTATGTTCGTATAGGTCCGTCCGCCCGGGTGTCTATCTTACGAACACATGTTCCCACCGACTCCATCCCCGCTCATGCGCGGAGCGCGCAACGCGCTCTCCCTGGCCCGCTCGTTCCTGCTGCTCGAGGACGACTACGACGTTCACTGGGAGGTTGACCAGGACGAATCCGGCCGGGACCGATCGAAGATCGACGTGATCTCCGATCGGCGAGCGCGTGGGCGGGCCTATGCGCTCGGCGCAGGAAGCAGCGAGATCGGCCGTGGTCGTCACGACACGACCGCCGTGCGGGACGCGGTCGCCGCGCGAGACACCGTCCGCCTCCATCTCCATCCCCACCGGGTGCCACTGCGTGGACGATCCCGATTCGCGCGGGAGCGCTCGGGCCAGCCGACACCTGCTCCCCAGGTCTGTCTCTGTCCTGTGCGCAACGGCTCCGGTGGGCCGTCCAAGCCAGGTAGGGCGAGGATAGGACCAGACCCGCACCGCCAACGAGAACGGGCCGCCCGCAGGCGACCCGTATCCGACGTCTGACGAGACTAGACAAAAACCGGCGGCGTCCTACTCTCCCAGGCCCTTGCGAGCCAAGTACCATCGGCGCTGAGGGGCTTAACTGCTCTGTTCGGAATGGGAAGAGGTGTTTCCCCCTCGCAGTAGCCACCGGAAAAAGGCGAGAGACCGAAGACTCTCCTCGGTCCTTCAAAACTGCACAGCGCCACAGCGGGTACCACTCCCACAGCGCGGACGCGAACGCCCGGCCGAAGGATAAAGAAATCCGTCAAGCCCTCGACCAATTAGTACCGGTCTCCTTCAGACGTTACCGTCCTTCCAGATCCGGCCTATCAACCTGGTGGTCTACCAGGGGTCTTACTCCCTCAAGGGGATGGGAGAGCTCATCTTGAGGCCGGCTTCCCGCTTAGATGCTTTCAGCGGTTATCCGATCCACACGTAGCTAGCCTGCAATGCCCTTGGCAGGACAACAGATACACCAGAGGTGCGTTCATCCCGGTCCTCTCGTACTAGGGACAAATCCTCTCAACTCTCCAACGCCCACGGCAGATAGGGACCGACAGATTTGTTACCACCGACTCTCCAACGGAGCCGCGTGGGCCAGGTCATTTCTGCCTGACTCTGCATGTCGCCATGCAGCTCGGACTATATCTTCACGAAGGCATCACTCTCCGTGTTCGGCGTATAGTCTCTGAGGATTCCGGATCGCTACCGATGACATCCTTCCAGCGCACGCTACGGAAGCGGCCTCCACCATTCATGGAGAGTGCCTCTTCCAGTAGCCTGGAGAAACCTCCAGGAGTGCGATGGACACCGAGCGCCATCGACCGGACGATCGCCGCGAACTTCTCGAAGTCTTCCTGCTTGGAAGACAAGAGGGGCGACCGTTCAAAGAAGGGAATCACGTGCCCTAAGAGATCCTCTCGTCGTCGAACGACGTAGACCAAAGCACGATCTTTCCTTCCATTGGACTTGATGTAGCCGCTACCGCCGAACCGATCACGGATCAATTCCAGAACCTGAGCCCTGTCACCGTTCTGGCTGACATGAAACTCAGGGACCAGCTGATAGCCGCTACGACTCGTCGGGTTGCGGTTGACGGCGACCGCAAAGCAGCCCTCGCCATCTACGTAGCCCGAGATGTAGCCATCCAGCCTTTCCTGCTGATTGTCCGCACCCATCACATTGTCACTGTAGCGCCTGCTCCGGACGGAGCGGTGGCCACGAGTAGCGTGGGATACTCGGATTTTCCAGCATATAGCCGAATTTATAGACAGCAACGGTTAACTTACTGTCTCACGACGT
>CAVYDM010000007.1:0-26146 GCA_963767255.1 uncultured Solirubrobacterales bacterium | reverse complement strand
ATCCCGAACTCGACCGCTTTCACGCCCAGCGCGCCCGCGTGGACCCAAACGGTGTGCTGCGCTCGGACCTCGCACGGCGTCTGGGACTGTACGAGGCCGCACGGTGAGCCGCAGGAGCGTCGGGGTGAGCCGCAGGAGCGCCGGCTCAGGCGGCAGTCGTGTCCTGGTGCTGGGAGGCACCTCGGAGATCGCGCTGGCGATCGTGCGCGAGCTGCAGGGCCGGGCTCCGCGCGAGGTCGCGCTGGTGGGCCGCGACCCCGGCGGTTTGACCCGTGCGGCCGAGGATCTGACCGGCGCCGGCTGCGCGCCGGTATTGACCTTCGAGCTGGACGCCCTGGATCTCGACCGCCACGAGCGGGTGATCGGTCAGGCGATCGATGAGTTGGGTGGCGCCGACATCGTCATCCTTGCCGTTGGCGTGCTCGGCGAGCGGGGCGGTCTGCCCACGGATGTGCCCGCGGCGCTGGAGGTGCTCCACGTCAACCTGGTGGGCACCGGCTCACTGTTCATCCACAGCGCCAAGCGCCTGCGCGAGCAAGGCTCCGGGGCGCTCGTCGTGCTCTCCTCGGTGGCGGCCGAACGGCCGCGACGCGCGAACGCCGTCTACGGAGCATCGAAGGCCGGCCTCGACGCCCTCGCGCAAGGCGTCGGCGATGATCTGCACGACGACGGTGTACGAGTGCTAGTGGTGCGCCCCGGCTTCGTGCACACTCGCATGACACAGGGCCTGCAGGCCGCGCCACTGTCCACCACCCCGCAGGCACTCGCGCGCATCGTCATCGACGGGTTGGACGACGGTGCTCATACCGTATGGGCGCCGCCCGCCCTACGCTGGCTGATGGTCGTCGTACGCATGCTCCCCCGTCCCTTCTTCCGCCGCTTGAGACAGTGAACGCCAGTACCAAGCCACTGAGGGACATGCCCGACCTGCGAGCCCGCCGCCGCCAGGCGCGCAGACGCCGTCACCTCGCCCGGATAGACGTCGGCCTGGGGCTGCTGATCGCGGTGCTGGCGCTCCTGCTCGCACCCGGCGTGGCGATCGTCGCCATCGCCGCCCTAATGGTGCTCGCCATCTGCATCGTCTCGATCCGGATCGAGCGATGGCGCGCCAGGCGACGGCAGCGGCACTACAAATGAGACCTCACTCATCCGCGTCTACGCCCATCACTGCCCTCCCATCTACTGCCCGTAAAGTGTGATAACTCTCACCTGTTGCTCATGTGGCGCTAAGCCTGGGGGTTGAGCATGTGGGCATGATCGGTGGGAGGCATCGTGGACTCGCGTCGGGACTCCTGAGCGTCGGCGTGATCGGTGTGATCTTCGCCGCGGCGGTCGATATCGACCTGCCGTCCACCGGACACACCGCTGCGCCGGTCGCGTCGAGCGCCCAATGTGGTTCGGCGAGCACGGCGACGAGCGCCGGCGTGGACACCCTCGTCGCGCGGCGCATCTATGCCGACGAGCTGAGCGGCACAGAGGTAAGCGCGGACATCGCCCACATCACGGGCTCAGGCCAGCTGCTCACGGCGCTCCAGCGCTCAGACCAGCCGGCGGTGTACGCGGCGGTGCATGCGATCGTCTACGCGCCGCATTGGCACATAGTGCGACTGCGCATCCTGCAGCACGGGCGCGTGCTGGCTGACATCGGCGGGCCGGACATCATCGCTCCGATATACGGTGCGCTGCGCGTCAACGGCAGGACCGTGGGCACGTATGTGATGTCGGTGCAGGACGATCTCGGATACGTCAAGCTCGTCAGCCGCTTCATCGGCATCCCGATCGACCTGTACCGGGCCGGCACACTCCTGATGGGGACACTGAAGCCACCACCGGCATCGGTCGGCAACGGGGAATCGCTCACAGTCGGGCAGAACAACTACCAGGCCGTCGTCCTGAGAACCACGGCGTTCCCAACGGGCACGCTGAAGGTGGCGCTGTTCGTGCCCGCGTCGGCGAGCACGTCCGCCGCGCGCAGCTGTGCGTCCGTGCGCCTGGCGGCGTGGGGCAATGTCGCTCGTCACGTCGCCGCCCGCTTCACGCCGCTCTCGACGCACTATGGTGACTTGCGCGACGTGCTCCAGTGGCTGTCCGGCGGCTTGGTCTTCGTTCGGTCCGGATCGGTGCGCCTGGCCGGCGCCGGTCCGGCGAGTATCCCTCATCAGGGTACCGTCAAATACCGCGGGCGGACATGGGCGGTGTTCTCGTGGGAGCCGCTCCCCTCAGCCCGGATTTACCTCCTCACACCCACGACCTCCAAGGCAGCTTGATCTATACGGCCAGCGAACATCAAGCCGCTGCTGGTGGCCCACGATGACACTTGCTCGGATTGAGTGGATTCTCATAAATTGAGTCGCAACCCGCACCGTTTTCATGGTGTCATACGCGAAGATGAGCGCGCGCCGGATAACGCGCAGGTCGCTGCTCGCTGCCTCTGCCGGCGCGCTGAGCAGCGGATTACTGCGCCAGCCACGCGCGGCGCTCGCGCTGCTCGGTGCCACGCCGCGCCCGACTCTTACCCAGTGCCGGCTTAGAACGCTCACACCGGAGGGCACGACCGTCGAACTCGCGAACCCCGTTGACCTCGTGGGTCTCGAGTGGCAGGGGTCCGCCCGTGCGGATGTCTGGCTGCGCTTCCATGGCCGGGACGGCCGGTGGAGCAGTTGGGTCTCAGCGGGGACGAACGGTCACGGACCGGACGTGCGCCCAGAGACGGACCGGCAGGTGGGGGAGCCGATCTGGACGGGCGGCACGACTTTGGTTCAGGTTCGCGCCATGCGCACGCTGGATGGCGTGCAGCTGCACCTGGTCAACGTCCGCGCTGGCGCCGGAGCCGCTGGACGCGTGAGCACCACTGCGCCGGCAACGCAGTCGGGGAGTTTGATGCTGGCCACGCCGGTCCTGTCGGCCGGGCCAGGCCAGCCGTCGATCATCGCCCGCCGAGCGTGGGCGCAGGGAATGGCGCCACCCAGGGTGGCGCCCGAATACGGAGCTGTGCGGATGGCGTTCGTTCATCACACCGAGAATCCCAACGGCTATGCGGCCAGCGAAGTGCCGGCGATGCTGCGTGCGATCTATGTGTTCCATCGCTACGTCAACGGCTGGAACGACATCGGCTACAACTTCGTCATCGACCTGTACGGGCGGATCTTTGAGGCGCGCGCCGGAGGCATCGACGAGCCTGTGGTCGGAGCGCAGGCGGGCGGCTACAACATGGCATCGACCGGCATCGCCGTGCTGGGCACGTTCACGTCGGCGCCCATCTCACATGCGGCCCGCGGCGCGCTGGAAGCGCTGCTCGCCTGGAAGCTCTCGTTGCATGGGGTTCCGGCGCAGGGCAGCGTGACCGTGCGGGTCAACCCGGCCGGGGCCATCTACAGTCGCTTCCCGGCGAATGCCCGCGTACCACTACCGCGAATCGCCGGTCATCGCGATGGCGATGCCACCGAATGTCCCGGCGATGTGCTCTATGGTGATCTGTCCGCAATCCGCGTCGGCGTTCAACGATCGGCGCCAAATCCGACGAGGGCGACGCTCGCGCTCGCGGCGCCCGCGGTCGCACCGGGCACGCCTGCCACATCTCCCACGCCGGGTACGCCTGCCACACCAGAACCTGCCGGCACTCCCGGGACCGGCGCTCCCCCGACCGGTCCGGCTCAGGTGCTGTCCGGTGCCCTCGAGCTCCTCGACGGCACCCCACTCGCCGGTGCGCCGGTGCTGATTCAGGTGCGAACGGTCAGCCGCAAGGGAGAAGTCGTGAGCGAGCGCACGCTCGCGCAAACCACGACCGATTCGACGGGCAAGTGGGAACTCGACGCGACACCGACCGGCCCAGCCGGCAGCGATGGAATGTGGCTGCGGGCCCTCTGCCCCGGTGGTCGCGGGGTCGGCGCGGGCGTCTCGGACCCTCTGCACGTCGTAGGGAACGTCTCGCTCACCGCACCGGCGGCGAATCCATCCAACCAACCGACAGCCCCGGTCCCGGCTGCTTGAGCCGCTGAGGTGGCAGGCGACGCCGACCCGCACCTCGGGCCCGCCGAGCCGGTCGTCAGCACAGCGCGCTGTGCTGATCCTCCAGTGCAATCGCTCGGGCTACCCCTTCCTCTTCTTACCCGTTCGGTCGGTGCCGGGTGAGCTCGATCTTTACGGCGGTCTTGTGAGTCGAGCCGACGCCGGGCACGATTGTGGCCTGCAGGATCGCCGTCGCCGTAGTGGATCGCGACGAGTTCCTCGGCGATGTCGGCGATGGGGTTGTTGAAGGTCCTGACCACACCGCGTTCGTGGAGCTCGCGCAGCGCCCCCGCCCACAGCGAGAGCAGCTCGGGCCGTCGCAACCTCACGCTCGGCCAGATCGTCAACATCGCGAGCGCGATGCGGCTCGGCGTCAACATCTCCTTCGTACGCGGGCCATGACGGAAGCAGGTCTCCCCGGAGCTGAACTACCATCCCTTTACCGCTAAAGTAAAGGGATGGCGCGAATCTCGACCAAGAACCAGATCACGATCCCCGTCGCGGCGCTCGACGAGGCCGGGTTGCACGCCGGCGAGCAGGTCACGGTCGAGCCGGCCGGCGACGGCGAGCTGCGGATCCACCGCACGACCACGACCTTCGAGGACGCGTTCGGGACGCTGACGGGCACCTACCCCGCCGGCTATCTCGAGCAACTCGACGCCGAAGATGACCTGCGGTGAAGCTGCTCCTCGACGCGGACATCCTGATCGGAGCACTTGACGGCAACGACCCGCATCATCATCGCGCTCGCGCGCTGTTCACGAAGTGGCGCAACGACCAAGACGCTTGCGCGGTCAGCGTCGTGAACCTGACCGAGGTGCTGATCGCTCCCTCGGCGGACGTGTCAAAGCTCGCCGCTGCCCGGGAGGCGATCGCCGCCCTCGGCGTCACCGTGCACCAGCCGAACGATGCGATTGGGGTCGAAGCGGCGCGCCTGCGAGGACGGCACCCGATCAGCCTGCCCGACGCCTATTGCCTCACAACCGCGAAGCACACGAGCTCCGCTGTCGTGTCATTCGATCAGAAGATCCTGAAGGCCGCCACGCGCGAAGGCATCAAGGCCGCCTAACGTCAGCAGGCGCGAGCGAGACAACCGTGCAGCCGTTCATTCCCGGCCAGCACCGGTGATCTCAGCCACGGCTGGCCTCATCCGTCGATGGACGCTCAGCGGGCCGCGTCAACTAACGCAGCGCCGCGGTGTCAGGTTCCTTCCCGGCGGCGCTCCGCGGTCAGACGATAGGTACTGCTTCACACGCATTGCAGGAGCCTTGGTCCCGGGGTCGCAAAAACCCCGTATTCGTCCTTTGCGATCGTCTGGGGGAAGCTGGCGGAGACGCTCGCATCTTCGCGCTGAGCAGCGACGCAGCAGGATATCTCGCCCGCTCCCAATGGCACGTCAACGGCGATCGGTCTACGATCACAGGGTCTACAGGGTGGCTTTCTCCACGTCGCCTACCGAAGGAGAATGATGGCCAGTCACGAACAGGTAGAGCCTTCGTATAGCGGGACATCCGGCGGCGGCGGTGGTGATCGCCAGCTCGACTTCCATCCCGGGATGGGGATGCGGTGGGAGATCACGCGCAGCACCGCAGACACTGCGGGCGAGCTGTTCGAGTCCACGAATTGGCTCGACCCCCGGATGCCAGGGCCTCCCGTTCATGTGCACCCGACTGAGGAGGAGAGCTTCGAGGTGATCGAGGGCACTCTCGATGTCTTCGTCGACGGGGCGTGGAGCCAGGTGCGCGCGGGCGAGACGGCGACCGTGCCGGCGGGCGCGCCGCACACGCTTCGCAACGCCGGCGAGGAACCGGTGAGGACTGTGACCAGGATCCGCCCGGCGCAGAGATCGGAGGCGTTCTTTCGGGAGCTGCATCGCCTGATCCACGAGGACAAGATCAAGCGGCTGCCGCCGAAGGAGCCCCGTTCCGCGATCTACGCAGCCATGTTGTTCACCAGGTACCCAGACGAGATCCGCGCGACCGGGCCGCTGAGCGGTGTCTTCAAGGTGCTGGCCCTCGCTGGGAGGGCGCTTCGATTCAAGTTCTGAGACCAGCGCCGTCTCGGGGGAACATGGACGCGCTCCCGCCTCGCGCGAACAAGCAAGCGCGCACAGGTGGCTTCGTCGTCGAACATGACCTGCTGCTCTCCCTTCACGCCGGTGCGCCATTCAGACCGAGCACGCCGGACCCGTGCGCCCGGAGTCTGGCCAAACGTACAGCGCGCCTACGCCCAGTCCGCCAAGTCGATTGAGGCTCACCCGCCACCCTGAGTTGGAATAGGATGCGCCAACTCGATGGCGCAGCTCGAAGTCACAGCCTCGGAGACGATCGCCGCCCCGCCTGAGCGGGCATGGGAGCTGGTCTGCGATACGAGCCGGTACGCCGAGTGGGTGGCGGGAACGGCTGCGGTGACGCGCACCGACGGCCCGGCTCGCCAGGGCTCGACGTATGACGAGATCAACCCGATTGTGGGACCCTGGCACGCGAAAACGCGCTGGACGGTGATCGAGCTCGATCCGCCTCGCCGCCAGGTCCACCGCACCGAGGACGTCCCATTCGCGAGTGAGTTCCTCGTGATCATCGAGATCGCGCCATCGGGCGATGGCAGCGAGGTCACCTTCACGCTGCGAGCAACGCCCTCGCTCGGGGTGCTCGGGGTGAGCGTCCTTTCAGCCCTGAAGAGCCAGACGAGTAAGGACAACGAACGCACCGTGCGGAACCTCGCCGAGCTCGCCGCACGCGAGGCCTAGCGACGAAGCGACCCGTCGTGTCGCGGCTGCTGGCGGGGACACGCTCGCTCCCGCATTGCGCCGAGCAAGCGGTCCGTGCATGGCGCACGACTGGACCGGAGCCTCTGGTCAGCGGCCAGGGACGGTGGCTTCTGCGGGCGTGCTCGTGCTCAGTTGCGCGAGCATGTCGCGCAGCTGCGCGAATCGTCGGGGGCCAAGTTTCTGTGTCCATTCGGCCTCGATCTCCAGGACGATCTCGCGCATGGCCGCGCCTGCCGCACGTCCGTGTGGCGTGAGGTGTACACGCTTGAAGCGCTGGTCGGCGCTGTCCTGTGCGCGTGTGAGGTATCCGAGCGCCTCCATCTGTCCGAGGAGGTAGTTCAGCGCCTGCTTGGTCATGCCTGTGCGGGCCGCGAGCTCCGACGGGCGCATGTTCTCAGGCCCCGGGTAGAGCAGGACGTTCAGGTGCGCGGCGACCAGGTCGCTGTATCCGCGCTGGTGCAGGCCGGTGAGCATCCGTTCGCGGACCGTTTCCCAGGGGACGCGCAGCAGCGCACCGATCAGCGGAGGGGGCGAGTTGGTTGAGTTCATCGGCATGGTCAAGTCACTTGACAACACTAGCGGATGGGTGTAGGGTGGTCAAGTCACTTTACCTACCGCGCCTTGCGCCAAGGAGAGCACCATGAGCCAAGCCACCGCAGAGACCATCACCATCGGAGCGTTCGGCGTCCGTTTCCTCGTAGAGGGAACGGACTCGGGCGGCAGCGTGAGCGTGTTTGAGTGCTACGTCCCGGCGAACGCCAAGATGCCAGCCCCGCACAGCCACGACGCGTTCGAGGAGACCATCTACGGGCTCAAGGGCGCCACAACCTGGACGGTCGACGGCGAGACGATCGACATTGGGGTCGGCGAGGCCCTATGTGTGCCGCGTGGAGCGATCCACGGGTTTGAGAACCGCGGCAGCACCAACGCGACGTTCCTGGCGATCGCGAGTCCCGGCGTCTTCGGACCCGCCTACTTCCACGAGATCGGCGCGGTCCTAGCGGCCTCCCCCGGCGGCCCGCCAGACCTCGCCGCATTGGCGCAGGTGATGCGCCGCCACGGCCTCACCCCAGTCTCGCCGAGCTCGTCGTCCACAGGATCATCCTCGTCGCCGACACGGTAAGCGTCTGGCCAGATCCTCAGAAACCACCGCATAACGCGTTCCACGCGCGTTGCGGGTCTGAGCCCGGCGGGGCGAAGTGCTCGTCGCCACCACAGAGCAGGACGCCGCGACTCGTGTAATCGCTCGGAGGGCGCCTCGAATGGCGGCGAACCTGCGACTCGGGGGCACTTGACGTCGCTCCTGCAGTCAGTCCCGGTCGTGCAGCACGGGGGCGTAGGAGATCCCGATGATCGCGCCCTCTGGTGACTGCAGCCTGGCCACCGTCTGACCCCAAGGCTCCTTGCGCGGTGGGTGCAGCAGCTCGTAGCCGGCCTGCTCGAGCTCCCGCGCCGCCGGGCCCACCGCCGCCGGGTCCGCAACGTCGAACTCGATGCTGACCTGCGGCACCGGCCTCGCTACCGGCCAGTGCGGCGTCCCGAAGCACGCCTCGGCGGCCTGCGACAGCGGCCAGATGCCGAAGGACTTGCAGCCGTCGATCTGCTCACTGTGGTGATAGTCATCGCCGTGGCTCTCGAGCGCCAGCCCGAGCGCGTCGACGTACAGCTTGCGACTGGCGGGCGGGTCGGGCGCGATTACCGCCACGGTCGAGAGGAACTCTACGTTCACGCTACCTCCTCGTTGCCCTGTACTCGTTCAACCATCCAAGCAGGTTGCGCAAGCCGCGCCGCCTCCTCGCCAGAGCTCATGCTCCGCGAGCCACGATGAGCCTGCATTGGCTGGTGTCGGACAGCAGGGCCACGAAAGGCGCCTCGACGTACCCGCGCGAGCATAAGGCAGGCCTCGACCCGGGGATTGCGCGAGTCTCGCAAATCGTCCAGGGCGCAAGCTACGTGCAGACATGGTGAGACGCTCGCATCGCTCTGGAAGACGACCTCGGCGCCGACCACGGCACCGTACCAGTCGATCATCTCCTGCAGGCGTGTCGTCTTCAGGTTGAAGTGGTGGAACTTCGGGTGGACCGCGGTGGTATCGGACATCGGTGGCTCCTTGTAGTCAGGCAGGGGTCGGGAGGGGCAGTTGGTCGCGCAGGTCGTCGATGAGCGCGGGCAGATCGGCGGCGTCGGCCGCGCTGCCGAAGACGTAGAAGTCGGGGCGCACGAGCACCGCGTGCGCCCCGTGCTCGCGCAGCCAGCCGGTGAGGCGCCCGTCAGCATCGCGCCGGCCGCAGTCGACGTCGGGGTCGAGCGAGACGACGTGCGCTCCGAGCGCGTCGAGCAGCGCGCGGTCGCGCCCGTCGAGCTCCTCCAGTGGGTCGCCGGCGGCGGCGATCAGGGTGAACCCGCCGCCGGTCACGTCGTCGAGCAGCGCCTCGCC
This sequence comes from uncultured Solirubrobacterales bacterium, assembly GCA_963767255.1. Taxonomy (GTDB): domain Bacteria; phylum Actinomycetota; class Thermoleophilia; order Solirubrobacterales; family Solirubrobacteraceae; genus Palsa-744. The sequence goes on along the minus strand of CAVYDM010000007.1, from coordinate 16,931 downwards.
CGACGCCGTCACGACGAGACCCTGCACGGACAGGTGGCCGGCCAGCGGCCCGGGCGCGCCGTCGGCGCCGCGGCGCAGCAGCCCTCCGGTGAGCGGCGCGAACTCGGGCGCAGGCGGAGCTCCCGCGGCGCGCAGCGCCGCATCGCGCTCGGCGGCGACGCCGACGTCGAGCTCGCATAGCACGCGCCCAAGCTCGACGGCCAGGTTGATGACCCACTCGTTCTGCGGCTGGCGCTCCGCCTCGACGGTGTCGAGAAGCGCCTCCTCGGCGACGCCGCGCAGCACAAGATCGAGCTTCCACGCGACGTTGGCCGCGTCCCGCAGCCCCGAGCACAGGCCCTGGCCCAGGAACGGCGGCGTGAGGTGCGCGGCATCGCCCACCAGCAGCGCGCGGCCGTCGCGCATCCGCTCGGCGAGCATCGAGCGGAACTCGTAGACGGCATGGCGCGTCAGCGTTCCGTCGGCGGGCGTGAACCACGGTCTCAGCAGCTCCCAGGCCCGCGCGGGATCCTCGAAGTCGGCGGGATCCTCGCCGGGGAGCAGCATGAACTCGAAGCGCCGATGACGGGTGCCGCTTTGAACGTGGGTGGTGGGGCGCACCGGATCGCACCACTGGCAGGCCGGGGGCAGGTCGAGCGCGTCCATGTCGTGCGGCTCGAGGTCCACCACGAGCCAGCGCTCCCGGAAGCCGAGGTCTCGGCGGGCGATGCCGCGCGCCTCGCGAACGAAGGAGTTCGCGCCGTCCGCGCCGACGACCCAGCGTGCGCGGATCGAGCGGAGCTCCTCGCCCAAGGCCAGATCGCGCTCCTCGCTCACACAACGCACGGTCAGCAACGCGCCCTCCGGCTCGACGCTCAGCGCCTGCGCAACCCACCCGCGCTCGACCGTGACGGAGGGCTGCTCGCTCGCGCGGCGCGCGAGCGCCTGCTCCAGCGCCGGCTGGAAGAACATATAGTCGGACTCCCAGCCGGATACCGCGGGCACGGGCGCTTCGAGCGTCATCAACGGCTCCCCGTCGGCGCCGTACCAGTGGTAGTCGCGGACGGGCAGCAGATCGCCTGCCAGGTCGTCCGCGACCTCGAGGCCCTGGAGCAGCCGCACGATCTCGTGGTCGAGGTGAACCGCGCGCGGCAGCCGGTAGATCTCGGCGAACCGCTCGACGGCCAGCACGGAGTGCCCGGCACGGCCGAGCAGCGCCGCGAGGGCCTGCCCGACCGGGCCGAACCCGACGATTGCGACGTCTACCTCGATCTCCTGGGGGGCGTGGTGCACCGGCATCAGGCGTGAGCGATCGCGGCGGTCGGCGCGGCGAGGATCTTCCCGAGCGCCTGCGCCAGCACCTCGGCGGGCGCGTCGGCGGCCCCCAGGCTGCTCCACGCGATAAAGCGGTCCGGGCGCACGAGGATCGCCCCCTCGGGGCCGATCTCCCGGTAGCGCAGCCAGGTGCAGCGGGGGTCGTAGAGCTCGCCGTCGAGGTGGCCGATCCGCACGGCGTCGAGCGGCAGCCCCTCGGCGTCGGCGATCGAGCGGGCGGCCTCGCACCAGCTCTCGCCCTCCTCGCCTGCGATCAGCAGGAAGCGTCCCGGCCGGACCAGGTCCTTGATCGGCCGCCGCCCGCCGTCCTCGTCGTCGATCCAGATGATCAACGCCCGCGCGGAAACCTCCGACCTGACGCCCATGCGGGCGAGGAGCATCGATGCGGTGAGCCCCGCGCCGCCGCCACCCACGACAAGCACGGGCACCTCCTCGGTCATCTCATCTCCTCCCAACGCCCTCGGCCATTCAGAGCGGCGAACGTAGCAGAGAATGAATAAAGATTCAATTCTGATGCTATATTCAGATGATGCCTGTGCTGGAGAATGCGCGGATGCCCGCAAGCCCGCAGCACAACGCACCCCGCGCAGGGACTCGGGTGGAGCGGCGCAAGGTACGCACGCGGGCTGGACTGCTCGCGGCGGCGAGACAGCTGTTCGCCGCCCGCGGGATGGAGCGCACGACGATCGCCCAGATCGCCGAGCACGCGGACATCGCGATCGGGTCGTTCTACAACTACTTCCGAACCAAGGACGAGCTGCTCGACGCGCTGCTCGAAGAGGAGCTCTCGGCGCAGCTCGCGCTCTTGGAGCTGCGCCAGGCCCACGTGGAGGACCCGGCCGAGAAGATCAGCATCGCCCACCGCCACCTCGTGCGCGTTGCCCAGAGCGACTCGGATTGGGCGTGGCTGCTCGTCCGGCTCGAGGTTCCCTTCCGCGTGGCGTGGTCGGTGCTCGGGCAGTCGGCGCGCAGCGATCTTCGATCCGCGATCGAGGCTGGCCGCTTCCACGTTGCAGACCCCGCGCTGGCTCTGAACGCGAGCGGCGGCGCGTTGTTCGCGGTCATCCACGCCCAGCTTGTGGGAGAAGGCAGCGAGCAGGCGGACGTGCTGCATGCCGAGGGCGTGCTGCGCAGCTTCGGCCTCGACCGCAGCGAGGCCGCCGAGATCGCACGCCGACCGCTGCCCGAGCCCACTCACCCCGCAGAGGAGCAGCAGCCCGAGTGACAACGGACGCCGGCGCGATCGACGTGAGGGGTCCGGTGAGAGGCCCACAAGCCGGGCCGGTTCGCGGGAGACCGTTGAGCAGGCACGGCCGCTTCCGTGGCGAAGCGGCCGTTGACGTGGAGTTGACGCCGGGGCTACCGACGGTCGCGGTCGTCCACTTGCCGTCGGGTGGTCACGTCCGTCCGCTGCTGCCGCTCGTCGCCGCCTTGGGGGACCGTGGGGCTCGAACGGTGCAGTGGGCCTTCCCGGAATGGGAGGCGGAGTGCAGGAAGGCCGGTGGCGAGTTCCGCTCGGTGCCCGACTTCGGCATCGATATGGACCCACCGCCGCCGAACCTGATCGGCGTAGCGGAGCTCATCGCGCGGGCGACTGAGCGGGTAACCCCCTGGGCGACCGAGCAGATACGCGACAGCGGTGCCGACGTTGTCCTGCGCGACACGTTCGCCCAATACGGTCGCTATGCCGCACTCGAGGTCGGGCTGCCCCAGGTCGTCTTCAGTTCAATGATGGCCCTCCACCGCGGCATGCGGCCGACGCTGCGGAGCATGCCGGCGGCGCTCGCCCAGCTCGCCGCCGGGACGCCCGACGCGCTGCGGCTGCGGCTCGTCTCGCGGCGGCTCGAGCAGCGCTACGGCGTGCCCATGGGCGGCTGGCTCGAGGTACTCGGCGGGCGGTACGGGTGCACGACGCTCGTCGGAACCTCGCGCGGACTGCAGACCCGTCCGGAGGGTCTCGCCGGCGAGGACGTGCGGTTCGTCGGGCCGCTCCGCGCGGCGAGGGCACCCGCAGACTGCGGGGAGCCGGCGCTTGCTGCGCTCGGCGAGGACGAAGAGCTCGTGTATGTCTCACTTGGCACGGTGTTCGAGGATCGACCCGCGTTCTTTCGCGATGCCGCGATCGCTCTCGCGCGGCCCGGGCGCCGCGTGGTCCTCTCGGTCGGGAGGATCGCCCCGCAGACGCTCGGCGCGCTGCCTCCGGGCGTCACCGCGCACGCCCACGTTGACCAGCTCGCCGTACTCCGCCGCGCCGACCTCTTCATCACCCACGGCGGATTCAACAGCGTGCAGGAGGGACTAGTCGCGGGGGTGCCGCTGCTCGTCTTCCCCCAGATGCAGGAGCAGGTCCTCAACGCCGACCGCGTGTCAGAGCTCGGTGCGGGGCTGCGCCTGCGCCGCGCTACATCTGCGCGGATCGGCGCCCAGGCGGATCTGGTCCTCGGCGACCCCCGGTTCCGGGCCGCCGCCGTCCACTCCGGGGCGGAGCTGCGCGCGGCAGTCGACCTGGACGGCGCGGTGGACGCGGTGCTCGCCGCCGCGGCGGGCCACAACTCGACACGCTGCTCGGCGGCGACGGGGCATGCTGCACGTTGACCCACAGATTCATAGGGCTCGCCACCGCTTAGAGAGGGCACACTCGCCATGTGGCGCGGCTCGTCGCCGTGGTCGGCCTCGTCGCTAGCGCTTTCGCGTGACAGCGAGCGTCCGAGCAAGGGCAAGCTGACGCCCGCCTTGGACGACTTCCGAGCGCGTGGGCCGAGGACCGGCAGACGACCGCTTCCTCGGAGCATTGCGACAGTCTTGCGACCCACGAGCGTCAGTGCTCCTGCTCGTCCGCTGCGATGGTCTGCGCGGCAGCATGGCTGACGCGCGCTCAGCTGCCGAAGCGGCGGCGAGCCGTCGGGAATACTTGGCTGCCCGAGGTCCGACGAGGCGTCCACGACCCCCGACCCGTCAAGTAAAAGCAGTACGGCAGTCCAGTAGCCGGACCCTACTAGGCCGGTGCGGGCCGCTGCTGGATACGCTCACGAACGCGAACGCGCAGACCCTGAGGGATCATCGTAAAACTGAACAGCTCCTTGACCGGGCCGCCCGTGTCGTCGAGCTCGATCTCGAAGTTGCGCGCGAGCATCGCCATCGCTGTCTTGGACTCCAGGAACGCGAGGTTGCGTCCGGGGCAGAAGCGCGGGCCGGCGCCGAAGGCGAGGAACGACTTCTGATCAGGTGCGCTTGGCGTCTCGTCGGCGTCGGAAAGCCAGCGGTCCGGGTCGAAGTCGTGTGCGCGCGGCACGCTGCTCGATTGCAGGCCCGAGTAGCGGGTTGTCAGCCACAGGCGCGTGCCGGCGGGGATGTGCGTTCCGGCGATCGTCGTGTCGCTGAGAGACTCGGCCAAGTTATAGGGCGCCACCGGCTTCAGGCGCATCGACTCGCGCAGCACCGCCTCGCCGTAGTCCAGCTTGCCGACCATCTCGTAGTCGGCTGGCAACGGCCGCTCTGCGAGGACCTCGCCTGCCTCCTGGGCCCACCGCGCCTGCACCTGCGGTCGGCTCGCCAGGAACCACAGCGTCCACGCCATCGTGTGGGCGGTCGTGTCCTCGCCGGCGATCAGCAGACCGATCACGTCGGCGGCGACTTCATCGTCGGAGAAGGATCCGTCGGCCTCCTGCGCGGCAAGCATTCCCTCCAGGAAGTTCTCAGGCGCCTCGCGCAGCTCCGGCCGGGAGGCCATCCGCTCGCGGGCCTGTGCGATGAATCCCGCCACAGCGCTGCGCAGCTCAGCCAGCGAGCGATCCAGGGCGCGGTCTGCAGGCAGCCGCACCCAGCGCCAGTAGGGCACAGGCGCCGCCACCCGGCGGCCGACCATCTCAAAGACCCGCTTGATGTGCCTCTGCAGCTCGTTGTCGCGGCGCTCGAGTGTATTGAGGTCGTGGCCGAACGCCAGCGCCGAGGTGACGTTGACGGTCAACGAGGTCAGCTCGGCGATGATGTCCACGTCGCGCCCCTCGCGTGCCGCTTGGCGCAGCCTGCGATAGAGGCGCTCGGTGGCGGTGTGGACGATGTGGAAGTAGCGTTGCAGATGGTTGGAGTTCAGGGCGGTGAGCACGAGTCGTTGACGCCGCCGCCACTGCTCGCCCTCCTCGGGGAAGCTCGCAGAGATGTTCAACTCGTGAAAGACGGCCTGTAGCTCGCGCCAGCGCCGAAAGCCTTCCGGACGGTCTCGCAGGATCGTGTTGATGTCCTCTAGATCGGAGATCGCGATGATTCGCCGCGGGCCGAGATCGAAGCGGAAGATCGGGCCATAGCGCTCAGACCACTGCTCAACGGTCAGGTGCAGGCTCTCGGTGTGCACCTGATGCGCGTTGCCGAGCACCGGAAGCCTCGGAGGTCCTGGCAGATCGGCGATCGAGCCGGTGGCTGACATAGCGTTGCTCTCGCGTCGGGGCTCGAGCGAGAACACTCTAGCGCAGCCCCGACGCCGCGTGTTGCGCGGTGGTCACCACGCGTCTCGTCCATCTCGGCAGTCTCGGCGGTCCTCACTGACACGCTCGCATCCACGCCGAAGCACTCGTGTCGGGCGTTCGCCAAACCTCGGCCTCACACCGGACACCGGCACCTGACCGCTACTCGCTGAGGCCAGCCGCCCCCAACACCTCGCCGTGATTGAGGTAGCCTCGGATGGCTGAGATCACGCCATCGCGGAACTCCACCATGACTGCCAAACGCGCATCAACTGGCCGCTGCCCCACCCGCGTCCTCTTGCCGACCGAGCACGAGCACACGGTCGCCGACATCAAGGAACTCGTTGACGAGAACTCGGTACTCCGCCCAGACGTCACCCCCCTCCACTAGGTATTTCTCCATGCCGTCGCGGCCTCGGTAGCCGCCGCCCTCGACGGTTCTGGCCGTCGCTGGGAAGAACTCGACGAGGTCCAAGTTCGGTGACACGACCGCAGTATCGCGCTGCCTGGCAGTCGGGGCGGGGCAGGGTCAAGCCGGCTCGTGGCGGCGGGGCGGGCTCCGGCGGGGTTCCCTGGCCGCAGGTCTGGGGTACAGTTGGTGGCACCACGCAACAGGTACGTCGCAGGGGGAGTCAGATGGCAACCGTCGAGCCTGCTGAGAACCACGCATCCGCTGGCTTGCGCCGATCGCGCGACGCGCCGGGCAACCTCGACTGGGCGCTTCAGCGCGCGCTTGCGCGGAGCCCGCGGTGCACGGCGGTGATCGATGGCGACGTGCGGCTCACCTACGCGCAGCTCGGGAATCGCGTCGGGGCGCTCTGCGGCGGTCTAGCCCGTCTCGGGATCGTGCCCGGGGATGTGGTCGCGGTGCTCTCGCTGAACTCGCACCGCCATCTGGAGTGCTGGCTGGGGATCCCACGCTCGGGCGCAGTGCTGAACGACCTCAACTTTCGCCTGGCGCCCGCCGAGCTGGCGTTCATCGTCGAGGACTCGCGCTGCGTCGCCTTGATCGTCGACGACGCCCACCTTGAGATCGGCCGCGAGCTGCGCGGGCGTTGCGAGACATTGCGCCACCTGGTCTACGCCGGAGGTCAGGATGCCCCCGAGGATACGGTCGCCTACGAGTCGCTCGTCGCGGGCGCACCGGTGCCCACAGCCGACCTTTCCGAGGGCGATCTTGCGGGGATCTTCTACACCGGCGGCACGACGGGGCTGCCGAAGGGCGCGATGCTGACCCACGGCAACCTGCTCGCGAACGCGAAGCACGTCCTGATCGGCTTGGGCTACCGCGAAGACGATCGCTATTTGCACGCCGCACCGATGTTCCATCTAGCCGACGGCGGGGCGACTTACGCGCTCACTTGGCTGGGCGCGACCCACGTGATTATCCCCGCCTTCGATCCGAAGCTGGTCGCCCGCACCATCGAGGAGCAGCGGGTCACGATCGGGGTCCTGGTACCGACGATGATCAACATGCTCGTCAACGATCCGGCGGCCAAGCAGCGCGACCTGTCGAGCCTGCGCCGCATGATCTACGGCGCCTCACCGATGCCGGCCGAGGTCCAGCGCCGGGCGATCGAGTTGGCCGACTGCGAGTGGATCCAGGCCTACGGGATGACCGAGGCGGCACCAGTCGTGACAGTCTGCGACGGGGTGGATCAGCGCGCCGCGCTCGCTGGCGAGGAGCCTCACGCAACCCGGCTGCGTTCCGCGGGCCGCCCGGTGATCGGCGTCCAGGCCGAGGTTCGACACGAGGACGGCTCCCACTGCGAGCCCGGCGATCCGGGCGAGGTCTGGGTACGCGGCCCAAACGTGATGGCCGGATACTGGAATCGGCCCGAGGAGACGGCCGCCGCGCTCGACGCCGACGGTTGGTATCACTCCGGCGATGCCGCCTACGCGGACGAGGACGGTTACATCTACATCGTCGACCGGGTCAAGGACATGATCATCTCGGGCGGCGAGAACGTCTACTGCGCCGAGGTCGAGAACGCCCTCCACGCCCATCCAGACGTGCTCGAGGCGGCCGTGTTCGGTGTCCCCGACCCTCGATGGGGCGAGCGCGTTCACGCCGCGATCGTTCCCAGGCCGGGTTGCGAGCCGAGCGAGGACGCACTCACGGATCACTGCCGCCTGCTGATCGCCGGCTACAAGCTGCCGCGCTCTTTCGAGTTCCACACTGAACCGCTGCCCAAGTCAGGCGCCGGCAAGATCCTCAAGCGCCACCTGCGCGAACCCCACTGGGAGGGCAGACAAGGACGCGTCGCCTAGCAGGACGCGCACGCGTCTCGGTCGAGACTCATGCGAAGCTCACCATCACCCCCCACGCAACAACCTGGTGACGGAAGCGAACGCGTAGCCCGGCAGGCCCGGAATCACCCGACTGGACGACTCGCGATCGTCTCGCAGCGGGTCGGCGAGACGATCGCTTTGGGATCGCCGAGGCTGAAAGCGGCAGTCTGGACCGCGCTCGACGAGGCGCCTGCGCGTCCTGAGCGACAGCGACCGGACCCGGTCATCGAGACAGCTGCTCTCGGTGAAACGCAGCACTCTCGCTCGCGGCGACTCGATTGATTCTGGCGAGCATGGCCCGCACTCCGCGGGCTCGCCGCGATGCCCTCGCCTTGAGTGGCCCGGAGACGGCTGGCTTGACGCCGGGTGAGCTGCCCGAGACTGTCCTTCATCGTCCGATCCACTAGCGGGAGCGGCGTTCGTTAATGGGCTCGCATCCACGGGAAAGCGCAAGTCTGTTGCCCGGCGCTAGCCCGCTCGACGTGCGGACGCGGCGGGTGCGCCCGACTCAGGGCGCGGCGCCTGGAAGCCGTGGATGCGCGCGCCCGAGGGCGCGGTGCAGGGCGCGAAAGCGCCGTTCGGAGGCTTCCACGGCGCTGCACGAGGTCAGCGGCGACATCCGGTGATCTGCTTCGGGGTCGTTCGGGCGCGGCGCGCCGGGGACGCGCACGGAGAAGCTGCCGACGAGCTCACCGAGTTTTTCGTATTTGTACGCGTACACGACTTCGCTCTTGGATTTGTAGGTTTCGTCGGGCTCGAACAGGCTGATCGTGCCGTGGATCTGCTCGCCGGTGGGCAGGGGACAGGTGGTCGTGCTCACGGTCTGGCCGGCGGCGATGTTCGATTCGGTCCGCCAGTTGCCGTGATTTTCATTGCGCGTGCCCGGCACGTACCAGGCGAAGTTGTAGCCGCTCTGCGCGTTGTTGAGCGCGACGCGCGATCGGAACGCGAGGCGTAGCTCGTAGCCGCCGGCGCGCGTGCGGATCAGCTTCGCGCTGACCGGCGTCTGCACCTGCGCATGCGTGTATGACAGCGACGGCGGCGCTACGTAGCCGACCGGCACCTGCATGGTCGGCGTGCACGCGTACGCGCCGCCGATCCAGCTGCGCGAGGTCAGGTGGCAGGTCGCGCCGTCACGGTAGTGCAGTTCGGTGATCGGCCCGTCGACCGGCACCACGCCGCCTGTGCCGACGCCTTTCAACAACTGGCCGGCGGTGGCGCGCGTGACGATCAGGTATGCGCCCTCGGGCCCGCTCGTCGCGAGCGTGTGGCGCTGCCCGTCGAGCACGTACGTGACGCTCTTTGCGTCCGGTCCGAGCAGCCCGAAGTACAGGTTGCGCTCGTCTTTCAGGGGACATTCCGGTTCGCGCCGCACGTGGCCGTCCAGTTCGCTCCACGTGTGGCCGCCCGGAGGGGAGCCCGGCGCGTAGCAGCGGCTCTGCCATGCGCTCGCCGGCTGCTCGCCCCACATGTCGTTGATGTACAGACGGTGGTAGCGGTCCAGGGCGCTGCACCAGTCGCCAAAGCCAGCGCCGCCGCTCGCGACGCTCAGCTCGTGGTAGCGACCGTCGTCGCCGAACGCGTCGTCCTGCCCGACCGCGACGAGCTTGCCGTCGACGACGCGCGCGACCTCGACGCAACCGAGGCCCCTGCTCGTCGTGAACTCGCGCATGCCCCACGGTGCCCCGCCCGCCGGGTCCGGCGTCGAGACCGGCAGCATCCGCACCGTCCCCGGCGTCAGCTCGCCTTCGCCCGTCGTCGGCGCCGTGAACAGCTGCACGCGCGACACCGGTGCCGGCGAGCCGAACTGGATCACACCGCTCGCGAACGCGGCGCCAGTCAGGCCGAGTGTGACCGCGAGAGAGATCAACGGGGTCCGGTGCCATCCGCGGCGCTGTGCGCCACGGCCAAACATTCCAAGGCGGCGGGTGCGACCAAGGGCACGCCGGCCGGCGGCGTCATGCAGCTGGCTTCGGACCTGGGGCAGGAGAGTCATGGTTGCTCCTCCATTTCGGCTCTGAGCTTTGAAAGGCCACGACTTACCCGCTGACGGACGACCAGCTCCGATGTCTGCAACTCCCCCGCGATGTCCGGGTAGGAGCGCTCATCGACGATCCGCGCGCGAACGGCATCCCGCTGCAGCGGGGGCAGTCGATCCAGCAGCTCGATCACCCAGCTACTCGAGCTGGCGGCGCTCTCGACCCGCTCGAGTTCCTCCGCAGCGAGCTCGATCGGCTCGCGGATCCCCAGCCGCCGGCGCGCGTCGGCCTCGACACGTCCACGGCGAAGACTCTTCAAGAGCTTGTTGTGAGCGATCGCGAACAGCCAGCCCGCGGCCGAGGGCGTCTCGGGCCTGTAGCGGTGTGAGGCGCCGAGCGCCGCCGCGAACACCTCGGCCGTCAGATCGGCCGCCACTTCCGGATCGCCCGTACGGCGCGCAAAGTAGCCAACGACGGAGCCCTCGTAGCGGTCGTAGAACTCGGCGAACGCATCCGGGTTCGAGCACGATGCCGCCAACAGCTCGCCGTCGCTGGCCTCAAGGAAGTCCACAACCTTGTTAACCCCGAGCGGAGGAATCTGTGACCGATCGCGTTGAAGATCGACAGCTCGTCGAGAGTGCTGCAACCGCGACGAAGCGCTCGTCGCTGCCGAGAGACCCGACAGTGTCGCTCCGGACGAGCCGCGAGCGGATTGGTGGTGTCTGGGTCGTCTGTGATTGACGCCTGCTCCGATATCCGCTACGGATAGTTGCGGTCGGCTGGCGGGCGGAGCACTCGTGGCGCTCCGCCCGCTGTTTGACGTGTTGTGTTCTTTCAGAGGCGTAAGCCGGCGGTGGCGGACATCATCGGGGCGCGTCTTGTGTGGACGGCGGCGATGATCTCCTCGGTGTCGATGCCCTGAAGGTAGACCGATGTCGTTCCGAGGTTCGCATGGCCGAGCTGGCGCTGGATGATGTTCAGCGGTACTCCCTCCCGGGCAAGCTCGACCGCATGAGCATGACGTAGCTGGTGTGGCGCGAACCGGCGCCGCACCCCTGCCTGGCTGGCGAGCCGACGAAGCTCAACGCGCACGGCAGCACTCGACCAGGGGCGCCCGCGCGTCGGACCGTCGATGACGCAGAACAGTGGCCCGACAGGCAGATCTAGACGGGAGATCAGCCAGGGACGCAGTTGCTCCCATCCCCAGGCGTCCATCCCGATCTCGCGGCGGCGGCCGCCCTTGCCATTGCGCACGAGCAATGATCCACGTCGCGGGTCAAGATCAGGCTCGACGAGTGCGAGCGCCTCCTGGATGCGCAGCCCGCCACGCCAGAGCACAACGATCAGCGCGCGTAGCCGCCAGCCATGACGGTTGTCGTCGGCTTGGCGCATCACGGCGATGATCTCCTCCACGGTCGGCGGGTCGGCCGGGTAGCGCATCCCCTTGTTGCGAGGCGGACGGCCTGCGTGAAAGCCGGGCAACGTTGCGGGTGAGCGACGCCGCCCAGCGGAATCGAGAACAGCAGAGATAGTCATGGGATCCTCCTCGGGATCGAACAGCGGACAGTGCTTGCTGCTCTACCAGCCCGCCGGGCAACTCCCCAACATGCCTCGCCAATCCAGTTCTCGTCGCGTTGAGGCGCTACCCTGGGATCGTGAAACATTCTGTTCTAAGCACAACCCCGACCGCCGAGACTCCTGCGCTGAGCGACGAGGAGCGCCTCGAACGGCGTAGGCGATTTATCGAGCGGGCGTTCAGTCCGGATGGGCTTGATCGGGACACGCTCGAGCACATCGAGCAGCTGACGGACAACGAGTCGTAAGCGACCTGCGGTGGACGTCGTCGAGTTGCTGAAGGGCGACGCGCCGTTCATCGTCGACACGTCGGCCTGGTGGCGGTTCTCGTCTCTTTCCAGCGAACTCGTCGACAAGGCTATCGTTGACGACCGTCTGTGGATCACCCCGATCGTACGAATGGAGATCCTCTACTCCGCTCGCAGCAGTGCCGAGTACATTGCGTTCGAGATGGAACTTGACGGGTTCCGTATCCTGCGCAACGATCGCGCCGTCGCCGACGCCGCAATGAGCGCGATCGGCGAGCTGGCTGAGCACAGCGACGGGTACCACCGCGTGCCGCTGACCGACGCCCTGATCGCCGCAGCGGCCGCCGAGCACGGCGGCGTTGCGGTGCTCCATTGCGACACGCACTTCGACAAGCTCGCCGAAGTCCTTGCATTCGAGAACGTCGAGCTTCCAGGGTCCTGACCCCGCTCCACACCGTCCGGGCCGACACCGAAGCCACCGGCCTTCTACGTGACGCCTCGGCATCGTCCCGAGCAGCAGTAAGCTGGGCGCCCCCGAGACGCTCGCATCCCCACCCGACGCGCAAGCCAGCATTTGCGAAGCAAGAACCTGCCTCGACAGGCTCGGGCTCGACGCCTGTTACGCCCAGGCGTTGTGACATATAGGAGGCGATCTGCCGGCGGTGGGTCTCGGGGCGTCCCGGGATGGGCATCGGCTTCACCCCGGCGGGCTCGTGGTCGCAGTCCGGAACGGAGCAGTCGCCCGGCATCAGCGGTTGGGCTGCTAGGGGTGACGGACGCCGGTGCTCTGGCCCTCGACGGACCGGCCGGCAGGGGACGCCTGGCCCTCGACCTTGCGTCCCGACGTGGACTGGCCGCTCGGGCCGGAGGTGGATTCCTGCCGCTGTCGGGACGGCCGAACGGCGGTCGGCTCGCCCTCGGAGTTGCGGGGTGAGGTTGTTGGTGAAGTCGGCATCCTGGCTCCCTCGGTCGTGTCCGCTTGGTGCCGCTCAGTGCAGCATCGTACCGGGAAGCCTCAAGTGGCAGTCTGGGGTTGGTCTACGACAGCGGCTCGGGCCTGGGACGCTGCTCGCTCACGGTATCCGCGAACCGCGCGCTTGACTCGGCCGCCGCTTCGAGTGAGTCGGCCAACGCGCCCAATGGATCTTCGTTGAAGACCGCGTGGGCGTAGGGCGCAAGAAACGGCTGCACATCCATGCCCGCACGGAAGACCGCTGCCTGCGTGCTCTCCGGCATCACGTCGATGAGGCGTTCTGGGGGTTTGGGCTCGAGAACGCCGATCGACCTGAGGGGTGTCTCTCGGAGCTCGCTCGCCAGACGCCGGGCTTCCTCGACCAGCCGTCCCGCATTGTCGGTGAGGTTCTCGATGAATTGGTCCGCCTCTGCGGTTCGAGCATCCGCCGCCGCAGATTCATCCACCAAGAGCGCTCCGTCGATCCGCTCGTTCGCCAGCACTATGGCGTTGACGAGCGAGACGTTGTCGGCGACTCGCTGAAGGAAGTCGAAGGCCGCCGATTGGATTGAGTACTCAAAGTCGAAGCCGTCGGGGAAAACCCGAAGCGCCACGGGAATCACGGGCTCGCGAAAGTCCGGTCGGGGCGGATCCTCGACGGCTGTTTCTACTGAGACGAGCTTCCGGGACGCCCACCAAACCGCTCCGAGTGCAGCGATGACGGGACCAGCGGCAACTGCCGCAACGACCCCAACCGCAATGGCCGCGCCGCCCGCCGCTGCAGAGAGGGCGCCACCGGCAAAGCCTGCGTCGATCTGGACGCGCTTCCAATGGTCGCGCTCCGTTTTCGCCGCAGCCTTCGCGTCCGGTCCGATGACATCGTCCGCCATTGCGCCGCCGAGAATAGCCGAAGGGGATGCGAGGGGTGCAACAGCCCCAGCAGTCGAAACGCGCCCACGCCCGTGTCAGGCCTCGGAGAGGGCCGACGACCGTTGACCTTCGGGCGCGCAGGGCGAGTGCAAACGCGGTGGGGCTCATGTGGTGCCGGTGACCAGCACCATCGAGATGTCGCCGATGCGGTCGCGCGCCGGAAGCCGCTGTCGAACGACAGCGATTTCGTGTTAGGCTCGCGCGCATGTTCAGGGGATGGCGGTGCATCTTGATCGCTTTCGCGCTACTGATGATCGGCGTCGGCGCAGCGTCCGCACTGACGACGGTCACGGTCAAGCGCTGCGGCTACGCGGCCAAAGGCTTCTACGGCAAGGACGCGATCTATCCGTGGCACATGTCATGCGCGCGGGCCCGGACAATTCTTGCCGGCGCCATCAACCCACACGCCAAGCACATCAACCTGACCGCGGACGGGGCCGCCACCGGCGACGCCGGGCCGGTACTCGTTAACGGCCGCTGGTGGGTGTGCGGCGGTCGTATGGGGTTCTACTTCTGCGGCTATCCCTACCGCCCGGCCTACGTCTCAGGGACCGGCGGCGGAACCACTTGGAAGGGTCCCTTCACAGAAGTGTCCGACTACCACGCGTGCTCGGCCGGGGGCACCTGCGGTCCCCAAGATGTTGTCTATCTGCCGCACTGAGCGGCATTGCGCTGGCGACAGGTCGCCGAACACAGGACAGTCCACGAACCTGACCTGGGGAAATCCCGGTGGCTGGGCGACGCCCGGGGTCGTCCAGAGCGGGAGAGCCCGGCCCGGAGCGTCGGCACGCTTGCTACGGACTGAAGCCAAACGTTCGCCCGCAGCTCTAGCCGGAAGTTTTTGAGGGTCTGAGGCCCGATCGCCCGTGTTTGTGGGGATCGGGCCTTCTTTTGGTGGTTTGGCGTAGACACTAACAGTGGTTGTTTCCGTCCGATGGGTATGGCATGATGTGCTTATGTCAAAGAGAACTGGTGCGGTGCATGTGGCGACGACTCGTCGCCACTACAAGGGCAAGGAGTACGAAAGCACACTGTTGCGTCGCTCCTACCGCAAGGACGGGAAGGTCCGCAACGAAACGGTCGGCAACCTCTCGCACCTGCCGCCTCACGTGATCGACGGGATCCGCGCGATGCTCGCCGGCAAGGCACTCGTGGATCTCGACGAGGAGTTCGAGATCGAGCGTTCGCTGCCGCACGGTCACGTCGCCGCGGTGCTTGGTGTGCTGCGCGCGCTCGACGTGGAGCGGTTGATCAGCCGTGAGCGTTGCCGTGAGCGTGACCTGGTGGTCGCGATGATCGTCCAGCGCGTGATCGGCCCAGGCTCAAAGCTCTCAGCGACACGGCGCTTTGGTGTGAGCACGCTCTCCCAGGAGCTGGATCTCGGCGAGGTAAAGGAGGCCGAGCTGCTGGCGGCGATGGACTGGCTGCTTGAGCGTCAGGAGCGGATCGAGAAGACGCTCGCTCACCGGCATCTCTCCCGGGATGGCTTCGTGCTCTATGACCTGTCATCGAGCTATGTGGAGGGACGGTGTTGTCCGCTGGCGAAGCTCGGCTACTCGCGTGACGGGCGCAAAGGCACCCAGCAGGTCAACTACGGCCTGATCTGCTCCCCGCAGGGCCGTCCCGTCGCCGTCCACGCATTCGACGGGTCAACCACCGATTCAAAGACGCTGCCCGATGCCGTTACGAGCGTCACCGAGCAGTTCGCGATCAAGGATGTGGTGCTCGTCGGTGACCGCGGGATGATCACCCAGGCGCACGCCCAAACATTCAAGGAGAACGGTGTCGGTTTCATCAGCGCGCTGAAGAGCGCGCAGATCCGTATGGCCGGCCCCCGCTTTTCGGTCCACCACGAGTGAGAGGGTGATGGATAGAAGTGACGGGAGGATAGCTGGGGGTGCGGTCGGGTCGTGTGGAGCGGAGGCCGTAGGCCGCAGCGGAGCACGGCCCGACCGGCGCGGCCGTTCGGCGGGGCTCATGCCGCGTTGCGATTGATGGCGTCGGCGGCGCACTCTGCGGCGAAGGCGGCCGGGGCCTTCATCCCGAGCGCGGAGTGCGGCCGCCGGCGGTTGTAGTCCTGCTGCCAGTCGCCGATCACGACGCGTGCCTCGGCCAGGCAGGAGAACTCCTCGACATCCAAGAGCTCGTCGCGCACGCGGGAGTGGAAGCTCTCCACGAACGGGTTCTGCCACGGCGAGCCCGGCTCGATGAACACGGTCCCTGTCTTCGCCATCACGCACCAGTCGCGGAGCGCGTGCGCGGTCATCTCCGGGCCGTTGTCGCACCTGAGCAGCTCTGGGGCACCGCGCTCGGCGAGGAGCCGCTCCAGCGTCGCGACGACCGTGTCAGCGTCGATCGAGCGCTCGGTGAGCATCACCAGCGACTCCCGCGTGAACTCGTCGACGATGTTGAGCAGCTTCAGCGCCCGCCCGTCGGCGGTCTGGTCGAACTGGAAGTCGAATGCCCACACGTGGTTGGGCCGCTCCGCGCGTAGCCGCTGCGCCGGGACCGTTGACTCCCCAAGGCGCCGTCGCTTGCGCTTGCGCACGGGAACCCGCAGCCCCTCCTCGCGCCACAGGCGCTGCACACGCTTGCGGTTGACATCCCAGCCCAGCTCCCGCAGGTGATGGTGCGCGCGACGGTACCCCCACCGCGGGCGCTCCACCGAGAACGCCCGCAGCTCGGCGCGCAACGCCTGATCATCCGCGGCCGTCTTGGGCTCGTGACGCTGCGTGGAGCGGTGCTGACCGACTACCCGGCATGCCCAGCGCTCGCTGACGCCGAGACGGTCGCGAAGCATCGCGACCGCCTGGCGCCGGCGGACCGGGCCTACCAATTTCCCCGGGCGATCTCCTTCAACGCCCGCACCTCGAGCGCCTGATCGGCGACGATCGCCTTGAGGCTCGAATTCTCGCGCTCCAGCGTCTTCAGCCGCTTGACATCATCGGCCTTCATCCCGCCGTACTGGTTGCGCCAACGGTGATAGGTCTGCTCGCTGATCTCCAGGGCCTTGGCGGCCTCCGGGATCGTCTTGCCCTCGCCGAGCAGCCGCTCGGCCTCCCGCAGCTTACGGATGATCTGCTCCGGCGTATGCCTGCGTCGCTTCATCGTGGAGTTCCTTCCTCGCCCATGATCCTGGACGCAAGAAACTCTCACAAGGGTCGGACCGATCCACAGGGGT
>CAVYDM010000006.1:0-131620 GCA_963767255.1 uncultured Solirubrobacterales bacterium | reverse complement strand
GAACCCAGCTCGCGTACCGCTTTAATGGGCGAACAGCCCAACCCTTGGGAGCGACTCCACCCCCAGGATGCGACGAGCCGACATCGAGGTGCCAAACCGGGCCGTCGATGTGGACTCTTGGGCCCGATAAGCCTGTTATCCCCGGAGTACCTTTTATCCGTTGAGCGACGGCACTTCCACTTGCTACCGCCGGATCACTAAGACCTGCTTTCGCACCTGCTCGACTTGTCAGTCTCGCAGTCAAGCTCCCTTGCTACCTTTGCGCTCTACGCACGATTTCCAACCGTGCTGAGGGAACCTTTGCGCGCCTCCGTTACATTTTGGGAGGCGACCGCCCCAGTCAAACTACCCGCCTGGAACTGTCCAGCACCCGGATTCACGGAATGCTGTTAGAAATCCAATACACCAAGGGTGGTATCTAAAGGTTGGCTCCACGCCAGCCGCAACCGGCGCTTCAAAGCCTCCCACCTATCCTGAGCGAGATGCACCGAATCCCAATACCAAGTTGTAGTAAAGGTTCACGGGGTCTTTCCGTCTAGCCGCGGGTACTCGGCATCTTCACCGAGACTGCAATTTCACCGAGCCCATCGTTGAGACAGCGCTGAAGTCGTTACGCCATTCGTGCAGGTCGGAACTTACCCGACAAGGAATTTCGCTTTTTCTGTTACTTCCCAGGCCCTTGATATGCACTACCTGGGATTAACTGAGACCTAAGCCCCAGCGGATCGATCATTTCTGTTACCTCTGCATGTCGCCATGCAGGACGGACCATATCTTGCCCACCAAAAATGGGCCCTAGCGTGTGGTCTCTGAGGGGTCAACCCGTGAAGGGCGACTTCCCTGCTGATTGTCCGCACCGGTCGCATTGTCACTGCCCCGAAAGGCGAGTAGCGCCGGATGCTCGGATGTTCCAGCATACAGCCAGGTTTTACTAAGGCAACGATTACACGAAACCTTAGGACCGTTCCTCATGTTACTACTCGGGAATGTTGTCAATCCCGAGAGGGCCGGACATTTCTGCCGACCTCTCATGGTCGCCCATGAGAGCGGACTATCTCATCCCACGACCGCTCTAGGCCGATGGGCTTGGCGTATAGTCTCTGAGGATTCCATTCATCCGATAACGTCTCTTCCCACCTCGGTTCATCCGTTCCCGGAGAGCAAGAACCTGGTGGTAGTCCTGGTCGCTCAGACATCCAGCTGAGAGCAGCATCACTGCGCTTCTCCACAACTGGTAGTCCTCCGCCTTCTGTCCCACGACCGGAAACCGGTCGAAGAACGGCACGATGCGGCTGGCGAGATCGGGAAGCCTGTTGACCTCCCAATACCAGCCACCATTGCCCGCCTTGCGCATTGTCCCGCACCCCAGGGTCTCTCGAAAGAGATCCAGTGGCGCGCGATCGTGCTGCGAGACGTTGAAGGCTGCTGAGAGCTTGAAGCTTCGTCGATAGTCGCCGCGTCTACGACAGACGATCATGAAGCTTCCCTCTCCCAGCGCAAACCCGGACAAGAAGCTACCGAGCGAGGCCGGTATGGCCTCGATGAATGGCCTTTCCTGCTGATTGTCCGCACTCGTCACATTGTCACTGTACCGCTTAGTTCGGACGGAACATTGCGGCACTAGTAGTGCGGGATACTCGGGTGTTCCAGCATATAGCCAAGTTTTACAACTACCCTGCGGAGGCGATTCACCTCAGGACCGTTATAGTTACGGCCGCCGTTTACCGGGGCTTAGCTTCGCTGCTTCGGGTCAAGCCCTAACAACTCCACGTAACCTTCCGGCACCGGGCAGGCGTCAGCCCCTATACGTCGTCTTACGACTTAGCAGAGACCTGTGTTTTTGGTAAACAGTCGCTTCAGCCTATTCACTGCGGCCCCCTCGGGCTCCAGACGCGAAGTCCTTCACCCTACTGGGGCGCCCCTTATCCCGAAGTTACGGGGCAATTTTGCCGAGTTCCTTAACGATGGTTATCTCGATCACCTTAGTATTCTCTACTTGCCCACCTGTGTCGGTTTTGGTACGGGCACGCGCTTCCTCCCTAGAGGATTTTCTTGGAGGTATGGCGTCGGGGACTCGCCGGCTTAGAGCCAGCTGGCATCGCACCTCGGGTTGAATGCAGCCCCGCATTTAACAGGGGCCGCCCCTACATGCTTACCCCAGGACAACCATCGCCTGGGTTCCCTTAGCCTTCCTCGTCCCCCCATCGGTCAAACGGAAGCGACGTGGTACAGGAATATCAACCTGTTGGCCATCGACTACGCCTTTCGGCCTCGCCTTAGGTCCCGACTAACCCTGAGCAGACGAACTTTACTCAGGAATCCTTGGGCAATCGGTGGAGGGGATTCTCACCCCTCTTTCGTTACTCATGCCGGCATTCTCACTTCCCATGCCTCCACGGCTGGCTTACGCCGCCGCTTTGCTGGCATGGGAACGCTCTCCTACCGCGCGATCGACCCGAAGGTCTCACGCACCCGCAGCTTCGGTGACTAGCTTGAGCCCCGTTACATTGTCCGCGCTCGAACACTTGACCAGTGAGCTGTTACGCACTCTTTCAAGGGTGGCTGCCTCTAAGCCAACCTCCTGGTTGTCTATGCACTCGAACATCGTTTCCCACTTAGCTAGTACTTAGGGACCTTAGCTGGCGGTCTGGGCTGTTTCCCTTTTGACGCTGAAGTTTATCCCCCAGCAACTGACTCCCGGAGTAGACGTGATGGTCTTCGGAGTTTGCATGAAGTCGGTAACCTGGTAGGGCCCCTAGTCCAAACAGTGCTCTACGGCCACCACGTAATTTATCCGAGGCTATACCTAAATATATTTCGGAGAGAACCAGATATCACTGAGCTTGATTAGCCTTTCACTCCGACCCACAGGTCATCCGCCCAGTTTTCAACCTAGGTCGGTTCGGCCCTCCACGAGGTCTTACCCCCGCTTCAGCCTGCCCATGGGTAGCTCGCTCAGTTTCGGGTATACCGCCTACGACTATGTCGCCCTATTAGGACTCGCTTTCGCTACGGCTCCGCTCATCGCTTAACCTTGCCGCAGACGAGTAACTCGCCGGCTCGTTATGCAAAAAGCACGCGGTCACAGGACAAGCCTGCTCCCACCGCTTGTAGGCACGCGGTTTCAGGTACTATTTCACTCCCCTTCCGGGGTACTTTTCACCTTTCCCTCACGGTACTTGTCCGCTATCGGTCACCAAGGAGTACTTAGCCTTGGAGGGTGGTCCCCCCAGGTTCAGTCCGCGTTTCACGGGCGCGGACTTACTCAGGAACGCTTGACAGGAGATCTTGCGGTTTCGTCTACGGGACGGTTGCCCTCTATGGTGCGCGGTTCCACACGCTTCGACTACCACATGATTTTGTAACTCCTGCCGGGCCGGACACGACCCGGAACAAACGCCCTACAACCCCCGACAGGCAACGCGTGTCCGCTTGCACCTGCCAGGTTTGGGCTGATCCCCTTTCGCTCGCCACTACTCAGGGAATCTCTGTTGATTTCCTTTCCTCGGGGTACTGAGATGTTTCACTTCCCCCGCTTGTCTTCCGCCGGCCTATGTGTTCAGCCGGGGATAACGCCGCATTACCAGCGTTGGGTTTCCCCATTCGGGAATCCACGGGTCAAAGGCTATTCAGCGCCTAACCGTGGCTTATCGCAGCCGTTCACGCCCTTCATCGACTCTTGGTGCCAAGGCATCCACCATGTGCCCTTACTATCTTGACGGTGATCTGGCCCAACACGACCTGATGCCCCTTGCGGAGCACTTCGGTCCTGCGGGCCCGGTGATACCCGTTTTTCGACCGCCCGCTTATCGAAGGGCGGTCGATGTGGCTTCTGTGCAGTTTTCAAGGACCGTGGAGAGTCTTGAACGTCGGCCGGTCGTCGTGTGTGTCTGCTCGCGCGCTTTGTGGCGCATCCACGACTCCCGGCGGACGCCGGTCTCTCAAAACTCAACAGCATGCCCGGCGGATTGGATGCCGTGCCCCGAGGCGCTTTCGAGTAGGACGAAAGCTCGACGAAGACATGGCGCGCCGGTCAGGTTCGGTCGACATGCTAGGCCCGACCGCTCGTATACCGGCTCGGCCGTTCGTGCTCACGTAGAGCTCGACGCCGGACGGTCGCTGCGATCGGGGCACTGTTATGTGCTCCCTAGAAAGGAGGTGATCCAGCCGCAGCTTCCGCTACGGCTACCTTGTTACGACTTCACCCCAGTCACGAGCCCCACCTTCGACGGCTCCCTCCCTTGCGGGTTAGGCCACCGGCTTCGGGTGTTGCTCACTCCCGTGGTGTGACGGGCGGTGTGTACAAGGCCCGGGAACGTATTCACCGCGGCAATGCTGATCCGCGATTACTAGCAACTCCGCCTTCATGCAGGCGAATTTCAGCCTGCAATCCGAACCGAGACGCACTTTAAGGGATTCGCTCCACCTCGCGGTATCGCAGCCCTCTGTATGCGCCAATGTAGCACGTGTGTAGCCCTGGACATAAGGGGCATGAGGACTTGACGTCATCCCCACCTTCCTCCGGTTTGTCACCGGCAGTCTCGCATGAGTCCCCAACTGAATGCTGGCAACATGCGACGGGGGTTGCGCTCGTTGCGGGACTTAACCCAACATCTCACGACACGAGCTGACGACAGCCATGCACCACCTGTGAAAGTGCCCCGAAGGGAAGGTGTGTTTCCACACCGGTCACTCACATGTCAAGCCCAGGTAAGGTTCTTCGCGTTGCGTCGAATTAAACCACATGCTCCGCTGCTTGTGCGGGCCCCCGTCAATTCCTTTGAGTTTTAGCCTTGCGGCCGTACTCCCCAGGCGGGCAACTTAATGCGTTAGCTTCGACACAGGGGGAGTCGACACCCCCCACATCTAGTTGCCATCGTTTACAGCGTGGACTACCAGGGTATCTAATCCTGTTTGCTCCCCACGCTTTCGCGTCTCAGCGTCAGTCACGTCCCAGCGAGCTGCCTTCGCCATTGGTGTTCCTCCTGATATCTGCGCATTTCACCGCTACACCAGGAATTCCACTCGCCCCTTCCGGACTCTAGCCCGACAGTATCCACCGGCATTCCAGGGTTGAGCCCTGGACTTTCACAGCGGACTAATCGGGCCGCCTACACGCTCTTTACGCCCAATGATTCCGGACAACGCTTGCACCCTACGTATTACCGCGGCTGCTGGCACGTAGTTAGCCGGTGCTTCTTGTGAAGGTACCGTCACTCCGTCCGGCTATTCACCGGAGAAGCTTCGTCCCAACTGAAAGGGGTTTACAACCCGAAAGCCGTCTTCCCCCACGCGGCGTTGCTGCGTCACGCTTTCGCGCATTGCGCAAGATTCCCCACTGCTGCCTCCCGTAGGAGTCTGGGCCGTGTCTCAGTCCCAGTGTGGCTGATCGTCCTCTCAGACCAGCTACCCATCGAAGCCTTGGTGAGCCGTTACCTCACCAACAAGCTAATGGGCCGCGGGCCCATCTCGATGCGGAGGCCGAAGCTTCCTTTCCCCTTGCGGGCACATCCGGTATTAGCCCGAGTTTCCTCGGGTTGTCCCGGTCATCGAGGCAGGTGACCCACGTGTTACTCACCCGTTCGCGGCTCTGCCCCAGGGCAAGCCCTGGTTCGTCGCTCCACTTGCATGTGTTAAGCACGCCGCCAGCGTTCGTCCTGAGCCAGGATCAAACTCTCCGTGAAGAACTTCACGAAAAGCTGTCATTGGTTTTCCGCTCGCCCGCCGCGCGCGAACGCACGCCGAACTCGCTTCCGCCGGGACCTATACACCGTGGTCCCAGCCCATGACGGGGTACTTCCCTACTTGACTCTTTGTCCGCCACCGAGTACGCCGAAGCGCTCCCGTGGCGGGTCGAACCTGGACGCACACCACGATCGGGTATCGATCGTAGGTGCGCATGCTGTTGAGTTTTCAAAGACCGCCGTGCTCTCCGTCAGGGGCAACCTTTCAGAGGAAACCGATCCGACCCTGCGCCCGTGGGCGCGCTTTTGGGCCGACCGGGGAGTATAGCGCTATTGGACGAGCAAGCGCAAGAACCGCCGCTTGCCGACCTTCAGCACCTGGCCGTCGGCGCGCTCGAGCGCGACGTCGTGCTCTCCCTTGGCCAGCACCGCTCCGCCCAGCGTCACCGCGCCCTGGTCGATCAGGCGGCGAGCCTCCGAACGCGACATCCCGAACGCCTCGGCCATCGCCTCGGGCAGGTGCGCCATTCCGTTCTCCCCGGCCCGGATACGCGCCTCGTCCAGCTGCTCCGGCGTCTGGCGTTCGACGTGCACACGATCGAACCGCTGCTCGGCCTCCAGCGCCTGCTCCGGGGAGTGCAGCCATCCCACCAGCTCGCGCGCCAGCCGGCGCTTCGCGTCACGCGGCGAGAGCTCGCCCGGGGGCTCTCGGTGCAGCAGCAGCCGGTAGTACTCGCCCATCGCCTCGTCCGGGATCGACATCGTCTTGCCGTACATCTCCCCCGGCTCGTCGGTGATCCCGATCTGGTTGCCCAGCGACTTGGACATCTTCTTTAGCCCGTCGGTTCCAGCCAGGATTCCCATCGTCAGGATCGCCTGCTCTGGCTGGCCGTACGCCCGCTGGATGTCGCGCCCCAGGAGCAGGTTGAACTTCTGGTCGGTCCCGCCCAGCTCCACGTCGGCCTTCACGGCGACCGAGTCGTACCCCTGCAGCAGCGGATACAGCAGCTCCAGCATCGAGATCGGCTCCTTCGCCTGCCAGCGTTTGGCGAAGTCGTCTCGCTCGAGCATCTGCGCCACTGTTGTCGTGCGCACCAGTCTCAGCAGCTCGGCCATCCCCATGTCCAGCCACTCGCTGTTGCGCCGGACCTCCATGCGCTGCGGATCGGGATCCAGGATCCTCGACGCCTGCGCTTTGAACGTCTTCGCGTTGGCTTCGATCTCCTCCTCGCTCAGCATCGGACGCAGGCTCGACCGGCCCGACGGATCCCCCACGCGCGCGGTGTAGTCGCCGACGATCAGCACAATCCGATGCCCGGCGTCCTGGAACTCGCGCAGCTTGCCCAGCACGACCGCATGCCCGAGATGGATGTCTGGCGCGGTCGGATCGATCCCCAGCTTGACCCTGAGCTGCCTGCCCTCGGCGGCGGCGAGGCGCAGCTTCCCGGCCAGCGCCCCCTCCGGGAGGCTGTCGACCGCGCCCAGCGCCAGCTCGGCGGCCTCGTCGGCCGCCTCTCGGACATCCGCGTCAGTGGCGTCGGGCATGGCGGGCAATGGTAGACTCTCGCCCTCTGTGGAGTCCGCCGCACCGCCAGTCCGCGGCCGGCCACGTCTGAAGAGGCTGCGCTTTCTGCTGATCCTCTTCGCCGTGCTGCTGCTCGGCCTGATCTCCTTCGTCTTCGGCATGTTCGTGGCCGTCGCCTCCGACCTGCCCTCGCTGACCAAATTCTCGCTCTACAAGGACGAGCAGTCCTCCACGCTCTACGACGACCTCGGCCACCCGATTGGAGTGCTCAGCCAGCACAACCGCGTGATCGTGACGCCCTCCGAGATCCCTCCGGTCGCCAAAGAGGCGGTGATCTCGATCGAGGACAAGCGCTTCGGGACCGAGGGCGGGATCGACATCCGCGGCATCGCGCGCGCGTTCGTGGACGACATCGAGCACAAAGGCGCCGCCCAAGGCGCCTCGACGATCGAGGAGCAATTCATCAAGAACGCACTCCAGGCCCAGTCGCACCGCACGATCTTCGAGAAGCTGCGCGAGGCGGCGCTCGCCTACCAGCTCTCGCACAAGTGGTCGAAGGAAAAGATCCTCACGGCCTACCTCAACACGATCTACTTCGGCAACGGCGCCTACGGGATCGAGTCCGCCGCACAGACCTACTTCGGCCAGGAGCCCGCCCATCTTGGCTGCGGCACCCCCGACCACGAACTGTGCGTGCAGCAGTTGCAGCCCTGGGAGGCGGCGCTCTTGGGCGGGATCATCCAGGACCCGACGGCGTATGACCCGGCCGAGCACCCACAGGCGGCCCGCGAACGCCGGGACGTCGTGCTCCAGCAGATGTACGAGCAGGGCTACCTGACGAAGACGATCTACGAACAGAGCGTCGATCAGCCGCTGCCCAGCCCCAGCGAAATCCAGGCGCCGCAGGAGCAGACGGTCGAAGGCGTTGACGCCGGCTACTTCACCAGCTGGGTCCAGCAGCAGGTGATCGAACGCTACGGCGCCCCGCGCGCGTTCGACGGCGGGCTGCGCATCAAGACGACACTCGACCTCGAGCTGCAGCGCGCCGCCGAACAGGCGGTCGACGGCTATCTCGCCTACTCCGGCGATCCAAGCGCCTCGCTCGTGGCGATCGAAAACTCCACCGGCGAGGTGCGCGCGATGGTGGGCGGGCGGGGCTACGACGAATCGCCGTTCAACCTCGCCACCGAGGGCGAGCGCCAGCCCGGCTCCTCGTTCAAGGCCTTCGACCTGGCCGCAGCCCTGGAGGACGGCATCTCGCCGGAATCGGTGTGGACGTCCAAGCAGAAGGAATTCATCGTGCCGGGCACCGGCGGCCACGAAAAGTTCGTCGTACACAACGACGAAGGCGCCTACGTGGGCGAACGGACGCTGACCAACGCCCTCGCCTACTCGGACAACTCGGTCTTCGCGGAAGTCGGCCTACGTGTCGGCACCCACCGCATCGCCGACCTGGCGCACCGGATGGGCATCACGACCCCGATCTCGACGAACCCCGCGATGACGATCGGCGGCCTGAACGTCGGCGTCACGCCGCTGGACATGGCCCACGCCTATGAGACGATCGCCCACGACGGTGAGCGCGTGAGCGGGACCCTGGCCGAAGACGACGCCCCCGTGGGCATCCAGGAAGTCGCCTCACCCAACAGCCCGCTCCCCGACGGCTCCCACCGAGACATCAACCGGGTGCGTGCCACGCCGGTGCTGCCCCCGGATGTCGCCGCGACCGAGACCGAAATGCTCGAGACCGTGCTTCAGTACGGCACCGCCCGGGGCGCCGCGCTGGGCGAATTCGCCGCCGGCAAGACGGGCACGACCTCCAACTACGTTGACGCCTGGTTCGTGGGCTACAACCACAAGTACACGGTCGCGGTCTGGGTCGGCTATCCCGAAGGCGCGAAGGCGATGAGCACCGATTACGACGGCGGCCCCGTGCTCGGCGGCACCTTCCCCGCCCTGATCTGGCACGACTTCATGACCTCGGCCACGCAGATCGACAAGATCCGCGCAGAAGAAGCTTCGGCCGCGGCAGCCGCCCACGCCGCGGGCAAGACCAAGGGGACGACGAGCGGCGCCGAAGAAGCCGCCTCACCTGCGAGCACGCCGGCGGGCGCCTCTCAGCCCGGCGGGGAAAAGGCCGAACACCACGCCAGCCCGAGCACCGGTGGCGGCGGCGGAGGAGCAAACGAACACAGCGCCTCCCCGTCCGCGCCCGCCACTCCGACGCCCGCTCCGGCTCCTTCGACGCCGCCGACTCCGGCCGGGGCGGGCGGAGCTCCAAATCAACCGGAAAGCCCATCCGCCCCCAAAGGCGGGGGCAGCGCCACTCCCGAAGCGACCGGTGGGGTCAGCCCGACGGGGTAGGGCGGGGACTGGAGACGTGGCGGTTGGCGGCCACGCAGAAGCGCCACGGCAGCTCGACCGCCTTGGTGATGCCGATGCGCGTGCCGGCCACGACCGGCTCGTCCCATCCCTCCGGGCGTGGGCCGATCGTGATCGGACCCGTGCGCAGATCGCCCCCGTTGTGAGACAGTGAGATGCCGAGCGCCTGCGTGAGCTTGCCCGGTCCCGAGCACAGGTCCGCGTCACGCATCCTGCGTGCGCCGTTCGCCGCCCGACGCACCCGCATCTCCTCGATTCCCGTGAGCGGCTCGAGCGCTCTGATCAGCGCCGCCGCGCCGACCCCCTCCGGCTCGCACACCGCGTTCAGCAGCGCGTGCACGCCGTAGGAGCGGTACACGTAGGCGCGGCCCGGCGCGGCGAACAGCGTCTGCGTACGTGGCGTCAGCCCGGCGAAGGCGTGGCACGCGGGCTCGGAGTCGTGGTAGGCCTCGGTCTCGACGATCAACCCGCTGCCCTTACCGAACGAGACGGTGCAGCCGATCAACTCCTCGGCGACCTGCACGACCGGGCGCTCGTAGAACCCGGCCGGCAGCCCCTCAGCCTTCCGTCGGCCCATCGAGCGTCGTCCTGGCCAGCGCGATCTGCTCACGCACGCGCGCGAGTGACGTTCCGCCCTCGGACACCTTGGACTCCAACCACGAGCTTTGCGTGAGCACCTCCCGGAACCGCGTCTCGTTTGCCGCCAACGTCTCGCTATGCGCGTGAAGCTCATCGGTGGTCAACCCGGACAGCTGGCGCCCGCTGTCGAGCGCCGTGCGCACCAGCCCCGCGACGACGCCGTGCGCCTCGCGAAACGGCATGCCGAGACCCACCAGCAGATCGGCCACGTCGGTCGCGGCGATCAGCTCGTCGCCGGCGGCCTCGCTCATCCGCTCGCGGTCGAATTTCGCCCCCGCGACCATGCCCGTGGCCGCGGCCAGCCCCAGCTCGATCGTCTCGACCGCATCGAACAGGTGCTCCTTGTCCTCCTGCAGATCCTTGTTGTAGGTGAGCGGCAGCGCGTGCATCACGCCATGCAGGGCAGTCAGATGTCCGACCACGCGCGGGGCCTTTGCGCGCAGCAGCTCGGCCGCGTCGGGGTTCTTCTTCTGGGGCATGATCGAGCTGCCCGAGCTCCACTCATCCGGCAGCTCGCAGAAGGAGAACTCGCTGCTCGACCACAGCACGAGCTCGGCCCCCAGCCGGGACAGGTGGGTGGCGCACGTGGCGGCGGCGTTCAGGTAGTCCAGCACGAAATCCCTGCCCGACACCGCGTCGATCGAGTTGGGCGCGACCTCCGCGAACCCCAGCTCACGGGCGAGGAGCTCGCGATCGGTGTCGAAGCTCACGCCCGCCAGCGCGCCGGAGCCGAGCGGCAGGCGTCCCGCCTCACGCTCGGCGAACGCGAACCGCGCCCGGTCGCGCGCGAGCATCCAGAAGTACGCCAGCAGATGGTGGCTGAGGTAGACGGGCTGAGCGCGCTGCAGGTGTGTGTACCCGGGCATCGCCCAGTCCAGATGCTCCTCGGCGCGCATCATCAGCTCGCGCATCAGCGCCGCGATCGCGGCGTGCGCCACCGCCGCCCGCTCGCGCGTATACATCGCCAGGTCCGTCACGACCTGGTCGTTGCGCGAGCGCGCGGTATGCAGCTTCCCCCCGACCGGCCCCACGATCTCGGTCAACCGCCGCTCGATCGCCATATGGATGTCCTCGTCGTCGGGCTGATACGGGAACGCGCTCTCGGCCAGCTCCTCCTCGACCGCGTCAAGACCTCTCAGCAGCGCGTCGCGATCCTCAGCGGCGATGATCCCCCGCTCGGCCAGCATCCGCGCATGCGCCCGGGACTGGGCGACGTCATAGGGCCACAGCCGCCTGTCGAACCCGATCGAGGCGTTCAGGCGCTGGAAGTCTGGGTGCTGGGGCTCACGGAAGCGGGACATATGCGATCAGTCTGACAGCACGTCGAGCGCCTCAGAGATAGATGACCTCGACACCGAGCCGGTCGTAGGTGGTCGCCGCCCGACGATCGCAGCTGATGAGGCGATAGCCGTGATGGGCGGCAGTGGCGGCGACGATGCCATCGTAGATTGCGCCGCCTGCAATCGACAGATCCGCGAAACGCGCGATCAGCGCGCGACCCTCGGGTTCGGGCAGCGCCATCCGCTTGCCCGGGTAGTCCTCGCGCAGGTACCGCGCCACCAGCTTCGGCTCCATCTGCAGCGGCTCGGGCAGGCGGGTAAGGACCGAGTAGGTCTCCAACTCCGCATGAGCAACGAGATCCCTGACATCGCCGAGCGCTTCGCTCGCTGCCTCGTGGTACTCGTTCCAGCTGGCAAAAGCAGCGATCACGACGCTGCTGTCGGGAGTAGCCGCGCCAGCGTCGGCCTTGGCGCTCACCGGCGAATCTGTTCCAGCGTCTCGCGCACCATCTCCTGCGTCAGCACAGGCATCGGCCGATCGGCGACGGCCACCAGCCGCCCACCCTTCTTCTCGAGGCGCACAGGCGTCGTGGGATGCTCGACCTCGAGCCGGCCGTCCACGGCGCTCAGCTCCAGCTTCTGCCCCGGTTTGAACCTGAGCTCCTCGCGCAGCCGCTTGGGAACCACGATTCGTCCGGCCTTATCAATGGTTGTAACCATGGTAAAAGTCTACCATCGCGCGATGCGAGCACGTTCCCGGCCGGCGAAGGAACTACGTAAAGCCTAATGCCTCTGGCAATCCTCGCCGACCGGGCTCGTATCTCGCCCGCGCTTTGCTGACTGCTTCAGTGCTAACCAGCAGGGCTCGGCGTCAGCTTGTGCGGGAGGGAGCCTGCTGTGGTCCTCCACGCGTGCTCGTGCGCTCCACCTTCTGCTCGAGCTTCACATCGATCAGCCTGTCATCGTCGAACCAGTGACCGTACTGGTGCTTGCCGTCCTTGTCCACCGGCGGCACGAGGAGCACCTGGTCGCACCCAGAGATGTACGAGGTGAAGCCCGTACAGCGACCTTCGAAGCCCGTTATGTAATCCCGGTAGAGCCGGCCGAACTTGATCTTCGGTGCCTGCCCATCGCGTTTTCCACCCTTCCGAGTCTTCTCCTTCAATCCCATGTTGCACTCCTTTCGGTGTTGGATTTCCGACACCGTACGAACGCCTCTCATGGGATCAAGGCTATGTGCAAATTTGGCTCAAACTCGGCACAGTTTCGTCACACTTTGCCTGGGCACGCGTATATTCGTCGCGTGCGTGCTTACAAATCCGGCTCAGTGAGCGCAGCGACATCGTCGAGGTCTATGGGGCGGGCGCTCGCGCGCTTCATATTGATCAGGTCGTCGCGTCCGGCCACGGCGATCTTCATCTCCCCCAACCCGATCTCCAGTGCTCGACGCCGCAACTCGTCGTATGGCGGGACACCCGGCGCATCGTGCAGCACGTCGATCGCGCCGCTACGCGTGACAAACTGCCACATAGTTGCCCGCGGCAGCATCGCGGCGTCGATCGCGAGGCTCTCGCTTCCAGGGTTGAGGACACGCGCGTCAAGAGCGTTCAAGGCATCGGCCAGACGGGCCAGGTTGGATCGCTCGGGTCGCGGGAACACATCGATATCGACCGTCGTTCGAACGTGCCCATGGGCCTGCGCCGCGAGTCCACCGACGAGCACATAATCGACAGCGTGCTCGGCGAGTACTTCAAAGATGCGCTCTGCGTCAAGCGGCGTGTCGGGATTCATCGCTCGCCTCGCGTCCAGCGTCTCGCAGACGCCCCGCCATACGGTTCGCCGAGATCGCAAGCTCCAGTCGTTCCGCCGGAGAGCGCTCACGCACGGCCGCCAGGTGGACGGGATCCCAGCGTCCGCGCAAGCGGCGCGCCCGCAGCTCTGGCTCATAGCCCATCGCGAGCAGCAACGCCTGCACCGTGTCCCATGTCGGCGACGTCAGGCCACGCTCGATCCGGCTGACGGCGGCCTGCGTAGTGCCAGCCCGGCGTGCAAGTGAGCGCTGACTGAGACCGAGTCGCCGACGGTGTTCCAAGATGAGTTCTCCAACCGGTGTGATATAAAAAAGTGTATCAGATCTGACCGATCGCCGCTCTCAACACCTCCGCCACCCGCGCGACCTGTCCTTCACTCATTTCTGGAAAGAACGGCAGCGCCAGCGATCGCGCCGCCACGTCCTCGCACACCGGAAACTCGCCCTCGCGATGGCCATACGTATCGCGGTAGTAGCTCATCAGATGAATCGCCGGCAGATACGGCTTGCTCTGCACGCCATGGGCTCCCAGCCTGCGCACGGTCTCGTCGCGATCCACCCCGTGCGGGACCTGCACGACGAACACGAACCACCCTCGCTCGTCGCCGTTCATGTCCGCGCACGGCAGCTCCAACCCCTCGATCTCCTCCAGCGCCTCCCTGTAGCGGCCAGCGACCCGAGCCCGAGCCGCCAGCATCTCATCGAGCCGCTGCAGCTGGGCGATCCCCAACGCGCACGCCACGTCCGACAGCCGGTAGTTGAACCCCAGCCGGTCGTGATCGAGCCACCCCATATCGGCCGCCCGCCCCTGATTGCGCTCCGAGTCGATCCTCTCCTTCATCCCCTCATCTGCGAGCGTGACCATCCCGCCCTCGCCGGTCGTGATCTGCTTGTTCGCGTAAAACCCGAACACCGCCGGATTCCCACGCCCTCCCACGCGGGGCCCATCCCGGTGCCGTCCCCCCAACGCCTCGCACCCATCCTCGACGATCGCCAACCCCCGCTTCTCCGCCAGCGCCTCGAACGCCGGTATATCGGCGGGATAACCAAAGATATGCACGGGCAGGATCGCCTTGGTGCGCTCTGTGATCGCCGCCTCGGCCGCCTGCGGATCGAGGTTCAACGTAACGGGGTCAATGTCCGCGAACACGGGCCTCGCCCCCTCATAAACGGCGGCGTTGGCCGAGGCCACGAACGAGAACGGACTGGTGACCACCTCATCCCCAGCCTCCACGCCAACGGCTCGCAGCGCCAGATGCAACCCAGCCGTCCCACTGCTCACGGCACAGGCACATGGAGCCCCCACGCGGGCGGCGAACGAGCGCTCGAACTCCTCCAACTTCGGCCCCAGCGACAACTGCCCCGACCGCAACACCCCCAACACGGCTGCCTCCTCGGCCGCCCCAAGCACCGGCCTGGCCAAAGGAATGGTGTCGTAAACGTCAGCGCCGCGCGGGCGGTCGGCGAGTCCTCGGCGGTTCGAGATCCGAGCGGCCGGCCCGCCCGGCGCAGCGTCAGCGCCCGGCACTACGCCTTACCGGCCGGTCGGAGGCTCGCAACCGACGAGGGCCTGCCACCCTGCATCCCACGCTCCAGCGAATCGACCAAGGCGTCCCAGGACGCCGCGATCAGGTTCTCGGAAACACCGATCGACCCCCACACGTCGTGCCCATCCGAGGCGTCGATCAACACCCGCGTAACGGCCCCCGTGCCCTTGGTCTCATCGAGAATCCGAACCTTGAAGTTGACCAGGTCGATGTCCTTCAGATGGGGATGAATCTCGCCGATGGCGTCACGCAACGCCCGGTCCAACGCATGCACCGGCCCGTTTCCCTCGGCGGTGCGCACATATCGTTCGGACCCGATCCAGATCTTGATCGTCGCCTCGGTGGTCGCGTGCCCGTCGGCGTGCTGCTCGACGATCACCCGCCATGACTCGAGCTTGAACAACGGCTCGTACTCGCCCGCCTCGCGGCGCATCAACAGCTCGAACGACCCGTCCGCCGCCTCGAACTGGTACCCGGCGTGCTCGAGCTCCTTCACCCGCTCGACGACCCTCCGCGTGAACTCCTCGTCGGCTGCGATCCCCGCCGCGCGGGCCTTCTCCATGATCGTGGCGCGCCCGGACAGCTCGGAGATCAACACGTCGCTGCGATTGCCGACCAGCTCCGGATCGACGTGCTCGAACATCTCGCTCGACTGCCTGACCCCGGCGGCATGCATCCCCGCCTTGTGCGCGAACGCGTGCTTGCCCACGTACGGCTGCGCTTGATCGGGCGTGCGGTTCAGCAGCTCATCCACCAGATGCGCGGTCTCCGTCAGCCGCACAAGCCGCTCGGGCGCCAGCACCTCGCATCCCATCTTCAGCTGCAGGTCGGCGATGATCGTCACGAGGTTCGCGTTGCCGGTGCGCTCGCCGATCCCGTTGATCGTGCCCTGCACCTGCGTCGCGCCCGCCTGCACCGCGACGAGCGTGTTCGCCACGCCGCAGCCGGTGTCGTCGTGTGTGTGTATGCCCAGCGCCACGTCCGGCAGCCGGGTTCGCACGGCCTCGACCGCGTCGCGTACAGCCAGCGGCAGCGAGCCCCCGTTCGTATCGCACAGCACCACTCGCTCGGCGCCCGCCTCGGCCGCGGCGCGCAGGCATTCCAGCGCATAGCCCGCGTCTTCGCGGTAGCCGTCGAAGAAGTGCTCGGCGTCGAACAGCACCCGCTTGCCGTGAGCGATCAGATGCGCGATCGACTCGCCGATCATCTGAAGGTTCTCCTCGCGCGTGACCTTCAGCACGGTCTCGGCCTGGGCCGCCGAGCTCTTGCCGACGAGCGCGCACACCGGCACGAACGACTCCGCGAGCACGCGCAATCCCTCGTCCTCGGCGGCGCCCACCCCGCGCCGGCGGGTCATCCCGAACGCGACGATCTCCGCGTTCCGCAGCCGCTCGCGCTCGAGCAGCTCGAACAGCTCGAGCTCCTTCGGGTTCGACGCCGGGAACCCCGCCTCGATCATGTCCACACCGAGCTCATCGAGCGCGCGCACGACCCGCACCTTCTCCGCGGCGGTCAGCGTCATGCCGCCGCCGCCCATGCCATCGCGCAGGGTCGCGTCGTATAGCTGAATTGTGGTCATACCGGCCTAGCCCGTGGCGGAGGAACCGCTCGGCGCGGCGGCCTGCTGAGCCTGGGTCGTGCCGGCGCCGGCACCTGCGCCCGAGGGCGTTTGGAGCGCCGGCGCATCGACCACGTCCAGCCACTCGCGGTAGCGCTCTGAGCGCCCGTGGATCGCGTCGTCGAACGCCGCCTGCAGTACGCGCGTGATCTCACCGGGCTCGCCCGTCCCAACCTTGTGGTCGTCGACTTCGCGCACCGGCACCAGCTCGGCCGCCGTGCCCGACATGAACACCTCGTCGGCGAGGTACATCTCCGCGCGCGCGACGTTGCGCTCGGAGACCGTGTACCCGAGATCCTGGGCGATCTGGATGATCGAGCGTCGCGTGATCCCGTCGAGGATCGAGTTGTGCTGCCCGGGCGTTGCGATCTCGCCGTCGCGCACGACGTACACGTTCTCGCCCGTCCCCTCGCACACGTGCCCGTGTTCGTCGAGCAGGATCGCCTCTTCGTAGCCGGACTTCGTCGCCTCGATCTTCGCGAGCACGCTGTTCAGGTACTGGCCCGAGGCCTTGGCGTGCGGTATGAGCGAGCGGGGGCTGATCCGCTCCCACGAGGAGACCTTCGCGCGCACACCGTTGCGCTTGCCCTCCTCGCCGAGGTACGCGCCCCACTCCCAGCATGCGATCGTCACGTCGACCGGCGCCTGCAGCGGGTTCAGTCCCATCTCGCCGTACCCGCGGAACACGATCGGGCGGATGTAGCACGAGCGCAGCCCGTTGCGGGCGACAAGCTCGCGCGTGGCCGAGCGCAGCTCCTCCTCGGAGTACGGGACCGGCATGTAGTACAGCTCGGCCGACTTCAGCAGCCGCTGCACGTGCTCGGCGTTGCGAAACACCGCCGGACCGAGCTCCGTGTCGTAGCAGCGCACGCCCTCGAACACGCCCGTTCCGTAGTGCAGCCCGTGCGTCAGGACGTGGACCTTGGCGTCCTCCCATGCGATGAATTCTCCGTTCATCCATATGAGATCGGTTGGGTCCACTTTCATCTCACTCCTGGTTAGAGATTGTCGAGCACTGCCTTCGTCGCCGCCTGCGTGCTGTCCGCGCCGCCCAGGTCGGGGGTGCGCAGACCGCCGTCGAGCGCGCGCCGCACGGCCGATTCTACCGCCGCCGCCTCGCCCGGCAAACCGAGTCCGTGCCGGAGCATCATCGCGACCGACAGGAACATCGCCAACGGATTGGCGGCGCCCGTGCCGGCGATGTCCGGCGCCGAGCCGTGCACGGGCTCGAAGAGACCTGGACTCCGCTCACGGGTGGGCGGGCCTCCATCCCCGCCCAGCGATGCGCTCGGCAGCAGCCCGATCGACCCGGTGATCATCGCCGCCTCGTCGCTGAGGATGTCTCCGAACATGTTCTCCGTGAGGATCACATCGAAGTGGCGAGGCGATGAGACGAGCTGCATCGCGGCGTTGTCCACGAGCACGTGCTCGAGCTGGACGTGCGGGAACTCGCGCGAGTGCAGCTCGCTGACGACCTCTCGCCACAGTCGCGAGGTCTCCAGCACGTTCGCCTTGTCCACGCTGCTCACCTTCGCCCGCGCCGCCTCGAACGCGGTGCGCGCGATCCGCTCGATCTCTGCGGTCGTATACGCGCACACGTCGCTCGCGGAGGTCTCGGTGCGGGTCTTCTCGCCGAAGTAGATGCCGCCCGTCAACTCGCGCACGACGAGCAGATCGGTGCCCTCGATCCGCTCGCGCTTCAGCGGCGAGGCGTCATACAGCGCGGGCAGCGGCTTGACCGGGCGCAGGTTCGCGTACAGCCCGAGCCCCTTGCGCAACCCGAGCAATCCCTGCTCGGGCCGGGGCTTGGATGGATCGGTCGTGTCCCATTTCGGTCCGCCGACGGCCGCCAGCAACACCGCGTCGGCGTTGCGACACGCCTCGAGGACCTCGTCGGTGAGAGCCGTCCCGTGCAGATCGATCGATGCTCCGCCGAACGGATGCTCCTCGAGCTCGAACTCGCCCACGGCTTCCAGCACCCGCAGGGCGGGCGCCATGATCTCCGGGCCGATCCCGTCGCCGGGCAGCGTGACGATGCGATGTGTCATGGGCGGCGAACGAAGCTAGCAGGCCGCGGTGGAGACCACCGGCGAATGGGCGCTCATAGAGCGGTTGTGGGAACGCGCGCCCAACCCAGGTCCTCGTGCTCCGACTCGAACTCGTCGATCTCCGCCGAGCGCTCGAGCGTCATCGCGATGTCGTCGAGGCCGTTCAGCAGCCGGTGGCGGATCTCGTGGTCGATCTCGAACGCGACCTCGCGCCCGGCGAAGCGGACCTCCTGCTCGAGCAGGTCGATCTCGCCGGAGCCGGCGTGCGCCAGCGCGCGGCAGTCCTCGGCGCCGAGCACGACGGGCAGCAGCCCGATCTTCGTGCAGTTGGAGTAGAAGATGTCGGCGTAGCTCGGCGCGACGATCGCCTGAAAGCCATAGTCCTGCAGCCCCCACGGCGCGTGCTCGCGCGAGCTCCCGCAGCCGAAGTTCTCGCCGGCGACGAGGATCGGATTGGGCGGCAGATCCCAGCCCGGCTCCTTGGCCCAGTCGTAGAACAGAAATTGTCCGAACCCCGTCCGCTCGACGCGCTTGAGAAACTGCTTGGGCATTATCTGATCGGTATCCACGTCGGCGCGGTCGAGGTGGCTGACGGCTCCGGCGATGACGCTTATCGGGTCCATGAATGAAACCTCCAGGATGGTCGAGGGGCAAGCGAGGCAAGGACGCAGGGAGCGTGGCGTGCTACGCACGCGAGCGACCGAGGACGCAGCATCGCGCCGCTCATCGGCCGTACTGGCGGATGTTGAACGAAGTGCCCCTCGATTGCCGCGGCGGCGGCCATCTCCGGAGAGACGAGGTGTGTTCGTCCGCCACGTCCCTGACGGCCCTCGAAATTGCGGTTCGACGTCGATGCACACCGCTCGCCCGGCTGCAGGATGTCGGGGTTCATCCCCAGGCACATCGAGCACCCCGCCACGCGCCAGTCGAACCCGGCCTCGCGGAACACCCGGTCGAGCCCCTCGGCCTCGGCCTGCTTCTTGACCTGCTGTGAGCCGGGCACGACCATCGCGTTGACGCTCGCCGCGACCTTGCGCCCCTGCACCACCTTCGCGGCGGCGCGCAGGTCGCCGATCCGAGAATTGGTGCACGAGCCGATGAACACCCGGTCGAGTGAGATCTGCTCGATCGGCGTGCCCGGTTGCAGATCCATGTAGGTCAGCGCGCGCTCGGTCGCCTCACGATCGGCCGGACTGTCGAACTCCTCGGGCGCGGGCACGCTCTCGGTCACCGCGCGCACCATCCCAGGGTTCGTGCCCCACGTCACCTGCGGGGATATCTTCGACGCGTCGATCGACACCTCGCTGTCGAGCTCGGCTCCCTCGTCGGTGCGCAGCCCGCGCCAGTGCTCGATCGCCCGCTCCAGCTCCTCGCCCTTCGGCGCCCCGGGACGACCTTCGGGCCAACTCGCATCGGCCGCGCCCTGCTGAAACCACGCGAACGTCGTCTCGTCCGGCGCGATCATCCCCGCACGCCCGCCGCCCTCGATCGTCATGTTGCAGACGGTCATCCGCCCTTCCATCGACAGCGCCTCGATCGCCGGACCGGCGTACTCGACGACGTGACCGGTCATCCCACCGACGCCGAGCCGACCGAGCGTGCCGAGGATCAGGTCCTTGGCCGTGACGCCGAACCCCAGCTCGCCCACGTATGAGATTCGCATCGAGCGTGGCTTGTGCTGGACCATGCACTGCGTCGCCAGCACGTGCTCGACCTCGCTCGTGCCGATCCCGAACGCCAGCGCCCCGAAAGCGCCGTGCGTGGAGGTGTGCGAGTCGCCGCAGACGATCGTCATGCCCGGCTGAGTGACGCCCAGCTCGGGGCCGATCACGTGCACGATCCCCTGACGATCGGAGCCGAGCGAGTAGATGGGCACGCCGAACTGCGCGCAGTTGCGTTCGAGCGTTTCGACCTGCACACGCGAGAGCTCGTCCTTGATGCGCGCGGCGATCGGAGTGCCGTCGGTCGGCGTGTTGTGGTCGGCGGTCGCGAGCGTGCGGTCGGGACGGCGCACCGGCCGGCCGGCCATGCGCAGGCTGTCGAACGCCTGCGGGCTCGTGACCTCGTGCACGAGATGCAGGTCGATGTACAGCAATCCATGCTCCACCTCGTGCGTCTCCCAGATCTTGTCGAACAGCGTCTGTGGCATGGTCATCGGTCCTTGTCGTTTGTGAGTGCTCGAATCGTTGCTTGTGCAGACCCGGCCGAGGTCGGACGGGATGTCATCGTGGCGACCAGCGTCGTGGCGACCATCTAGCTGCGCCTCAGCCCCGCCGACACAACCGCCAGGAACGCGGCCTCGGTGTCGGTCATGGGGTTCTCGAAGTGGTGCGGCAGGTCCGCGTCGAACGTGACGCAGTCCCCCTCGTCCAGTACATACCGCTGCCCGTCGCACACGAGCACGACCGAGCCGCGCTCGACCAGTGCGGTCTCACGGCTGCCGGGCTCGTGCATCGGCGGGTCATCGGGCGCACCCGTGGCGCCTCCCGGGGCGAGCGTGTGTCGCGACAGCTCCGCGCGTTGACCGGGCTGGGATGAGGTCATCACCTCGAAGCTGTGTCCGCGCCGCCTGTTGCCGCCACGACTACGTTCGCCGGAACGGACGATCGTCACCGCGCCGTCCTCGTCCAGGCGCAGCAGTTGGGATAGCCGCAGTTCGAGTCCCGCCGCGATCCGCGCGGCGACCGTCAACGTCGGACTCGTCTCCCCGCGCTCGACCTGGGACAGCATCGGCGCGCTCACCCCGCTGCGCTCGGCCAGATCGCGCAGCGACAGCGACTCGGACTCGCGCAACGCCTTTACCCGTGCGCCGATCGTCGCCGAGTCCAGTGGATCCCGTGTTGCGGTTGCCATACGTGCGTACGCTATCACACACGTATGTATGTTGTCGTGTCTACGGCCCAGCGGGCTCGGGCAATCCGACCGCATCGACAGACGCCTGGGCACGCGCGCGTGCAACAGACAGCGCGCGCACGTACGCGCGCGCGGCCGCGTCGATGATGTCCGTCGAGACGCCCTGCCCCGCCCCGGACATGCCACCGACCTCGACCACGACCGACACCTCGCCGAGCGCATCCTGACCCTCGGTGACCGCGCCGATCGTGAACTCGCCGAGCTTCGCATCGACGCCGGCCGCCGCGTTGATCGCCCTGAACACCGCGTCGATCGGCCCGTCGCCGGTGAACGAGCCCTCGGATGCGACACCGTCGGGCAGGGTCACCGACACGCGCGCATGCGGCGGTCTGCGCGAGGATGCCTCGACCTCGAACCACTCCAGCGCGTAGCCGCCGACGTCCTCGCTGCGCAGCTCATCGGTTACGAGCGCCTCCAGATCCATCGCCGTGATCTGCTTCTTGCGGTCTGCTATCTCCTTGAAGCGCTTGAACGCCGTGTTCAGCGCCTGGCCGTCGAGCTGGAAGCCCATCTCCTCCAGAGCGTCGCGCAGCGCGTGGCGACCGGAGTGCTTGCCCAGCACAAGGGAGTTGCTTTTCAATCCCACAGTGGTCGCATCCATGATCTCGTACGTCGTGCGCTCCTTCAGCACACCGTCCTGATGGATGCCGGCCTCGTGCGCGAACGCGTTGCGTCCCACGATCGCCTTGTTGGGCTGCACTTGATATCCGGTCAGCCGCGAGACCAGCCGGCTCGTGCGCGCGATCTCGGTCGTCTCGATCCCCGTCCACAGGCCGAGACTCGGCTCGCGCGTGCGCAGCAGCATCACGATCTCCTCGAGCGACGCGTTGCCCGCGCGCTCACCGATCCCGTTGACCGCGCACTCCACCTGTCTGCACCCCGCTTCCACGCTCGCCAGCGAGTTGGCCACGGCCAATCCCAGATCGTCGTGGCAGTGCCCGGAGACGACGACGTCGCGCAGGCCCGGCACCAGGCGGTAGAGCTCCTCGAACATCGCCGCGTACTCGCGCGGCATCGTGTAGCCGACCGTGTCGGGCACGTTGATCGTGGTGGCGCCCTCGTCCAGCGCGATCTGGATGACCTCGGCCATGTATGCGATGTCCGAGCGCGACCCGTCCTCGGGTGAGAACTCCACATCCTCGGTGTACTCGCGCGCGTGCGCGACCGCGGCGCGCACCTGTCCCTTGACATCCTCACGCGTGGTCTGCAGCTTGCGCTCGATGTGGATGTCGCTGGTCGCGATGAACGTGTGAATCCGCGGGCGCTCTGAATCCTTGACCGCGTTCCAGGCGGCGTCGATGTCCTGCTTGGAGGTACGCGCGAGCCCGCAGATGACAGGGCCTTCGACCTCACGGGCGATCGCCTGTACCGACTCGAAGTCGCCGGGCGAGGTGATCGGAAAGCCCGCCTCGATGATGTCCACCCCCAGTCGCGCGAGCTGGTGGGCGATCTCCAGCTTCTCCTGCTTGTTCAGCGAGATCCCCGGCGACTGCTCACCGTCGCGCAGGGTCGTGTCAAAGATCCGGACCCTGCCCTGCTCGGTGCGCTCGGGCGTGGGCGGTGTGGATCGCTCGGGCGTGGGTGATGCGCCGGCGTCAGGCGAAGGCTCCGCCGACGATGGTGTGCCTTGGCTGCTCATGGTCGTTCCTTAGTTCCTTTCTGTGTCTCGTCTACCTGCTTTCTCCGTTGGTATGCGGCTACGCGGCCGCCACGCGCTATTCCCCCCGAGGGGGGAGCAGGAGAAGCTGCAGCAGGGACGAGAGCTGGAACGACATGTCGGGTCAGAGTAGCACCGACGTAGGCCGGTTGGGGCTCAGTCTTGCAGCGATCGGAGACGATCAAGGCAACGACGAAGGCTGTCTGAGCGAACAGCAGCTTCGTCCGGCTCCCAAGCAAGCCCGATGAACTCGATCATCCTGGCTACGTACGCCGGACCGACCTGCAGCCCGCTCCCTGGCCGAGGCGCCACCTCCTCGCGAATCCGTCTGTCCGTGGACTGGTGTGCAAGCTCACCGACAACCCGCTTGGCATTTGGCAGAGAGTCCGGGTCATTCGACAGTTTCGCCGGGCTCACCCGCAGGAAGCGAGCAAAGCGAGCCCTGTCCGCGAGCAGCCAAGCCTCAACCTGGCGGACCGCCACACGAAACAGCATGTTCCCCTTCGGGGTTGGTAGGTGCTGAGCAACGAACGGAGGAGCACAGGGAGCGTCGCCATTGAGATCAACGAGGACAAGCCACGGTACAAACAGGGCCGCGGCGTTGTAACCGTGCAGCTTCTGAAGCAACGCCTGCTTGCCGTCCTTAACGTGAATAGGTCCGATTTCGTGGTCGGTGGCTCGCACGATGCGCCGGACGACGGCATCGTCCACCACCCCCTCTACGGCACCGAAGACAATCACGGTCACAGGCCGGCAAACAGCGCAAGCTGCTCCGCAAGCTCCGGACGAGTTCGGGGCATGACCGCCTCGCCGATGCT
This sequence comes from uncultured Solirubrobacterales bacterium, assembly GCA_963767255.1. Lineage (GTDB taxonomy): Bacteria > Actinomycetota > Thermoleophilia > Solirubrobacterales > Solirubrobacteraceae > Palsa-744. The sequence continues at coordinate 107,699 of CAVYDM010000006.1, read as the reverse complement.
CAGTCCGCTGTCAAGCAGAGGCCGGATCTCCTCGAACTCTCCGGCAGATCGAACATCGGTGCCCTCGGCTCCCGGGCGCAGCAGGAACACTTCGTTTAGGCCGATGCCGGGGTCCTGAAGCAACTCCGTCGACTGGGTGCTTGCAAGAACCTGTCTGCCGGTACGCGCCTGCATTCGCGCGAGCATCGACGGTATGTAGCGGACCACACCGGGATGAAGCGACAACTCGGGCTCCTCCAAAAGCAGCGGCCCCTTGCCGTCCAGCATCGTCCACAGCAGGCCGAGCAGTCGCAGGGTGCCGTCAGAGAAGTCGTTCTCCGACTGCCACGCTCCATGTGGACGCCAATGCTCGTACTTGCCTCGCAGGCGGTAGACGCCTCTCGCGTCCTGATGTAGCTCAAGAGCCTGGAGTTGCGGAACCGCCACCTGCAATGCCTTGCGCACCCGCTCCAGCCGAGCCTCCCGACTACGGTTTGGTGTTTTGGCAAGTTGCTCCAGAAAGTCGCCCCCGAAAGGATCGTCAACCTTGCCCACCGACCGGTCGGGTTCGCGGATCAGCTGAGGCACGATGTGCCGATAACGGATCGTCCTGAGGAAATCGGCGATCGCACGAAAATCCCGGTTCACGTTCACTTGCTCGAGGTAGGTCTGACTGAGACGAGCGGGATCTGACCGGTCGGCGGGAATTGGGCGGTCAAGCTGGGTCTCACCCTTGTGGATCACACGCTCGCGCTTGATGAGTGGCCTACGCTGCGGGCTCTGACCAAACCCAAGCGTGTATTGCCAGTCTGGGTGATTGGCTTCTGAACCAAGATGAACCGTCAGCTCGATGTCCGACTTGGACCGTGCCGCCAGACAGCGCAGCGACGAGACACCGCCGCGTCGCGCCACAGCGTCCTCAAAGCCGCCTCCCACAGCGACGATGTCGTGCAGGAAGCGGATCGCGTCTAGCAGGTTCGACTTACCCGCCGCATTCGGCCCGACCAGAAAGGTGCGAAGCTCCAAATCGAGTTCGGCATGCTGGAAGTTTCGCCAGTTGCGAAGCTCAAGGCGGGTGAGTCGCATCGGTCTCTGCACGCTGGCCATACTTAGCTGGATCGTCTCACACAGCGCCTAACGACACTTCCCGGGTCCGTATCTACGGAGCGAGGACCACCTTGCCGACGTTGCGTCGTTCGGTGATCATGTTCTGCGCGGCGCCGGCTTCCTCGAACGAGAAGGCGCCCGCAACCACGGGTTGGACCGTACCGTCGCCGAGCAGCTCGCGCAGCGCGGCGCCCACCTGGGCGCGGCGGCGCTCGTCCTGGGAGAGCGTGTACATGTTCAGGCCGATCACGGCCTTTGACGCCGACATCTGCTTGATCAGGTTGAAGCGGGGCATGCGCAGGGCGGTGCTCAGCGCGGAGACGGGGTTGCGCCGCTCGCCGGAGACGACCGCGGAGGCGCCGAAGGCGATCAGGCGCCCGCCGGGGCCGAGCAGCTCATAGCTGCGCCGGAAGCTCTTGCCGCCGATCGCGTCCATGATCACATCGAACGGCGGCAGGCCCCGCTCCCAGCCGGGCTTGGTGTAGTCGAGCGGATGGTCGACGCCGAGCTCGGAGATGCGCGCGTGCTTGCCGGGCGAGGCGGTGCCGTACACCTCGGCGCCCTGGCGCTTGGCGAGTTGCGTCGCGGCGATGCCGACGCCGCCGGCGGCCGCTTGGATCAGCACACGTTCGCCGGAGAGCAGGCTGCCGAAGCCGACGAGTCCCATCCATGCCGTCCCGTAGTTGACGGGGATGGCCGCGCCCTGCTCGAAGGAGAGCCCGTCCGGCAGCTCCAGCACGCCGTCGGCGGGCACGACCACCTGCGAGGCGTAGCCGCCGAACTCGGTTCCCGCCACGACCCGCTGGCCGAGGCTGAGGGGACGGGCGGGGTTCGATGCCCCCTCGCCGAGCTCGAGGATCGTGCCGGCGACCTCGTAGCCGACCACACACGGGGTCTTGGGCGCGTCGGGATAGAAGCCCAGGCGCGCCATCACGTCGGCGAAGTTGATCCCCGCTGCGGCGACGTCGATGCGCACCTCGCCCGGGCCGAGCACGGGATCGGGGCGCTCCTGAACCCGCAGCACCCCCGGTCCCCCATGCTTGGTGATGACCACAGCCCTCATCGCTCGCAGCGCCTAGCGACAGCCGCCATCGCGTGGGTGTCCGTTCCCATTCCCCGTAGGGGGGCGGCGCCGCATGCGGCGCCGCCGGCAGGGCCACATGTGGCCCTGCCTCGGGGCGGCTCATGAGCCGCCCCGCCGGTCGGTACATGTACCGACCGGAACAGCCGAATCAACCGAGATCCACCGACCAGCCGTTGACGAACCCGTCGGACGCGACGATCTCCTGGACGACACCGTCCGGCACGGCGGCGTCGGTCGTGACGACCATCGCGGCCAGGCGCCCGTCCTCCTCGCCCTCGCCGTGCCCGTCGGGCGTGTGACCGACGGCGGCGGAGGAGATGTTGATGCCATGCGCGCCGAAGATCGTGCCGACGCGCCCGATCATTCCGGGCAGGTCCTGGTAGCGGAACACGGTGACGTAGGGCTCGAGCTCGATCGTCAGGCGCCGGCCCTGGACCTCGACGAGGTGAGGCACGCGGTTGGGGCCGATGCCGGTGCCGGCGACCGCGACGCGCTCGGACCCGGCGACGACCGTGACGCGGATCAGCTCGTTGAAGTCCTGCGCCTCGGAGACGGCCTTCTCCTCGACGACAATCCCCCGCTGCTGGGCCATGCTGGGGGCGTTGACGAGGTTGACCTGCTCCTCCGTACGGCCCTGCAGCGCGCCCTGGATCACGGCGAGCGTGAGCAGGCGCGTGTCGAACTCGGCGATACGGCCGAGGAAGGCGGCCTCGATGCGCTCGACCGAGCTGCCCTCGGCGAGCGCCATCGCCAGCTTGCCGAGCTGGGTGGCCAGCGGCAGGAACGGCCCCAGCACCTCCATGTCCTCAGCGCCGATCGCGGGGATGTTCACCGCTGTCGAGACGACACCGCCGGTCAGTGCGGCGAGCACCTGCTCGGCGCTCTGATAGCCGGCGCGGTCCGTCGCCTCGGCCGTCGAGGCCCCCAGGTGTGGGGTGGCGACCACGCTGGGATAGCCGAACAGCGGGTTGTCGGTCATCGGCTCCGACGGGAACACGTCCAGCGCGGCGCCGCCGACCTTGCCCGAATCGAGAGCGTCTTTGAGCGCCGCTTCGTCGATCAGGCCCCCGCGGGCGACGTTGAGGATGCGCACCCCGTCGCGCATCTTCGCAAGCGCCGTCGCGTCGATGAACCCTTCGGTCTCGGGCGTCTTGGGCAGGTGGATCGTGATGAAGTCGGCCTGGGCGTAGACGTCATCGGGCGAGTCGGCCTTCTCGATCCCCAGGTCGCGGTAGCGCTCGGCGCTGACGAACGGGTCGAACGCCAGCACGCGCATCTGAAAGGAGCGGGCGCGCTGGGCCACGAGCTGGCCGATGCGCCCGAACCCGAGGATCCCGAGCGTCTTCTCATACAGCTCCACTCCGGAGTACTTCGAGCGGTCCCACCTACCTTCGCTCAGCGAGCGGTTTGCCTGCGGCACGTTGCGCGCGAGCGCCAGCAGCAGCGCCATCGTGTGCTCCGCCGCGGTCACGACGTTCGACTCGGGCGCGTTGGCGACGACGATCCCGCGCTTGGTCGCCGCCGGCACATCGACGTTGTCCACGCCCACCCCGGCCCGTCCGATCGCCTTCAGGTTGGTGGCCTTCTCGATCAGCTCCGCGGTCATCTTCGTGGCCGAGCGGATCACGATGCCGTCGTAGGAACCGATCTTCTCGGCGAGCTCCTCATCGCTCCAGTCGATGCCGAGGTCGACGTCGAAGTGCTCTTTCAGCAGCTCGATCCCCGAGTCGCCGATCTTCTCCTTGACGAGCACTTTCGGGCGCTCGCCGCTTGTGGCGGTTGTGGTCTCCGGCGTTGCGGGGCTCATGACGCGATCCTCTCTACCGTCCAGTCAATACACGCCGTCAGCGCACGCACATCGTCGGGCTCGACCGCCGGGAACATGCCGATCCGCAGCTGGTTGCGCCCCAGCTTGCGATACGGCTCGGTGTTGACGATCCCGTTCGCGCGCAGCGTCTTGGCGACCGTGGCGGCGTTGACCTCCTCGGCGAAGTCGATCGTCCCCACGACCAGCGAGCGCTTGTCCGGATCGCCCACGAACGGACTGGTGTAGTCGGTGCGCTGCGCCCAGTCATACAGATGCGTCGAGGACTCGCGCGTACGCGATACGCACCAGTCCAGGCCGCCTCCCCGCAGCATCCAGCGGATCTGATCGGCGAGCAGGAACAGTGTCGCCACCGCCGGGGTGTTGTACGTCTGATCTTTGATCGAGTTTTCCAGGGCCGTGCTCAGGGAGAGGAAGGGAGGGATCCAGCGCGCGGATCCGGCAAGCTCTGCGATCCGCTCCTGCGCGGCGGGGCTGAGCAGCGCCACCCACAGGCCACCGTCGCCGGCGAACGACTTCTGCGGGGCGAAGTAATACGCGTCGGCCCGACCGGTATCGACCGGGAGCCCACCCGCGCCCGAGGTCGCGTCGATCAACACCAGCGCATCGCCTGTCGCGGCAGGTCTGAGGACCGGGACCATCACTCCGGTCGAGGTCTCGTTGTGCGCCCACGTCACCACATCGACAGGTCCGCCGGGGCTGTCGAGCGCGCCCGGGTCGGGGGCGTCGCCGGGGTCGGCTGACACGACGACCGGGTCCTCCAGGAACGGCGCGCCGGTCGTGACCGCCGCGAACTTCGCAGAGAACTCGCCGTAGGTCAGGTGCAGCGCGCGCTCGCGCACCAACCCGAACGCCGCGGCGTCCCAGAACGCGGTCGCTCCGCCGTTGCCGAGCGCGACCTCGTACCCGTCGGGCAGGGAGAACAGCTCGCGCAGCCCGGCGCGGATCTCGCCGACGAGGGACTTGACGGGCTTCTGGCGATGGGAGGTGCCCATCACGCGCGGCCCCCTCGCTCGCCAGGCGCGCGAGCGCCTCGGGGCGCACCTTCGAGGGTCCGCAGCCGAAGCGCCCGTCGGCGGGCTTGCGCTCGTCGGGTATGACCAGATCGGGCGTCATCTAGAACGAGGGCTTGATCCAGTCCATGTGCGAACGCAGCTCTGAGCCGACGTGCTCGACCTGAGTGTCGGCCTGCTCTGCGCGCATGCGCAGGAAGTTCTCCTGACCGGCGCGGTTCTCGGCGATCCACTCTCGCGCGAAGTCCCCGGACTGGATCTCGGCGAGGATCTGGCGCATCGCGGCGCGCGTCTCGTCGGTGATCACGCGCTTGCCACGCGTGTAGTCGCCGTACTCGGCGGTGTTGGAGATCGAGTAGCGCATCCCCGCCAGTCCCTTCTCATACATCAGATCTGCGATCAGCTTGAGCTCGTGCAGGCACTCGAAGTAGGCCATCTCGGGGTCATACCCCGCTTCGACGAGCGTCTGAAACCCGGCCTGGACGAGCTCTGAGGCGCCGCCGCAGAGGACCGCCTGCTCGCCGAACAGGTCCGTCTCGGTCTCGTCCTTGAACGTCGTCTCGATCACGCCGCCACGCGTGCAGCCGATCCCCTTGGCGTATGCGAGCGCAAGCGCGCGGGCGTTGCCGGTGGCGTCCTGGGCGACGGCGATCAGCCCGGGGACGCCGCTGCCCTCGGTGAACTGCCGGCGCACGAGATGACCGGGCCCCTTCGGCGCGACCATCGCCACGTCGACGCCGGCGGGCGGATCGACCTCTCCGTAGTGGATCGAAAACCCGTGACCGAACAGGATCATGTTGCCGGGCGCGATCCCGTCGCGGATCTCCGCCTCCCACACCTGGTGGTGGAGCTCGTCGGGCAGCAGGATCATCACGAGATCGCCGCGGGAGGCGGCCTCGACCACGGGCAGCACCTCGAGACCTTGCTCGCGGGCCTTGGTGACGGACGCGGAGTCCGAGCGCAATCCGACCAAGACTTCGACGCCGGAATCCTTCAGGTTCAGCGCGTGGGCGTGGCCCTGGGAGCCGTAGCCGATGATCGCGACGGTCTTGCCGTCCAGAAGCGTGGAATCTGCGTCGTCGTCGTAGAGCATGGCCGCGCAGGCTATCGGTTCGACGCTCGATTCCGAACCCAGGGGCGAATCGTCAGGCGCTCGCGGACGCCACCAGCGTGCGGCCGGGAATCGTGAGCGTTCCGTCGGGCGCGGTGTAGGGCTCCAGGCGCGCCGCCAGACCTGCGCGGATCTCTGCGATCTCGGGCTCTGGCCGGCTGAGCACCGCGTCGTGGAAGGCGTGGGAGATGTCGAGCGTCGTCTCCCACATCTCATCGAACGAGTCGTAGCGCTGGGCGATGTCGATCGCCTGCACGTCGATCTCGGCGAACCCGGCCTGCTGGAGCAGCTCGCGCACGCGCTCGGGGTCGCCGAGCGCGAACGGTCCCGGAGCTCCCTGCGCGGGCGGCGTGGTGAGGCCGCGCTCGATCAGCTCCAGGGCCGGCTGCAGCGCCCAGGGGTTGTGCTGGACGGAATCCCACACGGCCAGCGCGACCCTGCCGTTCGGCCGCAGCACGCGACGGGTCTCGCTCAGCGCGGCCGGCGGATCGGCGAGCAGCATGTAGCCCCAGCGGCACAGCACGGCGTCCACGCTCGCCAGCGGCAGGTCGATCCATTCGGCCCCGATGACCTGGAACTCGACGTTGCTCAGACCCAGTTCGATGGCTCGCGCGCGGGCGCCGTCCAACATCGCGTCGGCCTGGTCGGAGACGATCACTCCGCCCATCGGCGCGACCTGTTCGGCGGCGAGCATTCCCGTCTCGCCGAGGCCGGCCGCCAGCTCGAGCACCCGCTCACCCGGCTGCAGCGAGACCGCGTCGAGCATCCACTCCGAGACCGGCGCCCCGAACCTGCGAATCGTCTCCTGACGGCGCGTCCAGCCGGAAGCGGCGGCTTCCCAACCGGCGAGGCTCGACTCTCTGTGGGCGTTGGCGTCGAAGGCTCCAGCGTCGCTGTCCGCCGGACCACCGTTGTCCCGTGGACCACTGTTCTCTGGCGCCTGATCCTTCAAATCCCCGTTCACTGCAGCTCCCTCCTAAGCAGCTTCCCCGATCGTGTACGCGGCAGAGGCGTGCCGGTGACGTCAACCTGCTTGGGGACCTTATAGCGGGCCAGACGTTCGGCGCAGTAGGCGCGCAGCGTCTCGGCCTCGGGCGCGAACCCCGGACGCGCCACGACGATCGCCGCGACGGACTCCCCCCAGGTCTCATCGGACCGTCCGAGGACGGCTGCCTCCAGGATGCCGGGATGGGATTCGAGCACGGCCTCGACCTCGGCCGGGGCGACGTTCTCCCCACCGCTGATGATCGTGTCGGCGACGCGTCCGGTGACGTGCAGGAAGCCGCGCTCGTCGAGGGAGCCGAGATCGCCGGTGCGCAGCCAGCCCTCGTGGTCGCGCGAGGCCGGCGCGACGGTCGGTCCCGAGACAAGGATCTCGCCGGCGCCCGGACTCTCGGACCGGGTTCCGTCGATGCGCACACGCGTGCAGAACAGCGGCGGGCCACCGGTCGTGACCTGCGAGCAGGCCTCGGTCAGCCCGTAGGTGGTGCTGACGGGCACGCCGGCACGATGCGCGCGTTCGATCAACGCCTCGGGCACGGGGCCGCCGCCGGTCAGAGCGCAGCGCAGTGCGGGTGGCCGACGTAAACCGGCGTCGAGCAGCCGCGCGAGCGTAGTGGCGACGAGAGACACCAGCGTGATGTCCTGCTCGTGCAGGGCCCGCAGAGCCAGATCGGCGTCGAAGCGGGGATGGATCACCGCCGTGGTCGCGTAGATCGCCGAGCGCACCAGGATCGACAGACCGCCGACGTGCGATACAGGCAGCGCGCACAGCCAGCGCTCGTGCGGATCGAGGTCCAGGGCGACGGCCGAGCCGAGGGCGCTCCACAGGAAGTTGCCGTACGTGAGCTCGATTGGGCGGGGTGCGGCGCTCGTGCCGGATGTGTGGATGACGGCCGCGACGGCGTCGAGATCGTGCTGATGCTCCGGGGCGCCCGTATGACGCGGTCGGGTAGAGGGTTCGCGATTCAGTCCGCCCTTTACGATCAGCGCGGCGCCGTCACAGATGAGCTCGCGCTCGGCCTCACCCAGACGCAGGTCCACCGGCACAGCCACCGCTCCGAGCAGCAGGCAGGCGTGGAATGCCTCGGCGAACGCCAACCCCGGCGGCAAGGCGATCGCGACACGATCGCCGGGAGCGACACCATCGGCCGATAACACGCCCGCCCCGCGCTGCGCGGCGCTGTAGAGCTCGGCGTATGAACGACTGCCGTCGGGCCCCTCCACGGCCGTCGATCCGGGATGCGTGCGCGCGGCGCGATGCAGCCAGCCCTCGACGATCATGCGCCAAAGGCTAGCCTTCCCCGTCATGGCCACCACCTGGACAGCCGCGGGCGAGTACGAGGACATCCGCTACGAGAAGTCCGTCGAGCCGTCGACGAAGGGAATCGCGAAGATCACGATCGACCGCCCGGAGGTGCGCAACGCGTTCAGGCCGCAGACGATCGTGGAGATATCCAGAGCGCTCGAGGACGCGCGCGAGGACACGGAGATCGGCGCGATCGTGCTGACGGGCGCGGGTGAGCTGGCGTTTTGTTCCGGCGGGGATCAGCGCGTGCGCGGAGATTCGGGCTATCTGGCCGAGGACGCCGCCGGCAAGGCTGGAATAGGAAGATTTCACGTGACCGACCTGCACGTGCAGATCCGGCGGCTGCCCAAGCCGGTCGTGGCGATGGTCGCGGGCTACGCGATCGGCGGCGGGCACGTGCTGCACCTCGTGTGCGACCTGACGATCGCCGCTGAGAACGCACGGTTCGGGCAGGTGGGCCCGAAGGTTGGATCGTTCGACGGTGGCTTCGGCGCGGGCCTCTTGGCGAACCTGGTGGGACCGAAGAAGGCGAAGGAGATCTGGTTTCTGTGCCGGCAGTACTCCGCGCTCCAAGCGCTGCAGATGGGGATGGTCAACACCGTCGTGCCGCTGGCGGAGCTGGAAGACGAGACAGTGCGCTGGTGCGAGGAGATGCTCGAGCTCTCGCCGTTCGCGCTGAGACTGCTGAAGGCGAGCTTCAACGCGGCCGAGGATGGCCTGACGGGCATCCAGCAGCTCGCGCACGATGCGAACCTGCTGTTCTACGGCAGCGAGGAGGCCCAGGAGGGCAGAGACGCCTACCGGGAGCATCGCGCCCCGGATTTCGGTCGGTTTCCAAGGCGCGCGTGAGTCCGATGCGGATATGGGTCATGGCCGCACGCGTCAGGACGCTGCCGGCGGCGGTCGCGCCCGTGCTCGTGGGAACGTCGCTCGCGCTCGGCGCCGACCATTTTCGCCCGCTCGCGTTCGTCGCGGCGCTGCTGGGGGCGGTGTTCATCCAGGTGGGAACGAACCTGTCAAACGACTATTCCGACGCGCGCCGGGGCGCCGACAGCGAGGACCGGCTGGGGCCGGTCCGGGTGACGGCGGGCGGGCTGGTGCCGCCCAGGCAGGTGCTGATCGCGACGTATGCGACGTTCGGGCTGGCGGTCGTGTGCGGCGCCTACCTGGTGGCGGTGGCCGGCCCGGAGCTGATCGCCGTCGGGGCGGCGTCGATCCTCGCGGGCGTGCTCTACACCGGTGGGCCGCGGCCGTACGGGTATGAGGGGCTTGGCGAGGTGTTCGTGTTCCTGTTCTTCGGCGTGGTGGCGGTGGCGGGCTCCTACTTCGTGCAGGTGCAGCGGCTGCCGTGGCAGGCGTTCGGGTGCGCCGTGCCGGTCGGGCTGCTGGCGAGCGCGATCCTCGTCGTGAACAACGTCAGGGACATCGACACCGACAGGCGCGCCGGCAAGCGCACCCTCGCGGTCAGGCTGGGACGCGAGCGCACGCGCGGCCTGTATACGGCGATGGTGGTCGGCGCGTTCGCGAGCGCGCCCGCGCTGTGGGCCTTGGGAATGTCGCCGTGGCTGCTTTTGAGTTGGGCGACGATCCCGCTCGCGCTTTCGGTCGTGAGGACCGTGCGCACGAGAATGGACGGACCGTCGCTGAACGGCGCGCTGGCCAAGACGGGGATGCTGCAGCTGCTGTATTGCCTGCTGTTCGCCGCCGGGATCCTCGCGAGCGGCGGGATCGGAGGGTGAGCACCGGTTGCGATTGAGCATAGAGCGACGGAGCCTGCGCCTGAGGAGTCCGCTGCAGACGGCGCACGGGACGGTGAGGCAGCGCGAGCTGGTGGCGGTGACGCTGGCCGGTGAGGACGGACTCGAGGGTCATGGCGAGGCGGCGCCGCTGCCCTCCTACGACGGCGTGGACCTCGTCCGGGTGGAGAGAGCGCTGCAGCGTTACGAGCGGGTGCTCGCGGACGCGCGGGATATGAGCGGGATGCAGCTGATCGAAGCGTGCCGGCGAGTGGACGATCTGCCGCAGGCGCTGGCCGCGATCGACATGGCGCTGTGGGACCGTGCCGGCAGGCGCGCGGGCAAGCCGGTCGCGGAGCTGCTCTCAGACGATCCGGCTGGCGAGGTGATCGTGAACGCGACGATCGGCGCGGTTGACCGCCAGAGCGCTGTGGAGCAGGCCGCGGAGGCGGTGGAGGAGGGGTTTGAGTGCATCAAGCTGAAGGTCGGAACCGGCGACGACGCGGCCCGGGTGGCGGCGGTGCGTGCGGCCGCGGGTCCCGGGACGGCGCTGCGATTGGACGCCAACGGCGCGTGGACTGTGGCGGAGGCGATCAGGTCGATCGATGCGCTCGCGCCCGCCGGGCTGGAGCTCGTGGAGGAGCCGACGCACGGACTGCGGGCAGTGCGGGAGGTGCGCGAGCGCGTGAGCGCGAGGGTGGCGATCGACGAGACCGCGGCCGAGCACGGCGCGCTCGGCGCGGGCGTGGCCGACGCGGTGTGCCTGAAGGTCGGTCGCTGCGGCGGAATCTCGGGGCTGCTCGCGGCCGCGAGCCTGGTGCGCGCCTCCGGTGCGGAGGCATACGTCTCCTCGACGTTGGACGGCCCGCTGGGAGTGGCCGCCGCCCTGCACGCGGTCGCCGCCCTGGCCTCCCGTGGAGCGGTGCCAGCCTGCGGGCTGGCGACGTTGAGGATGTTCGAGGACATCGAGGACCCGCTGCCGGTGCGTGCAGGCAGGATCGCGCTGCCGTCAGGCTCTGGGCTGGGCGTCAGACCGCTCTGACAGGACGGGCATCGTCGGTACGGGTGCGACCGAGAGCGGGACATCGAAGAGGCTCGCAACGGCCTCCGCGGAGGTGGGCCCGCCCATCAGGGCGCCCTGAGCCATCGTGCAGCCGATCGTCTGGAGCGTGGCCATCTGCTCGTGCGTCTCGATGCCCGTGGCGATAACCGTCAGCTCGAGATCGCGCCCGACGAGCAGGATCGCCTCGAGCAGCCAACTGCGGTAGCTCTCGTCCTCGGAGGCCGCCAGCGAGCTGCGGTCCACGCGCAGGGAGTCGAGCGGCATCTGGCGCAGATCGGCCTGATGGGCGTAGCCGCTGCCGCCGAAGTCGTCGATCGCGATGCCGACGCCCAGTGCCTTGATCTCTCGCAGGCGCTCGGTGGCCGCAGGGAGGTCGCGCATCACCGCGATCTCGGGGATCTTGAGCGTGAGCAGCGACGGCTCGATCCCGGACTGCTGCAGGGCTCGCCGCACGTCGGTGATGAAGCCGTCTCGATCCAGCTGGTGCACCGAGACCCTCACCCCGACGCCGACGCGATGCCCGGCCACATCCCAGGTCGCGGCGCGAGAGCAGGCCGCTTCGAGCATGAAGCGGCCGATCGGCACGATCAGCCCGGTTTCCTCGGCCAGCGGGATGAACACCTCTGCCGCCAGCACGCCCTGCTCGGGATGCTGCCAGCGGATCAGCGCCTCCAACCCTGCCACCTTGCGGGTGCGCAGGTCATAGATCGGCTCATAGAGCAGGAAGAACTGCTGCTCGGCGATCGCGGTGTTCAACTCGGCCTCGAGCACCGCGCGACCCTCGATCACGGTGCGCATGTTGGCGTTGAACAGCGTGTAGCGGTCCTTGCCGGCCGCCTTCGCCGAGGCCAGGGCCACGTGCGCGTCGCGCAGCAGGTCATCGGGGGTCGCGTAGCGGCCGAAGGCGACGCCGATGCTCGCGGTCAGGACGAAGCTCGGCCCGAAATCGTCGAGCTCTATGGGCCTGTGCAGCGTCTCGATCATGCGCTGGGCGAGGGAGTCCAGGCGCACCCCGCGGGCGGTCGATTCAACCAGCACGACGAACTCGTCGCCGCCGAGACGACCCACGCTGTCCCCGTCCCGCACGACGTCCCGGAGCCGTTCCCCGACGATCTTCAGCAGCTGATCGCCGGCGGTGAGACCGAGCTTCTCGTTGACCTCGCCCAGCTGGTCGATGTCGATGAACAGCGCGCCCGCGAGCATGCCCGAATCGCGTCCCGCCCGCGCGACCATGCGCTCGGCGCGGTCCAGCGTGAGCGCGCGGTTGGGAAGCCCGGTCACAGGCTCGTACAGATACTCCTCGGGCAGCGCACCGGCCGGCATATCTGTCTCTGCCTCTATCCCTGCCTCTGCCGGCGCAGGCGTCGGCGCCGGCGAACGGGTGCCGCCAAGGACATCCACGACCAAGCCGAGCAGCACGCTCAACAGGATCCCGCCGATCAGCACCGCGAACGCGTCGCCGTCCGTGAATACGCTCGCGCCGGCCGCTGGGCCGAAGCTCGTAACGGTCCATCCGTCGCGCAGGCCGGTCGTGGCGCTCTGCGCACCGGGCGCAGCGGCGCCAGCGGCAAATGCGACGTTCGTGGATCCGGCCCCGTGGCGGACGCTCACCGCGTAGCCCGGATGGCCCCGCAGGACCTCTCCCAGCACGATGCCCGGTATGAGCACCTCACGCAGCCACCCCACCGATGCCGCCCTGCGGCCAAAGACGCTGCGCGGCGTCACGCTGCCCCGATACACGGGCGTTTCGATCGCCAGCGCGCTCCGGCTCCCGGCCGGGATGGGGGTGTAGATACTCTGCGCCGTGTCTGCAGCCAGCCGCAGCGCGGGGGTACCGTCGGAGAGCGTCAGCAGACCGAGCGCGTCGAGCTCCGGATAGCGACCCCGAGTACGCGCCCATCTCATCCACTTCTCGAATTCCGCGGACGAGGCATTCGGATGATCGGCGAAGTAGGTGCTCGCGCTGACGGTGAGCTGTTCCTCGTGGCGGATGGCCAGACTCAACGTCGAGGCGATCGCGGTCGAGCCCTGATGGAACGCCTGGCGTGTCGAGGATTCGTCGTTGCGCGCCACCGTCTGCGCTCCGAGCAGCGAGGCGACCGTCCCAGCGGCGACACACAGCACCGCCACCGCGACCCAAACGCCCCTGCGGCCCTCAACCAGATTGCGGCCCTCGAACACATGCTTCACGCGCCCGAGCGCATCTCTGCCCGGGGTCGACGGCTGTTGAGGTTTTTCGCTGTCTGACATGGCAGTCCTGTGTCCCCGCTGCGCACGCATGCGCTCCCGCCTTATCGGCTCGAACGGGGACGGCTTTAATCGTGCACGCGCTCGGACGATCGCCGAGAAAATCTAAATGCGCTCGGCCACAGCGAACGGGTTCTCCAGTGGGAGTCCATGGCCCCCGGGTACGACGATCAGCTCAGCGCCGGGAATCATGTCGGCCATGCGCCGGCCGAGCGCCTGGAACTTCACATCGCGCTCGCCGGCGAGGACCGTCACCGGCATCGTCAGCTCGGCCAGCCTGTCCCACAGCGGCGCCATCTCCCCCGTGCCGATTCCGCGCAAAACGGCGGCGAGGGCATCGGGACGGTTGCGGCGTTGATCCTCGCGTGCCAGCGCGCCGACCTCGGGGGGATCGGCGGCGAACAGCGGCTGGGTGCGCCAGCGCTCGATGAAATCCTCGAACGGGATCCGCTCGAGCTCTTCGGCCAGACGGTGGTCGGCCGCGCTGCGCTGCGCACGCTCGGATGCGTCCTCGATCCCCGCGGCGCTGGACACCAGCACGAGCCGCGATACGCGCTGCGGGGCGGCCAGCGCGACGTGCAGGGCGATGCGTCCGCCCAGCGAGTACCCGCACAGCGCGAAGCGCTCGGGTGAGCGGGCGAGCACGTGCTCGACACAGCAATCGAACGTAATCGCCTCCTCGCCCACCCCGCGCTGGCCCGATTGGGGATATGAGCGGAGCGAATGTCTCCCAATGCGGTTGGCGTGGACACCATGCCCGGGCAGGTCGATCGCCAGCGGCCGGTAGCGTTCAGGGGGCAGACGCTCGATCACGCCGTCCCACGCGCGATGGGTGCCGCCGAACCCGTGCAGCAGGACGATGTTCTCCGGCACACGACCATCGTAATTACTCTCCCCCTCCACTCTCCCTATCCCCCGATACCCAGCCCGACCCCGATGCGCACGTCCTTTTCTCCCTTCCCCACCTCGCCACCGCCCGCGTGACCCCAGCCACCGACACATACGTACTCCTGCGCGCGTTCGTGGACGAGCTCGTGCGGTGCGGGATGCGGATGGCGTGCACATCGCCGGGGTCGCGGTGCGCTCCGCTGGTGCTGACGCTCGCGCGCGAGGAGCGGTTGGAGTGCTACTCGCACGTGGACGAGCGCTGCGCGGGCTTCTTCGCGCTCGGCGTCGCGAAGGCATCGGGGCTGCCCGTCGCCGTGACCTGCACCTCCGGAACGGCGGCGGCCGAGCTGCTGCCGGCCGCGATCGAGGCCTTCCAGGCGCGCGTGCCGCTGCTGCTGCTGACCGCCGATCGCCCGCCGGAGCTGCGCGAGAACGGAGCTGGCCAGGCGATCGACCAGCTCAAGCTGTACGGGAGCGCGGCGAAGTGGTTCGTCGAAGTCGGCACGCACGACGCGAGCCCCGAGCGGGTGCGCTGGATACGCACTCTCGCCTGCCGCGCGTACTGGAGCACGCTCGAGGGCCGGCCGGGCGTGGTGCACCTGAACTTCCCGTTGCGCGAGCCGCTGGTGAGCGACGAGCCGCTGCCCGCCGACGGGACGGGCCGTCACGAAGGCCGGCCGTATGTGGCCCGCCGCCCGCCGATGTCCGCACCCACCGCCGGCGCCGCGGACGACACGCGCCTGCGAGAGCTCGTGGCGGGGGCCAGGCGCGGGCTGGTCGTGGCCGGGCGCGACGAGCGCCACCACACGCCCCTCGGCCGGGCCGCCGCGGAATGGTGTGCGACCGCGGGCTGGCCACTGCTGGCGGACCCGATGTCAGGAGCCCGGCGCGGAGAAGCCGCCATCGCTCACTACGACGCGCTGCTGCGCGAGGAGGCGTTCGCCGGCTCACACCGCCCAGACCTGGTGCTGCGCGTGGGCGAGTTGCCCGTCTCAAAGCCCCTGCGGACATGGCTCGCGGGCTTGGAGGGAGCGCGTCAGGTGGCGCTCGACCCCGAGGGCGCATGGCAGGACCCGGCGTCGGTGCTGAGCGATTCGCTGGCGCTCGATCCCGCCGCGGCGCTGGCCGGGTTGAGCACGCCAGACGCGGCCCCCGGGACCGCACAAGCCGGGACGTCGACCGCCCCGTCCGCGGCGGACCCCGACTGGCTTGCGAGCTGGCGCGCCGCCGACGAGCAGGCGGCCGAGGCGATCGACGGCGCGCTCGCGGGCGAGGAGCTCAGCGAGCCCGCGATCGCAGCCGAGCTCGGGGTGCTGCTGCCGCAGACTGCGACGCTGTTCGTCGCCTCGTCGATGCCGGTGCGCGACATCGAGACGTTCTGGCCGGTGCGCGAGGACCCACCGCGCGTGCTGTGCAACCGCGGCGCGAACGGCATCGATGGGACCGTCTCCAGCGCGTTCGGCGCGGCCGCCGCCACAGACGGCCCGGTGGTGCTGCTGATCGGCGACGTGGCGCTGGCGCACGACATCGGCGGCCTGCTCGCCTCCAAACGCCTCGGGTTGAAACTGACGATCGTGCTGCTCGACAACGAGGGCGGTGGGATCTTCGACTTCCTGCCCGTATCGCGCGCGGCGATGGCGCGAGAGGACGACGTTTACACCGATCACATCGCCACACCCACAGGTCTGGACTTCGCCAAGGCCGCCGAGCTGTACGGGTTGGAGTATGAGCGCGTGGAGAGGATCCCACAGTTCCGCGTCGCCCTGGAGCGTGCGCTCTCCCCGCAGATCGGTTCGACGATCGTGCACTGCAAGACCGACCGCGCGAGCAACGTGGAGCTGCACGGCCGCGTGTGGAGTGTCGTGTCCGGTGCGCTGACACACTCCCCCTGACAAAGGCAACGGGACTGCGCCCCAGAGACCAAACGCTCACCCCCGCTGACAGAGGTTTCACGCCGGGCGGTGCAAACGCACCTGCTTCGATCCCTCGGTCAAGCCGAGGCGGCGACCTCGCGCACCTCCCTGCGCACGACCGTCACCCCGGGCATCGGATTGCTCCCGACGCCGAGCGCCTGCGAAGCCGCCTCGGCATTCTCCTCGGTGTCGAACAGCACCAACGACGTTCCCTTGGCATCCCCGAGCGGTCTCAGCCAGTATCCGGCCTGGAATCCGGGCGCCTGGCTGACGCCGGGCACGACCTCCTCGCGCAGACTCTTGAGCCCCACCTCACGATCCGGCTGCCCACTGGTGTCGACCTCGATCAGAACCGCATGCATCGTATGCCTCCCCTTGCAGGTGTCTTGGACTAACGGCAAAGCTAGCGCAATCGCCGAACGCGGATCACCTCGGGGTCAGCCCGAGCGCCCGGCGCAGCTCGCCCAGCGTCACTCCCTCGACGCGCACGACCTTCTCACGCGAGCGCTCGCCACCGATCACGGTGACCCGCCCGCGGGCGACGCCGACACGCTTGGCGATCAGCTTGCACAACGCCGCGTTGGCCTGGCCCTCGACGGGCGCCGCCGCGACACTCACGCGCAGGACGCCCTCGCGCTCATCCACGATCGCATTGCGCCTGGCACGCGGCTGCAGGCGGACCGTGAGATCTGCGTAGGGCACTCAGCCCGCCAGCAAAGGCAGCAGCGCTTGCAACTTGACCTCGGTCTCGGCCAGCTCGGCCTGCGGGCGCGAGTCGCGCACGATCCCGTTGCCCGCATAGCAGCGGGCAACGTTGCCGCGCAGCAGCGCACAGCGCAGGGATACGCAGAACTCGCCATCCCCGGTCGCGTCGGTCCAGCCGACGGGGCCCGCGTACCAGCCGCGGTCCAGCCCCTCCAGCGCGGGGATCAACGGCATCGCGACCTGCCGGGGCTCGCCGCCGACGGCCGGCGTCGGGTGCATCAATCCGGCGAGCTCCAGCGCGTCGATCGGGGCTGCGAGCTGTGCGCGGATCGGCGTCGCCAGATGCTGGATGTTCGCGATCTTCACGAGCTCGGGCTCGGGCGCGGCGGCCACCCACACCGCATGGTCGCGCAGAGTGCGCTCGATCCGGCGCGCGACGATCGCGTGCTCCTCCAGGTAGCTCTCGTCGCGCAGCAGCTGCTCGCCGAGGTGATCGTCCACGGCGGGGTCGGCGCTGCGCCGGGTGGAGCCCGCGAGCGCGAGCGTGCTCACGCGGTGGCCTTCGCGGCGCACGAGCAGCTCTGGGCTGGCGGCGACCAACGTCGCGTCGTCGCGCCCGACGCAGAAGCAGAAGCACCCCGGGAACGCGTCGCGCAGCACGCCCAGCATCGCCGCCGGGTCATACGCTCGCGGCGCGTGCGCCTGCACCTCGCGAGCGAGCACGATCTTCTCCAGGCGGCCGTCCGCGATCAGCTCACGAGCGCGCGCGACCGCCGCCTCGTAGTGCTCTGGCGGCATCGCGCTCGTCACCCGGTAGCGCCCTGCGGGCGCTGGATCCAGCATCGGCAGCGGACACTCGCGCAGCTCATCCAAGCGGCCATCCAGCCGTGCTAGGACACCCTCGGCCGTGTCGTCGGGAGCCATCAGCGCCGCCAGCGTCAGCCTGACGTCGGGCTCCTCCCGCGCCGCCCGGGCGGCGCGTCTGATCACAACCTCCGGCACGACCATCGACGCCGGCTCAAATCCGTCCCACGCCGGTGTTCCCCCACCGTCGGGCGCGAACGCGAAGCCGCCCACTGCAACCGGACCCGACCGGTCGGGATCATCCAGGGGATCGCCGACCGCGCTCGCCGCCAGCCTGCGCCAACGATCCGCCACGCTCGCAAATCGATCGCGGCCGGCGCCGCTCAGCCGCATCGCCTCGCCCAATGCCGCGAGCGCCACCCCCCCACGGTCGGGCTGCTCGAACGCGAACCAAGGCTCGCCCACCCGGCGCGACGCACACACCACGGCGCTCGGATCGACCTCGCCGGACAGCTTCACCGTGCTCGTGGCCAGCGTCGGCTCACCGCTGCGCCTGGCCCTGCGCAGCGCCAAGTCCAGCCGCGCCGCCAGTCGTTCGCGATCCTGCTCGCTGAGCGCGAACGAGCCATCGCGCAGCCGGTTCGCGGTTCTGCTCAAGTCTCTGTGCGCCCTCGAGAAATGGCTATCTCCCCCGTGCGCATCATCTCGATCAACCCGAACGGGCGCACCATGCCCTCGAACGCCTCGATCTTCTCCGTCGTGCCGGTCACCTCGACGATCACCGAGCGCTTGGTCACGTCCACGACCTTGCCCCTGAATATCTCCGCTATCTGCATCAGCTCGCCCCGCTGGGCGCCGTCCGCGGAGACCTTGAACAGGGCCAGCTCGCGCGCGACCGTGTCCGCCGGCTCCAGGTCGCGGATCTTCAGCACGTTGATGAGCTTGTGCAGCTGCTTTGTCACCTGGTCAATCGGGTGCAGCGCCCCGTCGACCGTCAGCGTCACCCGCGAGATCTGCTCGTCGTCGGTCGGACCGACCGTGAGCGTGT
Source organism: uncultured Solirubrobacterales bacterium (assembly GCA_963767255.1). Lineage (GTDB taxonomy): Bacteria > Actinomycetota > Thermoleophilia > Solirubrobacterales > Solirubrobacteraceae > Palsa-744. Next base: position 88,868 of record CAVYDM010000006.1, on the reverse strand, counting down.
CGATGTTGAAGCCCCTGCGCGCGAACAGCCCGGCGATGCGCGTCAGCACGCCCGCCTTGTTCTCGACCAGGATCGACAGCACGTGCTTGCGCCCCGTGCGCAGCCCGGCCGAGGCCTCCAGCTCCTCGAGGCTGAGTGGTGTCTTCGTCCCTGGCTCGCCCACGGTGGCGCTCACCCAACCATCTCCCGCGCGGCCTGGCCCGCGGGGATCATGGGGTAGGTGTTCTCCTCGCGCGTCACCCGCACGTCCACGAGCACCGGGCCGTCCGTCTCGATCGCGCGTCGCATGTCCTCGACAAGCGTCGTCTTGTCCTCGAAGCGCATACCCGTCGCGCCGTAGGCCTCCGCGAGCTTGACGAAGTCCGGGAACTCGCCCGTCTCGACATGGCTGTATTTGCCGTCCCAGAACAGCTCCTGCCACTGGCGGACCATGCCCAGATAGCCGTTGTTCATGATGAACACCTTGATCGGGATCTTGTTCTGCGCGCACGTCGCCAGCTCCTGCGCGTTCATCTGCACCGAGCCGTCCCCGGCGATGCAGCACACCAGCCGATCGGGACATCCGACCGCGGCGCCCATCGCCGCCGGCAGGCCGAACCCCATCGTGCCCAGCCCGCCCGAGTTGATCCAGCGCCGAGGCGCGGGGAAGTCGTAGTACTGGGCCGCCCACATCTGGTGCTGGCCGACGTCGCTGGAGACGATCGCCTCACCGCCCGTCGCCTCGTGCAGCGCCTGGATCATGTACTGCGGCTTGATCTCGTTGTCACTCGAGTCCTCGTAGCTCAGCGGATACTTCGCACGCCACCCTTCGATCCGCTCCCACCAGTCGCCCAGCCGAGCGGGGTCGGCGCTCAGCGCGCGGTACTCGACCGCGAGCTTGCCCAGCACGTGCTTGGCGTCGCCCACGATCGGGATATGCGCGGGCACGTTCTTGGAGATCTCCGCCGGGTCGATGTCGATGTGGATGAACTTCGCCTTCGGCGCGAACTCTGAGAGCTTGCCCGTGATGCGATCGTCGAAGCGCGCCCCCACGGCACAGATCAGGTCCGCCTCGTCCATCGCGTAGTTCGCCGCTCTGGTCCCGTGCATTCCCAGCATTCCCAGCCACTGGGGATTGGGCTCCCCAGCCCCGCCCTCTCCGCCCGCCCGCGCGGGAAACGCGCCGAGGCCCATCAGCGTGCACGTCACCGGGAAGCGGTCGCAGCTCGCCAGCTCGACGAGCTCGGCCGAGGCGTTGGCGTTGACCACGCCCCCGCCCGCGTATATGACCGGGCGCCGGGCCGCGGCCAGCGCCTTGGCGGCCTGGCGGATCTGCTTCTGGTTGCCCTCCGTCGTCGGCTGATACCCGGGCAGCCGCACGTCGGTCACAGGCTCGTACTCGATCTCCGCACGGGAGAGGTCCTGGGGGATGTCCACCAGCACCGGGCCCGGCCGGCCGGTGCGGGCGATGTAAAACGCCTCGTGGATCGCCCTTGGGATCTCGCGCGGGTCCTGGATCATGAACGAGTGCTTGACGATCGGAATCGTGATCCCGAGCGTGTCCGCCTCCTGAAACCCGTCGGTCCCGAGCAGCTCCGTGCGGACCTGCCCGGTGATGAACACGACCGGCACCGAATCCATCATCGCGTCGCATATCGGGGTGATCAGGTTGGTCGCGCCCGGGCCGCTCGTGGCGAACGCGACCCCGACTTTGCCCGTCGCCTTCGCATACCCCTGCGCGGCATGGCCGCCGCCGGCCTCGTGGCGGACGAGGATGTGCCTGATCCCGCCGCCCACGAACGCGTCGTACGTCGGCAGGTTCGCGCCTCCGGGCAGCCCGAACACGACATCCACGCCCTCGGCCTTCAGGCATTCCATGATTGCGTCCACCGCGCGCATATCGCGAGTTTACCAGTGGGTTTTCGGCGCCCTCGGACGGCCGCGCTCATGAAGTGACCGGTCCTGGCGGTCGATGACCAAGCGAGGCAGGACGCAGGGAGCGAAGTGTACTGGCCGATCGGAGATCCCGTCGATCTCCGATCGGTCCATGAGCGACCGAGAACGCCGCCTCGCGCCGCGTCAGCGATTGTCAGGACAGCCCGAGTCCCACACCGATCGCAAGCGCGATCGCGCCGCCCACCGTGACGACCAGCAGCGACGAGCGCATCGACACGTGCAAGAACCGTTTGCGAACCCACGCGATCACGAACAGCTCGACCGCGACCACGCATCCCGCCACGAACAGCGCCTTGTGGACATCGGAGATCAGGAACGGCAGTGTGTGAAATATGCCGCCCAGCGTGGTCATCCCGCCGGTGATCGACCCGCGCACGACGGCCGAGCCGCGGCCGGTCTGCTCGCCCGTGTCCGACAGCGCCTCCGACCAGCCCATGCTCACCCCGGCTCCCAGCGCGGTGGCGAACCCGACCAAGCAGGGCGGTGTGGGAGTCCGAGGAGATCGCCGCCGCGAATATCGGCGCCAGCGAAGAGACGGTGCCGTCGATCATGCCCACGAGCGCGGGCTGCACGACGCGCAGCACGAAGTCCGTCTCGTCCTCGAACCCCGACGCGGTGGATCAGCCGGGCGATCAGGCTCTCGTGCACGGGCACACTCGTGGCGTCCGCGTCCATCCGCGATTTATAGACAGGCTCCGGCTTCGGGCTCCCTTATCTCGCGGGGCGGCCCTGAAACGTCCCGTAACGACCTTGTCGGAGCGCCAGAACGCCCGCCGGCGGAATCGGTCATGAGTGCGCCGCCGGCGGCGGCTCCCACGATTCGGGAGCGAGCGCGACATCGGGATACTCGAGCTCGGTCCCGCAGCGCATGCAGATCGCGTCGTAGATCTTCGTCACGCGCCCGCAGCGCGGACATTGCCGGCGCAGTTCGTCACGTTCGAAGCGGTAGGCGATCGCCGCCATCAGCCCGAGCACGGGCACGCACCCGGAGATGAGAAACCACAGCCAGAACGAGCTGCCCTTGATCTTGCCGACGATTCCCCCGGCGAGCGCGAAGCAGAGGGCGATGACCAGATACTGATCGCCTTCCACTCAGGCGCTCTCCTCAGAGCAGGACGCGCAGCGCCCAGATCACGGCGATGATCGCCACGATCGCCACGATCGGGAAGAAGAGGGCCGCAACGATGCCGATGATGATCTTCAGCGCGATAAGGGCGACGATCAGGATCAACAGACCGGCCAGCACGTGCTTGCCGAACTGCCCCAAGCGCGACTCGTCCATGTGTGCCTCGTTCATAACCGACAGCTTACTCTCTCGGCGTAGTCGCGCCGGTCAGCGCTTGAGATGTGGAGCCGCTCGTGGCGTCGGCAACGGTGCGACCGGACGGGAATCGCCACCCCGCCCGGCCGCTCCACTCGCGTCCGGCCGAGGGAAGCCGAGACGCATTGACGTGAGGCTTACTTGTACGACGAGCCCTATGTTGGCGCACGACGCCCTCCTTGCCTTTGGCCGAAAGTCCAAAATGTGCGCCGCCCGCGTGTTGCGGGTGACGCGCTATCACACCGAGTCAGACGCCCAGCTGCTCGTGCACCAACCGCGTAACCTCGCCGCCGTCGGCGCGGCCCTGGGTCTCGCGCATCACTTCTCCCACGATCGGCCCGATCGCCTTGGCGTTGCCCTCGCGCACGCGCTGCGCGGCGTCGGGATTCGCGGCGAGGGCGGCGGCGACGATCTGCGCCAGCTCGTCAGAGTCGCCGATCGCCTCCAGGCCATCGGCCTGCACGATCAGCTGCGGGTCTCCGCCCTCGGAGACGAGCCGCTCGAGCACCTGACGGCCCGTGCCAACGCTGATGCGCTTGGCCGCCACCATTCCCACGAGTGCCGACAGCGCCGCGGGGGTGACGCGTGAGATCGCCGGATCCTCGCCGTCCGGAAGCTTGGCCACCAGATCGGTCGTGATCCAGTTCGCCAGCGCCTGCGCGGGCGCAGGCGGGTCCGCAGCGGCCGCGAGTGCCGCCTCGAAGTAGTCGCCCAGCTCGCCTCTGAACGCGAGCAGCCACGCGCTGTCGGCGGTGAGCCCGAGCTCTTGCTCGAAGCGCTGCGCCCGCTGGGCCGGCAACTCCCCCACCGCGGCCTGCGCCCGAGCGAGCATCCGCTCGTCGATCTGCACGGGAACGAGATCGGGCTCGGGGAAGTAGCGGTAGTCGTGCGCCTGCTCCTTGGAGCGCAGCGCTGTGATCGCGCCCGAGGTGGGGTCGAAGTGGAGCGTCTCCTGGACGACCTGGCCCCCGCTCTGCAGCACCTCTTCCTGGCGCGCGATCTCCGTACGGATCCCGCGCTCGATGAAGCGGAAGGAGTTCATGTTCTTCAGCTCGGTCTTCGTCCCGAGCTCCTCGGTCCCGGCCGGACGCAGGGAGATGTTGGCGTCGCAGCGCAGCGAGCCCTCCTCCATGTTCACGTCGCTGACCTGAAGCTGGCGCAGCGTGGTGCGCAGCAGCTTCAGCCACTCGCTCGCCTGCTCGGCCGAGCGCAGGTCGGGCTCGGTCACGATCTCCGCCAGCGGCGTGCCTCCGCGGTTGAAGTCAACGACGCTCTCCCGCGACCCGTGGATCCGCCCGCTGGCGCCGACATGGGTCAGCTTGGCGGCGTCCTCCTCCAGGTGCACCCGGTGGATGCGCACCTCCCCCAGGCTGCCGCCGCGGCAGAGGGGCTCGTCGTACTGGGAGATCTGATAGCCCTTGGGCAGGTCGGGGTAGAAGTAGTTCTTGCGATGGAATATGGAGCGCGGCGCGATCTCTGAGCCGAGCGCCAGGCCGATCACCAGGCCGAGATGGATCGCCTGGGCGTTGGCCACCGGCAGCGCGCCCGGCAGGCCCAGGCAGACCGGGCACGTGCGCGTGTTCGGCGGCTCTCCGAACGACAGCTCGCAGCCGCAGAACATCTTCGTGCGCGTCTTCAGCTGGACGTGGATCTCCAGGCCGATCACCGGCTCCCACGGTCCCCCGCCGGCCCCATCCCGCACGGTCTCCCCTGCCCGGCCCATCGCCTCAGACACGCGCGGAGCTCCCGTCGAAGCCGAGTGCCAGCTCCAGCGCGTAGGCCGCGTCCAGCAGCTCGTTCTCGCTGAACGCGGGGCCCGCGATCTGCAGCCCCACGGGCAGCCCGTCGTGCAGCCCGCACGGGATCGAGATCGCGGGGATGCCGGCCAGCGACATCGGCACCGTGCAGTAGTCGTTCATGTACATCGCCAGGGGGTCGCCGGTCTTGGCGCCCAACTCGAAGGCGACCGTCGGCGCGGTGGGCGTGACGATGAAGTCGACCTCGGCGAACGCCTGGGCGAAGTCCTCTGAGATCTTCGTCCGCACCCGCTGCGCGCGCCCGTAGTAGGCGTCGTAGTAGCCGGCCGACAGCGCGTAGGTGCCGAGCATGATCCGCCGCTTGACCTCCGCGCCGAAGCCGTCGTGGCGGGTGCGCTCATACATGTCCAGCAGATCCTCCGCGCCGGGCGCCCGCATCCCGTAGCGCACGCCGTCGAAGCGTGCCAGGTTCGAGGAGGCCTCGGCGGGAGCGAGCACGTAGTAGGCCGACAGCGCGTGCGGCGCGTGCGGCAGGCTGATGCTCTGCACGATCTCCGCGCCGAGGTCCGCGGCGATCTGAAGCGCCGCCCAAAACGCCTTCAACACGCCCGCTTCGATCCCCGCGCCGTGCGAGCCGTCCCCGCCGGCGGCGAGGCCCGCGCCCGCGTCGGTACTGCCGGCGCCTCCGGCCGCGCCGGTCAGCTCGGCCGGCACACCCAGCCTGATCCCCTGCAGGCGCTCGGTGAGGGGCAGCTCGATCTCGACGGGCAACTGCAGCGAGGTGGCGTCGCAGCGGTCGCGTCCGACCATGTGCCTGAGCAGCAGCGCCGCGTCGGTCACGTCGCGGGTGAGCGGTCCCGCCTGGTCCAGCGAGGAGGCGAACGCGATCATCCCGTATCGGGACACCGCGCCGTAGGTCGGTTTCATGCCGACGATCCCGCACAGGGCGGCGGGTTGGCGGATCGAGCCGCCCGTGTCGGTGCCGAGCGCCCACGGCGCGAGGCCCGCGGCGACCGCGGCGGCGCTCCCGCCCGAGGAGCCACCCGGCACGCGTGTTCGATCCCACGGGTTGAGCACGGGCCCGAATGCGGAGTTCTCGTTGGAGGAGCCCATCGCGAACTCGTCCTGGTTGGTCTTGCCCAGCAGGCTTGCGCCGGCCGTCTGCAGGCGCGCCACCGCTGTGGCGGTGTACGGAGGCTCGTAGCCCTCGAGGATGCGCGAGCCCGACTGGCTCGGGACGCCCTCGGTGCAGAACAGATCCTTGACCGCCAGCGGGACGCCGGCCAATGGGGTGTCGCGCAGGTCCGACGCCGCGCCGGCAGCCGCGGTGTCCGAGGCCCCCGAGCCGCCCCGGGCCGGGGGATCGGGGGTGCCGTCCCCGTCCTTCGCGTCCTCCGGAGCGAGCCAGGTGAAGCAGTTCAGCTCGTCGGTGACCGCGCGCGCGCGATATGCCTCGAAGAGCTCGTCAGCCGACAGCGCGCCGGTGGCGATCTCGTGCGCCGCCTCGGCGGCGGACAGCCCGATGAGATCGGCCGTGCTCATGCCTGGGGGCTGGGAACCGAGAAGCCATCTCCACTGACGGCCGGCGCCTGCGCGAGCGCGAGGACGCGCGGCAGGCACTCGTGCGGCTCGTCGGGGCGCAACGCGTCGGTGATCTCCACGACGTGCGAGGTCGGCTCCACGCCATCGAGGTCGAGCTCACCGATGTGCGCGACATGGTCGAGGATCGCCGAGAGCTCGCGCGCCAGCGGCTCGATCTCCTCCTCGCCCAGCTTCAGTCTGGCCAGGCGGGCCACATGCAGGACTTCGTCGCGGTCGATCACGTGGCGCATTCTACGGGCCGCCCCCGGGCGCCATCCTCACAGTCCGCGAGGCGACGATCGCAGGCGCCGCTCAGCTCGGTGGCTGGGCGCCGTTGACCCCAGGGTCAGGGGGCGGCAATGGCCGCGGGTTCGCCGGCTCATACAGCGAAGCGCGTTCGTCGCGCATCGACTGCCACGAGCCCGCGAGCATCAGGATCGCGCCGGCCAGCGCCAGCCACGCGCCCGCACACAGCGAGGTGGCGTGTTCTGGGCGCTCCAGCACTCGCACGATCGCTGCGATCACGGCGATGATTCCGAACAGCGTGCTCCACACCGCCGCCGCGACCGGCAGCGCCGTGCTGCGCTCGGTGAGCGTGCTGAGCACCAGGGCGAGCGCCGCCGCCGCCGCCGCGATCAGCAGCACGACCGCCGGCCCGAACGTGTCCCAGGCGCTGAGCTTGCCGGCGGCGTTCTCATACCAGGGCTCGAACAACGACACGATCACGCAGATCGCGCCCGCCAGCGCGAGCAGCTCGCCGCCTCTCGGAGATCGGAGGGATCTCCGAAAGGCCAGCAGGCGTCTCAGGCTCACGCGCCCGTCTCCTCTTTCCCGGCGCCACGCGCCGTCCTAGTGCGATCGGACATCGGCGATATCTATACCTGGATTCCCGCCCGACGGCGAGCCGCGTCCAACGTGTTGCGCAGCAGGCAGGCGATCGTCATCGGACCGACGCCCCCGGGCACCGGCGTGATCGCCGAGGCGAGGAGCACCGCGGCGGCGAAATCGACGTCCCCGACCAGCCCGCTCCTGTTTCCGGCCTGCTCGGGGGTCAGCCGGTTCATGCCGACGTCGATCACGACCGCGCCGGGCTTGACGAAATCTCCCGTGATCATGCGCGGACGGCCGATGGCCGCGATCAGGACATCGGCACGCGAGCACACCGCGGGCAGCTCGCGCGTGCGCGAGTGACACATCGTCACGGTGGCGTTCTGCGCGAGCAGCAGCTGCGCCATCGGCTTGCCGAAGAGATTCGAGCGGCCCACCACCACCGCTTCGGCGCCCTCGAGAGTCGTCTCGACGCTGCTCAAAAGCTCGAGCACCCCCAGCGGCGTGCACGGCCGCAGACCGGGCAGTCCAAGCGCGAGCCGTCCGGCGTTGACCGGCGTGAGCCCGTCCACGTCCTTGTCCGGATCGATCATGCCGGTCAGGGTCGGGCCATCGAGATGGTCGGGCACGGGCAGCTGCAGCAGGATCCCGCTCACCGCCGGATCGGCGTTCAGCTCCGACAATGCCTGCGCGACATCCTCGAACGAAGCGTCGGCTGGGAGCCGGCGATCGAAGGGCGTCATGCCCGCCTCCGCGCACGCCCGCTGCTTGGCGCCCACATACACGACCGAGCCGGAGTCCTCGCCTACCAGCACCGTCGCCAGGCCCGGGGTCCGTCCGGTCTGCTCGGTGAACGCGCGCACACCCTCGGTCACTTCGCCACGCACGCGCGCGGCGATCGCCTTGCCGTCGATGATCGAGGCGGACATCGGGGCGAACCTTAACGTCTGGTGACCGGCGCGTACTCGGCCATCAGCTTACGCTCGGACCCGTCCCCGGCGAAGCGCACGACGATCACCCCGCCCGGCTCCACACCCGTGACGACGCCCTCGCCGAACGCCGCGTGCACGACATCCTCGCCCATACGATAAGCCCTTCCGGCGGGTGCCTGCGGCGCCCGGGAGGCGGCCCAGCCGGCGCCCACCGAGACCGTCCCGGCGCTGCACTTCAGCTCCTCCTCGGAATCGGTCAGCTCGGCGGGGATCTCGTCCAGGAAGCGGCTGCGCAGGCCGTAGGTTGCCTGGCCGAACACCGAGCGCCTGCGGGCGTAGGTCAGGTACAGCTCGCGCTTGGCTCTGGTGACGCCGACGTAGAACAGGCGCCGCTCCTCCTCCAGCCCGCCCTCGTCGAGCGCGCGCGAGTGCGGGAACACGCCGTCCTCGCAGCCGGCGATGAACACGATCGGATACTCCAGGCCCTTGGCGTTGTGCAGCGTCATCAGCGTCACGAGCCCCTCGTCATCGCTGCGGGAGTCCGCGTCGGCGACGAGCGCCAGCTGCTGCAGGAACAGGTCCAGCGTGTCCTGGAGCTCGGCGGCGCCCGCGTCGAACTCGCGCGCGACCTCCACGAGCTGGTCGAGGTTTTCCAGGCGGCCCTGCGCCTCGATCGTCTTCTCCGCGCCCCCCAGCGCCTCGGCCTGCAGGGCGTCGAGATAGCCGGTGCGCGACAGCACGGCGTCCAGCAGATCCCCGACCGGTATGCCCTGCTGGACGAGCTCTGACAGGCCGCTCATCGCCGACATGAACCGCGTCAGCGACTTGACCGCCGCGGCGCCGAGACCGGGAATCCGATCGGCCGCGGTGGCCGCCTCCCACACCGACACGCCGATCGTGGCGGAGTGCGCGACGATCCGCGACAGCGAGGTGCGGCCCAATCCGCGCCGGGGCGAGTTGGCGATGCGCGTGAAGCTGACCACGTCGAACGGGTTGGCCAGCCACGAGAGGTAGGCGATCGCGTCCTTGATCTCCGCGCGCTCGTAGAACTTCGTCCCGCCGATCACCTGATAGGCGATCTCGCGGCGCACGAGCGTGTCCTCGATCACCCGCGACATCGCGTTCGTCCGGTAGAGCACGGCGATCTCCGCACGCGAAGCGCCCTCGTCCACGAGCCGCTCGACCTCGCCCACGACGAACCGCGCCTCGGCGTGCTCCTCCTCCAGCTCGCGTACGTGGATCGGCTCGCCGTCTCCCAGCTCGCTCCACAGACGCTTGGCGATGCCGCCGCGATTGTTGGCGATCACCGCGTTGGCCGCGGACAGGATGGTCTGTGTCGAGCGGTAGTTCTGCTCGAGCTTGACCACGCGCGCATCGGGGAAGTCGTCCTGGAAGTCGAGGATGTTGCGGATGTCGGCGTGACGGAACCCGTAGATCGACTGTGAATCGTCCCCCACCACCGCGAGGTTGCGATGGCCCTCCAGATGGACCCGCTCCCCGCGCTTCGGGGCCCGACCGCCGCCGATCAGCAGCTGCAGCAGCCGGTACTGCACAGGATTGGTGTCCTGGTACTCATCGACGAGCACGTGCCTGAACGCCCGCGCGTAGCGGGTGCGTACCTCCTCATATAACTCCAGCACGTTGACGGCACGGAACAGCAGGTCGTCGAAGTCCATCGCGTTCATGCGCAGCAGGTCGCGCTCGTAGCGCTCGTACACCTCGGCGATCATCTCCTCGAACTGCGACCCCACCGCCTGGCGATAGTCGGCGGCGGACTGCAGCCGGTTCTTGGCCGCGGAGATCTGACTGTGGATCGCCGCTGGGGTGAAGCGCTTGGGGTCGATCCCCAGCTCATCGGCGCAGCGCCGCGTCAGCCGGCGCGCGTCGGCTTGGTCGTAGATCGTGAACTGGCGCGTATACCCCAGGCGCTGCGCCTCGGAGCGCAGGATGCGCGCGCACGCGGCGTGGAAGGTCATCAGCCACATCCCCCGGGTGCCATGACCGAGCAGGCGCTCGACCCGCTCGCGCATCTCCTGGGCGGCCTTGTTCGTGAACGTGATCGCCAGGATCTCGTTCGCCTGCGCCTGCCCGGTGTAGATCAGAAACGCGACCCTGTGGGTAAGCACGCGTGTCTTGCCGCTGCCCGCTCCCGCCAGTATCAGCAGCGGTCCCTCCCCGTGCGTGACCGCCTCGCGCTGGGGCTCGTTCAGCCCCTCGAGCAGGCGCTCGATCCGCGCTTCGCCGTCAGGCGCGATCTGGCCTGGAGGACGCGGCGTATCGGCGTCGCCGGGCGTGGCGAGACGGCTGTCGAGCTCAGCTCGGGCGTGTTCGGGCATCGAGCCTCAGGATAGATGCGCGTTCGGCGGGCGCCACCGGCTCGGCGCCGTCCGCCCCGATCCCCTACCCCCCAGCCGGATTCGGCCCACGAACGGTGCGCAGCGGCGCGACCTCGGCGACGGGAGCGTCGGCCTCCTCGCCCGAGAGCTCTGAGACCGTCCTTTCCAGCGCGCCGATGCGGCTGGACAGACCCTGGATCGCCTCGGCGATCGGATCGGGCAGGTGAATCCAGTCGGCGTCGGGGCCCTCGACGCGGCGGCCGTCCACGCGCACGGGGTGACCGGGGTTGCCGACGACGGTGCAGTTCGGCGGGACGTCGGTGATGACCACGCTGTTGGCGCCGATCTTCGCGCCGTGGCCGATCGCGATCGGGCCCAACAGCTTGGCTCCAGAGCCGATCGTGACGTTGTCCTGCACCGTCGGATGGCGCTTGCCCGTGGCGAACCCCGTCCCGCCGAGCGTGACACCCTGATACAGCGTCACGTCGTTGCCGATGTCGGCGGTCTCGCCGATCACGACGCCGGCGCCGTGGTCGATGAACAGCCCCTCGCCGATGCGCGCGGCGGGATGGATCTCGATGCCGGTCAGCGCGCGTGAGAGCAGCGAGATCGCGCGTGGCAGCAGCGGCACGTCCGCCTCGTGCAGCGCGTGGGCGACGCGATGGGCGAGCAGCGCATGGATGCCGGGCCACGTCGCGAGGATCTCGGCATCTCCCACGCCGCGCGCCGCCGGATCGCGGTCGCGCGTCGCGGCGATATCGCGTCGCAGCTCTCTTGCGACCCGGGCGAGCATACGCACAGCGTAGCGCCGCCCCAGTAACTCTCAGGGCGCAAAAAACGCTTGAGAGACGTAGCGCTCGCCGGAGTCGGGCATGATCGCGACTATTCGCTTGCCCGCGGACTCCGGGCGCCGGGCCACCTGCAGCGCCCCCCACAGCGCGGCGCCGCAGGAGATGCCGGCGAGCACGCCCGCGCGCCGAGCACACGCCCAGGCGGTGTGGATCGCGTCGTCGTCGGAGACGGTGATGACCTCGTCGATCAGCTCGCGGTCGAGCACCGATGGCACGAACCCGGCGCCGATGCCCTGGATGCGGTGGGGCCCGGGAGCGCCGCCGGAGAGCACCGCCGAGCCGCGCGGCTCCACCGCGACGATGCGCAGGTCGGGGTTGCGTTCGCGCAGGTATCCGCCGGCGCCGGTGATCGTGCCGCCCGTGCCGACTCCCGCGACGAGCACGTCGACGCGGCCCTCCAGCGCGCGCTCGATCTCGGGACCCGTCGTGCGCCGGTGGACCGCGGGGTTGGCGGGATTGGAGAACTGGTCGGGCAGGAACACATCGGGCTCGTCCGCCATCGCGCGCGCCGCGGCCACCGCCTCGCTCATGCCGCCGAGGGACTCGGTGATGTTCACGCGCGCCCCGTACAGCTTCAGCAGGCTCTCGCGCTCGCGGCTCATGCCCTGCGGAAGCGTCAGCACGAGCTCATAGCCCTTCGCCGCGCACACGAACGCGAGCGCGATGCCGGTGTTGCCGGAGGTCGCCTCCACGATCGTCGTGCGCCCCGGCTCGATTCTGCCCTCCCGCTCTGCGGCCTCGATCATCGCCACGCCGATTCTGTCCTTCACCGACCCGCCGGGATTGAGCGACTCGAGCTTGCCGAACAGCTCCACGCCGTTCTCCCCAGCCGGCCCCTCCAGCAGTTGCGGCAGACCGACCAGCGGCGTGTCCCCCACCAGCTCCGCAATGTTGATCGGGATTTGGGACATATCGGCAACGACAATAGTGGGCGGGCGAGGAGCGCGACGGTCGCGCGACAGTCGGATGCCCTACCCCCGCGGTTTTCGGCGGCTCTCCAGCGGTCCAATCCCACACAGGCGCCAAACGGGCTCTGACGCTGATGGCCCTCAGATGTAATACATGCTCGCGCCGGCCTCGCGCGATTCGCGCTCGATCACGTCGGCGATCGTGGTCTGTTCGAGCACGGTGCGCGCGGCGGCGGCGGCGTCGGCGAACACGCCCTTCCCATCGCGACCGAGGGGCCCGTCGAGCAGCTCGACGATCTCCAGGACGGTCACGCTGGAGGGCTCTCGCGCGAAGCGGTAGCCGCCCTTGACGCCCCGCTGGGAGCTGATGACCCCGGCGCGCCGCAGGACCGCGAACAGCTGCTCGAGGAACTGCACCGGCACATCGCGCTTGCGCGCGAGCTCGCCGATCGGCACTGGCTCAGAGCCCGCGCTGCGCCCCAGCTCGGCGAGCGCGAGCACGGCATACGGGGACTTGCTGGTGATCGAGAGCATTGGGCTCCCGCGATGCTAGGGAACTACAGCCAGCCGCGCTCGGTCGCTATGAGAACCGCCTGCGCGCGGTTGACCGCGCCGAGCTTGCCGTAGATGTTGTGCAGGTGGGTCCGTACGGTGCTCGTGGAGAGCGTCAGCTCGTGGGCGATCTGCTTGTAGACCTTGCCTTCGGCGAGCCGCTGCAGCACTCCCAGCTCGCGCCCGGACAGCGGCGAGGGATCGACGTGGCGCTGGCGCTGGCCGGTGGTGCTCGGCAGCTCATACATCACGCGCCTGAGCTCGTCCGGGCCGAGGCCGAGGACGCGTGCGCTGCGCAGCATCTGCCCCGGCGACACCGCCGCGCCCTGCTCGTAGTGCGCGAGCATGTCGGCCAGGCGCACGAACGCGACCTCGCCTTCGACGTCGGGGTGGTGATGGCGCTCGATCGCTGTCGCGACGGTCCCCGGCAGGCCCCAGCGACGAACCAGCACACCGCCGACCAGCGCGTGGTTGACGCCCAGCTCGCGCCGCTCGGAGTGGATGCGCTCCTCGGGGGTCTTTGCGTCCCGATGCACCTGAGAGGGATAGCCGGGATAGGCGTGCAGCAAGACGAGCTTGCCGACATCGTGCAACAGGCTCGTGACGGTCAGGCGGTTGCGGTGCTCGTAGCCGACCTCCGATGCGAGACGGTCGGCCGCGTGCTGGGTGGCGAGGGCGTGCAGCCTGAAGCGCTCGGGCGCCACGTCCCACCCGCCGGAGCGCTCGAAGAAGTCGAAGGTCCTGACGCGTCCGGCGAGCGCCTGCACCGTCCGCTCGTCGAGCACCTCGACCGCCGCCACGATCGTGTCCACGCGTCCGCGGCTGCCCCGTGCTTGATTGGCCAGGCGCAGCACCGCGATGCTCAGCGCGACGTCGGACTCGACGGCGCTGACGACGTCGGCGGTCGCGACGTTGTCTTTCTCGACGACCGCGAGCAGCCGGTTGCGCGACTCCGCCAGCGCGGGGAACACCTCCAACGCTTCGAACGCGCTCGCCAGGCGCCGGCCGTGACCTTCGCCCTGATGGCGAATCTGGGTTGGCGCGGACGCATTGCCGGACCCGCTGGCCGGGACGCGCTTGGCGCATACGGGAGCCTTGCGCGCGCCTTTGGCGGCAGCAGTCCGTGCGCCGCTCTTCGTCTTTGTCGCCGTCAGTGGCATCGTCGATGTCCTATCGGCAGGCATTGACGAATGGTTGAGAGCGGAATCTCATCTCACCTCGGTTCGACCACCGGCTCGACGAGGAAATCGCGCCACCGCGAGAGCATGCGGCGAGGTTCGGCGAGATTGGCGAGATTGGCGGCCTACGCTATCCCGAATCTAGCGTGACTTCCAACATCCGGTCGATACGGTGAAGGGTCTCATCCCGGCCGAGGAGCGCCACGCTCTCGAAGATGCCGGGCGAGACGGTCGTGCCGGCGACCGCCACGCGCAGCGGCTGATAGATCTCGCGTGGCTTGACGGCGCGACGTGCGACGAGCGCTTCCAGCGCCGCGCCTATATCCGTCTCGGTGAAGCCGTCCAGCTCGGTGAGCGCCTCGCGCGCCTGCATCAGCGCGGCGCGTCCCTCCTGCCCGAGCCAGCGCTCTCGCGCCTTGGGTTCCTCGACGGGAGCATCGAGCAGCGGGCCGGTCAGCGACCAGAAGTCGGCGAGCGTGTGGATCTTCTCCTGGCTGATCGCCACGGCGCGGGCGAGCCTCGGATCCTCGGCGGCGTTCCCATGGCCGCTTCGCCGCAGGTGCCGCTCGACACGAGCCGTCAGATCCTCGACGGTCAGCTCGCGGATCCAGACGCCGTTCAGCCAGCGCAGCTTGACCTCGTCGAACCGCGCCGGGTTGCGGGACACGCGATCCAGAGTGAAGCGCTCGATCAGCTCCTCGGTGGACAGCACCGTCTGATCGTCGCCCGCGCCCCAGCCGAGCAGCGCCAGGTAGTTGCGAACCGCCTCCGGCAGATACCCCGCGTCGCGCAGCTCCTGCACGGAGGCGGCCCCGTGGCGCTTGGAGAGCTTCTTACCGTCCGGTCCGTGCAGCAGCGGCAGGTGGGCATACACCGGCAGCGGCGTCCGACCACCGCCCTGCTCGGCGGCGCCCCCGAACCCGACCGCGCGCGCGGCCTCCAGGACGAGCAGCTGCTTGGGGGTGTTGGAGAGGTGGTCCTCACCGCGAACGACATGGGTGATCCCGGCGTCCAGGTCGTCGATCGCGACGGCGAAGTTGTAGAGCGCCGACCCGTCCGCGCGGGCGATCACCGGGTCGTCGAGGTGGACGTGCTCGAATCTCGTATCGCCTCTGATCACGTCGTGGACGACGGTCGCGCCCTCATCGGGAACGCGCAGGCGCACCGCCCCGTCCGCCCCATCCGCCCCGTCTTTCCGATCGCCCGCCCACTCCTCGCCGCGGTACCCGCGGTCAGCGCCGTGACGTTGCTTGTAGGCCTTGACGTCCTCGGCGGTGGCATTTGAGCGGTAGGCGTATCCACCGTCGAGCAGGGCCTGCAACGCCTCGGCGTGGCGCGCGGAACGCTCGGTCTGGAAGATCGGCCCCTCGTCCCAGTCGATCTGGAGCCAGCGCAGCGCGTCGAGGATCTGCTCGACGTTCTCCGCGGTGGAGCGCTCGCGGTCGGTGTCCTCGATGCGCAGCACCAGCTCGCCGCCGCAATGGCGGGCGAGCAGCCAGTTGAACAGAGCGGTGCGCGCGCCGCCGATGTGCAGCGCGCCCGTGGGCGATGGAGCGAATCGGACTCTCATAGGATGCGCTCATGCTATTCGCCGTCCACCGTCTCCCACGGCACGGGCGATGGGGCCGCCTCGCCACCCCTCTCCGCGCAGATGTCCCGAGCGTCGCGCCCGGGGCTGCGCGATGCTGATCGGAGCGCACGTCTCGCCCGCGGGCGGCTGGCCGAAGGCGATCGAGCGCGGAACCAGGAGCGCGGCTGTGAGGCGATTCAGATCTTCAACCAGTCCCCGCGCATGTGGCGCCCGACCGCCTACACCGAGGAGGACTTCGCCGCGTTTCGCGAGGCGATGCGGGACAGCCCGATCGAGGCGGTGCTGATCCATGCCGTCTATCTGCTCAACTGCGCCAGCGAGGACCCAGACATCCGCGCCAAGTCCCTCGCGTCGCTGACGCATTCCTTGCGTGTGGGCCAAGCGATCGGAGCCTCCGGGGTGGTGCTGCATCCCGGCTCGGCCAAGACCGGGAACGTGGGCGAGGCGATCGCGCGGGCCGGCGAGACGATCGCGCAGGCGCTGGCCGAGAGCGAGGGTTGTGAGCTGCACCTGGAGAACACCGCCGGGGCCGGCGGCACGCTCGGGCGCTCGTTCGAGGAGCTGGCCCAGCTCCTGGACGCAGCCGGCGGCGGCGAGCGCATCGGGGTGTGCCTGGACTCCTGTCATCTGCTCGCCTCCGGCTATGACATCCGTACGGTTGACGGCATGGGCTCGGTCCTGCGCGAGTGCAGGCGCAAGCTCGGTCGCGGTCGCGTCCGCTCGCTTCACCTGAACGACTCGCAGACGCCGCTCGGCTCAAATCGCGACCGTCACGCGAACATCGGCGAGGGCGAGCTCGGCGAGTCCGGTGTCGTCGCGTTTCTGTCCGCTCCGGGCCTGCAGAAGCTGCCGTGCGTGCTCGAGACCCCCGGCGAGAACCGCGAGGGCTCCGCGCGCGAGGAAATCGCGCTGGCGCGGAAGCTGCGCGAGCGCGGAATGCGGGCTCGTAAGCGCGGTTAGCTTTGATCAGCCGGCGACTGCCGCGGCGGCCGCGGGCGCGCTGATCAGCGCCTGTTCCAGCTCGGCTCGTACAGTCGGTGTGTTCTGAACCCTGTAGGCCTCACCCAGGCGCAGCCGGCGCACGCCGGCCGGAGTGGCGATCTCGATCCAGACCTCGGCCGGTCCGGGGTAGTCGGCGACGACTTGATTTACATCCTCGATCGCGCTCGGCGAGACGCTCCCGATCTCGATGCGCATGCGCACGGGCCTCGAGAGCGCGACCGCTGTGCGGGCGTCTGCGTCGGCCTGCCTGCGGGCCTGCTCGATCTCCTGCTCCGAGGGGGCGAACACCTCGACGGTCTGGGCGATGAGGCAGGTCTTGCCGGCTTCCTTGTGATCGACCCGCCCGCGCACGAGCACGACCCGATCGACCGCGAGCGCGGCCTCGTGCTCTGAGAGCGCCTTGCCGAACGCGAGCACCTCGACGGCGCCGCCGAGGTCGTCGAGCGTCGCGAACATCATCGGGTCTCCGTTGCGGGTACGGATCCGCTTGGCCTCGACGATGATCCCGCCGACCGTCACCCACTCCTTGTCGCGCCGGTCCGAGAGCGCCTGAAGCGGGCAGTCCGTGCGCGCGCGCAGGATCTCGCGCAGCGGCTTGAGCGGGTGGGCGGACACGAACAGGCCGATCGCCTCCTTCTCGACGCCGAGCAGCTGCGCCTGCTCGAACTCCTCGGGGGGAATCGGTGGATAGGCAGGGCGCGCGAACGCGCCGCCGCGCGCGCCGGCGCTCCCGTGAGAGCGCCACCGCCGGCTTCGCTTCCCTGACCCGCCGCGCCGTCAGGAGGCGCCAGCTTCGCGTCGGGTTCGAGGTCGAAGATCGAGCCCTGGCCGATCTGCGCATCCTGCTGAGCCTTCTGGCCCGCGGCCTGCGCCTGCTCGAGGACCGCGAGCATGCCCTTGCGGCTCGCCCCGGTGGAGCCGAGCGCGCCGCACTTGATCAGCGCCTCGATCGCCTTCTTGTTGACCGCACGGCTGTCCACGCGCTCGCAGAAATCCCATAGCGATTGAAATGGGCGCCCTGGGCGGGCGGGTACTGAATCTCCGGGGTCTGATCCCCGGTGGTGGGATCCGAATCTTCGCGCGCGCTCTTGATCGCCTCCACAGCCTGGTAGCCGACGCCCTTGACGGCATCCAAGCCGAAGCGGATGCTTCCGACCCCGCCCTTGACGCTGGACGGCCCGACCGTGAACCGGTGATCTGAGAGGTTCACGTCGGGCGGAAGGATCTCGATCCCCATCTCCTCGCAGCGGGCCACGAAGAACGGGACCTTGTCCTTCGTGGACATGACCGAGGAGATCAGCGCCGCCATGTACTCGGCCGTGTGGTTGGCCTTCAGCCAGGCGGTGCGATAGGCGATCAGCCCGTAGCAGGCGGCGTGGCTCTTGTTGAACGAGTAGTCGGCGGACTTCTCGTTCGTGTTCCACAGGAACTCGATCACCTCGGGCTTGGTGGCAGACGCGCGGCAGCCCTCCACGAACTCCGGCTTCAGCGCGGCCATCGCCTGACGGTTCTTCTTGCCGATCGCCTTGCGCAGATCGTCGGCCTTGGCCCCGGAGAAGCCGGCGAGCTCCTTGGCGATCTGCATCGCCTGCTCCTGGTAGAGGATCACTCCGTTGGAGGACTCGAGGATCGGGCGCAGGCGCTCATCCGGGTAGGAGATCGATTGTGGATTGTGCTTGCCTTTGGCATACACCGGGATCTGATCCAACGCGCCGGGTCGGTAGAGCGCGTTCAGCGCGACGAGATCGTTGAACTCGTCCGGGCGTACTTTCTTCAGCGCCTCGCGCATGCCCTCGGACTCGAACTGGAACACGCCGATCGAATCCCCGCGCGCGAGCATCTCATACGTACGCGCGTCATTCAGGGGCAGCGTCGTCATGTCGGGACGCTCGCCCGAGGAGCGCTCGATGATGTCCAGCGCGTCCTCGATCACGTCGAGGTTGCGCAGGCCCAAGAAGTCCATCTTGAGCAGGCCGATGTCCTCGATCGGCTTCATCGAGAACTGGGTGACCGTGCGAAACACCTTCTCGCCGTTCTCATCGGCGCCGGCGTCGGCGAGCTGCAGGGGCACGATGTCGGTCAGCGGCCGGTCGGCGATCACGACGGCGGCGGCATGGATCGAGCTGTTACGCACGATCCCCTCCAGTCCCTGCGCGACGTCGATGATCTGCTTGGCGGCCGGCTCCTCATCGTAGGCCTTGCGCAGCGGCTGTCCCGGCTTCAGGCATTCCTCGAAAGAGGGCGCGCGGCCCATGATCGGGTCGGGGATCAGCTTCGCCAGACGATCGCCGGTGCCGTAGTCCAGGCCGAGCACTCGCGCCGCGTCGCGGGTGGCGGCGCGCGGAAACATCTTGCCGAACGTGACGATCTGCGCGACCGACTCGCGTCCATACTTGCCGGTCACATACTTCATCACCCGCTCGCGACCGCGCACGGAGAAGTCGATGTCGATGTCGGGCATCGACACGCGCTCGGGGTTCAGGAAGCGCTCGAACAGAAGGTCGTAACGGAGTGGATCCACATCGGTGATCGCCAGGCAGTAGGCGACGATCGAGCCGGCGGCCGAGCCGCGGCCGGGACCGACGGCGATGCCGTTCTCCTTGGCGAACTTGACGAAGTCCCAGACGATCAAAAAGTAGGCGTTGAAGCCCATCCTGTCGATCACCCCGAGCTCCAGCTCCATACGCTCGACCGCCTCGGCGGGCGGAGGATCGCCGTAGCGCAGCCGCAGGCCCTCCAGCACACGCGCCCGCAGGTACTCGCACTCGCTGGCGCCGTCGGGCGTTGAGTAGCTCGGGATCAGCTGCTTGCCGAGCTCCAGCTCCACCGAGCAGCGCTCGGCGATCTCCAGCGTGCTCGCGATCGCCTCCGGCCACTGCGCGAACGCCTCGGCCATCTCTGAGCTGTCGCGCAGGAAGAACTCGTTCGTTTCGAACGTCAGCTTCGGCTCGGCGAGCGTGCTCTTGGTCTGCACGCACAGCAGCGCGGTGTGGTGGTCGTAGTCCTCGCGGCGCAGATAGTGAACATCGCCCGTGCCCACAAGCGAGCCGCCCAGCTCGCGAGCGATCCGCACGATCCCCTCGTTGCACTTCTCCTGCGCCGCAAGCCCGTTCTTCTGCACCTCGAAGTAGACGTTCTCCTCCCCGAAGATTCCTCGCAAGTCCTTAGCGTGTGCGCGCGCGTCGTCGGGGCGATCCTCCAGCAGGCGCTGGCAGAAGCGCGAGGCCAGACAGCCGGTGAGCGCGATCACACCGTCTGCGTGGCGCTCGATCTGGTGCAGGTCGACCGTCGGCTTGCCGCGGTTGAGCCCTTCCAGAAACCCCGCCGAGGAGAGCTTGACGAGGTTGCGATAGCCGGCGTCGGTGGCGGCCAGCAGCGTCAGGTGATTGCGCTGAACCTTCGGTGATCCCGGCCCTGCCGCGGCGGCCGCGTGATCGTCGACGAGGTAGATCTCACAGCCGACGATCGGCTTGACGCCGTGGGAGGCGCACGCCTTGTGCAGCTCGACCGCTCCATTCATCACACCGTGGTCGGTGAGACCCAGGGCGGGCTGGCCGAACTCCGCCGCGCGGGCGGCCAGCGCGTCGATCTTGCACGCCCCGTCGAGCAGCGAGTACTCGGAGTGGACGTGCAGATGGGCGCAGGCTGGAGCGGTCACTGAGGGCGATCTTAGGCGCCGCGGCGGCGGATCTTCAGAGCTCGCGCCGCTGTTTGCGTCTTAACCTAAAGCGGCCGATCAGCGACATGCTGTGCTTGTGCGGGAGCCGCGCGACGGGAGGGACACTCGGCGGCGAGGGCGCCGGCGGGACGGTCTCCTGCGCACGCGCACGCAGGCGCTCGACGGCGGCGGCCAGCGCATCGGCCATCTCCTCGCTGCGCGGGCTGGCAAGCGCCGGGACAGGGGCTTGGGAGAAGGGTTGAGCGGGAGGTTGGGCGGGGGTCCGGTCAGCCGCGGCTCGCAGCCGCACCGCAACGTCCTTCAGCTCGCTGACCGTCACCGCCATCCTCCGATGGCTCTCGTGTATCGCTGCGAGCGCGCTCTCCACCCTCTCCAGCCGATCGGCGAGCTCAGAGGTTCGGCGCCCGTCGCGCTCGGCCTCCTCCAGACGCCGCTGCAGGCTGGAGACATGGGTCTCGAGCGTCTTGACGGTCGCCTCGGCCGCCTCGGCGCGGCGCAGGAGCACGGTTTCGCCCGCGTCCGCAGCGCGGCGGGCGCGGCGCTCCTCCGAACCAGGAGACACTCGCTCCGCCCTGATGCCCGAACCGGCCAGCATCCCCGAGCCGGCCGGCAGGTCGCGCTCACTCGGCGCGGGCGACCCTCCCCGCGGTACCGGTGTCTGCGATGACGATGATCCCTCGGCAATCATTGGCTCGCCTGGGAGCGTACGTCCTGGAGCGGACGTGTCCGGCGCACCGGCGCGTGTTCAGGATCCGTGGCGCAACCGCCAGGCCATGCGCGACTGTAGCGAGAACAGCTCGATGAACCCGGGTGAGGCCGCCTGTGAGAACAGGCCGCCGGACTCGGAGAAGGACGCGAGGCTCGCGTCGTAGACCGCGTTGGGAGAGGAGCGCGTGATCACGCGGGCGCTGCCCTTGTAGAGCTTGAGGGCGATCGTGCCGGTGACCTGGGCGTTGACGGCGTCCATGTATGCGTCGAGGTCCGAGCGTAAGGGCTCCCACCACAGGCCGGCGTAGACGAGGTAGGCCCACTGGCGGTCTAGGTGTGGCTTGAACTGGTTCTGGTGGATCGTGCAGACGAGGCGCTCGAGCTCCTGATGGGCGGGCAGCAGGATGGCGGCGGCGGGCGCCTCGTAGATGTCGCGCACCTTCAGCCCGACGATGCGATCCTCGATGTGGTCGACGATGCCGACGCCGTGGCGGGCGCCGATCGCGGCGGCGCGTTCGATCAGGTCCACCAGCGGTAGTCGCTCACCATTCAAGCCGACGGGGACGCCGCGGTCGAACTGCACCTCGACGGTCTCGGGCTCGTCGGGGGCGCGCTCGGGCGGGGTGACGAGCTGGAAGACGTCGTCGTCGGGGGCGTGGGCGAGGTCCTCGATCCAGCGGCCCTCCGAGGAGCGCCCCCAGAGGTTGTCGTCGATCGAGTAGGGCGGGCCGGACTCGGCGCCGTGGGAGGCCTTGATCGGGATGCCGTGGGTGCGCGCGTAGGCGATCTCCTCCTCGCGGCCCATCTGCCAGGAGCGCACCGGCGCGATCACCTTCAACTCCGGAGCGAGCGTGGCTACGGTCGCCTCGATGCGGACCTGGTCGTTGCCCTTGCCGGTGCAGCCGTGAGCGATCGTGTCGCACCCGTGTGCGCGCGCGTACTCGACCGCGAGCTTGGCGATCAGCGGGCGCCCGAGCGCGGTGAACAGCGGGTAGCCGCCGCCGTAGAGCGCGTTGGCTCGAATCGCGGGGGCCACGAAGTCGCGCGCGAACTCCTCACGAGCGTCCACCACATGGCAGTCGAGCGCGCCCAGACGCAGGGCCTTGTCGCGGATCACCTCGTAGTCCTCCCCGGGCTGACCAAGATTGACCGTCAGGCAGACGACCTCGGCGGAGTAGGAGTCCTGGATCCACTTGAGCATCACGCTCGTGTCCAGGCCGCCGGAGTAGAGCAGCAGCACGCGGGAGACCTCGGCGGGGTCGGCCTCGTAGGAGGCGGTGCGGGCGGGGAACTCTCGGTTGGCGTCAGACGCGCTCACGGTGCGGGCAGGCTACTGGGCCAGGCCCTGGATCGGCTGCCGAGCTATACTCTGTCCAGTCTGTCCACAATGGCGGAGGGCGTGATGGCCTGGCAACTGCAAGCGGCAAAGCAGCATCTGAGCGAACTGGTCGAGCGTGCTCGTGGAGAGGGACCGCAGGTGGTCACCAAGCACGGCAAGCCCGCCGTCGTCGTCGTTTCGGTTGAGGAGTACCAGCGGCTGCGTGGCCGACCAAGCCTGCTCGAGTTCATCCGCCGGGCGCCGAGCTTCGATCTCCTGGACCTGGCCCGCGCGTCCGATGCGGGGCGTGACGTGGATTTGTGAGCGTCCTCCTGGACACCAATGTGGTCTCCGAGATCCGGCGGGGCCGTGACCCGAACGTCGCCGCGTGGGCGAAGGCTTGGGAGAACGAGGATCTCTATCTGAGCGTCTTGAGCGTCGGCGAGATTCGCAAGGGGATCGAGCGCCTGCGCAGCCGCGATCCAAAGCAGGCTGAGGTGTTCGCCAAGTGGCTTGACGAACTGCGCGAGCGCTTCGGCGATCGTATTCTGCGGGTCAACGTCGAGGTGGCGGACGAATGGGGGCGGCTGAACGCGCGTGCCGAGCGCAGCACGGTGGACAGCCTGATTGCGGCCACCGCCCGCGTTCACGGCCTCACCGTCGCCACGCGCAACACGGACGATTTCCAAGGCTGCGACGTACACCTGCTCGATCCGTGGCAACGCCCACCGGCTCCGCCACCGGCATCGAGCTGAGACCCGAATGCTCCAGATGGGCACGGAGCAAGTCCTCCTCTCCTACCGCGCGTCGAGCACACGCTCGCGCCGGTAACGGAGCCACATCCGCCGGGCGG
Source organism: uncultured Solirubrobacterales bacterium (assembly GCA_963767255.1). GTDB lineage: Bacteria > Actinomycetota > Thermoleophilia > Solirubrobacterales > Solirubrobacteraceae > Palsa-744. Next base: position 65,538 of record CAVYDM010000006.1, on the reverse strand, counting down.
TGGCGAGCACGACGATCAACAGCGCCAGCGGGAGAAGTATCGCGGCGGCGATCAGCAGGACGGCGAGCGTCACGACGAGCACCTGTCCGGCGTCGTGGAGCCCGCGGTGGAGGGTCAAGCCTTCGCTTGCGCTATACGCGTCGCCGGTAGTGACGGTCACTTCGACTTCGGCGCTGCTTGCATGCTGTGAGACCGTTTGCAGCGCCGATCGCGCGTGGGCGATCGCGGTGCGATTCTGTGAGATTCGTTCGTGCAGGCTGTCGATCTGCCCTTCCGTGCTCGCCTTCGAGAGCGCGCGGAGCAGCGCCTGCCGTTCGGCGGCGGCGTCGGCCAGTCGCTGACGAGCCGCGTCATAGGAGTTCGTGATGTCCTGTAGGGACTGGCTCTCGGCCCGCACCGGGGCGAGCCGTCCCAGGGAGGCCAGGGCGGCGCTCAGCTTCGCGCTCGGGATGCTCAGATCGAGGCCGGCTTCGCTTGCGCCGGTCTGCTGCACCTGCACGTGAGAGCTCTGCACGAAGCCGCCGTCGCTCACCGTCAGGCGGGACACGCGGTCGGCGGTTTCCTGCACGTCGCTGGGAGTCGCGGCCAGGGTGATCGAAGCCGCTAGCTGCTGCACGCGTCCGGGCGGTGCGGCCACCTCACTCACAGCGGGCGCGTTCGCGGCCACCCCTGCTCCGGCGCCGTTGGAGGAGGCCTGTTTGGCGCTCCCGACCTTCGCGGCCTTCGCGCCTGCTGCCGGAGCGCTTTCAGCCGGGCCGGACGCTGGGCCGAGCTGATCCGCGCGCCTGGCGAGGGAAGACGATCTCGGCGAGGTCGCGACTGTATGACCGGCCGGTCGCCAGGGCGCCGCGATCAGCACCGCCGCGATCGTCGCGAACGTGACCGAGACGGCGGCGAGCATGACAGGAGTCGGACGCAGCCGGCCAAGTCGGCGGTGCGGCCGCCAGGGGCGATGGCGCTCCTCGGGGCGGCTCGTGGGCCGGTCCGGCTGCTTCGGGTGACGCGGCGGCTCCGCCGCGGAGCGCGCGCTCCGCTCGGCGATCCGCGCTCTGAGCCGGCGCTCGAACTCGGGATCCATCGGCGGCGCAAGCGCTCGCACGTCCTGGCGCAGCTCGCGCCAGGAGTCTGCGACCGGACCCTCGCCCTCGCCGTTCAGCGCCGCTTCGAGCTCCGCCAGCCAGGACTCGTCGGGGCCCGCGGAGCCACCGCCTGGAAAGGGAATGACCTTCATGCGATCTCCTCCCGTCGTTCCGCCTGAAGACACCCTTCGCGCAGCCGCGTGAGCGCGCGATGCAGACGGGTGCCGGCGTTTGACTCGCTGATACCGAGCGCCCGCGCGAGCTCGCCATTGGAGAGCTGGCCGTGGAACTTGAGCAGCACCACCTCCCGCTCACGCGTGGGCAATGCGGCAAGCGCGTCGCGCACAGTCGCACGACGCTCGACGTGCTCGAGCGCCTCTGCGCAGTCGCGATCGGCGACGAGCTCCTCCTCCAGCGCATACCGGGGCTGGCGTCGCCGGCGGCGCAGCTCGTCCAGCGCCGCGTTGCGAGCGATCGCGAACAGCCACGCGCGAGGGGTGCCCCGGCGATGGTCCAGACGCGCGCGCGAGCGGTAGAGGCGCTCGAACGCCAGCGCGGTCACATCCTCCGCCGCAGATCTATCGCCGAGCAGCAAGATGACATACGCGTGCACGTCGGCGGCGCACTCCTGAAAGAGCGCCTCGCAGGCCTCCGCGTCGAACGCGCCGCCGGGCGCTACCGGCACGATCGCCCGCCGGCCATGCTCATCAGACGAGGACACGGGTCTGCTCATCACCCTAACTACGCTCAGGGTCGCACATCCATCACACACACCGGAGACGAAAACCACGTGGGCATGTCGCATCCGCCGGGCGCCGTTTATCGATCCCCGAGCACAGCGCGAAAGTCCGCCAGTCGATATGATGACGTCGGCCAGGTGGGGGCCCAGGTGGGGGCCCTGTGGTGCGGTCGACGGGCAAACGGATCAGTTGAGAGGGAATGCGCTGGCGCTGACGGTGACGTTGGACACGACTAGACGCCCTGGGCTGCTCAGGCATTGCTGCTGAGATTCGATCGCGAGTCCCGCCGTGTGTGGACCGGCTGCGACCTTCTTGAAGCCTTGGATAGGCGTCTGAACAGTTTGACCAGCCGCGACGGTCACGTAGCTGCGGGATACCTCGTGTTGATCGATCCTCAATTCGAGAAACACGCCATCCGGCTCCGCGCTTTCATTTTCAAGGCGAGCGGTCGCTGAAACCGCCAGCCGTCCATCCGCTTGAAAGTGGAGATGGACTTCCCGGCCAGGAGTAGGGCCTTGGTCCGGCGGAGGTGCGAGGTCGGGGGCAGGGCCTGGGGGGCCTGGGGTCGGTGGTGGACAGGCGCCTGCGAGTTCCTTGGTCTTGTCGTCGGTTATCGAGGCATATCCGAGCGGGAAGTTGAGATCTTTTAGTTCGACGGCATGAGCGCGCAGCTGTCGGGGCCCGACGCTGCCCGCGGGCAGCGTGATCGCGGCGTAGGAGGCTCCCCCAAGGCTGACGAACATCGCGAGCGTGGCCATGACATTCGCGTAGCTGATACGCTCGCGCAATGCTCTCAGCATGACCGCTGATCATAGCAGTCCGTCTCACTGCCGAGATCGATGCGCCGCGGACGTTGCGCTGGCAACGCCGCGGCGCACAATCGTACCTCTAAAATCTACGACCGCTTTCGGCGACGGTGCCGCGAAGCTGAGACTTCGCACCGGCGAGTCGCGACCTGGCTCCGCGATATCGCTCCGGAGTAAGCGAGGTTCACCTTCACGAGGGGATAGGTCGCGCTCGATGAGCTACCGCCAGCGGGGCAATCCGCGCTCACGACACTAGTCCTCTTGCCTGCATGGACGAATTGACGGTCGAGAGTGAGTTCGAACTTCGAGATGTGTCCGTAGATGCCCTTATATGTGTAGGTCTGAGAGAAGCAGTTCGTGCGCCGTGGCGCGCAAATGCCCGAGATGAATTGCATGTGCTCCACCGATAGGACGGTCCCGAAGACCCCAGGTTCCTTGTAGATCGTGAACGGGATTACATAGGTGAGCGGCAGAGCACCGGTGCTCCTGACCTGCGCGAGGATACGCGGCTGGCCTTCCCCGAAGTCATAGAAAGCCGAAAGGCGCCCTTCGATCGTCACAGGCGCCTGTCCTGGCAGAGTTACTTCTGAGATCACGATGCCGGAGCCGACCAGCGACCCCGCGCATATCTGCCTCGCGTCCGAAGATTCGGAGTAGAGCTCCGAGATGGGGCAACTCGGCAAACCCGCTGTCTGAAATACCAGGTTGCGAGAGACTTCGAGCCTGATTGCGGTGAGTTCGGGGGTTGTGGGCGTGCTCGGTGCCTCGGAGGTGAACCCCAGCCGCAGCGTCGCCGGAACCATGCGCGAGCGAGGCAACTTGCCGGGAACCGTTTCTCCTGAAACGCCGATCACCGCTTCGCCGGCCTGTGCCAACTCGCCGCCTGCGGGGCGAGTCGAGAGGCCGGCGACGACCATCAATGCCAGCGCAAAAGCGCCCAGCAGCAGAACCAACGGCCAGGCGCGAGATGCGCCGGATGAAACGGCGGGTGGCTCGGTCGTATTCCTCACTGGTCCCGGACGATACACCCATTCCTGCCATTCTTCCCACGCGACCGCCGTCCCACGCCTGGGAAACCGGCGAGGGTAAAGTACGGGAGCAACGGGGACCGGGTCCGGATTTTGCCTCCCGACGACGACATTGAGGTCTGGGCAGAGCCGCCAAGTCGCGGCCCGTAGCCCAGCGCAGTGTCACGGTGGCGCCGGCCCACAGTTTGTCAGCGGTTTGCTCGGTGGCACGTGAACGAGGGCCGGTGCCGGCACGAACGGCTCGCTGCGGGCCAGGTCGAAGATCCCGAGGAAGGGCTTGCTCGCCGGACCAAATTCACCGCTCCAGCAGTGCACTTCGCTCGGAAGCAAAGGGGCGCTCGTCGTCTCCACCACGACCAGCGCGGGCCACCGGAACGCGAGGGTGATCAGTTCCCGCCCTTGGTTGAAGCCGATGCCAAACCTGCCACCGCCCAGACAAACACAGCGAATGCCCAAGCACGCCAGCACTGATTCCTCAACGCGCACCGGCATTCCGCAGCCCACGGCCCGCCCATGACGCCAGTATCCCACGATCTCCGTCAGCGCTGTGAACCTCGGAGCGGCAGCACACGGGAAACCTCGGCGGGGTCGGCCTCGTAGGAGGCGGTGCGCGGGGGGAACTGTCGGCTGGCGTTGGGCGCGTTCACGGTCCGGGCAGGCTACCGGACCGTGATCCCTTGCGCTACGGCAGTTCGAGCCTCTCGGCCAGGGTTGCCTGTGGCCCGAACGGAAGGGCTTTGAGCGAGTTACCGACCGCGGTGCACTCGAATTCCGCGGTACATGAGAGCCCTTCCAGGTTGCTGAGCGCCGCGCCCGCGACGTTCACCGGCAGTTCCAGTTCCCACTCGTTGCCTTTCCACCGCTCACCCAGGAGCGCACTGGGAGCGCCGGATTCGCTCTGTATGTAGTAACCCGTAGCCACGCACCACGTTTCCGACGAGCAGGAGATCCGCGTGAGTTCCCAACGCGCTTCGCCTTCGGGTTTTGGTTTGCCGATCGGGCTCGGGGACGATTGCAGTTCCCACGAGGTCCCGTTCCACCGCTCGATGAGCGCTTCCCGTCCGTGAAATTCGGTGTTTTTGACTTCTCCACCCGCTTCGGTGTTCTTGTATGTCCCGACCGCCATGCACGCAGTCGTGGACGAGCACGAGACTCCGAACAGGTACGGGTAGAGCGAGTGCGGCGGGGTGGGCGTTGGTTGAACAGTCCATTGTTTGCCATTCCAGCTCTCGACGAGGGCTTCCACGCCCTGCGAGTGATTCACCACGTAACCGACGGCCGTACACGCTTTCGCCGTGGGGCAGGAGACGGATTCAAAGACCACATTTTTGTCTTCTTCCGGTAGTTTCGCGCTCGCCTTCACTACCCATTTTTTGCCGTTCCACAGCTCGGTCACCGGGTATTTTCTCGTCGGGGTCCCAGAGTTATACGAGCCGACGGCCATGCATGCGTCGGCGGCCGCGCACGCCACACTGACGAGGTCATCGGAGTTGCCTTCGGTGGGCGTCGTCTCGACCGTCCACACCGAGCCGTCCCATCGCTCCGCGAGCGTGTGGTGTTCGCCCCCTTTTACTTCGTAGTAGCCGGTCGCAGTGCATTCGCTCGCCGATCGGCAGGAGGCGCTTTCCAGGACGTTCTGGATGGATTCGGTGTGGCTTGCCGTGGGCTGGACTTCCCACGTGGCGCCGTTCCAGCCCTCGACCAACGCGATGCCTTTGCCTTCCAGGTTGTTGTACACACCGACCGCGTCGCAGGCGACCGACGACCAGCAAGACACACCCTGCAGTCGCGCGTCCGTCGGTTCACCCGGCGGCGTGATCGTCGTCTGGATTGTCCATGCCGGCGGCGTCGTAAACTGCTGTTCTTCTCCGTAGCTTGTTCCGGTCGAGTTGGCCGCGACAACACGGTAGTAGTATGTGGTAGATGGGGTGAGTCCCGACAGCCCCACTTTCTCTTGCACCGATGAGGTCCCGCTGCCTGCGTCACTACCCGGAGGTTCCGGCACGGTCCGGTCGAGCAGCGTGGCATTAGTCCCATATTCGAAATAGTAATGAGTGTCAGCACCGTTGGGATTTATATTCGCTTCGAGCGTTGCGCTGTCCGCCGTCACGCCAGTCGCAGCTTCGGTTGTCACGATTGGTGGCGGTGGCGGAGGCGTTCCACTCGTTTTGAACGTCTCGTCGGTGCCAACGGCCGTTCCTTCGGCGCTGTTTGCAGTGATTCTGTAGTGGTAGGTTGTGCCGGGCTGCAATCCCGTGACAGTGGCGCTAACGGGCACCGAGGTTGAGCCTTCGCCCGCGCTGTTCTCGGGTGTGGCGGCGCTGTAGTTTTCAGCTTCCGTGCCGTATTCGAAATGGTACGTTGTGTACGTACCTTCTGGGTCTACGCTCCCGCTGAGCTTTACGGTAGTCCCCGTTTGTTCAGAGCTGCCTTCCGTCACGGCGTGAGGCAGTTTCCCTCCCTTGCCGGCGCCTTCCAGTTCTTCTTCTATGGTCTTTTCCGTTGCTTTTGTGCAGATGTGAAATACATCATTGAATTGGTAGTTGTTTATGATGTTGGTAGGTGCGGCGGCGTTGAGGAAGCCCTGTTCTTTTACAAAGTCGCCACTTTGCATATCTATGCGCTCGTTTGGATACTGGCGAAACGCTTTGCCGTTGGTAAACCCTTGAAAGGTCACGGACTTGAAATTGTAAAGGTTGTGTTCACGAGGTCGCTCGACGATGAACTCAGCGGTCTTGCCCCAAAGGGCGCCGGTCGCGGTGGTACGGAAGGGCCGGTGCGTTTCATAGTTGTACATATAGAAACTGTATTTATCGCTACCCGTGTATTCCGTATCCGCAATGAAATATTCCCCTGGGCTCGCGTGGAATTTCGTAGCGATCGTCCCTCCGCCCCCTTCGTTCGGGTGGACCACCTCGTAAAAAGCTTCATCGGGACCTAAGTTAGGCGCCTGCTGACCGGTTCCGTCCTGTGCGAGGGTGCTTTCATTGGAATGCCATCCACCAATGCCCGCCCAAGTGTAAGACGCCACATCTGTGCACCCGGGAGTCGTATTGCTGCTCGCGGGCTCAATAAAGTAGCCGGTTGAATGGGTGTAGATCGGTGAGCAAATCCCAGAGCAGCCGCCGCCGTTCCAGTCCATGTATCCCGACCACCGGCTATCGGAGCCTGTGGTGGCACTGGAAGGTGGTTCGGTTGTCTTCTCGCCCGAGTCGGGAGATGTGGATTCGGTTTCGCGTCGAGATACCGGTGGCACTTCGACGAGAGCTTCGGGCGCAGGCGCCCAGTACATAGGGCCATCGATCATCTGCTTCCATTTCGGGTATTCCGGAGAGTCGGCCGCCGGTTCGGGGGGAATTCCGTAAAGCCGCAGTTCCGCGGGGGACGCCGTAGCTGCATCGAAGGACGGCGGTGGCACTGTCACGGAGGTTTCCGTCCCGTTCGACTCCATGTAGTTAGCTTGGGAGCCACCGCCCGGGAGCGTCGTCGTCGACCTCCGTGGCAGCAGGTGATCGCCGCACGCAGCAAGTGCTTCGGATGAAAGACTATAGGGACTGACCCCGACCGGGCATGCCGGACGTGATGACGCCTCGGCAGAGGCTATCCACGCTTGCCCCAAGAGAAGTGCCGCGCAGGTCACGACGACGAAGACGGTAGGAGCATGCGGTTTGCGTTGCATAAGATCCTCCAAGTTGCTGAGACGAATCATGGCCGTATCGGAAGGACTCCGTATGAAGGACTCCCTATCTACCGCGACGTTCCTGTGTGGCCACCGAAGCTACATCCGCGCGTTCCGGCTGTCTAGTATCTGTCGGCTATGCGGCCATGCACGTTACTTATATGACGCGGAGCCGGACTGATTCAGAGTGGGTGCTAGTGTCCTGAGTCTTAAGTTCGGGTGGTAAGTGTGGTAGTGTGTCGTTATGGCTACTACTTTTGGTCGTCCCAAGGCGGTGTTGGACCTCACGGATGGTGAGCGTGTGCAGTTGCAGCGGTGGGCGCGGCGGCGGCGTACGGCGCAGGGATTGGCGTCGCGCTCTCGGATCATTTTGGAGTGTGCTGGCGGCTCGTCGAATAAGGATGTCGCTGCGCGGCTTGGTGTGAGCGCGGCGACGGTCGGTAAGTGGCGCCGGCGATTCATCGCGTCAAGGCTTGATGGGTTGGTGGATGAGCCCCGCCCTGGGCGCCCCAGGACTGTTTCTGACGATGATGTGGAGGATGTGATCGTCAAGACGTTGGAGAGCGCCCCGCCGGACGGTGGTACGCACTGGTCCACGCGGCAGATGGCGGCCCGGACGGGGCTTTCGCAGTCCACGATCTCGCGGGTGTGGCGTGCTTTTGGATTGCAACCTCACCGCGTGGAGCACTGGAAGCTCTCCAAGGACCCATTGTTCGTGGAGAAGGTCCGTGACATCGTCGGCCTTTACCTCGACCCGCCCGAGCGCGCAATGGTCCTATGCGTGGATGAGAAGAGCCAAATCCAGGCGCTTGATCGCTCCCAGCCGATCCTGCCGGTAATGCCCGGCGTCCCGGAGCGTGCCACCCACGACTACAAGCGTCACGGGACGAGCAGCCTGTTCGCCGCACTGAACGTCGCCTCGGGAAAGGTCATCGGGTCACTGCACGCCCGGCACCGCGCGATCGAGTTCAAGAAATTCCTCATCACCATCGACCAAGAAGTCCCCGCCGACCTGGACGTTCACCTGATCCTCGATAACTACTCCACGCACAAGACCCCCGCCATCAAGCGCTGGCTCGCCGCCCATCCGCGTTTCCATTTGCACTTCACCCCGACCAGGCTCATCATGGCTGAACCTCGTCGAGCGGTGGTTCGGCGAGCTGACCTCACGCAAGCTCAGACGCGGCACACACCGCTCCGTCCGGGAGCTCAACCAAGACATCCGCGACTGGATGAAGCACTGGAACGAAAACCCCCGCCCCTACGTCTGGACCAAGACCGCCGAGCAAATACTCGACACACTCGCAGCATATTGCGAACGAATTACTGACTCAGGACACTAGGTGGAGTGATGCTAGGGCGAGATCAAGCGAGGATGATTGCTGCGGTCGTTCTGGCCTGCTGTCTCGTGGCTGTCCTGGCGGGCTGTGGTGGTGGGGTGTCTTCAACAAAGGGTGCCGAAGCACGCCTTGCGGCCGCGTTCGACACCGTGCATTGCGACGGCAGAGCCCTTAGCTCCCAAACGGAACGGAAGGACAGTGCAAACTTTCTTTCGATGGTGAAGGCAGACCGCAAGTTGCCACGTGTCGCCAAGTTGGTTTCGGATGCACACGCGGAGGACAAGCTGCTAGCTCACAGCCGCAAGCGCATCGTTGACCGTTGAGGGTGAGGGATCACCACGAGCACATCGTTTACCGGGTGAAGGCTTGTAGCGGGGATTTCTCATGTAGCGGAGTCCGTAGGACGGAGCGGAATGAGAAATCCCCGGCGCGTCGTCCGATGGGGTCCTCACCGGCGGCGTGGGGTGCTCAGCTGGCCGGTGGTGAGCAGTTGTCCGTCGGTGTCGCTGACGTGCAGGTTCTCGCCCTCGGTGAGCGAGAGGTCGAGCGTGGCGGTGACGTACTGGTAGGCGCTGTCGTCGGGCATCGGGATCGCGCGGCCCAGGATTCGCAGGCGCAGGTCGGAACGGATGAACCGGATGAACTCGATCCGGCCGTGCTCGGGCCAGCCGATGGGGATCTCGCTGGCCGGGCGGGGTGTGCGCGGCTTGGCCGGGATGCTCTGCTCAGGGGTGCGTCCGCCGCTGGCCTTGTAGCGGTGCTGACTGTTGTGGAAGCGCTCGAACGCCATCGTGCGCTCGATGAGGTGGGGCAGTCCGTCGAAGCGCTCTTGGCGGAAGAAGCGCTGCTGGAAGGTATTGTTGAAGTGCTCGATCGTGCCGTTGCGCCATGGTTCGCGTGGCGGGATGAACACGAGCGTGACCTGCTGGTGCAGGCAGACCCGCACGACCTCCCCCAGGCCGGTCGGTGAGACGAACGGGCCACCGTTATCCAGCTGCAGGCGTCGCGGCAGCCCATGGCGCTCCCAGAGGGCGTAGAGCGCCTGAAGCACGCGCTGATCACCGCGGTCGGTGATGATCTCGATCCCGGCGTGATGGGAGGCCACGTCGATCTGGGTGAGCGCGTGAAAGCGCGCCCCGCCGTCCAGATGACGCGGCCCGATGAGGTCGGCCTGAACGACGTCACCCGGCCGCTTCGCCGCCGGCGCGGGTAGGGCAGGCCCTTGGAGGTCCGCCTGCGACTCACACGGCCCGTCTGCGTAACGCCGGCGCGCGCGAGGATCTCCTCGATCGTGCGCACTGGCGGCACTGGCCCACCGAGCTTCTCCAGCTCCCACGCGATCGCCTCCGCGCCGAGTTGTGCCCACGGGTTCTCGGCCAGCCGTGAGCGGATCGCGAGCACCCGCGCCTCGACATCCTCCGGCGTACGGTTCGCCACGCGCTTGGTGCCCTGAGCGGCCATCCGCCCACGACGGGTCGTGCGGGTCATAGCGCGCCGCCCACTTCGCCACCCACTGCCTGGTGCGCCCCAGATCCGCCGCGATCGTCTCCGGCGACTCACCCGCCAACCGCCGCCGCGCCGCCTCGCGACGCAACGCCACCTCCACCTCCGACATGAACACCTCCACGCTCGCTCAACAAGAGCGCGCGAGGTGCCACGCCAGCCACGATGTAAACGATGTGCTCGCGGCTCAGCGCTCAGCCACGTAAACGATGTGCTTGCGGTCAGACGTAAACGATGTGCTTGCGGCCGTCCTACAGCTATCCGCACGGCAGCCGAGACTCCCGGCTATAAACCGGGCGCACTGAAGAATGACCTCGCAGCAGTGTACCGTCTTAGAGTCAAGTTCTACGCTGACGAGAAGGCTCTCGGTTTTCGCTGTGCAGCCCCTCCGCGAAAGCCCATCGAAGGCTAGGAATGCGTGTGATCTCTAGTGGCTGCGAGGACGACCGGCTCCGCTCTGGCCAACGCCGTCGGGATGTGCGATCTGGCGCGCAAGGCTCATGAAGATGCTGGCGATCGGGGTCCGGCGATCCTCGCGCCAGGCCATGACCACCACCGACTCCTCGCCTTGAACCGGCACCGTGCAGACGCCTTCACGGGAAAGCGAGTGGGATCCCTTCGGCAGCATGGACACACCGGTTCCGGCAGCGACGAGGCCGATAATGGCCTCAGGTGTAGCCGCCTCCGCGCTGATCGTCGGCTCAAAGCCGCTGCGGTAACAGTCGGCCAAGAACATCTCCCGGTATGCCCTCGAAGCGGACGCCGGAGGGACAACCCAAGCGTCCCCTGCGAGCGCGGCGAGCGGGATCGACTGCTGAGCGGCGAGCGGATGGTCGTCCGGAAGCACGGCCACGACATCATCCACCGCCACGAGCTCGGTCAGAAGCGTTGGATCGTCAACGGGCCGGCGCACGAAAGCCACGTCAAGCTCCTCCCGCTCAAAGCATCCCAACAGCTGGGCAAGGTCCGTCTCGATGAGCGAGATCTCAACGTCGGGGCGCTCTTTCGCAAAGAGACGAAGCGCGGCTGGGATCAAGTTGTCCGCTGAGGAGCCGATGAAACCGATATTGAGGCGGCCGCATTCGCCTCGCCCCGCCCTCCGGAGTCGCTTCACCGCCTCAGCAGCGCCGGCGAGGCTGGCCCTCGCTCCCGCCAGGAACGCCTCGCCCGCCGCAGTGAGATGCGCTCCGTCGTTGCCGCGCGTGAACAGCACGACGTCCATCTCGTCCTCGAGCTTGCGAATCTGCTGGCTGAGCGCGGGCTGAGCGATCCCGAGCACGGCAGCCGCCCGGCCAAAGCTCTTCGCCTCAGCGAGCGCGACGAAATAGCGAAGATGCCGCAGCTCGACGCTCATCGACGGAGACCGCTCCGCCGTGAGCAAAGCTGCTCAACCGAGCTCTATCGGCGAGCCTCGTCAAACGGCTGATGGATTGACGACCGGAAACACCAATCACTCACGTGCCCCTGCGGCTCCCGAGATTGCTTGATGGGCAAATTAGCACAGGTGGAAGCTCTCGAATGTGAGCAAATGGTGACGGTCATCGTCGCGCTGCTGGGACGACACGTCAGCCACTGCAGGCGCTCATCCATGTCACAACTGGCAGGCACACGGTTGGATCCAGATGAGCGCCCAGTGCCCCTCGCGAGTCCGGGGAACGTGATCGTCGCTCCCGCCTCGCTCGTGGTAAGCGCTCTTCCCGCGCTAGAACGTGACCTGAAAGTGGCCGATGATGCGGGCGCCTTGGGCGAGGGGCGCGGGCAATCCGTCGGGGTAGCGGTAGAGACTTGGCCTCGCGACGACGCCCTCCACGCAACCGGGCCGGACGCCGGCGCAGGGTTCTTTGTACGGTTCGCTGCGACAGGGGTACGTGCTGTTGCAGGGAGGCGGGTACGGCACCGCATAGATACCGCCGCTGTAGACGCCGCCACGACACCAGTGCCCGGCGGCGGACTTGGCCGGGGTGAGCGCGAGCCTCACCGGGCGCCCGGGGTGCTGGTAGCCGTAGTCGGTTCGCTCCATGTCGCTGGAGGTCGCGCACGGCGGTGGTGTCTTTTGGGTGTAGTGCCTGTAGGGCTTCAGGACGATGACCGCGTAGTAGTAGCCGCCCGCCGGTAAACGATCGGCGGGTTGGAAACTGACGTGGACGTTACGGGCAACGCTCAGCTTGTGCTGCACATGGACGGACACGGCCCGAGAGCTGAATGACGCGCCGGCCGGGCCGGCTATGGTCAGCGCGACGACACCGACGATGAGAAGGTGCGGCCTCCTACGCATCACAGATAGCACGGTAGCAAGGCTCCCTTCCTCCTATCGCGCATCGAGCACGCACATCGGTCCCGCCTCCGCATCGAGGGCGCCGGGCAGCCCGCCCAACAGTCCCGCCGCTGCGGGTCCGGGACGCGAACCGACGAGGCGGGCGCCGCGCAAACGGCGTGTCCTGTTGCGTGCCTGCGCCATCACATGCCTCGGAGCAGCGTCTTGGCGGGTTCGCCGGCGAGATCGATCGCGTCCCGTCGGACCTGCTCGAGAACGGGGGGACCTTCGCTGTACTGGCGACGCACGTCTGCCTCGGACACCTCGGCGATGCCCGCATGATTGCCGGTCCACTGTCTGACGGAGTCGGCCAGGTCGTCGATCTGCCTTCGCCAGGTCTCGTCCTCAGCGCTGACGTCCATGGGACGGATGATGAGCAGGTCGATGTCGCTGTGCGCGTCTCCGTCGCCGCGTGCTGTGCTGCCGAACAGCGAGGCGTGCATGACGGGCGTCTCCCAGCTGCCGATCTGCTCCCGCAGACGACGGATCAGCTCCGTTCGTGCGCCTGCCATCTGTTCGACGGTGCCCGCGAGCAGGTGGTGGCGGTTGAGCGTGTAGAGCCGGGTGCGACCGCTGTATAGGCAATCAACGAGGCCATGGTCGACGAGGCGATCCAGCACGTGCTGCACACCGGTCTTCGAGCGTCCGGCGCGACGCGCGATCTCCCGGCCGCTGCGTGGCGCGCTGGATCCGGCGAGCACAGCGAGGACGTCGAGGTCCACGCTCGGGGAAAGGGCTGTGAATGGCTTGGAGACGTTCATCTGTGATGACATCCTGAGCGACGGGTGCCTTACGGTGGTCACGTAGTGACCTAGATAACGGCCAACTGGCCTAAATATAGTACATATCTCGCAGGTACGCCAGCCGGACGCACAGCTAGATTCAGCTTGTGCCCGCACAGTCCTCCGGGCTGAGCACCGCCCACGTCGACGCCGACGCTTTAGCGGGATGTCTACGCGATGAGCCGGATGCCAGCCCGCTGCGCTGCTTCAAGGACAAGCTCACGACCAGCGCCTTCCCACAGCGGACGCGCTGGCGTCGTGATGATGAGGTCATTGTGCCCAGCTCTTCCCTTGCCCCGCCACAGCATGATCGCCCTGCGCCCTGTGAAGCGCCGGCTCATCCACACCAGCCCGTCCGCTCGCGGATCGGCCGCGTGGAGGGCACGTGCCCATCGCGCCGTCCATTCGTACTCTGCCGCCGGCGTCTCGATCAGCTCGCCGTGCGTGAGGCCAAGTCGCTGAAGCCCGTATCCGTGAAGCTGGATGAGGGTGAGCCCCCGCGTGGGCACCAGCTCGCTGATGACCCGGCCGTTCAGACCGGCGAGGAAGTACTGCCTGATGACATCCGGACGTATTGGAACGTCATGGAACAGGCCCTCGGCGAGCGCCACGTCCTCGTCCACCCCGGCATACAGGGTCGGGACCACCGGCTTGCCGATCGGGCGAAACCGAGCGATCGGTTCTGGAGACGAGTTGAAGTCGATCGCACCGCGATAGCGGTCGTGGACCCGCACCAGGCGCGTGCCTGCCGGCATCGTCTCAAGCTCCGGCGCGAGCCGGCCTCGCGCGGGCGGCTCCGGAAGGCCGCTCAAGCGGGAAGCGACAGCGTCTCGCCGGCCGCCGCGAGGACCCGCTCGGGATCCTCGTCGAGGAGGTCAACCGGGCGGCGATCCCACAGCCAGCCGCTCGGCGTGGTGAACCACAGCGCGAGCGGCCAGCCGCTCAGGCCCCGATTGCGCAGGATCGCCCCCGCGCGCTCGACGATCGGACTCGGCCGTCCGTCGCGAAACTGAAACGCCGGATACAGCGTGCGGCCGCGCAACGGCACTCCGATGATCCGTCCCTCGCCGTGCCATCGTGACGCCAGCGCCGAGCGGTTACTGGCTGTTGAGCCCGCCTGGTCTGCCACCTGCTCGGCTGTGAGCGCCTCGAACTCCTTCAGCAACTCGCTGCGCGCCTGCGCACTCTGCTGGGCGTGCCATGCTTCCGCAGGCGAAGGAACCGACTCGGGAAGCATCACGTCGATCAGGTCCTCCAGCCGCCGTCGAGTACCGACCGTCCGCGCCAGGTCCGTGAACAGGCTCCTCGTGGCGTTCACCAGGATCTTCTGGACCGTCCCCTCGCTGATGGAGAGTCGCTTGGCGACCGCGCGGCTCGTCAGTCCTTCCAGATATACCCCGGAAACCACCTCGCGCTCGCGGGGCGAGAGACCCTCCATAATGAACTCAGGCGCAGATGCGATAATCGTCATGGCATTTATTCTAGTCCCCCGGACGGCATCAGGCAAGTGGTCGCAAGGTTGGTCGTCACGATGCCCGAGACGATCGAGACCAACCCGGATGAGCTGGCGGACGCCCTCGCCGCTGTTTGACTCTCAGCAGACACATCGGGTGAGGAGCTTGCTCGACGTGCTCAGCCTGCAAGTGCCGCACCAAGACGCTCGAGCGCGAGGTCGACATCGGCCTCGGAGACGATCAAAGGCGGGAGCAGGCGCACGGTCGTGGGGCCTGTGGCGTTGACGATCAGCCGCTGCTCCAGCAGCGCGCGGCGCGCCACATCGGGCGCAGGCAGGTCCAGCTCGCAGGCGAGCATCAGTCCGCGCCCGCGCACGGAGACGACATGAGGTAGGCGTTCGAGGCCGGCCTGCAATCGCCCGCCCAGCTCGCGCACGCGCGCGAGCAGGTCTGGATCGTCAGTGACCTCCAGCGCCGCCAGCGCGGCCGCCGCGACGACGGGCCCGCCGGCGAACGTGGAGCCGTGATCGCCGGGCTGGAGCACGTCGGCCAGCCGCGGAGCGGTTACGAGCGCGCCGATCGGCAGGCCGCCGCCGAGCGCCTTGGCCACGGTGATCGCGTCGGGCGTGACGCCGGTCTGCTCGTAGGCCCACAGCGTGCCGGTGCGACCCATGCCGGTCTGGACCTCGTCGAACACGAGCGCCGCCCCATGTGCGTCGCAGGCGGCGCGCGCGGCCTGGAGCGTCTCCTCGCAGAGCACGTTCACGCCGGACTCGCCCTGGATCGGCTCAAGCAGTACCGCGGCCGTGTGCTCGTCGACGGCGGAGGCGATCGCCTCGGGCGTGGGATCGACCGCGCGAAAGCCTGGGACGAGCGGCGCGAAGGGCGCCTGCTTTGACTCCTGGGGCGTGGCCGAGAGCGCGCCGTAGGTGCGCCCGTGAAAGGCGCCGTGCACGACGACCACTTCCCCCCGGGGGCGGGCCTTGCGCACGAGCTTGATCGCCGCCTCGCTCGCCTCGGCGCCGGAGTTGCAGAAGTAGACCTTGCCGCCGAGCGAGGAGCGCGACAGCCGCTCGGCCAGGCGCATCGAGGGCTCGGTGTAGAAGAGGTTGGAGACGTGCATCAATCGCCCGACCTGCTCGCGCACGGCGGCGACCACGCGCGGGTGGCAGTGACCGATGTTCGTGACGGAGATGCCGCACAAAAAGTCGAGGTACTCGTGGCCGTCCTCGTCCCACAGCCAGGGGCCGTCCCCGCGCACGAACTGCACGGGCGCGCGCGCGTAGGAGGGGATCACATGGGCGCGCTCGAGCGCCTGCAACTCCGTGAGGCTCACGCGGCGGCCTCGATCTTCGTTCCGATGCCCGCATCGGTGAAGAGCTCGAGCAGCAGTGAGTGCGCGAGTCCACCGTCAAGGATGTGCGCCGCCGAGACGCCGGCCCCGATCGCATCGACGCACGCCTGCAGCTTGGGGCGCATGCCGCCCTCCAGCGAATGCAGCGCAGCGCGCACCTGCTCGGTGCTCGCCTGCCCGATCAGCGAGTCCTCCTCCGCCGGATCGCTCCAGCCAGCCGGGGACGTCGGTGAGAAAGACGATCTTGTATGCGCCGAGCGCGCCCGCGACGGCGCCGGCGGCCTCGTCGGCGTTGACGTTGTAGGAGCGCCCGTCGCGGTCGGCGCCGACGGAGGCGATCACGGGGATGTAGTCGGTTGCGACGTGGTTGAGCACGTCCACGTCCACGCGCTCGATGCGCCCGACGAACCCGATGTCCTCGCCGCCGGGGGCGGCGCGGCGGGTGACGCGAAACAGCGAGCCGTCGTCGCCGCACAGACCGATGGCGGGCTGGCCGTGGCGGTTGATGCGCAGCACGATCTCGGTGTTGACCTTGCCGACGAGCACCATCTTGGCCACCTCGACGGTGCTCTCGTCGGAGACGCGCAAGCCGCCGACGAACTCGACGGGCAGCCCGAGACGCTCCATGTAGGCGGTGATCTCGGGGCCGCCGCCGTGCACGACGATCGGATTCAAGCCGACGTACTTGAGCAGGACGACGTCACGCGCGAACTCCTCGCGCAGGGCCGGATCGTTCATCGCCGCGCCGCCGTACTTGATCACGACCGTCTTGCCGTGAAACTCCCTGATGTACGGCAATGCCTCCAGCAGCGTGCCTACGTCCCGCATCGCCGACTCCTCACGTTGTGTACTCCGCATTTATACGTATGTATTCATGGCCGAGGTCGGAGAAGAACATCTCGGCCTCGGCGCCCGAGCCCGGCAGCGTGATCTCGTACTCGATCTCCCGCCCCTGAAGCGCCTGGGCGAGCGCGTCCTGGTCGCAGTCGACCGGGGTGCTGGCCGAGCAGACGAGCGTGCCCTCGATCGACAGGTCGAGCACGAGCGGTGAGGGAAACCAGTCTGTGCCGGCCAGCGCGGCGCCGGTGGCCTGGATCAGGCGTCCCCAGTTGGGGTCGGCGCCGTGCAGGGCGGTTTTGACAAGCGGCGAGTTGGCGACTGCGCGCGCGACCGCCTCAACGCCCTCGAGATGTCCTCCGCGAACCACGACCCGCGCGATCCGCTGGGCGCCCTCGCCGTCGGCGACCATCATGATCCCCAAAGCCCGCAAGAGCGCGTCCAGGGCCTCGCCGAAGCGCAGCTCGTCCTCGGATTCCGGCTGGATCTCGACGCCGGACGCGCCCGAGCACATCAGCACGGCGGTGTCGTTCGTGGAGAGCTGACCGTCGACCGAGCAGCGGTCGAACGAGCGCTTGACCGTGACCCCGAGCAGCAGGTCGGCGGTCGCGGGCGTCAACGAAGCGTCGGTCTGCACGAAGCAGAGCATCGTGGCGAAGTTCGGCGAGATCATGCCCGCGCCCTTGCACTGCGCGGTCAGGCGAACAGTGCCCGGACGGCAGCTGCACCTCCAAGCAAGCGCGCTTCTCGAAGGCGTCGGTCGTCTGGATCGCCTGCTGGAAGTCGGCGTCGCCCTCGCGGCGCAGGCTGCGAGCTGGCGTCGAGAATCCCTCGCAGCACCGCATCGACCGGCAGATACCAGCTGATGCCGCCGGTCGAGCCGAGAACCACCTCCTCGGGCTGCACGCCCAGCGCGATCGCGGCGGCGCCCTGGGTCTTCGCCGCGTCGTCGAGGCCGCGCTGACCGGTCTCGGCGTTGGCGCAACCGGAGTTGGCAAGGACCGCGCGCAGCCCGTCCAGGCGACAGCGCTGCTGGCTGAGCAGCACGGGCGCGGCGGGCGTGGCGGTCGCCGTGAAGCGCGCGGCGCTGACCGGTCGATCCGAGTCGCAGATCACGATTCCGAGGTCGGGGTTGCCGGATGGCTTGATCCCGCAGGCGACGCCCGCGGCCCTGAACCCGGCGGGCAGGCCGGCGGTGGGCTCCAGTTCGCGCACGTGCTCGGGTCTGGGCGTCCAGCGCGATCCGAAGAACGGCTGTGGAGGTCCATCGGAGGTCCGATCCCCCCATACGTCATTGCCGGCGCTCATAGCAGCCCCTCCCCCTCGGAGAACCCGAACATGATGTTCAAGTTCTGGACGGCCTGCGAGGAGGTGCCCTTCCACAGGTTGTCGATCGCCGACAGCACGACCACCTTGCCGGTGTGGGGATCGGCGGCGGCGAAGATGCGGCAGAAGTTGGTTTCGAGCACGTCCCGGGTGCCCGGGGCTACGGTGGCCACCTCCACGAACGGCTCGTGCGCGTATGCGTCGTCATATAGCTCGCTCAGCTCGCCGGGCGCGACTGTGCGGGTGGCCGTCACGTAGCAGCTGGCCAGCTCCCCCTGATCGAGCGGCACGAGATGAGCCTGAAATTGGACGGGCAGCTCAGCGCCGAGCAGCCCCAACTGCTCCTCGATCTCGGGCGTGTGCCGGTGGGAGGCGACGCGGTAGGGCAGGATGTTCTCGCCCGCCATCGACATGTGGGTGGTCTCGTCGAACGTGCGCCCGGCGCCGGAGATGCCCTGCTTGGCGTCGATCACGACGTCGGCGATCAGGCCCGCGCGGGCCAGCGGCGCGAGCCCGAGCACGGCCGCGGTCGGATAGCAGCCGGGGTTGGCGACGAGGCCCGCGCCGGCGATCTGGGCGCGGTGCAGCTCGCTCAGCCCGTACACCGCCCCGTCGCGCAGGTCCGGGCGCGGGTGGGGGCCGTACCACTGTTCGTACGTCGCCTGCGATGACAGGCGAAAGTCGGCGCTGAGATCGACCACGCGTACGCCCAGCTCACGCAGCAAGCCGACGGTCGGAGCAGCGGCCGCATGCGGGTAGGCGACGACGGCCGCGTCCAGACGCCCGCCGGTGTCCAGGTCGGTTGCCAGCCGATCGAGATCCATTTGCTCGATTCCAAGCGGCACCCGGTAGCGCGGGTACAGCTCGTCCAGACGCCGGCCCACCTCCGAGCGCCCGGTCACGCCGATCAGCTCGAACTGAGGATGGCGCCACAGCAGGTGCGCAGCCAATGCACCTGCGAACCCGGTCGCGCCCGCAACCATCACGCGCGGGGAGTCCGGGGCGAACGTCTGCGACGGGTTCGGATCAGCCACGCAACTCACCCCCCAGCCTGCCGAGCGCAGCCACGATGTGTTCGCGCACGGGCGCGATGTCCTCGTCTGAGAGCGTCCGGTCCGAGGCCCGGAACGACAGCGCCAGAGCCAGCGAGCGCCGGCCCTCCCCCACCTGGGCGCCGGTGTAGACGTCGAACACGTGCGCGTCGCGCAGCAGCTCGCCGGCGGCCTCGCGCGCGGCCGACAGAACGCTCGCGGCGGGCACGTCCATGGGCAGCACGACCGCCAGGTCCTGGCGCAGCGGCGGGTAGCCGATCAGATCCTCATACCCCGTCTCCGCGGGGGCGGCCGCGATCAGCCGGTCGAGATCGATCTCGAACATGCTCGCGCCCGGCAGCTCCCACTCCTCGGCGACGAGCGGGTGCAGCTCGCCCAGCCAGCCGATCCGATCGCCGCCCACCGACACGGCGGCGGCGCGGCCGGGGTGCAGGAACGGCTGAGGGTCGGACGCAAGCTCGATGCCGTCCACGCGCAGCGCCGCCGCGAGGGCTTCGAGCACCCCCTTGACCGCGTAGAAGTCCGCGACCGCCGGCTCGGACACGCGCCAGCTCGGCTCGTGAGCCCCGCCGGCGAGCAGCACTCCCAGAGACCGGTGTTCGGACACACCCGTATCGCGGCGAGCGTCGACCGCGGACGAGGACCCAGCGCCGGCGGCGGAGACGCCGGACCGGGCGAACACGGTCCCTGTCTCGAACAGGCGCAGGTCGCCCATGCCGCGCGCGGCGTTGCGCGACGCCGTGTCCAGCAGCGAGCCGAGCAGGGTGGCGCGCAGCAGCGACTGCTCCTCGGACAGCGGGTTCTCCACCACCGGCGCGTCCCGTCGCGGGTCCTCGACGTCCAGGCGCAGGCGATCGGCGAGGCTCGGCGAGGCGAACGTCCACCCCACCGCCTCATACAGACCGCGCCCGGCGAGCACCTCCAGCGCGCGCCGGCGCAACCGCTGCTCGTGCGAGAGCACGCCGTAGGCGCCCCGGCGGGCGGGCAGCGTCACCGGCAGCCGCTCCAGACCGTCGATTCGGGCCACCTCCTCGATCAGGTCGGCCTCGCGCGTCACGTCCTCGCGCCGGACCGGCGGGGGGATCGCATCCAGGCCGTCATCCGCCTCGGCGGTGGCGAAGTCGAGCGCGTTCAGGATCTCCGCCTGGCGCGCCCTGGGAACCTCGATTCCGAGGATCGCCCGCACGCGCGCCTCGCGCAGCCTGATCTCCGGCGCAGTGAAGCCCACCCACCGATCGCCGCCGATGTCGATCGTGCCGGGCTGCACGGTCGCTCCGCACAGCTCGACCATCAGCGTGCTCGCGACCGCCTGCGCCCACAGACACTGCTCGGGCGCGAGCCCCTTCTCAAAGCGCGACGAGGCCTCGCTGCGCAGACCGAGCGCCCACGAGGTGCGGTGGATGTTCGGCCCGTGCCAGTTGGCTACCTCCAGCAGCACGCGCGTGGTGTCCGGCTGCACCTCCGAGCGCTCGCCCCCCATCAGGCCCGCGATCGATGTCGGTCCGTCTGCGTCCTCGATCACGACCATCTCCGAGTCCAGCGTGCGTGTCTGCCCGTCGAGCGTCTGCACCTGCTCGGCCTCGCGCGCGCGTCTCACCGTAAGTCGCGAGCCGGAGATCCGATCCAGGTCGAAGGCGTGCAGCGGCTGGCCGGTCAGGAGCATCGCGTAGTTGGTGATGTCAACGACGTTGTTGATCGGCCGCTGCCCGGCGGCGCTCAGCCGCGCCTTCAACCACGGCGGCGAGGGAGCGATCGTGACGCGATCGAACGCGCGCGCGGTGAACCGCGGGCAAAGATCCGTGCACTCGACCGCGATCTCGACGCCCGCCACGGTTCCGGGCGAGCCCGGATCCTCACGCCACGGCTCGGGTGCGAGCGGCGCGCCAGTGGCGGCGTGCAGCTCGCGCGCAACCCCGTACACACCCAGGCAATCCGGCCGGTTGGGCGTGACCTCCAGCTCGATCACCTCATCCACGATCGGCAGCACATCGGCCAATGGTGTTCCGGGCAAGAGCTCCGCATCGAGCGTCAGGTCGTCCAGCACAAGAATCCCCTGCCCGCCAGGCCCGATCTCGAGCTCCTGCTCGGCACAGATCATCCCTTCGGAGACGACCCCTCTCAGCTTCGCGCGCTTGATGACCATCCCCCCCGGCATCACCGCACCCGGGAGCGCCACCGCCACCGTTTGACCCACGGCGACGTTCGGGGCGCCACAGACGATCGTCGCGGGGCCGTTCCCTTCGCGTGCCGAGCCCAGCTCGACCGTGCAGACGCTCAACCGATCCGCGTCGGGATGGCGCTCGCACGTGAGCACCCTCCCCACGACGAATCCCTCCGTGGCGCCGACCCCGTGATGGTGGATCGCCTCGACCTTGGTTCCGGTCATCGTCAGCCGCTCCTCGATCCCGCCGACGTCGAGGCCGGGATCGCAGTATTCGCGCAGCCAGCTCAGCGGAACCCTCATCCGAACTGCTCCAGGAACCGGATGTCGTTCTCGTAATACAGCCTCAGATCGGGGATGCCGTGCTTGAGCATCGCGATCCGCTCGACGCCCATCCCCCATGCGAACCCCTGCACCCGCTCGGGGTCGTAACCAGGCGCGTTGTGCTCGGTGGTTGGCACGTAGGAGTACACATTCGGGTCTACCTCGCCCGCGCCGAGCACCTCGAGCCAGCCCTCGCCCTTGCACAGGTAGCAGCGTGCGCCGTCGCCCAGGAAGCCGCGTCCGTCGCAGTGAAAGCAGGAGACGTCCACCTCGACGCTCGGCTCGGTGAATGGGAAGAAATGGGGCCGCAGCCGGACGTCGCGCTCCTCGCCGAACACCGCCCGGGCGAATGCGAGCAGCGTCCCCTTCAGGTCGGCGAGCGTGATGTCCTCATCCACCGCCAGCCCCTCGATCTGGTGAAACTGGGGTGTGTGCGTCGCGTCGGAGTCGGGCCGGTAGACGCGCCCCGGGATCACCACGTACAGCGGCGGTGGGTGCGCCTCCATCGCCCGGATCTGCATCGGCGAGGTGTGGGTCCGCAACACGACGTCCGCGCCCAGATAGAACGTGTCCGTGTGCGCGCGAGCGGGGTGCGTCGGGGAGTGGTTGAGCGCGTCGAAGTTGTAGTGGACAGTCTCCACCTCCGGACCCTCGAGCACCGTGAACCCGAGCCCGAGGAAGATGTCTTCCAGTTCGCGCGTCGTCTGCGTGAGCACGTGCAGCCTGCCCACCGGCTGCGGCGGGCTGCCGGGCAGCGTCACGTCGATCTGCTCCCGGGCGAGGCTCCGCTGCAGCTCCGCGCCGCTCAGCTCGCCCGCGCGTGACTCGATCAGATCCTCGAGCGCTTGGCGCGCCTGGTTGGCGGCCTTGCCCACGGCCCCGCGCTGCGCCGGCTCCAACTGCGCCACGCCGCGCAGCAGCTGCGGCAGCGCGGCCTTGCGTCCCAGGTAGGTCACACGCGCCTGCTCCAGCGACCGGCTGTCGTCCGCGGCGGCGACCGCCGCGCGCGCGTCGCGCTCGATCTGGGCGATCTGCTGGAGCGGGTCTTGGCCGAGCCCGTCGCCGGCCGCAGTTGTTGGGTCCTGGGCGCTCATGCTCCGGGCATCCTACGGTCGGGCGGGGATTGCAGGCCGCGGGTCATCTCATACATCGCCACGGTCGCGGCCATCGCCGCGTTCAACGACTCCGTCGCGATCGGGATGTGCGCGACCCGCTCGCAAGCGCTCACCACATCCTCCGGAAGCCCCTCGCGCTCGGCCCCCACGAGCAGCGTCAGCGCTGTCGATCCCGCGAGCCTCGCCGGCAGCTCCGCCAGGGGCTCGCCGGCGCCGGCGATGAGCGCGACGCGCTCGCCGGGCAGTTTCCCCACATCCGTATCCGATACCCGCGCGAGTCCGACACCGAAGATCGCGCCCATGCTCGCGCGGACCGCCTTCGGCGAGTACGGATCGGCGCAGCCCGGTCCCAGCGCCAGACACGACGCCCCGAACGCCAGAGCGCCACGCAGAACCGTGCCGACGTTGCCCGGATCGCCGACGCCGTGCAGATACACGCACAGCGGACCCACCGGCGCCGGCAGCCAGCGCTGCTCGTAGACGCCGATCGCGCGCGTGCCCGAGCCGAGCGTCGACACGGCCGCGAGCGCCGCCTCCTCCACGTCGGTGAACTTCGGGCCGCCGAGCTCCGAGCCGGCCACGCGGTATCCCTCCACGGCCGGCCATCCGGACATCTCTGCCGCATCGACCAGATCCTCGCCCTCGGCCGCGAACCGCCCGCTGCGCTCACGGTCGCGCTTGCGCGCCAGCCGGCGCAGCTCCTTCAGATGGGGATTGTGTGGGGAGGTGATGACGGTCATAAAAAAAGCGCCGTCCTGGATCAGGAGCGACGCCCGGGAGGCACTTCTGCCGGCTGCCGGATTCAGGCAGCCGACGCCTCGCGGGCGGTCTCGGCGAAACGTCGGAACGTGTCGGCGTCGCGCACGGCGATGTCGGCCAGCACCTTGCGGTCCAGCTCGACGCCGGCCAGCGTGAGGCCATGCATGAATTGCGAGTAGCTCATCCCGTTCTGTCGCGCCGCGGCGTTGATGCGCGTGATCCACAGGCGGCGAAAGTCGCGCTTGCGATTGCGCCGATCCCTGTAGGCGTACGCATCCGCCTTCATCAGGGCCTCCTTGGCGCGCTTGTAGTTCGATTTCGACTGGCCGCGGAACCCCTTCGTCTGCTCGAGCGTCGCCTTGCGCTTCTTACGCGCGTGCAGCGAGCGCTTCACCCGTGTCATTTCCCGACCCCCAGCAGCTTCTTCACGCGCGGTGAGTCATGGTCGGAGAGCAGGGCGGGATGGCCCAGCTCGCGCTTGTGTTTGGGCGACTTCTTCTCCAGGATGTGGCTCGTGAACGCGTGCCTGCCGCGCACCTTGCCGGTGGCGGTGACCTTGAAGCGCTTCTTTGCGCCGGAGTGTGTCTTCATCTTGGGCATATCGAGCGCAACAGTATGACATGCCCGCCCTATCCAGCCGGCTCTAAAGCCGGGCGCGCTTCAGGCAGCCGTGTCCGCGCCCTCGCCGTCGGCTGCGGCCGGAACCTCGCCGGCGGCCCCCGCGTCCGCCGGAGCGCCCCCGTTCTCGCTCGTGAGGACCGCTGTCTCGGCCGGCGCCAACTCATCCGGCACAGCAGCCCCATCCGGCGCGACCCCATCCGGCGCAGCC
This sequence comes from uncultured Solirubrobacterales bacterium, assembly GCA_963767255.1. GTDB lineage: Bacteria > Actinomycetota > Thermoleophilia > Solirubrobacterales > Solirubrobacteraceae > Palsa-744. The sequence goes on along the minus strand of CAVYDM010000006.1, from coordinate 41,056 downwards.
CCATCCGGCGCGACCCCATCCGGCGCAGCCCCATCCGGCGCGACCCCATCCGGCGCAGTCGGAGCGACCCCGTCCGGCACAGCTCCGGCGAGCACCGCTTTGGAGGGCGCCATCATCATCGTCATGTTGCGCCCTTCCTGCATCGGGCGCTGCTCGACGACGCCGAGCTCGGAGAGCTCTTCGGCGAGCCGGTCGAGGATCGCCGTGCCGCGCTCGGGATGGGTGACCTCGCGCCCGCGGAACATGATCGTCACCTTGACCTTGTCCTTGTGGCGCAAAAAGCGCTCGACGTGGTGCTTCTTGGTGTCGTAGTCGTGCTGGGCGATCTTCGGGCGGAACTTGATCTCGCGCACCGTTATCTGCTGCTGATGCTTTCGCGCCTGCTTGACCTTCTGGGCCTGCTCGTACTTGTACTTGGAGTAGTCCAGCACCCGGCACACCGGCGGGTGCGCCTCCGGGGCGACCTCCACCAGGTCGAGGTCGCGCTCCTGGGCGAGCTTCAGCGCGTCAGGCGTCTTCATCACGCCGATCTGATTGCCCTCATCGTCGATCACGCGCACCTCGGGCACGCGGATGCGCTCGTTGATCCTCGTCTGGTCCCGCTCGGGCGGGCGCCGGTCGAACCTGCGTGGTACCGGCACTAGCTGTCGTGACTGCGCGTCAAGCGGAGTGCTGTGCGTCGCGCTCTGAGGATTTACGTGGTGTCAACGAGGCCGAGTATAGCTCTCCATGCAGCCGCTCGCCAAACTCCTTCACGACCATGGCGCCGGCATCGCCCTCACGATGCCGGCGAATGGACACCGTACCATCGGCCTGCTCGCGCTCGCCGACGATCAGCATGTATGGAATCTTGCGCAGCTCCGCGTCGCGGATCTTGCGCCCGACCGACTCGCTGCGCTCGTCGAGCTCCACATACGCCCCCCGCGCGCGCAGCTGCGCCGCGACGTCCGATCCATACTCGTTGAACGGATCGGACACCGGCAGCACGATCGCCTGCACCGGCGCCAGCCACAGCGGCAGCTCGCCCGCGTAGTGCTCGAGCATGATCCCGATGAACCGCTCGTAGGACCCGAACAGCGCCCGGTGGATCATCACCGGCGTGTGCTCGCAGTTGTCCGCTCCGGTGTAGGCGAGCTCGAAGCGCGCCGGCATCGAGTAGTCCAGCTGAACCGTTCCCAGCTGCCACGACCGTCCGATCGAATCGGTCATGTGCATGTCGATCTTCGGGCCGTAGAAGGCCCCGTCGCCCGGGTTCAGCTCATAGCTGAGCCCCTGCTCGTCCAGGGCCGTGGTGAGCGCGCCCTCCGCGCGGTCCCACATCTCGTCGCTGCCCACGCGTTGCTCGGGACGGGTGGAGAGCTCGATGCGCATGTCGAAATCGAAGCGCGCGTATGTGGCAAACGCCATCTCCAAACAGCCCCGGACCTCGTCCTGCACCTGCTCCTCGGTGCAGAAGATGTGCGCATCGTCCTGTGCCAGATGACGCGCGCGCAGGAGCCCGTGAAGGACCCCGGAAGCTTCATTGCGGTGCAGCAGCCCGGGCTCCGAATAGCGCACCGGAAGGTCCCGGTAGGAGTGCCGTCTGGTCGAGAACAGGTGCGCGTGCCCGGGACAGTTCATCGGCTTGACGCCCATCTCACGGCCCTCCACGTCGATGACGAACATATTCTCCCTGTACTTGCCCCAGTGTCCGGAGGTCTTCCACAGCTCGGCGTCGTAGATCAGCGGCGTCTTGACCTCGGTGTACCCGCGCGAAGCCCCCATCTCGCGGGAGAGCGCCACCAGCCTGTTCCACAATCTCGTCCCCGCACCCGTCCAGAACGCCGCGCCGGGCGAGACGTCCGAGAACGTGAACAGGTCGAGCTCGCGTCCCAGCTTGCGATGGTCGCGCGCCCTGGCTTGCTCCAGACGCTCCAGGTGCTCGGCCAGTTCGCCCTTGGAGTGAAACGCCGTGCCATAGAGGCGCGTCAGCATCGTCCGCGTCGAGTCCCCCCGCCAGTACGCGCCGGCGACCGATTGCAGCTTCAGCGCCCCGATGCTGGCGGTGCTCGGCGCGTGCGGCCCGCGGCACAGGTCGGTGAAGGGACCGTTCGTATACAGCGAGACGCTCTGCAGCTCCTGCCCTCTCGCGCGCGCGCCGGCGATGAGATCGTCGATCAGCTCGACCTTGTAGTCCTGCCCCTCGGAGACGAACCGCTCACGGGCCTGCGCGGGTGTCACGTCACGGCGCTGGAATGCCTCCTTTGCCGCGACGTGCGCTCGCATCCGCTCTTCGATCTGCGGGAACTCGGCCTCCGATACGACGGTGCCCTCGGGGAACTCGAAGTCGTAGTAGAACCCCTGCTCGATCGGCGGCCCGATCGAGATCTTCACCCCCGGATACAGCTCCATCACGGCGGCCGCCAGCACGTGCGCGGCGTCGTGGCGGATCAGCGCGAGCGCCCGCTCGCCGCTCTGCTTCGTCAGGATCGCGATCCGTGCGCCGTCGGGCAGCGGTCGCGCCAGGTCGCGAACCTCGGGGCCCTCCCCCGCACCGGGCTCGTGCGCCGCCTCCGGACGACGGATCTCGATCGCCAGCGCCGCCCTGGCCAGACCGGGTCCGATCGCCGCGGCGGCATCGGCGCCCGTGGCGCCGTCGGGCAGCTGCAGCGGTGTTCCGTCCGGGAGGGTGACCGTGATGGGCATCGGTCGCTGGAGGCTACTGGCCCGCCACGCCGGTGCGCGCTCAGGCAGGCCTGCGCGCGCGGATCTGGTAGACGGCGGTGATGCTCGTGTCAAAGCCATGCCTGGCGGCGCGCAGATAGAGCCGCCAGATACGTGTGCGCTGCACGCCCGCCAGCTGCTCGGCCCGCTCCAGGTGCTCGTCCAGTCGCTTGGTCCACTCACGCAGGGTCTGTGCGTAGTCCTCTCTGAACCCCTCCACATGGTCGATGCGCAGGCCGGCGCGTTCCAGCGCGAGCTGGACCCGGGAGAGCGCCAAAGCCTCTCCGTCCGGGAACACGTAGCGCATCGAGAACTCGTCGTCGAGCGACTCGTACTCGGGATCGAGCGCCGCGATCGCGTGGTTCAAGCAGCACACCGCCGGGGCGCAACAGCGCGTACAGCGACGCCGCGTAAGGGTCGATCTGACTCTCGCCGACATGCTCGGACATGCCGATCGACGCGATCGCGTCATACGATCCTCCCGGCAGCTCGCGATAGTCGGCCACGCGGATCTCCACCCGCTCGCCGCACCCCGCCGCCGCGACCTTCTCACGCGCAAGCTCGGCCTGCGAGGGCGAGAGGGTGAGGCCGGTGACCGTGACGCCGTAGTTCTGCGCCGCGTGGATCGCGAAGCTGCCCCATCCGCAGCCGACGTCCAGCAGCGCCATGCCGGGCTTCAGCTCGAGCTTGCTCGCGACGAGGTCGAGCTTCGTGCGCTGGGCCTCCTCGAGCGTCTGGGCGCCCCGGGAGTAGATCGCGCAGCTGTAGGTCATCGACTCGTCGAGGAAGAGGCCGAAGAACTCGTTGCCGACGTCGTAGTGGTAGCGGATCGCGGCGGCGTCGCGCTCTGGCGTGTGACGCTCGCCACGCAGGATCAGCTCGAGGCTCGGGCGATGAGGCAGCCCGCCCGGCAGCGCGGCCACGGCGACCGCCAACCCCAGCCGCGCCCGGTCGGCGAGACTCAGCCGTGGCGGCTCCCATTCGTCGACCACGATGAACGCCGCGTCGAGATCGTTGACGTCCAGCGAGCCCTCCACATACGCACGCCCGAGACCGAGCGTCCCCGGCGAGCGCAGGAACTGCGACATGGCCGACGGGCGCCTGACGAAGAAACTCGGCGCCCCCGAGCTCGTCGCCTCGACGTATCCGCCGTCCCAGAAGCGCACGTGAAATGGCCGCTCCGGGAGCGTCTCGCGCAGTGCTCGGCTGAGCGGGCGACTTGCTTGGATGAGTGCCACAGCTGCACCTTAGCCAGCCGCGCCCAGTGGATACGCGCAAGGATGCATCTACGATGATCGAGCAATTTGGCCCAGCGGCGCCCGACGCCGACGCCCCGTCGGTCGCACCGCGCGTCGCGATCTTCGCGCCCCACCCGCTGCTCACGGTCACGCTCGAGCGTGAGGGATCGGAGCGTGAGCAGGTTCACTTCCATCCCGGTGGACAGGGAGTGTGGGTGGCGCGCATGGCCGCGTGCCTGGGAGCGGAGCCGGTGCTGTGCGGGTTTCTCGGAGGAGAGAGCGGCGAGCTGCTGGACGGCCTGCTGCAGCGGGTCGGCGGCGAGCGGCGCGTGGTGTCCACCACGTCCGCGAGCGGCTGCTATGTGACCGACCGCCGCTCCGGCGAGCGTGAGCTGCTCACCTGCGCGCTCAGCGATCCACCGTCGCGCCACGAGCTCGACGAGCTGTTCTCGATCACCTGCGCCGAGGCGATCGCCGACGGCTGGCTGCTGATCACCAACCCGATGCCCGGCGATGCGCTGCCGCTGGAGATCTATGGCGATCTGATCGCCGACGCGCGCACCGGAGGATGCCGCACGCTGGTCGATCTCTCAGCGCCACGTCTGAACAGCGCGCTGCGTGGGGAACCGGATCTGGTGAAACTGAACGACTGGGAGCTGGCCCAGTTCGTGTGCGGTCCCGTGTCTGAGCCCGGACAGCTGCGCGACGCGGCTCAGCGACTGTGCGAGCAGGGCGCCGGCGCGGTGATCGTGACACGTGGCGAGCAGCCCGCGCTCGTGCTCGCCAGAGACGAGCGAGCGTTGTGGCTGACGCCGCCGCGTCTGACGCGCGGCTATCGCGAGGGGTGTGGCGATGCGATGTTCGGCGCTCTCGCTGCCACGTGGGCGCGGGGCGAGTCCCTGGAGCGGGCGCTAAAGATCGGCGCCGCCGCGGGTGCGGCCAACTTCTTGCGTCACGGGCTGGGCAGCGCCTCCCGCGAGGTCGTGGAGCGACTCGTGGACAGCGTCGTCCTGGAGCCGATCACGGATACCGAGCGAGAGAGTGAGAGTGAGCATCGAGGGTGAGGATCGCGCGGGCGAGGTTGCGATCGCCGACGGAGATCTTCATGGACACGCGATGACGGGATCGCCGTGCACGATCGCCCGCGGCGCAACCTGGGCCGACCACGCGATCTGCTCGGAGGTGCGCACCTCTGCCAGACGTGCGTATCCCGCCGCCAGGGCGACGGGACGGCCCGCGCGCGAGGTGTGAGCGTCGCTGCCGAGCAGGTGCACCAGCCCCTCCCGCGCCAGCTCCATCACGAACCCCCCAGGCTCGGCTTCGGCGATGAACTCGGCCGTCCACTGGATCAGGCAGCCCTCGCCGGCGAGTCGCGCAAGGCGCTCGGAGAAGTCCGCGCCCGCGTGACGCTCGGGATGTGCGATGACGCTCCTGAGCCCGCGCCGCGCGAGTCGCCCGGCCAGCTCGTCCAGGCCATCGCCCAGCGGCCCGGGGGCCGGCTCCAGCAGGATCCACCCTCCGCTCCCGCCGAGCGCCACCGCATGCAGCTGGGCGTCGCTCAGGCTGTCGGCCTGCGTCTGGGCCAGCTCTCCGCCGGGGAGAACCCGAACGCCGAGCTCATGAGCGTCCAGGCTGGCCTGCAGCGAGTCCACGCGCGCGGCGATCTCCTCGATGCGCACGTTGTGATCGTGGCGAATATGAGGCGTCGCGCACACGACCGCGATGCCGTCCTGCTCGGCCTGGCCGGCCATCGCCAGGCTGTCCTCGAGATCGAGCGCGCCATCGTCGAGCCCGGGCAGGATGTGGCAGTGCAGGTCGATCACATCGCGAAGCATCGCCGATGTTGCCGGGTGCCGCTGTGGACTGAGCCGTTGCGCTCTGCTCTTTGCTCGTGTTTGGGCATACGCGTCGATTCCCGCCGATCGGACGCCGGCCGGCGATCAACGAAGCGATGAACGTAGTTATCCGCAGTCGCCGGCGGGGAATCGCCCGATGGCGGTCGGCCTCGTGGGCGCTACGTTCGCAGGGCGATGAACAGCGCTGACCCCGCACTCAGATCATGACCGCTCTCGGCCTGGTCCTGCTCGTGATGGCCGTGGTGTTGCTGCTGGCCGAGGCGCACCTGTTGACCGGCGGGCTGATCGGCATGTGTGCGGGCGTCGCCGCCATCGCCGGCGTGGCACTGTTGCTGCTGGCCGCCGGCGCGAGCGCGGCGATCGTGCTGATCGTTGCGCTGTGTGCCGCGGCGGCGTCGATGTCGTTGCTGGTGCTCGCCAGGCGCCGGATCCTGAGCCCGCTGAGGCTGCGTCCACGCACCGGCAGGGAGGCGCTCGTCGGCCATGTCGGCGTCGTTCGCTGCGGTGAGGGCCCCGAGGCGCAGGTCTTCCTCGACGGGTCGCTGTGGCGAGCCGAGCCGAGTCCGGTTCATCACGAAGCTGAGTTGCGGGACGGCGAGCGTGTCGTCGTCGAACGTGTCAACGGCTTGACCTTGTGCGTGCGCGAGGCCGAGGAATGGGAGCTGAGTCCATGATCGTCACGGTCATCATCGTCGTCCTCGTCGTGCTGCTGGCGCTCGGCTTGATCCTCGCCTCGGCGTCGGTGCGCATCCTGCGCGAGTACGAGCGTGGCGTCGTGTTCCGCCTCGGGCGCTTGCTCGACCAGCAGGGACCGGGCGTCGTGCTGCTGATCCCGTTCATCGACCGGATGGTGCGCGTCAGCCTGCGCACGGTCACGCAGCAGATCCCGCCCCAGGAGGTGATCACCCGCGACAACGTGCCGGCGCGCGTGACCGCGGTCACCTACTTCCACGTCGTCGATCCCAACCGTTCGGTCGTCGAGGTCGAAGACGTCCTCGCGGCGACCTCGCAGATCGCCCAGACGACGCTGCGCTCGGTGCTCGGCAAGGCTGAGCTCGACACGCTGCTCGCCGAGCGCGAGCGCCTGAACGAAGACCTGCAAAAAATCATCGACGACCAGACCGAGCCGTGGGGCATCAAGGTGACGGCGGTGGAGATCAAGGACGTGGAGATCCCCCCGGACATGCAGCACGCGATCGCGCGGCAGGCCGAGGCCGAGCGCGAGCGCCGCGCGAAGATCATCAACGCCGAGGGCGAGGCCCAGGCCGCCGCCAAGCTCGGCGAGGCGGCCGATGTGATCAGCCGCAATCCCGTCACGATTCAATTGCGCTACCTGCAGACGCTGCTGGAGATCGGCAGCGAGCAGAACTCCACGATCGTCTTTCCCTTGCCGATCGACCTGATCGGACCACTGATCGCGGCGGTGGGCGACGGTGGCGCAGGCGCAAGCGCAGCTCCTGCGCCCGATGGCGCGAGCGCCGAGGCCCATACGACCAACGGCACGCCGCCGGGCGCGATACCGGCGTGATCGCAGCCGTCACTCCGGGCCGCGGCCGGTAATCCTCAGACGCCCGGCGCGTGGCGAGAGAGAAAGGCGATGCTGAGCTCGTCCCCCACGCAGATCGTCTCCAGCGGGGAGCACCGCGGCGATCCCGACGTGTTGCGGGCCCTCGCCGCGCCCGCCATGTATGAGGGCCAGCCCCGGGTGACCGTGCACGAGACGCACGCCTCGTGGGTGTTCGTGGCGGGCGATCGCGCGTACAAGATCAAGAAGCCCGTGTCGCTGGGCTTCCTGGACTACAGCACGCCGGCACGCCGGCACAGCGCCTGCCGTGAGGAGGTGCGCGTCAACCGGGCGCTCGCCCCCGGGATCTATCTCGGCGTGCGCGCGATCCTCAGGAGCCCCGGGAGCCCGACCGGCTTTCGCCTGGGCCGCGATGGCGCCCCGGGCGCGGTCGAGCATGCCGTGGAGATGCGCAGCTTCAGCGAAAAGGACACCTTCGCCGGTCTGATCGCCTCGGGCGCTCTCACTGCAGCGCACGTCGTCGCGGTGGCCCGCCTGCTTGCGGACTTTCACCGCTCCGCGGCCATCGTCGCCGATTGGGGTCCAGACCGGGTGCTCGCCGTCTGGCGCCGGAACGTCGAAGAGCTCGAAGGCACGGGCCATCCGCGCGGATGGCCCGTGGACGTCCCCGCCGCGTTCGGCGAGACGTTCGTCAAGAGGCACTCACTGCAGCTGCGCCGGCGCGCGCTGCTGGGACTCGCGCGCGACGGACACGGAGACCTGCGCTGCGAGCACGTGCTGGCCGGATCGACCGTCCGCGTGATCGATCGCATCGAGTTCGACCCCGAGCTGCGCCGCACCGACGTCGCCTGCGATCTGGCGTTCTTAGCGATGGATCTGGAGGCTCGCGGGCAGCGCTGGGCGGCCCGCGAGCTCATCCACGCCTACCGCCATGCGGGCATCAGCCCCGGCGGCGAGGCGCTGCGCTCGTTCTACGCCGCCCACTGGGCGCTCGTGCGCGCCAAGGTGGAGCTGATCGCCGCGGCCGAGCACGCCAGCGCAAAGACCGGCGCAGCCAGCGAGCATTCAGAGCAGGCGCAACGGCTGTGGTCGCTGAGCGAGCGGCTGTGCTGGCGCGCCCGCACGCCCCTGGCGATCGTCATCTGCGGGCCCGCCGCCAGCGGCAAGTCGACGCTGGCCGCCGAGCTCTCACGACGCTCGGAGATGCCGGTCGTCTCATCGGACGCCGTGCGCAAGCGATTGGCCGGAGTCCACGAGCACGAGCAGGCGCGCGCCGAGCACTACAGCGCTCGGTTCACGCGCGCCACCTACGAGCAGCTCGGCCGCGACGCGCTGCTCGAGCTTCGCCGCTGCGACGGTGTGATCGTGGACGCGACCTGCCGCTCGCGCGAGGATCGCGCGCTGCTGCTGGACAGGCTGCGACGGGTCGGCATGACGCGTCTGGTGGTTCGCTGCGATCTCCCGCTCGAGGTTGCGCTCGAGCGCGCCGCGCGGCGTCTGCACGACCCACGGCGCATCTCCGACGCGACACCGCAGATCGCGAGGGATCAATCTCTGGCGTTCGAGGAGCTCGACGAGCTCTCAGCCGGTGAGGTGCTGCGGCTCGACACCACGCGGTCCCTGGACGCGCAGGTCGCGGAGATCGCGCGCGCGGTGGACAGGCGTGGGGCGTAGGCTTGCCGCCTGGTCGTCGCATGCGCCCATTGTGCGTGCGCCGTTTGTGGCCCCGCCGCATGCGGCGGGGCTCGGGCCCGCACATGTGCGGGCCCGCCGGTGGGCACATGTGCCCACCGGAAGACTGCTCGCATGCGAGCAGTCTCGGGGACGCACACGTGCGTCCCCGCCTGGCGGCGCATGCGCCGCCAAGGCACATCGTCAGCTCGATGAAGCCGCTACTCCAGCTCGATCGCGCGCATGGTGTGCTCGTCGGGGAGCTTGTTCAGGATGTTGTGCAGGTGCTCACGCTCCGCGACCTGTCCGCGCTGGGAGTCGTTGAGCATCAACCGTAAGGCGCCGTGAGCGATCTTCATCTGCTGGGGGGTGAGCGTGACCGTGAGCGTGCCCGCGTCACCGGGGGGTTGTTGTTGCAGGCAGGCGAGGATCTCGCGCGCCAGCCCACGGATCTGCTGCTCGTGGGCCTCGTCGGAGATGAAGAGGTTCAGCGCGAGGGTGAGTATGGGCGCCTCGTCTGGGTCGAGGAAGAGGTGGTAGGCCGGCTCGGGCGTGCTCGTCTCACTCATTGGTCAATCTCCGTGGTCAATCTCCGTGTCGGGTGTTGCACTACCGGTCCCGGGCATCGGGCCCCCGGCAGCCTACCGTCAGCGATGATGCGCCGCCGAGACGCGCTCGCGGACGGCGTCGGCCGGGTGCGCCCAGGAGTTCAGCTCGACCTTCGGCAGCTGATCGGAGATCGTGTCTTCCAGCTGGCTGAACGTGAGCTGGTCGCCGCCGACCGTCACGCCGGGGACGCCACGCAGGTCCTGCGCGATCTGCCGCGCCGCCGCCGTCGCGGCGCGTTCGGAGGCGTGTGCGCCGATGTAGCCCAGCACGACCGTCGCGCGGCCATCCCGCGAGACCAGCCCGCTCGGCCGCCGCGCGTCGAGGACGCTGAGCACCCGCGAGATCGCGCCCTGGGAGGCCACGTCCCCGGCCACGCGCGCCACCAGGCCGCGCCCCGCTCCGAGAGCGCCGATCCGGGCGCGCGCACGAGCACACCACCCCGGGCTGGGCGGGGACAGCGGTCGCCGCGACGATCTGGCGCCCGGAGATCTCAGATAGAGGAGGAGCGGCCGACCGCCGACCTCGCCGCCGTCGCAGCCTGGCCACCGGCTTGAGGACGGGCTGGGCCAAGCAGCCTGGTCATCGCGCACACCATCGCCCGCCAACGCGGGCCTGCTGGCCATCGGCATCCGCGATTGGCCGCAACAACCATGACGGCACCATGCTGAGAGTGGCGTGAGCGAATCGACTTCAGTAGTCCGCCGCGTCGGTTAGCGGACATCTCCCGGACGCGCCGGGCGCCCGGAGGGGGGACGATTCCCGTATGGAGTTTCTCGATCGCCACGACGCCGGTCGTCGGCTGGCAACCGAGCTGGAGTCTTTCGCGCAGGAGCGGCCGGTGATCGTCGCTCTGCCGCGTGGCGGCGTACCGGTCGCATTCGAGGTCGCCCGTGCGCTCCACGCGCCGCTGGACATCCTCGCGGTACGCAAGCTGGGAGCCCCCGGCAACCCCGAGCTGGGCGTAGGTGCGGTCGCGGAGGATGGCACGGGCGTCCTCGACCCATATTCGGCCGCCATGCTCGGCATGACCCAAGCCGCGTTCGAGACGACGCTCGCGCTGGAGTCGCAGGAGCTGCGCCGCCGAGTGGAGCGCTATCGCGACGACCGGCCATCGGTTTCCCTGGTCGGTCGAACGGTGATCATCGTCGATGACGGCCTGGCGACCGGCCTGACGGACCTCGCCGCTGTCCGCGCGGTGCGCAAGCGAGGCGCCCGCCACATCGTCGTCGCGGTGCCGGTGGGTTCCAGCGAGGCAGTGTCGATGCTCGCCAAGGAGGCCGACCGCGTCGTCTGCCTGGAGGTGCCCTCACGCCTGTTCGGAGTGGGTATGTGGTACCGCGACTTCGCACCAGTGCCAGACGAGCAGGTGATAGCGCTGCTGGCCGAAGCCGGCGAGGGCGAGAGCGCTCCGGCATCGCCCACGCAAGAGCCCAAGCCGGGCACGCCGGCGGACACGCCGGGAAAGAGCACCGGTGAGGCGCTGTCGGGGACGAGGTGAGCCGTGGCCTCGCAGCTGACCCTCCCCGTCGGTGAAAGCGCGGCCCTCGAGGCGGTGCGCCTGGATGCGCATCCGCTGGAGGGCGCTGCGTCTGACCATGACGCGCTGCTGGATCGGGTAGGGGACGCGCGGCTCATATTGCTCGGCGAGGCCAGCCACGGCACTCACGAGTTCTACCGCGAGCGCGCACGGATCACCCGCAGGCTGATCGAGGAGCTCGGCTTCGCGGCCGTGGCCGTCGAGGGCGACTGGCCAGACGCCGACCGCGTCAGCCGCTACGTGCAGGGTTTCGGCGATGACGCCGACGCCGAGGAGGCCCTGCGCGGCTTTCGGCGGTTCCCGACCTGGATGTGGCGCAACGCCGAGGTGCTGGACTTCGTCGGGTGGCTGCGCGCCCACAACGAACGGCTTGCGCCCGCGCGAGTAAGCGTGGGCTTCTACGGCCTGGACCTCTACAGCCTGGGCGCCTCGATGGAGGCTGTCGTCGCCTATCTGGATGAGGTGGACCCGCCCGGCGCCGCGCGGGCGCGCCTTCGCTACGAGTGTCTGCACCCCTTCTCCGCGGACAGCGCGGGTTACGGGCAGGCGGTGCTGCTCGGCGTCAGCGAGCCGTGCCGCCGGCGCGTGCTGGAGCAGCTGGTCGAGCTGCGACGTCACGCCGGCGACTATCTGCGCGAGGACGGTCCAGTGGCCGAGGACAGATACTTCCTGGCCGAGCAGAACGCCTCCGTGGTGGCCAACGCGGAGGAGTACTACCGCACGATGTTCGCCGGCCCCGCCTCGTCGTGGAACCTGCGCGACCGGCACATGGCCGACACCCTGGACCAGCTCCAGATACACCTGGCTCGCCATGGGGACGCCGGCAAGATCGTCGTGTGGGAGCACAACTCGCATGTGGGCGATGCCCGCTCGACCGAGATGGCCCAGCGCGGCGAGCTGAACGTGGGGCAGCTGATGCGCGAGCGCCACGGCAACGACGTGGTGCTGGTGGGCTTCAGCACCTACAGCGGCACGGTCACGGCCGCCTCTGAGTGGGGCGCGGAGGCCGAGCGCAAGCGCGTCCGACCGGCGTTGCCCGACAGCTACGAGGCGCTCCTGCACGCCACGGAGATCCCGGCCTTCCTGCTGTGCCCGCTGGGCACGAGCGCCAGTGGGCGCGCTCTGCGCGAGCCGCGACTGCAGCGTGCGATCGGCGTCATCTACCGACCGCAGACCGAACGCCAGAGCCACTGGTTCGCCGCGTGCGCCTCACAGCAGTTCGATGCGCTCCTGCACATAGACGTCACCCGCGCGGTGGAGCCGCTGGAGCGGACCGGCGCCTGGGAGCTCGGGGAGCCACCCGAGACCTACCCCACAGCGCTCTGATCCACGCTCGCCTGCCTGTGCCTACCAGCGCTTCGAACGCAGGCTGCTCGATCACCGTAGGCTCGTGCTGGAGAGACGCCGATGCAGGCGTGGTCGTGCTGTCTTGCGGCTTGCGGGCATGAGCAGCACCGGCACGGGTGACTCTGCGAGCATCTGGCGCACCACCGCGGCATGACCGCCCGTCAGGTTCTGACTCCAGCCGAGCGCCACCAGCTTGCAGCGGCTCACACGAAGGATGTCGAGCAGGTGCTCGCGGGGCTCGCCCACACGCAACTCGAGGCTTGCGTCCTCCACCGTTGGACAGTGGCGGGCGATGAACTCCTCTCGCCACGCACGCACCTCGTGCGGCAGGTGATCGCTGAACGCCGGCAACGATCGCTCCTCGTATACGTGTGCCACGACGATCTGGAGCTCGGCGCTTGCGGCCAGCTCCACGATCTCCTGCAGCGCCGCCGTGCTCGCGGCGGTTCCATCCAGTGGCACGAGCACGCTGTCGATCCGATGCACGACCGGCGCGCCCGGGGGCACGACCACGACCGGCTTGTCCAACAGCGTGACCAGAGCCATGGCCGTGCAGCCGGCCGGCCCATCGCCAGCGGCGGTGCCTCGCGTTCCGATCACCACCACGGCGACGTCCTCGGCTGCGGCCGCGTCGGCGATCGCCTCGACCGCCCGCCCGGCGACCGCCCGCAGAGTCACCCCTGCCTGCTGCGCCGCCAGCGCCACCGCCGGGTCGGCCTCACCCGCATGCAGCGCCTCGACGTCCGCGGCAAACAGGCCGGCGATGGCGCCGGCGCTCGCCAGCACGACCGTCGCCGCGGAGTCATCGGTGATCGCAGCGATGACCTTCATCGAGCGTGCTCGACGTGAAACCGGATGGCTGGGAATTTCGTCACGCTCGTCAGCGTCGCTCGGCGATGGCCTGGACCGCTCGCAACTCCATGGCGTAAAGCTCGCCCGGCGCGTAGGCCTGGACCTCCAGCGTGGCGCAATCCTCGAGTGAGGCAAACATGTGATCTCCAACGGTCGCGAACTGCGAGACGACCCGGAACAGCCTGTGGCCATCCGTGACGTAGCCGCCGCAGCGAAGCGGCGCGGGAGGCGCTGAGCGAGGGCCGGAACGAAGCAGGGAAGCGAGCGACATCCTCTACACGCTCACGTTCGATCGAGCGTCGCCGTCGGGTGTGGCTGCGCCCTGACAGAGGTGCTGGGTAAACCAGTCGGTCGCCAGCCGGGCGACATGCTCGAGCGCGCCGGGCTCCTCGAAGAGATGCGTCGCGCCTTTGACCACGACGAGCTCGTTCTCACAGCACAGGCGCCGCTGTGCCTCGCGATTGAGCTCGAGCACGGCCTCATCGGCGCCACCGACGATCAACAGCACCGGCGCCACCACCTCCCCCAATCGCGCCTGCGCCAGATCGGGGCGCCCGCCGCGTGAGACGACCGCGCAGACGCCCGAGCGCAGCTCTGCCGCGGCGAGCAGCGCGGCCGCCGAGCCGGTGCTGGCGCCGAAGTAACCGAGCGCCAGCTGAGCCGTTTCGGGCTGGCGACGCAGCCAGTGCGTCGCCGCCACGAGCCGCCGCGCGAGCAGCGGAATGTCGAACACGTTCCTGCGATCGACCTCCTCGCGCGGGGTCAGCAGGTCGAGCAGCAGCGTCGCGAAACCCGCCTGGTTGAGCGCCCGCGCGACCATCCGGTTGCGCGGGCTCAGCCGGCTCGACCCGGAGCCGTGTGCGAATGCCACCACCCCGCGTCCATATGCGCCCCACGGCACCGTCAGATCGCCGCTCAGCACGACGCCGGGCGCCGCCTCGATCGTCACCTCACGCGCGACAGCGCCGGCATGCTCGGACAGCAGCGCCGCCACCTCTTCGTCGGAGGTCGACCTGAAGTCCTGATACCAGCGTCCGATCCCCCACAGACGCTTGGGCATCTCGACACAAACCACGTCATCGACCCACTCGTCCAGCTCGTGGGCAGACGCGGCGGCGGCGACCGGTGTCGCCAGAATCACGCGAGTCGCGCCGCGCTTGCGCAGCGAGCGTGCGGCCGCCTGTGCGCTTTGACCGCTCGCGAGGCCGTCGTCGATGAGCAGCACCGTCCGTCCGGCAAGCCCCAGCCGCGGGCGCTTGGCGTAATAGCGGGCCAGTCGCTCGGCCAGCTCGCGGCGCGCGCGCGTCACGATCGCTCCGAGCTCGACGGCGCTCAGTCCAAGCCGGCGCACGAGCTCGTCGTCGATGACCTCGATGTCTCCCTCGGCGAGCGCTCCGAGCGAGCGCTCGGGCGTCTTGGGCGCTGCGATCTTGCGCACCACGACGGCCTCCAGCGGCGCCTGCAACGCGCGCGCGACCTCGGCCGCCACCGGCATCCCGTCACGCGCCATGCCCACCACGACCGGGTTCTCGTAACGGAAATCGCCGAGCAGCGCCGCGAGCCGGCGCCCCGCATCGTGGCGATCGGCGAAGCGAATCTTGTCCGTTCCACGATCCCGCGGGAGCTCGAACGTCGCCGCGCTCGCATGGGCTCCCCACACGTCCTCAAGCGCTGTCACGAGATCGTCACGCTCCATCACGGGACAATGTTCGCCGCAGCCGACGCTCGGCGCATCGGCAGCATGTGCTGATCGGGGCTGCGGTCTACTACTGGTCGAGCGCGATCGCGGGGCACCTGCCGACGGGCGCGGTGCCGGCCGAAGCTCACGCCCGTTGGAAGCGCGCACCGCCGGGCCCGACGATCACCGGATCGGCGCCGGCGACGCTGAGGAGCGTGGGGCGGTCGCTGCTCACCTCGACCGCGTCAGCGCTCACCCCCACCTTCAGCTGCGCCGCCCGGAAGCGCAACCGCAGCTCCAGCAGGCTCCACTCCGGCGCGATCCGCGGATCCAGTTCGAGCATGCCCTCGCGCGGGCGGGCTCCTGCGAAGCCGAGCGCCAGCGCTTGCCAGACGCTCCCCATGGCGGCGATGTGCACGCCGCTGGCGGTCGACCCCGATACGTCGTCGAGGTCGATGCGCGTCGCCAGCTCCAGGAATTCCCGTGCCTGCGCGAGCCTGCCGGCGCGGGCGAACAGCGCGGCGTGAACGCCGGGCGAGAGGCTGCTCGCATGGGCGGTTCGCGGCTCGTAGAAGGCGAGGTTTGCCGCGAGCGACCCCGCCTGGACCTCATCGGGCAGGAGGTGATGGAGCATCAGCACGTCGGCCTGCTTGACGACCTGTGCCCGGTGCACCCGCTCGGGCGAGAGCAGCAGGTCGGCGGCGATCGGACGCCGCGGTGCGATCTCGGAGATGACCAGCGGCTCCAGCTCGAAGAAGCCGGCGAACTGCTCGTACAGGCCGCTCTCGGCTCGATAGCCGTCCACGAGCGCGTCGGCGAGATCGAGCCAGGCCGCTCGCTCGGCCCGGTCGAGGACGGCGTCGGTGGTCTCCGCGAAGGCGCGGCGCAGGTTCCAGCGCGCCATCACGTTCGTGTAGGCGTTGTCATCGACGAGCTCGTGATACTCGTCTGGTCCGATCACGCCGCGAATGTGAGCGCTCCCATCGCTGTCGCGTTCCGCGCGCGAGGCCCAGTAGCGGGCCGTCTCGACGAACAGTCGCCCACCCGGCCCCTCGCGAAACGCGCGGTCGCCGGTCCAGTCGATGTAACAGCCGGCCGCCCAGGCGACATCGGCGACGATGTGCTCCTCACGCTGGCCTGTGTAGATCGCCACCCTCCGCCCGGCACGGTCGCGCGCAGCGCGTGGCGTGACATCCTCGCCGCTCGCGGCCGACTCCCAGGCGAAGCGAGCGCCGGCGCGGCCGGCTGCGCGTGCGGCCGCTTGGGCTGCGGGCAGACGCCGGATGCGGTACTCGAGGATCGCCCTCGCGGCCGGCGGATGGGTGGCGGCGAGGAACGGCAGCACGAACACGTCGCTGTCCCAGAAGACATGCCCGCGATACCCGCGGCCGCTCAGACCGCGCGCCCCGACAGCCGCCTCGCCCTGGTCCCCGGCACAGGCCATCAGGTGAAACAGGGCCACGCGCACGCCGAGCTGCAGCTGCGGATCGCCGTCTATCCGCACGTCGGCGGTATCCCAGCGCCCAGCCCAGGCACGACGATGATCGCTGAGCAGCCGCTCGCGCCCGGCCTTGATGGCCCGGCGCGCGCGTCGCAGCGCCGGCTTGCTCGAGTCTCCGGCGGTCGTTGCCACGTAGGCCGCGACGCGCTCGAGCGCCGCCTCCTGGCCCTGCCCGGAGATCGACTGCACCGCGGCCGCTTCGAGCACGCCGGTTGCAACGGCAATGCGGATCACCGCGCCGTCCTCGAGACGCTCGGCATGCACGTGCGGCGGTGAAACGAGCGGCGGGCTGCCCTCGAGCGTCGCTCGTGGCGCAAGTGTGCGCAACACCGCGAGTCCGGGCTCGGCCAGTGAAGAGAACTGCAGCGCCTGCATCTCGCCCGAGACCTCCTGGCGGAGCACGCCGGCATGCAGGTCGAGGACGCGATGCTGCAGGCCACCGGAAGGGTCGGGTGAGAGCGGAGCGAAGCGGTTCCACAGCGGCGCCGGCTGCAGCTCGGAAATCTCACCGTGGCCGCGGTAGATACCTGCCATCAGGACCGCCGGGGTCGAGCCGCCATGTGGCACAAGCACGCTGCCGCGGGTCCCGAGGCGGCCATCGGCCAGCGTCAGCAGCGACTCGCGTGCACGCTCGCGCTCGTGCTCGACGCCCTCTATGCGAAGCGTCCAGCGGGGATCGGATGAGACGATCGGCAAAGCGCCGCGACGGCGCAGCGAGAGCTGCCGGTGCAGCAACCGGACGAACGCGGCCGGACCACCGCCGAGCGCGAGCACGCCGTCCGGCACACCGGCCGGCTCGACACCCACCGACGCCACGGTGGCGCCGGCGGCGTCGTCGATCAGCAGCATCGAGTCGCTGCCCCGAAGGCCGCCGAGAGCTCCCAGCTCATCGCCCACGATCAACACCTGCTCCGCAGCGATGCCACGCAGCCACAGATGCTCGAAGCACCAGCGGGCGGAGTCGGACTTGTCGGTGAGGCCGATCTCGATGTGCTTGGCGTCGCTCGTCACGCACGCGTCCGAGAGCCCGGCCTCGGCGGCTGCTGCCCGGCCCAGCTCGACCGCCGCAGGCAGGCCATCCAGTGCGTGCTCGCGTAGACGCGCCTGAACGGCGGCCAGCAGCTCGGCGATGCGGGCCTTCGGGGGTTCGGCCCACTCCGGGGTCGGGATCAGGTCGATCTTGCGGCGGTTGAGCCGCTGCGAGACGATCCTCGCCTCCAGGCCATGCGCGCCGAGGCGCTGCACCGTGAGCGCCGCCGCCCGGTCGAGCGCGCGATCCTGCGCCTCGGAGGCCGTGCGCCGCGCGAGGAGCTCGACGCCCTCTGCGGTGGCGCGGAACACCTCCGAGCCTCGGTTGAGCAGCAGATGAAGCTCGCCGGGCCCGTGCGGGCGCGCGCAGAGCTGGCCGTCGATGTTGCCCACATGGGTGCCGCTGACCACAGCCAGATCGAGGCCGAGCAGGCAGGCGCTCTCAACGGCAGCGCGAAGGTCGCTGGCATCGGTTGCGCGGTCGGGAACCGCCGTGCCATCCCAGTCGAAGATCAGCGCCTCAAAGCGCCTGTCGAGCTCGTCAGGCAGCGCAGGGACGTCGTTCATGGAGCGGCGGCCAGTGTCACGTCCAGCTCGCCGTCCTGCTCGAGCAGCGCGAAGCTCGTGACGCGACCGTCGCGTTTGAAATCGAGCGTCACGCTGGCATGCCCGACGCGCAGATCCTCCAGCCGGACCAGCTGCAGCCAGTCGGGCAGCACCGGGCGCTCGATCCTCAGCTCGCGGCCGGGCGCGTCGGGCGAGATGCCGAGCATCGTCTGCAACAGCAGAAACGGCGCCGCCGCGGCCCACGCCTGCGGGATGCAGGCGACCGGGTAGGCGACGACCGCCGCGCGCTCGAGGCGGTCAAAGCCGCAATAAAGCTCCGGCAGGCGGAAGTCGCGCGCGCTCGTGGCGACGTCGAAGAGCGCGTCGGCAATACGCCGGACAGCGCCGTCGTGGCCATAGCGCTTCAGGCCCGCGGCGATGATCGCGTTGTCGTGCGGCCATACCGAGCCGTTGTGGTAGCTCATGGGGTTATACGCGGGACAGCCGCTCGACAGCGTCCGCACGCCCCACCCGCAGAACATGTCCGGCGCCATCAGCCTCTCAGCCACCGCCGCGGCCTTCTCCGGCTCGATGATCCCGCAGTAGAGGCAGTGGCCGGGGTTGGAGGTGACGCTCGCGACCTGGCGCTTGCGTCCGTCGAGCGCCAGCGCAAACGTTCCCTCCTCCGGATTCCAGAACGCCTCATTGAACGCTTCGCGCAGGTGCTGCGCCTCGCCGCGCAGGCGCAGCTCCGTGTCCGTCGCCCCGAACGCGGCATAGACGTCGGCTATCGCGAGCTTGGCGCGATAGACATAGCCCTGCGCCTCGACGAGCGCGATCGGACCCTCGGCGAGGCTGCCGTCGGCGTGAACCACCGAGTCGTGGGAGTCCTTCCAGCCCTGGTTGCCCAGACCCGCGGGTGAGCGGCGCTCGTACTCGATGAACCCGTCGCCGTCGCGGTCGCCGAACTCGTCGATCCAGCGCAGCGCCGCGTCGAGCGCGGGACGCAGCGTGCGCAGCGTCTGCAGGTCGCCCGTCCAGGCGTAGTAGTCGGCGGCGCACATCAGAAACAGCGGCGTCGCGTCCACGGTGCCGTAGTAGGGGGTGTGCGGGACGATCCCTGTCCGCGCCAGCTCGCCGACGCGCAACTCATGCATGATCTTGCCCGGCTCGGCATCGCGCCAAGGGTCGTCGGCGCTCGCCTGGAGCTTGGCCAAGACGCCGAGCGCATCGCGCGCCACGTCGGGATTCAGCAGCAGGGCCTCGCTGGCTGTCACGAGCGCGTCGCGCCCAAACGGCGCGACATACCAGGGAATCCCCGCGGAGACGATCTGCCCGCCCGGTGCGGGCATGACCAGCGCCCGCAGATCGCGATTCGACGTCGCGATCAAACCACCGAACAGCTCGTTGTCGCTGACGATGCGCGTGCAGCGTGACTCCCATTCCGATCTCTGCTGCTCGAGCTCTGCCATCGCCGTCTCGATACGCCGTCGCGAACGCCGGTGACCGCCGATCGAGGGCTCGGCCGTCATCAGCACCGTCACCGGCGCCCCAGGCTCGAGCGTCAGCAGCCAGTGCACCCGCACGCGGTCCGCGTCCAGCTCAACCTGGGCGGGCTGCGGGTCGAGCTCGATGACCGCCTCACGGAACATCTCGTCCTCGCCGACGTAGGCCAGCGCCAGCCCGCGCTCGAGCTGCTTGGGAGCGAGCACATGGCCGCGCGCCTTTCTGCGCGGACCGCCACGCACCTCGAAGATGTCGGCGAAGTCCGCGGCGAGAGCGAGCGAGACGCTCGTCGTGACCGGCTCGCGCAGGAAGTTGAGCACGCGCACGAGGTAGTACAGGCGGCCGGAGGCGATCATCAGCTCGCGGCTGATGCTCAAGGACTGCTGCGGCACGGGCGCCCGCGTCCCGCGCGCCAGGTTGGCGTTCGTCGAGTCGACGATCGCGCGATCGTCGACCGCCGCGTAGGAGAGCGCAACCGGTGCGGCGCCCCCAATCTCGAAGCGGATCTCCGACAGGTAGCGCGTGTCGTGGGCGTAAAAGCCCTCGCCCGAGACCCGCGGTGCGGCGACGTCGCCGTCGGTGCGTGCGCACAGGAAGAGCTCGCCGTCCTTGATCACGAGCAGCTCCTCACGCGCCTCGGCCGGTATCTCCGGGGCCCCCCGGAGCTCGACAGGGCCGGCGCGACCGAGGACCTCGAACTGCTCGCCGCGCGGGCTCAGGACCGAGCGCTCGGCCGCGGCAGCGCCGGACCCACGGCCCTCCCTGGATCGCCGACCGTCGCCCGTCGGCTTCACCGCTCCTGGCTCGCTTTCTTGTCCGGTCTCATCGGGTGTCAACCGATCCTACGCTGCGCCACGGCGATCCCAATGGGGGCTTCCGCTGGTCCGTTTTCAGTAGTTCCACCACGACCCCCGCGGCAGTCTGCTGATGTCCGTCTGTCCGCTGGACATTAGGTTGCATCGTGCAGTCCAAACATGTCCGCCGGCGGTGCCCGCGCTGACCCATAGCCGCACCCCTCCCCCATGAACGCGCCCTCCGCCCACCACACGCTCGCCTCTCTCCCGCATGTGGAGCGCAGCGCGCTTCGCATCGCGGTGCTCGCGCCGCCCTGGATCCCGGTACCACCGCCCGGCTACGGCGGGATCGAGGCGGTCGTCGCACTGCTGTGCGACGAGCTCGTCGCGCGGGGTCATGAGCTCACGCTGTTCGCCGCGCCCGGCTCGCACTCGGCCGCTCACGTCTGCTGCCCGCTGGAAGGCGCCCACCCCGAGCAGATCGGCTCCTCGCTGTATGAGGCCGATCACGTCAGCTCGGCCTATGACGCAATCGAGCGCGCCGGCGCTGAGGGCCGGCCCTTCGATCTCGTGCACGATCACTCGGGCTTCACCGCGGTCGCGATGGCCAACCACGTATCGGCGCCGGTCGTGCACACCCTGCACGCCCCGTTCAACGATGAGACACGTCCGTTCTATGCGCGCCACGGCCACAAGGCGCGACTCGTGGCGATCAGCAACTTCCAGCTCGAGCACGCGCCGCCCGGCGTCCGCGTCGCCGATGTCGTGCCCAACCCGATCCGCGTCGAGGACTGGCCGTTTTGCGAAGAGAAGGACGACTACCTGTTGTGGATGGGACGGATGGATCCCGCGAAGGGCGCGCAGCGCGCGATCGCGGCGGCGCGAGCAGCCGGTATCAGGCTCGTGCTCGCGGGGCCGGTTCAGCCAGGGCAGGAGGAATACTTCCGCCGCGAGATCGAGCCGCACGTAGACGGCCACAAGGTCGCATACGTCGGCGAAGTCGGCGGCGTACGCCGTAAGGAGCTGTTCGCCCGCGCGAGGGCGTTCCTGATGCCCATCAGCTGGCCGGAGCCGTTCGGGATGGTGATGGTCGAGGCGCTCGCCTGCGGAACCCCCGTCATCGCCTTCCCCGCGGGCGCCGCCAGCGAGATCGTGATCGACGGGGAGAACGGCTTCCACGTCGGGAACGTGCGGGCGATGGCCCAGGCGTCGCGATCGCTGCAGACGATCGATCCGGCCCGCTGCCGCGCGAGCGTCGTCTCGCGATACGCCGCGACGATCGTCGCCGAAGGCTACGAGGAGGTCTATGACCGCGCGATCCATTCAGCGGCGGGCGGACTCCCGCGGTTCGCCGCGCGTGGCCAGCCGGCGCTCCAGGCCGACGTCATGGATCGCGGGCCGCGCCGCGGCGCGCGATCGTCGATCCTGCAGAGGGCAGGTTGAGCGGTCATGGCGGCTGAGCTCAACGCTCCGGTGTTCGGCACCGCCCGCCGCGAGTTGCTGACACACGACGACGCGCAGGTCGAGGCCGAGGTCATCCGCACGCTGTACGGCGATCCATCCTCTCGCCACCGAGCCTATGCCACGCGTGGGCACGATCAGGCCGCGGGCACACGCGAGCGGGCGCTCGATGCCGTGATCGGCGACGTTGCACGACAGACGGTAAAAGCAGACATCGATCGCCTGCACGAGATCGCCCGAAATGATCTGCGACAGCGCACGTCGGGCAGTCGTTGACGCGACGCGGATGCACGCACAGCACTATGCTGCCGTCGATGGACGCGGAGCTCGCACGCCAGCTACTCGCACACGAGCGCGAGCGGGTCGAGCGGGCCATCGCCGAGCTTGGCAGGGATGACGAGCAGGCGGTGGCCGAGCAGGGCGAACCTGGCGAACAGGGCTCTGAGGAGCTCTATGAAAAGGAGTTCGACGCGGGCCTGGCCGAAGACCTCGTCGAGCAGCTCGCTGCCGTTGAGCGCGCGGAGGCCAGGCTCGCCGCGGGCGCCTACGGCCTCTCCGTCCTCAGCGGAGAGCCGATCCCCGATGCGCGCCTGCAAGCGCTGCCGACAGCCGAGCTCACGGTCGAGGAGCAGCAGGCGGCCGATCGCTAGTCGGGCCGGCGCCCGGCCGGGGCGGCGTGGCTCGAGGCGCACGTCTCGGCACTCGACTCGGACTCACGCTCGGGCGCCTCGCTGGCCCGAGCATGCCTTTCACGGCACCGGGCCGGCCTGCCGACCCCCGGCGGAGGCGATGAAGCCGCCGCTTCAGATCAGGCAGCCACGCTGAGCGGCAGCGGATTGCGTCCCGTCGAAGCGGCCACGAACGCCTCGACAACGGCAGTATCGAACTGGGTCCCGGCGCAGCGCACCAGCTCCAGACAGGCGTCCTGGTGATCGCGGCGAACGCAATGCGGACGGTCGCTCACCATCGCCGCGTAGGCGTCAGCCACCGCCAGGATGCGCGCCTCCAGGGGAATCTGCTTGCCGACGAGGCCACGTGGATAACCGCGACCATCGGGGCGCTCGCGGTGGCAGAGGATCCACCCGCGTATGTCTTCCAAATCGACATCGCTCAGAACCGCCGCTGCGAGCTCGGGCTGACGGCGAACCTCGGTCCACTCCTCCCGGGTCAGCGGGCCTTTCTTGTTGACGATCTCGGGTGAGAGCCGGTCGCGCCCTGCGCGAGACACCATCGCGGCAAAGCGAACTCTCATGGCCTGATCCTCGCTCAAACCCAGCTCTCGCGCGATCAACTCCGCCACGTGAACGACCAAGCACCGAGGTTGGAGGCGGTAGTCGATCCTCCCAAGCTGGGCTCGCTCGGCTCCACAGACATCGCACACCAGCACCAGCCGCAGCTGAGCCGCCTCGCGCAGGTAACGCGTCGCGCCGCTGTACCATTCCGAGTGATCGCACGCCACGATCATCCATCGGCCGTTCGGCGCCGGGACCTTACCCAAGCCCCCGCCAGGCTGGACTTATGAACCAGGCCGGGTTTGATGGAGTCAGTGAGGTCGATTAGAGTTCCCGCGGTGTTCGACCTCGATGCGTATCTCGCAAGGATCGGCCTGCACGGGCGTCCGAGCATCGCGGAGGTGCATCGTGCGCATGTCACCTCGATTCCGTTCGAGAACCTCGATCCGCACTGCGGGATGCCGGTGTCGCTTGCGGTCGAGGATCTACAGCGCAAGCTCGTCGAGGAGCGCCGTGGCGGGTACTGCTTCGAGCAGAACCTGCTGCTGAAGGCCGCGCTGGAGGCGCTCGGTGCAGAGGTCGATCTGTTCCTCGCGCGCGTGCGTCTCGGGGCGCCGCCCGGCGTGACCCGCCCGCGTAGTCATCTCGTCCTGCGCGTTCGCGCTGAGGGGTCAGACTGGCATGGGGACGTCGGTTTCGGTAACGCCAGCCTGCTCGAGCCGCTCCCGTTCGGCCCCGGCGCGGAGCATGAGCAATCGGGCTGGCGCTTTCGCGTCGTCCAGCAGGATCCGGAGCTCGTGCTCCAGACGATCAATGAGGACGAGTGGATCGACGTTTACGGTTTCATTCCACACCCCGTCCCGTTCGTCGACCTCGAAACAAGCAACTGGTTCACCTCGACACATCCCGCCTCGCCGTTCGTGACCGGCCTGATCGTCGCCGCGCAGACACACGACGGCACCCGTACGGTGCTGAGCGATTGGGGCGAGCTCGCGCTGACCGAGCGAACGCCCGCGGGCGCCACCGTCACCCCGGTCGAGCGCGATGCCGTGCCGGAGCTCCTCGCCACTCGCTTCGCGCTGCCTGGCTATGCGGTGGACGCAGACGGACGCCTCATCGCGGCCGGAGCGGTCTATTGAGCGCCAGTCTTCCGGAAGTTAGGCGTGCGCCAGATCGCGCATCTCACGCACCGGATGCGGCCCAGCGTGCTGGCCGTCGCATACGCAGCGACGTGCCCGTGCGGCCGGTGCGTCACGCGTACCCGGACACTCCCACGCAGCCGGTCTACGAAGCTGCGCGGAAACGGGATCAACATCAACTCGGTGTCATCGTCCACGACGACGGTGGCGCGGCACTCGTCAGCCTAGCGTGCCGTGCGTACGTTGCCTCCGCTATTCGGCGACCATCCTCACTTTTCTCCAGCCTCGTACCACTCACTGGACTTCCCCCGGTTTGGTGGGGAGTTTGGTGTACCCCTGTCCGGCCTGGGCGTAGCAGACCTCAATGCCGCGCCGTCCGGGCGCGTCTCGCTCGAAGCTTCCGTATCGCGCTCCGGGCAGGACGCGAGCGTCTCAGGGTTCGACCAGCCCGCTACTGCTTGGGACGACGAGAAGCCGCACGCGCTGCCAGCCGGGGTACGCTCGCTCCCGTAGGCTTTGGCGGACATCGTTCACACAAGAGACCCATTGGGTGCCGGTCGTCGGCGCGAGCGCTGAGAGAGACGGGCTACTTGGGCGCGTAGACGAGGATTAGCACGCCGCTATCGAATCGTGTGACGTTGACGAGGCGGAGGTGGGGCGCGGTGTCGATGCTCTCGAAGAGGTGCTTGCCCTTGCCGATGGCGACCGGGGTGAGGAAGAGATGGAACTCGTCGATCAGCCCGTGCTCCATAAGCGTGGCATCGAGCGGTCCGTTTCCGTACTTCAAGAGATTCTGGCCAGCATTGCGCTTGAGATTGTTGACGAATGAGGCGACATCGCCGTCGATCGCCGTGGCGTTCCAGGTCAGCCCGCTGGGTGTGGTCGAAGCGACGAACTTCGGGATGCTGTTCATCCGCCCGATGAAGTCAGAGGGAACACCGGCGGGTGTTCGATCGGCGGCTGCTTGATCGGCCATTCTGGTGTAGGCGACCGAGAGACCCTCGTACGTCAGTCGCCCGAGCAGGAGGGCGTCCGCTCCCGTCAGGAGCTCCATGGCGTACTGCGAGTGCTGTTCGTCGAGGTAGGGGAACGCCCAGTCGTTTGAGCCGACCTCGCCGCCAAGCGTGACATGGGCCGCCTCGATGAGCTTGCCCATCATTGCCTCCGTTCGGTTTCGTCGTGGATCGCCTCGAGCCATTCGTCGAGGCGTTGGTGAGACTCACGCATTCCGAAGCAGGCGCTCGAGCTTGTCGAGCTGGCTACTCCAGCCGGCCTGGGCCATGGGGAGGAGCTGCTCGGCGCAGATCATGCGGGATGTGATGACGAGCTTCGTGCGGTCCTCACCGAGATCGATGAACTCGACCGTCGTCTCACCCGACTCGATCATCGGGTTGTCGGTGGTCTCCTGCGCGAACGACAGCCGTGCGGGCGGCTCGACGATCCCGAAGTGGCCGTCGTTTGCATACTCGACCCCGTCGAGCCCGACCATCGTCATCCGGCAGACCCCGCCCGTGCGCAGGTCGAACTCGATTTTCTCGCGGGGCGTCGTGAAGTGCTCCGGCTGGGCGCGGCCCCCACCACTTCGTCACCTCGTCCGGATCAGTCCACACCCTCCAGAGAAGCTCGCGCGGCGCATCGAACTCGCGCTCGATCACGATCGTGTGCTCGGCCATCTCGAACTGCTCACTCATCTCTGCCTGCCTTTCCTTGTATGTCCTGTAGATGACTCGCGAGGCGATCCAAACGGCCCTCCCAGACCTCGCGGTACTGCTCCAGCCAGTCCGCTGCGTCGCGCAGGGGGGCACCCTCGAGGCGGGACGGACGAAGCTGGGCCGTCCGCCCCCGCGTGATGAGCCCGGCCCGTTGGAGCACCTTCAGATGCTTGGAGATTGCCTGCACGCTGACGGGGAACGGCTCGGCGAGCTCGTTTACCGTGACTTCGCCGTCCTGCGCGAGCCGCGCGAGGATTGCGCGACGAGTGGGGTCGGCGAGGGCCGCGAACGTAGTGTCGAGTTGGTCGGTCGTCATCACGTATTCATCATAGTGGTTGATAAACCAGTAGGTTGGATACTAGACCATGGACAGACGCCCGTCAGGCGCACGTGCGCCGGACAATCGCTCCGAGCGTCTCGCCTGTTCCCAGCCCACGCCTGCTGCGGACGATGCCGAGGCGTTTCGTAGAAAGCTGGTGGCTGCGGTGTTCGCCGCGGCGGTGTAGACGGCGGGTCAGGATCCAGGAAGCTCGACGTTCTCGAACGTCAGGACTTCGGCGAGCTTGTCGAAGTGCGCATCGCGATGGAGCACCGCGATGCCGCCGTGTTCGGCGGCAGCCGCGGCGATCAGGGCGTCGGTCAGCGGCACGCGGTGATACCCGTCGCTGTGCTCCGCCAGCTCGCCGATCGCGCTCATCGCGGCGTCGGCGACAGCGCGATCGTTGCGCAGGATTCGCAACGCGTCGAGTTCTGTCTCCAGCACGATGTACTCGGAGGTGCTGCGAGCGGAGTACAGGATCTCCATCCGCACGATCGGTGTCGTCCACAGCCGCTCGTCGGCTACCGCTGCTTTGATCAATCCGGCAAGCTAATCAGGGAGCGAGGAGAACCGCCACCACGCTGAGGTGTCGGCAATGAACGGCGCCTCGCCTCCCAACAGCTCGACAGCATCCACGGCAGGTTCGCTTACGACTCGTCGGCCGTCAGCTGCTCAATGTGCTCAAGCGTGTCCCGATCCAACCCATCCGGGCTGAACATGCGCTCGGCGAGTCGCCGCAAGCGCTCGGCACGTTCCTCGTCGCTCAGCGCAGGGGTCTCGGCGGTCGGGGTTGTGCTCAGAACCGAATGTTTCACGATCCTAGGGTAGCGCCTGAGCGCGACAAGAACTGGATCGGCGAGGCATGTTGGGAGTTGTTCGACAGGCCGATAGAGCAGCGAGAACCGTTTGCTGTTCGATCCCCGAGGAGGATCCCATGACTGTTTCCGCTGTTCTCGATTCCGCTGGGCGGCGTCGCTCACCGGCGACTCTGCCCGGCTTCCACGCCGGCCGTTCGCCTCGCAACAAGGGGATGTGCTACCCGGCCGACCCGCCGACCGTCGAGGAAATCATCGCCGTGATGCGCAATGCGGGCGACAACCGTCACGGCGAGCTGGGGCAGTACGGGCACACGATCGTGGTCGCCAGCACCGCGTGCGAGGTGGCCCATAGTCCCCCGAGCCCGCTCTTGAGCTCGCGCAACCAATAGCCCGTTTGTTGACCCACCCATTTTTCGATCTCCAGCAGCACGCGCATAATCTCTACCGGGTTGAGCACAAGCCCACGCAGTGGGCGAGGAGCCGGCAGAACCTGGGGTTCTACGTCCGCGACGAGCATCCCTTGCGGCTTTGCCGCACGCGCATCCATCAAAACATCGCCGAGCGTACACCGTAGGCCATGTAGCTGGTCGATCATGGCCGTCCGAGCAGCATGCGCATCAGCAAGGCGTTCATCCGAAGCCAAAGCGACGTCTGGAACGCGAGCGGCAAGAGCGCCCATGCTCTCTTGTACCGAAGCCAACGCGAGGGGACGCTCATCGTCAAGGCGATCGAGGGCCGTGATCGCCCGTATGGCACGCGCACAAAAGTCGATCGCCGCACGTGCCTGGTCGGGCTCGAAGTCGAACTCCATGCTCCAATAGTACGGTGGCCCCAGCGAGTTGGCAATGCGTCATGAGTCCCAGCTTGGTGAGGCTCCCAGTGAAGGACGCGAGAAGGACGCGGCCCTGCCGCAGCCTCTCCCCGGCGGCGCTGCTGAGACACGAAAACCTGCCGTTTCCAGCGGGTTATCGCGATGGGCGATACTGGGCTCGAACCACACCGGGGGCCTCAGGTTGGGTGATGTTCCCCGTGTTTGCTGGGCTCGGGTGATCTCAGGTTCTCTGAGATTTGCTCAAAACGGAACCTTGAATGGAACCTTGGCCACGCCTGCTGCCAACCACCGCGCTCACGCGGGGATCGGGCCTGACAGCGTCGCGCCCTTGGCAAGATTGCAAGCTGGACAGCACACCTGTCCATTCTCGACCGTGGTCGTCCCGCCCTTCGACCACGGGATCTTGTGGTCACCGTGCCAATTGTCCCAATCGCACTCCGTGCCATCGCAATGAGTGCGCGCTTGACATCGCTTGTTATCCCCGAGCCAGATCACCTTCCGCTGCGCGTCGGTAAACGACCGCTGAGGATCGAGCGGCGCAAGATCGGGGATCGCGCCGTGCAGCCTCTCGAGCAGACTCTCCATGCGGTACTGCAAGGAATCCACGCTGTCCGTTGCGTGACTCGTACGCTCTTGGTAGCTCACAAGCGCTGGATCGCGCTCGTCCTCGGGCTTGTCTCGATCAGCAAGTCGGAGTGCCTCGAAATCCTCAAACCAGTTCGTCAGCTCAGCCTCACGTCCCGCAATGTGGAAATTCTCCATCAAATGCGAAACGACAAGATAGAGCGCGACAGCGTTGTACTTTTCCAGAAAAGGGCTCTTGGCTGGAAACATCGCGGCAAGATAGTCGAGGACCCGACGGACCTTTTTCCCCTTATCGGAACTTGGGTCAAAATCCTGGCGCTCACGGTACATCGCCTCAAGGCGTGTGTTCTTGACGTCCGTTGGCTCACCAGCAAGCTCGAGTTGGGTCATTTGCGCCGCTACGTGGTCGTAGTCGCGTCGCTTGTTCGCAAAGCGACAGCTCGGAAAGAACGAGTGGTCGGCCAGTTCTCTGACGAACTCCTTCATGTTGCCGGGCATGGCGTTGCGTATCTCGGCCGCACGAAGCGTGGTGCCGTTCTGCAGACGGACGAACATCTCCTCCACCTCGTCGTCCGTAGCATCCAGCTCCACTACGGTCAGTGGGTACCGACCCAACTCGATCCAGGCATCCTTCGAAAGGTCCTGGTACTTCCGGCCACGAAGGTCCTCGCCGGCGATGACGAGTTCGGAATCCTTCGAAAGCGCATATTCGCCATCGAAGTACTCCCAGATCGCTCTTAGGCGCTGCTGCCCGTCCACGACCTCGAAGTCATAGGAACCCGTCGAGCCGTCACCGACGCTCCTGAGATAGAGCTTCGGGATGTCCATCCCTCTGAGAATCGAGTCCATCAGCAGCTGTTTCTGCTTCCGCGTCCAGACAGACCCACGCTGATACTGCGGCTTCGGGTCGATCTTGCCCAGCATCTTGTGAGCAATGTCGGGAGTCCAGGGGGTCTGATGAGCCTTCATAGTTCTCCTCCGGTGCGGACGATCAGGTTATCGGTCACCATCAATACGTGGAGGCATCTCGCGAGGCGCGCGCCTGGGAGACCACCAGCGCGTCCGAAGCGTTGGTCGCAAAGCCGCACGAAGCACTCGACGCCGCGCCTGCCGGCGCGCCCCCTTGCGGTCCGACCGGGGACCGTCTATCATGCGTGTCACGAGGTCGGACCGTCTGCGCAACAGGCGACTCTGGTCTCGACCACGCCCCGGGGTAACACCCGGGGCAACTTTTTGGCCGAGTCCGATGTTCGGCCTAGCGCTGACGTCGGTAGTTGTGTTTAGCGTGCGCGTCGTCGCGGTCGAAGTGCCGCAAGCCGTATCCATCGCCATGCGGCGCAAACAAGTCGCTTAGAGCCATCCGATACCAGGATCTCATGTGAGGCTTGGAGTGGCTCTGGCCCGGCGTCGCCGCCTGCCATGCAGCGAACGCTGCTAGATCGGCGAGCTGCAACATTCGATCCTCATGCGAGGCTGGCATCTCCACGGTCCACTCCATCGAGGCGCTTGCCGCTACCGCGTCGAGAGCCTGGCGGTAATAGGGCTCCTGGCCAGCCCGGTCGATCACGATCTTGGACAAAGGCTCAGAATCTTCGAGCACCCACTCCATCAAACGTTCCAGCAGCAGCCGATACCTACGACCGCCACGGGCCGCCGGCCCATTCCAATGCCACAGCACCGCGTACACCCTCGCTTCGGTCAGGCCAGCGACATGATGGAGAGCGTGCTGATAGACGAACTCGCGCTCATGTGTGCGGAACGGCGGTAAGTCGGCGAGGTTGGCGATCTCGTTCGGCAGGAGCGGTCGAGCGAGCCTGTTTGCCTTCAACTCAGGCTGCCGAGCGAATCCGGGCAGTAGCGCCGCCATACCCTCCACGAGATGGTCCGTGCTCGCCCTCGCTGCCGGCACCGTCGATTCAGGCAGGCTCAACGCGCACAGCAGGAGAGTCCGCTCAGAGTCGCCTGACTCGTCGATGAACAGATGGTGTGGGTCGAGAACCGGCATGGCGGGCGAGACTACCTACGCGCCCGGATCGCCGAATGCCCGGTTAACCATCTCGACCTCGCGCTCATTCGGCGCGTAGTCGGCGTAGCGTTGCGTCGTCGCCATGTCGCGGTGGCCCATCCACTCCTGGAGCGTCCGCATCGGCACCCCGGCGGCGGCCATCGCGGTCCCGAACGTGTGGCGCAAGTCGTGGAAGCGGTGCGTCGGCTCGAGCTTGGCGGCCTTCAGCGCCCGGCGGTAGCGGCGCATGAGCGCTCCGCGGCGGAGCACTTCGCCCGACACGGGCTCAGCGAACACGAGATCGGCCGGACCCGCCCAGCGCGTCGTTTTCTGCCACTGGCCGAGCCCGCGAGCGACACGGCGGCTCATAGGCACGCTGCGCGTCGAGCGACGGCTCTTGGGTGTGTCGAACTCGCCGAGGACATGGTTGCGACGAACCCTGACCCGCTGGGCAGCCCAATCCAGATCCTGCCAGCGCAGCGCGATCAGCTCGCCCTGCCGCAGACCAGTCATCGCCGCCGTCAGATAGAGAACTCGGTCGAGCGCGTGGTGCTCGCCCGCCCCCGCCGCCGACGCGAGCGCGTTGACCTCGGCTGTGGTCAGGAAGCGGATCTCGTCTGAGACCGTGAGCGGCGGCAGGTCGATCATGTCGCAGGGGTTGGACGTCGCCCATCGCCTACGAGGGTGCATCGCGTAGCGATAGAGCGCGCTCAGCGTCCCGATGTAGTTGCGAATCGACTTCGCCCCCACCCCGTCGGCCGTCATCGCGCGCATCATGTCCTCGACGTCCTCGGATCGCACGCTCTCCAGAGCTCGACCCCCGAGATGCGGCTCGATCCACACCCGCAGCACCATCTCGACCGCCGCGAGGGTGCTGCGCTTGCGGCCAAGAGCCTCCAGGTGCTTGCGGTAGCGCCGGCCGACCTCTGCCACATCCAGCCGGTCGCCCTGTGCCACGTTCGGGGTGACCTCCCCCATCAGCCGCCGCAGCTCCGCCTCCGCCTGCGCGGCTGTCAGCCCCTCTCTGCTGCCGCGTGCGCGCTTGACACCCAACCGGCGGTTCACCCGGCGGGCGTTCGCCCACCACGAGCCATAGAACGTTTCCCGACCCGCGCTGTCTGTACGGACATACACACGCCCGCTGCCATACGACCGACGCGCCGCCGTGCCGGCCGCCGTCATCGCGATCTTCCCCTGCGGCGCCCGGCGGTCCTACTCGTGCAGGCGCCAACTATGTTCTGCGCTATCCAACACAGCATAACCTTTACTATATGGTAAGTCCCGGACAGACCGATATCGGAGATGCACTGCGCATCCTTCGCGCGCGAGCCGGACTCACACAAGAGGAACTGGCCGCGCGCGCCGACATCACAGCCCCCTACCTCTCCCGCGTCGAGGGCGGCTGGCGCGACATTCGCTGGAGCACCCTCAAGCGCCTGCTCGTCGCCCTCGATGCGGACCTGCCTCAGCTCCAGGACGTACTCGACCACGCCGGCGGCGAGGACCCGCGGGAAAGCTGACGATCCCCAGCGGCGATCACCCTGCCAGCCGACCGTCACGCCGCCGTCCTGCGCTTGGTTCGCGGACCCACAGAGCGACCGTCACACCACGCGATCAGCTCGTCGCGGTTGAACCGCACGTAGCGGCCGAGGCGCACGTGCGGAATGCGGCCGGCGCGAGCCTCGGCGGCGATCCACGATTGCGGCACGTTCAAGATCGCGGCGGCCTGGCCTGAATCGAGCAACGGCGGCGTGGCCTGCTGGCCGATGAGGGTGGCGAGCTCCGCAGCCAGCTCGCGAGTGTCATGACGGTCAACTCGGCTGGTTGGCGGCACTCCTGGTAGGCCCGTTGCCGGGGGGTGGTTGTTTGAAGCCATCAGTGTTAATGACCGGGACTCGCCAGAACCGGCCAACGAGTTTCGGCCCGTGGCCCCAGCACGACATCCCCGACGCGATCTTGCGCACCCTCAACCGGCCTGTCCGGCGCTCACCAGCGGTCGCAAACCCACGGCCGCGCCGGCGTCCTCCGCCGTTCGCCGACGCGGCACTTCAACGGCCTGCACAGACAACATGCACGGCCGTGCGGCGACACAGCGAGCGCTGTGCAAAGTCCTTGGCCGGTTTGAGGTGCTGGCGGTCATTAACCCTGTGATGACTGCGGCGAGCATAGGTGCGTCCCGAGGTGGCGGGTACGCGCGCTACCTGGAGAGCAAGACGGTGGAGCCAGAGCGCGGGGACTACTACCTGACGCCGGACGGCGAGATGGCCCAAGCTCCCGGCCGGTGGCTCGCCGATGCCGAGACCCTGGACAGGCTGGGAGTCCAGGCGGACAGGCCAGTGGATGGCGCTGATTTCATCGCGCTCATGGAGGGCCGCCACCCCGGGACAGGTCGTTGGCTGCGGCCCGAGGGCGCTGGCGGCGGCCGAGGCGGTGGGATCGACGTGACGTTCAGCGCACCGAAGTCCGTCTCGACGGTGTGGGCGCTTGGCGATCCGTGGCAGCGCGAGCAGATCGAGCAGGCCCACGGTCGCGCGGTCGAGCAGACCATCCACCACCTGCGTGAGCAGGTGCCGGTCGTGCGGCGGCGTTACAGCGGACAGGTCGTGGAAGAGCACGCCAAGGACGTGATCGCGACGGAGTATCGGCACACGACCGCCCGCGGCGTCTCGGGCGCCCAGGCGCCGGACCCGCAGCTGCACAGTCATGTCGTGGTCACCGGCGCTGTCCGTGAGGACAACCGGATTGTGGCGGTCGCGTCGCGGCCGATCTTTCGCTGCGCTCGGGAGCTGGGCGCGTTCTACCGTTCCGCACTCGCTGAGGAGCTCGTGCGGGAGGGATACGCAATTGAGCAGGGCACTGGGAAGGATGGCCGGTACTTCGAGATCGCCGGTGTGCCGAAGGAGCTGTGCGAGGTGTTCTCTGGGCGCTCCCGCGAGGTCGCCCGTGCGGCGGAGCGCTTCCGTGCCCGCTACGGCCGGGCACCCGAACGCGGCGAGCTGCGCAATCTCGCGCTCGAGAACCGCCGAGCAAAGGAGCTGACTACACGCTCAGACCTACAACGAGTATGGGCTCAGACCGGGCGCGGTCACGGGTTCGGTCCGGATGAGGCTGTGCGGTTGATCGGCGCATCCGAGCGTCCAGTAGCCGATCGCGCGATCGAGGATCGGGTCGAGATGAAGCTGACTGAGCAGCACGCCGTCTTCGAGGAACGCGACCTCCGCGCGGTCCTACTGGAGCAGGCCGCCGGAGAGATCGCGCCGGATCAGGCACTCGGGATCGCCCGGGAGATGGTCCTCGACCGGCGGGTACTGACTCTGGAGGGCGGGCGGATGACCACCCCGGCCGTGCGCGCCCAGGAGCAGGCAATCGAACGCCGCGCCACCCAGCTCGCGCAGCCCGCAGGCCGAGACGTCGGCGGGATCGCACGCAATCACGCTGCCCGTGAGGTCGCCGAGCGCATCGGCGGGCCACTCAATCCCGAGCAACACCACGCGCTCCAAGTCCTTACCGGCCCCGAGCGCGCCGCGGTGCTCGTCGGCCCCGCCGGGACCGGCAAGGGTGTAGTGATCGACGCCGCCGCCCGTGCAGAGCAGCACGCCGGACGCGAGACGATCGGGGTCGCCGTATCGGGCTCCACAGCCGAGCGCCTCGGAGCGGACAGCCCTGCCTTGGCCGGACAGACACTCACTCTGGACTCGCTGGTCGCCCGCGCCAAGACCGGCGCCATTCATGTGGGCCGCGACACGACGGTCATCCTGGACGAGGCCGGGATGGTCGACCACAAGCGCCTCGACGCGCTCACCGAACTGGTGGAGCGCTCCGGGCCCAAGCTGATCGCCGTCGGCGACGGCAAGCAGCTCCCCTCGATCGGACCCGGCGGCATGTTCGACCGGCTCGCCGGCCATGCGCCCACCGCTGAGCTTGCAGATATACATCGCACCAAGGACCCCGCCGACCAGCGCGCGTGGCAAGCGCTACGCGCAGGGGAACCCGAGCGCGCGATGGCGCACTACGCCTCACGCGGCCAGCTCCACCTCTCCGACACCCGCGACCAGGCGGCAGAGCAAGCCGTCCAAACATGGGCTGCGCTCACGCAGGGACGCGATATCCGCGAGGTCGCTTTGATCGCCGACGCCTCCAATCAGGAGATCGACCGGCTCAACGCCCGCGCACAACACCTACGCGCCGAGCGCGGCGAACTCGGCCACCACGACATCGCGCTACCCGGCGTCCACTACGGCTTGCGCGAAGGCGACCTCATCGCGTTCACCGCTCAGCACCGCCCGCCGGGGCAGCCGCGTGTCGAGAACGGCACCCGCGGCCAGGTGAGCACGATCCACGAGCGAGGCGTGACCATCATGCTCGACGGGTCAAAGCGCAAGGTCCAGCTCGCCGACGAGGACCTGGACTCCCTTCGGCTCGCCTACGCGCAGCACGTCTACCGTCAGCAGGGCGCGACCGTCGAGCGCTCCGTCGTGCTCACCGGCGGCTGGCAAACCAGCAAGGAGACTGCCTACGTCGAGGCCACCCGTGCCCGCCACGGCACCGACTGGTTCATCGCCCGCGACAACCTCGGCACCGAAGGACAGGACCCCCAGCGCATCACGCGCCTGGCCCAGCACATGCGGTCAAGCAGAGCACGAACACCCTCACTGGCCTACCGGGAGATGTCCGACCCCCGCCGGGACCTTGGGTTCGAGCTTGGGCTTTCGCGACCGCTGCGTCTTGCACGTTCGCTCGTCCAGCCGACACGATCCGTCGATCGCAGCGTAAATCGCGGACGCTGACGTCGCAGGACCGCTCCTGCGAGCAGTACGAGTCATAGTGCAAGTAGACCTGCGGTGAGAGCGCCGGCACGTCGCGGGCGGCGTCGTTATGACGTCGGCAGGTAACTGTTCACGTCGTGGCGGGCCCGGGGTTTGGTCAGGGGGAGGCGGGTAGCCAGGGTGTTCCGGCGGTGAGCGCGTCGAGGGCGTGGAGCGCGTCGATTCCGTTCTTGCGGGCGGTGGAGAGGTAGCTGCGGATGGTGAGGAAGCGTTGCGCGCCGCTGGTGGTGCGCCAGCATCCGGAGATCTTTTGCTGGAGCTTGACCATGCGGATGTCTTGCTCGGCTTGGTTGTTACCGAATGGGACCTTGAAGTCGTTGGCGAAGCGCAGCACATCGGGCTGATGGCGCTCGAGGCGCAACAGCAGGTTGTGCGGCTTGGTCTTTCTGGCGGTCGTGACGGGATGCTCTTCGTGGCCCATGTCGATCACGGTCTGATAGCTTGCGGTGAGTTCCCGTGAGGCGCGGGCGCTGAGGCGCTGCCCGCCGGTGGCGATGGTCTTGGCGACGAGATCCTTGGTGTCCAAAAGCAGGCAGCTCATCGCCAGCGGCCAGTTGTGCCCGGCCTCGATCGCGGCTTGCAACTCGCGGAGGTGGTGGATATTGCACAGGCCGTGCTCGCAATCGGTGTAGTTACGATACGGCGCCCAGCCGTCGTGGATCGCGATGCCGTTAAAAGCGGAGAGCACGCCAGCGTCGTCGATCGCGTCGCTGCCGCGCCGCTCGTGCGAGGTGTACCGGGTGAGCGTCTCGGTGCTGGCGCTGTGCACCCATCCCAGCCGGCCGGCGATCCTGGCACCAGTCTCATCGAAATGGCAGACCGGCGCGTCCGCCAGTAACGCCCGCAGCCGCTCGTCGAAGTCGCACAGTCCCTCAGCTGCGACCGTTACCCAACCGGTCAGCGTCCCGGTTGACACCTTCGCAGCGACCAGATCGCTCAGCGCCTGGCAGGCACGGTCATACGGCAGATGCTGGAAGACGTGCAGATATACGCCGAGCGCGCGGACCCCGGGCCCGTACTGCGTCGGCGCTGTGACCGCGTTCGGGAACTCACCACAGCTGACATGCCCGCAATCACACCGCCGTAGCGTCGCGACATGCTCGATCACCGACAACGCGCGCTGCTGGGGAACATCGAACACTTGACGCGATTCGCCGCCCACAACGCTCTCAGCATCGCCGAGATCCTTGCCGCACTCCTCACAGCACTCCGGCGGGTACTCAACGCTCCCATCCGGGATCGCGACGCGGTCAAGCCGCGCGCCTTTATGCCCCTCCTGCCCACCTTGCTTACGCCCCGACGAGCGGCGCAAGCTCCGCTTCTTCGGATCGACCGCCGGCTTCGCCAGCCCATCCGAAGAGGACGGCCGCGACGAGTTCCGCGAGTTGGCCGCCAACTGCACCTTCAACTCAACGATCTCCGCTCTCAAATCGAACACCAACGCCGCGAGCTCCTCATAGCTCGGCCGCCCCGCGACATCCTCCGCATCCACCACACACGCAAACTTCCCTGCACACGCACCGAATCCTGCCCAACCCTACACGACGTGAACAGTTACGTCGGCAGTACCTCCTAAAGAGGAGTGGCACGTACCCCGACGCCACCGAACCTACTCGGAGTCGTGACGGGGGAAGTGACCAGCACGCCGGATATGCTCCGCGGCGATGGAAAGGGCCGAGATCCTAGACGCGATGAGGCGAACCGCCGATGAAAACGGCGGTAGACCTCTTGGCATGGCTCGCTTTGAGAGAGCCACAGGCATAGGCACGTCTGATTGGATGCGGTACTGGCCGCGGTTTGGCGATGTGCAGCGCGATGCCGGCTTTGCGCCCAATCAATTGCAGGGCGCCTATAAGGACGCCTACCTTTTTGAGAAGCTCATCGCATTCACGCGCGAGCAACGAAAGTTCCCCACTTCCAAGGAGCTTGTGACGAAGGCTCACACCGACACTGAGTTCCCTAGCCATACGGTGTTCCCAAGACGATTCGGCAGCAAGAGTCAAATGGTGGCCAAGCTAGCGGCGTACTGTGCGGATAAGCCTGAATACACCGATGTCGTAAAGATTCTCAAGCCGCTCGTCGAGGTAGACCCATCTGACGGAGCGAGCCATGATGTTGATGTAAACAATGAGAAGCCGAGCTACGGATTTGTCTATTTGGTCAAGGGGCATCCCGGTGAGTACAAGATCGGTCACACCAAGTTGGTAGACCGCCGGCTATCTGAACTTGGTGCTACAGCGTCCATCAAACACGAGCTGGTTCACGAGATAAAGACCGACGACCCTAGCGGCGTAGAGGCGTACTGGCACAAGCGGTTAGAGGCGAAGCGGATGCGTGGGGAGTGGTTCAAGCTCAGTGCAGCCGACGTGAAAGCCTTCAAGCGCTGGAAACGGGTCTACTGAGGTATGCCGGGCACGCTTTGGGCGAGCTCTCTGGGGCTAGTCTTCGGACGCCGTTTTGGAATCTGCTTCGGCTTCTGATTGCTTGTTTTCCGCTTCGTATTTGTCGGAGTCGATGTTTCCCTCAGCGGTATCAGCATCGCCGTTGTAATTATCGGATTGTTCGTTGAGCGTGTCCGACTCTTCACCTTCTGCCCGATTCGCGTCGTTGCTGAGGCGTTCGGCTTCTGATTCGTCGTGCTTCTTCACGCCTTCTTCTCGCCGTAGCTTCTGCCACCAACTCGCCGCTTCGGTTTTTAGCTTCGATGCCGCCGCTTCAAGGCCCGGTCGTTCTGCTTCTTTGGTCTGCTGCGCTTCGTGTTCTTTCTGTGCGGTCTGTTCGTTTGCGGTGCGCGTTGCTTCAGCTTCGCGGTTGGCTTGAGCTTCCTGTTCGTGCTGGAACTTTTCTTTTGCGGCGGTGACTTCGGCGTGATTTATGCCCCGGCACATTTCGATGCCTAGCCGAGACTCCCGGTAGATGTCGCCCGCGAGGACGTTGCAGCCGAAGTGGAAGCCTTGGAGGATCGGGATGCCCCACGCGATCCCCGCTACGACTAGAGCGATGATGACTACCGGCGACGCTATCCAGCGCCGTTTAGGTCCGCTCCCGCTTGGTCCGTTTGGACCATCCGGGCCGTCCGGGGGCGACCCATCCTCGGACTCGTCCAGTCCGTGCTTCTGCTCGATACTGCCAAGCGGAGTCATGCCTGTTCGTCGACCCGCTTTCCGGAGAGCTTGACGGCTTGAGCGATCACCCGCCGACTCGACGACCGTCCGTGAAGAGGGCTGGCAACCATGACTTGTCGCGGACGATGCGCGTGTGTGGCCGCCGCGGCCGTTGACGGCGCGAGCGCCAGCATCAGCGTGAGCGCCGCCGTGATGCTCGTCAGGCTCCTCGTCATCATTGGCACTGCTCGTCCCACTCCACTCCCGTTCTGCCGTTTGGGTTCGACCGACGAATCAGCCTACTCGATTTTGAGACCGACTTGTGAAATTCCCTCTGGCGGCTAGGCCAACTTCACAAGACCATCATGGGGGTGCCTCCCCTCGATGTCTTCGCACAGAACGTCTCCCGGGCCCGAAAGCGACAGAACCTCACCCAAGAAGAGGTCAGCCATCGCTCGGGCATCCACGTGACCGAGGTCTCCAGGATCGAGCGCGGTCTCCGTGATCCTCGCCTCACGACGCTCGTTCGCCTAGCCGACGCACTGGAAGTCTCGCCCGCTGTCCTGCTCAGGGCCGTCGCATCCCGTCATTGAGGGCGGGGGACTAACGCAATGAGCTCCGCCATGCGTAGCGC
Source organism: uncultured Solirubrobacterales bacterium (assembly GCA_963767255.1). Lineage (GTDB taxonomy): Bacteria > Actinomycetota > Thermoleophilia > Solirubrobacterales > Solirubrobacteraceae > Palsa-744. The sequence goes on along the minus strand of CAVYDM010000006.1, from coordinate 1,997 downwards.
ATTGGTACGAGATTGGCGAGGCCTTCGAGCAGGAGCGTTGGTATCAAGAGCTGGGCACGGAGCAATCATTAGTATTTCTCCGTTGATCACTGGACGGAGCGCGTGGAACATTCGGATCAAGAGACGAGGACGGCTTGAGACAGCACGGAGGAGGTGGGCGTAATGGCACGTCGTAGCGTTTGGGTGCAGATGCAGCGCGAAGCCGAGCGCCGTCGGCGAGACGCCGAGCGCGCAGCGCGCGCTCTCGAGCGCGAGCGCGCCCGACAAGAGCGAGAAGCGACCCGCCAGCGCGCCTACGACGAGAAAGAGCGCAAGCGGCTCTACCTCGAGGAGCGCTCTGCAGAGGCCGACCAGCTCAGCCGCGAGCTCGCCGCATCCGTCGCGAGCCTTGAAGGACTACTCACATCCGCGCTGGCGCTCGACGACGCAGTCGACTTCGAGGCCCTGAAGGAAAAGCCCACGCCGCTTCCCTTCGAGCCCGACACGCTCGCCACGCCACTCACGCCCCCAGTCAAGGAACCTCCTGCCCCCCTTGGGATCCTGCAAAAGCTTATTCCGGGCGCCAAGGCCAAGCACGCGCAGGCTGTGGAGGAAACCGAGAGGCGTTTTGCCGAAACGCTGGCGCAGGCCGTTCAGGCTGAGCGTGACCGACAGGCCGCATTCGCCGAGGCCAAAACCGAACACGAGAAGAAAGTCGAGGCCGAGGCTGAGCGCGTTGCGACACAGCATGCCGAGGTCGATTCTTTCCATGAGAGCTATGAACAGCGCAATCCAGAAGCGCTCGTCACCTACTGCTCGCTTGTGCTTGCCGCCAGCCAATACCCTGACGCCTTCCCCCAGCAGCACAAGATCGCCTACGTACCGGAGTCCCGTCAGCTCGTGATCGAGATGGACCTCCCAACGTTCGACGTCATACCGGAGCAGCTCGAGTACCGGTACGTCAAAGCGAAAGACGAGATCGTCGCGAAGGCCCGGCCGGCCTCACAGCGCAAGGCGCTGTACTCCCGCGTCGTCTCGGAGGTGACGCTGCGCACCGTCCATGAGATGTTCGAGTCAGATCGCCCCCAGCACATCGAGTCCCTCGTCTTCAACGGGCACGTCGACACGATCGACCCGCGCACCGGCCAGCCCACGCGCCCGTGCCTGATCACCCTGCGCACCACGCGCGAGCTGTTCGATGCCCTCGACCTCGCCCGCGTCGAGCCGGAGGCGTGTCTTCGCGGCCTGAACGCGTCCGTCTCGAGGAGCCCCACCGAGCTGTCACCGGTCCGCCCGGTCCTCGAGTTCAACATGGTCGACCCACGGTTCGTGCAGGAGACCGACGTCCTCTCGTCAATCGACCAGCGCCCCAACCTGATGGAGCTCACGCCAGGAGAGTTCGAGAATCTGATCACCAACCTCTTCGAGAAGATGGGCCTCGAGACCCGCCTCACCCAGGCCTCGCGGGACGGAGGAGTCGACTGCGTTGCCTACGACCCCCGGCCGATCTTCGGTGGCAAGGTCGTGATCCAAGCCAAGCGCTACAAGCACACCGTCGGCGTGAGCGCGGTACGCGATCTGTTCGGCACGATGCAGAACGAGGGCGCCAGCAAGGGCATCCTCGTCACGACCAGCGGCTACGGAAAGGCATCCTTCGAGTTCGCAGATGGTAAGCCCCTCGAGCTGCTCGCCGGCAGCAACCTGCTCTACCTCCTTGAGAAGCACGCCGGCATCACCGCGAAGATCGAGCCGCCAGAAGACTGGACCGACCCAATGGAGGACGGGGCCGGTGAACCGCTGGCCGCCAACAACCGCATACCAATACCCGACACCGCCCAGGATCAGCCCTGATTTCAGCCGCTGAGCCATCGCCCGATCCTCGATGACGCAACCCCAACCGTCACAAACGGAACCTCATTGGAACCTTGGCGACGCTGTAGAAGACGAAAACCCGCACAAGAATGCGGGTTTCCACCAATGGGCGATACTGGGCTCGAACCAGTGACCTCCGCCTTGTC
>CAVYDM010000005.1:0-127620 GCA_963767255.1 uncultured Solirubrobacterales bacterium | reverse complement strand
ACGACGACCATGATCCTCGCAACCAGCTATCCGTTCCTCGAAGTCTTTTGGACGATGCTCATCTTCTTCGCGTTCGTGATCTGGATCTGGATCCTGATCACCGTGTTCGCGGACCTGTTTCGCCGCCACGACACCTCGGGGTTTGCGAAGGTCCTGTGGATCATCGTCATCGTGATCCTGCCGTATTTCGGCGTGTTCGTATACCTGATCGTCGAGCACAAGGGCATGACCGAGCGGGCGATCAAGAATCAGCAGGCCGCCCAGCAGCAGGTCGATCAGTACGTGAAGTCGGTCGCGGCCCAAGCGGACCCGGCGGAGCAGATCGCCAAGGCCAAGGGACTGCTCGACGCCGGCACGATCACGCAGGCCGAGTTCGATCAGATCAAGCAGAAGGCGCTCGCGACGAGCTAATCGCCTCGCGCGGCGGGGGTCAGGTGGACGCGCCGGCCCCCGCGTGCGCGTAGAACTCGGCCTCGGCGCGGCCCAGCTCGGTCACCGGCTCGTCGCCGTACATCCACTCGCGCGCGATCCGATGCCAGTTCGCGCGTGCGCGCAGCTGTGACAGGACCGCGAGCGTGAGCAGCTCCATGCGCCGCCCGAACAGGTGCTCGGGGCGCATGTCCTGGTGGCGCATCTCGGGGAAGTAGCTCGAGCGCGGATCGGAGCTTTCGATCATCACCTGCGTGGCGGTCTCCGGCGTCAGCTGGACGGGTTCGTCCGCGGTCGTGTACCACCAGATCGCCGACTCGATGAAGGCCAGCAGGTGCTCGGGGTCGACCCGGTCGGGTTCGGGCAGGAAGCCCGACTGCGCCAGCAGCCGGTGCAGCTCGGCGGCGTCTCCCTCGGACACCGCCCGCTGGCAGGCCAGCTCCAGGGCGACCGGCTCACGCTCCATGCGCTTGAACAGGCCGAAATCCAGGAACGCGACGCGCCCGTCCGCCAGCAGCAGGAAGTTGCCCGGGTGCGGATCGCCTGAGAACTGCCGGTGCCGGTAAAGACAGCCGAGGAAGAACCGAAACACGATCTCCCCGATCCGGTCGCGCTCTGACTGGGGCCGAGCCTTCAGCTCCTCGAACCCAGCCCCCTGCACGAACTCGGTCACGAGCACCCGCTCGCGCGAAAGACTCGTGATGACCTCCGGCACGGCGATGAACGGATGTCCGCGGAAGATGCGCGCGAGCGAGCTGTGGTTCTGGGCCTCCAGCTCGTAGTCGAGCTCCTCGCCGATGCGCTCGCGGATCTCGGTGGCGATCGCCTTCGCGTCCATCCCGGGCGTCATCCGCTTGAGCAGACGCATGATCATGTCCAGGTTCTGCATGTCCGCGCGCACGGCCGCGGCGACACCCGGGTACTGGACCTTGACCGCCACCTCGCGTCCGTCGTGCAGCCTCGCGCGATACACCTGCCCGATCGAGGCCGCGGCGATCGGCTCCTGATCGAAGGCGGCGAACACCTCGGAGATCGGCTGTTCGAGGTCGTCCTCGATCACGCGCCGCATCTGCTTGAACGACACGTTCGGAGCGGCGTCGCGAAGCTTGGCCAGCTCGCGCTGGAACTCCTCGCGGTACTCCTCTCCCACCAGGCCGACGTCGAGGAACGACATCACCTGCCCGAGCTTCATCGCGGCGCCCTTCATCGTGCCCAGCACCGCCACGATCTGCTTGGCGGTCTGAAGCTGGCGTCGGGCCAGCGCCTGTTCGGAGGCCTCCTCACCGCGCGTCACGTTGGCGGCGCGCGTCCCGAACTGCTTGACCGCCTCGCTCGCGGCGAGCTTGCCGACGGTAGCGGTGCGGCGCACGCGCGATGTTGGGATGTTCTTGTTGCTCTCGCGCGGGACCATACACCCAGCATCCTAGGCGCTGCCGGGGTAGCCCCCTCGGGCCTCTGCGCACAGCGCCCTGAAGCTCAGGCGCGCGACATCGCGAGCACGGGCCCCAGAAGCGAGGCGGGCTCCAGGAAGCCGGCGCGATCAGGCGCGCGACTCAGGGTTCGCGGCTCAGGCCCACTGGAGGTTCACGGCTCAGGCCCGCTGGACCTGCGAGCCCGGCACGATGTCGTCGATACCGCTGGGCCAGCGCACCCATGCCTTCGTGCCGCCGTCGTAGTCCTTGCAGCACAGCACCAGCGTCGCCGGCTCGCCCAGCGCCGTGCAGGGCTCGGTCCCCTCCGGATCCAAGCCGCGCCAGACCCGGATGAACGGGTTCTCCTCCCACTCTCGCCCGACGCTCGTCGCATCGGCGTGGCCGGGATGGATGACCGTGTCTGGCGGCAACTCCATCAGCGTGCCCATGATCGAGTCCTTCAGGTCGGTATACGTCGTGTGCCCGGGAGCGCGCACCCCGCCAACCGAGCCCGCGAACAGCGTGTCGCCGGTGAACACGACCGCCTCGCCTCCGGTGAACCCCCCGGGAGCGGCGCTGACGGATGGTCGCCTGGCGGCTGCGCCGCTCGGCTCGCTTACCAGAAACGACAGCATTCCGGCGGTGTGTCCCGGTGTGGCGAGCGGACGGACCTCCAGCGTGCCGAACCGCAGCATCTCCCCCGCCTCCAGGGCGTTCGCCTCGATCTCACCCAAGCCCTCGCGCTCCAGCGGATGGATCAGCACCTCGAGCTTCGGCCAGCGCTCGCGCAGGGCGCCGACCTCGCAGACATGGTCGTAGTGGTGATGGGTCAGCAGGACGTGGGTCGGCGTGAGCTCCATGCGCTCGGCCGCCGCGATCAGCGGCTTGACCGGACCGCCCGCATCGATGAGCAGTCCCGGCCCCCCCTCGCCGTCGGCGACGAGGTAGGTGTTCGACACGAACTGCGGATGGGACGAGCGCTCGATGAGCATGGCGCCATCCTTGCACGAAGGCCATCTCGCGGGCTCCCGGGCGGACTGCCCGGTAGCCATGAGAACGACACCGGGAGAGGATCGCCGCGGATCCCGAGGCCGCAGGACATCGCTACGCGCATATCGGCATAGGAAACTTTGATAGCTCGTCGCTCGACCGGTAGGATCCTCGCCAAGGCCAATCGGCACAGCGGCCACATCCGGGACTCGAGGAGGACAGCGATGCTCAAGCGGTGTACGACGACGGGACTTATCCTAGGTTTCGCCGCGTTGATCATGATTCTGGCCACTACGGCCTCCGCGTATCTGTATAAAAAACCGACCGGCCACGACTGCGGCAAGGTGACCTTCACCGGCGGCTTCGGCGGCCCGCTGCCATCGAACGTGCCCAAGAACGCGCAGCCCCAGGTCCACACGTTCATCGTCCACGGCAAGATCTCCTGCGCGCGCGCCAAGCAGGTCATGGCATCGTTCGAAAAGAGCTTCTACACCCCCGCCGGCGGAGGCAAGGGCGTCTCTCCCGCGGGCTGGAAATGCGGCTACAGCAAAAAGCTCGAAGCCCAGCAGTGCACCAACGCCAAGCGTGTCCAGGTCAGCAACGGGATCGTCTACGTGGTGCCGAAAAAGTAGACGTCGGTAGGCGCGGCCTCCGCTGTCTCACCGGCCGCGCCTCCAGACCATCTCAGCCTCCCCGATGCCCCTCATCCACACCTGCTATCGCATCACCGATATCGACCGCTCGGTCGCGTTCTACAACGCGCTCGGCTTCGAGGAGATCGGGCGCATCCCGATCGGCGACGAGGCGATCAACGTGTTCATGAACCAGCCCGGCGACGGCGACATGCCACGGCTGGAGCTGACGTGCAACTTCGGCGTGGACTCCTACGAGATCGGCACCGGCTACGGCCACATCGCGATCGCGGCCGACGATCTCGACGCCACGCTCGCACGGCTGGCCGCCCTCGGAATCCAGCCCGAGAAGCCGCCCTACTCAGTACGCGAGGGGGGCTCAAGGCTCGTGTTCGTCAGGGACCCCGATGGCTATCGGGTCGAGATATTGGAGATGGGCTGAACGCCCAGCGATACAGCCGTATTCGGGTGCTTCGTTCAAGCTCCCGTCACCGGCGAGAGCCAACACGACGCCCGACGCGGCCGAGCTAATGCGCGTAGATCGCGGGGCGATAGCGCGGCTCGGGAATCGGCCGGCCGGCCTCCAGCGCTACGGCAAGCCACGCTCGCTTGGCCTGCTCGACCTCGGCCAATGCCTCCTCGGGACTCGAACCGAATGCCGAGCACGATTCCAGGTCGGGGATGTCGGCTACGTACGCCCCATCCTCCTCGCTATAGAAAACGTTGATGTGGTAGTCGCTCATGGCCTATCCCTCAGTTTGAGATCGTAGCGCTCGACAAGCCTCAGGAGCTGGCGAACCTGATATGGCTTGGCTTGCCCCCGCACCGACTGGAGATTGACGATCTGTGGGATGTCGGGATGCGCAAAGAGGTGATGGCTTCCGCTGACACGGCGCAACTCGAAGCCGAGTCCCTCGGCGAGTTTGCACAGGTCGGCAAAGGCCACGTTGGTCACTGCCCCGCGCGCGAGCCGCATGAGGAGCTTTTGCTCGTCCATGAGAAGCACGGTAACCACAGCTTGGGACGGGACTCTCGATCCTGGCGGCTGACCCGCCTGCCACGTGAGTTGCAAGTCTCAACCAACTCGACGGCTACCGCATCGAGCTGATCGAGCGGTAGCGGCCCGCACGCGGCGACACGCCCAGCCCGCACCCCACCCGCACATATAGTGAGCGCCCATGGAGCTGGGCCTGGCCACATTCGCCGACGTGCGCCCCGGAGCGGGCCCGGGGCAGGTCGCGCAACGCCTGGGAGACCTGCTCGAGGAGATCGAGCTCGCCGACCAACTCGGCCTGGAGGTGTTCGGCGTGGGCGAGCACCATCGCCCGGACTACGCGGTCTCCTCCACCACGGTTACGCTCGCGGCCGCGGCCGCCAGGACCAAGACGATCAGGCTGAGCAGCGCCGTGACGGTCCTCAGCTCCGCCGACCCGGTGCGGGTGTTCCAGGACTTCGCCACGCTCGACCTGCTGTCGAACGGCCGGGCGGAGATCATGGCGGGGAGGGGCTCGTTCATCGAGTCGTTCCCGCTGTTTGGGTATGAGCTGGACGACTACGACGAGCTGTTTGCCGAGAAGCTCGAGCTGCTGCTGAAGCTGCGCGAGTCCGAGCGGGTCACCTGGTCGGGCAAGCACCGGGCCGCGCTGGAGGACGTGGGCGTCTATCCCCGCCCGCTCCAGCAACCGCTGCCGGTCTGGATCGCCGTCGGGGGCACGCCCGCCTCGGTGGAGCGCGCCGGAGCGCTTGGGCTGCCGCTCATGATCGCGATCATCGGCGGGGCTCCGGCGCGGTTCGCGCCGCTGGTGGAGCTCTATCGCCGGGCGGTCGCGCAGTCCCATGCGGGATCGAGCGCACCGGTGGGCGCACCCTCGGAGATAGGCGCACCGGCTGGAACAGGCACGACCGCGGGGCCCGCGGTCGGGATCAACTCGCACATGTACGTCGCAGCGACCTCGCAGCGGGCGGCAGACGAGTTCTATCCGGCGTACGCGCCGATGATGAACCGAATCGGGCGCGAGCGCGGCTGGCCGCCGCTCACGCGTCAGCAGTTCGACGCCGCGTGCGGTCCGTCGGGAGCGCTGCTGGTCGGCAGCCCGCAGCAGGTCGCGGAGAAGATCCTCGCCGAGCACGAGCTGTTCGGCAACGACCGCTTCCTCGGGCACATCAGCGTCGGCACGCTGCCACACGAGCAGGCGATGCGGGCGACGGAGCTGTTCGGAACCGAGGTCGCGCCGATCGTGCGCGCGGCGCTCGCGCGGCCCTGATTCAAGCCAGCACGCGCCGGCGGAAGTTGCGCAGGCCGATCGCGAGGAAGATCACGCAGAAGGCGAGGAGCGCGGGGTAGACCGCGTAGAGGGACATGTGCGAGATTTCGGTCAGCCCCGCGCGCATGCCCTCGGCGACGTAGATCAGGGGGTTGACGAGCACGATGATCTGCAGCCAGTGGATGGAGCCGACCTGAACCGGGGAGAGGCGCGTCCACTGGTAGTAGGTGCCGCCCAGGAACGTGATCGGGAGCACGACGAACCCGAACATCAGCCCGATGTTGCGCGGCTCGAACGTCGTCCCGAGCAGCAGCCCGAGCGCGCTCATCATCACGCAGGCGAGCGGAATCACGGTGATCACGATCGGCCAGTGCACCGACAGGTGCGCGTGCACGCCGGGGGCGTGGATGACCGCGGCGATCGGGAACACGATCAGCGCCGCGAGCAGCCCTTGCACCGCGCCTGAGAGGACCTTCGACACGGCCACCAGCCAGATCGGGCAGGGCGCCTGCACGCGATCCTCGATCTCGCGCGTGTAGCCGAACTCGGTCGAGAGCTGCAGCGCGACCGCCTGGATGCCCTGGAACATGATCGAGATCGCCACCACGCCCGGCACGAGCACGGTCGCGAAGTGCGACTCGGCGACCTTGCCGCCTCCGGCGCCCACGCCCTGGCCGATCGACGGGAACACGTACAGGAACACGAACACGAGCAGGAACGGCTGGACGATCGTGCGGATGACGAACTCGCCGAAGTGCTTGCGCAGCACGACCAGGTCGCGCAGGATCAGCGCACGCAGAGCCGTGCGGCTCGCCGCCATGGCTGAACGGGTGGGCTCGATCTGGATGCGCGGGTGCGAAGCGCTCGGCGCCGCGTCGGGGGTGGTCGTGGCGGAGGCCATCAGTCGCGCAGCTCCTTGCCGGTCAGATTGATGAACACGGTCTCCAGGCTCGGCTCGGACACGGACAGGTCGACCACGTCGAACCCTCCATGCTCGGCGGCGCTGACCACGCGCGGGACCAGCCGCTCGGCGCCCTTGACGTGCAGCTCCACCCCACCGTCCTCGACCCCGCCGTCGATCACCCGAGTGCGCGTGACCTCGGCGATCTCCCGATCCAGCAGCTCGGCCAGAGCCTGTTTGTTCCCCGAGGCCTTGACCAGGACGATCGTGTCGGCGCCCACCGAGCGCTTGAGCGCGGCGGGGGTGTCGAGCGCGAGGATGTGACCGTGATCCATGATCGCGACCCGCTCGCAGAGCTGGTCGGCCTCCTCCATGTAGTGGGTCGTGAGCAGAATCGTCTGACCATCCCGGTTGAGCTCGCCGAGAATGTCCCACAGCGCAAGGCGGCTCTGCGGATCGAGGCCCGCCGTGGGCTCGTCGAGGAACAGCACCGCGGGCCGATGGAAGATCGCGCGCGCCACCATCAGCCGCTGGGCCATCCCGCCGGACAGCGCATACACCGACGCGCCCGCCCATTTGGAGAGCTGAAACTGCTCGAGCAGCTCGTCGGAGATGCGCCGCGACTCCGCTGCGGAGATGCCGAACAGGCGCCCGTGGAAGTACAGGTTCTCCCGCACGGTCAGCTGGCGGTCGAGCGTGTTCGTCTGGGAGACGATCCCGATCAGCTGCTTGGTCAGCGCCGGCTCGGCGATCACGTCGATCGCGCCGATGTAGGCGGACCCCGAGGTCGGGATCACCCGTGTGGTGAGCATGCCCGCGGTCGTCGTCTTGCCGGCGCCGTTGGGCCCGAGCAGGCCGAAGATCTCCCCGGCATGCACACTCAGGTCGAGCCTGTCCACGGCGGCGAAGTCGGTGCCGGCGTAGACCTTGGTCAGCTCTTTGGTCCTGATCACCTGGTCTGCGGCCATCCGCTTCAATGTACCCTGAACGCGAGCGATGGCAGACACCGGCAAGATCGCCAAGAACCTCGAGCGCTTCGCGCAGGCCGTGGCGGCGCACGACCGCGAGAACCCGACCCACACCGCCTACGGGATCGGGCTGGCCCACTTCGACATGGAACGGCTCGGGCTCGAGGAGGGCGAGACGGTGCTGCCCGGCATCACGATCCACGCGGACGGCAAGACCTCGGGGAACTTCAGGGTGCTGTGCGACGGCGAGCACGACGAGGGCGCGAGCGAGTCCGAGGCCGCGTCAGAGGTCGTCGAGGCGATCGCCACGCATCACAACTGAGATACGCGCGGGTTGAGAGGGGCCGAGACCGGATCTGCCGGCAATCGAGTTCGAAGTGTCCGCGGCCCAGCGCGTACGCAAAATAGAGCGCTCGCAATACCGGGCTCATCCCCGGTGTCAGTCGCGGTCAGTCCCCGGCTGATAGAGCCTGCTCCACCGTGACGCCCGCGCGCGCGGCGATCATGGCGACGAGCCGTTCGATCGCCGGACAGCGCAGGTCGTGGCGCGCGGCCGCGCGCAGGATCGCGCCGGGGATGGCGTCGAGCTCGGGCGGGCGGCCCGCGGCGATGTCGCGCTGCATCGAGCTGCCGAGCGTGTCGTGCGCGAGCTCCAGCTCGGCGAGCGCCCTCTGCGGATCGACGTCCTCGGCGCCCTCGGCCTGACCGACCGCGCAGGCCTCCTCGATCGCCCCGACGAGATCCGCGCGCAGCTCGGGCGTGGAGCGGATCTCGCCCAGGAGCTTGTCGTAAGCGCTGGTCGTGCACGCGAGCGCGTTCAGGCGCACGAGCTTTGACCACATCACCTGCGCCTCGGAGCGCTCGGACACCGGCAGCGTCACCCTGACCGGAATGCCGGCGTCCTGAAGCGTCCGGGCCAGCGCCTGCATCTTCGCCAGCGAGGACTGGCTGTGCGTGGCCATGTCGATCAGCACGAACGGGCTCGTATGGACGATCACGCCGGGCTCGGGACGGTCGGACTCGACACGGATCGTGCCGGCGAGCACCGTCTCGGGGTCGAAGCGCTTTCGCAGCACCGCGAGGTGGTCGAGGCCGTTGAGCAGCGCCAGCACGAGGCCCGGCTCGACCTCGACGCGCTCCAGCGCGCCGTCGAGACCGGCGGCCTTGGTGGCGACGATCAGGACATCCACATCTTCCTGCAAGCGCGCGCACGCGCGCACGCGCGCGTTGAAGTCGCCGAACATGACGCTGCGCACCGACAGGCCCCGCTCGGCGATCGTCCGCGCGGTGGACTCCTGCGCGACGACGACCGCGTCAATGCCGGCCTGGGCGAGCACGCCGGCAACCAGCCCGCCCACGCCACCGGGGCCGAGAACGGCAACGTTCATCTGGCCCTCGCGCGTCCAGTCCGCAGGACGGTCCTCATGTCAGTGGATCGATCAGCACGCCCGGGTTCATTATCCCGCACGGGTCGACAGCCGCCTTGGCGCCGCGCAGCGCCTGGGCGAACGGCTCGGGGCGCTGGCGATCATACCATGGCCGGTGATCGCGCCCGACGGCGTGGTGGTGGGTGATGGTCCCGCCCTCCGCGAGGATCGCCTCGGAGGCAGCGCGCTTGATCGCGGCCCACTGCTCCACCTCCTCGCCGCGCCGGGCGGGCGCCATCACCGTGAAGTAGGGCGCGGGGCCGTCGGGGTAGATGTGGGTGAAGCGGCAGAAGACCCGTCCCCCTTCGCCGCAGACCTCGCGCGCCGCCTCCTCGGTGGCGGCGCTCACACGCTCGTGGAAGGCGGGGAGGCGCTCCCAGGTGATCGCCGTCTCGAACGTCTCGGCCAGGACGCCCATCGCCACGAGCGAGTCGCGCACATACGGCGCGCCCAGGAACGCATCGCGCCAGGAGCTGACCGCGTCCGGACCGCCCGTATCCCCGCCGCCCGTGTCCCCATCGCCTCGACCACCACCCTCGGAGGCCGCGCCGCCGTGCTCGGCGCACAACGCCAGCGCCCTCGCCATCGCCTCCTGCACCGGATGGTCGGCCGACTCGAAGCCGAGCACGAGCAGCGCGTGGGAGCCGTCGCCGGCCATCGTCAGCGCGGCCTCGCCGGCGTCGAGCAGGCGGCAGTTGGAGGGGTGCAGCCCCGACTGGGAGATCGCGCGCACGCACTCGGCGCCCGCGAGGAAGCTCTCAAAGCGCACCCCCGCCGAGCTGCGGTGCGACGGGCGGGGTTGCACGCGCACCCACGCCTGCGTGATCACGCCGAGCGCCCCCTCCGAGCCGGCGAGCATCCGGTCGGGGCTGACGCCCGCGCCAGATCCGGGCAGCCGCCGCGACTCCCACGCGCCCGCGGGAGTGATCGCGCGGACGGACTCGACGAAGTCCTCGATGTGCGTCCATAGCGTCGCGAAGTGCCCGGCGGCGCGCGTGGCGATCCAGCCGCCGAGCGTGGAGTACTCGAACGACTGCGGGAAGTGGCGCAGCGTCAGCCCGCGCTCGCCGAGCTGAGACTTCGAGCTCCGGGCCGAGGGCGCCGGCCTGGATGCACGCCGCGCGCGAGATCTCGTCCACCTCGAGCACACGGTCGAGCGCGCGCAGGTCGATCGATACGGCGCCGTTGTAGCCGCCGGGCACGCTCGGGGTAACGCCGCCGACGACCGAGGTGCCGCCGCCGAACGGGACCGCCGCGACCCGCTCGTCCGAGCACCACTTGAGCACCCGCTCGACGTCCGTCTCATCGCGCGGGCGCACGACGAGGTCGGGGGCGTGATCGAAGCGCCCGCGAAAACCCCGCACGACGTCGCTGTAGGACTTGCCCAGAGCGTGGCAGGCGCGCGTGTGCGCATCGTCAGCGCACATGTCCGCGAGCGACGCCGGCGCCTGGATGCGCGCGGGCGCCATGCGCGCCGACTCCAGCGCCACCGGCTCCTCGACGTCCGCGAGCGCCATTCCCAGATGCGCCGCCAGCGCCGCGACGGAGGAGCGCAGCTGCGCGGGCGTGGGTTGCTGGTCCTCATATCCCCAGCCCCAGTGCTTGCGCCGACGAATGTTCACCGGGTCGAGTCTACGGTCACTAGCCTGTAGCTGGCATGAGCGCTCGATCGCAACCCGCACAATCACAGCCCGCCGAGCCACGGCCCGCACAGCCCCAGACGACCGGCAGCGAGCAGCCACAGATCCTCGCGCGCGGACCGTGGCCGCTGGAGCAGGTCACTGCTCACTGGCGCACGGAGCACTACGAGCCATCCAGCGAGGACGCAAGAGCGGCCGATGCGGCGATCGATGCGCTGCGCAAACGGGGATCCCCGAGCCACGACGGCGTGGCCGCGCGGCTGCTCGACTACACGCGGGATCCGGCGGGCGGCGGGATCGTGATGGAGCTGCAGCCGCAGCGTTGGGCACTGCGACTGCTCGCCGGCAACGCCTCGCAGAGCGTGGCCGCACTGTGCGTAACGCGCTCGGCCGATGGCCGCTGGCTGGCCGGCAGGCGCGCGGGGTGGGTCGCGTCGTGGGCCGGGCGCTGGGCGCTGGGCGCCGGCGGCGCGGTGGACCTCGGTGAGAATCCCGCCGACACGCTCGTGCGCGAGCTGGCCGAGGAGTGGTCGGTCGCGCCCGAGCGGGTGCGCGGCGAGGCGCTCGTGCAACTGCCCCACCGGCTGGTGATGTTCATCGGGCAGGCATGGCTCGCGGAGGGGATCGACGCCGAGGTCGAGCCCGACGCCGAGCACGACGAGTTCGCCTGGTGGCCGCGTGAGATCGAGCGGTGGCCCGCCGAGGCCGAGGCGCCGCTGCGCCTGATGGCACAGTGGCTGTCCGCGGAGTGAGCGCGCGCGGACCCATCGTCGGCGCCGCGACCGAGCCGGAGATGACCGCTCGAACGCTCCCCCCCGCCGTGGGCGCACCCTCGGGCTCAACCAAGCCGCCGCGACCGAGCGCGGGGCCGATCACGCTCGGGCGGCTGAAGTGGGTGTCGTTCACGCATTCGTGCATCTACATGTCGCTGCTGGTGTGCGCGTTCGCGGTGAGCAAGCCCGAACCGCTGACGTTCGTGCTCGGGATGTCGCACGGCCTCTTGTGGATCGGGATGTCGCTGACGTGCATCGTGTGCGCGCGCCTGCGGATCGTCTCGCTGCGGCTGGCCGTCGCGGTCGCGGTGCTGGGTGGGATCGGCCCGTTTTTCGGCAGCTACGAGTTCGTGCGCGAGCAGCGACAGCGCCCGGCGGGCGAGGCCGAGCCGGACGCCGTGAACGCCCTGTGAAGATACTCACACCCCCCCGGTGAGGTTCGGCGGCGAGCCGCGCTAGAGTGAAAGAGACATGGCGACGGGCACCACGGCTCAGCAGACGATTGACGTCGTGACCCCTGCCGCGGGCGAGTCTGTCACCGAGGGCACCGTCCTCGAATGGCACGCGCAGGTCGGCGATCCGATCAACTCGGGCGACACTATCGTCGAGATCTCGACCGACAAGGTGGATGTCGAGCTGCCCTCGCCGGCGAGTGGCACGGTGGCGGAGATCCTGGTGGAAGAGGGAGACACGGTCACCGTGGGTCAGGTGATCGCGCGCATCGCGGTCGGCGATGGCGGCGAGGGCGCTTCTGACGGCGCATCCGCAGGCAACGGTGCCGGGGGCGCAGACCAGGACTCCGCCGGCAACGGCGCCGGCGGCGCAACGGCGGCGGCGCCGGCGAACGCTGGTACGGCAGTCGAGCCGCCGGCAGACGAGCAGGGAGTCCCCGACGGGACAAAGATCTCTCCAGTGGCAGCGCGCGCGGCGGCGGCCGAGGGTGTGAGCCTCGCCGGCGTCTCGGGCAGCGGGCCGGGCGGGCGGATAGTCAAGTCCGATGTGCTCGATGCGGCAGCCGGACGGACGGCCGACGGCAACGGCGCGGTGAGCGCGCTCGCCGAGAAGCCCGCGGGCGCCCAGCAGCTGAAGGGGAGCGGTGCGGCGCTCGCGAGATACATGGAGCAGTCGCGCTCGATCCCGACGGCGACGAGCTTCAGGACGCTGAGCGTGACGCTCCTGGACGCGCGCCGGCGCGAGCTGAAGACGGCGGGCAAGAAGGTCTCGTTCACGCACCTGATCGCATACGCGATCGCCCGAGCGGCCGCAGACATGCCGGTGATGGCCACCCACTACGCCGAGATCGACTCAAAGCCCAACCGCATCGACGATGGGCGGGTGAATCTCGGGCTGGCGGTGGACGTGGAGAAGAAGGACGGCTCCAGGACTCTGATGGTGCCCGTGATCGCCGACGCGGGCAGACTGAGGTTCGACGAGTTCCTCGCGGCGTACGACGCGCTGGTGGAGAAGGCGCGCACGAACACGCTGAGCGCGGACGATCTGCAGGGCGCGAACATAACGCTCACCAACCCCGGGGGCATCGGCACCGTCGCGTCGGTCCCGCGGCTGATGGTCGGCCAGGGCACGATCGTCGCGACCGGCTCGATCGCCTACCCGGTGGGGCTGGGCGACATCGGCGAGGCGATCGGCGCGCAGAAGGTCATGACGATGACCTCGACGTACGACCACCGGATCATCCAGGGAGCGGAGTCGGGCAGGTTCCTGGCCGAGATCGAGGGATATCTGCAGGGCGAGCACTCCTTCTACGACGACGCGTTCGCCGCGCTGGGAGTTGTGTTGGGGCCCGCCCCTTCCCCACCCATTCCGGCGGCACCCACGCCCGCTGCTGGCGCCGCCGCGGCAACCGAGACGGCAGCCCAGAGGGCGCCCGCACAGACGGGCACGCCGCCGAGCGAAGAGCTGCTGGAAGCGGTGCAGGCGGCCAGCACGCTCGTGACGAGGTACCGCAGCCACGGCCACCTGGCGGCCAGGCTGGATCCGCTCGGCTCCGAGCCCGAGGGCGAACCGGGGCTGGATCCCGAGTCGATCGGGTTGACACCGACGATCGCGGCGCAGATACCGGCGAAGATCCTGCTCATGTACGTGCCGGGTGCGACGCTCGCGGACGCGCTGCCGCACCTGCGCGAAACCTACTGCGGGACGATCGCCTACGAGATCGAGCACATCGCGTCCCATCGCCAGCGGGTATGGCTGCGCGAGCGCATCGAGTCGGGCGAGTTCCGCAAGCCGCTGACGAGCGAGGAACAGCAGACGCTGCTCAAGCGGCTGATCGAGGTGGACGCGCTGGAGCGGTTCATGCACAAGGCGTACCTCGGCCAGCACCAGTTCTCGATCGAGGGCCTGGACATGACCGTGCCGATGCTCGACGAGCTGATCCAGCTCTCGGCGGCGCACGGCGGCAGGGAGGTCGTGATCGGGATGGCCCACCGCGGGCGACTGAACGTGCTCGCGCACAACCTGGGCCGCTCCTACGACACGATCTTCGCCGAGTTCGAGGGCGCCTCGACGCTCGAGGCCGTGACGACGATCCCCCAGGGAGGGACCGGCGACGTCAAGTACCACCACGGGACACAGGGCTCCTACAAGCTGCCGGACGGCGGGGAGATCATGGTCAACCTCGAGTCCAACCCGAGCCATCTCGAGTATGTCTCGGCGGTCGTCGAGGGCGCAACGCGCGCGGCGCAGACGACCAGGCACGGGCCGCACGCCCATCAGGACACCAATGCGGCGGTGCCGATCGCGATCCACGGCGACGCATCGTTCCCGGCGCAGGGAGTGGTCGCGGAGACGCTGAACCTGCAGGCGCTCGACGGGTACAAGGTCGGCGGGACGGTGCATCTGATCATGAACAACCAGGTGGGATTCACGACCGATCCCGACGACGCGCGCTCGACGCAGTGGGCGTCCGATCTGGCGAAGGGGTTCGACGTGCCGATCATCCACGTCAACGCCGACGACGTGCCGGCGTGTCAGAGCGCGGTCAGGCTGGCGTTCGCGTTCCGTCTCCAGTTCGGGCACGACGTGCTGATCGACCTGATCGGCTACCGGCGCTTCGGGCACAACGAGTCCGACGAGCCCGCGTACACCCAGCCGGAGATGTACGCAAAGATCAAGAGCAAGAAGCGCGTGGCCGAGCTGTGGGCGGAGCGGCTGATCGCCGACGGGGTGGCGAGCAAGGAGGAGGTTGACAAGCTGGGCCAGAGCGTGTGGGACAACCTGACGATCCTGCACCAGCGGCTGAAGACCAAGATCGCGGCCGCCGCCGAGCACGGCGGAGAGACGAGCACCGGCGAGTATCAGCTGGACCGCACACCGAGCCCGGACGTCGAGACCGCGGTGCCCGCCGATCGGCTGCGCAGGCTGGGCGAGGAGCTGCTGAGGACGCCGGACGGATTCACGGTGCACCCGAAGCTCGTCAAACAGCTGGAGCGCCGGCGTCAGGCGCTGAGCGACGGCAACGGAGCCGGCCCCGGCGAGCAGCCGCGGGAGCGGACCGCTGGAGGCGAGGACTCATCGGGCCAGGCGCCGCATCCCGCGCTCGACTGGGCGCACGCCGAGGCGCTGGCGTTCGCGTCGCTGCTGACCGAGGGCACGCCGATCAGGCTGACGGGACAGGACACCGAGCGCGGGACGTTCAGCCAGCGCCACCTGGTGCTGCACGACGCGAAGACCGGGCAGACGGTGTGCCCGATCCAGAGCCTGCCGGAGGCGCTGGCGCCGTTCGAGCTTCACAACAGCCCCCTGTCGGAGCTGGCGTGCATGGGATTCGAGTATGGCTACAGCCAGGAGGCGCCGGAGACGCTCGTGCTGTGGGAGGCGCAGTTCGGCGACTTCGTGAACTCCGCGCAGGTGATCGTCGACCAGTTCATCGTCTCGGGACTGGCCAAGTGGGGGCAGACCTCGCGACTGACGCTGCTGCTGCCGCACGGGTACGAGGGCTCGGGGCCGGAGCACTCCTCGGCGCGGCTGGAGCGGTTTCTGGCGCTGGCGGCCGAGGGGAACATCCGCGTGGCGAGCCCGACGACGCCCGCCCAGTACTTCCACCTGCTGCGCCGTCAGGCGCGGATCGCCAAGCAGCGCCCGCTCATCGTGATGACGCCGAAGTCGCTGCTGCGCCTGCCCCAGGCGACCAGCTCGGTCGCCGAGATGGCGGAGAACACGCGGTTTGAGCCGGTGCTCGCCGAGCCGGGGGTCAGGGACGAGCTCGTCACGCGGCTGGTGCTGTGCACCGGCAAGGTCTACTACGACCTCGTCGGGCACCCCGACCGCCGGCAGCACGACGGGCTGGCGGTGGGGCGCGTGGAGCTGCTGTATCCGTTCCCCGAGGGGCAGATCCTCGAGCTGATGGGGCGCTATCCGAACCTGAAAGAGGTCGTGTGGGTGCAGGAGGAGCCGCGCAACATGGGCCCGCGCGCGTACATGTTCCCGCGGCTGATGCAGATCATGCCCGACGGGATGGGCTTCGGCTACATCGGCCGGCCCGAGCGCGCGAGCCCGGGCGAGGGATACCCGGCCGCTCATATCGCCGAACAGAGCAGGATCGTGACGACCGCGATCGACCCGGGCGTCCCGATATCCCAGTATCCGCGCAAGACTCCGGGACAGCGCTGATGGCGGCCCTGTGGCGGCGGTTCCGCCAGATCATGGCGCAGCGCAAACGCAAGAAGCGCGGGTACTAACGACCCCGCCAGATCGGGTCGCGCTTCTCCTTGAACGCAGCGGCCCCCTCTTTGGCGTCCTCAGATGCGAACACGGGCCCGGAGATCGCTCCTTGGCGCTCGAACATCTCCGCGGTCGACCAGTCGAACTGCTCCTGGAGGATGCGCTTGGAAGCGGCGACGGCGAGCGGTCCGTTGCGCGCGATGGCGCCGGCTACCTCCAGCGCCGCGTCGACCGCGGAGCCGGGCTCGGCCAGGCGGTTGACGACTCCGAACTCGTGGAAGCGCTCGGCGGGCAGGGGGTCGCCGGTGAGGGCCAGCTCCATCACCACGTGGTAGGGCATGCGCCGGGGCAGGCGCAGCAGCGCGCCACCGGCCGCGACGAGTGAGCGCTTGGCCTCGGGGATGCCCAGCTTGGCGCCGCGCGCCGCGACGATCAGATCGCAGGCGAGCGCGATCTCCATGCCGCCGGCGACGGCGAACCCCTCGATCGCCGCGATCAACGGCTTGGTCGAGGCGCGCTGGGCGATGCCCGCGAAGCCGCGGTCGCCGAACCAGGGCGACTCGCCGCGGACGAACGCGCCGAGGTCCATGCCCGCGCAGAAGAAGCCCCCGGCGCCGGTGAGGATGCCGACCGACAGAGAGTCGTCGGCGTCGAGCTCGTCCAGCGCGCCGGCGATGCCGGCGGCGACCGCCGCGTTGACCGCGTTGCGAACCTCAGGCCGGTCAATCGTGATCAGCAGCGTGGAGTCACGGCGCTCGGTGAGAACGGCGGGAGCGTCTTGCTGGTCGGCGAGCGTGGTTGTGGTCTCGGCGGAGCTTGTCTCGGACACATGCGCAGATTACCTGTCGGGACCATCCGCGGCGGTCCGCGCGGATCGGGCACGACTCCGTCCGGCGAATCCTGCCTCGATGTGACAATTACGTGGCCAGAGAGCCTTATGCCCCGTCCTGGAGATAAGGCTCTATCCACGTGCGATAGCGACCGATGAAATCACGGGCGCCATCGTGAATGAGCTCGGCGGCCTGGTGGACGTTTCCGGCTGGAACCTGGATGTAGCCATGCTCGATCATCGTCCTGGCATTCTGTGCCCGCGTCAGCCGACGACACAGCTCGCCGTCGATGACACGCGCATCGCGCAGGGCCGCAAACGCTTGGTGAGCGGTCGATCCCCGAGCATCTGGCGCAAGCGGCAACTGTGCGAGCTTCACTGCGGCCTGAGCGAGATCGGCGATGAAGTTCTGTACGCGTCCCAGGGCGCGCTCGACGGCCTGCACCTGGTTGTAGGCCTCCAGGTCGTCCACTGTGTTGAACGCATCCTTGAACTGCTGTAGATCGAAGTCGCCTCCGAACGCCGCCATCGCGCGCTCCAGAGCAGCATACTGGCGAGGGAAATCCTCGAGGTGACGAACGATGTCACGCCGCCAGCGCCGACGGTCCACCTTGCGCGGCTCAGCCGACTCGGCCATCGCTCAGGACGCGAGCAGACGATCGATGCCCACAAGCGCCGCCTGCAGCCGCTGGGCATCGTTGCGGCTACCACGTTGACGCAGGCCGGTTTCACGGCCACGCAACCGTGGCCACAGCTCGTCGCGATCGACCAAGACACGACCGTCAGCCACGATCTGGGCGAGAAAGGACGGGTCGGTCTCCGCGTGCTCGAGCTCCACAACATCGACCTGGCGACCGAGGAGTTCCGTGAGCTTCGTGCTGAGGTCGACGACGCGCTCAAAACGGGTGTCACGCAGATCGACAAGCACATCGACATCGCTACTCGGCGTATCGCTGCCTGCGGCCGCAGAGCCGAACAACAAAGCAAAGCGGACGTTGGGCTCGGTCCGCAGAGCCCCGCGCAACGTCGAGAGCAGCCCCCAGGACCGGCGAACATACTCTCGCTCGCGCAGCGACAGCTCGATCTTCCTCGGCGTGGACCTGCTCCCACGAAGCGTCCCCTGGACCACTGCCCGGCGCAATGTTCGCTCGCTCACCCCCACTTCCTCCGCCAGCAAGCCCAATCCCGTCATGTGTCCATTATGACATAGTCATGTGTCCATACTAAACTTCCCCGGGCTGCGGCAGACCCTAGGCCACACGCCTCACGCCGCGAACAGCGTCAGCTCGGGCTCGCGATTACCACGCAACACCTCGACGTCCACCTCGACGCAGTCGATGCCGCTGGCGGCGGCGAGGACGCGCGCCTGGGGCTTGATCCACTTGGCGACGAGCACTCCCCGGCACGAGGCCATGCCAGGGTCGAGACGGATGCGCTCCAGGTAGCGGGTCAGCTGGCGGACTGAGTCCATCGTGGCGATGCGCTTGATCTCGACGGCCACCCACTCGTCCTCGATGTCCCGGCACATCAAGTCGACCGGACCGATGTCGGTCGGGTACTCGCGGCGGATGAGCCTGAACCCCTCCCCGCACCAGTGGGGAGCATCGGCGAGCAGCTCTTGCAGTTCGCGCTCGAGCCCCTCCTTCTCGAGTGTTGCAACGTCGTCGACCGCGTGGTCGATGTCCGCGAGCACCTCGGACACCGCTATCTCCAGGCGCTCGTCCGAGCGCTGCTTGCGCACGATCAATCGCTCGATCGCCCCGCCCGTCTCATCCACCCGGCCCGGGCCGCCCGTCCCGTCAGCCCCATCGGCGCCGTTCGCACCGTCCCCGCCGGCGCCAAGCTCGCCCCCCGCGCTGCGCTGTTCTTCGAAGACCGTCGGCGGAGTCATCCAGTTCAGCGGCCTGACGTTCGGGCTGCCGCCGTCGGCCCAGACCATGAACGTGCCGTCGGCCTTGAGCATCAACAGGCGGACGGCCCGCGGCAGGACGGTGGTGGTGCGGCCGATGTAGGAGACCTCACAACGGGCGACGATCAGGCGCATCGCCCGAACGTACAGGCTCAGCCGGATCGACCTGCTCGGGCGGAGCCTGCTCGGGCGGGGGTGCGGCGCCCCCGGCCGATCCAGCGCTCATCGCATCGCGAAACTCGCGGAGGCCTTTGCCCAGCGAGCGCGCGACTTCGGGCAGACGCCGAGGACCGAGCACGAGCAGGGCGACCGCGGCCAGGAAGATCAGGTGGACGGGGTTATCGATTCCCATGGGAAGGGTTACGCAGCGACGGCTATATCCGACCAGATCCAGGGTACCGCCGAATCGGGCCGTAGCCTACGACGGCGTGGCTCAGGCACCCTCCACCCAGCTCGGTCGCCCCTACCCTCCGCCCGGCGCGGGCGAATCGCCGTGGCCGGCGCAGCTGACCGTGCTCGCAGCCATCTGCCTGCAGCTGGCGCTGCCCAAGCGCCTGACGGTCGGCCCCACGTGGCTGGTGCCGGCGCTGGAGGCGGCGCTGCTGATCGGCATGTTCGTGGCCACGCCCAGGCAGCTCGAACACGAGCACCGGCGCAGACGGCGGGTGGCGCTGGGGCTGACGGCGTTCGTGAGCGCCGCGAACGTGTACTCGCTGGTGGCGCTGACCCACTTCCTGCTGCACCACACAGTCTCCAACGGGCGCGCGCTGATCGGCTCGGGCGTGCTGATCTGGCTGACGAACTGGCTGATATTCGCCCTGTGGTACTGGGAGCTCGACCGCGGCGGACCGGGCGCGCGCGCGGCTGGGCACGACGGCCCGCCGGACTTCCTGTTCCCGCAGATGGCGGACGACCGCATCCACCCGCGGGAGTGGAGGCCGACGTTCGTCGACTACCTGTACGTGTCGCTGACGAACGCGGCGGCGTTCTCGCCGACGGACACGATGCCGCTGAGCGCCAAGGCCAAGAGCGTGATGGGCCTGCAAGCGATCGTCTCGATCGTGACGATCGGACTGATCGTCTCGCGCGCGGTGAACATCCTCTGAACGGTGAGCGCTATGCCGCCGAAGCCACCTGCGGCTCCAGCGCCAGAGCCCGCTCGATCAGCTCCCGCACAGCCTCGCCGGCGCCGAGCTCCGATGCGCGGCGCAGCGCCTGCAGTGAGCCCTCGCGATCGAGCAACCGCAAGCGCAGAGCGCCCAGGCGCTCCCACGCTCCGGCGTCTGAAGGCCCGCGGTCGGCGGCGCGCTCGGCGGCCTCCTCGGCGAGGTCGATCGCGCCCATGTCTTCGTAGATCCTCGCCGCGAAGCGATGCGCCGCCGGACGGGAGCCGTCCACCCGCGCCCAGTCGCGCACCGCGCGGGCCGCCTCCTGCAGACGGCCGGCGTTCCAGAACGCGAGCGTCATCAGCCGCAGCACCGCCACGTTGCGGGGCTCGGCGTCGCGAGCGTAGATCAGCCGTTGGGCCGCGAGCATGTACTCGCCTTCGGCCATCGCCCGCTGGGCGGCGATCATGAAGCGCTCGACACGCTCGCAGGCAGGGTCGGGTGTGGAGAAGTTGACGAACTGCATGCTCCCCGCGGGGACCGTGCGGATGCCGTGGCTGAACCGTACGCGCGCCCACTGCTGCACCTCCTCGCCGGCCTTGACCGCCTCCGATGAGAAGTAGATGCCCGCCACTGTTCCCACCCCCCACTC
Source organism: uncultured Solirubrobacterales bacterium (assembly GCA_963767255.1). Classification (GTDB taxonomy): domain Bacteria; phylum Actinomycetota; class Thermoleophilia; order Solirubrobacterales; family Solirubrobacteraceae; genus Palsa-744. Next base: position 107,008 of record CAVYDM010000005.1, on the reverse strand, counting down.
GGGGTAGGAGATGCAGCGGGCGTAGCGATGGACAACCGAATGGTCGGGAACCCGGCTGCCGAACGGGTCGTTCTCGGCGCGATCCTTGGCGTGCGCGCGGGCGCGCTGCTCGGCCTCATACGCGCGCCTGCCGGCCTCTTCGCGCTCGCGACGCGCCGCGGCGGCGCTCACCTTGACCGCGTTGCGGGAGACGCGCCCGCCGCGCGAGCCCTCCGCCAGGCGCTCGAGCTGGTCGGCGGCCTCGTTGATCGCCTTCAGATGGCGCTCATGCTCGAACTGACGACCCTGCGGGGCGACGTCCGGGTGCCAGCGCTTGGCCATGCGCCGCCGCGCGAGCTGGACATCGCGCTTGTCGAACGGCGCCTGCAGCTCCAGCAGGAGCAGATGCTGCTCGACGTCTAGAACCGTTGTGGGCATGGCCTGACAACGTTATCGACCGGACGCGCGCGCGTGGAAGCGATGAAAGCGGCCGTGCGCAGCCCGTGCGCAGCCCCAACGCCCTCCCGAGGGCTCGCGCCCGAGCCAGGCCCACCGCCGAGGAGCGCCTATCCTGCGTGCGGATGTCCTCGCAGTACATATTCACGATGCACCGGCTGTCCAAGCTGCACCCCCCGGACAAGACGGTGCTCGACAACGTGACGCTCGCGTTCTACCCGGGCGCGAAGATCGGCGTGCTCGGCTACAACGGCGCGGGCAAGTCGACGCTGCTTGAGATCATGGCGGGGGTCGATCAGGAGTACCGCGGGGAGGCCGCCCTAGCGCCCGGCGCCACCGTGGGGATGCTCGAGCAGGAGCCCCACCTGGACGAGTCGAAGAACGTCAAGGAAAACGTCGAGGAGGGCGTCGCCGAGACGAAGGCGCTGCTGGATCGATTCAACGAGCTGGCGGCCAACTACTCCGATGAGACGGCCGAGGAGTTCGGCAACATCCAGGCCAAGATCGACGCGGCGGACGCCTGGAACCTCGACACGCAGCTCGACTACGCGATGGACGCCCTGCGCCTGCCCCCGCCCGACGCGGACGTGTCAACGCTCTCCGGCGGCGAGCGCCGGCGCGTGGCGCTGTGCCGGCTCTTGCTGCGCGCGCCGGACCTGCTGCTGCTGGACGAGCCCACCAACCACCTCGACGCCGAGTCCGTCGCGTGGCTCGAGCAGCACCTGTCCGAGTACCGGGGCGCGATCGTAGCCGTCACCCACGACCGCTACTTCCTCGACAACGTCGCGGGCTGGATCCTCGAGCTCGACCGCGGCAAGGGCATCCCCTACGAGGGCAACTACTCCAGCTGGCTGGAGCAGAAGCAGGCCCGGCTCGGCCAGGAAGAGCGCTCGGAAAAGGGCCGCCAGCGCACGATCGCCGCCGAGCTCGAGTGGGTGCGGACGAACCCGAAGGGCAAACGGACCAAGTCCAAGGCACGCTTGGCCCGCTACGAGGAGCTGATCGCCGAGGAGCGCAACGTGAAGCTCGACGAGGTCCAGATCCACATCCCGCCGGGACCGCGCTTGGGCGAGAAGGTCCTGACCGCCACCGACCTGAGCAAGGGCTACGGCGATCGTCTGCTGATCGAGTCGCTCTCCTTCGACCTCCCCCGCGCGGGCATCGTCGGCGTGATCGGCGCCAACGGCGCCGGCAAGACGACGCTGTTCCGGATGATCACCGGCGAGGAGACACCCGACGGGGGCGAGATCGCGCTCGGCGACACCGTGCAACTCGCCTACGTCGATCAGTCACGCGATGCGCTGAACCCGGAGAAGACCGTCTGGGAGGAGATCTCCGAAGGCTACGAGCACGTCAAGGTGGGCGATCGGGAGGTCAACTCGCGCCAGTACACCGCGGGCTTCAACTTCAAGGGCTCCGCCCAGCAGGCGCGCATCTCGATGCTCTCCGGCGGCGAGCGCAACCGCGTGCACCTGGCCAAGCTGCTGCGCTCCGGCGGCAACCTGCTGCTGCTCGACGAGCCCACCAACGACCTCGACGTGGACACCCTGCGCGCGCTCGAGAACGCCCTGCTCGAATTCCCGGGCTGCGCGATGGTCATCTCCCACGATCGCTGGTTCCTGGATCGCGTGGCCACCCACGTGCTCGCCTTCGAGGGCGACTCCCAGGTGATGTGGTTTGAAGGGAACTTCGACGCCTACGAGGAGCACCGCCGCGAGCGCCTCGGCGCCGCCGCGGACAGGCCGCACCGGATCACCTATAAGCGACTCGTGCGCGGGTGAGGCGCAGCGACTGAGATGTGAGCGTCAGCGCGTAAACGTCTGGTCTCCGCCCAACCGCAACGCGGTGGCGGCGATCAGACGGGCGGCGGCGTGGACGTCCCGCAGCTGGACGAGCTCGACCGGGGAGTGCATGTAGCGCAGCGGGATCGACACCAGCGCGGTGGGCACGCCGGCACGCGTGAGATGGACCGCGTCGGCGTCGGTGCCGGTTGCGCGCGCGGAGGCCTCGACCGTGAAGGGGATCTGCTCGTCGGTGGCGGTGTCATAGAGCAGCTCCGAGAGCTGGGGGTGGATGGTCGAGCCGCGCGTGATGACCGGACCCGAGCCGAGCTTGTGGGCGCCGAGCTCCTTGACCTCGATGCCCGGCGCGTCGGTGGCGTGGGTGACGTCGATCACGATCGCCGCGTCGGGTGCCAGCGAGAACGCGCTCGTGCGCGATCCGCCGAAGGTGATCTCCTCCTGGGCGACCGCCACGGCGGCCAGCTCCCACTCGCCGCCGCCGGCCTCTGACACCAGGCGCGCGGCCTGCAGCGCGACGAACGAGCCGATGCGGTTGTCCAGCGCGCGCGAGACGAGCCGGCCGCCGAGCAGCTGGACGGCGTCGGCGTCGATCACGGCGACGTCGCCGATCCGCACGCGCTCGCGCGCCTGGGCGCCGTCGGGCGCGCCGATGTCGATGTGCAGGTCGCGGATCTCGGCGACCTTCTTGCGGTCCTCCTCGCGCAGCAGATGAATCGGCTTCTTGCCGATCACGCCCTTGACCACCCCCTCGCGCGTGGCCAGCGCGACGCGCTGACCGACGAGGATCTGGGCGTCCCAGCCGCCGACGGGCGCGAACCACAGGTAGCCGTCGTCGTCGATGTGGGTGACGATCAGGCCGATCTCGTCGATGTGGCCCATCACGAGCAGGCGCTTGGCGTCGCGCTCGAAGCCGTGCTTGGCTGAGACGAGCGCGAGTGGCGTGCCCATCACGTCGATGCTCGCCGCCGCGAACTCGCTCGCCGCCGCCAGCCAGACCGCCGCCGGGTCGGTCTCATAACCAGAGGGGCCGTGCGCGGCGAGCAGGTCGAGCAGCAGTTGGGGAGCCGTCTCCTCGGTCACGCTCGCATCGCCTGAATCGGTCATGCGCCCGTCTCGGAGGAAGTCGAACCCGAGGCCCGACCCGACCCCGATGACGGGGACGCCAGGAGCGCGCGGAGCACGTACTGGAGGATGCCGCCGTGGCGGTAGTAGTCGGCCTCGCGGGGGGTGTCGATGCGCACGCGCGCATCAAACTCGATCGGCTCTCCCGACGCGGGCTGGGCGGTGACCCGGACCTCGCGCGGGGGCTGGCCGATCTCCGATCGGTCGCCCGAGTTCATCGCCTCCGCGAGACCCTCGATCGCGAAGACCTCCTCGCCGGTCAGCCCCAGCGAGTCGGCGCTCTGCCCGTCTGCGAACTGCAGCGGCAGCACACCCATGCCGACGAGGTTCGAGCGGTGGATGCGCTCGTAGCTCTCCACGATCACCGCGCGCACCCCGAGCAGTCGCGTGCCCTTGGCGGCCCAGTCGCGCGAGGAGCCCGACCCGTACTCCCTGCCGCCGAGCACCACGAGCGGCACGCCGTCCGTGAGGTAGCGCATCGCGGCGTCGTAGATCGACATCTGCTCGCCCTCGCCGTCGGAGCCGGGAGGACCGAGGTGGAGCGTCACGCCGCCCTCCGGGAGCGCCGGGCCGGCGGCGCTCGTGCGGATCAGGTTGCGCAGCCTGATGTTGGCGAACGTGCCGCGCATCATCACCTCGTGGTTGCCCCGGCGCGAGCCGTAGGAGTTGAAGTCGCGCGGCGCGACCCCCTGCTCCTGCAGGTAGCGCCCCGCGGGGCCGTCGCGCTTGATCGAGCCTGCCGGGGAGATGTGGTCTGTCGTCACGCTGTCGCCCAGCTTGGCCAGCACGCGCGCGCCCTCGATGTCGCGCACGGGCTCGGGCTCGGGCGGCATCTCCTGGAAGTACGGCGGCAGGCGCACGTACGTCGAGTCCGCCTCCCACTCAAACCGATCGCCCGTGGGCACCTCGAGTGAGTTCCAGCGCTCGTCGCCCTCGAACACCTCGCCGTAGCTCGAGCGGAACATGTCCGATTGGACGGCCTGCTCGACCGTGCTCGCGACCTCGCGCGCGTCCGGCCAGATGTCGCGCAGATACACGTCCCGCCCCTGCTCGTCCTGGCCGAGAGGATCGCCGACGATGTCGATGTCCATCGTGCCCGCCAGCGCATAGGCGACGCACAGGGGCGGCGAGGCGAGGTAGTTCATCTTCACGTCCGGGTTGATCCGTCCCTCGAAGTTGCGGTTGCCCGACAGCACCGACACGACCGCCAGGTCGGCCTCGCCCACGACCTTCGAGATCTCCTCCGGCAGCGGTCCCGAGTTGCCGATGCACGTCGTGCAGCCGTAGCCGACGAGGTTGAACCCGAGCCGCTCCAGGGGCTCGGTCAGGCCGGCCTTGTCGAGGTACTCGGTCACCACCTTCGATCCCGGCGCCAGCGAGGTCTTGACCCAGGGCTTGGAGCGCAGGCCCCGCTCGAGCGCGTTGCGCGCGAGGATGCCGGCGCCCACCATCACCGACGGGTTCGAGGTGTTCGTGCAGCTCGTGATCGCGGCGATCACCACATGGCCATGGGCCAGCTCGGTCTCGGTCCCATCGGCGAGCGTCACCGGCACGGTCCCCGTCGCGCTCGCCACCGCGCTCGCCGCGGGACGCGCAGCCTCGCGCGCATAGCTGGGACCGCCGTCGGCGAGGACCGGGCGATCGTTGCCGTTGGCCGGCGGATCGCTGGAGGGAAAGCTCTCGGCCGAGGCCTCATCGCGCGCGTCGTAGTCGGGGACGTAGCCACCGAGCACGCGACGGAAGTCATCCTGTGCCCGGCTCAGCGCGACGCGGTCCTGCGGGCGCTTGGGGCCCGCGATGCTCGGCTGCACATCGCCCAGGTCAAGCTCCAGCGTGTCCGAGTACGTCGTGCGCTGCGAGCTCTCGTCGTGCCACATCCCCTGCGCGCGCGCGTAGGCCTCGACCAGCTCGATCCGCTCGCGCGGCCGGCCGGAGAACTCCAGGTAGCGCAGCGTCTCTGCGTCGATCGGGAAGATCGCGCACGTGGAGCCGAACTCGGGAGACATGTTCCCGATCGTCGCCCTGTCGGCCAGCGGCAGGCCCTGAAGACCGGCGCCGAAGAACTCGACGAACGACCCGACCACCCCGCGCCCGCGCAGCATCTGCGTGACCGTCAGCACGAGGTCGGTCGCGGTCGCGCCCTCGGGCAGCTCGCCGCGCAGCTCGAAGCCGACGACGCGCGGAATCAGCATCGACATCGGCTGGCCGAGCATCGCCGCCTCCGCCTCGATCCCGCCGACGCCCCAGCCGAGCACGCCGAGGCCGTTGACCATCGTCGTGTGCGAGTCGGTGCCGACGAGCGTGTCCGGATACGCCTGGGGCAGGCCCGACCCCCCTCCGTTCCCCATACCCCACGTGGCGTCGGCGGGGCCCTCGAACACGACCCGCGCGAGGTACTCGAGGTTGACCTGGTGGACGATGCCGGTGTCGGGGGGCACGACCGCGAAGTTGTCAAACGCCCCCTGCCCCCAGCGCAGGAACGCGTAGCGCTCCTGGTTTCGCTCGAACTCGCGCTCGGCGTTGATGCGGAAGGAGTCGCGGGTGCCGAACGCGTCGACCTGGACGGAGTGGTCGATCACCAGCTCGGCCGGCGCGAGCGGGTTGATGCGGGCGGGATCCCCGCCCATCTGCGCGATCGCATCGCGCATCGCGGCCAGATCGACCACGGCGGGCACGCCGGTGAAGTCCTGCATCAGCACCCGCGCGGGCGTGAACGCGATCTCGGTGCTCGGCTGCGCCTGCGCGTCCCAGCTCGCCAGCGCTTCGATGTCCGCCCCGTCGACCGAGCCGCCTCCCTCCGTGCGCAGCAGGTTCTCTAGCAGGACCTTCAGCGAGAACGGCAGCCGCGCCACGTCAAAGCGGGACTGCAGGGCGTCGAGACGGAAGATCTCATATGTGCGCCCACCCACATCGAGGGTGGATCGCGCGCCAAAGCTGTCCTGCGACATACCCCGCAGTCTATGAGGCGGCGCGAGTGACGCGGCCCTTGCCCTGACGCTTGGAGCGCAGCAGCGCGGCGTCGCATGCGTGCAGCAGCGCATCGGTGTTCATCGGGGTCTGCCACTGGGCGACGCCGATCGACGCGCCCACGCCGGGGGTGGTCTCGCGCGAGGGCAGCTCGAGCAGCCGCTGCAGCGCGCGTGAGGCGGCGGCGGCGGCGCTGTCGAGGTCGGCGTTGGGCAGGATCACGACGAACTCGTCCCCGCCGTAACGCGCGACGCGGTCGAAGGCGCGAACCTCGCCGACGAGCGCCTGGCAGACCTCGCGCAGGACCGTATCTCCGGCCTGGTGGCCGTAACGGTCGTTGACGAGCTTGAAGTTGTCGAGGTCGATCAGCAGGCAGGAGAGCGGACCGCCCGTGCGCATCGCCCGGCCGATCTCCTCGTGCAGGCGCCGGCGCATGGCGCGATGGTTCATGCAGCCGGTGACCGGGTCCGTGCCGGCCTCGGCGCGCGCACGCACGAGCGCGAGCGCGGTGGCGGCCTGGTCGGCGAGCGTCAACGCGAGCTCGATCGCGCTCTCCGTGTAGACCTCGGCGAGCTCACGGCGCACGAGCACGACGACCGCCTCGACCTCGCCGCCGAGCACGATCGGCAGCAAGAGCGCACAGCCGGCCTCGCCGGTCGCCGCCACGCGGGGCAGGGACGCGGCCAGCTCGCGGGCGTCGGCGGCGAGGAAGCTGCGAGCGGTGCTCGCGACCCAGCTGACGCCGGCCGGGCGCTCGGAGCGGGGCGTCAGGTAGCTGAGGCGCCCGTCGCCGTCGAACAGGTAGACCACCACCAGCTCCTCATCGGCGGGCGGGCGAGCGAGACGGTGCACGTGCACCTCGTCGGCCCCCGGCACGAGCAGCAGCTCGCGGGCGAGGCCCCTGAAGATCGCCTCGCTGTCGTCGGCGCCGTCGGCCAGCAGCGTCAGGCGCCGCACGCCGGCCAGCAGCTCATCGGCGCGCGCAGGGCCCCCCATGCGCGCGGGCTGGCTGAAGGTATCCGTACCTCTACTGCCCACTACTGAAATGTAGCGGGTCTACCGGGGCTTGTGGTGCACGCGCTTGTGCCGGTGCTTGCGCCCGCGCTTGGCCGGGCGCGCGCGGCAGTGGGTCACCGAGATCCTCGTGTTCTGTGCGATCCGCGCGCCGGACTGGGCGGTGATGACCGTGGGCATTATCAGCTTCCTGGCGCAGAGGCTGCCGTTGGCCGCGAGCGCCGAGTGCGGCCCGACCGGAAGGCTCAACACGAAACTCGTGACCGGCACATCCGGGATGGACGCGAACGTGGAGCTCGTGACACCGTGCTCGATGTCCGTTTTGCCGGTCAGCACGACCGTGACGCCGTCGCCTTCCAGGACGAGGTCGAGGTCGGGGAACGCCTCGCCGCCGTGGGAGACCAGGTAGGCGGACCCGTGTAGATGACCCGCCAGCACCGGTGTGGTCACGGTGGCGCTCCCGACCTCCGCACCCAGAGACCGGCAGTCGACCGGATCGGCCGCGAACGTCGCTTCCGGGCAGGCCTTCTGCAGCGTCGTCAGCCGCGACACCAGCTGCTTGGGCAGCTGGGCGTAGACCGAGGAGATGTTCGCCTCGTGCGCCGGCTGGACGATGCTGACCCGCAGGCTCGCGCCGTCGAGTTTCGAGGTGTGTGCGCCGGTAAAGGCCTTGAACGACGGCTTGAACTGAAGCGCGGAGCAGTTGCCGACCTGGAAGGGGCTGGACAGGGACTGGGTGGCGCCGAACGTGGATGTCAGGGTCGAGTCGGTGGCCAGAGCCGAGCAGTTGGTGGGGTTGAACATGAAGTTGGGACGGTCGATCGCGACGTCGATCGTCCGCAACCGAAGGGGCACGCCACCGACGATCGTGGGCAGGCTGCTCGTGACGATCACGCGGGCGGTGTGGGGATTGACGCCAATCGACGCGCGCGTGAGGACGGCGCCGAAGTCGAAGGGTCCGGCGATGGCCGGGACGGCGATCGACAGGCCGTAGGGAGCGCCGCCATAGGGGCCGGTCAGAAAGACGGGCCCGGAGAAGGCATACGGTTCTGAGCCGGAGCCGGCGGTCACCGTCGCGCGCCCGATTTCGCTCGCCGGCGAACACGTGCCCGCCTGCGCTTGGGGTTCGCCGCACAGCTGAACCGAGGGGATCGCTCCGATCAGGCCGGCGGGCAAGGTGGTGGTCAGGCCGGCGAGGTACTGCTGGCCGTCGGCGCGGGCGAGGTCGAACGTGAAGTCGGTGTAGGCGCCGGCGTTGGGGTTCGAGGTCTGGGTGCTCTGGGAGAGGGAGAACGGGAGGGGGTTCGGGCATCCGGTGGTCGTGAACGGGGTCGAGCCGAGGGCTGCCGGACCGCCGGTGTAGGGCGTGAAGAGGGATTCGACCTGGCCGGTCCCGCACGCCAGCGGATTGGCGAGCGGGGCGCGCGAACCACCGTTGAACGTGAGAGACAGGTCGCTGAACGGGAGCTGGGGGTTGTCGAGGAACGTCGCTTCCAGCCTGCCCGTGCCGCGGTTGGCTTCGACTTGACCCTGCAGCCGGACCGACACGCCGTAGATGCTCTCGGCGTCGAGGTAGATCGTGAACGGGGGTCCACCGATCGGTCCACCGGCGGGGTTGCCGAGATAGACGTTGCCCGCCAGCGAATGAGGCGGGAGGTCGGTTTCGATCGTGACCGTCCCGACCTTGGAGCCGGCGGGGCAGGTGACCGGATTCGTCCTCCCGATCCCGATCTGGGCCGGCGAGCAGGTTTCGAGACTATGGGCCGCCGAGGGGTTGAGCGTCATGCCTTCGGGCAGGGTCACGTGAGCGTCATCGATGTCCGCGGTGTTGATTTCTTCCCCGCTCGAACATTCTGAGGAGCGTGCACGTCTGCGGTGATTCCGTCGGGTTCGTCAGACGTGACCGTTTCCGGCGTGACCGTGGTGGTCGGTTCGAATGGGACTTTGCCGCAGCCTTCGACACCGACGGGGGTATGCGTTGCGGTGTGTGAGATTTCGCCGCTCCACGATTCGAGTTCGAGGTGCGAGGTCGTGGTGCCGGTAGCACGCGCTGGGCAGGGTCAGGAAATCACCGCCCGCATGACCGTTGAAGTTGAGCTTGGACATCAGCACCTTCAAGGGCGAGTTGACCCCGATCAGAGCTTCGACTTCGGCTTCGTCAGGGATGTTGTTGATTTCGAAGTACTCGTGATAGTCACCGAGGATCTCCAGTCGAGGGTGACCTTCGAGAAAGAGACTGGATCCAGGATCAGGTGATCGAGTTCGCCTGCCGGTTCGACGGCGATGCCGAAGTCAGAGCGGCAGCCCCGGGCGGGGCTTGCAGGTTGTAGACCGTGCCTTCCAGCGAACGGCAACGTGATCGGAAGGAGTCCGAGGGGTTCGGCGACGGCTTCCATTTCGATCGTGCCGGCTTCGCTTTCTGCGGAGGACATTCGGACGGACGGTGTTCGAACGTGGTGACTGGACACTTCGGCATCGGAGCCTGAGGGTTGGCGGCGAGCCCCGGCGGCACATCGACGCGTATCCGCTTGACCGAAGCACCTTCGACATCGCCGCCGCTGTGTTTTCATGATGAACTTCGTGCCGCCCCACGGCGGGTGTCCGGCCGCCTGGGTGAAGGCTTCGGCTGGGTGGGCTTCGACGCTTCGCGTACGTGCAGGTCTTGTCGACGCAGGTCCCGGCTTCGAACACCTCGGGGCCCGAACGACGCCTGGGCGCCAGACACGGGTCCTCCGGCGAGCAGAGCCCCCGCCAGAGTTGCGAGCGCTGCGATGCGTGCGGATCCTGATCTCACAGCCACCTCCCTGAACCGACCGTCAGAGATCGTCCTAAGACGAAACCGCTGCTGCAGATGATACCCCGTCGCGAGCGCATTGGAGCCGGTAGCTCACAGCTCCGGGGCCCGCGGTCGCATGGCCCCCGGGACCGGGGCCGCCGCACGACGGCCCCGGATCACCGCTCGAGCGTCCTACCCGAACGTGACGGTCTGTGTATGCGACCGAGGTCGGGGCGCCCTTCTTCTTGGGGACGAACCCGACCCTGATCTTGACCCGCAGCGGGCGGCCCCTGCCCTGGCCCGCACGCGAGAGCGGCACCTGCAGCGAGGCGGTTTTCTGGGCCTGCTTGAGGTTGCGGTACCTGGTCGCCAGGTTGGAGCCAGAGCCGCTGATCCGCCCGGGCGAGTAGGTCTGGACGGTCAGGTAGGCGGTGCTGCCGACGGTCTTGTGCCCGACGATCCGTACCGGGCAGTTGTTGACCCTGATCGTCGTGTTCTGCTTGAACGTGATCCCGTTCTGGGAGACGATCGTCGTCGGCATCTTCAGCGTGCCAGCGCAGACGTTGCCGTTGGCCGTCAGCGCGGAGTGCGACCCGGTCGGCAGGTTGACCGTGATGCTCGTGACCGGAACATCCGGGGGCGCCGCGAAGGTGGTCGTGGTGATCCCGTTCTTGATGTTCGTGTTGCCCACCAGGATCACGCGCACGCCTTCGCCTTCGAGCAGCAGGTCGAGATCCGGGAACGCCGCCCCGCCGTGGGAGACGAGGATCGCCGGGCCCGTCAGTTTCACGGCCAGCGTTGGGGTGTTGGCCCTGACGCCGCCCACGAACGAGCCGGGCGGGCAGTTGTAGGGGTTGGCGGCGAACGTCTTTTCAGGACACGCTTTCTGCAGCGTCGTCAGCCGCGAGGGCAGCTGTTTGGGCAGCTGGACGACGACGGATTTGACGTTGGCGTCGCCGGACGGGACGTTGATCGTCGTTTCAAGGCTCGCGCCGTTGGCTTTCGAGGTCTTCGCCCCGGTCGCCGCCCCCTCAGCCGGCTTGAATGCGAGCTTGTTGCAGTTGGAGACCTGGAATGGGGTGGACAGAGCCTGCGTGGCGCCCATCGTCGACGTCAACGTCGTTTCGGTCGCCAGCACGCCGCAGTTGGTCGGGTTGATCAGGAAGCCCTGCTTGTTGATGTTGACGACGACTTGCTTCAATCGCAGCGGGATACCCCCGACTATGGTGGGCAGCGTACTCGTGGCCACCACGCGGGCTGTGTACGGTTCGACGTTGAGCGTCCCGCGCGTGATCACGTTGCCGAGGTTGAATGGACCGGCGACAGCCGGCACCACGATCGAAAGCCCGAACGGAGCGCCGCCGTACGGTCCCGTCAGGTAGACGTTCCCGTTGAATTCATACGGCGTCGGACCTGCCCCCGCCTTTACGCGGACCACACCGATTTTACTGGCCACCGCGCATTCGCCTTTGGACGCCTGCGGTTCGGGGCACTTGGTCACCGTGGGCAGCAGCCCGACGAGACCCTCCGGCAGAACGGTCTTGACCCGCGAAAGATACTGCTGACCGTCGGCCCGTTCGATGTTGACCGTGTAGGAGGTTTTTTCGCCGCCATTCGGAGCTTGGTTGGCGGTGCCCTGACTCAGCGAGAACGGCAGCGACGAGGCGCATCCCGTGACCGAGGCCCCAAACGAGACTTCCTTGGAGGCCGGCGTGCCCGTGACGGGCACGAAGCTGGCCGAGCCCGTGGGCGTGCCGCACACGAGCGGGTTGGCGATCGCTGTGAGCACTCCCCGGTTGAAGTGCAGGCTCAGGTTGGTGAACGGCTGTTCAGGGTTTTCCCGGAAGGCAGTCTTGAGCTGACCAGTGATTAGGTTAGGTTCGACTTCGCCTTTGATGCGCACGGAGATGCCGTACCGTGTCGAGTTGGCGACGACGTAGACGATGTACGGGGGGCCTGTGATCGGACCTGTTTCGGAACCCGTGACGGGGCCACCGAGATACACGCTGCCGGTAAACGAGCCCGCGGGCAGCGTTGGAACTTCGAGGCTGACCGTTCCGATTTCCGAGGCCGCCGGGCATGCCACGCCGAATGCTTCGCTATGGATCCTGGCCTGCGCGACCGTACAAGCTTCGAGCCCGTGCGCGGCGGAAGGGTTGAGCGTCATGCCTTCGGGCAGGGCGATCGTTCCGCTCTTGACCTGGGACTGGGCGTTTGCTGTCGGGTTGTTTGGTACCGAGACTTCGGTCGTGAGTTCGTTGGGCTGGTCGCTGAGCGTCGATCCCGAGGTGAGTTTGAAGTTCGGTTCGAAGAGCAGGCTTCCGCAACCTTCGAGCCCGATCGGTGTCGTGTAGGACCTGCGCGTTGTTGCGCCTTCCGTGTTTTTCAGCGTCACAAAAGTGGTGTTGTCGCCCGGACAGCTGGTCGCGTTCGTGATGAAGTCGCTTTTACCGGCGCTCGATTTACCTTCAGGACTGGTGCCGTAGAGGACCTGCCGGGAGCTGATCAGCGGATCTTCAGGGTTGACTTCGACTTCGAAGTAGTCGTGATAGTCCCCCTGGTTGGTGCCAGCTGCTTCCTTACCCCATTCGACATTGCCTTTGACGAAGGTGTGCAGGTAATACTGTTCTTTTTCGATGCCGGGCTGCGAGCCTTTGAAAGTCTTGAAGAGTTTGCCTTCGGTGAGTTCTTTCGGAAATGCGAGCGCGACGCCATAGTAGGACGCCAGTTTTTCGGGCTGCACCATGTTGTAGACCTTGCCGGCGAGCGGCAGGTCGCCGAAGCCGAGTTCTTTTTCCAGTTCTTCTGAATAGACCGTCACCTGTTCGGTGCCGATTTCGGTTTCGGCTTTGCATTTGGGCGCCAGGTAGAGGCCACCGGGGAGCGCTTCAGTTTCGCCGAATTCCGCGAGGGTGCACATCGGCACGGCCGCAGGAGCGGTGGCGAGCCCACTGGCGACGTCAACCCTGACACGATTTCACGGGTGCGCCTTCCGGCTTTAGGTCCGGGAACGAGCCGGTGGTTTTTAGTTCAAAGTCGGTCACGCCGTAGGGGATGCGTCCTCCCGCCTGGACGAAGCCTTCCGCTTTCGCTTCAGCTTCATTGGGTTCTTTCGGGAAAGAGTAGGGCGGACTAGTTGGGAAGAGCCCAGCGGTTTCGGAGCCGGCGCATTTTTCGTGTCCGAATTTACAGTTGACAGCAGCAAGCTTTTCCACGCCAAACGCAGCCTGCGCCGCGGGCGCCGAGATGGCGGCAAACGCCAGGATCGCGCCGATAAGGGGCGCGAGACACAAGACACGGACGTGGGACCTCATCGATCTACCTCCCATAGCTGGCCGGACTTCGTATACCCGGCCCTTGACCCTGCACAGCCTCGAAAGTTGCGGCCACCCGAGATTCTTCATCGGTTGCCCCAAGTCCTCCCACGCCGATGCAAACCGACCCCACGATGACCGAACCAGCCTCCATCAACCCCACGTTAAGCGCCGGCCGAGTTCGACGCGTCAGTACCCATCCGTGAGTTCGTGCGGATTACTACGTAGTCCCTGGATCGCCTGTGCCGGCTCCTATGTCCCACGGTCAACAACATCGTCATATGGGCTCATGTCCCACGATCAGGCGCCCAATCTCAGACGCCGGTCCATACCCGCCCACAGCCCGCTGCGCGAAGCTGACACCAGCATGGGATAGCCCTACTCGACACGGGACAGCCCACTCGACACGCCGACCCGACCGACCCCGGACCCGACCGACCGAGCCGAATCGATGCGAACCCCCAGACGAGCCCAGCGACGGGCTCCTCCTCAGATCGTGGCCCTCGGCGGGGGCGGGTTCTCGATGGAGAAAGACTCCTCGCTGCTGGACGACTACATCCTCTCGCTGACCGGCGCCGCGCGCCCGCGCATCTGCTTTCTGCCGACCGCCTCCGGCGACGCCGACCACTACGTGGTGCGCTTCTACCGCCGCTTCTCGGCGCAGTGCGACGCCTCGCACGTCTCGCTGTTTCGCCGCGACCAGGGCGTCGGCGGCGTCGAGGACGACCTCGCCACCCATCTGCTCGGCCAGGACATCGTCTACGTCGGCGGCGGCAACGTCGTGTCGATGCTCGGCGCCTGGCGCGCCCACGGCCTGGATTCGATCCTGCGCCGCGCCTGGCGGCGGGGGATCGTGCTGTGCGGTCCCTCCGCCGGCTCGCTGTGCTGGTTCGCCGAATCTCTGTCCGCGTTCCACGGCGCGCCCCGGCGGGTGCGCGGCCTGGGCCTGCTGCCCTACTCCAACTGCGTCCACTACGACGCCGAGCCGGCGCGGCGCGCCGAGTACCACCGCTTCGTCGCCGCCGGCATGCGCCCGGGCTTCGCCGCCGAGGACGGCGTCGCGCTGCACTTCAGCGACACGCTGCTGGAGCGCGCCGTCAGCTCGCGTGCAGACGGGCGCGCCTATCGCGTCGAGCCCGCCGGGGACTCGGTCGTGGAGGTCCCGCTGGAGGTCGCCCCGCTCGGCTTCGTGCAGAGGACGCCCGAGCTGAAGGCCGTCGAGGCGGTCGCGTGAGCCCGCCGCCGCCGGTGCAGGCGCCCCCCGAGCGGCGCGTGATCTTCGCGATGGGCGGGGGCGGGTTCACGATGGAGCCGTCCAACCCGCTGCTCGACGACTTCGTCCTCTCGCTCGCCCCGGAGAGCGCCCACGAGCCGCGCATCCTGTTCCTGCCGACGGCCTCGGGCGACACCGCCGCGCAGATCGGCGCGTTCCACGCGCGCTACGACGACCGCGTGTGCGTCGCCGAGCACCTGTCGCTGTTTCGCCTGCACGAGTCCCGCCGGACGCTGCGGGAGATCGTGTTCGCGCAGGACATCCTGTACGTCGGCGGCGGCTCGATGCGCAACCTGCTGGCGATCTGGAGAGCCCACGACCTCGACCGCATACTGATCGAGGCGTGGCGGCGCGGGATCGTCCTCGCCGGCATCTCCGCCGGGGCGATGTGTTGGTTCCAGGGCGGCATCACCCGCTCCAGCGGCCCGCCCGAGCCGCTCGCCGGCCTCGGGCTGCTGTCCGGGTCGCTCACCGTCCACGCCGACGGGGAGCCCGAGCGCCTGCCGGTATGGCTCGCGGCCGTCAGCGACGGCGTCCTGCCCGGGGGCTGGGCCGTGGACGACGGGGTCGGGCTGCTGTTCGCGGGCGAGCGCCTGCAGCGCGTCGTCAGCTCACGCCCCGGCGCGGGCGCCCAGCGCGTGGACCTCCTCGCCGGCGAGCTCATCCGCCGGCGCCTGCGGCCCGAGCTGCTCGGGACGAGCGACCCCGCTGGCGGCGTGGCCCGCCCCCTTATCGACGAGGACGTCCAGGAGCTGCGCCGCGTCAACCGCCTGCGCCGCACCATCTCCGGCCCGCGCGGAGGGCGCCGGGGCGGACTCTGAGCACGCTGCCGAACGGTCCCATATCTACGGCGTCAACCGCACTGGCAAGGACTTCAGCTGATTGAGGAACAGCGAGTCCACCATGACCGGTCTGCCCGCGAGCTCGATCCGCGGATAGCGAGCGAGCGTCTCCTCGAGCATGATCCGCAGCTCGAGGCGGGCCAGGGCGGTGCCCAGGCAGAAGTGCCGTCCCCCGGCGCCGAATGCCTGGTGCTCGGCCCGGCGCCTCAGGTCAAAGCGATCCGGGTCCTCGTAGCGCGTCTCGTCGCGGTTTGAGGAGACATACCACATGACCACCTTCTCCCCCTCGCGGATCTTCTGGCCGTGCAGCTCCGTGTCGCAGGTGGCGGTGCGGCGGAAGTGGGCGAACGCGGGGAACATCCGCAGCGACTCCTCCACGGCATCTGGAATCAGCGACGGATCGTCGAGCAGCAGCCGCATCTGCTCGCGATCTTCCATCAGCGCGCGCATGCCGCTGCAGTAGGTCGCCTTGGTGCTGTCGTTGCCGGCGGCCATCAGCAGGAAGAAGCCCATCACGATCTCGTGTTCTTCGAGCTTCTGCCCGTCCACCTCGGCGTGCACGAGCACGCTCGTCAGGTCTTCGGTGGGTTCGGCCTGACGGTCGGCGATCAACTTGCGGCAGCGCTCAAAGATCTCCGGGATGTCTCTGTCGATGGCTCCCTCGAACCCGTAGGGGTTGAGATCCGGGTCGGCGGCACCCAGGGTCGAGTTCATCAGCTTGGCCCAGATCGCATCGTCCTCCTCGGGGATGCCCATGAAGCTGCCGATCACCCGCGCCACCGCCGGCTGCGCCACATCGCTCACCAGATCGCAGCTCTCACGAGTTTCCAGTCGATCGAGCACGCCCGTGACGATCGCGCGGATCGCATCCTCGTGAGCGGCGATCCGCTTCGGGGTGAATCCTGCTTGGAACAGCGCCTTCAGGCGGTCGTGCTTGGGCGGGTCCATCCCGATGAACATGGCGCGCGCGAGCTCGATCGGAAACCCGGCGGCCGCCACGATCACGCCGCCGCGTTCGGAGGAGTACGTGCGCCAGTCGCGGCTGACCGTATGGACGTCCTCCGCGGTGGTCACCGACCAGAAGCCCGGCTCCTCGGGGAACAGTTCAAAGCTCTCGGTCCAGTGGATCGGGCACCCGCTGCGCATCTCCTTGAACACCTCGTGCGGCGGGCCGTCGAGCCACAGCTCGCTGTCGGTGAGTTCCACGCTCGCAACATCGCTGCCGCCCACCGCCGCCATCGGAAACCTCCAAGCTCGCTGTCGAGGGATGCCAACCGATCTTACCGGCCTGCGTTTGCCAGGCGCGATCGTGCCGTCCGCACCGCGGCGCTGAGCGTCGCCACGTCGTAGACGCCGGTATGGCGACGGCCGTTGACGAAGAACGACGGCGTCCCCGAGACCCCGCTGGCGTCGGCGCTGGCCACGTCCTCTCCCACCCGCGCGGCATGGACTCGCCGGCGCAGCTCATCGGCGAACCGCTCGCCGTCCAGCCCCAGCTGCTGGGCATAGCGGCGCAGGTGGCCCGGCGTGAGCTCGCCCTGGTGGGCGAGCAGGACGTCATACATCTCCCAGAACGCGCCCTGGGCGCCGGCCGCCTCGGCGGCCTCCGCCGCGAGCTGGGCCCAGGGATGCACGTCGCTGAGGGGCAGGTGGCGAAAGACGTAGCGCAGATCATCGCCCCACTCGGCGAGCAGCTCGCGGATCGCCGGCTCGGCCTGGCCGCAGTAGGGGCACTCGAAGTCGCCGTACTCGACGAGGGTCACCGGCGCGTCGGGCGCTCCGCGGATGTGGTCGCGCGCGGGGTTGACGTCCTCGGCGAGGTCGATCAGCTGATCGGCGGTGCGCCCGAGCTGGCGCGCTCGCACCGATGCGGGGACACGGGCGATCATGGCGAACACGACCCAGGCCACGAGCGGCGAGAGGACCGCGGCGGCGAGGATCCCGAGCGTTGCCTCAGCCAGCAGCTCACCGCCGAAGGCGCGCCCGGCGATCAGCAGCGACACCGTGAATCCAGTCCCCGCGACCGCCCCCACGCCCGCGAGCCCCGGCCAGGTGACGACGAGCCGCCTCGCGCCGCCGAGCGCGCGGCGAGTGCCGAGCCAGGAGGCGCCGAGGATGCCGAGCGGCTTGCCGAGGAGGTAGGCGAGCACGATCCCGATCGTCACCGGCGAGCTGACGGCGTCGCCCAGGAAGCGACCGTCGATGTGGACCCCGGCGTTGGCCAGGGCGAACAGCGGCACCACGACGAAGCTCGTCCACGGGTGCAGCCGGTACTGCAGGCGCTCGTTGGGCGAGATCGTCGCGGTCAGCCCGCGCTGGGCGATGTAGGCGAGCTCGGGCGTGGGCTGCTCACGGAAGGAGCGCGTCAGCTCGGTCGCGCGCTCGAGCTCGCCGCGCGCGGGCGGATAGGCGCTGGTCACCAGCCCGATCGCCAGGCCGGCGAGCACCGGATCGATCCCCGACTCGAACATCGCCAGCCACACGCCGATACCCACTATCACCGCCGCGGGCTCGCGCCAGCGCTCGGCGAACCGCAGCAGCACCAGGACCGCGAACAGCGCGAGCGCGACCGCCAGCGCGAGCAGCGATATGTGGTCGCTGTAGGCGACAGCGATGACGATCAGGGCGAGGAGGTCGTCGACGACCGCGAGCGTCAGCAGGAACACGCGCAGCCTGGTGGCGCCGCTCGGCGCCACCAGCGCGAGCGCGCCGAGAGCGAGGGCCGTGTCGGTGGACATCGCCGCTCCCCAACCCCTCGCGCCGCTGCCGCCGACGTTGATCGCCAGGTAGACGACCACGCACAGCGCCATGCCCCCGAGCGCGGCGAGGACCGGGATCGCGATGCGGTTGCGCTGACGCAGCTCACCGAGATCGAGCTCGCGCTTGGCCTCCAGGCCGACGACGAGGAAGAACAGCGTCATCAGCCCTTCGTCGACCCACTGGCGCAGGCTCCCAGACAGCACGTGGTGGCCGACACTGAGCGCCAGCCGCGTATCCCAGAAGGACTCGTAGGAGTGCGGCCAGGGCGAGTTGGCCCACACGAGCGCGGCGAGCGCGGCGCCGACGAGCACCACCGCCCCGCCGGTCTCGGTGCTCAGGAAGTCACGGACGGGCGCGCCGAGATTGCGCGTCCAGGCCGTGCGGCCGGCCTCGCCTGCGGGAGATCGCTCAGCTCGAGACGACAGCGGACCGGCCGGCGTCGTCGATCCCGTTCTCCCGGTCGAGCCCGTCGAGGTAGGGCGCCAGGTACTTCGAGGAGATCTTGCTCGGCGGCGACCAGGTGGGTGTGTCCGTGATCTCCGAGCTGAACCCGTGACCGCCGGTGATATGGGCTGTGAGATATCGAGGCTGCCCGCCCGTCAGCAGCATGCCGCGGATCACCGGATTGAACGGCTCGGGCGTAACCGGGGCGCCGGCCAGCGCGGCGATCGACTCCGCGACGGCATCGGCCTGCTGGGAGCCGAGACCTCCGTGCTTGATGGGAAAGTCGGTGGCGTCACCGGCAGCGTAGACGTGCTCGACGTCGGGCACCCGTCCATGGGGATCGACGTGGACGAAGCCGTGTTCGCCCAGCGGTATGCCGCGCACGCAGGGGCCGTACAGCTCGGGCAGCGCGATCACCCGATCGACTCGCAGGTGGCGGTCGCCGGGATTGATGACCACCTCTCCGACGCTCGGGATCTCGGCGTAGGCGGAGTTGACCGTCTCGATGCTCGCGCGCGCAAGCAGCTCGGCGACGCCTTCGCTGGCGGTCGGGCCGAAGATCGCGAGCGGGCTGTCCTCGGGCGTGACGATCGTGGTGGCGAGCTCGACCCCCATGTCGTAGGCGCGCCCGGCCATCATCAGCGCGAGCTCATACAGCGGCAGCGGCCAGGCCATCCGTCCGGGTGCCACGAACGCCAGGCTGTGGACGTAGCCGCCCTCGACGTCCTGGATCAGGCCGTGCAGGATCTCGTCCATGCGGCGGTCGTCGATCGTGAGCGCGTGCGTGTAGCGGGCACGCGCGCGAGCCCCGAGCGCCAGCACCAGCACGTCGTACTCGAGCTCGCGCTCGCCCCCGGTGTGCAGCAGCCGCTTGTTCGGGTCGATCCAGGCCAGCTCGTCGAGGAGCAGCTGTGCGCCGGCGTCCTGCGCGATCCGCTGCAGCGGGTAGCGGTGGGCGGGACCGTAGGCGAACGGCTCGCGAACGGTCAGCGGCCGGTAGGCGAACTCGGCGTTGGGCGCCACCAGCGTCACGTCGGCGCGCCCGGGCGCCAGCCGCGCGAGCGCCAGCGCGGTCTCCAGCGCGGCCACGCCGCCCCCGACGACGATCACGCGAGGGCGATCCTGATGCGTGGTGTTGGTGGTCATTGCACGCCAAGGCTAAGCCGTGAGGGAGGGCCGATCAGCCGAGAAAACCCGCTGCCGTCTGAGGATAACTACGGAGTAAGCTCCATGTGATGACGGCAGATTCCGAGGAGCTGTGGATTCGTCGCCTACTGGAGGTGGGACGGTCCGTCATGACCGAGCTCGATCTGGAGACGGTGCTGGACCGAGTGCTCCAGACCGCACGCGAGATCACCGGGGCGCAGTACGCGGCGCTGGGGATACTGAACGATCGGCGCACCGAGCTCGAGCAGTTCCTGACCTCGGGCGTCGACGAGGAGGCTCGTCGGCGGATCGGCAATCTGCCACGCGGGCGGGGGGTCCTCGGCGTGCTGATCGCCGATCCTCACCCGTTGCGCCTCTCAGACGTCGGCCAGCACCCGTCAAGCTACGGGTTCCCGGCGGGGCATCCGGTCATGCGCAGCTTCCTGGGGGTGCCGATCTTGATCCGCGGGCAGGCGTGGGGCAACCTGTACCTGACCGAGAAGCAGGGGGGCGAGTTCAGCGCGCAGGACGAGGAGGCCGCCATGATCCTCGCCGACTGGGCGGCGATCGCGATCGACCATGCGCGGGTGTACGAGTCCAGCGAGCGCCGTCGCGAGGAGGCCGAGAAGGCCTTCCGTGGTCTGGAGGCGACGCGGGACGTGGCGATCGCGATCGGTGGAGAGATAGCGCTGGAGCACGTGTTGGAGCTGATCGCCAAGCGCGGGCGTGCGCTGGTGGGAGCCAGAAGCCTCGTGATCATGCTGCGTGACGGACAGGAGCTGGTCGTGCAGGCCAGCGCCGGCCATGCCCGGGAGATGCGCGGGACGCGCCTGGCGATCGCCGACTCCACCTCCGGACAGGTGCTGGAGCACCGCCGGCCCGAGCGGATCACCGACGTCGACGCCAGGCTGGGGATCATCCCCAGCGAGCTCGGCGTGAGCGGCGCGCAGACCGCGTTGCTGGTGCCGATGGTCTACCGCGGGGAGGCGCTCGGCGTGCTGGCGGCGTTCGATCGTGGCGAGGACGGCAGCGTGTTCGGCGAGGAGGACGAGCAGATGCTGCGCACGTTCGCCGCGAGCGCCGCGACGGCAGTGGCGATGGCGCAGAGCGTGCAGGCCGATCGGCTGCGCAGCTCGCTGGCCGCCGCCGACGCCGAGCGCCGGCGCTGGGCGCGAGAGCTGCACGACGAGACGCTCCAGGGCCTGGGCGGCCTGCGCGTGCTCCTGTCCTCCGCGCTGCGCCGCGACGATCTGCAGCAGGCGCAGGAGGCGATGCGCGAAGCCATCGAGCACATCGAGCAGGAGATCGGCAACCTGCGGGCGATCATCACCGAGCTGCGTCCGGCCGCGCTGGACGAGCTCGGGCTGCGGACCGCGATCGAGGCTCTGCTCGATCGCCACCGCGAGCAGAGCGGGTTCGAGATCGACTCAGAGCTTGTGCTGCCGGGCCCGTCGGCAGGGTCAGAGCGCCTGGATGAGGATCTCGAGACAGCCGTCTACCGGCTGGTTCAGGAGGCGCTCACGAACGTCGCCAAGCACGCTCGCGCGAGTCGCGTGCGGGTAGCGGTCGGCGAGACCGACGGCGAGCTGCTGATCGAGGTGCAGGATGACGGTGTCGGCTTCGACTCGCAGACCACGAGCAAGGGCTTTGGTCTGGCAGGCATGCAGGAGCGGATCGGCCTGGCCGGCGGAAGGCTCAGCGTCGAGTCAGGCGAGCAGGGGACTCGCGTCAGCGCCCGCCTGCCACGTCCTCGCGATTCGGCGATTGCGCCCGGCGAGCAGGTGACTCGATCGGGCTCCGGGCAGGCTGCGTCGTAGAGATCAGCGCGGCCGGCAGCCGGGACTCCATCCGCGGGCTGACGTAGCGCACGCCACGCGCGGCCGCGCGCACGGCATCGGCCAGCTCGTCGTCTGCCAGCTCCTTGGCCACGAAGCCGCTCGCCCCGGCGGCGAGCGCGCTCTGCGCAAACGCCGGGCTGTCCTCCATCGTCATGACCACGATCCTGGTCGCCGGCACACGCTCGCGCAACGGGCCGATCGCCTGGATGCCGGACCCGTCCGGCATCCTCAGATCCAGCACGAGCACGCACGGCTGATGAGCCTGCACCTGGCGCACGGCGGAAGCCAGATCGCAGGCCTCGGCGATCACCTCGACGTCCTCCTCGCCGTCGAGCAGCCGCCGCACGCTGCTGCGCACCAGAGCGTGATCGTCGGCCACGACAACGCGGATCGGAGCTTGCGCCCGGGCGTCGGGATCAGCCTGCGTGAGCACCGGTGCAAGTTGCAGATGAGAGGCCATCGCCTGACGCTAGCCCGCACGCGCTCGCGCGGCTTCCGTGCAAACACGTGAACATCGCGCGGCAAAGCACTGACTTTCGGACCACCAAACCCGCGTGCGGACCCGCGTGCGTAGTTATCCGCAGCGCGAGCGGGGCGGGCCCCCGATGACCTCCGACCGCCGGCTGCCCGAAGATGCAAGCGCATGCAGACGGTGATCCACACGGAGGGACTGACCAAGCGCTACGGCGACACGCTCGCGCTCGACGGTCTCGACCTGACGGTGCAGGCAGGCGAGGTCTACGGGTACCTCGGTCCGAACGGGTCTGGCAAGACCACGACGATCCGCCTGCTGCTCGGTCTGCACCGGCCGAGCGGTGGACGGGCACAGCTGTTCGGCATCGACGCCTGGGGAGACCCGGTGGCCGCCCACCGGCGAGTCGCATACGTTGCCGGGGAGCCGTTTCTGTGGCCGGCGCTGACGAGCGAGGAGACGTTCGAGTTCCTCGCCCGCCTGCATGGCGGAACGGATGTCGCGTATCGCGACACGCTCGTGGAGCGGCTGCAGCTGGACACGCGCAAGAAGATCCGGGCGCTGTCCAAGGGCAACCGCCAGAAGGTGCAGCTGATCGCGGCGCTCGCCACGCGCGCCGAGCTGCTGTTGCTGGACGAGCCGACGAGCGGCCTGGACCCGCTGATGGAGATGGCGTTCCGCGAGTGCGTCGTGGAAGCCTCCGAGCGCGGGCAGACGGTGTTCCTGTCCTCCCACATCCTCGGTGAGGTCGAGGCGCTGTGCGACCGCGTCGGCATCCTCAGAAGGGGGAAGCTCGTCGACGAGGGCACCCTGCAGGAGCTGCGCCACCTCGCGGCCCAGACGGTCGAGATCACGTTCGCGAGCCCGGCGCCGGAGCTCCCCGCGTTGGCAGGAGTGCGGGTGCAGAGCGCGGGACCGAACGCGTTGCGCTGCGAGGTCTCCGGCAGCGTCGGCCCACTGATCGCCGCGCTCGCGGGACATCCCGTGACGACGCTGACCAGCCGCGAGCCAACGCTGGAGGAAATATTCCTGCACCACTACGACGGCTCCGACGGGCATGTCGGCAGCTAGCGCAGCGGCGCCGAGCAGGCCGGGCTCGGGCGCCGATGTCGGTCTCGGCCCCGCTCGCGCGTTGACGCGACGGGCGTTCCGGGACGCCCGGACCCGCACGATCGCATTCGGATACCTGTTTGCGATCTACGCCTACATCCAGCCGGTCGGCTACCGCCACGCCTACCCCACGCTGAGCGACCGTCTCGGATTCGTCCACAGCTTCGCCGGCAACGACGCGCTGCGGCTCTTCTACGGCTACCCGTATGACCCGCTGACGGTCGGCGGCTACAGCGCCTGGCGCGTCGGCGGGACGCTGGCGATCGTGGCCGCGGTCTTCGGCGTGCTGGCAGCCGTGCGGGCGCTGCGAACCGAGGAGGACGCGGGCCGGACGGAGCTCGTCCTGGCCGGACTCGTCGGGCGCCGCACGGCGTACCTCTGCGCTATGGCCGCGATCGCGGCAGGCATCACGGTCCTGTGGCTCGCGGAGTTCGCGGGCTCGGTCGCGGGCGGACTCCCGGTTGGTGGATCTGCCTACTTCGCTCTGGCGAGCATCTCCGTCGTGCCGGTGTTCGTGGGCGTGGGCGCCCTCGTGAGCCAGCTCGCGCCCACGCGCCGCATGGCGCTGGAGCTGGGGAGCGCGATCGTCGGGCTGTGCCTGCTGCTGCGGGTGATCGGCGACACCTCCAGCAGCGCCGGCTGGCTGCGCTGGGCGACGCCGCTCGGCTGGGCCGAGGAGCTGCGTCCGTTCACCGGCGCGCGGCCACTGGTGTTGGCGCTCCCGCTCGCGGCGAGCGTGCTGCTGCTCGCCGCCGCCGCTCGGATCGCCGCTCACCGCGACGTTGGAACCGGGGTGCTCCCCGCGCGCGACAGCGCAGCGCCGCGCCTGCGGCTGCTCTCCTCCCCGACCGCGCAGGCGCTGCGCTCAGAGCGCGCCGGCCTGGGCATATGGCTGATCAGCGCGGGCGCGTTCGCGTTCATCCTCGGCATGGTCTCGACGAGCATCTCATCCGCGGGTATACCCAAGAGCGTGCAGCGAGAAGTGGCCAAGCTCGGCTCCGGATCGATCCTCACGCCTGCCGGGTATCTCGGGTTCGTGTTCATCTTCTTCATCCTCGCCATCAGCCTGTTCGCGTGCGCGCAGGTCTCAGCAGCCAGGCATGAAGAAGCCGAGCAGCAGCTCGAAACGGTGCTCGCCCTGCCGGTCGGTCGCCGTGGCTGGCTCGTCGGGCGCCTGCTGCTGGCCATGTGTGGCGCCACCGCCATCTCCCTGACAGCGGGCCTCTTCACCTGGGCGGGCGCGGCCTCCCAGGACGCTCCCATCTCGCTCGCGCAAACGCTCGAGGCCGGCGCGAACTGCCTGCCGGTCGCGCTGCTGTTCCTCGCGATCGCCGCACTCGCCTTCGCGATCGTGCCACGAGCAGGCACAGGCATCGCCTACGGGATCGTCACCGTCGCGTTCCTGTGGCAGCTGGTCGGCGCCCTGCTCGGCGCACCGCACTGGCTGCTCGAACTGACGCCGTTCGCACACGTCGGCCTGGTGCCCGCCCAGCCGTTCGACGCCACCGGCGCGACCGTCATGGTCGCAGTCGCGCTCGTCGGCGCGCTCGTCGCCGTGTGGGTGTTCAGCCGCCGCGATCTGGCGGGGGTGTGACCCCGGGTGGCCGCGGTTGCTCTCAAGGCGGGCGACGTTGGGAGCGTGAAGACCCGTGAGACGCGATCTCGATAATCAATTGATGGTTATAATTCGGACTGCGGCACTTTGTATTATTTGCTAGCGTACCCGGCGAAGGCAGGCTCTTGGCCAGTGCAAACGACAAGCCGGCGGGTGCTGATTCACCAGAGGTGAGCGACCACCAATGGGCGCTGGACGATCGCGCCAGAGCCGCGGCCGACCGCACGAGGGCGGCGGCCGACCGTGCCAGAGCCGCCGAAGAACGCGCTCAGTCCGCCCGCGACCGCAACCTGGCGGCGCGCGATCGCGCCCAGGCGGCGCTGGATCGTGAGGCTTCGGAGATCGACGAGCTGACACACGTCCGGCGGCGGGGCGCCGGGATCGAGCAGCTCCAACGGGAGATAGACCGCGCACGTCGCGCCCCGGAAGAGCTGGTGGTCGCGTTCGTCGACGTCGATGGGCTCAAGCGGGTCAACGACAGCGAGGGGCACCTCGCCGGAGATGCGCTGCTCGTGGCCGTCGCCGACTCCCTGCGTGCATGCCTGCGCTCGTATGACCTGATCATGCGCTTCGGCGGCGATGAGTTCGTGTGCGCGCTGCCACACGCGGATGTCGACAGGGTTCGAGCACGCTTTGCCGACGTGTCCCACGCTCTGGCGATGGGTCCCACCAAGGGCTCGATCACGGTCGGGTTTGCGAAGCTCGACGGCAGCGACTCGCCGGAGGACCTCATTCGCCGGGCGGACGCCGATCTGCTGGCTCAGCGTGAGCACTCGTGAATCCGGGCATCCCCGCGCGGGCGACATCCGGCCAGAGGACCACCGGACCCCGCACTCCGGACCGCACCCTGTCCAGCAGCGCCGACAGCTGTGGCGCACGGTCGGGCGTGGGGTGGACCAGCTCGAGTTCGAGGCTGCGAGCCGCATCCGAGGCGCCCACGAAGCCGAACATTCCGACCGAGCCGGCCAGCATGTGGGCGGCGCGCTCGGCCTCGCGTCGGAGGTCCGCGTCGAGACTGTCATCGGCGAGGGCTGCGATCGCGTGTTCGATCACAGCGATCCGGTCATGCACCCGACCCCGCTGATGCCCCCAGACCGAGCGCAGGACGCCGATGGTCCACGCATCGCCTTTGTCGTCCGATGCCGTGGTTCGCGTCGTGTTCTGCGCGGTTTGCATGGGAGATCAAGTTTGGGCATCGACGGAGCCATGACGGTAGTGCGCAGATGTTTGCCGCACGTTCGCTGTGGCGAAGTACGCTCCTCGACTGCGGGACAGTCGTCGTTAAAGGAAGCGACGTGGCGCAGCTCACCCGATCCCGAAACGTGGCCGTCGCGCTCGGCGCGCTCCTGCTGGCCTATCTGAGCTGGCAGCTGTTTCACTGGCTGCCCGCCCGGCAGCAGCTCGGCCAGATCTTCCTGCCGCTGTTCGACCTGATCGCGATCGCGGCCGCCTGGGGAGCGGCACAACGCTGCGCGCCCGCGCCCAGGCTGCGCAGGTTCTGGAGGCTGATCGCCGCCGCGATGGCCGCCGAGCTGATTGCCGACGTGATCCTGTTCGGGTACGACATCGCGTACAACAAGCCGCCGTTTCCCACGCCCGCGGACGCGTTCTTCCTTGCCTTCTATGCGCTGCTTCTGGTGGCGCTGCTGTCCATCCCGGTGGCGCGCATGACGCGGGCAGCACGCGCGCGCATGCGGCTCGACGGCGCGACGATCGTGCTCGGCGGCGGAGCGGTCGTGTGGTACTTCGTGCTCGGACCGACGGTGCTCTCCACGGGAGAAGACCTGCTGGCGAAGACCGTCTCGATGGCCTACCCGATCTGCGACCTGGTGCTGCTGGGCGGCGTGGCGGTGGTGCTGCTGCGCCACAGCCCTGCGGCACTGCGTACACCGCTCTTGTGGATCGCCGCCGCGATGCTGCTGACGGTGGTCGCCGACACCGTCTACGGGTACGGGGTGCTGCACAACACCTACACGGCGGGTAGCCCGGTGGACACGCTGTACGTGCTGGAGTACTGCGCCCTGGCGGTGGCCGCGCTCACGCAGCGCCCGGTGAGGGTGGGAGATCCCGGCGCATCTGTGGACGAGTCTGTGCAGCAGCGCTACCGGGTCGCGCCCTGGCTGCCCTACATCGGCCTGACCGTCGGGTTCGGGGTGCTGCTGGGCGCAACCGTCGGCCACGCGTTCTTCCCCGACGTCAGCCTCGTGCTGATCGTGATCGCCCTCGCCGCGCTGGTGGCAGCCCGCCAGCACCTGGCTCAACGCGAGCTGGGCAGGGTGCAAGCGGAGCTGCGCAAGAGCGAGCGCGTCAAGGACGAGTTCATCTCGGTCGTCGGCCACGAGCTGCGCACCCCCCTGACATCGATCCGCGGCTCGCTCGGCCTGCTGGCGGGAGGATTGGTCGGCGAGCTGCCCGGCGATGCCGCGAACATGGTGGCGCTGGCGGTCGAGAACACCGACCGGCTGGTGCGGCTGGTCAACGACATCCTCGACATCGAGCGCATGGACTCCGACCACCTGCCGCTGCAGCGCGCGCCCGTGGGGGTCGCCGAGCTGGTGCACTCCTCCGCGCAGGCGCTCCAGGAGACGGCCGCACAGGCCGGCGTGCAACTGCGCACAGACGTGCAGGCGCTGAGCGTGTGCGCCGACGCCGACCGCGTCGTGCAGACGCTCGTCAACCTGCTCGGCAACGCGATCAAGTTCTCGCCGCGCGGGAGCTTCGTGACCGTCGCCGTCAGCCACGGTGACGGGTGCGCACTGTTCTCCGTCACCGACTCCGGCAGGGGCATCCCGGCGGGCCAGCTCGACTCGATCTTCGAGCGCTTCAACCAAGTCGACGTCTCCGACGCCCGCGAGAAGGGTGGCAGCGGCCTCGGCCTGGCGATCGCTCGCGGCATCGTCGAGAGCCACGGCGGGCACATCTGGGCGGAGAGCGCCCCGGGGCAGGGCAGCACCTTCTACTTCACGCTCCCGCTCGCTGGTGCGGGCGCCCCCTGCTCGGCCGGCGTGCCCACGCTGGAGGAGCTGAACGCCGGTCTCCAAGAGGCTCTCGTATGAACAAACGTCTACTGCTCGTGGAGGACGACGAGGGCATCCGCGCGATCGCTCACATCGGCCTCGAACGCATCGGTGGGTGGAGCGTCGTGGACGCCGGAAGCGGCGAGGACGCCCTGCGGATGCTCAGAGCGGGCGAGAGGTTCGCGGTGGTGGTGATGGACGTGATGATGCCCGGCCTGGACGGCCCCGCCACGCTGCGCCGCTCACAGGACGACGGACTGCTGGCGGGCACACCGGTGGTGTTCCTCACGGCGAAGGCGCAGGGGTCCGAACGGGAACGGCTGAACGCGCTGGGCGCCGCCGGCGTGATCGCCAAGCCGTTTGACCCCATGACTCTCCCCGAAGAGCTCGAGCGACTGCTGGAGAGGCTGCATACGACTCTGTCAAACGGCGTCCACACGGTGGTACGCTGTTAATGTGGAAAAGGCCTGGAATGTGGAACTCCGGCCTGATGCATAGAGGCCAGCCGGAACGCGTCATCACCGCAGAAACCGAGCCCGAGGCCCGGCCACGAAAGCTCGCGGCGCAGACCGCCTCCATCGCCGCACGGCTGAAGACCCAGACCGCGCTGCTGGAGCTCGCCCCGGACGCGATCGTGGGCATCGGCCGCGAGGGCCTGATCGTGCTGGTCAACGCGCAGGTGGAGGCGCTGTTCGGCTATGCGCGCGAGGACCTGCTGGACCGGTCCGTGGAGATGCTCGTGCCGGAGCGCTTCCGCGATGCCCACCGCTCCCACCGGGCGGGATACTTCGCCGATCCGCGCACGCGGCCGATGGGCGTGGGGCTGGAGCTGTTTGGCCGCCGGCGCGACGGGACAGAGTTTCCCGCCGAGATCAGCCTGTCGAGCATCGAGACCGACGACGGCCCGCTGGCGATCGCCGCCGTCCGCGACGTCAGCGAACGTGTCGTGGCGGCCCGCGAGCGCGAGCGCCTGGAGGCGGACGCGGAACGGGAGCGCCTGCAGAACCAGCTGCATCAGGCCCAGCGCCTGGAGAGCCTCGGACAGCTGGCGGGCGGGATCGCGCACGACTTCAACAACCTGCTGGCCGTGATAATCAACTACGCGGCGTTCGTGGCGGACGACCTCGACGCGGCGGAGATCACCGACGAGAGCCGCAAGGCGATGCGCGAGGACGTCGAGCAGATAAGCCTGGCCGCTGAGAAAGCCGCCCACCTCACACATCAGCTGCTCGCGTTCGCCCGCCGCGAGGTCGTCCAGCCGGCGGTGGTGGACGTCAACGATGTCGTCGCCGGCGTCGAGCAGCTGCTGCGCCGCACGCTCGGCGAGCAGGTCGAGCTGCACAGCTCGCTGGCCGACGACCTGCTCCCGGTGCTCGCCGACCCGGGACAGCTCGAGCAGATCCTGGTGAACCTCGCGGTCAACGCGCGCGACGCGATGCCCGACGGCGGCGTCTTGCGGATCGACACCGCCAACATGGACATCGACGAGGACTACGCCGCGTCACGGCCCGAGCTCTCACCCGGCCAGTACGTCCGCATGCGGGTGAGCGACACCGGCGTCGGTATGTCTCCAGAGACCGCGCAGCGCGTGTTCGATCCGTTCTTCACGACCAAGCCCCCCGGGCAGGGTACCGGCCTGGGACTGGCGACCGTCTACGGAATCGTCCAGCAGGCTGGAGGGCGGGCGCAGATCTACTCGGAGCCGGGGGTCGGCACCACGTTCACGGTGCTGCTGCCGACGACCGATCGGGCAAGCTCGTCCGCCGAGCCACAGGCCGACTCCTCGACG
Organism: uncultured Solirubrobacterales bacterium; assembly: GCA_963767255.1. GTDB lineage: Bacteria > Actinomycetota > Thermoleophilia > Solirubrobacterales > Solirubrobacteraceae > Palsa-744. The sequence goes on along the minus strand of CAVYDM010000005.1, from coordinate 77,272 downwards.
GTGCACGGCGATGAGACGATCCTGCTCGTCGAGGACGAGCAAGCGCTGCGCGAGGTCACCCGCCGCATCCTGACCGGGGCCGGCTACGAGGTTATCGTCGCGGCGAACGGTCCCGAGGCGCTGTATGCGGCCAGCACGCACAGCGGTCCGATTGACCTGCTGCTCAGCGACGTGATCATGCCGCAGATGCCCGGACCGCAGCTGGCCGAGCAGCTGCTCGAAGAGTGGCCGTCGGTACGCGTGCTGCTGATGTCGGGTTTCGCCCAGCCGATCCTCGACTCCGGGGGACATCTGAACGACGGCGTGAGGCTCATCGAGAAGCCCTTCTCCCGGCCCACGCTGCTCGCAAAGGTCGCCGAGATCCTCGAACGTACGGAGTGATCACAGATGCCCGAGCTGCTGATAGTCGACGACGAGGAGCCGCTGCGGCGCTGGGAGGAAAGGGTCGTGCGCGACCAGGGCTACTCGTGCGACGGCGCCGGCGACGCGGGCGCCGTGCGCGAGCGTCTCTCCCAGAGCTCCTATCAGCTGGCGCTGCTCGATATCAACATCCCGGGCGAGTCCGGCATCGAGCTGCTCTCCCATCTCCGCCGCGACCATCCCGAGGTGGCGGTGCTGATGGTCACCGGCAAGGACAGCCCCGAGCTGGCGACGACGGCGATCGAGCAGGGCGCGTACGGCTACCTGATCAAGCCGGTCGGGGCGGGCGAGCTGCTGATCAACGTCGCCAACGCCCTGCATCGCCGCCGCGGCGAGCTCCAGAATCAGCGGCTGATGCGGCGCCTGCAGGCCACGGTGGACGAGCGCAGCCATGAGCTGGAGGAGGCGCTGCAGGATCTCGAGCTGTCCGAGACCAGGGTGTGGGTGTCCCAGGCCGAGACGATCTTTCGGTTGGCCCGCATGGTCGAGTTCCGCGACGAGGAGACCGGTCATCACCTGCACCGCATGAGCTCCTACTGCGAGATCGTGGCTCGGCGAATTGGCTTCCCGGAGCAGCGCTGCGAGCTGATACGGCTCGCCAGCCAGCTGCACGACGTCGGCAAGGTCGCGATCCCCGACAGCATCCTGCTCAAGCGCGGCAAGCTCACCCCGGAGGAGTTCGAGGTCGCCAAGGGCCATGCCGAGATCGGGTTTCAGATGCTCTCAGGCTCGGCCTCGGAGGTCGTGCAGATGGGCGCCGTGATCGCCCGCACCCATCACGAGCGTTGGGACGGTAACGGCTATCCCGGGGGCCTGGCCGGCGAGGACATCCCCACGGAGGGACGCATCGCCGCGGTCGCCGACGTCTTCGACGCGCTGACCAGCGACCGCGTATACCGCTCCGCGCTGCCGGTCAAGTCCGCGATCGAGATGATGCGCTCCGAACGCGGCAGCCACTTCGACCCGCAGCTGCTCGATGCGTTCCTCGGCGCCCTGCCCGAGATCGAAGTCATCCGCAAGGCCTATGCCGACTGATGTGCGCGGGCGCCGGTGGCGCACCGCCGGTTCGGCGGCGCCCTGCCGGTTGGCCGGCGTCCCGCGGATTGGCCGGCGTCCTGCCGATCTCGCGGCTCACGCGGCGCGGCTGTCATGATCGCTCTCCGGTTGGGGCAGTGCGTATCGGGGCGATCGGGGAGCCAGCAGCGCTTGGTCGATCGCGGCGCCGAGCTGCTCGGCGGTGAACGGCTTGAGCAGAGCGGCCGTGAACACGATCCCGAGCTCGCCGAGCTCGGCGGGGACGCCGCTGACGCTGGCGCAGACGAGCGGCAGCGAGGAGTCGATGAGATGGGCGGCCTGCGCGAGCACCGCGCCGATCGGGGCCGCCGGCTCAACCACGAACACGTCCGCGCTCGTCAGCTGCCGGGGAGTCGGCGCCCTGACCGCGATCGGCTCGTGGCCCAGGCGCCTGACCATCCGCTCCAGCATCCGGCGGACGTCGTCGTGGGGCTCGCTGATCAATATTCGTGCCATGGGTCGATGATCGGTGGGCCGCGCGTGATTTCGGGGGATCTGGCGGTATGAACGGGGTATGAGCCGCACGCGGATCCTGGTCGTGGACGACGACGCAGTCACTCGGGAGCTGCTGCGCGGCATGCTCGAGCGCGCCGGGCACGAGGTGCGCGAAGCCGAGGACGGGCGCGCGGGGCTGCGCGAGCTGTACTCCAGGGCGCCCGATCTCGTGATCCTGGACGTGGAAATGCCCGAGCTGGACGGGTGGGCGACGCTCGAGCGCATCCGTGACATGAGCGACGTGCCGGTGCTGATGCTGACCAGACGGGAGACCGAGCTCGAGCGCGTGCGCGGGCTGAAGGGCGGGGCCGACGACTACGTGGTCAAGCCGTTCGGCCACCAGGAGCTCGTCGCCCGCGTGCAGGCGCTGCTGCGTCGCGCCGGTGACCGGACGCCCGCGCAGGAAACCTACGCCGACCCGCGCCTGAGCATCGACGTCGCCCAGCGCGCGGTTCGCTACGACGAGCGCGAGGTGCGCCTGACGCCGCTGGAGTTCAAGCTGCTCAGTACGTTCGCGCGCAACCCCAATCAGGTGCTCAGCCGCGACCAGCTGCTGGAGCTGGTGTGGGGCGACTCGATCGGAGTCTCACCCGAGCAGGTGAAGCTGTACGTGGGGTATCTGCGTCGCAAGCTCGACCCCGCGGCGCCGCAGTCAACGCCGATCGAGACGGTTCGCGGGTTCGGGTACCGCTACCGGCGACCGATTAAGATCCCGGCTCGCGGCCCAGCACGGACCTGACCTGGCGCGCGATCTCGAGGTCCTCGCGCGCGGCGATCACGAGCGTCGCCGCGGAGGCACCCGCGGCCGAGATGTTGACGTCCGCGCCGGCGCCAGCGCCGGCCGCTCCGTTGCGCTCTCTGTCCAGAGCCACTCCCAGGAACCCGAGCCCGGCGACGGCCAGCTCGCGCACGGCCGGCGAGCCCTCCCCCACGCCGCCCGTGAACACGAGCGCGTCGAGGCCGCCGAGGGCGGCGACCATCGCGGCGATCCAAGCGCGCAGCCGGTGGACGTACACGTCCAGGGCCAGCCGTGCGCTCTGGCCGGTCTTCGACCCGTCCTCTGTGTCCGTGCCAGCGCCCGCTCGCTCCACGATCTCGCGCATGTCGGCCGTGCCGGACAGACCCAGCAGACCGGAGCGGTGCTCGAGCGCGTCGGCCAGCTCCGCCGCGGACAGGCCCTCGCGCTCGGCCAACCACAGCAGCATCCCCGGGTCGACGCTGCCCGAGCGCGTGGCCATGACGAGGCCCTCCAGCGGCGTGAACCCCATCGTCGTGTCGCGCGAGGAGCCGCCGGCGATCGCGCACAGCGACGCGCCCGCGCCCAGGTGGCAGCTGACGATCCGCCGCTCCGCTCCAGCCGGGGACTCACCGCGGCCGAGCAGCTGGGGCGCGCGTCGTGCGACCCAGGCGTGGGAGAGGCCGTGAAAGCCGTAGCGGCGCAGCCCCCAGCGTTCGCGCCACTGCACCGGCAGGGCATAGGTCGCGGCCGCCGCCGGCAGGGTCGCGTGAAAGGCGGTGTCGAAGCAGGCGACCGCGGGCAGGCCCGGCAGCAGCGCCGTGACAGCGTCCAGGGCGGCGAGCGACTTGGGCTGATGCAGCGGAGCGAGATCGATCAGCTCGCGCAGAGCCGTCTCGATGCTCGCATCGATCCGCACCGCCTCACGAAACCGCTCGCCGCCGTGCACGATGCGATGCCCGATCGCGTCCGCCTCGCCCAGCCCGGAGTCGAGCGCCCGGCGCAGAGCCGCATCGTCGATCTGCGCATGCGGAGCGGGCAGCTCCAGATCGGCGAGGATCGAGTCGCAGCCGTCCAGCAGGCGCAGCTTGAGGCTGCTGGAACCCGCGTTGACGACGAGGACGTTCACTCCGCCGACCAGGTCCACTCGCGCAGCTCCGGCGGGTCCTCGCCGTGCTCGCGCGTGTACGCGCGGTGGCGCAAGCGCTCGTCGATCATGCGCTGGCGCAGATGCGCGGCGCGCTCGCCCAGACCCGGAACGCGGTCGATCACGTCCATGACGAGGTGGAAGCGGTCGAGGTCGTTGAGCATGACCATGTCGAACGGCGTCGTCGTCGTGCCCTCCTCCTTGTAGCCGCGCACGTGGATGTTGTGGTGGTTGGCGCGGCGGTAGGTCAGGCGGTGGATCAGCATCGGGTAGCCGTGGTAGGCGAACACCACCGGCTGGGAGGTCGTGAACAGCGCGTCGAACTCCTCGTCCGGCAGGCCGTGCGGGTGCTCTGAGTCGGGCTCCAGCCGCATCAGATCGACGACGTTTACGACCCTGACCTTCAGCTCTGGGAGCTCACGTCTGAGGATCGCCGCGGCGGCGACCGTCTCCAGCGTCGGCACGTCGCCGGCGCAGGCGAGCACCACGTCGGGCTCGGAGCCCTCGTCGCTGCAAGCCCAGTCCCACACGCCGATCCCGCGCGTGCAGTGCGCGATCGCCTCCTCCATCGAGAGGTAGTCCAGGGCGGGCTGCTTGCCGGCGACGATCACGTTGACGTAGTCGCGGCTGCGCAGGCAGTGGTCGGCGACCGACAGCAGGCAGTTGGCGTCCGGGGGCAGATACACGCGCACGATCTCCGCGCGCTTGTTGACCACGTGGTCGATGAACCCGGGGTCCTGGTGGGAGAAGCCGTTGTGGTCCTGGCGCCATACGTGCGAGGAGAGCAGGTAGTTCAACGACGCGATCGGCCGGCGCCAGGGAATCGTGCCGCTGACCCGCAGCCACTTGGCGTGCTGGTTGAACATCGAGTTGACGATGTGGATGAACGCCTCGTAGCAGTTGAACAGCCCGTGCCGGCCCGTCAGCAGGTAGCCCTCCAGCCAGCCCTGGCACAGGTGCTCGGAGAGGACCTCCATCACGCGCCCGTCCGCGGCGAGGTGATCGTCGGTAGGCAATGTCTCGGCCTCCCACACGCGATCGGTGATCTCGAACACCGCGCCCAGGCGGTTGGACGCCGTCTCGTCGGGGCCCATGATCCGGAAGGTCTCGGGGTTGCGCCGAATCACCTCGCGCAGGAACCCGCCGAGCAGGCGCGTGGCCTCGCTCGTGCCCGTGCCCGGCCGGGGAACATCGACGGCGTGGTCGCGAAAGTCGGGCATCTCCAGGTCGCGCAGCAACAACCCGCCGTTGGCGTGCGGGTTGGAGCCCATGCGCCGCTCACCCTCGGGCGCCAGCGCCGAGAGCTCGGGACGCAGGGCGCCGCGCTCGTCGAACAGCTCCTCGGGTCGATACGAGCGCATCCACGCCTCCAGCTGCGCGAGATGCTCGGGATTCGAGTCCAGGTCGGCGAGGGGAACCTGATGAGAGCGAAACGAGCCCTCCGCCGGCAGGCCGTCCACGAACGCGGGGCCGGTCCAACCCTTCGGGGTGCGCAGCACGATCATCGGCCAGCGCGGGCGGGCGGTCTCGCCCTCCGCGCGAGCTCGGCGCTGGATCAGCGCGATCTCCCCGGTGACCTCCGCGAGCGTGGCGGCCATCAGCTGGTGCATCGCCGCCGGGTCCGAGCCCTCCACGAACCGCGGCGCGTAGCCGTAGCCCTCCAGCAGGCAGCGCAGCTCGTGCTCGGAGATCCGGGCGAGCACGGTCGGGTTTGCGATCTTGTAGCCGTTCAGATGCAGCACCGGCAGCACCGCCCCGTCGCGGACGGGGTTCAGGAACTTGTTCGAGTGCCAGCTCGCGGCCAGCGGACCGGTCTCGGCCTCGCCGTCGCCGATCACGCAGCAGGCCAGCAGATCCGGGTTGTCGAACACCGCCCCGTGGGCGTGCAGCAACGAGTAGCCCAGCTCGCCTCCCTCGTTGATCGAGCCGGGCGTCTCGGGGGCGACGTGGCTGGGGATGCCGCCGGGAAAGGAGAACTGGCGAAACAGGCGCCGCAGCCCCTCCGTGTCGTGGCCGACGTGAGGGTAGACCTCGGTGTAGGTGCCCTCCAGATAGACGTTGGCGACCACGCCCGGCCCCCCGTGACCGGGGCCCGCGACGTAGATCGCGTTCAGGTCGCGCTCGCGGATCGCCCGGTTCATGTGCGCGTAGACGAAGTTCAGCCCCGGCGTGGTCCCCCAATGGCCCAGCAGGCGAGGCTTGACGTGCTCGATGCGCAGCGGCTCACGCAGCAGTGGGTTGGCGAGCAGGTAGATCTGCCCGACCGACAGGTAGTTGGCCGCCCGCCAGTAGGCGTGCAGCGCATCCAGTTCCACAGCTGAGAGCGGGCCGGGCGGATCGGTCACGGCGGCATTGTCGTTCATGGCGCCGGTGCTCGTCGGCCACGCCAAGCCATCGATGGCTATGCGGCGACGGCCGGCAGCGATGGCGTGGAGGATGGATGCAAGAGCTGGTCGGCCATCCTGAGCGGGTCGAGCGCTTCCAGCGCGCTACGTGTGTGGGGTCGGGAGAGTGCGGCCCGGGCACGGGCCGGCCCCTCGCCGGCCGCGCCCTGAAAGCCGCGCTACTGCCCGTCGTTCGGTCTGCTCAGCGCCTTCCCAGCGCTCTGCACCACATTGCGAAGGAAGTCGTACTGCGTGTGCACCAGCCGGTCGGCCATCTCCATGGCGGCATCGACGATCTCCTGGCGCCTGGACGGACGCTCGCCGAGCGTCGGCAGCTTCTCATCGACGGTGTCCACGAACTTGCGCACCGCATCGATCGCGGCGCGCTGGCCGGACTCGAGCGACTTGAGCACTTCGTCGGAGAGCTCGGTGGTCCGGTCGATCGCACGCGTCTGCCTGTGCTTTCCGTTCTCCGCGGGACGTTTGTGGGCGGCCGCTGCCCTGGGTGCCGGCGGGCGGTGTTGAACCTTGGTCTCTGGCATGGTCCTGTCTCCTTTTACGGTATGTGCGTATCTCTAGCACTGCATTCACCGAAGCCGCTTGCCACCCCTCGACCCGTCTCGGCCTGGAAGAGATGAGGATGGATCAGGGTGTGGCCTCCTCCCGTGACAGCACGTTCACATTCACGCCCTCCGACAGCACGTTGACGTGCAGGCCCTTCGACAGCACGTCCACGTTTACGCCCACGTTCACGTCCACATCCGCGGCGGCGCTGTGCATGATGCTGCGCAGAGCGTCGTACTCCACGTGCGCCAGACGCTCGGTGATCGACAGGCCCGTTCCGAGGAGAGGCATGCTCTCGGCCGTCTCGAGGAACTTACGCACCGTCTCTATCGCGGTTCGCTGGCTGACCTTGGCCAGCTCGAGCCACTGCTCAGACATGTCCACCGTCTCATCGGCGGGTGCGTTCTCGATGAGAGTCTCGGGGACCGCGGTCTTGGGATTCGGCATCTTCACCACTTCCTTTCGGGTGGCTTGGCCTTCGGTGGCTGGGGGCCACCTGTGATGTACCCACCTGCAACAACCCCCAGCCGGCCGGGCAGTTACAACCGCGAGCGGAGGTGTCGGTCATGAGCGAGCCGGAGGATGCCACTGCCGGCGTCCAGTGGGGCGCGCGCCGTCTATGAGGCCGGCCCGACGGGGTTCGGCTCGCGAGGGCGGCGAGGGAGCGGGGCGTCGAGGTGCGGGCTGTTCCGCTCATCATCATGTTCCTCATCACCTCGATCGCGAAACGCGGCCTCGATAGGGCTGACCGTGGTTTCGCACTGCGGGACTGCGCGTTTCAACGGATGGGCAGCCCGCCCCCACACTATAGGCTCCTCCTATCATCCATCCGAGGCTTCATCCAATTCGAGGCTGCATAGGAGGTGGCCCGCTATGAAGCTGGTGCTTACGATTCTCGCCCTCCCGCTTGCACTGCTTGCACTACCGATCCTGCTGCTCGTCGCCGTCGCCCTGGGACCAGTGATCCTGGGAATCCTCTGCGCCCTCTTATGCGCGTTGGTCGTCTTTGCGCTCTGGAGCCTTGCGGTCGGAGTGGGGCTGTTCGGCCGTTCCCTGGAGAGAGCAGGGATGCGCCGCGTGCGCCATGCGCAGGGAGCACACCACAGTCCACACCACAGTCGTTAGGTCATCGAGAGCAGAAACCCGGAGAGCAGAAACCCGGGAAGGCTCCCGGAGCGCTCCTCAAGGACGACCGCCCAACGACCGTTAGATCGTTGGTCGAGCCGGTTCACTCTTAACCGCCGAGTTAACCGCCGAGATCTTGATTGCGATCTCGACCTTCTCGTCGAGGAGCGCTCTGCCTGTATCGAGCACTTGATTCCAGCTGAGGCCGAAATCTCTGCGGTTGAGCTCTCCTCGCAGCACGAGCTCGATCCGCTCATCCTCGCCTGCCTCGCGTCTCGTGGCGCCCAGCTGAGCGTCGAGCGCGATCTCGCGGGTGCGGCCGCGCATTGTCAACTCGCCCACGATGCGCAAGCGCCCGCCGTCGAGGTGATCGCACGCCTAGAAGACGATGGCCGTCCGCGGGATCGCTGTGAGCAGCAGCCCGCCGGGTCCGATGTAGGTGCCGATCACCGGACCGACCTCGGAGACGAACAGCGGCTCGGAGCCGAATATCTCCCGTCCATGCTCGACCAGACGCTCGGCTCGATCGGGCGCTCGGATGTGCTGGACGGCCCAGCCGTCGGTTCCGCCGTGCCGCAGCTCGCGCATGTACTCCACGAGGCGCTCGAAGGCGCGGCTGGCGGTGCGCACCCGCTCGACCGGGGTGATCTCGCGCTCGAAGGAGAGGATCGGCTTGATTTTCAGGGTGCTGCCGAGCCACGCCTGTGCCTTGCCGATGCGCCCGCCACGATGCAGATATTCGAGGGTGTCGATGCAGAACCGAATCCCCAGTCGCTCCCGTGCATGGTGAACGCGAGCGACCACTTCTCTCAGCTCGGCGCCGGATTGGGCGCACGCCGCCGCCGCGAGCAGCAGGCAGCCCAGCCCGCCGGCTCCGGTTTCGCCGTCGATCACCTCGACGCGGTGTCCCAGGCCGCGCCGCTGTAGCAGCTCGCGCGCCTGCCGTGCCACGTCGCAGGTGCCCGAGAGGCCGCTGGCGAGGTGTATCGAGACTACGTCCATGCCCGCCTCGATGAGTGGCTCCCAGACCGCGAGGAAGTCTCCGATCGAGGGCTGGGAGGTGCAGGGCATCCGCGGGTCGGTGCGCAGACGCTCGTAGAATCGCTCGAGGCTGTGCGTGTCGAGCTCTCGCTCCAGCCGGCCGTCCCAGCCGACATACAGGCTGACCTGGTGGATCCCCCGCTTGTCCGTGAGCCCTGCGGGGAGATAGTGCGTGGTGTCGGAGACGACGGCGACCGGGGCCGGGGTCATCGCGTGACTTGCTCGAGCGGGCGCAATCGGGAGCCCGGTCAGTCGCCTTTGGGCACCATCTGCACGAAGTCTCCGAAGCGCTCGGGCTCCTCCAGCCTGCACGACCAGACGAGACGGTCGTTCCAGACCGTCATGTCGGGACAGCCGTCGCACATGTTCTGGCTTCCGTCCGCGTAGACGTCGGCCGGCTGGATGATCATCACCGACTGGAAGCGCAGGCGCTCCAGCAGACGCGAGGGTCTGCGGGCGCCCGCGACAAGCCAGCGGCGCGCGATCGTGCGCAGCCGCGGGTCGAACACAGACAGCGCCAGCATCGCCCTGCCATGGCTGAGCGCCCGCGGCGAGCTGTAGGCGAGATACCTGCCGGTCCTCAGGTGGTTGAAGGTCTGCGCGAGCTCCATCGAGCGCGGTCCGACGTAGCCGTAGACCTTCCCTTGCGCGCCCAGGCGCCCCGTGAGCAGCCACTTGAAGGTGTCGGGTCGCTCGGTCCCGTTGAGGTAGGCGGCGGGAGCGAAGTCTGCGAAGCGCTTGCGGATCTCGGCCACGATGTCGGTCGACTGCAGCTCGTGCGCGGTCTGGTCGGTGGTGACGTAGGGCACCGTGGAGAAGTCGACCTGCTCTCCCCGCACGTAGTGGTCGAAGTCGTTGCCGACGATGCCCGCGCGAAAGGCGATGAACACCACCGTGCCCACGATCTCGATGTTCCGCTGCGCCCACTCGAGAACGTCCGGGACCTGATACAGCGTGTCCTCATACACGGTCGCGTTGAACGAACAGCCGATCCCTCCCGCCGCGGCGACCATCTCCGCGTAGCGCTGGCGCAGCTCGCACAGCTCGACCTCGTCCGCCTTCTTCCAGCCCGGGCGGCCCTGCTTGGAGTCGATGTGAAACGTGAACCCGGCCACGCCCGCGCCCTTCAGTTCTTCAAGCAGCTCGTCGGTGAGCGCCAGGCCGTTGGTGTTGACGATCGGCTTCAGCCCATCCTGGGCGACCATCCGCACGATCTGCACGATCTCCGGGTGCACGAGCGGGTCGCCGCCGGCGATCGACACGCCGTCCACGGTGCGATAGCGCTCGAACACGTCGAGGTCGTGGCGGACCTCGACGAGGGTCTTGTGTCCCCGCGGATCGTTCTCGCGGTAGCAGCCAAGGCACGCCAGGTTGCACTTCTTGGTCGGCTCCAGCCACGCGATCGCGTTGTCCGGCAGCGACCACGGCAGGCGATAGAGCTGGCGATGATCGATGGTGGCGCTCGCGTCGACCGGTTCAGCGGGGCTCACGTGGACCATCTGGGCACCTTTCCCGGCCCATATGCCATCGGTTGCGCCGAACCTGGTGATGCTGTCCAAGAACGGTGACGCTGCATGGCGGCTCCTTCGTGGTGGGCACCAGAGTTAGGGTACCCTAACATGAATTGGTCACGGACCGGAGGCGGATCGCGCCGCGGCGACGCGGACGTACACGCAAGTCATGACCATGCGCATGCAGCATGCTCCCGACGCTCCGCCGGCTCGGGGGAGTACGGTGGCGAACACATGGGAGTCACCAGGGCACAACCCGGCCGATGGCATGGGGCGCATCCAAGATCAGGAGATCGTCGCCTCCCGGACGCTGCGGACAGTCGTATGAAGGCGCTGGAAACGGAGAGCGCTCCGGGCGCGAATGTTCGGGAGAGGGCCGCGGGTGTGCCGGTGATCAGCGTCAGCGGGCTGCGCAAGTCCTATGGCGAGCACGAGGTGGTCCGCGGGGATCGACCTGGAGGTTCGCCGCGGGGAGGTGTTTGCGTTTCTGGGGCCAAACGGCGCGGGCAAGACGACGACGGTCGAGATCCTGGAGGGGTACCGGTCGCGCAGCGCGGGCGAGGTGAGGGTGCTGGAGGAGGATCCCGCGTCCGCCGACGGGGGCTGGCGCTCACGGATCGGCCTGGTGCTGCAGTCGTGCACGATGCCCCCCGAGCTCACGGTTCGCGAGCTGGTCGAGCTCTACGCGGGCTACTACCCTCACCCGCGGGGAGTGGCGGAGACGATTGAGCTGGTCGGCCTGGCGGACAAGCGCGACGCGCGCACCAAACAGCTCTCCGGCGGGCAGCTGCGCCGCCTCGACGTCGCCCTGGCGCTGATCGGCGACCCGGAGCTGGTGTTCCTGGATGAGCCGACGACCGGCTTTGACCCTTCCGCCCGTCACCACGCGTGGGAGGTGATCGCGAATCTGCGCGAGCTCGGCAAGACGATCTTCCTGACCACGCACTACATGGACGAGGCGCAGATCCTCGCCGACCACGTCGCGGTGATCGTCGCGGGGGAGATCGTCGCGCAGGGCACGCCCGAGACGCTCGGAGGCCGCGACCGGGCACTGAGCGACGTCTCGTTCAGGCTGCCGGCGGGCACGGTCCTGACCGAGCTGCCGGGCGAGCTCGTGTCGATCGCGCACCAGCGCGATGATGGGCGCGTCCACCTCGGCGTGCGCGAGCCCGCCCGCGCGCTGTACGCGCTCGCGGGCTGGGCGCTGGAGCATGGCGATCGCCTGGACAGCCTGACCGTCGGGCAGCCCACGCTCGAGGACGTCTACCTGCGCCTCGCCGGTGGGCAGGAGCGCTCTGAATGAGCGGCTGGCGCGTGTTCGCGCACCAGTTCCGCTCGGACCTGCGGCGGTTCTGGCGCAACCCGCAGTCGCGCTACTTCACGGTGGCGCTGCCGATCGTGTTCCTGGTGATATTCGCGACGATGTTCAAGGGCACCACGGTCATCGATGGCCGGCGGATCGGCATCACGACCTTCTACGTGCCGGGGATCATGACGCTCGGCATCATCTCGGCGTCGTTCGTCAACCTCACCCAGGCGATCGTCACCCAGCGCGAGAACGGCGAGTACAAGCGCCTGCGCGGGACGCCGCTGCCGGCCGCGTTCGTGATCGGCAGCCGCGCGGTCGTGGGCGTGGTGGTGGCCGTCGTGATGTCAGCGCTGCTGCTGGCAATCGGCAGGCTCGCGTACAACGTGCGCATCCCCCACTCGACGATGCCGGGGGTGCTCATCGCCGTGGTCGTCGGCGCCGCCGCCTTCTCGTGCATAGCGTTCGCCGTGGCGACGCACATCTCGAGCCCCGAGGCCGCGGCCCCGGCCACCAACCTGACGGTGCTGCCCCTGTACTTCATCTCCGGCGTGTTCGTCGCCGAGAGCATAGTCCCCAGGTTCCTGCGCAACATCGCCACCGTCTTTCCGATCCACCACCTCGACGAAGCCCTGCTGAAGCCGATCATCCACACGCACGGCAGCGGCATCGCCGCCACCGACCTGCTGATAGTCGCCGCCTGGGGCGTCGCCGCGCTGCTGATCGCCACCCGGACGTTCCAGTGGTCACCGCGCGCCGGGAGTTGACGGTCGCATCCGTGGTTTTCACGCGGCCCCAGCAAGTAGATCCCACGGTTGGACGTGACACACACCCCGCGTAGGGTCCCCGCTGTGAAGAGTTCGTCGCAGTTGCCGTCCCAGCTCGGCCCCGCGGCGCTCTCGGCCCGCCAAGAGCGAGATGCGCGGCTCAGCGCGCACGACTTCGACGCGGCGCCGTTCACGATCGCCTGGGAGGTCACGCGCGCCTGCGCGTACTCGTGCGCACACTGCCGCGCGGACGCGCAGCCCAAGCGCGATCGGCGGGAGCTGGATACCGCAGAAGGTAAGCTCCTGATCGACATGTTGGCGGGCTTTGACACGGGCCCGATCCTCGTGCTCACGGGCGGCGATCCGCTGATGCGCCGCGACCTCTTCGAGTTCGCGCGCTACGCCGACGAAAGCGGACTACGGGTTTCGCTGACGCCCACCGCCACGGCGCTGCCGACGCGCGAGCGGATGCGCGAAGCACGCGAGGCGGGCATCCGCCGGGTGGCGTTCAGCCTCGACGCTGCCGACCCGGAGGCGCACGACCGCTTCAGGGGCTTTCAGGGCTCGTTCGATCGGACGTTCAAAGGCATCGCAAACGCGCTGGCGGAGGAGCTGCCGATCCAGGTCAACACGACCATGTGCGCGCTGAACATCGACCAGCTCGAGAAGCTCGTGCCGCTGATGGAGTCGATCGGGGTCGTGCAGTGGTCGGTCTTCTTCCTCGTGCCCGTCGGCCGCGGCAAGCAGCTGGAGATGCTGAGCGCCGAGCAGCACGAGGAGGTGCTCGGCCGGCTGTTCGAGCTGACCGGGGAGGTCAGCTTCGACATCAAGGCGACCGCGTCGCCGCACTACCGGCGGATCGTCCGTCAGCACTCCGGGCCCATGGCGGGCGCGGGGTTCCAGTTCCCCGACGGCCTGAACCGGCCCGGCCACGGCAACGGCAAGGGCGTGAACGACGGCCGCGGCTTCATGTTCATCTCCCACCTCGGCGAGGTGATGCCCTCCGGCTTCCTGCCGATCTCGGCGGGCAACGTGCGCGAACAGGATCCCGTCGAGATCTACCGCGACTCACAGCTCTTCCGCGAGTTGCGCGACCCCGAAGCGCTCAAGGGCAAGTGCGCCCGCTGCGAGTTCCGCGAGATCTGCGGCGGCAGCCGCGCCCGCGCCTACGCCGTCACCGGCGACCACCTTGAGTCGGACCCGAGCTGCGTCTATCAGCCGTAGAGGCGAGAGCGGCACGCCGAGGTGCGGTGCGCGTGTGTGCAAGCAGGATGTTCAGGGGGATCATCCGCGTGAGTGGGTGAGGCCCACAGGCGCAGTGGGCCCGGAGTCTCCGTGTTCCGCGTGACGGACGCCCCCGCCCGCCAGACCGGCCCGCCCCGCCGCGGTCGTCCAGGTCAGCGACGCGAGCGTCATCAGCGCCAGCCATGTCGCCGAGGCGAAGGAGGAGTGCACCACCTCGGTCGCGGTGGTGTCGGTCACCTCGATGATGATGAAGCCGAGGAAGGCTTGGACGAAGAACATGGCGCAGACGACCGCCGCGGTCCGCTTGATCGCCGGCGAGTCCGGGCGGTCGCGGCGGCTGCGCAGGAGCACACAGACCGCGAGCGCGATCACCGCCCCGGCCCAGACGCGGTGCAGGAGGTTGATCGCGACGAGGTGGTTGAAGGTCGGCAGGAGTGTGCCTTTGCAGAGCGGGAAGGAACGGCCGCAGACGGTGTTGGAGCCCGTGTTGGCCTGCGTCGAGCCCGCCAGGAGCAGGCCGAAGGTGAGCGCCACGAACCACGCGGTGAGCCGCGAGTACGAGTCGCGCGCCAGCCGCTCGTCGTCCGGGAAGGCGAGCCTGACGGCCACGAGCGCGATCGACCCCACCAGCAGCGCCGCCCCGCCGTAGTGGGCGACGACCGTCCAGGCGACGTTGCTGAGCAGCACCGTCACTCCGCCCAAAACGACCTGAAGCGCGAGCAGCGCGAGCATCCAAGCCACCGGCCGAGTCAGCCGCCGCTCGCGGCGGTAGTCGCGGAAGACCATCAGCGCCAGGCCGACCACTGCGATGACGAGGACCGTGGCGAGCCAGCGGTGGGCCTCCTCGATCAGAGCGTGGTGGCCGCCGGCGACGAGTTGGCCGTGGCACGTGGGCCAATCGGGGCAGCCGAGCCCCGATTCCGACGCGCGCACGAATGCGCCGAGCGCCATCATCGCCCACCCGATCAGCGCCGTCCCCGCCGCCCAGATTGCGAGGCGCCGTCTCGTCACGCCGTCGTACGGTCGGCTGCGGCCGACCGCTGCTCGATCTCTTCGGAGCGGCTCAGCGCGGCGATGCCGCCAAGCAAAGGGTCGATCAGCGGCTCGAGCACCTCATCGCCCTCAGGCAGCCGCTCCCACCACTGAGATCGACCAATCTATGACCGAGGCCGGCCTGACCACGTGGCGGCCCAGACCCAGCTCCTTTGGCTCCAGGCCGAGCGCCAGCCCGACGAGCTGGGGGAGGTGCAGGACCGGCATCAGCAATGAGGTGACGAACCACTCCTCGTAGCGGTCCACCTGCTCGTGGTGTCTCATCAGCTGCTCGTAGAGCACGTGCAGGATCGCCTGGCCGGTGATGTCCGCTACGTAAGCGGTGCGCTTCATCGAAGCGCCCCCGAAGGCGCGCAGATCGAGCTCGCCCAGATCGTTGCGGTGGAACGTCACCCCGATGTGGTCAAGGTGCATGACCTCCTTGGGCGCCTCTGAGCACATGATCTCGATCGCGTCCTGGTCGCCGAGGAAGTCCGATCCCTTGACCGTGTCATAGGCGTGCGAGTGCCAGTAGTCGTCGACGCTTATGGCCGCGTTGATTCCTCCGGCGGCGGCAACCGAGTGCGAGCGCACGGGGTGGACCTTGCTCACGATCGCGACGCTGGCGCCTGCCTCCGCGGCAGCGAGTGCGGCGCGCTGGCCCGCAAGACCTGCGCCGATGATCAAGACGTCGTGTGCTGGCATGGCTCTCCCTGGTTGATGCGGACCGGCAGGTCCCGTTCATGTCGGTCCTCGGTCGTTGCGCTCACATCGGTCCTCCCGTCACAGCCAGGCACGCCGGAGGGGAGCCGGGCACCGGGTAGGGGTCCTCGCGCAGCTCTGCGAGCACTCGCTGCGCCGCGGCTCTGCCCTGCGCGATGCACTGCGGCACGCCCATCCCACGATAGGCGGCGCCGGCCAGCGCCACGCCGGGCAGGTGTGCGATCTGCGCCTCGATCCGCTCGATGCGATCCAGGTGCCCGGGCTCATACCGTGGCAGCGATCGCCGCCAGCGGGTGACGTGCGCGTCGATCGGCTCGCCTCGCAGCCCGATCGCCTCACGCAGCTCGCCGGCGATGCGTGCGAGCAGTGTCTCGTTGTCCATCGCGAGAGCGGCGGCTGTGCTCGCCCGCGCGACCGAGCAGCGCAGCCACAGCTCGCCGGTGCCGGCGAGCTCCGGCCACTTCGCCGACAGCGAGGTGCAGGCGCCGAGCAGCCGGCGCTCGCTCTGCGGCACGAGGAAGCCGGCGCCGGGCGGCGGGCGCGACGCCGCCTGGCCGGGGCAGTGCAGCGCGAGGACCACGGTCGAGGCGTAGCGGATCGAGTTCAGGGACGTTGCGGCGAGCGGGGCGATGCCGCTGAGCACGATCGCCGCCTGATCGGCGGGAACCGCGACCACCACGCCGTCGAGCGTCAGCGGCTCGCCGTCGCCGACGTCGAGCAGGTAGCGCCCCCCGGCGGCGCGCCCCAGCCGGCCCGCACGCACGCCGAGGCGCTGCTCGACCTTTGCTCGGCCGTCCCGCGCCAGCGTCTCGGAAAGACGCTGCACGACCCGCTGCAGTCCACCCGGCAGAGTGACGAACAGCGGGCGCGGGTCGGGCGTCGCCGTGTCCGGCTGCCTGGCGGCGCGCAGGCCGCGGATCAGGCTGCGGTGCTCGCGCGCGATGCGATCGATTCCAGGCGCGGTCGCGCGCGCGGACAGCGCGTGGCAGTCGGCAGCGTAGATCGTGCCCAGCAGCGGGTCGACGAGCCGGTCGAGCGTCTGGCCGCCAAGCCGGCGCTCGACGATCTCCCCGACGGACCGGTCGCCGTCCATCGGCGAGGCCGGCAACAGCAGATCCAGCGCCGCGCGCGCCACGCCGGCGGGGGAGAGGATCCCCGAGCGCAGCACTGGGGCAAGGCCCTGCGGCAGCCCGCCGAGGATGCCGGGCGGCAGCGCGCGCATGCGCCCGCGCGTCCAGACGCTGCTGCTCGTCTCGCGCGCCGCGATCAGCTCGTGCTCGAGGCCGAGCTCGCGACAGAGATCGATCGTCGCCGGGATCCGCGCCATCAGCGACTCGGCGCCTACGTCGATGGGATGGGAGGCGATCGACTCGGTACGGATCTTGCCGCCGAGGCGCCTGCTCGCCTCCAGCAGCGTGATCCTGACGGGCAGATCGGCGCCCTGCAGGAGCGCGTGCGCCGCGGCGAGGCCCGCGATCCCCCCGCCGATGACCGCGACGTGACGCTCGCCCTCACGGACATCCGCGCCCGGGCCGGTCCGGGCGGGCCGCGGGCCGCCGTTCACAGAACCGGTGCCGCTCATGCCAACCGCGCCGGCGACGGCGTTCGTCCGACCGCGGCCAGGACGAGATCGGCCAGTCCTCGCAGGAGCGCGGGGTCCGTGTTGGGCGAGATGGTGCGCCGCCAGTTCAGCCCGAGCTCCTCGGCCACGGACCGGCATTTGATGTCGAGGTCATACAGGATCTCCAGGTGGTCTGATACGAAGCCCGCGGGACACACGACCATGCCTCCACTACCGGCGGCCGCGAGTTCGCGCGTGACATCGAGAATGTCCGGTCCCAGCCACGGCTCGGGGGTGCGCCCCGCACTCTGCCAGGCGGTCGAGAAGCGGGAGAGGCCGAGCCTGCACGCCACCGCCTCGGCGGTCTCACGCAGCTGCTCGGGATACGGGTCGTCCGACCTGAGGACGTGCGCCGGGAGGCTGTGCGCCGTGAAGACGACATCCACCTCGTCGCGGATCTCGACCGCGAAGGAGTTGAGCGACTCCTCGACGCGCTCGGCGAGCAGATCGATGTAGGGCGGCGCGAGATGCCAGTCCTCGACGAACGACAGCTCGAGATCCTCCGTGGCCGCCTCACGGGCGCGTGCCATGTACTCGCCGATGCTGAGCGGCGAATAATGCGGCGCGAGCACCACCCCGACCGCCCGGCGCACGCCGGCGCGGGTCAGCCTGCTCATGCCGTCCTCGATGAACGGGGGCGCGTGCTTCATGCCCAGCTCGACGCGGAAAGCACCCTCGTCCTCGGTGTCGAGCAGCTGCTGCAGCCCGGCCGCCTGCGCCTTTGAGATCGCAAGCAGCGGTGAGGCGCCGCCGATCGCGCGGTAGCGCTCGATCAGCTCCTCCAGCCGCCAGGGCTCGGGCGGGCGGCCGCGACGGATGTGCGTGTAATAGGCCTCCACGTCCGCGAGCGACGCGGGCGTGCCATATGCCATCAGCAGGACCCCGATCGGCTCGTCCACCGCGGCGAAGTCACTCACGGGCGCCATCTCCCGTAGAGCTGACCGCGCCAAGCGAAGGGGCACATGATGCGAGAGCTCGCGAGGCGCTGCGCTCGCGGACGTGCTCGACGATGCGCGCGAGCGTGTCCGGCGAGGTCTCGGGCAGCACCCCATGGCCGAGGTTGAACACGTGCCCAGTGCCGCCACCACGGTCCAGCACCGCGTCCACGTGCCGGCGCAGCACCGGCCACGGCGCCAGGCACAGGGCGGGGTCGAGGTTTCCCTGAACCGGGATCTCCCGGCCCAGACGGGCACGCGCACGGTCGAGGGGGACGTGCCAGTCGACCCCGACGACATCCGCGCCGGCGAGCGCGAACAGCTCCAGCAGCTCCCCGGTGCCGACGCCGAAGTGGACCATTGGGACGCCGAGGTCGGCGAGCGCATCAAAGACGCGGCGCGCGGCGGGCAGCACGAGCTTCCGGTAGCTCTCGGGATCCAGCGCGCCCGCCCAGCTCTCGAAGACCTGCACCGCCCGAGCCCCGGCGGCGACCTGTGAGCGCAGCGAGGCGATCGCGATGTCCGCGAGCCGCTCGAGCAGTCCCGCCCACAGCACCGGCTCGCCGTACATCAGCTGGCGGGTGCGGCTGTGCGTCTTGGACGGTCCGCCCTCGATCAGGTAGCTGGCGAGCGTAAACGGACCCCCGGCGAAGCCGATCAGGGGCACGTCGGTCTCGGCGAGCACGAGCCGCACCGTCTCGGCCACGTACGGCGCGTCCTCGTCGGGATCGAAGGCGCGCAGGCGGCTCAGGTCGCTCGCACTGCGGATCGGCTCGGCGATCACCGGGCCGACACCGCGCACGATCTCAAGCTCTACACCCGCCGCGGCCAGCGGCAGGGTGATGTCGGAGAAGAGGATCGCGGCGTCGACGCCCAGGCGCGCAAGCGGCTGCAGCGTCACCTCGGCGGCGAGCTCCGGCGTGCGGCAGATCTCCAGCAGGCCAGCGCGCCCGCGTATCGCCCGGTACTCGGGCAGGCAGCGACCGGCCTGGCGCATGAACCAGACCGGCACGCGCTCGACGGGCTCGCCACGGTAGGCCCGCAACAGCAGCGGCGCCTCGCGGTCCACGTCCACGCGCGCGCGAGCCCGTGGCGCGGCGGATTCGATCGACGCTGCGGGTCCGATCGAGGCGGTGGATTGGTTCGAGGCGGCGGGTTCGAGCGACGCCGCGGGTTCGAGCGACTCTGTGGGTCGGCTCGTCAAGTGAAGCTGGCGCATCGGCGACGAGCCTCAGATCGCGATCGGTCCGGGGTTTGTACGCGCGCGCGTCCCGTAGAGCGCACGGATAAACGTGGATCGCGGCGCGTATAGCGTGCCCCGGCGATGGCAGAGCACCCCACACCGCCCTCGCCGGCGCACCTGGACCCGGCCGGCGATCATCTCGCCCCAGACCCGGGCTATCCCCGCCAGCCGGCCTGAAATGCCTGCTCGCGGGATGTCCCTGCAGTCTGTTGCCACCGCACTGACAGTCGCATCTCAGCGGCCTGAGATCCCCGTGGCGCTCGTGAAAGTCATGCGGTCTGCGCAGGCTGGCGATAACAGATGAACATGGATCGCACCGGGAACGGGACAGGTCTCGCGGACGCTGTGCGTCCGCTGCGCGACCCGCAGCTCGATGAGCTCTTGACCTTCTGCACGGCTGCGGACCTCGGCAGCCTCGGCCGGGCGGCCCAGCGGCTGCACCTGACACAACCCGCGGTCTCCCGGCGCCTGAAGTCGCTGGAGGCGCTCGTGGGCGTTCCGCTGCTGGAGCGCTCGGCGCAGGGGGTGAGCATGACGATGACGGGTGAGCGCTTGTACGCGCACGCCCGTCGCGTGCTGGGCGACATGCACGACCTGAACGCCACGCTCGCACAGATCCGCGGCGCCAGCCCGACGGTGCGCCTGGCGATCAGCCATACCGCGGCGGAGTTCCTGATGCCCCGGGCGCTGGTCCTGATGCACCGCCAAACGAGCGCTCCGGTCGAGGTGCTGATCGCCAACTCCCGCGTGGTCAAGGAGATGGTCCTGGCCGCGCACACCGACCTCGGGGTCGCCGCCTGCATGAGCGAGGAGACGATCCCGGACGCGGTCAACATCGCGCTCACCGACGATGAGATCGTGCTCGCGGTGCCGCTCGGGCATCCCTGGTCGCGCCGACGCTCGATCTCCCCGCGCGAGCTGCTGAGCACACCAATCGTGCTGCGCGACCCCGGCGCCCACACACGCCAGGTGATCGACGAGACGCTGGACGCGCACCGGCTCGGGACGCTGCAGGCGGCATCCGAAGTCGGCTCCACACAGGCCGCCAAGGACGAGGCCCATGAGCTGGGCTGTCCCGCCGTGATGTCACGGCTCGCGCTCTCGCCCGCCGACAGGCTGGAGATCGTGTCCGTGACCGGCCTGCGCTTCCGTCGGCGCTTCTGCATCCTGCACCCGCACGGATCGCTCACACAGGACGGCGCCCACATGATCGAGGCGTTCCAAGCAGGCGCCCCTGCCCGTACTTGACTCGGCGTCTCGGCGATCGCACCGGGCGGGCGACCTCGCCGCGCGGTGGCTCATCCGCCGAGACGGGGAGCAATGATGGTCGGCCTCTGAGGGGAGTCACGGCCCGATCACGGCGCGCAGCTCGTGCTCGGTGCACGACAGTGTTCCGCCGGCCAGCTCAAGGCGGGCGCGCAGGATCGCCAGCCGCTCGGGGGCGGTCCTGCGCGTGGCGCCGTCGATGACGATCGTAAGCTTGCGGTCGGCCGGCTCGGCACGGACCACGACCGAGCGTGACCCGTCGAGCGCGTCGAGCGCTTCCTCGATGACCCGGTAGACGATCGTCTGGGTTTCCGCGCTGAGCTCGCTCGCCCCCTCCAGGGCGACAGTCATCTCGGTGCGATCGCCGCCGTCGCGTGCTTTTGCCGCGAGCGCCTGCAGTGCGACCTCGAGACCGAGCTGGAGTGCCGGGGGGCGCAGGCCGACGGCGAGCGAGCGCAGCGTGCGCAGGGTGCTGTCGACGTCAGATCGCAGCGTGCCGAGCTTGGGTGTCGCCAGATCGGACTCGAGCTCCCGCTCGAGCGCCCCCAGGCCGAGGAGCACGCCGGCGAGCGTCTGCGCCGCCTGCTCGTGCAGGGCATCGGCGATATGGTGGCGCTCGGCCTCGTGGCGGGTGATCAGCTCGCGTAGCTGATGGCCTCGTTCGGCGAGGTGGCCGCGGGCGTCGTGCAGCTCCATCCGGAGCAGGGCTCCCTCTTGCGCGTCCTGCAGCAGGCGCTGGCTCTCAGCCGCCACCGCCGCCTGGAGAGTCAGTATCCCGAGCGCCACGCGATCCTCTGGGCCGATCGCGCGAGCGGCGTCCACGGCGAGCGTCCCGTAACCAACCTCTCGCGTCTCGATCGGGACACGCTCCGCGGTGTCCCCGACGACACCCGACTCCACCGGCGGGCGATCGATCAGCTCCACTCGCGTACCCCTTGCGCGCAGGAGCGTGCGCGCACCCTGCGCAAGCGTCGCGCGCAGATCATCGGCATGTGTCAGATTGGCCAGCTGCAGCCCTGACTCCAGCAGCAGAGATTGGCGCCGCTGGACGTCGCGCATCCGTTCGCTGAAGCGGCCGGCGACCGTGCCGACGGCGAGGTAGGACGCGCCGCATGTGAGCACTTCGACCGCGTCAAGGTGATGATCGGTGGTGAGCGCCCATACTCCCACGAGCCCCAGCGCGAGCGCCGCGCAAGCAACGCCCGCCGTCAATCCCAGCTCGACCGCAACCAGCAATATCGGAATCACGTACAGCAGTGCGATGGTGTTGGTGACCTCGCCGCTTGCCTGACGCCACACGAAGATCGTGGCGAGCAGGCACGCAGCCGTGCCCAAGACCACGATCCGGCGCTCGCCCCAGCTGCGCACCGGAAAGCCCGAGCCAGCGCCCGCCGCGCGTCGTGCTCGGCGGACGGCGAAGCGCTGCACCGGCCGGCGGCGCGGAGGCTTGGTGCCTGGCGGTCTCATTCCGGGGTAGGCGGGGAAGGCTCACAATCGCCCGGCAAGCTGCACTGCGGATCGTGGCCTGTCTCTATGGCCGTGGATATGGCGGCAGACATGAGTGATCTCCGAACAGCCAACCATCCTGGCCGTTACGCCGCATCGGGAGGGATTGCGCTGTCAGACCGCGTAGTTCACCGCGCCGGCCCTCGTGTCACGGTCGGTGTCCCTGCGTCTGGTGTCCCTGCGTCGGGTGTCCCTGCGTCGCCGGCGGTCAGACGGGTTCGAGCACGCCGAAAGAGCCGGTCCGCTAACGATCTATTTCGTCATCCCGATCTGAGATCGGCGCCGAGCACTTCGTCCAAGAGGCTCGCGTAGTCGGGGTCGGCCTCCGGGTCATAACCGGGGATGAGGTGGCGACGGACATGCAGCGCGGCCGCGGGCGCCTCTCCATGTGCGAGCAGGCACCCCGCCTGCAGCGCGCGTACGAGCTGCTCCAGCTGCCTGCGGAAATGATGCGGCCCCTCAGCGAGCGAGCGGCGCAGCCGCGGCGCAAGCCGCTCGAGCGCCTCGGCGACCGCGGCCGCGTCGCCGTCTCCCGCGGGCACGCAGCCGCGGACGCGCTCGAGCACGAGCTCCAGCGCGTCGAGCCGGACGAGGTCTCGCAGGACCTGGTCGCAGAGGACGTTGTGGGTGCCCTCCCAGCTCTCGAACACGATCGCGTCGCGGTACAGGCGCGGCAGTGGCGAGAAGTCCTCGATCGTGCCGTTCCCGCCGAGCGCCTCGATCCCCCGGCGCACGCAGCCGGTCGCGGCCAGCGAGGTGACGAACTTGTTCGCGTTCACGAGGATCCGGTGCCAGGCCTCCTCCTCGCTGCCGGCCGTGCCGGCGTCGATCTCCTCGACGAGCCCTGTCAGCTCGAGCGTCGAGGCGAGAGCGGCCTGCTCCTCCACCTTCATCACGGCGAGGTTCTCGCGCACGAGCGGATAGTCGGCGATCGGACGGCCGAACGCGGTGCGCGAGCGGGAGAAGCTCACCGCCTCCAGGTAGGCGCGGCGCATGAGCGCGGCCGAGCCGATCGCGTTCAGCCAGCGCGAGGTGTTCAAGACCGCGCCGGCAACGATGCGAAAGCCGTCCTCGGGAGCCCCGATCGCATAGCCGAGCGCGCCCGTGAACTCGATCTCGCCTGTGGCAAGCGCCCGCGTGCCGAGCTTGTCCTTCAGGCGGCGCAGCCGGAACCCGTTCACCGACCCATCGGGAAGGCGGCGGGGAACGAGAAAGCAGCCGATCCCGCGCGTGCCCGCGGGCGCGCCGTGCGGGCGTGCGGTGAGCAGGAACTGGTCCGCGTCGGCGACCGAGCAGAACCACTTCTCGCCAGAGATCCGCCAGACATCGCCGTCGGGCACTGCCTCGACGCTGTTGGCGCCGACGTCAGAGCCGCCCTGGACCTCCGTCAGGAACTGTGCTCCGCGCTGGCAGCGGTCGTAGTCGGACTCGAGCAGCCCCGGCAGGAAGCGTTCCCGCAGCTCCTGTGATCCGTGTTGCCGCAGCGCGCGGATCAGGCCCGCCGTGCAGACGGCCGGACAGGTGTGGCCACCCTCGCCCGCGTGCGCGAGCAGGTACAGCAGCGCAGCCTGCTCGAACGCCGGCGCGCCGACGACGCCCGCGGACCAGACGGCCCGGCCGGCCCGCGCGTACTCGGGGTCGAACGCGACACGTTGGGACTCGCGCCCGAGCGGATCCGCCAACTCAAGCGACGGCGGGCGAAGTTCGAGCGCCCGGACGACCGGCTCGACCACCGTCGCGACGGTCTCACCGAACGCGCGCAACCCCGGCTCGATCGCGCGCAACCCCTCATCGCCGAGCCGCACGCGCAGCGACCGCGCAAAGCTTGACCCAGCGTCATAGAAGTTCGCTGTCCGAGCCGCCTGCCAGAGCTCGAGCTCGGCACGTGGATCAGCGTCCATCGACCCACTGTAATCACTGGCGCCCAAACGAGAGCGTCCGTACGCCAAGGAGGCCCGTGCGCTTCGTGCGCGAGCGCACGCGAAAGCCGCTCGTGCGCCAAGGGGCATAATCGAGGCGATGGGAGACAATGAGACGACGAGCGGAGCGCGGCACCGGGCGATGAGCGACGCGCTGAAGATCGTCGTGCTCGAGGGGGACCAGACTGGGCAGGAGCTCCTGGAGCAGGCCCTGCGTGTGCTCTCCCCGGAGGTGCTTGCGCTGGAGCTCGAGATCGAGCGCTTCGACCTTTCCTTGGAGAACCGCCGCCGAACGAGCAACGCGGTGGTGCAGGATGCCGCGCGGGCGATCTGCGACGCCGGGCTTGGCCTGAAGGCCGCGACGATCACCCCCGAGGGAGCCGACGACGTTGGCTCTCCCAATCGCATCCTGCGCGAGCAGGTGGGTGGTACGGTGATCATTCGCACCGGGCGGCGCATTCCCGGGGTCGCGCCGCTGGGAGGCGTGCACTTCCCGATCTCGATCGTGCGGATGGCGGTCGGCGACGCCTACGGAGCCCGTCAGTGGCGTGAGGGTCAGGCCGGCGAGATCGGGGAGGTGGCGCTGCGCACCGAGCGGATCACCCGCGGGGTCTGCCGTGGGGTGGCCGAGCACGCTTTTCGTACCGCGAGATCGATAGGTGGGAAGGTGTATGGCGGTCCGAAGTGGACGGTCTCGCCGGTGTATGAGGGAATGCTCAAGGAAGAGCTCGACGCGGCCTGCGAGCGCCACCGCGACGTCGAGTACGAGCCGCTGCTGATCGACGCGACCTATGCCGGACTGATGAGCGGAGCGGCGGACGCGCCACTGGTGATCCCGGCGCTCAACCGCGACGGCGACTGCCTGTCCGATCTCGTCATGCCGATGTTCGGGTCGATCGCGGGCGCCGAGTCGGTGCTGCTGGCGCTGGACGAGCGCTACGAGACACGGGTCGTGATGGCCGAGGCGCCTCACGGAACCGCGCCCGCGTTGCAGGGGAAGGACATCGCCAACCCGATGGCGATGATCCTCGCCTGCGGCGCGCTCCTGCACCACGCCGCCCTCCCCGAGCAGCCGCAGCGAGCCAGGGCATCGCAGGCGATCTACAACGCAACGATGGACGTCACCGCGGCGGGGGTGCGGACACCGGATCTCGGTGGCCAGGCGTCGATGAGCGAGGTGACGGGCGAGATCGTCGCACAGGTGCGGGCGAGGCTCCAGGCGATCCCGTAGGGAGATGCGCCGGTTGCCACAGCCGGGCCGCTAGAGCCCGAACGCGAAGCCCAGCCAGATGATTCCGAGGAGCGTTACGGCGATCGTCGCGAAGCTGACGGCGGCGCGGTGGCCGCGTCGCAGCGCGTGCGGTGCGGGGAGCACCCGATGGGCGAGCAGGATGAGCATGCCGAGCACGAGCGGCAAGAGCAGCGCGTTGAGGACCTCGACGTCGACGGCGAGTCGCACCAGTGAGCGGCTGGCGAGCACGAGCGCCGCGCCGAGCGCGACCGCGCCCACATAGAGGCCGTAGAACAGCGGCGCCTGGCGCAGCCCGTCGTTCAGGCTCCGCGGCCGTCCGGCACCCTCGGCGACCGCCCATGCGGCCGCGAGCGAGACGACGATGCTCGCAACCAGCGCCGCACCGAGCATCCCGAGCGCGAGCAGCACGCGGCTGGTCGAGCTGCCCAGCAGCGGTGCGAGCGCGCCAGCGATCTCACCCACGCTCTGCAGCGAGCGCGCACCGCGACCTTGGAGGCTTGCGGCGGTCGCCACCAGCACCGCGCCCATGATCAGCTGCGTCAGCAGCGCGCCGACCGCGGTGTCGATCCGCGCCGACCGCAAATCGCGCGCGGTCAGACCCTTGTCGACCACGGCGCCCTGCTGGTAGAAGATCATCCACGGCATCACGACCGCCCCGACGTTCGCCGCGATCAGCGTCAGGTAGCCGGGCTGGCCGAGCGGCTGGCTCGCGAATCCCGAGGCTAGCGCGTGCGCGGACGGGCGGGCGAATATCGCCGCCGCGACGAAGGCGAGCTCGAACAGGCCCAGCGCGATCCCGACCAGCTCCACCCGCCGGTAGCCGCCCGAGACGACCAGGACCACCAGGAACCCCGCCGCGAGCGGCACGGTCAGCGCCGGCGACACCCCGAACAGCTGACCGACGCCGGCGACACCGGCAAACTCCGTCACCAACGCGCCGAACGCGCTCACCAGCAGCGTGCCGATCGAGACGAGCGCCCAGCGGGCGCCGAAGCGCTCGCGGATCAGCTGCGCGTGTCCTTTGCCCGTCGCGATCCCCAACCGGACCGTCAGCTCCATCACCAGGTACAGCACCGGCGCCAGCAGCAGCTGCAGCGCCAGCAGCCGGTAGCCCCAGCGCGCACCCGACTGGGAGGCCGTGATCACGCTGCCGGCGTCGGTGTCGGCGAGCATCACCATCAACCCCGGGCCGAGGACCCACAGCCACCGCGGCACGCGCGGCCGCCGCATCGAAGACCCCGTGCAGGCGATCCTCGAGCGAACCGGCATGACGTTCTCCTATCGGTCGATCAGCCCATCCCGAGCCGAAGTTAGGGTACCCTAATACATCCCGAGCCGTCCGGTCGGATATCCGTCGCACCGCTGCGTGGGCGGTCACCGAAAATGCACTCGGCTTCTGGCGGAGACCCAAGATGTTAGGGTGCCCTAACTATGAGCTTGAGAATCCGCTTCGTCGAGCCTCGCGCGCCCGGCAAGAACGTCTACGACCACGTCCTGCTGCCGCGCCTGGGCCTGCCGCTGATGGCCACGATGCTCGCCGAGCTCGGTCATGAGACCGGTGTGTTCTGCGAGATGCTCGGTCCGATCGACCTCGGCGAGTGCCTCGCCGCCGATCTCGTCGGGATCTCCGGCACGACCGCGACTCAGCCCGCGGGGTATGCCCTGGCCGACGAGCTTTCCGGGGCGGGGGTGGCGGTGGTCCTCGGCGGCTCGCACGTCAGCTTCCGCGTCGAGGAGGCCCTCGAGCACGCTCCCTATGTGGTGCGTGGCGAGGGCCAGCAGACGATTCTCGAGCTCGTCGCCGCGCTCGAGCGCGGCGCTTCCCTGAGCGGGATCGCGGGGCTCTCCTGGCGCGATGGATTGGGCGAGGCACATCACAATCCCGCTCGCTCGCGTTGCTCTCAGGCCGAGTTCGAGCGCCTCCCGATCCCCGACCTCTCTCTGATCGAGGGACACGAGCACCTGCGGGTCAAGTCCGCCATGACCCAGTGGGGGTGCCCGTATGACTGCGAGTTCTGCTCGGTGACCGCCCAGTTCTCGCGCGTGGTGCGCCACCGCCGCACCGACCAGGTTCTGGCAGAGCTCGCCGGGCTCTCCGCCGAGGAGCTGTTCTTCCACGACGACAACTTCGTCGTGAACAAGCGCCGCACCGCCGAGCTGCTGCGTGCCATGGTGGGCGCGGGTCTGACGCCGAGCTTCGCCGCCCAGATGCGGGCCGACACGGTGCTGCGCTCGCGCGCCTCGCACGAGATCGACCACGAGTTTCTGGAGCTACTCTCAGAGGCGGGCTGCGGCATGGCGATGGTGGGCTTCGAGAGCATCTCCGAAGAGAACCTCACCAGCATCGGCAAGCGCACCAACGTGGCGGTCTCAGAACAGGCGGTGCGCGCCTTCCACAGCCACGGGATCGGCGTGCACGGCATGTTCGTGGTGGGACTCGACTTCGACGACGCCTCCAGCGCACAGGCCACTGCCGACTTCGCGCGGCGACTCGGCATCGACACCTTCCAGCTGATGATGGTCACGCCGGCACCCGGGACCCGCCTGTGGGAGCGGCTCGAGTCCGAGGGCCGTCTGATCGAGGCCGACTGGACGCTCTTCGACGGACACCACGCGGTGCTGCGCCCCGAGCAGATGACCCCGCTCGAGCTCCAGCTGAGCGCCATCGACGCGATGCGGCGCTTCTACTCCCGCTCAGCCATAGCGGGCCCGGCGCTGCGAGGCGTCCTGCGCCACCTGCCGGAGCTGCTGGGCATCGTTATGCGCCACGCCGGAGGGGTGGTGCGCTCTCTCGGCCAGGGCGCGCTGGGACCACGAGAGGGCGACGCGGCGACAGGAGACGCGAGCGCTCCCTCTACGCCTGTATTCGGCCGAGCTCTGGAGACGGTCATGTCCTCGCTCACGCGCGACGAGCGTGCCCGACTCGAGGCGGCGCTGGGGGTGGCCGCGTTGCGCCTCTACGGCCGCCGTCGGGTGGCCGAATTTTCAGGTCAGGACCATTCCCGCAGCCACATCGCGCGTCTCGCCGCACTGAAGTGAAGCCCCGCTTGTGCTTCCGTTCGCAGTTGCGCCTGAACGGGCGTTTGCGGAGGCGCTTGCTGCTGGCGGTGGCTGTTGCACAAAGCCGTCTGCGAAAACCTCGGCCGCGCTTGCTGTGACGGTCGCTGAGGGGGCTCGCAGCGCCGAGGCCGAGCAGGGCGCGCCGCGGGCGAGCCACGACTTGCGGCTTTTTCGACCCCACCCTCAGAAAGGCTTCAGTGAGCCCGTCGGGGGACTGTTTGTGCAACAGCTACGAGCCGCCTGTGTTATCAGAGGGATGTGACGCACGCGCGAGATCCAAGCGTCTAACCTGTCTCTACGCGTGCTGCGGAGCTCGCGCCAGGCCGGGTCTGTTGCTCTCGAACCGTGCCCTCACCGCTGTGCGATCGGCGCGCTCTGGGCGCATCAGCTCGTTGTGCGCGACCCAGTTCGGCTCGGGGAACAGCTGGCAGTACTTGGCGTCGCGCATCAGCTTCTCGATCCCGGTCTCGACCATGTAGCCGGTGCCGCCGAACACCTGCACGGCGTCGGTGGTGCTCGCCACGGCGGCATCGGTGGCGGCGATCTTCACGGCGAGCGCCTGTGTCTCCTCGACGGCGAGGCCGGCCGGATCGACGGCGATCTCGGGCCAGCATGCCAATCTCACCGCCATCGCTGAGAGCATGTCGCTGACCGCGTCGTGCTCGATGATCGCCACGCCGCCCTGCTGGCGGGCGTGGGCGTACTCGAGCGCCATCTCGTGAGCGCGCCGGGCGATCCCGTGCGCGATCGCCGCCGTGCCGGCTCGCAGCAGCGCCAGCGCGCCGGCCGCGCCCAGCTGCGTGGCCCCGCCGTTTGCCCGACCCGATCCACCAAGCGCGGGCGCGCAGCCGACGCCGGTCAGCTCGATCGACCCCGCGGGCGCCGCGCGCAGGCCCATCTGCGCGAGGTCGCGCTCGATCTGGCAGCCGCTCGCACCGGTGTCGAGCGCCCACGCGGCCGGTACGGGCCCGTTGACGAGGAGGATCACGAGCCCGTCGGCGGCGTGCGCTCCCAGCGCGCAGGCGATCCTGCCGTGAAGCGCGCCGTCTGAGATCGACAGCTCCGTGCCGAGCGCGGCCGGCACGAGCGTCCAGCGTGCCCCCGCGGGGACGCCGGCGAGCTGCTGGTCGATCGGCGATCCCATTGATCGCCGATCGGTGGGGAGCGTCGCCAGGGCGGCGTTGCAGAGCAGCGTGCTCATCGCGATCCCGCCGTCGCCGACGGCCAGCTCCTCGATCGTGGCCAGCAGGTCTGCAGCGCCCAATCCGGCTCCTCCATGGTGCTCGTCGAGCAGCGCGCGGTCGAGCCCGAGCTCGACCAGCAGACGCCAGCACTCGTGCAGCACGTCCTCGCCGCCGGCATCGAGCGCCGCGGCTCGCGGCGTGAGCTCGCGCCCGGAGAGCTCGCGCGCCATCGCTCGTATCTCGGCGCGCTCGACCAGAGTGCTCGCGGTCATGATCGGCCTTCATCTCCGTTGGCGCTCGTGTGTTGGGGGGAGTCTGCTCGCGGATGGACGCGCGCGTCTCCGTTTGCGCGAGCCGGCGCATCCGTATCGAGTCCGACGCGGCGCAGCGGCGGCAGGCAGCCGATGGTCTCCGAGTGGCACAGCCCGCGATAGACCTCGAGGCGGTTGAGCTGGTTGGTGCCCTCGTAGATCTGGCACAGCTTGGCGTCGCGCCACAGCTTCTCGAGCTCCGCCCTGACCGGACCGGCGCGCAGGCCGACGAGCTCGAGCGCCGCGCCGGTGACGCGCATCGCCACGTCGCCGCCGCGTGCCTTTGCCATCGAGGAGAGCGCGAGCGAGCGGGTGACCGAGCGCTCGCTCGTGGTGCGGTGAAGCAGCGCGACGGTGGCGTCGCGCGCGCGGTCTGAGGCAAGCCAGCCACGAACGGGCGCCCGGCTGCGAATGCCGGCCGGCACATGTCCGAGGGCACGGACGGTTGGGTGGGACATGACCCCCCCGAGCGCAACGTGGTCGAGCTCGGTGGCGGCGTCCATGTAGAGCTGGCGCGCGAGATGGATCTCCTCCTCCATGTTCGCCAATGCCAGCTGCACGTGCTGGCGCTCCAGCAGGCCGGTGGCGGCGCGGTCCTCTTCAAGCCATGCCAGCACGCGCTCGTACGCTCCCCGTGCGATGCCGGTCGCGATCGCCCCGACCGGCGGACGCGAGCAAGCGAGCACGATCATCGTCTCGGGCGCTCCGTCTCCCTCCCGGCCCACAACCCGCTCGTCGGGGACGAAAACTCCGTCGAATGTCAGTTCTGCGGCGGGACAGGCGCGCTGGCCCATCTTATGCTCGGCGCGGGCGACCGCGAACCCCTCGCTGGCAGTGTCCACCAAAAAGCAGGTCCAGGTCTCGACCGGGCGTCTGGGGTCTGTCGGCATCAGGATCGTGATCCAGCGCGCGACGCTGCCGTTGGAGATGAATCGCTTGGTTCCGCCCAGGCGAAAGCCGCCCGGCACACGGCGAGCGTGGCTCGTGATTCGCCCGCGCGCCAGCAGCTCGGGGTCCTCCACGTCGGTTCCGGCTTCGGGCTCGGTGATCGCGCACGCCATCAGCAGCGGCTCTCGGGTGCTTTCGGAGGCGATCAGCTCGCTCAGCACGCCATCCCACTGCGAGGGACCGCCCAGCAGCAGCGGCGAGATCCCGAGCGCGTGGGCGCCGAAGATCAGCGCGATCCCGGGACAGGCGGCGCACAACTCCTCCATCACGACCGCGGCCTGCGTAGAGAGTCCGCCGGCGCCGCCGGCCGGCTTGGGGATCAAAAAGCTCAGCATCCCAGCCTCGGCGCCCGCGCGCACCAGATCCCAGTCAAACCAGCCCGGATCCTCGCCGGTGCGACGGTCGATCTCCAGCGCCTGTGGACGCACGTGCTCCTCGGCGAAGCGCTGGGCGCGGGCGCGCAGCCGCTGAAGCTCGCGCACGTCCACGCTCTCGCCGCGCGGGAGCAGGCGGGGGAACTGCTCGTTCAGCGGCCGCTCTGCTGTGACGCTCGTCATCGTCGCGCCCGCCTATGCCGGCTGTGCCGATGCGCCGGCAGCGTCGGCGGTGGCCCGGGCCAGCAGCGCCAGCGAGAGGTGCTCGGGCCCGTACAAGATGCCCTCGAAGCGAGCCATGTACTGGTACTGGATCGGCTGGCGCCAGGCGATCAGGCCGGCCAGCTCGCGCGCGATCGGGTGACGATCGCCCAGCTGGAGCGAGGCGACTCCGGGCCGCAGGCTGACGCCCATCTCGATCGCGTTGATCTTGAACTCCGAGCTCTGCGGCTGGCGGTCCATCCACAGGTGGCTGAACAACTGGAACTCTTCGGCGCGCGGCGTGGGGATCCGCTCGCCACAGAGCGTGAGGATGTGCTCGGCGCCCTCGCTCAGACGGCAGGTGCGGCGCCGCTCGCTCTGCTCGAAGTCGATCCCGGCGATGAACTTGGGATAGTTGTAGAAGTCCACGCCGCCCGCCCGCGCGATCTCGGTCGTGACCGGCAGGTGCTGGACCCAGGCGTGTAGCTGACGTCTGCGCAGGCTCGAGACCAGAGCCAGACCTGGCAGGTTGGGCAGGAACCACGGCTCGTTCAACACCACCGAGATCGCCAGCTCGTTGTACGGGCCGATGTCGGTGTCGCGATACTCAAAACACGTGATCGCCACCGCACCGAGACCCGGCGCCAGCCGCGCGGGAGAGAAGCGCCGGTCGGGCATCAGCCGGCGCAGCGCTCCCAAACGAGCCGCGAACACCGCCTGGATCGCCGTCCCGTCGTAGTAGAAGATCGGCACCCTCGCCGCCTCGCCCGCGATCGCCACCTCGGACTGAACGACACCATCAAAGAACGGAGAACCTCTCATCACGACCTTCTTTCTTCGCTGACTGAACGAGAGAACAGTGGATGTGATTTTGGGCCGTACGTATTTACTCACAGTAACCTACCATAAGTAAGCTACTCATGGTAGGGTTAGGCGATGGCCTCCGCCGACACGCTCGTAAAGGGCTACCGACCCGGTCGCGTGCCCCGCGCCGTGCGCTCAGAGCAACTGCTCGAGCTGGCCGACCAGCTCTTCGCCGAGCGGGGCTTCCACGGCGCGTCCATGGATGAGCTCGCCCGGCGCGCCGGCGTCTCCAAGCCCGTCATCTATGACCACTTCGGCTCCAAGGAGCAGCTCTTCGCGACGTGTGTCCGTCGCACCGGAGAGGCTCTCGCCGACCACGTAGCGGAAGCCGTGCACCACGAGTCCGACGCTCGAGCGCGCCTGCGAGCGGGGTCGATCGCATACTTCCGGTTCCTGCAAGAGCAGATCCGGGCGTGGGTCGTGCTGTTCGACCACGAAGAGCTGGCCCAGGACGCCCGCTTCGCCGCCGAGGCCTCGCGGATCAGACACCGCCAATCAGACCTCATGATCCGCCTCATCGCCGAAACCTCCGGGACGAAGCCCGACCACGAGGGCCGGACCAGGCTCGAGGCCATGACGCTTGCCATGGCCGGCGCCTACGAGTCGCTGTCCCTGTGGTGGCACAAGCACCCCGAAGTCCCCCCCGAGGAACTGGCCGATTGGCTGCTCGAGTTGATCTGGCCCGGCCTGGAGCGGCTCATCGCGCAGCTTGCCACCTCACCCTGACACCTCCCAGCCACCGCTGCTCCGTCTGAGGCGCGAGCATATGCTCACTGCCGCCCGAGAGGCTCGCCCAGCCCACATCCAGTGCCCGCGCGGCGCGCATAGTCGTCTTCCGGCTCCCTTCGTGCTGCGCCAGCTTCCGCGGCGGAGCAAAACCGCGGGCGCGGCAGCACGTCGCGCGCGGGTCGGCGCAAAGAGCAGATGACGCCAGTCGGGCCGGCACACGCCGTGCGGTCGCGGATCCTCCCGCTCGCCCCTAACCCTGTCCCCGGGGCGCCCACAGTCGCCTCGGCTCGCGAACCCGAGCGCAGCCGCCCCAGGCCCGCAGAAACGCGATGTCCCCGTCTGAGAGTCCCTGGTCATCGAAGCTGTGCAGCCAGTCGACCAGCATGTTGTCGCTGACGAGCCAGCACGGCCCCTCGCCGCTGCCGGCGAAATACTGCCGGGGCGATATCTCCTCGCCGAGCATGACGATCGCGGGAGTCGCCCACGCGAGAGGCGCAGGCGACCGCTAATCCACGTCCTCGCAGCCGGCGCCCGGCGTCGAGGCGCGCGCGATCGCGGCGCCCTGCGTGGTGCCCCGCGAGCGCAAACTGCGAGAGCAGCGCCGGCGTGCACTCCGACAGCGCGGTGGCTCTTGCCGCGCTCGTAGGCGGGCGCTTCGGATTGGCGGTCTCCGGGCCCTGCTGAAAAGAAGTGGGGGGGCAGATCGAGGTCTGACTCGACTTCTCATCACATCTCGATCTGGAGACGTCGATGCTGGACCGCAGCACACAGCCCAACCTGTTCGATCCCCACCCTGGCGCTGCCTCGGCGGAGTCGGGGACGGCGGTCCCGCGGATCGCCAGGCCGTCGCCTCCGCCTCGCGCTGCGCTATGCGCCGGTTGTCGGTCTGTTGGTCGTGTTTCTCACGCACGTCGCCGGTCTCGGCTCGGGCGCAAGCACGAGGACGCGCGCGACTCGCGGCGCGACAGCGGCTTCGTCGCCGGTCGCCTCGGCTGCACCCCTCTCGCGGCAAAGCCGAGCGCAGATCTTGCCGGTCCGTCCTGTCCAGACGCCATCTCGGCGTGGGCCGGGGCGGAGCCGGCGTGTCAGCGGCCGCTCGCGACAGCGGATCGGCTCTGCCCCAGCGGTCCGCGGAAGCCCGTCGGCGTACTCTCGCGTGCCGTCGGTGACGTACACGGCCGCAGACACAACGCCGCCGGCGACCTCCACGCCAGCCGCCGCCGTGGACGAGCACGAACCTGCGCGTGAAGCGCAGCCCACGCACGCGACGGACGACGAGGTTCTGCTCCTGGGGTCGCGCATGATCATCGGCGTGCTGACAAACTCGGCGCGCTCGATCTCCTCGAGCTTGCACCAGGGATGCGCTCGCGGCACCGCGACGACGATCTCGTCGTCGCACAGCGGCGTTTCGCACAATCCCGGCTCGTTGCCGTACGGATCGACCGCCGCGAGGCCGAGCTCGACCCGGCCGTCGCGCACGAGCTCCCGCGCGAGCAGCGAGTTGACGACCGTCAGTTCGACCGGGACGTGGCGCTCGTAGTGGCGCCCGAACTCGACCAGCGGTCCGGGCAGCGCGAACTCCGCCAGCGTCGGGCTGACCGCCAGCCGCACAGGGGCCTCCCGCGGAGTGGGACTGCCCATCAGCGCCTCGACGACCTCGACCTAGCGGTTGAAGGGCCGGCTGTCGGATGTGCAGCGCAATGGCGTGACGCTCTGTTTGCTGCACGGGTATAGGCGCCCGGAAGCCGCGCGGATTCTCGGGATCGACCCCGTGGCGTTTGGGAAAGTGATGGATCGCGCGACCAAGAAGATCTCCGGGGTGGTCGCGGCGATGGATGGTCGTGGCTGCGGCGATGACGAGTGGGCGAGGGCTTTGCGGTCGTTTGCGCTCGGCGTGATCGGCGAGGACAGCCCGGATTACGAGCGCGTAACGGCTCATGTCCGCGAATGCCCGAGCTGTGAGCGCTATGTGGTGGGTCTCCGTGGGCTGGCGGCTGTGCTGCCGCCGCTGGGGTTGCCGCTGGCGCCCGTCGGTCGCGATGCCGGCGATCTGCTGGCGCATCTGCACAGGCTGTTCGCGCCGCACGGCGTCGCCGCGGGCGCGGCCGGCGCGCAGACAACGGCGACGCTGGCGAGCAGCACCGCCGCGGGGTCGGCGGCCGCGGCCGGCGGTGGAGGATGGACTCTGGTGGGTGGCGGTGTGGCGAAGGTGGCCGTCGTCGCCGGTCTGGCGGCCGCCGGTGCGCTCTCGGTTCACGCCCTCGGCGTTCATCCGCCGGCCGGCCACCACCGGTCTGCGTCGATAGGCCGGCCAGCCGGCCGGCGTTCCAGCTGGCCGAGCACGCGGTCGGATGAGTCGGTGGGCACGGGCATCGGCGGGGCCGTATCACGGCGATCGCAGAGCATCGACCGCGCTCAACGCGGACGAGCGAACGGTGGGGGGCAATCTGGCCGCCGGATCGTGCGGACGGCGCAGGCTGGGGTGCTCGCGGCCGAGTTTGGCCCGGAAGGGGCGCGGGTTCGTACAAGCGCGCAAGTGTCCACGCCGCGAGCGGTTCCGATCGCTCAGCAGGAAACGGCGCCGGCAGAGAGCGCGACGGCGTCGTCTGCGGGCGCAGCGGCGTCGCGGCCCGTGCGCGCGGAGGCCGCTGAACTGCGCGAGTTCAGCTTCGAACGTTTCATCGAAGGGCCGATCCCTCGGGTACGAAGCCTTAGCTGGGCAGATTGAAGATTATATCTTGCTATTGTCCAGGGTGTGATACGCAGGACTCTCCAAGACCAGCTCGAGCGGTTGGCGAGGCAGCACCCTGTTCTCACAATCACGGGTCCGCGACAGTCGGGCAAGACGACACTCGCTCGCACCGCCTTCCCCAACCACCTCTACATCTCGCTGGAGACCCCATCCGAGCGCGAGCTTGCCCGCGAGGACCCGCTCGCTTTTCTAGGCCGCTTCGACGGTGGGGGGGCAATCCTCGACGAGATCCAGCGCGCACCGGAGCTGACGTCCTACCTGCAGCGAATCGTCGATGACGATCCGACGCCGGGGCGCTTCATCCTCACCGGCTCGCAGAGCCTGGTGCTGCTCGCGGGGGTGAGCCAGTCGCTTGCCGGCCGCACCGCATTGCTGGAGCTGCTGCCACTGGAACTCGCGGAGATCCGCCGCTTTGCGCGCGCGCCGGCAGACCTCGACACGCTGCTCTGGATGGGCGGCTACCCGCGAATCCACGACCGCGGACTGCAAGCGAACGAGTGGCTGGCCGATTACACCGCCACCTATCTGGAGCGAGACGTCCGCAGCCTCTTGAACGTCGGCGATCTGGCGAGCTTCCACACGTTCCTGCGCCTCTGCGCGGGCCGTGTGGGACAGCTGCTCAACCTCGCCTCGCTCGCCGCCGACTGCGGCATCGCCCAGCCGACCGCCCGCAGCTGGATCTCGGTGCTCGAAGCGAGCTTCATCGTCTTTCGACTGCCCCCGTTCCACGCGAACCTGGGCAAGCGCCTGACGAAGCACACGAAGCTCTACTTCCATGACTCCGGACTCGCGGCGAGCCTGATTGGCATCGAGAGCCCGGGCCAGCTGCAGACGCATCCCCTGCGCGGCGCCCTGTTCGAGAGTTGGGCGATCTCCGAGTTTCAGAAGATGCACCGGCACCGTGCACGTCGCGTCGAGCTCTCCTTCTACCGCGAGCGCGACCGGCATGAGATCGACCTCCTAGCAGACGAAGGCGGCAAGCTGACCGCGATCGAGGTGAAGGCGGGCCGCACCCCGGCCACCGACTACTTCAAGGCATTCCCGCACTTCGCACAGCTGATCGCCACGCGCGGCGACCGGCACTGGGAGATCAAGCGTCAGGCGGTGATCTACGGCGGGCGGGAGTCCCAGCGCCGAAGCGCCGGCGAGCTGCTGAGCTGGAACGATCTGCCGTCCCTTCTCACCCGTCCCGCCACGTAGCGCAGTGGTTCTTTAGCGAAGCCAAAGAAGCCTGTGGCAATCTCGTCGGTCGCGAACCGAGGGCATGCACCACCCTCGCACTCCGATCGTATCGGATAACACAAGCTACGGTGCAAGTACAGGAAACCAGAACCCGATGCGCACGTTTTCATCCAGGGACCGGACCTGGAGCACCGCGAGGGCCACGAAGGACCGGGCCGCCACGAGGGCCCTGGCCAAGGTTCCCGAGATCACCCTGATCTTCTGGGCGCTAAAGCTCCTGACCACGGGGATGGGCGAGTCGATGTCGGACTTCCTCGGCACCAAGAGCGTCCCGATCGCCGGGGCGGTCGGCATCTTCGGGCTCTCCTTCGCCATCTGGCTGCAGATGCGCCAGCGCGAATATCGAGCGCCCGTGTACTGGTTCGCGGTGATGATGGTCGCGATCTTCGGCACGATGATGGCCGACGGGATACACGACGGGGCGAGCATTCCCTACGCGGTGACCACGCCGCTGTTCGCGGGCGTCGTGGCCACCGTGTTCCTGCTCTGGTACCGCAGCGAGGGCACGCTGTCGATCCACACGATCACCACCCGCCGTCGTGAGAGCTTCTACTGGGCCGCCGTCTTGGCCACGTTCGCGCTCGGCACCGCCGCCGGGGATCTGACCGCGACCACACTTCACCTCGGCTTCTTCGGGTCGGTGCTGCTGTTCGCAGCGATCATCGCGGTCCCCGCGATCGGCTGGTGGCGCTTTGACCTGAACCCGATCGTCGCGTTCTGGCTCGCGTACATCCTCACCCGGCCGATCGGCGCGTCCTTCGCGGACTGGTTCTCAAAGCCGCCCTCGATCACCGGCCTCGGTCTCGGCGACGGCACCGTCAGCGCCCTCGCGCTCGTCGTGTTCATCGCGCTCGTCGCCTACGTGACCGTGACCAGGCCCGACGTCCAGGGGGCGCCCGCGCCGGGCGAGCTCCTCGCGCCCCACGCACACCCCCCTGCCCATCGCCACCCCGATGCTCAGCCCCATCCCCGGCCCGTGCTGGAGGCCGAGCTGGAGCTCGAGTAGGCACCCACGCCGGGCGGCCGGACAGTGGATCCCTACGTCACGTCGCGCGCTGGGGCGGCGGGCGGCCCCGGCGCGACCGACGCGATCAGGCGCTCTGCTCCGAGCGGTAGTGCTCGCGCCAGATCAGCTTGTAGATCGGTATCCAGCGCGGGATTCGGTTGATGACGGGAATGAAGGGTATGCAGATGAACGCCAGGCTCAGCACGGCCATCATCAGCATCACCAGCAGGTCGGCGTTCACGGACGCCTTGAACGGTTCGATCTGGTACCAGAGGGCGTACAGCCACAGCCACGCCTGGCCCGGGTAGCTGCCGGTCTCGTTCATCATTCCCCACTGATCGCCCAGCAGGTGCTGTTCTTTGGCGCGGGTTTCGAGCATTTCACCGTCCTCCAGGAACAGCAGCGCCTTGGTGTAGTCGGTCTGGAAGAAGCGGTTGCCGACGATCAGGTCGCCTTCCACGTCGCCGCTCTGCGCGACAACCAGCAGTTCGCTCATCAGCTTTCCCACCGGCCCGTATTCGCCGACGGGGGCCTTGACCGAGTCGTCGGGGCCGACCGAGGCCTTTTCAAGCGCCTTGGCGTAGGCTTCGGCCCAGGCCGCCTGCGTCTTGGCGGGCGCCGCCTGGTAGGTGGAGATCAACCTCCCCAGCGGGGCGTTGCCGGCCTCGGACGCCTCGATCTTCAGCGGTTCGATCACGTAGTCCTGAGCGGCGTTGATCGGATGGCTCACGCCGACCCATTTCTCCGGTTCCAAGAAGGCGGCGTGTTGGAGGCTCCCCGACTCGTGGTTGTAGGGCGGGCCGTATT
Source organism: uncultured Solirubrobacterales bacterium (assembly GCA_963767255.1). Lineage (GTDB taxonomy): Bacteria > Actinomycetota > Thermoleophilia > Solirubrobacterales > Solirubrobacteraceae > Palsa-744. Next base: position 38,482 of record CAVYDM010000005.1, on the reverse strand, counting down.
CGGCGGTCTCGCTGGTGCCGTCGAGCTCGGCGGTGGCCGTGGTCACGAAGTTGACCGGCATCTGCTTCGACCACTGTTCGATCGAGATCGGCGGGATGTCCGGCGAGGAGAACAACACAGTCAGCAGCACCGCCAGCAGCGTGATCACGCCGACCGCGATGCACAGCTCTTTGACCAGGTCGTAGGGCGCGTAGGCGCCTGTCCACGGACGCGTCTCATCGCGCGAGAACAGCAGCCGGCCGAGGCGGCTCATGACTGCGCCCCAGCCGAGGCCGACGGGGCGTCCGCGCCCGGTGGCGGAGACGGCGCACCGCCGATTCGCCTGTCGAGCTCGAACGGCGGGACGACGCCGCTGCGGCGCACGAGCAGGATGTGCGCGGTCACGAGCGCGACCACCGCGAGGGGCAGCAGCAGGATGTGGTAGCTGTACATCTGGCCGAAGTTCAGGAGGTTGAAGAAGGCGCCGATGCCGGTGGCGTTCATCGCGTCCTTGGCCTGGGTGGAGATCCACTCCGAGTCGAAGTTCTGCTGGGAGACGTAGCCGGTGAGCGCGCAGGGGATCGCCACGAGGAAGGTGATCGCGCCGGTGACCCACGTGCGGATGCGCCCGCCGCGCCAAGCGGCCATCCAGAACTTGCCCCACAGGTGCACGACCATCGTGAAGAAGAACAGCTCCACCGACCACAGGTGGATGGAGTTGAAGAAGTGCCCGATGCCGGTGTGGAACCACCAGGCCGGGCCCTTGAGGGCAAGGATCACACCGGAGGCGATGATCACCACCAGCGAGGCGATCGCCGCGACCCCGAAGATGTAGATCCAGGAGGCGACGTATGTAGGCTGGCCGTCGGGGAGCAGCTTTTCCGGTGGCAGCGTCCCCAGCCAGGCTTCGCGGAGTTTGACGGTCCAGGACCGCTCGGGCGCGCCGCTCATGACCGGCTCCGCTCAGGGGAGGCGGAGATCGGCGCGGCGCTCATGACCGGCTCCCCTCCGTGCGGGCGGCCCGCCGGCGGGCCGCGCCGGGGAACGGCAGCACGATCGCGATCGCGAACACAGCCAGCATCACCCCGATCACGATCACGTTCGGCAGCGTCAGATCGATGAAGTGCCAGTGCACCGTGTGCGCCGGGTGGTTCAGGTTGAAGATCGCTGCCAGCACGCTCATGTGACTGCCCTCTCGGAGTGGACGATGCGCGCACCCTATAGCCGGCCCCGGCGGCACGGCTTCCGTAGAAACCCGCGCATCGGTTGGGAGCTTCTCACCGGACGGCGAATGCGCCGCCAGGCGGGACCGCACATGTGCGGTCCCGTGACGGGCCACATGTGGCCCGTCATTCCGAACGGCGCATGCGCCGTTCGGCGAGGCCGCACATGTGCGGCCTCGGACCGGGCCGCATGCGGCCCGGTCATCCCTATGGCCCAACCTCAGGAGACCGCGCTCGGCTGCTCGGAGTGCGCCGACACGCCCGCCGCCGTGTAGGCGTCGAGCGCGTCGAGCGTCTCCGCCTTCAACAAGGCCTGCGCGAGGCTCTCCAGCTGGTCGCGATGCTCCTCCAGCAGCCGCGTGACCTCCTGGTGGGCCCCTTCGACGAGCGCGTGCACCTCCTCGTCGAGCAGGCGCTGGGTCTCCTGGGAGGTTTCGCTGACGCCGGGCAGGAACATCCCCTGACCCTCCTCGGGGAGCACGGCGATCGGGCCGATCGCCTCGCTCATCCCCCAGCGCCCGACCATCTGGCGCGCGATCTGCGTGAGCTGCTGGATGTCGGACTCCGCGCCCATGGTGATCGTTCCGTACACGATCTCCTCGGCCACGCGCCCGCCGAGCGCCACCTTGATCTTCGCCTGCAGCTCCTGCAGGGTGTAGGACACCCGGTCGTTCTCGGGCGTCGACAGGGTCACGCCCAGGGCCACGCCCCGAGGGATGATCGAGACCTTGCGCACCGGGTCGGCGCCGGGGGTGAGCATCCCCACCAGCGCGTGGCCGGACTCGTGGTAGGCGGTGCGCTCGCGGTCGGCGGGCGAGAGCAGGATGCCCCGCGGCGAGCCGAGCATGATCTTCTCCAGCGAGTCGGTGAAGTCGGGCATCTGCACCTTCTCGTGGCCCCGGCGGGCAGCGAGCAGCGCCGCCTCGTTGGCGAGGTTCGCCAGGTCGGCGCCGACCATGCCGGGGGTGCTCGAGGCCAGCGCATCGAGGCTCACGGTGTCGTCGAGCGGGATCGAGCGGGTGTGGACTGCGAGGATTTCGGCCCGTCCCTTGCGGTCGGGCGCCTGCACGGCCACCCGCCGGTCGAAGCGCCCCGCGCGCAGCAGCGCGGGGTCGAGGATGTCGGGGCGGTTGGTCGCCGCCAGCACGATCACGGCCTCGGAGGAGTCGAACCCATCGATTTCGGTCAGGATCTGGTCGAGCGTCTGCTCGCGCTCGTCGTTGGCGCCGGTCACCGACACCGAGCCTTGGCGGGAGCGCCCGATCGCGTCGAGCTCGTCGATGAAGATGATCGCCGGCGCCGCCTCCTTGGCCTTGGCGAAGAGGTCGCGCACACGCGAGGCGCCGACGCCGACGATCGCCTCGATGAACTCCGACGCGGAGATCGAGAAGAACGCCGCGTGCGCCTCGCCGGCGACCGCGCGGGCGAGCAGCGTCTTGCCGGTGCCGGGCGCGCCCGAGAGCAGCACGCCGTGGGGCATGCGCCCCCCCAGGCGTCCGTAGCGCTCGGGATTGCGTAGGAAGTCGACGATCTCCGTCAGCTCGGACTTGGCCTCGTCGATGCCCGCCACGTCCTTGAAGGTGACGCGGATCTTTTCCGGGTCCACCCGCCGCGCCTGCGAGCGCCCGAAGTTGCCGAGCGCGCCCATGCCCCCGGCGCTCTTGGCGGCGCGGCGGAAGATCAGGATGAAGATGCCGACGATCAACAGCGTCGGGCCGAAGCCGAGCAGCAGCTCCTCCAGCAGCGACTGGCTCGTGGTCGTCGATTCGGCGTTGATCCGCACCCCCTTTTCCTGCAGCAGCGCCGATAGCTGGCTGCCGTTCCAGAAGCTCGGCACCTGGGTGGCGAACAGCTTCGAGGCCGTCGCTTTCTTGTCGCTGGCCGGGTAGCGCAGCTTGGTCGTGAACATGCCCTGGACGGTGTCGCCCTTGGAGGAGATCGAGCTGACCTGACCGGCTTTGACGTGTTCCAGGAAGTACGGGCTGAACGGCACCGTCACCCGCGTTTCGCCGGCGGAGGGCTGGAAGAACAGCAGCGACAGCCAGTTGAGCGCAAGCAGCGCCACCACGAACCACCAGAAGCCCCGCCAGCGGTGGGGCGGAGGGCCCGGCGGGTGCTCCGGCATGCCCCGCCCGTCGGGCGCGGGCGCCACGTGCCAGCCCCGCTTGTCGCGCGGCATCGGTGGATGGGCGTCGCTGCGGCTGGGGCCCGCGGAGGCGGGCGCAGACGCAGGGACGGGCGCGGGCTCGGATGAGGGCTCGTCGGGCACGGACTCCATCCTACGCGCGTGCAACCGCCGTTCCCGGTCGAACCGATGCGGCGCAATCGTCCAAATCGGCTTTACTCTCGGACATGCGACGCCGTCTCCGATCTGACATGCGGCCGGTGGCGATCGACCTGGACCATCTCGTGCGGGTCTCGGCATGAATCGACGCGCAGGTGCGGCGGTGATCGTCGAGGAGGCCAGCAAGAGCTTTGGCAGGATCAGCGCGCTGCGCGAGCTCTCGCTGAGAGTCGACCCGGGGGAGGCGGTCGCGATCGCCGGGCGCTCGGGCTCGGGTAAGAGCACGCTGCTGAGCCTGATCGGCGGCCTCGAGCAACCCGACCGCGGAGACGTGCTGATCGACGGGCAGGCGATCTGGCGCGAGCCCCATCCCACCCGTGCACGTCGCGAGATCGTCGGGTTCATATTTCAGCGCCACCTGCTGCTGGGCACGCTCTCGGCGCGCGCGAACGTGGAAGTCCCGCTGATCGGGGCGGGCGTCCATCGCGCGGAGCGACGCACCCGCGCGATGGGACTGCTGGAGGAGGTCGGGCTCGCCGAGCGCGCCGATCACCTGCCCCACGAGCTCTCCGGCGGAGAGCGCCAGCGCGTGGCCGTGGCCCGTGCGCTGGCCAACCGGCCACGCCTGCTGCTGGCCGACGAGCCCACGGGGGCGCTCGACTCGCAGACCTCCGAACGCGTGCTCGACCTGCTGTTCGGACTGCGCGACGCTCTCGGCATGACGATGATCGTGGTCAGCTACGACCGGGCCGTCGGGGCGCGCGCCGATCGCACGATCACCCTGATCGACGGACGGATCCAGGTCGAGGCCGAGCCGGCGCTCGGCGCCCGCTAGGGGTTCCCGAGGAGGAACCAGCCGATGCTCACGATCATCACCACGAACCTGCTGCGCAGCCGGGCGCGCACCGTCTTCACCGCCGGAGGCATCGCCGTCGGTGTGGCCACGATCGTCGCGCTGCTGTCGTTCACGCAAGGGCTGAGGAACACGGCGGACGAATTCATCCATCTCGGCGGCTCTGAGCTCGGGATATTCCAGGCGAACGTCTCAGACCCGACCGCTTCGATCCTGCCCTCCTCGATCGTCGGGCGCATAGCCTCACAGCCCGACGTGGCCGCCGCCACGCCGCTGCTGCTGATGGTCGAAACGGTCCGGTCCGCTCCCAGCGCGGTCGTCTTCGGCGCCGATCCGGCCGGCTTCTTCACGCACAACCTGGTCATCGTCGCCGGCGCCCGCGCGCGCCCGGGCGCGCGCGAAATCATGATCGGGGATCGCGTGGCCGAACAGCTGCACTCGGGTCCCGGCGGCGTGCTGGTGGTGAAGGGGCGCCCCTACCGGATCGCGGGGGTCTACCACACGGGCGTGCTGTTCGAGGACTCCGGCGCGGTGCTGGCGATCGACCAGGCCCGGCAGCTCACGGGCCGCGCCGGCGAGGAGACCGACGTGGTGGTGCAGCTCACGGCCGGCGTGCGCGCGTCGGTCGCCGGCACGGCCATCGAACACACCTACCCGGGCACCCAGGTGATCAGCGACCCCCAGCAGGCTCTGCGGGCGGGCGCCGACGGCACGCTCATCTCCAACGCGATCCTCGTGATCGTGGTGATCGCGCTGATCGTCGGCGCGATCAGCGTCGCCAACACGATGGCGATGTCGATCATGGAGCGCCAGGGCGAGCTCGCGCTGCTGAGCACCGTCGGCTGGTCCCCGGTGCGCGTCGCCTCGCTGATCTTCGGCGAAGGGATCGCCGTGAGCATGCTCGGCGCCGCCGCCGGCCTGCTGATCGGAGTGATCGGCGGCGGTCTGCTCGTGCACGCGCTCGGCGTCAGCGTCTACGTCTCGCCGTCGGTCACCGCCTGGGGACTAGGGCGCGCGCTGCTCGTCGGCGTGGCGATCGGCGTGCTGGGAGGGATCTACCCCGCGTGGAGAGTCACGCGGATGACGCCGCTGAGGGCCCTGGCGGGAACGTGAGGCTCACTCCGTGAGGCTGATCCCGTGAGGGTCAATCCGCCGCGGGCCACGTCTGGCAGTCCGCCGCGGGCCAGCTCTGACAGCGGCGCGTCTGCCGATGGCGTCCCCTTCCATCTCCCGAGCTGAGCGATCCCCCGAGGTCGCTCAGTGGTCTTTACGGAGAACGATCGTGGTCGCCACCGATGATCGCGGCCCTCGCAGCTCCTAAGGTCAGGTGCAGATGCCCGGTCGCAGTATCCGCATAGCCCGCATCGCCGGGATCCCCGTCGGGGTGAGCCCGTGGTGGCTCGTGATCGTCGCGCTGTTCACCTGGGTGCTCGGCGGCTCGTATTTCCCCGAAGTCGTTCCCGGCATCGGCCAAGGGCTCTCCTACGCGCTAGGTCTGGCGAGCGTGCTGCTGCTGTTCGCGAGCATCCTCGCGCACGAGTTCGGACACGCGATCGTCGCGCGGCGGCGCGGAATCGAGATCGAAGAGATCGACCTGTGGCTGCTTGGCGGCGTCTCGCGCATGCGCGGGGAAGCGCACAATCCGCGAGACGAGCTGCGCTACGCGCTGGCCGGTCCAGCCGTGACGGCCGTGGTCGCCGCCTGCTTTGGGGCGATCGCGCTGCTCTTGCCCTCCTCCACGCCTGCGGCGGTGAGGGCGCTGGTCGAATACCAGGCATTCGTCAACGTGGCGATTCTCGTGTTGAACATGCTGCCCGCCTTCCCACTCGACGGAGGGCGGGTGCTGCGCTCGCTGCTGTGGCGCCACAGCGGCAACGTCGGGCGATCCACCGAGACGGCCGCCAGCGTCGGCCGCGGCTTCGGCTACGTGATGATCGCCCTCGGCGGCCTCGAGCTCCTGAGCGGCGCGCCGGAGGGGCTGTGGATCGCGCTGATCGGCTTCTTCATCGTGATCGCCGCCGGTCAGCAGGCGATGGGCGCCGAGGTGCAGGCCGCGCTCTCGGGCGTGCACGCGGCCGACCTGATGTCCTCACCGGTGGTGAGCATCCCCGAGCGGACCTCCGTCGCAGAGGCCGGCACGGATTACTTCCTGCCCCACCGCTACACCTCGTTCCCCGTCGTGGACGAACGCGGGTTGGCGATCGGACTGGTGAGCGTCACCCAGCTCGAGGCGCTCGCGCGCCACGGGCGCACCCAGCAGTCGGTAGGCGAGACCGCGGAGCGCGACCCCGGGCTGCTCGTCGCGAGAGAGGAGGACGTATCCCGGCTGCTGGAGCGGCCCGCATTCGCCCGCGTCGGACGGGCCGTGGTCGTCGACGAGCTCGGCAGACCGGTGGGCTTGGTCTCGATCACCGACGTGCAACGCGCGCTGCGCGCCGCCCGGCTCACGGATCGCCCGGCCGGCGGCGTGCACGCGGCCGCCGGCTGAGTCTGAGATCGTCCGGGCAGACGGGCGCTGCGCCGCGGTCCGGCGGCTGTCCGGAGGGCTGGAGAGCGACACACCGAGGGTCGCCGAGCACGGCCGGGCGATCGCTGCGGCATTCCCCGGTGGCGCCTAAGGGGAAGCTGCGGATGCACCGGCCAAGCATGCGCAATAGTTTTCAGGCATGCCCAACACTCAGACAGCATCTTCGGACAGAGACGAGAGCTCCCAAGCGGGCGAAGGCTCGACCGCGCCGGCGTCCTCGCAGGTCTTCACGAACATCCTGTGCGCCGTCGATGGCACGCGAACGAGCATGGAAGCCGTCAGGATGGCCGCCTCGCTGGCGAGCCCCGGCGGGCACCTGACGCTGCTCGTGGTGACCGCGGTGAAGGGCTCCGGACCGAACGCGATGGCCGCCATCAGCCCAAGTCGCGTCAAGCAGATGCTGGAGCAGGCCAAGCAGATCGCCGACGACGGGGGCGTGGACTCGAGCGCGGTCGTGGATCCTGGCAGCCCGCCCGATGAGGTCATCCTCGAGCGCGCCCGCGATCACGACCTGCTCGCGATCGGAGCGCCTCCCACCTCGTGGCTGGGCGGGATGCTCATAGGCGGCGTGGCCACGGCCGCGCTGAGCCGGTTCACCACTCCCATGCTCGTCGTTCACCGGCCGTTCGCCGGCTCTCCGCACGACCGTCGGATCCTCGTCGCCAGCGATGGCGAAAAGGACTCCGATCAGCTCGTGGAGCTGGCCGGCAGGCTGGGACAGAGCCTGCGGGCACAGGTGAGGCTGGTGAACGCCCTCGTCGCCGAGTCCAAGATGAATCCCAGCGGCATTCAGGCGCAGGCGCGCACCCTGAAGCGCATGCTCGCGGACGCCAGCGAGGAGCCCTGCATCGAGCCCGGCAAGGCTTGGGACGTCATCCTGAACGCAGCGAAGAGCGCCAGGGCCGACATGATCGTGATGGGCAGCCGGCGGCTGGGCGGCCTGCGCGCCTTTGGCAGCGTCAGCCGGCGGGTGGTGCACGACGCGCCCTGCTCGGTTCTGCTCGTGCCGCCGAAGTGATCGCCACCCGCAAGAAGCGATCGCCACCCGAGAAGCGATCGCCATCGATCGCCACCCGAGAAGGAGGAGATGAGCGATGTTCAAGAACGTGCTCGTAGGAGTTGACGGCAGGCAGGGCGGCCGTGACGCCGTCGCGCTTGCATCCCTTCTGGCGGATACCGACAGAAAGCTGACGCTCGCCCATGTGCACGGCAGTGAGGTGGCGGAGGAGCTGAAGGACGTCCACGAGCTGCTCGAACGAGAACGCGCCGAGGCGGATGTCGAGGCAGAGCTCCTCAGCGTCGTCTCCGCCAGCCCCGGCCGCGGGCTGCACGAGCAGGCGGAGGAGCTCGGCGCCGATCTGCTCGTCGTGGGCTCCTGCGGCCGCGGTGTCTTCGGCCGCGCGATGCTCGGCGACGATACCCGCGCCGCGCTGAACGGCGCACCCTGCGCGATCGCGATCGCCGCTCACGGCTACGCCAGCAATCCCACCCCACTCGCCAACATCGGTGTCGCCTACAACTCCTCGCCGGAGAGCGGCGCAGCCCTCGCGGCGGCTCAGAAGCTGGCGCGAGCCACCGGGGCGGCGGTTCACGCCCTGGAGGTCGTCTCGATTCCGAGCGCCACATACACCGGATTCATGCCTCCCGCGATCGGCGAAAGCATCGACGAGATGCTTCAACAGGCAAACGACCGTTTGCAGAGTCTGCCCGGCGCCGATGGTCGCGCGGTGTATGGCATCGCCGGCGAGGAGCTCGCTGCCTTCGGAGACGAGATGGACATCATCGTCGCCGGCTCGCGCAGCTATGGCCCGCTGCGGCGTCTGGTGCTCGGCAGCACATCCGCCTACCTCGAGCGCCACGCACGCTGCTCGTTGCTCGTGCTGCCCCGCGCCGCCGGCATCTGACCGTCGATGTCGATACCTTCACGGCGATGGCCGACCGTGCGGACACCCCACCGGACGACGCTCCGGCAAGCGCGCAGGAATCCTCGGAGAGGATCAGGATCGTCCTCGCCGACGATCACACGGTGGTGCGAAGCGGCCTGCGACTGCTGCTCGAGAACGAGCCCGACTTCGAGGTGGTCGCCGAGGCGGGCGATATCGAGGGCGCCCGGCGCTACGTGCGCGGCCACCATCCCGACGTGCTGGTGCTCGACCTGAACATGCCCGGCGGCTCGAGCCTCCAGGCGATCCCCGTTATCCACGCGGAGTCGCCCGAGACGCATATCGTCGTGTTGACGATGCAGCAGGAGCCGGCGTTCGCTCGCGAGGCGCTGGGCGCGGGAGCGCTCGGCTACGTGCTCAAGGAGGCCGCCGACGACGAGCTCGTGCAGGCGGTGCGCCTCGCCGCCGCGGGCGAGAGCTATCTGAATCCCAGGCTCGGCGCGCGCCTGGCCTCCGAGCCCGCGCCCGGGCCGCCCGACGATCTCTCCGAGCGCGAGGTCCAGGTGCTGGGGCTGATCGCGCTGGGGCACACCAATACGGAGATCGGCGAGCAGCTGTACCTGTCCGTGCGCACCGTCGAGACCCACCGTTCACACATACAGCAGAAGCTCATGCTCTCCACCCGCGCCGAGCTCGTCGGCTACGCGCTGGAGCGTGGCCTGATCGGCGCCGGCGGCGCCGGCGGCGAGCACGGCGGCTGAGCACGGCCCCCCGACCCGCGATCTCAGATCGTCTCGGGGACCATTTCGATCGCTCCGCAGGGGCACTCGGTGACGCAGATGCCACAGCCCTTGCAGTAGTCGAGGTCGAACGCGTACCCGTCGTCCCGGTCGACCTTCAGGACCGCGTTGTCGGGACAGACGCCGTAGCAGTTGTCACAGCCGAAGCAGTTGCCGCACGACAGACAGCGACGGGCCTCGAACAGCGCGTTTGACTCGTCCAGGCCGAGCGTCACCTCGTCGAAGCTCGACTGGCGGCGAACGATGTCCAGCTGGGGCGCCACGGTCGCGGGCGCGTCGGCGTAGTACCAGGTGTTGAGCTCCTCGAAGCTCGCAAGCTCGGGTTCGTCGGTTGCCCGCCCCCCCGGCACGAACTCGGTTGCGCGCAGCCACGCGTCGATGTTGTGCGCGGCCTGCTTGCCGTGACCGACGCCGACGGTGACGGTGCGCTCGGCGGGCACCATGTCGCCGCCGGCGAAGATGCCCTCGTGGCCGGTCATCATGCGCTCGTCCACCTGCACGACGCCGTCCTCGATCTCCAGGCCGGGCACGCCGTCAAGCAGCGACAGATCGGCTTCCTGGCCGAGGGCGAGGACGAGCGAGTCGGCCTGAAGCTCCTCGGTCTCGCCTGTCGGCTGCGGGAAGCCGGTCTCGTCGAGCTCCATCCGCTCCAGCACCAGCTTGCCCTCGTTGGCCTGCTTGATCGTGGAGAGCCACTTCATCATGACGCCCTCCTGCATCGCCTCCTCGACCTCGAAGTCGTGCGCGGGCATGCGCTCGCGCGTGCGTCGGTAGACGACGATCGCCTCCTCCGCGCCCAGGCGCTTGGCGGTGCGCGCGGCGTCCATCGCGGTGTTGCCGCCGCCGTAGACGACCACGCGCCTGCCGAGCAGCGGGCGCTCCTGGCCCTCCATGCTGCGCAGCAGCGCGACCGCGTCGAGGATGTGCGCGGCCTCGCCGGCGGGTATGTAGGCGCGTTTGCCGATGTGAGCGCCAACCGCCAGGAACGCCGCGTCGAAGCCCCCGTCGCGCATCGCGTCGAGGATGTTCGTGACCTTGGCGTCGAGCTCGAGCGTGACACCGAGGTCGAGGATGCGCCGCACCTCCGCGTCGAGCACGTCGCGCGGCAGGCGGTACTTGGGGATGCCGAAGCGCATCATCCCCCCGGCCATCGGGCCGGCGTCGCGGATCGTGACCGCGTGTCCGCGGCGCCGCAGGTGATACGCGGCGGACAGCCCGGAAGGGCCGGCGCCGACGACGAGCACGCGCTTGCCGGTCGGCTCGGCCTCCACCTCCAGGCGCCAGCCCTGGCGGATCGCCTCGTCGCCGAGGAAGCGCTCGACGCCGTGGATGCCGACGGTCTCGTCGAGCTGCGCGCGGTTGCAGGCGGTCTCGCACGGGTGGTAGCAGACACGTCCCATCACGGCCGGCAAGGGGTTGTCCTTGACGAGCTCGCGCCACGCCGTCTCGTAGTCGCCGGACTCGGCGTGGTAGAGCCACTGCTGGATGTTCTCGCCCGCCGGGCAGGCGTGGTTGCACGGCGGCAGGCGATGCACGTACACCGGGCGCTCCTCGCGCCATGAGCCCGTCTTGTTCGCCAGGCTCGAGCCGACGTCCAGCGTGATCGCGAACGGCTTGTCCATCACGCGCCCCCCTCGCCCAGCAGCCCGAAGCGGCGGATGTTGCGGTCGGCCCCGGCCTGGATGCGGGCGATCACCTCGGTCCGCGGCTCGGGCTTGAACAGGTGCGCGAACCGTGACTGCGGACGCAGGTAGTCCTCCACGGGCACCTGACGGCGGATCGGCGAGACCTCGGTCACCTCGCCGTCGCGCGCCTCGAACACGGGAAAGATGCCCGACTCCTTGGCCAGGCGGGCGATCTTGATCGTGTCCTTGGAGGCGCTGCCCCAGCCGAGCGGGCAGGGGACGAACACGTGCAGATAGCGCGCGCCGCGGATCTCCATCGCGGTCTGGACCTTCGCCTCGAGGTCGCGCAGCTCCGCGACGGTGGCGGTCGCGACATAGGGGATCTCGTGCGCCATCGCGATCAGCGGCGCGCTCTTGCCCTGGCCGAACACGTTGCCCGGCTCGGGGCCGACGGCCTGAGTGGTGGCGGTGCGCGCGGCCGGCGGGGTGGAGCCCGAGCGCTGCACGCCGGTGTTCATGTAGGCCTCGTTGTCGTAACAGATGTACAGCACGTCGTCGCCACGCTCGAACATCCCCGACAGGCACGCCATGCCGATGTCCACGGTGCCGCCGTCTCCCCCCTGCCCCACCACGCGCACGTCCTCCCGTCCCTTGGCGCGCAGCGCCGCGGCGATGCCGGTGCAGACCGACGGCGCGTTGGCGAACAGCGAATGAATCCATGGGATCCGCCAGGACGACTCGGGGTACGGGGTGGAGAACACCTCCAGGCAGCCGGTCGCGTTCGCGGCGATCATCTGGCCTTTAGTCGCGTGCATCGCGGCGTCGAGCGCGTAGCGCGCGCCGAGCGCCTCGCCGCAACCCTGGCAGGCACGGTGGCCGCAGGTGATCGAGTTCGTGCGCTGCTCGTCGGCCTGCACCGAGCGCTGGGCGGGGTCGAGCAGGCGATTGCCCACGGCGATGCTGCCCGTCTGGTAGTAGCGGATCGTCGGCGCGCTCATGTCCACGGGCTCCTGACGTCCACGCTCCTCACGCCCATGCGCGCAATATTCATATCGACGCTCCTCACGCCCACGCCCGTCATACCGGCCCCGCCGCAACCGAGCCGATGTCGCGCAGGATGTTCTCAGCGTGGGGCCCCGACGCGCGCGAGGCGCCCATGCGGGCCAGCTCGCGGTTGACCACATCCCAATCCATGTCCAGGAACGTCAGCTCCTCCAAGCGGTCGGCCACAGCGTCGGCGAACAGGGCGCGCAGCGAGGCGATCGTGATCGGGCGCCCGCCGAGACCGGCGATGACCGTGTAGCCGTGCAGGTGGACGCCGGCAAGCGCCATGCGCACATTCGCCGAGACGATCCCGCCGATGCCGACCGCGAGCGCCTTCTCGAGCACGACCACGCGCTGTGCGTGCTCGAGCGCCGCGCGGACAGCCTGCAGCGGAAACGGCCGGAAGGATTTGATCCCGACGGCGCCGATGCTCACGCCTTCCTCGCGCAGCTCGTCGACCGTGTCCTCGATCGTCCCCAGCACCGAGCCGAGCGCCACGACGATCGTCTGCGCATCCTCGCTGCGATAGGCCGTGATCAGACCGCCGGAGTCGCGCCCGAAGGCGCCCTTGAAGTCGGCGGCGATCTCGGGGATCAGCTCCAGCGCCTGCATCTGCTTGGCGTGCGCCAGGTACTTGACCTCCATGAACGCCTCGGGACCGACCATCGCGCCAATCGTGATCGGCTCGTCCGGGTCGAGCATCTGGCGCGGCGCAAACGCTGGCAGGAACGCATCGACCTGCTCCTGCGTGGGCATCTCCACGCGCTCGACGGCATGCGTGAGGATGAAGCCGTCCATGCAGACCATCACCGGTGTGGACAGCCGCTCCGCGAGTCCGAACGCCTGGATGTGGAGGTCGAGCGCCTCCTGGTTTGACTCCGCGTAGAGCTGGATCCAGCCGGAGTCGCGCTGGGACATCGAGTCGGAGTGGTCGTTCCAGATGTTGATCGGAGCGCCGATCGCGCGGTTGGCGACCGTCATCACGATCGGCAGGCCCAGACCGGAGGCGTTGTACAGAGCCTCGGCCATGTACAGCAGACCCTGGCTGGCCGTCGCGGTGTAGGCGCGCGCGCCCGTCGCGGAGGCGCCGATCGACGCCGACATCGCGGCGAACTCCGACTCGACGTTCACGAACTCGCACCGCGTGAGCTCTCCAGACTTCACGAGCTGGGAGAGGTTCTCGACGATGTGCGTCTGCGGGGAGATCGGGTACGCGCAGATGACCTCCGGCCGGCACAAGGCGACCGCCTCGGCCACCGCCCGCGAGCCCTCAACCTGACGCGACACCGGACAGCTCCCGTATCTCCCGCGCCACCCAGGCGTGGGCCGCTTGCGCCGCCGCCACGTTGCCCTCGCCGACCGCCCCGCCGAAGCGCTCGCGGATCGCCTTGGACACAGCGTCGAGCGAGACCAATCCGCTGAGCGCCGCGAACCCTCCGAGCAGCGCGGCGTTCGCGACGGCGCGCCCGGTGTGCTTGCGCGCGAGCTCTCCGGCCGGCACCGTGAGCAGCCGCTCGTGGCGAAAGCCCCGCACGAACTCGCCCAGTCCCAGCTCGTCGAAGCTCTTGGTGGTGTTGATCAGGATGAACCCGTCTGGCTTCAATCCTCCGAACACGTCCACCTGGTGCAGCAGCGTCGGGTCTCCGACGATCAGCGCGTCCGGCTCCATCACGGGCTCGCGCACGCGGATCTCACGATCGTCGATCCGGCAGAACGACACCACGGGCGCGCCCATGCGCTCGGAGCCGAAGCTCGGGAACGCCTGCGCGTAGCGACCCTCGTCGAACGCGGCGAGCGAGAGCAGCTCCGCCGCTGTGACGACGCCCTGGCCACCCCGACCGTGGATGCGAACCTGAAACATCGCGCCTACCCCGGGGGACGCGGCGCGTCCGCGGGCTCGCTCGGTCCGCGCCAGGACCGTCCGCGCCCACCAGGTCCGCGCCCGTCCCGCCTGTGTCCCCTCTGCTGGCCGGAGCGCGCGGCGTCGAGCAGCACGCGCTGCTCGGCCGCCGCCACCAGCGCGCGCGTGCGATCGAGCACGTCGACGCTGACCGAGATCGCGTCGATCCCGGCGCGCACCAGCAGCTCGGCGTACTCGGGGTGCACCGAGGGCGCCTGCCCGCAGATCGAGGTTCGCAATCCCAGCCCCCGCGCGCGCGGGATCAGCTCGCGCAGGTAGGCGGTGACCGCGGGGTCGCGCTCGTCGAAGGTCTCGGCCAAGACCTCGTTGTCGCGATCGGCGCCGAGCAGCAGCTGGGTGAGGTCGTTGGTGCCGATCGAGATGCCGGTGATCCCGAGCGCGGCGTACTCCGCCAGGTTGAACAGCACCGAGGGCACCTCGGCCATCACCCACAGCTCGAATCCCGGGCGATCCAGCAGGCCCGAGTCGGAGATCAGCTCGCGGCAGCGGCGCAGCTCGCGGGCGGTGCGCACGAACGGGAGCATCACGTGGAAGTTCTCGTGGCCGGCGTCCCACACGCGACGCACGGCCTGCATCTCCAGCGCGAAGACCTCGGGCTCCTGCGTATAGCGCAGCGCGCCGCGGTAGCCGATCATCGGGTTGGCCTCCTGCGGCTCGAAGCGATCGCCGCCGCGCAGGTTGCGGAACTCGTTGGTGCGGAAGTCGGTCGTCCGATAGGTCACCGGCCGCGGGCTGAAGCCCGCGGCGAACGTGCCGAGCGCCTCGGCCATCCGCGCGACGAACTCCTCGGTCCTGCCATCCTCGATCAGCTGCTTGGGGTGAGTCCCGTCGAGCGCCTCGATGAGCATCAGCTCCGCCCGCAGCAGACCCACACCGTCGACGTCCATCGCCGCGGTGCGCTGCACCTGCGAGGGCTCTGACAGGTTCACGAGCAGCTGGGTGGCGGTCACGGGGGCGGCGAGGGCGACGGCGCCCGCGGGGGCTGGGCCGGCGGCCGTCGGCGCGTTCGCCTGGGCAGGCGGCGCGGCGCCCTCGAGCACGGTGCCGTGGGTCGCGTCGACCGTCACGATCTCGCCGTCGCGCAGCCGCTTGGTGGCTTCGCCGGTGCCGACGATGCAGGGAATGGCGAGCTCGCGCGAGACGATCGCCGCGTGGCAGGTCATCCCGCCCGAGTCCGTGACGATCGCGGCGGCCTTGCGCATCAGCGGCACCCAGTCGGGCGTCGTCATGTGCGTCACGAGCACGTCCCCGTCCTTGAAGCTGGTCGTGTCGTGGGGGTTCTCCAGCAGGCGCACGCTCCCGCTCGCGCTCCCGGGGGCCGCGCCCAGGCCGTGCACCAGCACCTCCGCCGGCTTGTGATCGGCCCCGGCGATCGTCGTGATCGGCCGGCTCTGCAGCATCCATGCGTTGCCCTCCGGGTCGAACGACCACTCCGTGTCCTGCGGGCTGCCGTAGTGCTTCTCGATCGCCAGCCCCAGCTCGGCCAGCTCGATGACCTCCGTGTCGGCGAGGGCCGGCTTCATGCTCTCCGACGGGCTCAGCTCCCGCGTCACGGTGCCGCCGTCCTGCGCGGGTTCGATCGCGAGCTCCTTCGGGCGCACCGACCGCGTGGTGATCGCGAGGTCGCTCTTGCGCACGACGTAGCGGTCGGGCGAGACGCTGCCGGAGACGACCGCCTCGCCGAGGCCGAACGAGCCCTCGATCACGAGGTGGTCGGACTCGCCGGTCGAGGGGTTGACCGTGAACATCACGCCGGCGCGCGTGGAGGGGACCTGGATCTGCACGACCACGGCGATGTCCATGTCGGCCTGGCTGAAGCCCCGCTGTCCGCGGTAGTAGATGGTGCGGGCTCCGAACAGCGAGCCCCAGCAGCGTTTGACGGCGTCCACCACGGCGTCCGGGCCACGGGTGTTCAGGAACGTTTCGTTCATGCCGGCGAACGACGCGGAGGCGGTGTCCTCGGCCGTCGCCGAGGAGCGGACCGCGACCGCCGCGTTCGGGTCGGATCCCGCGAGCTCGCGGTAGGCCGAGGCGATCGCCTCCTGCAGCGCGGGCCCCATCGGCGCATCGAGCACCGCCTGACGAGCCGCCGCGGAGGCCGCCTCCAGCGCGGTCCCATCCTCGATGTTGACCGCGGAGAGGATCTCGTCCAGCCGGCCGCGCACGCCCGACTCCTCGCAGTAGCGGGCGTAGGTCGGAGCGCCGATGACGAACCCGGGGGGGACCGGGAGGCCGGCGCGAGTCAGCTCGCCGAGGTTCGCGCCCTTGCCGCCGGCGTAAGGGACGTCGTCGCGTCCGAGGTGCGCGAAGGGGCGCACCAGATCGAGCGTGGACTGCACGGGGACTGGGATCGAGGCGTTCAAGTCTGCTCCCTCTGAAACCGCAGGACGGAAATGGGAGTCGGGGTCGGGGAGGGCCACCAACTCCCACGTACAGTCAACCTGCCCGCGCGGGGCGCAGCTACCGCAGAAGCCACGGGAGCGGCTCAGTAGTTCGCACCCATGACGGGCGATGCGCACGCGCGTAGCGTGCCCGGGGTGAAGACGATCTCCGAAGAGCGGCTGCTGCGGGCGCTGAGCTCGCTGGCGGTCCCGGAGCCGCGGGTGGTCGCCAGCGGGAACCTCGCCACCCCGCGAGTCCTGCTGGACGTGCTCGATCGAGCGGCCGAGCGCTACCGGCTGTTCATGCTCGCGGCCCAGGCGCCGCTGCCCGAACGGGAGGGCGTGATCTACGAGACGCCGTTCGTGGGGCCGGGCATGCGCCACGGGGGGAGGCGGCTGGACTACTTGCCGATGCGACTCTCGCTCGTGCCGCGGCTGTTCGCGACGATGCGCGTGCCGGACGTCGTGCTGCTGCACACCTCGACCCCCCACAAGGGGAAGGTCTCGCTCGGGATCGAGGTGAACATCCTCGTGGCCGCGATCGCGCGGGTGAGGGCGCGCGGCGGGCTCATCGTCGCGCAGATGAACCCGCGGATGCCCTACACGCACGGCGACGGCGAGCTGGAGGAGGGCCTGATCGACCTGGCGATCGAGGCCGATGAAGAGCTGCCCGCGCCCGCGATCGGCGCCGGACACGAGCACGCCGAGGCGATCGCCGAGCGCGTTGCGGAGCTCATCGACGACGGGGCCACCCTGCAGCTGGGGATCGGTCAGGTGCCGGACGCGACGCTGCGCGCGTGCAGCGCACGGCGCGAGCTGAGGGTGTTCTCGGAGATGATCTCCGACGGAGTGATGACGCTCGACAGGGGGGGAGCGCTCGACCAAGAGCATCCGATCACCTGCTCGTTCATGTTCGGCTCG
Organism: uncultured Solirubrobacterales bacterium; assembly: GCA_963767255.1. GTDB lineage: Bacteria > Actinomycetota > Thermoleophilia > Solirubrobacterales > Solirubrobacteraceae > Palsa-744. The sequence continues at coordinate 21,041 of CAVYDM010000005.1, read as the reverse complement.
CCCGAGATGTATGAGTGGGTCGATCGGAATCCGAGGGTGAGGATGGTGCGCACCGAGACGAGCAACGACCCGTCGAGGATCGCCGCGCAGAGAAAGATGGTGTCGGTGAACACCGCGCTGCAGCTCGACCTGTCGGACCAGGCCGGCGCGAGTCACATACGCGGGCGCGTGTACTCGGGATTCGGCGGCCAGCCCGACTTCGTAGAGGGCGCCCTGCACTGCACCGGTGGTCACGCGGTGATCGCGATGCGCTCCTGGCACGAGCCCAGCGACAGCTCCACGATCGTCCCCCGGCTGATGGACCCGGTGACCTCGTTTCAGCACTCGGCCATCGTCACCGAGCAGGGATGCGCGCACATATTCGGGCGCAGCCAGCGTGCGCAGGCTGAGCTGATCATCGAGCACGCCGCGCACCCCGACGCGCGCGAGCGGCTGCGCGAGCACGCCGCGACACTGGGCCTCCGGGCAGGCCTTCCGGCGGCGAGTATCGCCACGGAGCTGTGAGCATCGCCCGTCTGCTCTGCTGCTCCTCGCCCTGCCGCGTCCCGCCGCAAAGATCCGCTCCACTGCCCAGTCCCGAATGCCTCCCGTCGCAGAGCGTTGCTAAGCTCCCGCGGCTCGGCCATCGGACACCGTCCACACACATTCGTCAGGAGACACCTCAAGTGACCAAGACAACCCTGCGAGCGGCGATCGTCGCTGTGCTCGCCGTGACAGCCAGCCTCGTCGCCACCGGCGCAGCGCAGGCGGCGACGCTCCCAAACGTCTCGATCGCAATCACTCCATCGACCGCCACGGTCAGCGGAACACTCGAATCGGGTGCGGCCAACGTCGTTACGACCGACACCGGCGTCAAGGAAGCCGCGGTGATCGTGTTCCTCCTGAAGCCGGGCGTGAGCTTGGCGGAAGTCGAAAAATTCAGCGCTGAAAAAAAGTCGAAAGACCCAAACAGCGCGGGCAAGTATGGATCGATCGTGTTCGACACCGAAGCCACCCCTGGCCAGACCGGCGAAGCGCAGACCTACCTGCAGCCCGGGCAGTACATCGTGCTCGTCGGCGCGGGCGAAGGCGAAGCGAAGCTGCGAACGCACTTCACCGTGACGACTGCCAAGGCCCCGGTCGCGCTGCCGACCCCGCAGGCGACGATCCGCTCGATCGAGTTCGGCTTTCGCGGGCCGAGCACCCTGCACGACGGCGAGCTGGTGCGGTTCGAAAACGAAGGCTTCCTCGTGCACATGGACATCGCGTTTCCGGTCAAGAGCGAGAAGACCGCCAAGCGCGTAGTGGCAATGCTGCTGGCTGGCAAGGAAAAGGGTCTTGAAAAGCTCATCTCAGGACCGCCCGTGACGTTCGCGGGCCCGCTGTCGCACGAAGCGTTCCAGCAGGAGACGATCACCGCCAAGCCGGGCGTGTACGTGGAGGCGTGCTTCATGGACACCCAGGACGGGCGCAGCCACACCCAGCTCGGCATGGAGCGGATCATCAAGATCGCGAAGTAGGAGAGTCGTTCGCGAAGCGCGCGCGCGCCAGGCGCCAGCCCGAGGTGAGGAACTCAACCCTCTCCTCGGGCCCTTCGTGACGTATCACGCGCGCATCGAAGCCGTCCCGAAAGACCTCCAGCATCGCGCGGTTCTCAGCGAGAACCGCGGCCACGAAGTGCGTGATCCCACGCTGCTCTGCGACGGCCGCGAGCCGCTCGATCAGGATCGTGCCGAGGCCCTGACCGTGGAGGTGGTCGGCGACCTCCACGGCGACTTCCGCGCGAGCCGGACGATCGTGCGTGGAGTCGAGCTGGACGTAGGTGGCGTGCCCGACGATCGCGCCGGCCGCGTCCTGCGCGATCAGGCCGTAGCGGTCGGGGCCCGCGGCGCTCGCCCAGTGCGCGGCGGAGTCGATGTTCGCAGCGGCGGAGAAGAACCGCATGCGCCGAGCCTCCAGACACAGTCCCGACAGGAACCGGTGCAGCGCGGCCTCGTCCTCGGCGATCGCCGGGCGCAGCGTCACCTCAGAGCCGTCGCGCAGTCTGACCAGCTCTGTCTCGCCTGGGCTCACAACGGCCAGTAATGACCCACGTGAGAGGCGGCCCGCGGGGTGAAGAACGGCTCGGGCGCGGCGGACGGCGCGGGCTCTTCATCGATGAGCGCGGACAGCGTTGCGACTACGCATTCGGCCAGGGCGGCGAGGGCGTAGCCGCCCTCGAGGACCAGTCCCAGCGGGATCGAGCGCTCGCGGGCGAAGTCACGCACGTGGCGGGACATGTCCGCGAAGGAGGACGCCTCCAGCCGGCAGCTTGCGAGCGGGTCGGCGAGGTGGGCGTCGAAGCCAGCGGAGACGAGCACGAGATCGGGCTCGAAGGAGGCGGCGGCGGGCAGGACGATGTGCTCGAGCAGAGACAGCCACAATTCCGATTCCGAGCCCGCGGGGACGGGCAGGTTGATCGTGTAGCCGAGGCCTGGACCGGAGCCGGCGTCGCTGAGCGAGCCGCTGTGAGGGTAGATGCCGGACTGGTGGATCGACGCGAACAGCACGTCGGCGCGGCGGCGAAACGCCTCGGCGGTGCCGTTGCCGTGGTGGACGTCCCAATCGAGGATCAACACGCGCCGGGCGCCCAGCTCGGCGATCGCGAGGGCGGCGGCGAGCGCGACGTTGTTGAACAGGCAGAACCCCATCGCGCGGTCGGGTTCGGCGTGATGACCGGAGGGACGTACGGCGCAGAACCCGAGCGCCGACTCGCGGGCCATCAGCGCACGCGTCATCTGGAGCGCGCCGCCGGCGGCATGGAGCGCGGCGCGAAAGGAGGGCTCGCCGACGAACGTGTCCCCATCGATCGCGCCGCCGCCGGCGAGCGACAGCTCCCTGATCCGCTCGATGTGACGAGTGGAATGGACGAGCTCTAGCTCGAGCTGATCGGCCGCTGGGGCCAGGCGCCGCTCCCAGCCCAGCCAGTCGCGTGCGGCCAGCGCGCGCTCGATCGCCTCCAACCGCTCGGGCGTGTCGGGATGCTCGGGGATGTGCGCCCGCGGATCGTGCTCGAGGCAGGATGGGTGGCTGAAGTAGAGCACGGGTCGGGGGTCGGATTCGGGGCCGCGCGAGTCAGGGTTCGGATTCGGGGCCGATCTGCTCGATGAACGCCACCAGCGCGGCGACCTGCGCGGGCTGACCGCTCAGATGCAGGCGCTTTACCGCCGCGATCATCGGGGCCGGATCGTATCCGGCGAGCGGCTGCGCGGCGGGGTGCAGCAGGGAGTCGCGCAGGAAGCGTTCGTCCACGAGCACCGACCGTCCGTCGGCCAGCGTGACGTGGTGGCCCGCGAAGCTGTCGAAACTGGGACCCGCATGCTGGGTGCGGGCGACGAGGTGGCATGCGGAGCATCCGTCGGTCACGACCAGGCGGGCGCCCTGCACGACCAGCTGCTGCTGGTGGGTATACGGTTCGGTGGCGAACGAGGGCGCCGGGGAGCCGGAGCTCTGAGTGCTCGGCGTCCCGCTCGAGCCGCAGCCCGAGAGCGCGAGGAGGGCGGCCGTCGCGAGCAGCATCCGCGCTTGGGTGGACGAAGCTCCGAGCGTCGGCGCGATCAGGTCGGCAGCTGGTCGGCGAGCGGACCGGCGGCGTATTCGGCCAGCGTCATGCGCGAGTCCGAGCGGCCGAGCATGTTGATGAACACGGCGGTGAACGCGATGCCGAAGACGAGGAACTCGATGAAGCACATCGCCGCGCCGGCGAGATGCTGGTCGTTGATGGCCGACAGTCCGTAGGCGCGGGGGGCGCCGGCGTAGAGCGGGTACTCGGTGACCGCGATCCACGTCAGCGGCAGGCAGATGCAGGCGCTGGCCAGGCGGGTGAAGCCCAGCAGCGCCAGGCGCTGGCCGTTGGGACGCAGGCGCGCGCGAGGCAGCGGATCGATGATCAGCCACCACATCGCCAGGCCGGTGTAGAAGAGGGTGGCGTGCTCGATCGCGTGCACGACCTGGTGCTGGGCGGCGTAGTCGAACACGCTCGGGATCGCCCACACCCAGGTGGCCGCCACCCACAGCGGGATCGCCAGCCACGGCGAGGTCAGGCGCGCCAGCAGGCGACCGGAGGGGCGCCCGGGCGCGACCGCCATCAGCGCGCTTCGCGAGAGGCCGAGCGGCAGGATCGGCGAGCGCAGGCCGAGCACGAGCAGCGCCGGCGCGATGTCCGACAGCAGGACGTGCTGCATCATGTGCGCCGAGAGCAGGTATTTGTCGCCGATCGGGTCAAGCGGCGAGAGCAGCGCGATCGCCAGGACGAGCAGTCCGGCCGAATACGGAATCCAATGGCCGGCGCCAGGTCCAGACGTCCCGGATCGCGACGCCGCGCGCCGGTACATGCGGGCGTAGATGACGGCCGCGGCGAGCAGCGCGACGATCACGACGGGCTGAAAGGTCCATGAGCCCCAGCCCGGATAGCTGCTCATCGGATCTCCCCTTCGCTGCGGATCTCCCCTGCGGCGCCAGCGCCGGGGCGCCCAGCGCGACGGCTGCCGGGGCCGGCTGGGCAGTGGTTGGCCTGTGGAGCGCCGGTCATGTCGGCGGCATCCTATCGATCCTTGCGCGAGTCCGGCGCGCCCGGCGCCAAGGACTTGGAAGAGGCGCGTCGATCGAGCACACGCACGGATCTAGACTTTGGGATCCAAGGGAAGCCGAGAGGAGCGTGATCGATGGCCGGCGCCGCAGAGCCGCCACCCGCGGCGCAGACGGGAGAAGGGCGGACCTCGCTGAAGCTGGTGTTCGGCGGACTGCTGCTCGTGATGTTCCTGGCGGCGCTCGATCAGACGATCGTCGCGACGGCGCTCCCGACCATCGTCGGAGATCTCGGCGGGCTGAACCACATCTCATGGGTCGTGACCGCCTACCTGCTCGCGCAGACGGTCGTCACGCCGCTGTACGGCAAGCTCGGCGACATGTACGGGCGCAAGGTCGTGTTGCAGAGCGCGCTCGTGGTGTTCCTCGCCGGCTCGGCCCTGTGCGGGCAGAGCAGCAGCCTCGACGAGTTGATCGCGTTCCGCGCGCTGCAGGGCCTGGGTGGCGGCGGGCTGATGGTCAGCGCGCAGGCCGCGATCGGCGATGTCGTGCCGCCGCGCGAACGCGGGCGATATACGGGCCTGTTCGGCGCGGTGTTCGGCCTGGCCAGCGTCGCCGGACCGCTGCTCGGCGGGTTCCTGACGAGCGATCTGAGTTGGCGCTGGATCTTCTACGTGAACCTGCCTCTCGGCGTGATCGCGCTGTTCGTGCTGGCCGCCACCCTGCCGGTGGCGCCCGAGCGGGTGCGCCACACGATCGACTACCTCGGCACGGGCGTGCTCGCGGCGGGATTGAGCGCGATCGTGCTGATGAGCTCGCTGGGAGGCGTGTCGTTCGCGTGGGGCTCGGCTGTGATCGTGGGCCTGGGCGTGGGCGGGGCGATCCTGATCGCGGTGTTCCTGGCGATCGAGCGCCGCGCGCGCGAGCCCGTGCTGCCGCCGCGGCTGTTCAAGAACAACGTGTTCGCGATGACCAGCGCGGTCGGGTTCGTGGTCGGGTTTGCGCTGTTCGGCGCGGTGACGTACCTGCCGCTGTTCCTGCAGGTCGTCAAGGGAGCGAGCCCGACCGGCTCGGGGCTGCAGCTGATCCCGCTGATGGGCGGCCTGCTGGTGACGTCGGTCGGCTCGGGACAGGCGATCACGCGGACCGGCCACTACAAGCCGTTCCCGATCGCCGGCACGGCGGTGATGACGCTCGGGCTGTATCTGCTCTCGACGATGGATGCGGGCACCGGCCAGACGACGATCTTCATGTTCATGTTCGTGCTCGGCCTGGGGCTGGGGATGGTCATGCAGGTCCTGGTGCTGGCCGTGCAGAACGCGGTCGAGTACTCCGATCTGGGCGTGGCGACCTCGGGGGCGACGCTGTTTCGATCGATCGGCGGATCGCTGGGGACGTCCGTGTTGGGAGCGATATTCGCCAACCGGCTGAGCACGGAGCTGAAAAGCGCGCTGCCCGCGAGCGCGGTGGCCAAGGCGGGCTCGGGCAGCACGGTCAACCCCGCTGCGGTCAAGCACCTGCCGGAACCGTTGCATGTGGACTATCTGCACGCGTTCACCAGCTCGCTGAACAGCGTGTTCGTCGTCGCGGCGGCGTTTGCGGCGGTCTCGTTCGTGCTGTCGTGGTTCATCCGCGAGCTGCCCCTGCGCGAAACCGTCACCACGGGAGATCTCGCGGATACGTACGCACACCCACGCAACAGCGACTCGCTCGCGGAAATCGCGAACATGATCGGGCGCATGGACCGGCGGGCGGGAGCACGGGAGATCGTCACGCGCGTGGCGGCGCGGGCGGGCGTGGATCTGAGCCCGGCGGCGTGCTGGCTGCTGGCCCGGCTGAGCGAACCCGACGGGCCAGACGTCGCCGGGCTGGCCGCGGAGTTCGACCTCCAGCTCGAGCGGCTCACGGACGCGCGCGGGGAGCTGGCGGCGCAGGGACTGATCGACCCATCGCCGGGCGGTCGGTCGGGGTATGAGCTGAGCGCCGCAGGCCGTGACACGCTCGACCGATTGACCAGGACGGGCGAGCAGCGCCTGTCCGACCTGCTGGAGGGATGGCGGCCCGAGGAGCACGAAGACCTCGCACGTCTGATCGCCACGATCGCACGCGAATTCTTCGTCGACGCCTCGGCCCTGTGCGCGCCACTGCGGGTTGCGACATGAAAGCGCACGGCTCCAGTACGTCTGGGCTACGAGCGCGGCACCGGGCCGGAATGGCTGCGAGAGCCCTGTTACGCGCCGGCCCCCTCGAGCGCCGGCCCCCTCAATAGACCCCGCCGAGCTTGCGGTGGTCCCAGCTCGCGCGCCGGCGCTCGACGAACTCCAGGCCCACGCGCTTGGCGGCCTGGGCGTCCACGGCCGCGCGCGCCTCGGGGGGGAGCTCGGCGGGATGCTCGGCGCCGCGCGGAACCGAGTTTCGCAGCAGGATCGCGGCGCCCAGCGGCGCCACCGTGTCGAGGTCGCGGTGAATGACGACCTCGCACTCGAGCATCACCCCGCGCAGCTCCGAGTACGCCTCGCCCGCCTCCACCTGCAGGCTCGCGCGGGGATCTCGTTCGAGGTTGCGAACCTTCTGCGAGGAGCCGTACGTCCACGCCCACACGCGCGGGCCGGGCTCGCCGGCGGGAGCCTCACGCAGCACGTACCACAGCGGCATCAGGTGCGGCCACCCGCGCGGGCCGATGCTCGCGCACGTGACCGTGCGCTCCTGCGCAAGGAACCCCGCGACCTCGGCGCGGGACATCCTGATCTGCTCGCGGCGGCTCATCGCCTGGGTACTTGCGCATGCGGCGCGGGGCCCCGCCGCTCAGGCGGGCGCCGGCTGCATCACCGTGAAGGAGGCTCCCTGGGGGTCGATCAGGCCGGCGAAGCGCCCGATCGGCATGTCCATGGGCTCGTTCGTGACGGTCGCTCCGAGCTCGCGGGCCTTCGCGACGGTGGCGTCGCAGTCGGCGACGGCGAAGCACACGCCCCAGTGCGGCGGGATCTCGGCCGGGAAGTGCTCGTCGGTCATCTGCATCATGCCCCCGACCTGTTTGCCGTCGATCTCCCAAACGGTGTATGTCGTTGGCGCGCCCGCGAACGCGGGGGGACGTCCCTCCCAACCGAAGACGGCGGGGTAGAACGCCTTGCCGGCGTCGGCATCACGGGTGAGCACCTCGTTCCAGCAGAGCGAGTTCGGCTCGTTGACGAGGTCGGCGCCGGCGAACGTCTTCGGCTGCCAGACGCCGAAGACGGCGCCGGTGGGATCGGCGAAGAAGGCCATGCGTCCGATGTCCATCACGTCCATCGGCTCGACGACCACGCTGCCGCCCGCAGCCTTGACTTTGGCCGCCGTATCGTCGGCGTCGGCGACACTCACATACGTCGACCACGCCGTGGGCTGGCCCTCCTGCATGATGCCCATCAGCCCGGCGACGTTCTGGGCGTTCTGCTGGAACATGCGATACCCGCCGGTCTCGGCCGGCCCGGGCTCCGTCGCGCTCCAGCCCATCAGCGCGCCGTAGAACTCGGCTGCGGCGTCGGTATCTGGCGAGGAAAGTTCGATCCAGGACGGGGTCCCGGGTGAGTACTCGGGCATGGCTTCCTTTCGCTGGCGGGGGCACGTTCGATCGTGGCAGATCGGCGCGTGAAGCGCGTTGCCCATAAAGCAGAGGCTCCACGTCGGCGTCCGATCGGTGCTGTTCGCGCTCGCTCAGTCCGAGCAGCGCGGCGTTGTGACCGGATCAACCCGGCGTGACCGCAACCACCGGGATCGGCCGGCTCGTCTGCCGCTGATACGCCGTGTACCGATCGTGGTTGTTGTCGTTGACGATCTTCCACAGCCGCTCGTAGTCGGGATCGCTCGCCTCGACGACCCTCGCCGTACCGGCCCGCCGTTCCCGGCCGATCTGGATCCCTACGTCGGGGTGGGCGCGGAGGTTGTGCAGCCACGCCGGCGCACTGTCGGAGCCGCCGTTTGAGGCGACGACCAGGTAGTCCTCGCCGTCGCGCGCGTACACGAGCGCGTTCGTGCGGGTCTTGCCCGTGCGGGCGCCGGTGGTGTCGAGCAGCAGCGTGGGCACGCCGATCATGTGATGGCCGAGCCGCCCGTCGGTGCGCCGGTAGATCTGCTCGTGCAGCTTGAGCACCTGACCCGTGACGCTCATGGCCACAGCCTACTCGGCGAGCGCGCACCACGAGCTGTGGTGTACGTCGTCTATAGAGTCCAGCTTCCCCCAACCCATGACCGACGCGGCCCAAGTCCCATACGCCAACTACCAGTACGAGATCTACCTGCACGGGATGGCGGGGCAGCGTCCCGCGCGCACGCTCGACTGGCGCCGGCTGGAGCAGGACGCGCTGAGTCTGCTGCGGCGCGGGCCGCGGGGCTACATCGCCGGAGGCGCGGGACTCGGCGAGACGATGCGCGCCAACCGCGAGGCGTTCGACCACTGGCGGCTGCGGCCCCGGATGCTGCGCGACGTCTCCGAGCGCACGCTCGCGCGCACGGTACTGGGGACCGAGCTCCCCGCGCCGGTGCTGCTGGCGCCGATCGGGGTGCAGACGCTGGCGCATCCGGAGGGGGAGCTGGCGATGGCGCGCGGCGCCGCGCAGGTGGGGGTGCCGCTGGTGGCCAGCACGGCGGCGTCGCACACGATCGAGCAGATCGCGCAGGAGGCCGGAGGTCTGGCGCGCTGGTATCAGCTGTACTGGCCGCGCGACCGCGAGCTGGCGCGCAGCTTCGTCACCCGCGCGGAGCAGGCCGGGTATGGCGCGATCGTGGTGACGCTCGACACGTGGCTGTTGGGGTGGCGCCCGGCCGATCTGAGCGAGGCGTTCCTGCCGTTCCTGTGGGGCGAGGGCAACCGCAACTACCTCGAGGATCCGGTCTTCCGAGGGTTGCTGGACGCGCCGCCGGAGCAGGACATGCAGGCCGCGATCGGCCAGTGGGCCTGGCAGTTCGCCAACCCGTCGGTGACCTGGTCGGACCTCTCGTTCCTGCGGGAGTGCACCGAGCTGCCCATCGTGCTGAAGGGGATCGTCCACCCCGACGACGCGCGGCTGGCGGTGGAGCACGGGATCGAGGGGGTGCTGGTGTCCAACCACGGCGGGCGCCAGGTTGACGGGGCGGTCGGCGCCCTCGATGCGTTGCCGGAGGTGGTCAAGGCCGTGGACGGGCGCTGCGAGGTGCTGTTCGACAGCGGCATTCGCAGCGGCGCCGACGCGCTCAAGGCGCTGGCGCTCGGCGCACGCGCGGTGCTGCTGGGACGCCCCTACATCTGGGGCTTGGCGCTCGGCGGCGCCGAGGGGGTAGCGGAGGTGCTCCGCAGCTTCCTCGCGGACCTCGACCTGGCGATGGCGCTGAGCGGGTACGCGAGCATCGATGAGGTGGACGCGAGCGCGCTGGTCGCGCAGGGTGGGTGAGGCGGGCCTCAGCACGCCTCGGAGATCGCGAGGCGCAGCGCGCCTGAAGCTCCTCCCGCCGGCTCAGATACCCGTGTTCGGCGTCCCAGGCGCCGTGGCCAGCCGCTCGTGGACGGAGCGGACGGCGCTCGATCCCTCGCCGACAGCGGCGGCAACTCGCTTCATCGAGCCGTGGCGGACGTCGCCGGCGGCGAACACGCCGGGCATGGACGTCTCGAACGGCAACGCCCCGGCGGTGTCAGCGGTGAAGGAGCCGGGTAGCTGACGGTCGGTGAGGATGAACCCATCGTTGTCGAGCAGCACGCTCTCGCCAAGCCATGCGGTGACTGGGCGCGCACCGATGAAGCAGAACAGACCCGTGCACGCGAGCTCCCGCCGGCGGCCGGTCGCTCTGTGCGTGAGCGTGGCCCCTTCGAGGCGATCCTGACCGGCGAGCGCCTGAACTTCCACCCCGGTGAGGAGATCGATTTTCGGGTCGGCCTCGATCCGCTCGATCAGATACTGCGACATGCTCTGGGTGAGATCCTCGCGTCGGATGGCGATCGTGACACGGCAGTTGTTCTGGGCGAGGTAGATCGCGGCCTGACCTGCGGAGTTTCCGCCGCCGATGACCAACACGGGCGTTCCGCCGCAGACGCGCGCCTCGAGATCTGTCGCGGCGTAGTAGACACCGGCGCCCTCGAAGCGCTCGAGATCCTCGACGTCAAGCCGCTGGTAGCGCGCTCCGGAGGCCACGATCACCGCTCGGGTGGGGACCTCGCTGCCGTCCCGCAACACCACGACGTGAAAGCCAGCTTCCGGTCGCAGGCCGACGACTTCGCATGGGGCGTTCAAGCGGGCTCCCAGTCGCATCGCTTGCACCGCGGTCCTCCCGGTGAGCTCTTCGCCGGAGATGCCGTTGGGGAACCCCGCGTAGTTCTCGATCCGCGAGCTCGCGCCGGCCTGCCCGCCGATCGTCACGGCGTCCAGAGAGACGGTGCGCAGACCCTCCGAGGCGCCGTAGACGGCAGCCGCAAGGCCGGCCGGGCCGCTGCCGATGACCACCAGGTCGAAGATGTAGCCGGGTGTGGGTTGGAAGGTCAGCCCGAGGTGCTCCGCGAAGATCGCCGGCGAGGGACGACGCAGAATCTCCGTGGCGGTGATCACCGCGGGGATGTCATGCGCATGCAGGCCCATCTGCATAAGGAGGGCATCGAGGTCTTCGACGTCCTCGACGTCGATCCAGGCATGCGCGAGATGCGAGTGTTCGGCGAATGAGCGCAAGCTCATCGCCTCGGGGGAGTAGCGCGAGCCGACGATCCTGATCGCCTGGGCTCCCTCTCCGGATCGCAGGTACTCCCGGCGGGCGAGCAGCGCGTTGAAGATGATTTCCGCGAGCGCCGGGCGGACGCTCATGAGCCGGCGGAGCTCGGCCTGCTCGATCACCAACACCCGGCCCGGCCGTGAGACGCGACCGGTCAAGAAGCGGCGCTGGCCGGTCAGCAGCGTCAGCTCGCCGATGAAGCTGCCCGGGCCGAACTCGGCGACGACGACCTCGTCCGTATCGTCGGGGCGTACGACCTGCGCTTCGCCCTCGAGCACGACGAACAGATCGTAAGACGCCTCCCCGGCCTGGAACAGCAGCTGCCCGGCTTCGGTTGCGCGCTCGGTAGCGAAGGTGGCGAGGTCCGCGAGCTCGGAGGCGCTCAGCACAGGCCAAGCGACGGGGTTCTCAGAACTGCTCGCGCTCATCGCAAGGAGGATCGCTTATTTGATTGAGTTCAACCAAACCCCGACCTACACCAAGGTCCCGTCGGCGGACTCGTATATAGCGGGGGCGGTATATAGCGGGGGCGGGATTCGAACCCGCGACCTTCGGGTTATGAGGTCGCCGAAGGGGGGGTCTGGTGGGGCCAGAGGGCCCGTGTTTGCTGGGGTTAGGTCGGGTTCGGCGGGGCTAGATTTGCTCAAAACGGAACCTTGAATGGAACCCTGGGAGAGGGGTGGGCAGGCCGATTCGTGGCGAGTCATGCAACCATCCTTGGGATGGCACACCACCGGCGCAGTGGTCCCAAGAGTACGCGCGCCGGATGCCTGCTGTGCAAGCCGCACAAGCACCAGGCAGAGCGCCATCGTGGCCGCGCTCGCAGCGACCGTCGTTGGCAGGAGCAGCAGGTGGCAGCCGACCGCGACGGCTACCGCGATCGCTCAGACCCCGCGAAGTAGACGCACCGCCGATTAGCCTGTAGGTTCGGGCTCGGGAGGCTGGATGGGACCTGTTGGTAGGAGTCCGGAGACCCACCCGATACGCTGCTCGACCATGGATGGGCTGCTGTCCGCTGGTGCGGTGCGGGTTGGCGCGGTCCGGGGGCGCTACTTTCGCGAGAACTTCGCGCAGGGCGGCATCGACCTGGTGCAGATCGTGCCCGAGCTCGTCACGAATGCGGATGCGGCGATCGCGGCTGGCGGTTGCGCGAGCGGACGGATCGAGGTGCGCTTCAGCGCGCCTGATGCGTCGTTCCTCGACGCCTGGCGCGCGCAGATGCGTGCGCTGCGGGTCCCCGCTCTGCTCTCCTGGCGCTTCGAGGTGAGTTGCGCAGACGACGGCGTGGGTGTCAACGCCGCGGCGGTGGACCGCCGCCTCGGCGCGCTCGGGGAGCTTCCAGAGCAGGGCGGACAGCGTGGCTTGTTCGGGCGCGGCCTCCGCGACGTGTGGCTCGCGCAAGGCGCGGGTCGCATCGAGGGCGTGCGGGACGAGCGGGGCGTCGAGTCGTGGTTCTTTCCGGCGGCCGGCGATGATCCGTATGCGTATCTGCACGTCCGTGACGAGCCGGCGCCGAGCGAGCGGCCGCGCACACGCGTGACGGTGCCGCTGGCACTCGAGCGACTACCTGCCGACGGCCGCCTGCGGACGCTCGTCTCGCAGCTGGTCCAGATACGGCCGGTACTGGAAGATCCGACCCGCGAGCTTTGGCTGGAGCTCCCGTCGGGTGTCATCGAGATCGTGCGCCTCCCGGCATCGGAGCCCGATGGCGAGCGCCCGGTGCTGTTCGATGACGAGGTCGAGGTGAGTCGCGGCGTCCGCGCGCGCGTGACTGTCCGCCGCAGCGCGAGGCCGCTCCCGCCCGGAACCTCCCGCGCGACTCGTCTGGGTGGCCTGGTCGTGCGATCGGGGCGCGCGGCGCATGAGTTGACCTTCGCAGGGCAGGAGGGACTGCCCGGGACTAGGCATCTGTACGGAGAGGTGAGATGTGACGCGCTTGAGGAACTACAGCGCGCGGCTCTCGACCGACCGCGACCGCAGGTGGTCGTGAAGGTCGATCGCAGCGGACTCAACGAGAACCACCCGGTCGTCAAAGCCCTGTATGCCGCGATCGACGGTGTGCTGAGGCCGATAGTCGCCGAGGAGGAGCGTCGCGCGGGGGCGCATCTCGTTCGCCCCGGCGGAGCGCTGCGGGCACGGGACCAGGTTGGCCTGCGCGCTCTCAACGACGCACTCAAGAACGCCTTCGACACTCCCGGCACGGCTGGGTTCGAGTCCGGTGGGCAGCCGTCGGCAGGTCCGCCGGTGGTGCAAGACGAGGACGCCGAGATGACAGCCGGCTCGCCCGGGCGCGGCGAAGCCGACCGCACGGCGGTCGAGAAGGCGCCGCTGCGGTTCAAGCAGGCGCTCGTGCGGCTGCACCCCGGCGAGCGGCGGGGTGTCTCGCTGCTCGTCGACCCGACCCGGATTGTGCCCGGCACGCCCATGCACGTGGCCGTCGATCCGGGGCTGGGGGTCAATCTGTCGTGCGACGTCGTTCCGGAGCCCAACCGCAGCGGCTGGTCACGAATCGACGCGAATCTGCGCTGCCGCGTGTCCGCCGAGCCCGGTGCCCGTCTCAGCGTGCTCGCGGAGGCCGGCGGCCACACGGCGGAGCTGGTCGTGCTCGTGGTGCGCCACCACGCGACGGGGTGGGTCCGTGAGATCGCTCGCAAGGACGAGGACGCAGAGATCGAGGCGCACTTCGACCCGGAAACCGGCGTCGTCACGGTGTACGAGGGCCGCCGGGAGTTCAAGGCGCTTGAGAGAGCGGCACGTCGCTCGGGGCTGTCGAAGGCACGGGTGCGCGAATACCTGCCTTACCGCATGCTCGAGGTGGAGGTGGCAGCCAACACCCTGTATGCGTGGGCCGCGGAGGAGATCCTCGCGCGACGCCTGGCCGAGGAACGGCCGGCGGACCCCGCACACTACGCGGCGGCCGTCCGCCGCGAGGCTCAGGCGCTGCGCTACCGCGCCCACGACAAGCTCATGCGCGCGTTCCTGGATGACGCGGTCTACGACGGCCGGGTACGTGTCCAAGCTGAGGATCGCCCCAGGACGGCCCAGCAGGCGCTGCTTGCGGACTGAGTACCGATCGCCCGCTCAGCTCACGCGGCCTGCTCGTCCTCGAGGCCGAGCCCGCGGCGCATCCGTGTCACGTCCGCGACGGGCGCATCCATGCTCCGCGCTCGTGGTCCCACGTGCCCCGCGCCGTCCCGACGAGCACGGGGTCAACAAACGGACGCACGACAGCGAGCGCCTCGTCGAGGGTGTGCGCGGTGGCAAGCAGCGAACGTCTCGCCTCGGCGGCGTAGCCCGACTCCCAAAGCGCACGGTCCGGAACGTCGAACGTCTCTGGCAGGACAATGCAGCGCCGCTCTGCCTCCGACGTGAGCGCCCGGATCTGTTCCTGCGCGTCAATGGACGCGCCCTGGGATATCGCAACAAGATCTACCAAGTCGCGGAATCGAGTTGACGGTCGTTGCGCCGCGCCGTAGCGCTGCACGGTCGCGGCGACCTTGTCAGCGACGTGATCGACCAACGGATAGGCGCGATACCCGCGCTGCGAGACGTCGGGCATGTCGACCTCTGCGAGCGCCGCAACCTGGTCTGGTTCACCGAGCATGTTGAGGTCGGAGCCAACAAGATCCACGCGGAACTGTGCCCACACCGTCTCCCCGACGAATGCCGTGACGTGGAGGCGCACTCCGGTGATCCCCTCTCCGATCGTGCCGCGCGGCCCGATCTCGAAGCGAAACCAATCACCGATGTCGCGTGCTGCCGCCTCACGAAGATCTGCCTCGGCGGCGTCCACGCGCTTGGCTCGGTAGACATCGATGTCAACGGATGCCCGTACGCCGAGGTCCCGTGCCAGCAGCGCAACGGCGCCCTTCACGATCCACCCGTCGTCCATCAGATAGAGGCGCTCGAGCAGACGGTCATAAGCAAACTGGCGCTGTAGCTGCGGTAGTTCCCATCGGCTCTCGCGCGCCAGCGCCGTCAGCTTGTCCGTCAATGCTCGGCGGAACGCAGCGGGCGTGGCGTATTGGCTCATCGCGAGGCGACGCCGCCGACCAGCGCCGGCGCTTGCTCGATATCGGAGTCGCGCTTCATGGTGGCCCGTGCCAGAGCTATCCAGTGCTCAGTATCGAGATCGTCGAGCAGGTCGAGCAGCCAACGGAGAAGGGCCAGCCCATCTCCCCGACGAAGCCCGAAGCGTGATGCGTGGGGGCCTAGTGCGTCGGCGACTGCGCCGGGGTAGGCATAGACGCCACGCAGAGCGTCGCCGATGATGTGCGCGATGGCGGTCGGGTCCTCCCGGTCATAGAGGAGGTCCGACGCGATCCGCGCGGGAGACGTAACCGGCAGCCCACGAAGGACAATCCACTCGTCGTCAATTAGCGGCCTCTGATGAAGTCGAACGTCCGGACGTCTCGACTGGTGTCTTCGGGGGAGCGTGAACTCGTGGCGGTCTTCGCCGAGATGCCCTAGTCCGTACATGTCTGCCGCCGAGCGGTGGGAGACGACCCCGTCGCGAGGACCCCGCTCCCAGGCTCGGAGGGCAGGCGCGAGCTGGAGCCAGGCCGCCCTGAGGGCCTGGTGCTCGGGCTCGGGCGCGCCAGCAAGGCGATAGACGCCGTGGGCGAGCCTCTTTAGGACTGAGCTGTCCGCTGCGAGGCGGTTTAGCGTCGCCTCCGAGACGCCGGCGTCGCTGGCCTGCCGGCGTGTAATGAGGCCCCACTGATCCTCTGCGATATCCGCGATGCGCGTAAGTGTCGCTGCCTGTGCCATAGCTGCATTATAGATCACTATAGATATAGCTTGCAGTAGGTCGCAAGATCTCTTGCTGCAAAGCCTATCAATATAGATATGCTTTGCCGTGGACTGCTTGTCAGACCGAACTCTGCGCTCCGACCGCTCTGCTGCCCCCGTATGGTCTTGCCGCCATGGAGATCATTCCTGCCGCTCCGTTGAGCTCCCGGTAGCGCCCGGTCTGCTCGTCGATAAGCGCCGCTAGAGCATGCAGCCCCGGCGAGATCGACGTGGCGGACATGAGAATCCCGCAGCGAGCGGGACGGCCGCACCCCGAGCGAGAGACGCATCCGAAGCCAGGGCTACTGTCCGGCAGGTGGACATACCCATCACCGTCGAGGACCCGGCACCCGAGGAGCTCGAGGCACTCCGCGCCGCTGGCGCATGGTACGCGAAGTACCACGCTGTGCGCATCGCCGAGCTCGCTGATGACCCTTCGGCATACGCCGAGCAGAAGCGCGAGAAGTTCCTCACGCTGGTCACGGCGCTACGGAAGCTCGGCTTCGAGATGGCGCTCCCCGACGCGCTGCGCGCCGACGAGCGCCAAGCGGCGTAGCTGACCAGGTTGCTCCTCGTGCCAGCGTCGCCGGCGTTCCCGGACCGCCACGGGCACGCGGGGGCCGTGTGGAACGAGTGACCTGCTGCAACAGACTTCTACGAACCAGCACTGCTGCCCGCAGCGGAAGCGGGGATCTCCGGCCGCAGGATCTTCATGAATGTCTGCGCGGTGTCTCGGTTGTCCCAAGCTGCCTTGATGTGTTCCGTCAGCACGGGGATGTCGTCCTTCACGCGACCCTCACACGACGCTACGGATTGCGGCGCGGTGGCCGCCGCTACCTGCACCGGAGGCGTCGGGCTGCGCCCTCCTTGTTACGGCTACCAGCAGGCGTGCGAGCACGAGGCCGGACGCTGCGGCCGGACGAGACTCCTCCTACACGTGCGCCAGGTCGCGCTTCTCGCGCGGGACTACCCCGACGCGGGCACCCAGCGGCGCCAGTAGTGCGGCAAGCGTGCTGGCGGTTGGGTTTGTCTGGCCGCGCTCGATCCGCGAAATCTCGGCCTGGTTGATGCCAGACGCGGCGGCGAGCTGCTTCTGCGTGAGATTGCGCTCCTTGCGCAGCTCGCGCACCTCACGGGCCATCGCGTAGTGAGCGTTGAAGGCATCCCAGCGCGCGAGTGCCTCCGGGCCGCCGGCCTTCGCCCTCTCCTCAACCTCGCTGATGTAGTCGTCGAACTTCGTAGCCATCACAGAACCCCAGTAGTCGGGTCATCCAACAGTATTTATGCAGCATACCGCATATTTTGTCAAGACCTCCGCTTGGCACTGGCCCTCTCCTGAGCCTTCCAGCGGGTCAGGCGCTGCTTGGCCCGCTTGATCTCCGCGTTCTGGCGCTTGGCGCTCGGCTCCTTGCCCTTGTCATAGCCGGCCAGCAGCAGGACCACCTTCTTGCCGTGGGCATGGCAGAACACGCGCAGCAGGACGTCGGCACTGGTCTCCTTCAGATGCTCGGGGACCGGCAAGCCGCGCTCGCGCAGGATGGTCGCCGCGTCATGGCGCACCCGAAACTCGAAGATGCCGGGAGCACCAGGCACCCACTTGCCCCACGAGGAGCCGCAGACCCCAATGCCCTCATAGGCGAGAACGTTGCGAAGCGCAGCGGCCAACGCCTGCTCCTTCAGCTCATCAAGGCCGCGCAGGAAGTCAAGCACCGGCTCCCGGCCGTCCTCCTCGTAGAACTCAAGCGTCCACGCCGCGCCGCTCATGAGGACTTGGGGACGTTCACCGACACAGCCATCTCCGAGTCAGCCTTATTCGCCATCGCGCGGACATCGCCGCATGATGCCAGCAGGCCCCGATACCCCGATAGGCTCGATCCATCCCGGGAGGAAATCTCGGGAGGAAGCTCCACCAGCGCCCGAGCCCTAGAACCGCGAAAGCCGTACGCGTTCAGTCGTAGGTCGCCATGACAAGGATCGTGTGTTGGTGTGGCGAATCTTGGGGGTGTGGACCGTGTCGAGGCGGAGGCGATCTTTGATGCGGGGCGGGAGCGGTGTGTTGAGGTGATTCTGGAGTCTGCGGCTCGGTGTGGGCGGCTGGAGGAGCGGGTCGCTCGGTTGGAGGAGCAGTCGCGCAAGGATTCACGTAACTCGTCGAGTCCGCCGTCCCAAGATGCACCGAAGACGCGGGCGGAGCGGCGAGCGGAGGCGCGCGAGCGGGCGAAGGCGTGGGCCAAGCGCGAGGGTGAGCGCGAGCGGGGCGCCCAGCCCGGGCACAAGGGTGCGGGTCGCAAGCTGCTGGGCGAGGATCAGGTCGATGAGATCGTCGATCACTACCCGGATGCGTGTGGGGGCTGCGGACGCGAGTTCAGCGAGGATGAGCGCCAGCCCGGCAAGCGGTTTGGGCGCCAGCAGGTCGCGGAGTTGCCGCCGATCGCAGTGATCTTCTTCGAGCATCGCACGCACCACTTGCGCTGCCCTGGTTGTGGCAAGAAGACAGCGGGCAAGCTGCCTGAGGAGGTCGCGGGCTCGCCATTTGGCCTGGACCTTCAAGCGGCGGTCGTGACGCTGAGCGCTCGTAACCGGGTCTCGCGGCGGGACATGTCAGAGCTGGCGCGCGACTTGTTCGGGCTGGGGCTCTCGCCGGGTGCTGTGGACGCGATCTGTCAGCGCGCCTCAGCGGCGTTGGCGGAGCCGCACGAGCAATTGGTCGAAAAGGTGCTTGGCTCCCCGGCTCTCAATGTCGATGAGACCGGCTGGTTCACCGCCCACGATCCGCGCACGCTGTGGACCGCGGTGACTTCATGGGCGGCGATCTTTCGGATTGCTGAGGATCGTCACCGCGACCGCCTGCAGGAGTTGATCGGCACGGACTTCAAAGGGATCCTCGGCTCCGATCGCTGGTGGGCGTATGACCTGATCGACCCCGAGAGCCGCCAGGCGTGCTGGGAGCATCTCAAGCGAGATTTCTTCCGTCACTCCGAGGGGCTGGCCGAGCAGAAGGAGTTCGGCACCGCCGGGCTCGGGCTGACCAAGCGGCTGTTCAAGACCTGGCGCGCTTTCTGCGAGCACCAGGACCGAGCACGCCTCATCCGCGAGATGAAGCCGATCCAGGACGAACTGCGCGCGCTGCTCGAGCACGCAGGGCGCAAGTCAAAGCGCTGCCGCCTGCACCGCCGGTTCGCCAACAACCTGCTCAAGATCTGGCCGGCACTCTGGACATTCGTCACCGTCGACGGCGTGCAGCCGACCAACAACGCGGCGGAGAGAGCGCTCCGCGGCCCGGTCATCCACCGCAAGCTCTCCCACGGCACCCAATCCAAGGACGGCGAGCAGTTCATCGAGCGTGCTCTCTCCACATCGGTTACTTGCCGCCTCCAAGGCCGCTCGATGTTCGCCTACCTCCGCGAACTACTCCGCGCCCACGCCCGCGGCGACCCACTCCCGACTCTGGCCTGAACACCCCCGACACGGGGACTGAACGCGTACCGAAAGCCCTGGATTTCCAGGGCTTTCGCTTAGTAGCGGGGGCAGGATTCGAACCTGCGACCTACCGATTATGAGTCCCCTGCTCTAACCAACTGAGCTACTCCCGCCCGATGCGGTAGCGAAGTGTAGCCCCGAGCCCCACCGCCGACCAAGAGCTCCACGCGACAGGCGAGCGATCAGGGCTCACGCAGGTGGCGCCTCGACGATAGGTGCTGCTCGTCCCGTAGCGATACCGTGAGAGGCCGTGAGCGAGCGGCGCACAATCGCACTTGCAGTCACGCTCGACGGCCGCCAGGTCAGCAGCGAGACGACCTGCACATGGGCAGGACCCTACGTGCTCGTGATCGCCACCGCGCTGCCCGACCACGGGCTCGCGGTCGAGGTCCATTCCACCTTCGTCGGCCACGAGGGGGTGCCGACCTGCGTGACGCACCTTACGCTCGGGCCTGTCGGGCATGACCCCGTGATCTTGGCCGTCGAACACGAGCGCGCGAACCTTGACCCGATGCTGAAGGCGCGCGAGTGCGCCTACGAGCATGTCGAGATCGTGCTGGAGACGCTCACCCGCCTGGGTTACGAGGTCGGGATCGACGTTCCCGACGACGCTTTCGAGGATCTGGAGCGAGTCGAGCGCTGACGCCCAGCTGGGTCGCCCGCCCACGTTGGTTTCCCTAGCGGTCCGCCCTGTCGGTCGCGGGCTTCGTCCCCTCCGAGTGTCGCACGCTGCGCGTGCGGGTTGGTCGGGGATCGGCTCCGCACCGGGCGGGGTCGCCTATGGAAAGGAAGCGTGATGGCGCTCGACACCACCAGCTCGCCCTCTCAGGCGCGGCCTGCCTACGCCGGCATCGGCTCCCGCGAGACGCCGCCCACCGTGCTCGACCTGATGACTCGCTTCGCGTCGCGGCTTGCGGGCGAGGGCTGGGTGCTGCGCACGGGCATGGCCGCCGGCGCGGACCAGGCGTTCTATCGCGGCGCCCACGCGCACGGGACGTTCGAGCTCTACCTTCCGTGGCCAGCCTTCGAGGCGGGTGCCCGCTCGCCCGCCCGCGGCGCGCAGCAGCTCGTGCTCGGCCAGCCGGCCCCCGCGGCTTACGAGCTGGCGGCGCAGTTTCACCCGGCTTGGTCACGACTGACCCGAGGTGTTCGTGCTCTGCACGCGCGCAACTGCCATCAGGTGCTCGGCGCCGATCTGGCGAGCCCGGCGCGCTTCGTGTTGTGCTGGACGCCTGACGGCAGCCTAGACGGCCGTGGTTGACGGGTCGGCGGGACCGGCCAGGCGCTGCGCATCGCCCACCACCACGGCATCGCCATCTTCAACCTCGCTCGGCCCGAGCACGTCGAGCGCGTCTCACGGCAGTGCATCTCCCCCACGCGCTGACAGCGGCGCGGCGCCGCTACCGCGGAGTCACACATTCACAACTGAGGAAGCATGAACGGTCGGGCGCCGGCAGCCCCATTATCGCACCCCTGCGGGGTGCGTAGGGCTGCCACCGGCACCCGCACTGGAGCGG
>CAVYDM010000004.1:0-66068 GCA_963767255.1 uncultured Solirubrobacterales bacterium | reverse complement strand
TATGCACGGCCCTCCGGGCGCTATGCAATCACTGTGCCGCCCGAACGCACCCTCGAGTGCCGAGCAGCACCCTCAGCAACCCCGAAGAAAAGCTCGCGCAGCCCCGCAGCCCTTGACTTTTCATCCGTAGATGCACGGGCCAGCAATCGCACAGCAATCGCTGTGCGCGCAACACGGCCGAGGTACGCCCCTGGCCGGTGCCAGTCGCTAATTCCGTGGCCGGTTCCAGGCGCTCGGGGTCAATAGCAACATGAACGCGAACAACCGACAAACACCCATGAGCGCCTTCCTCTACAGCGGGACTCCTGCCCACGCGGACTCGACGGCGCACCGCCCCCTCACCGCCGCCGACGTGCTGACCGCCTGCGAGGTCGCCGAGCTCCTGCACATGCCGACGAGCACCGTCGAACACCTCGCGCGCCAGGGCACCCTGCCATCGCGCAAGATCGGTCGCAGACGGCTCTATGTGCGCCAGCACGTCGAAGCCATCCTCCTCGGCGAAGCCGCAGGCGCAGACGAGTGCAGCTGATTGAGTGCCACGCAAACACGCGAATGCTTGCAACCAGCGCACTTCCGCGGGCCGATCGTCTATGCTGAGCACGTTGGAACGCTTCTGGAACGTTTAGAGCCTATGTTCGACCTAGAGCCCGTTACGCGCTACCGCCTCGCACGACCGCCCCTCGTCCAGGCGCTCGGCCAAGTGCAGTACCCGGTACTCGCGCGCCTACAGACCCTCGACGGCATAGCTCCGCTCCAAGAGAGCCTCAGCGACCTGTTCCCATACATGGAGCAGCAGCAGGTCCAGCAGGTATCGCTCCTCGTCGGTCCCGGCGGCCCGGCTGGCGAGTCCCAAACGACGCGCTCTTGGAGCTTTAGCGACGATTCCGGCGGGGACTCGTCATCGCCCCTGGCATGGCCACCTTGTCGATCGGCCCCGAGTACGGCAAATTCGAGGAGTTCGAGGAGCGCTTCCGCGCCGTGGTTGACGCACTGGGCTCAGTGATCGGAGTCAAAAGATGCGATCGACTCGGGCTCCGCTATGTCGATGTCGCCGAGGTGCCGCCGACCGACGAGCATGCCTGGCGCGCCTGGTTTCGCCCGGAGCTCACGGGCTGGAGCGCGACACCGCTCGTGCGCGACGACACGCGAGTCGAGACCTCGCTTACGCAGACGCAGCTCGCTGCTCCGCCATCGGGAGACCTCGCCGGCCCGCCGGTCGATATCCAAGCCATCATCCGCCACGGCTTCGTACCGGCCAACGCGATGCTGCCAGGCGTCCTGCCAGCCCAGACCGAGAATCCTGCATTTCTGCTGGACGTTCGACCTATTTGTCCAAGGCCACCAACCCTTCGACGCTGACGAGCTCACTCGCCAGGTCGCGATGCTCCACGACCAAGTTGACCGCTTCTTCAGATGGTCCCTCGCCCCAGCTGGCGAAGAGTATTTTGGACTCGAGGATCTCGAATGATCACCCTTGACCAGCCCACCGCTTACGAGCAAGCCATATATGGCGAGCCGTTCGCCCTAGCTATGCGACAGCGATCCTTAATACGGACGACCCCATATGGAAGGTCGGCGGCTGGGACATCGTCCTGCCTCAGCCGACCCCTCGACGGGCTCCCGAAGTCCAGCGCATGCTCGCCGAGCTAAAAGCTTGGACCACTTGGTCGTCGCGTCAACTAGCGGGAGTTCTTCGCACGAGCCACACCACCGTCCGGGGCATCGAGAACGGGCGGCCACTCGTTGCGGGTCACAGCGGCGACCTGCGCGGACGGATCGTAGCCGTGCATGGCGTCGTCGCCCGCGTTGCGCGGCTAGCGGGCAATAGCCCAAATGTGACCGCCGACGCGCTCAGCTTCACGGCCGACGGTGGACGTTCCGCGGCCGACGCCCTTCAAGCCGACGAGCCGGCCGCCGCGCTCCTCCTCGCGCTCGACCGGCTCCGGCCGAGGCCAGAAGGACTTCTCGTCGGAGAAAACCCGCGGCGCGACGGTGCGACGGCGGCTCTCCACGAGTAGGGGCTGCCCGTATGGCGTCGCTCTACGCTGACGGCTGGCGCCAGGGGTCAATCATCCAAGCGACGCTGCCGCTCGACGGCGTCGTCCTAGACGGAGACGGCCGGCCCTGCCGAGACCAAAGCGACCACGGCTCTTGGGCCGTCGCCAGCCAGGATTGCGACCTCGACAAGACCGACGCGGATCACCACGAACCCACGGTCGAGCTGCGCGCCGTCTTTACCGACAAACCGCCTGAGGACTGGGGGTTGCGCTCTTGGCGCCTGCGCTTGACTGAGACCGACTACGTCGTCTCGCACGGTCCTCGCACCGTCGTGTCGGCAGCAGTACTAACCGCGCTCGTCCAAGACGGGAGCGAGCGACGCGACGTTGACGCGTCGCGCAGGCTCGCGTTCACAACTTGGCTCGGGCTGCGGTACGACCGTCCTGCAGTGCCGCCCGAGCTGGTTCCCCTCGCGCAGCGCATTAGCGCTGAGGTCGCGAGACGCAGCCGCCGACCCACGGGCGCCGTTGTGCGCGACGTGCTCATGCAGTTCGATGAGAGCGAGACGCCGCCCCTGTTCTCGCTCTACGCAGTGCTCGAAAATGACGCCGATCGCGCTCGCGTCGAGGAGTGGCTCGGACAAATTGCGCTCGCGGTTCCCGACACTCTCGGTACACCGTCTCAGCTCCAGGCTGCGACCTCCTCGGGAATCTCGCTGTATCTCGTCGAGAACTCGTACGCAGCCGATGTCACGCAGGTCACGTGGCGGCCGAGCCAGCCCGACCCAGAGGGCGCTGTTTAGCGCCTCTAAATCAGTGCGTCGATCTTCTTCCAAGCAACGCGTACCGTCAGATGTTGCATCGATCCCCTGTCTTTGTGCTGACTGCCGGGCATGCTGCACGGTGCGGCCTCCTCGCGCCCGTTCGTCCGCGTGTCGAGCAAAGGCCATTTCGCGGGTCACGTTGGGCACCCTGCTACTTGGCGAACCCGCGAAATCAGGCGCTCAGGCGGGCTAAGTGCTACCCAAACCTGCTACCCGACGGCGATATCAGCCGGCCGGTACGTAGCCGTAGACAGCGAAAAGCCCCGCATTTGCGGGCCTTTCCTGTAGTAGCGGGGGCGGGATTCGAACCCGCGACCTTCGGGTTATGAGCCCGACGAGCTACCAGACTGCTCCACCCCGCGTCGCTACTCATGTTCTAGCAAAAAACCTCGCCCTCGACCGGGCGACGCCCCCCCGCGGCCCGCGGGCCGGGAATGCGGCCAGCCAATAGCATCACCGCATGCGCACGGCCGTGGTCGACATAGGCACCAACTCGACCAGGCTCTTGATCGCCGACGTTTCGCCGGAGGGGGACGTGACGGAGATCGTGCGCCGTTCGGTCGTCACGCGGCTCGGCGCGGGCGTGGACTCGGGGGGCGAGCTCTCGCGGGAGGGGTGCGAGCGGGTGTATGCCGCGCTGAGCGACTTCCGCGCGGAAATCGACGCGCATGGCGCCTCGCTCGCCTCATACCCGAACCTCGCCGTGATGACCTCCGCCGTCCGTGACGCGCGCAACGGACGCGCATTCGCCGAGCGCATCCGCTCCCAGTACGGCCTTGACGCGAAGATCCTGACCGGCGAGGAAGAGGCGCGGATGACGTTCCTCGGGGCTATGTCCGGCCGGCCCGCCCACGAGGGGCAGACCCGAGCGGAGCCGACCGTGGTGGTGGACATCGGCGGGGGATCGACCGAGTTCATCGTCGGCGCCGGGCATACGGCCGGCTTTCACGTCTCCCTGCCCGCGGGCGTCGTGCGGATGAGCGAGCGCCACATCCACAGCGATCCGCCCGCGGGCGCCGAGCTGCAGGCGCTCGCGGCCGACGTGCGCTCGATCTTCCTCGCCGGCCTGCCCGCGGCCGAGCGCGCGCCCGTGACCCGCGGGATCGCCGTGGCCGGCACCGCCACCTCGGCGGCCGCGATCGATCAGGAGCTCGACCCCTATGACCCCGAGCGCGTGCACGGGTATGAGCTGCTGCTGGCCACCGTGGAGATGCTGCTGGCGCGGCTGGCGGAGATGGACGAAGCTCAGCGCCGCACGATCGCCGGCCTGCATCCGGACCGCGCGCCCACGATCGTCGCGGGCATGGTGCTGCTCTCGGAGGCGATGCGCGCGTTCGAGCTCGACCAGGTGGAGGTCTCCGAGCACGACATCCTGCACGGCGGCGCGCTCTCTCTGGCTACCTCCAGCTGACAGCGCAAAATCGGTTTTACACGGCAGTTCGGATACATGATACTCTCCCGCTGGAGGAGGTGTGCTTGCACGTGCCTTCTCAGCTGGTCCATAGGCCTGGACCCCCGCCGAGCAGACCTCGGCATCCCCCTGTCCGGGTCACCCCCATCCCCCGAGGGACGCCCCCCTGCCTGTTCCTCGGAGGACCCCGAGGAAGCCGTCCACCCGGGCGGCTTCCTCATGTCGGCCCTCGGAGTTCGGAGGAGGCTCAGGCCAGAGAAGCTCAGGCCAGGGAGGCTCAGGCCAGGGAGGCTCAGGCCAGAGAGGCTCAGGCCAGGGAGGCTCAGGCCAGGTTGGACTTGCGCGGATACACGACGGCCGGATCGGTGAGCACGTTCACGAGCGCCGGCGCGCCGGCGCTGAACGCGCGCTCCAGCGCGGGCACCACATCCAGCGGGCGCTCCACCAGCTCGCCGTACCCGCCGAGCGCCTCCACGACCTGGTCATAGCGCGTCGCCGGCCTCAGCTCCGCCGCGACCGAGTAGCCGTACAGGAACTCCATCGGATGCTTCTCCAAGGCCCAGATCCCGTTGTTGCCCATCACGCCCACCACGTTCACCCCGTGGCGCGCCAGCGTGTCGAACTCCATCCCCGAGAACCCAAACGCGCCATCGCCGAGCAGCAGCACCACCTGGCGCTCGGGATGGGCGAGCTTGGCCGCCAGCGCATACCCGCAGCCTGTGCCCAGGCACCCGAACGGCCCGGGATCCAGCCAGCAGCCCGGTTGATAGCTGTCGATCATGCGGCCCGCGTAGGAGACGAAGTCGCCGCCGTCGCCGATCACGATCGCGTCGCGCTCGATCACCTTGGCGAGCTCGGCGTACAACCGCATCGGATGCAGCGGCGCCCGATCGTCCTCCAACTCCACCTTCTCCGCCTCGCGCCGCTCGGTCTCGGCCGCCCGCAGCTCCGCCACCCAGCTCTCGCTGGCCAGGGCATGCGCCCCCGCCGCCGCGCGCAGATCGCTCAACGTCGCCTGAAGCGCGCCGTAGCACTCCGCCGCCACCGCCCGCGGATGCGGGCGCACGGGCTCGGCCACGTCCACGACCACGATCTCCGTCTCATCGCCGAAGGACCCGCCGAACCCGAGCCGGAAGTCCATCGGCACGCCGATCACCAGCGCGACGTCGGCTCCCTTGAGCGCCTGCCCCCGCGTGCGCGAGTAGAACAGCTCGTGGTCCGCGGGCACGCACCCGCGCGCGAGGCCGTTCAGGAACACGGGTATGCGCAGCGACTGCGCCAGCTCCAGCAGCGCCCCCTCGCCGTGGCCCCAGTACAGATCGGTCCCCGCCATGATCACCGGGCGCTCGGCGCCCTTCAGCAGCTCCGCGGCCCGTTCGATCGACGCGCCGTCCGCTCCCCTGCTCGCGCGCGCGGGCAACCCCCGCAGCGCGTCCTCGGGCTCGGGCGCCTCCATGAACACGTAGTCCATCGGAAAGTCCACGAACGTCGGCCCGGAGTACGGCTCAAGCGCGGTCGTGAACGCCTCGTCGACCAACCCCGGTATCTCGGCGGCGCTCTCGGGCGTGGCCGCCAGCTTGCTCAGCGGGCGCACGAACGGCACGTGATCGATCTCCTGCAGCGAGCCCATCCCCCAGCGTCCCGCGGGCGCGCGCCCCCCGAGCACGACCATCGGCGAGTGGTTCGACTGCGCGCTCGCCATCGCGCTCATCCCGTTCGTCACGCCCGGCCCCGCCGTGAGCGCGCACACGCCGGGCTCGCGCGTCACCTTCGCCCAGCCCTCCGCGGCGAACGCGGCGGTGGACTCGTGACGCACGTCCACGATCTCGATCCCCTCCGCGCGACAGCCATCGTAGATCGAGAACAGATGCCCCCCGGACAGCGTGAACAGCCGGCTGACCCCGTGCGCCTTCAATCGCCGCGCGATCAGCCGCCCGCCGTGGAACGTCGCGGTGCTCTCCTCTGTGCTCTCTTCGGTCGCCATCGACGCGCGACTCTATCCACTGGGGCGCAGCGCTGCCACCGGCGGGTCGATCGGGGGCCGAGACCGAGTGTCCACTCCGCGACCGCCACGTGGTGTCCGCGGCAGCGCGCGCGTGTCGTCAGAGAGCGCTCGCGACACGTGGCTCATCCCCGCCGATCTCCGGGGATGAGATCCGTTTTGAAAACGCCCGCTTTCGCACACGCGCCGGGCCGCGGTCCCGGCGAGTGCTCCCGCCACACGCTCCGGTCTCGGCCCCGGACAACCAGACTCGGGCATACCCGGGACGGGAGTCGAACCCGCAAGCTCGTAAGAGCAGCAGATTTTAAGTCCGCCGACTTTGCCAGTTTGTCCACCCGGGCACCCCGATCGTAGCCGCCGGCGGGGACCGCGCGCGCGCATTTACGCAACTTTGAGGTTGCCGCGGTGTAATTGACTGCAGAGAGCAGCCATCGAAGGGGCCGTGCGTCGTGGAGGTCTCAGCACTAACACACAAGTCGATGCCGGGCCTCAGCGGCCCCTCTGCCTTGCTGCGCCTGCAGTCCGACGAGCGTCTGATCGCCATGACCCGCCGCGGGCAGCACGCCGCGTTCGAGGTGCTGTTCTCGCGCTACCACTCGCGGCTGCTGGCGTTCTGCCGGCACATGCTCAGCTCGCGCGAGGACGCCGAGGACGTTCTCCAGGAGGTGTTCACGGCCGCGTTCAACGCTGTGCTCGCCGACGAGCGCGAGATCAACGTCCGTCCCTGGCTGTACCGGATCGCGCGCAACCGCTCGCTCAACCACCTGCGCCGCGCCTCGGCGATCGGCGTGGACTCGATGGACGTGCACTACGCCGACAACGGCCTCTCCACCGGCGAGCGCGTCCTGCGGCGCGAGAGCTTCCGGCAGCTGCTCGGCGACGTCAAGGAGCTGCCCGAGACCCAGCGCACCGCCCTCTTGCTGCGTGAGATCGACGCGCTCTCCTACGATCAGATCGCCGACGCGATGGAGACGACCGTGCCGTCGGTCAAGTCATTGCTCGTGCGCGCGCGCATCTCGCTCGCGGAGGCCGCCGAGGCACGGCAGCTGAGCTGCGAGGAAGTGCGAATCCAGCTCGGCGAAGCCGCCGAGGGTCTGGCCAAGCTGGGCGCGCCCGCGCGCAGGCACGTGCGCGGGTGCGAGCGCTGCCGCTCGTTCAAGCGCCAGCTCAAGGACAACAACCACGCGCTCGCCGCGATCTTCCCCGTAGGTCCGCTGCTGATCGCCAAGAAGCTGCTGCTCACCAAGCTCGGCTCGACCGCCTCCGCCGGCCATGTCGGCGCCGGGGCGGGCGCCGGAGCCACGGCTGGAGCCGCCACCGCCGGCGCAGCCGGCGCCGGGGGAGCGGGCGTATCCGGCGGGCTGCTCACAGCCGGCGCCGGCGCTATCGCGACCAAGGCCGTCGCCGGACTGGCGGCCGCGGCGATCGTCACGGCGGGCGCTGTCGCGGCCGACCACGCCGCGCGTCCAGCCCATCGTCGTCCCGCGGCCGCCGCCACCGCGTATGTGCCGGAGGCCCACGCGAGCGAACCGGTCGTCGTGCACACCGCGGTGCAGCCGGTCAGCTCCGGGGACCGCGGCGCCGGTGGCGGCGATCTGAGAGGGGGTGGCAAAGGCGATAATGGCCGCCCTGGCGGACAGCCAGCGGGTCTGGCGCACAAAGCGCTGACCGCAACCCCGCAATCAGCTTCGCCGACGCCCGCGGTTGCGGCGCCGGTCATCAAGCTCGTGGCCACCCAACCTCAGCAGACGTCGCCGCCGCCCCAGGTGACGGAGGTCACGACCGACACGACCGCCCTGCCGACGGACGCGACCGCGGTGGAGCCCGAGCCGGCCACCTCCGCCACCCCGAGCACGCCCGCGAGCGACCCGACCGGCGGCACGCCCTCGCCGCCGGCGGAAACGACGCCGCAGACAGGCGCGAGCGCCCCCGCCGCTGAAGCCACTCCGCCCGCGGAATCCGCGCCGCCCGCGGAATCCGCGCCGCAGACGGCATCGCCCGCCACCGGGACGACGCCCGCGATAACGCCCGCGGGTACGCCCGCAGCGAGCCCGCCGGGCGAACCTCAGGAGTGACGCTCCTCCGAGCCGGCGCCACCAGGACAAGCCCGCGGGCCGCGGGAAGAGCTCAGCCGATCGTGAACGACTCCAGCGGCTCTTCGAGCACCCCCGTCGTGCCCACGAATCGCGGCGTGCTCACGCCCGGGTCGGCCTTGGGCGCGCTCAGCATCACGATGTACACGCCGGCGCGCGCCCCGGTCTGGCCTCCCAGCAGCAACACATCGCGACCGTAGTACGTCCGGCCTTCGATCTGGGCGGTGTAGACGATGTCGTACGCCGGCACGGTGTTCACCCGCGTGTTGCCCTCGCCGCGCAGCACGAATCCGGTGTAGCGCCGGCGCAGAGTTTCGATGTATGACGCCGCATACATCGGCAGCTCGGCGCTCAGCCCCCCCGTGTACGGCGGCAGCTGCAGCGGGCCGACGGCGAAGGAGTTCCTCAGCGGCCCGCGCGCCGGGCTGCGCACCTGAACGTACTCGCCGGGTTCTGGCGCGATCCGGTAGAGACCGCGATAGCTGAACGAGAACGGCGCCGGTCCGCCGTGTGAGTAGTGGGCGTTCTCGAGCGTCAGCCCCGCCCCGATCGCGATCGCCAGCAGCCCCACGCCTGCCACGACCACGACCGTCTGCACGAGCCGTGACGCCGCGTGCCAGCGGGGCGCCAGCAGCCTGCCGAGCGTCGGTCCGTACTCGGGCTTCAGCGGGATCGCGGGCATCGCGCAGCGCGGGTACGTCTATTCGCCCAGCGAGAACAGCGCCTCGAGATCGTGGCGCGAATAGGCGGCGAACGCGACCATCGTCTGGGTGCGCGTCACACCGGGCAGCCCGCCGATCTCCACGGTCACCACGTCCGCCAGCTGCTCGTGGTCGGGCACGCGCACGATCGCCACGAAGTCCCACTCTCCCGTGACCGAGTAGGCCTCGGCCACACCCTCGATGTCTGCGAGGGCGCCCCCGAGCGTCGACAGCGCGTCGCGCTCCGCCTCGATCAGGACGACCGCGTTCGTCAGCGTCATGACCGCAAGCTCCGGGGCTCGGCGGGGATCATCGCAAATGTTTCCGCGATCATGGCGTGTGCGCCTCTCCGGGTCTCAACACCACGACCTCCGTGACGCCTCCGCCCGACTGCACCTCGGCCTTGAACGCCTGCGCGTCGGTCTCGATCGGCGGGAACGTGTCGTAGTGGCACGGAATCACCCGATTGGCGCCGATCAGCCGCGCGGCCGCGACGGCGTCGTGACGGTCCATCGTGTAGTGACCGCCGATGCACATCAGCGCCACGTCGATCGGTCCCTCCGTCTCGCCGATCAGCCGCAGGTCGGAGAACAGCGCGGTGTCGCCGAGGTGGTAGATCGTCTTGCCCGCAAACCGCACGATCAGCCCGGCCGGGGTGTTGACCGTGCCTTTCGGAGTCGTCGAGGTGTGCCAGGCCGGCACGAGCTTGACCGAGCCCCAGTCGAGCGTCACGGTGCCGCCGAGGTTCGGATCGTGAACGTGCTCCACGCCGTCCTCGGAGAGCTCGTTGGCGATCTCCACGATCGCCACCACCTCAGAGGAGGCGCGCTTGGCGATCGGGACGGTGTCGCCGATGTGGTCGACGTGGCCGTGCGTCAGCAGGATCGCCTGCGGGCTGAGATCCTCAGCGGCGACGGCCGCCTTGGGGTTGCCCGTCAGGAACGGGTCGATCAGCACGGACGTATCGCCGTCGCTGAGCTCGAATGCCGCATGGCCTAGGAACCGGATCTCCATGTCGCTGCTCCTGTGTCGTGAGTGATCGCGTCGTCGTCGGTGAGGGCGTGGGGAAGGCGTGGGCAGCACCATCATAGGAGCGTCCGCGAGCACGGTGGGCCGATCCCTTCAAGCCGGCGCCGATCAGGACTCGGGCGGTTCGACCAGACGTAGGCCGAGACCGAGGATCAGACCGACGATCCCCCCCACCACGCCCGCCAGCCAGCTCACCTCCGGACGAGCGTACGGCGCCAGCAGCAGGGTCGCGGCGATCGCGCCGGCGCCGAGGAGCTCGCCCTCGTAGTAGTCGCCGCGCCGCGCGGCCTGGAGGTCCGGGATCGACCAGGCGCCGATCAGCGCGAGCGCCGCTGCGCCCGCGCCGCTGACGATCGGCTCCGCGTAGACGGCGCTCGCCACCAGCGCACCGCTGACGGCGCCTCCGAAGAACACGACGAGCACGATCGCTGCACCGCGGCGGCGCTCGAGCAGCCAGCCGAAGATCGCGGTCGCGAGCAGGGCGAGAAACGCGTACAGCCCGTCCACGTAGGCGAACGGGCTGGACAGCAGCTTCCACCAGTCGCCGTGCACCGGACCGAGGATCGCGAGCTTGTAGAAGCCGACATATCCGCCCCGCACCCCCACCCATCCCACGCAGCCGGCCGCGACCAGCGCGATCGTCGCGTATGGGAGCGAGTCCGTTCGCAGCGCGCGCCGGCGCGGGTGCCCTCCACGGCGGGCGCCCGTGCGACGGCGGGCGCCCGTGCGCGACGGCGCGCGCGCGATCGCACCCAGGCGCGTGAGGCGCCGCAGACCGTGGCCGCGGCTCTTGACCCGCGGCAGCTTCGGCGCTCGGCTGCGCAGCCTCGCACCGCAGTACGGGCACTCGGTGATGTACGGGCTCACCTCCGACCCGCACTGCTTGCACACGACGAACAGGTCGGGGCCGGGGGACATCGTCATCCCATTCTAAGGGCCACTCCGAGGACCCCTCCGACCCGGCCTCGTGCGAGCGCTCGATCGGCGGGTCGAGACCCGAAGGAGCCCGCCCGTGGAATACTCAGGACATGCCACCAGGATATGACCAGAAGCTCTACATACTCGCCTTCGACCATCGCGGGTCGTTTCAAAAGAAGTTCTTCGGCATCGAGGCCGAACCGGACGCCGAGCAGACGGCGATGATCGCCGACGCCAAGCACCTGATCTTCGAGGGCCTCTCCCAGGCGGTCGCCGCCGGGGCGGATCCGTCGGTGACGGGCGTGCTCGTGGACGAGCAGTTCGGCTCGACCGTGCCCGAGGAGAGCCGCGCCGCCGGTCTGCGGCTGGCGATGCCCGCCGAGCGCTCGGGCCAGCCGATGTTCGACTTCCAGTACGGCGACGCCTTTGGCGAGCACATCGAGCGCTTCGACCCGGACTTCACGAAGGTCCTCGTTCGCTACAACCCCGACGGAGACGCCGCCGGCAACCGTGAGCAGCTGGAGAAGCTGAAGCGCCTGTCCGACTGGCTCTCAGCGCACGAGCGCAGATTCCTGTTCGAGCTGCTCGTGCCGGCTGAGGACGCCCAGCTGCAGGCGGTGGACGGCGACACCGATCGCTATGACTCCGAGCTGCGCCCGGAGCTGATGCGGCGCGCCATCGCCCAGATCCAGGACGCCGGCATCGAGGTCGACGTATGGAAGATCGAGGGCGTGGACGCGCGCTCGGACTGCGAGATGCTCGTCGCCCAGGCACGGTCTGGCGAGAACCGCGAGGGTGTCGTCTGCGTCGTCCTCGGCCGTGGCGCCGACGACGCCAAGGTCGATCACTGGCTCCGGCAAGCCGCACCCGTGGACGGCTTCGTCGGCTTCGCGATCGGGCGCTCCATCTGGTGGGACCCGCTGAAAGCCTACGTTGACGGCAAGATCGGCCGCTCCGACGGCGCCCGCCGGATCGCCGAGAACTACCTGCGGTTCGTCAGCGTCTACGAGCGCGCCGAGGCCGCCGCTCCCGTCGTCTGATGGCCGATGGATCGTCGTTCCTGGCAAGGACGCAAGGAGCGTGGCGTGCTGGCTGAAACGGGGATGCGAGCGGAGCGAGTGTCTCCCGGCTTCAGTACGAGAGCGACTGAGGACACAGCCAGGGGCGACGAGGCGCGGCCATGAGGATGCGCCAGAGCCTCGCTGAGCTAGAGCGGGCGTTTGCGAAGGAGATCTCGCTCGATCGTCACCGCCGTGCGTCGCTGCAGCGCGCAACCGAGCAGCGCGCGTTCAAGCGCGAAGTCCAGCGACGGCACAAGCGCGGCTCGCTGCGTTTCGCGCTGCTCGTGCTGGCGCTGATCCTGACCGCGGCGATCGTCACCGTGGTGATGTTTCGCACGCTCTACCTGCTGCTCGGCTGATCCGGGCGCCTCGGGCCCGCGGGCGATGCCCGCATCGGCTGCTCGCCCGTCAGCTGTCGCCCAGCTCATGCAGGGCGTCGCCCACCTCTGGGCGGGCGTCAGCCCTCGCGTCCCCGTCGGCCGAGGGCGCAGCGCTCGCGCCGGCGCCGTGGTCGGCCTTGTCGCGGTGGATCTCCAGATAGATCTCGGTGCGAAACACCGGGACGTCCTGGGGCGCCTGGATGCCGATGCGCACCTTGTCGCCCATCACCGACAGCACCGATATCTCGATGTCGTCCCCGATCATGATGCTCTGGTTGGACTTGCGCGTCAGCACCAACATGGTGCGCACCCTCCTGTCGGCCGGGAGCGTTCGACGGAGATTGGCCCCGTCGGCGCCGGTCAGGCAAGCATAGTCGGCGCACTGGACGAAAGCGAGTCTGAATCGCACGACCGGCCAGTCCGGCCGTCGTTGCACGTCATCATGGACGCCGTTCCATGCCACCCGGACCGTCGTGCCGGGCGTATGCGCTAGTCTCCCGGACCGTCCATGGCTCGTAAATCTCTACGCCCACATCTGAATCAGATCCGCGCCTGGGTACGGCAAGGCCGTACCGATGCGTGGGTCGCCCACCAGCTCGAGGTGTCCGTGCGCGAGATCGAGCAGTTCAAGCGCCAGAACGAGCTCGTCAGCGACGGAGAGCCGGCCGACGGCGCGGTCGCGACCGACTACCCAAACGAAGTCGACCTGAGAGCCGAGGACGATGCGCTGATCGCGGCCGAGCTGGAGGCCGCCGAAGTCGAGGCCGAGCACGCCGAGCGGGAGAGGGCCGAGCGTGGGGATGACGGGGACGGAGAGGGCGAGGGCGAGGGCGAGGGAGATGAAGACGGAGGGGACGAGGGCGCCGCCCCCGCCCGCCGCCGCGGCCGCCGGGGCGGCCGCAGGCGCGGCTCCGCGCGCCGCGGCGCGGGCCCGCTCGAGGGCACATTCGACCACGGCGAGGAGGGGTACGGCCTGTGGCTGGACCCCGCAATCCAGGACAACCCGATCTACGCCGAGCACTGGGCCGGACACCGGCCGATCGAGGTGACGGTCGAGGAGGATCGGATAGTCATCCGTCGCACCGGCGACGACGATTAGGGCGTCGCTGAGCGGCGCCCTAATGCAATACGCCAGCTACGCCTCCATCAGCGCCCGCCGGCCCCCGGCATAGTCGGCAGCCTCGCGCAGGTAGCGGCCGAACGCGGCGTCGGCGACAACGCTCGAGTCCCACGCCCACGGATCCTCTGGCGCGACGGCCATGGCCGTCTGCATGCACCAGCTCGTTCCGGACACATACAGGTCGGTGAGCTCCTGCGCGGAGAACCTCCCACCGAGGCGCCGGCGCAGCTCTGAGACGAGCTCGGCGACTACGCGCTCCAGCAGCGCCGTGCGCTCAGGCGGGGCCTCACGCAGGCGTCGCTCGCCGCGCTGCCACTGGTAGATCGCGTTCTCGAACGACACCCGGCCGAGGTTAGCGGGCATCGGCGCCGCACCGGGACGCGTGTGTGCGGCCCTGGCGTGTGTGTGCGCGCGTGCGCGCGCAGCGCTGGCGAGCTCCGGGTCAGTTGTTGGGCAGGCCCGTCACCACGTAGGGCTGCTCGCCGGCGTGCATCATGCCCAACCGGCGCGCCTCTTCTTCGACGGTCCCCCGCCGGCCGAGCGATTCGTGCTGGTGTTGCAGCTGCACGTGTTCGTGCTCCAGCGCTGCCAGCTGCGCGCTGTCGCTGCGCGCCTCACGGTAGGTCGAGTAGATACGGATGCCAGCGCTCACGTACAGGTATGCGAGCGCGACGAGCAGACACAGCATCGCGACGCGGCCCAGCCTGTCCCAGCGCACGCGCGCGACGGGGCCGGTCTCGATCGATCGGGGACGTGCCGAGGATGCGTGGGCACTGGCCATGTGCTCCGCATTCGCCTCCCTCCGCCCGATCCCTGCATGCCGGCCCCCCGGGGATCGAGCCTGCACGCGATATGCCCGCGGCGCGGCGGGACAGCGACGCGGCGGATCAACCGCGAAAGACCGAGCGTCCGGGAAACTCGGCGTCGGAACCGAGCTGCTCCTCGATGCGCAGCAGCTGGTTGTACTTCGCGACCCGATCCGAGCGCGACGGCGCCCCGGTCTTGATCTGTCCACATCCGGTGGCGACCGCCAGGTCGGCGATCGTGACGTCTTCGGTCTCGCCCGAGCGGTGGCTTATCACCGCCGTATACCCGGCCTCGCGCGCCAGCGCAATCGCATCCAGCGTCTCCGACAGCGTCCCGATCTGGTTGACCTTGATCAAGATCGAGTTCGCCACGCCCTGCTCGATTCCACGCCGCAGGCGCTCGGTGTTCGTCACGAAGATGTCATCGCCGACGAGCTGCGTATGCTCGCCCAGACGCTCGGTGAGCGTCCGCCAGCCGGGCCAGTCCTCTTCGTCCATGCCATCCTCGATCGAGACGATCGGATAGCGCCCGACCAGTTCGGCCCAGTAGTCGGTCAGCTCGGTGGCGCTGAGCGTGCGGCCCTCGTGCTCCAGCACGTAGCCCTCGCCCTGGCGGTAAAACTCGCTTGTCGCGGGGTCCATCGCGATCGCCACATCTGCGCCGGGCTCGTACCCGGCGGCCTCGATGCCCGCGACGAGCATTTGCAGAGCCTCCTCGTTGGAGTGAAGGTCGGGCGCGAATCCTCCCTCATCCCCGCCGGCGGTACCCAGGCCGCGCTCGTGCAGCGTCCCCTTCAGCGCATGGAACACCTCGGCGCCCATCCGCAGGCATTCGGAGAACGTCGGCGCGCCGCAGGGCACGATCATGAACTCCTGAAAGTCGACCCTGTTATCGGCGTGAGCCCCGCCGTTGAGCACATTCATCATCGGCACCGGCAGCACCCGCGCGGCCTCGCCCCCCAGGTAGCGCCACAGCGCCAGGCCCTCCTCGGCCGCCTGCGCATGCGCGGCCGCCAGCGAGACGCCCAGGATCGCGTTCGCGCCCAGCCGCGACTTGTTCTGGGTGCCGTCCACCGCGATCAGCGCCTCGTCCAGGCCCCTCTGGTCGGCTGCGTCCATGCCCGTGACCGCCTCGGCTATCTCTCCATCCACATTCGCGACCGCGCGCTCCACGCCCTTGCCCTGCCAGCGCTCGCCGCCGTCACGCAGCTCCGTCGCCTCGAGCTCGCCCGTCGAGGCGCCCGAGGGCACGGCCGCGTGACCGTGTGCGCCGGAGCGCAGGCCGATCTCGACCTCGACCGTCGGGTTGCCCCTGCTGTCGAGGATCTGGCGGGCGTGAACTCGCTCGATCTGACTCACGCCGGAGCGCTCCTCACGCGGTGGTGGCCAGCGGTGCTAGACACGCGCTGTCCGAGCGAAGCACCAGCGGATCGAAATTCGGCGCAGCTTGGCCTCGGCGTCACCGAGCCGGCCTATTTGGTCGTCGTGGTGGACGGCGTGCTCGTCTGCGGAGTGGCAGTGCCTTCGGTGGCGCTCGCCTTGGGTTTCTTGTAGCCCTTGCAGTCCTGCACCGAGTAGCCGCTGGCGCATTCGGTTTTGGCTTCCCACTTCTTGCGGAATTCTTTGACGAACTTGCTCAGCGCCGTCTGCTGCCCGGTGGAGGCGAGCTGCTCTTTGATCGCCGCTTCAGACTGTGCCAGCGTCTGGCTGCTGCCGGGAGTCGTGGAGGTGACTTCGTAGATGTAGTAGCCGAACGGCGTCTTCACGGGTCCGCCGAGCACGCCCTTCTTGGCCGAGAAGATGGCTTCGTCGAGCGCCTTCTCCTCCTGGCCTTTGACCACGCCCTTCAGTTCGCCGCCGTTGTCCTTGCTCGTCGGGTCGATCGATTTGCTCTTTGCAACCGACGCGAAGCTCTTGCCCGATTCGACTTCCTTCTTGGCTTGCGTGGCCTGCGCTTCGGTCTTGGTGAGGACGATCCTCACGTCGCGCTTTTCCGGCGTTCCGTACTGGGACTTGTGTTGTTCGTAGTACTTCTTGATCTGCGCCTTGGTGACGGTCGCCTTTTCCTTGGCGACCTTCTTCTGGATTTTCGAGGACAGCAGGTTCAGCTTCACGCGCAGCAGCAGGTCCGAAACGCTCTGGCCCGACGTCGCGAGGAATTTCTTGAATTCTTCAGACTTGGGGAACTGCGCGCTCTTGATCTTTTCGAATTCTTTCTTGACTTCCGCGTCACTCACCTTCACGCCCAGGGATTCGGCTTCGCCCAGAACCCACGACGAGGAGATGAGAAAGCCGAGCACCTCCTGCTGCAGCGATTTGTACTGCTGTTCGCACTCGCTCTTCAGCTGTGCGGAGGTGGGCTTGGACTGACCTTTGGCCGGTGTGGCCGCGGTCGCTTCCAGATGGGCTATGCATGCCGTGTAGTCCGGCGGGACGGGGACGGCCGGCTTGGCCGCGGTCGCGCCCGTGCTCGAGGCGGTCGAGGAGGCGGCGACCGACATCCAGTGTTCGAACGTCGACTTGGTGATCGGGGTGCCGTTGACCTGCCCGACCGCGTTGCCGGGGATGCCCCCGCCGCACGCGGCCAGGCCAATGACGGCAAAGAAAACGGCGCCGAGCGCCGAGATGACACGGAGGTTCTTGGACACGACGCGGGCACTCTAGCGGATATCGCTGTGTGCGTGCTTAAGGAGTTCCTGAAGACGCTCTCATGCCGCCTCGCGCATCAGCGAGAGCAGGACGTCCGCGGCCTTGATCACCGTGGGAAACCGTGCGGAGCCCTCGCGCGGCACACGCACCGAGACCTGCGAGCGCCCGGACTCGTACAGCGCCTCGGGCAGCTCCTCGCGCAGCCGGCGCGCGCGTGCCGAGTCGAGCTCGATCGGCGTGACGGCGAGACGCTCGCCGCGAAAGCTCACCACCGTGGCGCCGGCCTGGCCGAACTTGATCCGCGCCCGCTGCAGCGCCAGCAGGTTCTCCAGGGGCTCGGGCACGGGCCCGAAGCGATCCTCGAGCTCCTCGCGCAGCTGCTCCACCTCCGCCACCTCCAGCGCGCCGGCCACGCGACGGTGGATCTCGATCTTGGCCTGCTCGTACGGGACGTAGTCGGGCGGGACGTATGCATCGACGTTGACATCCAAGCGCACGGGCTCGGGAAGCTCCTCCTCCTCGCCGGCGCCGGCTGCTCCATCCCCATCGGCCCCGGCGCTGCGAACGGCCTCGTCGAGCATCTGCATGTACAGCTCGAACCCGAGCGCCGCGACGTGGCCGGACTGCTCGTCCCCGAGCAGGTTGCCGGCGCCGCGCAGCTCGAGATCGCGCATCGCGACCTTGAACCCCGCGCCGAGCTCGGTGTAGTCCGACAGCGCCGCCAGCCGCTGCGCGGCGTCCGGCGTGAGCGCGGCCGCGGAGTCGTACATCAGGTAGGCGTAGGCCCGCTCGCGGCTGCGCCCGACGCGGCCGCGGATCTGGTACAGCTGGGACAGGCCGAACGCGTCGGCGTGCTCGACGATCAGCGTGTTCGCCTGCGGGATGTCGATGCCGGACTCGATGATCGAGGTGCACACGAGCACGTCGTCCTCGCCGCGCAGGTAGTCCATCATCACCGCCTCGAGCTCGCCGTCGGTCATCTGGCCGTGGGCCACCGCGAATCGCACACCCGGACACAGGGCGCGCAGGCGCTCGGCGGTCTCGTCGATCGACTCGACCCGGTTGTGCAGGAAGAACGCCTGTCCGTCGCGCTCGCGCTCGCGCAGGATCGCGCGCTTGACGAGCTCCTCCTCGTACTCGCCGACGTATGTCTTGACCGGCCGGCGTCCCTCGGGGGGCGTCTCGATCACCGAGATCTCGCGCAGGCCCGCCAGCGACATCTGCAGGGTGCGCGGAATCGGCGTGGCCGACATCGCGATCACGTCCACGCGCAGCTTCAGCTGGCGCAGCAGTTCCTTCTGCTTGACCCCGAACCGCTGCTCCTCATCGACGATCAGCAGCCCGAGATCCTTCGCGCGCACGTCACGCGAGAGCACCCTGTGGGTGCCTATCAGGATGTCGACCCGGCCGGCCGCAAACCCGGCTATCGCCTCCCGCTGCTCGGCCGCGGAGCGAAACCGCGAGACGTGCTCGACGTTGATCGGATAGTCGGCCAGACGCTCCGAGAACGTCCCGAAGTGCTGCTGGGCGAGGATCGTCGTCGGCGCCAGCATCAGCACCTGCTTGCCCTGGCTGGCCGCCTTGAACGCGGCGCGCAGCGCGACCTCGGTCTTGCCGTAGCCGACGTCGCCGCAGATCAGCCGGTCCATCGGCCGCGGCGCTTCCATGTCGGCCTTGACCAGCTCGATCGCCTCAAGCTGGTCGGCCGTCTCGGCGAACGGGAACCGCTGCTCGAATTCCCGTTGCCAGTCCGAGTCGGGTTCGAACGCATACCCACTGCGCCGCCGGCGCTCGGCGTACAGGCTCAAGAGCTCCCCCGCCAGCTCCTGCGCGGCGCGGCGCGCGCGCGCCTTCATCGTCTCCCAGCGCGTTCCGCCGAGCTTCGACAGCGGTGGGTGACCGTCGCCACTCCCGCCATAT
This sequence comes from uncultured Solirubrobacterales bacterium, assembly GCA_963767255.1. GTDB lineage: Bacteria > Actinomycetota > Thermoleophilia > Solirubrobacterales > Solirubrobacteraceae > Palsa-744. The sequence goes on along the minus strand of CAVYDM010000004.1, from coordinate 47,157 downwards.
CCGACGTAGCGCGAGATCTTCGCGAGCTGCTCGGTTGGCACGTAGACGCGGTCGTCGCCCTGGTATTCGAGATACAGGTAGTCGCGCGTGACCTCGGCAACCGTGCGCGTCTCGAACCCGGCGAACCGCGCGACTCCGTGATCCTCGTGCACGACGATGTCCCCGGTGCGCAGCTCCGTGAACGAGCGCAGCGCCCCCCGGCGTACACCGCCCTGGCCGCCACCACGCCCCGGCGCCCCGGCGCCCGCCCCCGCACCGGGGCGCTCGGCGCGACGACGGCGCAGGAGACGGTGCTCGGGGAACACCGCCAACTTCAGCTGTGGCGCCACGAACCCCTCGCGCAGCGACGCCGCTGCGAAGCGCAGCGACGGCTCGAGCACCTGCCGGCCGACGTCGACGTTCTCGCCCAGCCACGTGGCCTGCATCCGTCCGAGGTTGTAGGCGGCGCGCTCTCCCTCGCCGCGGCGGGGAAACGCGACGACCGTACGGTAGCCGGAGCGCACGAGCTTCTCGAGCTCGGGCTCGGCCTCCGCCAGCGAGCGCGCCGCGGTGTCGGCCGCCTGGGCGCGCAGCTCCAGCTCCTGACCGCTGGAGATCGCCGACAGCCACGTCCGTGCCCGCGCGGCGAGCACCGATTCGATGCTGTCGGGACTTACGTACAGGTGGTGTGCGTCCTCGTCGACAAACGCCGCGCACACATCGGTCCAGTGGTCTGAGAGCGCCGGCTTGCACTCCTCCTCGGCGGCCACGACGATCTCGGTGTCATCTTTGAGGAGGTCGAGCAGCGCGCCGAAGCGCTCGACCGGCAGCAGCTCAGCGATATCGGGGCGGTCGGCCACGTCTTCGGCGGCGGCGATCTCCGCGAGCTCGCGGTGCTCGAGCGCCAGCTCCGCCGCAGGCGCGATCTCGACCTCGGCGACGTCGCCGAGCGAACGCTGCGTGAACGTGGAGAACCAGCGCAGCGATTCGATCTCGACATCGAACATGTCCACCCTCACCGCCCGATCCTCGGTGGCCGGAAACACGTCCATCAGGCCCCCGCGCAGCGCGAACTGCCCGCGCTCGGACACCTGATCGACGCGCTCGTAGCCGGCCGCGACCAGCTCGGTCGCGCACTCCTCGAGATCCAGCAGCTCGCCCACGCGCAGCGTGAACGAGCGCGGGCGCAGGGCTGGATCGGGGACCTTCTCCGACAGCGCCACAGCGCTGACGACGACCACCGGCGGCTCTTGCGCCTTCGGCGTGCTCAGCAGCGCATCCAGAGCCGCCACGCGTAGACCCACCAGGTGCGCGGGCGGAGCGAGATGAGACTCGTAGGCGACTCCCCGCGAGGGGTAGTAGCGAACCCGGCGGGGCGCCAGCCACGCGCTCAGGTCGGCGGCCAGATCGCGAGCGGCGCGGTCATCGCCGACCACGACCAGCGTGGGGCGCGCCTGCGCGGAGGGCTCTCGGTCGGCCAGCGCCGCGATCAGGTACGGCCGCAGCGAGGCCGACACGAAAGCGTGCCCGCCCTCGCGGGCGAGCGTGCTCGCAATGGGATCGTCCTCGATCAGCCCGAGCAGCGAGCGCAGCGCCATCTAGCGTCTCGATTCCGCTCGCGCCACTGAAGATGCCGGTCGCGTCACCGAACGGGCTCCGCGCCCAGCACGATGCCCTGCACCCGGTCGGCCGCGCGCTCGATGAGCTCGCGCACCTCGTGGGGGTCCTCGCGAAAGCGCCCGAGCACGTATGCCGAGACGATCTCCGGATCGCTGGAGTCCGGGCGTCCGACGCCGACGCGCACGCGCACGAACTCGGGGCTTCCCAGCTCGCGCCGGAGCGACTTCAGGCCGTTGTGACCCGCCAGCCCCCCGCCCACGCGTGTGCGGACCTCACCGAACGGGATGTCGATCTCGTCGTGCACGACAACGACCCGATCGAGCTCCACCTTCAGCGTCCCACGCGCCGGGCCGACCGAGCGGCCGGCGTCGTTCATGTATGTCTGCGGCCACAGCACCGCCACGTGCGGTCCCGTCGATGCGCCCGGCTCGCTGCGCACGCGGCCTTCGGCGATGCGCCCGCGGAATCGCTCCTTGGCGCGACCCAACCCCCAGCGCTCGGCGAGGACGTCGGCGACCATGAACCCGACGTTGTGACGGGTGCCGGCATGCTCGCGTCCGGGGTTGCCCAGACCGACGATCAGCCAGTCAACGTTCGCGCTGATCATCCTATGTGCGAGAAACTGCGCCCTGGGGCGGTCGATGAGCAAGAGAGGCAAGGACGCAGTGAGCGAAGTGTGCTCGGCACACGAGCGATCGAGGACGCCGCATCGCGCCGCTCAGCGGCCGCCCCAGCCGCGCCTGAACGCTCGCCGCAGGGACTACTCCCCGCCGCCGGACTCGCCCTCGGAGCCGGCGCCCTCGGCGTCCTGCACCTGCTCCTCGGCCTCGCCCTCACCGACGATCTCGGTCTCAGCCTCGATTTCCTCCTCCACTTCGGCCTGCAGCCGTGGCGGGGACAGCGTCGCGAGGACAGTCTCGGGGTCGTCCAGCAGCGTGACACCGGCTGGCGCGGAGAGCGCGGAGAGCGCGATCGTCTCGCCGATCTGCATCTCACCGATGTCGTGGGAGATCGACTCGGGGATCGCGGTCGGCAGCGCCTGGACATTCAGCTCGCGCGTGATCTGCTCGAGCACCCCGCCTTCTTTGACGCCCGGCGCCTCATCGGACCCGGTCAGCTCCAGCGGCACGACCGCGTGGATCGCCTCGTCCAACCGCACCCGCAGCAGGTTGACATGCACGGTATCCCCGCGCACCGGATCGCGCTGGGCGTCCTTGAGGACGACCGGCGTGGCTTTCTCACCGTCGATGCTCAGGTCCAGGACCGCGCCGGATCCAGCGAGGGCGTGGCGCAGCTCGCGCGCGTCGGCGTCGAAGTTCTGCGCCTCCCCGCCACCGCCGTACACGATCCCGGGCACGCGCCCGGAGCGGCGCAGGCGCCGGGCCGCGCGCGAGCCTTCGGCGCGGCGGCTCGAGACCGCGAGCTTGGTCGTTGCATCTGCCATCGCGGCGACTCTAGCAATACCGCTCAGAACAGCCAGCGCTCGTCGCCGCGTGCCCCCGCACGCCCGAGGGGGGCCCATGGGGGGAGCCTGCTCCCCCCATGCTCAGAACAGCTGGTTCTCCCCGCCGAACACCTCGCTGACGGAATCGTCGACGAATATGCGCCGAATCGAGTCCGTCAAGAGCTCCGCGCACGGCAGCACGCGGATGTTCGCCGGGCGGTCCGGGTTGATCGGAATCGTGTCGGTCACCACGATCTCCTCCAGCCCCGATGTCCTCAGGTTCTCGAACGCGTTGCCTGAGAAGATGGCGTGCGTGGCGGCCGCATACACGCGCGTGGCGCCCTCTTCCTTGACGGTCTTGGCAGCCGCGATGAGCGTCCCCGCGGTGTCGATCATGTCATCGACGATCACCGCCGTCTTGCCGCGCACATCACCGATCACGTAACCGATCTCGGCGACCTGCTGGGCCGGGCGCTCCTTGTCGAGGATCGCCAGCTCGGCGCCGATCTTGGAGGCGAACTGCTTGTTCAGCTTGACCCTGCCCGCGTCCGGCGCCACGACGACCAGGTCCGACAGCCCGAGGTCGCCGAAGTACTGGGTGAGCATGAACAGCGCGGTCATGTGATCGACCGGTTTCTGGAAGAACCCCTGGATCTGACCGGCGTGCAGGTCCATCGTCAGCACGCGATCGGCGCCCGCGGCCTCCAGCATGCGCGCGACCAGGCGCGCGGAGATCGGCTCGCGCGGGCGGGACTTCTTGTCCTGGCGCGAGTACCCGAACCACGGCGTGACCGCTATCACGCGGTGCGCCGAGGCGCCGACGGCGGCATCGATCATGAACAGCAGCTCCATCAGCGAGTCGTTCGCGGTCACGCCCGTCTGGGCGTTTCCGCAGGTGGACTGCACGATGAACACGTCCGCGCCGCGGATCGACTCGTCGTAACGACAGTAGACCTCGCCGTTGGAGAACGTCCTCAGCTCGACCGGCCCGAGGTCGACTTCGAGCTTGTCGGCGATGTCGACGGCCAGCTGCGGGTTCGCGCGGCCACTGAACAGCATCAGCCGCTTGTTGTAGTCGATCGGCAGGCTCGTGTGCGCGGCCTGTTGCGCGCGCGTGTCCATCGCGCTGCTCATCGTGTGAGTGAGTGTAAAGGTCTTGCGCGACGATTCCCCCGGCCGGGCGCACACGCCCGGACGAAGACGCCGCGGCGGGCCCTTGGCGACGCATGGCTCGGGGATCCGCCCCTCACGACTGCGCCTCCGCGGGATTGGCCCTAGCCTCGGGCGGCTCCGCGGCACGCCGTCCGGCATACCCCTCCTTGTTGACCTGACGCGGACGGGCGATGCCCAGCGCACCCGCGGGCACATCCTCGTGGATCACCGAGCCCGCGCCCGTATACGCCTCGTCGCCGACCGTCACCGGCGCCACGAACGAGACGTGCACGCTGCTGCGCACACCCTTGCCGATCGTCGTGCGGTGCTTGGCCCGGCCGTCGTAGTTGGCGGTGATCGTGCTCGCGCCGAGGTTGGTGCCCTCGCCCACGTCGGCATCCCCGATATACGACAGGTGCGGGACCTTCGCTTTAGCGCCGATGTCGGAGTTCTTGATCTCCACGAACGTCCCCGCCTTCGCCCCCTCGCGCAGGACCGTCCCCGGTCGCAGATACGCGAACGGCCCGACCGCCACACCGTCCTGCAGCACACAATCGATCAGGTAGGAGTGCCGCACAACGCAGTCCGCTCCGATCCGGGTGGCCCCCCTGATCGTTGTGAACGGCTCGATCGTCGTGTCCGGGCCGATCTCGACGTTGACGTCGATCACGGTCGTGCCTGGGTCGACGATGCTCACCCCCGCCGCCATATGCCGCGCATGGATCGCCTCCTGGGCCAGCCCGCGCACCTGCGCCAGCCCCGCCCGGTCGTTGACGCCGAGCACCAGCCGCTCATCGGAGACGGTGTGCGCGGCAACCGTCCCGCCGTTCGAGCGGATCAGATCGAGCGTCTGGGGCAGGTACAGCTCGCCCTGGGCATTCTCGGCGCTCAGCCGCGGCAGCGCCTCGCGCAGCGCATCGGCCGCGAACACGTACACGCCGGTGTTCACCTCGCGTATACGCAGCTGCTCGGGCGTCGCGTCCCCGTCCGCCTTGGTCTCGACCACACGCTGCACCACACCGTGCTCGTCGCGCACGACCCGCCCGTATCCGCTGGGATCCTCCAGGACCGTACTGGCCATCGTCGCGCTCGCACCGCTCTGCAGGTGGGCGTGCACGAGCTCTGAGATCGTCTCGGCGCGGACGAGCGGAACATCCCCGCTGAGCACCACCACCGGGTCGTTGCTGCCCGCTCTGCCGGCGCCATCCGTCCCATCGGCACCGCCACCGGGGCCGCCCACACCGGCCGCAGCCCCCGCGTCGAGCTGTGCCATCCCCGCCACAACCGCCCCGCCCGTCCCGTTCGAGCGGGGCTGCACCGCGAGCTCGACGCCCTCCGGCAAAACCGCCTGAAGCGCCCGCGCGGGCGAGTCGACCACCACCACCCGGCCGGCCCCCGCGGCGAGCGCGGCGCGCACTGGCCACAGCACCATCGGGATGCCGCACAGCTCATGCAGCACCTTCGGCGTGCGCGAGCGCATCCGCGTGCCCTGTCCCGCGGCGATGATCAGGACCGTCGGAGCGGGAGTCACTCACCGGATGCTAGCCATTCGCTACTGGGGGGCAGGGACTCGAACCCCGATTCCCAGGACCAAAACCTGGTGTCCTGCCATTGGACGACCCCCCAATGGGCTTCGACGGTCACACATCCTCGCACGAGCGTCCGCGATCTGACGGAGCCGACCGCCGGTCTGGAGAAACCACCGCCGATCTCGTGGCACCCACCGCCGATCTCGTGCGCACCGCCGATCTCGTGCGCACCGCTGATCTCGCTGGCCGAGGGTGCGCCGTCGGTAACGTCGAGGTGACACGCGCGTCTCCTGCGTCTGCAAGGATGCCTGCGCTCGTGCAGGGGAAGATTCTGAGAACGCGGCCGCGCATCGGCGCTGCGCGCATGGGCGCGACGCTCGCGATCGCGCTGTGTGTGCTCGCGCTGGGCGCGAGCCTGGCCTGGGCCGCAGCCGGCGCGGGGCGTCCTCCCGCCAAGCGCGCTTCGAGCACCTGCCCGGGATCGAACGTGCGCCCGCGCCGGACGAACGCCGCGAGGATCGACACGGCCACGCTGTGCCTGATCGACGAGGTGCGCGTCGCACACGGCCTGCATGCGCTGAGGGCAAACCGCGAACTTCAGACGGTGGCCGTGTCCCAGGTCGAGACGATGGTCCGCCTGGACTACTTCTCCGACACGCGCCCGTCGGGAGCGACCCCCGAAACCCTGATCGCGGCGACGCGCTATGGCCGGCACGCGGAAAGCCTGTCCACGGCGGAGAACATCGGCTGGGGCACGAAAAGCGACGCGACGCCGGCGCAGATGGTCACGGCCTGGCTGCAGTCGCCGCCCCACCGCGAAAACATCTTCACCGCAGAGTTCCTCGAAGCAGGCGTCGGCGCAACCGCCGCCGTGCCGTCGCTTCTGGCCCACGGCGAATCCGGCGCCACGTACGCGCTCGAGCTGGCCACGCGGGGCTGACGGCCGGACTGCAGACCACTCAGCGGGCCCGCCGTCCGGAACGACCCGGCACCCGGCCGCCTTCCGCGCCGGCCTCCGAGGCGGGTCCGCCCGCGGCGGAGATCCCGAGCACGCGCATCGCCTTCAGGCCAAGGCTCAGCTTCTCGCGACCGTCGCTGGAGCTGACGTCCAGCCCTGAGAGCTCGCGTACCCGCTCCAGGCGGTAGTAGATCGTGTGGCGGTGCGTGAACAGTCGCTGGGCCGTTCCGGCGACGTTGCCGTCGGCCTCCAGGAACGTCGCCAGGGTGCGCACGAGCTCGGTCTCGTACTGCTCGTCGTAGGCGAGCAGCGGCTCGACCGTCTCGGCATAGAAGCGCCGCAGCTCTGAGGGGTTCTCGGTCATCGCGCTGAGCAGCAACCGGTAGGCCCCGGTCTGCTCGAACGCCAGCGCGAGATCCCCCGAGCCCCCCTGGGCGACGTTCGCCGCGAGCAGCGCCTCGCCGGCGGCGCGCGGCAGGTCGGCCGGATCCTCGGCGATGCGGCTGCGCCCGAGCGCGAACGTGTAGCCGGCGAGGCCGGCCTCCATCTCGCGCAGCACGGCCTCCGCGGCGCGAGCGGCCGTGGTCTCCTCGCCGCTGGGAACCAGCAGCAGCACCTCGGCGCCGACGGCGCCGGCGCCCTCGCGTTCGGACAGCGCGGCGATCGAGCGGCCGACGACAGCCCGGGCGCCACGCTCGGCAACCGCGCGCACGCGCGCGCGCCAGCCCTCGTCGGTCGGCGCCTGCGGATGGGCGCGCGCGACGATCATGCTCGCGCCGTCCTCGATGTCCAGCGACAGCTCTCCCGCGCGCTGCAGCAGCTCCTCGCGCTCGGTCAGCTCACGCCGCAGGATCGCGCGCAGGAACTCGGCTGCGGCCATCTCCGAGGCGCGCTCCGGGGCGCGCACGCGCTCGACCTCCGAGGCGATCATCGTCACCAGCAGACGCTTCATCTGCGTGCTCGGCTCGTCCGCCTCGCCCTCGGAGACGGACGCGCGCATGTGCATGGTGCCCACGACGGTGTCGCCGACGCGCAGGGGTGTGCTGCTCACGCCCCTGCCCTGCGACAGCAGCGCGCGCTCCTCCGCCGGGGAGCGTGCCGCCACCGCCAGCGTCGCGCCCCAAGCATCGGCGACCGCCAGGCTCGCGTCCAGGGCCTTCGCGGCGGCGCGCACCACTTCGGGCAACCCGGCGCCCGACTCGACCGCCTCGGTTACGGCTTCCAGGGCCGCGAACTCGGACATCGGACTCAGCCCCAGAAGTAGACGACGGCGAGCGCTCCCGCCACGCCGAGGCCGACGAGCACGGCGAGCACGTACAGCGACAGGATGCTCGCCGCCACACGCTCCCACAGGCGCGAGTAGCTGGTCCAGGCCGGCACGAGAATCAGGCCCGCATACAGCGCGAGCCCGAACACGGCGGCACAGACGGCCACCAGGTCGTTGACGTCTGTCCTGCTCATCGCTGGAGATTGTGACGCACGGGGATGTCGAGCGCATGCGCACGCGCGAACTCGGCGTCCACCGGTGTGGCGCAGATCGGCGCGGGATCCCGTCCGCTCAGTCCGGCGAGGGCGCGCTGGACCCGCCCGGGACCGTTGGCTCGCAGAAACAGCCCCACGACCGTGGGACCCGAGCCGCTGACGAACGCCACGTCCGCGCCCGCGTCGAGCGCCTGCGCCAACGTCGGCTCGATCTGCGGACACAGCGAGATCGCCGCGGCCTGCAGATCGTTGTGCAGCAGCTCTCGCTCGGCGGGCGCCACCGCGCCCAGCTCGAGCGCCGTCCGCAGCGACCGAGCGATGTCTTCCAGCTCGCTCTGGGTGCGCTGAACGCCGGTATCGTCCATCCGCGCGTACGCCTCGGCGGTGGACAGCTCGGCCGCGATCGGCAGCACGAGCACGCCGAACGGATGGCTCGGCGGAGCCAGTTCGTGCAATCGCTCACCCGCGCCCGTGGCCAGCCAGCGCCCGGGGGCGATCTGCGCGGGGACGTCCGCTCCCAGCCGGGCCCCCAGCGCCAGCAGCAACTCCTCCGAGCCGAGACCCGACGCGTGCCGTGCCAGGCGCAGCGCCGCCGCCGCGTCTGCCGATCCTCCGCCCAGGCCCGCGGCAACGGGGATGCGCTTGACGACGCTCAACCGCAGCGGCCCGGCATCCCAGCCGGTCGCCTCGCGAAACATTCCCAGCGCCGCCGCCGCCAGATTCTCGCCGGGATCGCCGGGCACCGCGGGGCAGACGATCTCGTCTCCAGCCACGCCCGCCGGGGCGGACTCCAGCGTCAACTCGTCGGCGAGTGAGATCGACTGCATCACGCTCGCCAGCTCGTGCCTGCCGTCCTGCGGGCGCACAGGCCCGACGAACAGGCCAAGGTTGACCTTCGCGGGCGCCAGTGCACGCACGGGCAGACCCCTCACAGCCCCAGCCTGGCCGCCAGCGCCACGAACTCGGCCGGCGTAAGTCGCTCGGCGCGCACGTCCGCGGGATGTCCGAGCTCGACCAGCGCCTCGCGGATCTCCTCGCGCGAGCGCTGCATCCCCGCCAGGATCAGCGACCGTGCCAAAGTCTTGCGGCGATGGGCGAACGCGTGGCGGACGAGTTCGCGCAGCTCGTGGGTGGCGTCATCGCCCTCGTGACGGACGAGCAGCAGGAGGACCGAGTCGACGTTCGGGACCGGGTAGAACACGCTGCGCGAGATCACCCGCAGGACGCGTACCTCGCACGAGAGCTGCGCCAGCACCGAGGGCGCCCCGTAGGCGGGCGTCGCCGGCTTGGCCGCAAACCGTTCGCCGACCTCGCGCTGGACCATCGCCACCCAGCGCGTCATCGCCGGGTAAACACCGATCGTGCGCAGGATCAACCCGGCCGCAATGTTGTAGGGCAGGTTCGCGACGAGCTTCGTCGGCGAAGGTCCGAACGCCGCGATGTCGAGCTGCATCGCATCGCCCCAGTGCACGCTCACATTCGGATGCGGATCGGTCGCGTCGAGCAGCGCCTCGCGCAGGCGCGTGTCGATCTCCACGACATGCACGTGCCGCACCCGCCGCGCCAGATGCTCGGACAGCACACCCAGCCCTCCGCCGATCTCCAGGACGACATCGCGCTCGTCCAGCTCCGCCGCGCGCTCGATCACGCCGAGGATGTTCGAGTCGATCAGGAAGTTCTGCCCCAGCTCGCGATCGGGGCGTATGCCGAAGCGACTCATGCGTCGCATACTGGGCTGGGCCGGCTCGCCTGGCTCGCCCGGCTCGGGAATCGGCGAGTGCGAGTCCCGCCGCCCCGACGGTCGGGCATCGACCACGACGCTCACCTCCAGCCCATGGCGCTCATCACCGGCTCCACGATGCTCACCAGCCGAACACGCGCGCGGCGTTGCGCTCCACGAGCGCGTCCAGCTCGTCCAGGCTCACACCCCGAAGCTCCGCCACGAACCGAGCGGTGTGCGCGACGAACGCGGGCTGGTTGCGCTGCTTGCGCACCACTTGTGGAGTCAGGTACGGGGCGTCGGTCTCGAGCAGCAGCCGCTCGTCGGGCACCTGTCTGGCCGCCGCCGCGAGATCGCCGGCGCTTTTGTAGGTGACGTTCCCGGCGAACGAGATCGCGTAGCCGCGGTCCAGACACTCCTGCAGGTGCTCGGGCATCGAGAAGCAGTGGATCACGACGCCGCACCCCTGGGCTTCGGCGCCGAGCTGAGCGAGCGTCTCGGCGGCCGCGTCGCGCGAGTGGATCGTCAGCGGCAGGCCCGTTTCGCGCGCGAGCTGGATGTGTGCGGCGAACGCCCGCTCCTGGTCGGAGCGTGGGGCGCCGTCGCGGTAGAAGTCCAAGCCCGTCTCGCCGATCGCCAGGCAGCGTGGGTGCGCCGCCAGCGCGCGCAGCTCCGTGAGGTCGGCGTCGTCGAACCCGGTCGTCGAGTTGGGATGGCGCCCGACCGCCGCGTACACCTGCGGGAACGCCTCGGCCGCGACGAGCGCCGCGCGGCTGGAGGAGCCATCGGTGCCGATCGTCAGCATCCGCGTAACGCCCGCGGCGTCGGCCGCCGCGACGAGCTCCGCGTTGGGCGGCTCGCACAGATCGAGATGGGTGTGCGAGTCGATCATCGCCGATCGTCCTCGCCGCTCACACTCATGCCCATGCGCATGCGCAGACCAACGCTCACGCCGCTGCCACGTCGTGCTTGGGAAACAGCGGCTCCAGCTGCGCCACCCTCCCGATCGTCCCGGCCCCAAGTCGCGCACCGGCCAAAGACACGTCGGGCGCGCCCAACGCCGCCAGCAGGGTATGCGTGCTCGCCGGCAGGTAAGGGTGCAGCAGAACCGAGACGACGCGGAGTCCCTCCAGGAGCGTCGACAGCACAAGGTCGAGGTCCTGCGCGCGGGCGTCGTCCCGGGCCAGCCGCCAGGGCGCCTGCTCCTCCACGTAGCGGTTCAAGCGGCGGACCCGCTGCCAGATCTCATCGAGCGCGAGGGTCAGCTCGGTGCGATCGATCAGCTCGGACACGCGCTCGGACAGTCCGTCGAAGTCGGCGGCGAGCGCCGGATCGGGCGCAACATCCAAAACCAGCCCGTCGCGGTAGCGCCCGACCATCGCGAGCGTGCGGTTGGCGAGGTTGCCCAACTCGTTGGCGAGCTCCGACTCGTAGCGCTGCTCGAACGAAGCCGTCGATACCGAGCCGTCCTGGCCGAAGGGGACGTCGCGCAGCAGATAGAACCGAAGCGCGTCGGCGCCGAACCGCTCGATCACCGTGAACGGGTCGAGGACGTTGCCGAGCGACTTGGACATCTTCTCGCCGTCCATCAGCAGGTACCCGTGCACGAACACGCGCTTGGGCAGCGCCAGGCCGGCGGCCATCAGCAGCGCGGGCCAGTAGACGGCATGAAAGCGGAGGATGTCCTTGGCGATCACATGACAGTCGGCGGGCCAGAACGTCTGCGTCAGGTCCTCGCCCGGCCGAGCGTAGGAGAGCGCCGAGTAGTAGTTCAGCAGCGCGTCGAACCAAACATAGAACACGTGCTCTGCGTCCCATGGCACCGAGACACCCCAGGTCAGCCGGTGCCGCGTCAAGGGAACATCGCGCAGGCCCGAGCGGATGAACGACAGCGCCTCGTTGTAACGCGTGCGCGGGGCGATGAAGGTCTCCTGCTCGGCATACAGCCGCTGCAGCGGCTCCTGGAACGCGGACAGCTTGAAGAAGTAGCTGTCCTCCCGCTCGCGTGTGAGCTCGATGTGATGGATCGGGCAGCGGTTGCCCTCATCGATCTCGTTCTCCGCCTTGAAGTCCGCGCACCGCGGGCAGTAGGAGCCCTCGTACTGACCCTCGTATACGTAACCCCGCTCGCGCACCAGCGCGAGCACCTCCTGCACGACAGCCATGTGCTGGGGGTCGGTCGTGCGGATGAAGAAGTCGTTCGACGCTCCGAGCACGGGCGCGAGCGCCTGGAAGCGCTTGGCGTTGCGATCGGCGAGCTCCTGGGGCTCGATCCCGAGCGCGTGCGCCGCATCGGCGACCGGCTCTCCGTGCTCGTCGGTGCCGGTCAGAAAGAACACGTCTTCCCCGCGCTGGCGATGGTGTCGAGCCATCACATCGGCGGCGATCGTCGTGTACGCGTGCCCGAGATGGGGCGCCGCGTTGACGTAGTAGATCGGGGTTGTGACGTAGTAGGAGGACATGCGACCCTCAGGCTACTCGCCGAGCCGCGGCTCCAACCACCAGCACGACCTCTCCCCTGGGAGCACGCTCGCGGTAGCGCTCTGCGAGCTCGGCCGCAGACCCGCGCGAGACTTCCTCGTGGAGCTTGGTCAACTCACGGCACACCGCCACGGGGCGTTGCGGATCGACGTGCGCGAGCATCTCCAGGGTGGCGGACAGACGGTGGGGAGACTCGAACGCCACCAGCGTCTCGGCGGCGTCGGCCAGCAGGCGTTCGCGCTGACCGCGCTTGCGCGGCAGGAACCCGACGAAGCACCAGCGGGCCACGGGCAGACCAGAGGCCACCAGGGCGACCGGCACGGCGCTCGGTCCCGGCAGCACCTCGATCGCCAGCCCCTCTCGTATGCACTCCTGCACCAGTGCGTACCCGGGATCGGAGATCAGCGGAGTGCCGGCGTCGCTGACCAGCGCAACCGTCTCACCCGCGCGCACCCATTCGACCAGCTCACGTGCACGGGAGCGTTCGTTGTGCTCGTGCAGGCTCACGAGTCGCGCCGCCTGAATCTCATGGCGATCGAGCAGCACCCGCGTGCGGCGCGTGTCCTCGCAGGCGATCACATCGGCTTCGCCGAGCGCCCGCAGCACGCGCAGCGTCACGTCGTCGAGGTTGCCGATCGGCGTCGCGCAGACCAGCAAGCGGCCGTGCGTGCTCGGCCCAACCGGAGGGTTATCGGGGCTCATCGCGCAACTATAAGTTCCGTCCGATGCCCACCCCATCCGAACAGCCACCCCAGTACACCCGTTACCGCGCTGGACACCGTCTCGGTCCGCGGCGCGAGGACGAGGGCCTGCTCGACCCGCTGAGCGCCGAGCGCGCCCGGCACGCCGCCCCCCGACTCAGCTGGCGGGAGCGGATCACCCCCAAGCGGGCGATCCTCGGCCTGCTCGGACTGATCGCGGCCTGGCTGGTCGTCTCGCTCGTGCTGTTCCTGATCAGCTCTCACTTCGAGCGCACGCCCCTGCCGACGAACGTGGCCGGGGTGCTCGACCCGTCCGGGAACCCGCTGACGTCGGTCAACAACATCCTCGTGCTCGGCTCCGACCGGCGCCAGAAGGACTCGAAGGAACCGGGGGCGGAAACCACGGGGTTCGGCCGCTCGGACACGATCATGCTGATCCGTACCGGCGACGGCCATGGCGCCCGCCTGTCGATCCCGCGCGACACCGTCATCGAAATCCCCGGCCACGGCCTGCAGAAGATCAACGCCGCCCACGAGCTCGGCGGACCGGCCGAGTCGGTCTCGGTGATCAAGAACTGGCTCGAAATCCCGATCAACCACGTGGTGGAAGTCAACTTCGAAAACTTCCCCGCCCTGATCGAAGCGATGGGCGGCGTCACCTACACGGGGGGCTGCATCATCTCGAATCTCGACGGCGGCTCGGCCAACGGCGGCTTCACCCTGCGTCTGAGCTCGGGCAGTCACCACCTCGACGGCAGGCAAGCGCTGGCGCTGGCGCGCACACGCGAGAACCTATGCGCGCCGAACGAGACCGACATCCAGCGCGAGGAACACCAGCAGGCCCTGTTCACGGACATGAAGAACCAGCTGCTGTCCGTCTCGAGCTTCTTCCGGCTGCCGCTGATCGCCTGGAACGCTCCGCCGGCGATCATCTCAGACATGAGCGGTCCGGAATTGCTGGGCATGTTCGCCGCGTTGGCCGTCACGGGCACACCGCCCACGCACGTCCTGGAGCCGACCGGGCAGATCACGCTGCCGAGCGGCGAAGAAGGCCTGACGATCTCCGAAGCTGCCCGCCGCGCGGACGTCGCCCGGTTCCTGGCGGGCTGAGCCGAGCTCAGCTCTTGGCGGCGACCGGCTTTGCGTCTTTGGTCTTGCCGGCGTCCGCTGAGGACTTCTCGCCCTTGGCGCTGCCGTCCGAGCCGGAGGAACTCTTGTCCGAGCCCTTACCGCTGTCCGAAGAGGAGTCCTTCTTCGCGGAGGACTCTTCCGAGGAGGCAGCGGCGGTCTCGCGCTGGCGCTTGCGCGTGCCGTAATCGGTGTTGTAGAACCCTTTGCCCTTGAAATGGACCGCGGGCGCATGCAGCACGCGCTCGACCTCGACCCCGGTCTCGGGGTCGTGAGTCAGCGTCTCGTCGTTGAAGGACTGCTGGATCTCGAACGTCGTCCCGTCGGGACGCCGGTACTCGTAGATGGGCATCCCGTCGGATTATAAGAGCCGTCAATCGGCCAAGAGAGCCCGCGCACAGGCGATCCCGGCCCGGACGGTCGCCTCGAAGTCGCGCTCGGGCTCGGTGAGCATCCGCAGCGCGAACCCGTCGCCGAGCGCGAACAGGATCTCCGCGACCGCGTCGGGCTCGGCGTGCAGCCGCACGACGCCTTCTCGCTCGGCGGTCGCGAGCATGTCCGCGACCTGTTGGCGTGTGCGCCGCATCAGCTCCGCGTACTCGACCGCGATGTCCTGGTTGCGGCGCGAGAGCGTGAACAGCTCGAACATGAGCGTCACGAAGTCGGGGTCCTCGCGCACGGTCTCCTGCAGGTTCAGGGCCATCAGCCCGATGAAGTCCTCCGCCGTTCGCGCCCCCGCGAGCTGGCGCTCGAGCAGCTCCATGCGCAGCTCGCAGTCGCGCCTGACCGCCTCGACGAGCAGCTTCTCCTTGGTGCCGAAGTAGTAATGCAGCAATCCCCGCGACACGCCCGCCTCGCGCGCGACATGGTCGAACGTGGAACCGGTGGTTCCACGCCGCGCGACGGAGCGGCGCATCGCCTCGATGATCCGCTGCGCCTTATCGCCCTCGATCGTCGCGGGCATGTCCGCGATATGTCGTCTTGCTCAGGCGGCCGGCGCGGGGGCGGGGGCCGGCTCTGGCGGGGCCGTGGTCGAGCTGTATTCGAACTCGTCCTCGGCGCCGAACAGCAGGTCGAGCACCTTTCCGCGCAGATCCTCGCTCAATGCCAGCGCGAGCACTCCGGCGATCACGAGCAACGCCAGCTTGCGGCCGATCCCGCCGCGACGGCGCTTGGCCTTGCGCGGGGGCTCGCGCAGCGAGTTCGCCGCGTCGCGCAGTGAGTTCGCCGCCTCGCGAAGCTCCTTCTGGAGCTTGCGATCCTCGAAGAGCGCCGTGCTCGCCGGCTTGCCATTGCTCATGCGCCCGTATGCGCTGCGCGCCGCGCCATAGGCCGCGATAAGACTGCCACGGAGCTCCTCGTCTTCGATCAGCCGTTCTATGTACCGGTTGCGCCGCGCCGCTCGCGCCGCCGCACCCGCCTTGCCGATGCTGTCCTTTGCCGCCATGCTGGCCACCGCCTATGCCGAAAGATTGTTGGGTAGATCAAATATACCCCCCTGGGGGCCTCAGAATCGGATGCCCGCGCCATCGGCCGCGAATGCCCGCGCCGTTCGCCAGGGAGCCCCGCGCCAACAGCCAGCCGGATTGCGTGAGAGTCTTGGCTCATGCCCACCTTTCAGGCGACCGCCACGGCACTGGGTCTGCTGCTGATAGCCGGCGCGCTGCTGTCCGGTCTGGCGCAGCGCTCGTTCCTGTCGCTCACCGCCCTGTTCGTGCTCGCCGGGTTCGCCGTCGGCCCGGGAGGCTTCGGCTGGATCGACTTCCACGCCCACTCCGGGTTCGTCGAGGATCTCGCGTTCGTCGCGCTGATCGTGATCCTGTTTCGCGACGGGCTGGAGGTCGAGGGCGAGATGCTGCAACGCGAGTGGCGCCTGCCCGTGCGCAAGCTCGTGCTGGCGATGCCGATCACCGCGGCGATCGCCGCGGTGGCCGCGCACACGCTGCTCGGGTTCTCCTGGACGGAGTCGTTTTTGATCGGCGCGCTGCTGTCGCCGACCGACCCGGTGCTGACCTCGAGCATCGTCACCAACCCGCGCGTGCCCCGCCTGGTGCGCCACTCGCTGAACCTCGAGTCTGGGCTCAACGATGGCCTCGCCCTGCCCGCCGTGCTCGCGCTGCTGGCCGCACTGAGCGCCGGCTCCGAACAGTTCGTCTGGTGGCGGTTCGTGATCCAAGACATCGGCCTGGGCTTCGGCTTCGGCCTGGCCTGCGGGTGGCTGGCCTCGGTGCTGCTGCCCCGCGGACAGCGCCGCCCCCTGGAGCACTCGATCCCGTCCCACCAGAAGTCGCTGTTCGCGCTCGGGGTCGCGTTCGCGACCTACGGCCTGACCGTGCTCTCCCCCGAAGGCAACGGCTTCATCGCGGTGTTCGTCGCCGCGATCGTCCTCGGCGTGCGCCGTCCCGACCTGCGCCTGCACTTCGAGCGCCGCGCCGACGAGATCGTGGAGATCGTCAAGCTCGGCATATTCCTCGTGTTCGGCTCGCTGCTGACCCTGCACGCGCTCACACGCGAGGGGTACGCGGCGATCGTGTTCGTCGCCGTCGTCTTTTTGCTGGCGCGCCCGCTGGCGGTGTGGATCGCCCTGCTCGGCACTCCGACCGATCGCCCCACGCGCCTGTTCATGGGCTGGTTCGGCCCGAAGGGCGTGGCCACGATGACGTTCGCCCTGCTCGTCCTGGACCGCAACATCGCCTCGGGCCCGCGCATATTCGACCTGGTCGCGCTGGTCGTGTTCTGCTCGATCATCCTCCACGGCGCGTCGGACACCCCCGGGGCCAACTGGATCGCCAGGCACACCGAACGCACATCCAAACTCAATCAATTGAGATAGCGCCACATGCGGCGCTATCTCGGCCGGTACATGTACCGGCCGGCCGCTGGCGCATGCGCCAGCGGTAGACGGCCGCATGCGGCCGTCTTGGGGCCGTACATGTACGGCCCCGCGGGTCGGCGCATGCGCCGACCGCAACAGCTCTATAAGGCACATGGGTTGACCCGACTCGCTTCTCAGCTGTGCAGCGCCGCCTGCTCCTGGGCCGTCGGAAACGCCCAGGCCGCGCGCGTGCGGCGCTCCTGACGGAACACGAACCGCAGTTGCTGGGGTGGGCGCAGCTGGGCCTCGTTCGGGCGAAACGTCGCACACGGCTCATCGAGGTCCAGCGCACAGAGCAGGTTGCACCTGAAGAAGCAGTCCTCGCAACTGACCTTCGCCGCTCGCTTGCCCTGCTTTCTCTGCACATGCCCCCCAATGGAGTGGATTGAACGGACCGACCGGCGGCCATGATCGCACGGCCGGAGATGCCCGCTCAGGGGCCAGTCCGCAAATCGCAGAGAAAACCGACTTCTACCCGGAAAGACCCGTTTTCGAGTCACTTTCTCGTGACAATCTCTCGACAATCTCTCGCTGTTGGCCGCAATTTGCGGCCTCGCGCATCTCAGGCGTCATCATCTGCGACATGCGCATCCTCGTCACCGGCGCCAGCGGGTTCGCCGGCTCGGAGCTCATCCCTCGGCTGCTGTCCGACGGGCATCGCGTGCGCGCGCTCGCCCGAGATCCCGCACGGGTCGATCTGGAGAGGATTATGTCTCACTCGTTGCCGGCGTCATCGCGCGCGCCCGCAGATCGGCGCGACGCGCACGCGCGCGTAGGCGACGAGCATCGCGTGGATGTTTTCACCGGCGACGTCCTCTCGGGCGTTGGGCTCGCACCGGCGCTGCGCGGAGTCGAGGTCGCCTACTACCTGATCCACTCCATGGAGCGCTCGCCGTCAGGCCATGACTCGACGACGGGCGGGCGTAGCACTCCATTTCCCGAGCGCGAGCGCCTCGCCGCGACCCACTTCGCCGCGGCGGCCTCGGCGGCCGGCGTACGGCGGATCGTGTACCTCGGGGGGCCCACCGCGAGCTGGACCGCAGGTGACTGGAAGGCGGGCGGACAAGCGGGGACCGGAGAGGCAGACGACGCTGTCGCGCTCTCACCCCATCTGAGGAGCCGCGAGGCGGTCGAGCGCATCCTGCGCGAGGCCGTCCCCGACACGGTCACGCTGCGTGCTTCGATCGTGATCGGCGCACGCTCGCGCTCGTTTCGCTTTCTCGTCCGGCTCGTCGAGCGCATGCCGGTGCTCGCGCTGCCCTCATGGCGCTCATATCGCACCCGGCCAATCGACGCCCGTGATGTCACCGACATGCTCGCCGCCGCGGCGACCGTCACGGCTGTCGCCGGCCGTTCGCTGGATATGGGCGGCCCGGACATCCTCAGCTACGGCGAGATGATCGAGCGCATCGCCGATCTGATGCTGCTGGCGCGCCCGGTACTCGAGCTGCGTGTGAACGCCACCCTGCTCACCGCCCTCCTCGCCGCCGCGATCGCCGAGGAGGATCCGGAGCTGGTGAGCGCGCTGATGGAGAGCCTGCAGGGAGATCTGCTGCCGGGGGGTCACGATGGCGACTCCCATCTGCGTGCCGCCGAGCTGCTGGGGGTCGATCTGCACTCGTTCGACTCCGCCGTAGAATCCTCGCTACGCGAGTGGGAATCGGTCGAGCCGCTCGCGGCGCGGTGAATCCGTGAGCCTCGTCACCGCATCCATTCACATCGACGCTCCGCCGCGCGCCGTGTGGGAGCTGGTGATGAATCCGGACAGGCTGGGTGACTGGGTCACGATCCATCGCGGGTTGACCCACGCCGACACGGGACCGGCGCGGATCGGATATCGGATGGATCAGCAGATTCATCTGCGCGGTGTCAGCCTGGAGGTGCACTGGACCCTCGTCGAGTGCGATCCCTGCATGCGTGCGGTATGGGAGGGCCGTGGACCTGCCCGTTCGCGCGCTCATACCGAGTATGTGTTGCGAGCGGAGGACGAGGGCACGCGCTTTGACTATCGCAACGAGTTCCACCCCCCGTTCGGCCCACTGGGAGCGGTCGTCAGCCGAGCGCTCGTCGGCGGCATGCCCGAGCGGGAGGCGCGGCGCACGCTCGAGCAGCTTCGCGCCCAACTGTCTGGGCGGTCGTAAACACCATCTTGATCCGTCCCAGTCGATCACAGCCGCCTTTGGTCGCCGACCCCAACCGCAGAGCCGCCACCGCTCGCGCTCGATCATCGCCTCGCCGGTTCGCACCTGCGCCGGTTATCCACTACCTAAGGACAGGCTTAACTCGATTGCAAACACCGGCGTCCGCGGAGGAATCGTGTAAGGTGGCAAGAAATCTGTGTGACACGCTCACATACGCACTAGTGAAAAGGACTGGATCGTGACCGACTTCCTTGACGAGAAGCGCCGAGAGATCACCACCCGGCTGAACGAGCTCGGGCCGCTGGTGGAGGAGTACAACCGCCTCACGGCCGCCGCTTCGGCGCTGGACGGAATCGGCGGCTCGACCGCCACCGCCGCCGCAGCCGCTCCTCGCCGCCGCGGACCCGGACGCCCACCCGGATCTTCCAGCAAAAAAACGACGGTCGCGGCACCCGCCAAAAAACGGGGTCGCCCCCCGGGACGCCGCAAAAAAGTGGGCCGGCCGAAAAAGGTAGGACGCCCGGCGGGCAGCGCCACCAAAGCCGCGACCGCCGCGGCTCCGGCCACGAAACGTCGCGCCGGACGGCGCAAAGGCAGCGGCACTCGCGCCGCACAGGCGCTGTCGCTCGTGCAGGGACAGGCCGGCATCACCATCCCCGAGCTCGCGGCCAAGATGGGCATCAAGCAGAACTACCTCTACCGCGTGCTTCCCGGGCTCGAGCAGGAAGGCAAGATCTCCAAGAAAGGCCGCGGCTGGCACCCGAAATCCTAGTCTCGTCGCCCCTGACTGTGTCCTCGGTCGCTCATGTGCCAAGCACATTGCGCTCCCTGCGTCCTTGTCAGGAACGACGATCCGTCGGATTTGGCAGGCTGACCACCTGAGTAGATCCAAGGTCACAGAAAAGGGCGCGGCGTATGCCGCGCCCTTTTGTTATCCAACGCAGGTGGCTCTATCCAGCGCGGGTGCTCTGTCAAATGAGACCCTGATCGGAGACGGTGTCGCGCTCGCCGACGAGCTCGGCCACGGAGGCGTCGATCCGGGCGCGCGAGAACTCGTCGAGGTCCAGGCCCTGAACGATCGTGTACTCGCCGTCAGAGCACGTGCACGGGAACCCGCAGATCAGCCCCTCGGGAATGTCGTAGGAGCCGTCGGATGCAACGCCCATCGACACCCAGCCCCCGTCCGTGCCCGTTACCCAGTCGTGGACGTGGTCGATCGCGGCGTTCGCCGCGGACGCGGCGCTGGAGGCGCCGCGCGCCTCGATGACGGCCGCGCCGCGTTTGCCGACGTTCGGCAGGAACTCGTCCTCGATCCACGCTCGATCGTTGACGACCGCAGCCGCCTGCTCGTCATGGACCCGGGCATGGAACAGGTCGGGATACATCGTCGGTGAGTGGTTGCCCCACACCCCCATGTTGGACACGTCGGTGACTGGTATCGCCAGCTTGGCGGCCAGCTGCGCGATCGCGCGGTTGTGGTCGAGGCGCATCATCGATGTGAACCGCTCGCGCGGGATGTCGGGCGCGTTGTTCATGGCGATCAGGCAGTTGGTGTTGGCGGGGTTGCCGACCACGAGCACCTTCACGTCGGGGGCGGCGACTGTGTTCAACGCCTTGCCCTGAGCGGTGAATATCTCGCCGTTTGCGCTGAGCAGCTCCGAGCGCTCCATGCCCTTCGTACGCGGTCGCGAACCGACGAGCAGGGCGACGTTCGTGCCATCGAAGGCGTCCGCCGGATGGTCGTGCAGGTCGAGACCGGCCAGCAGCGGGAAGGCACAGTCGATCAGCTCCATCGCCACGCCCTCCAGCGCGCCCATCGCGGGCGATATCTCCAGCAGCCGCAGATCGATGAGCTGGTCGGGGCCGAGCAGTTGCCCGGAGGCGATGCGAAACACGATGCTGTAACCGATCTGCCCGGCGGCGCCCGTGACTGTGACTCGTACTGGTTTGCTCACTGGTTCATCTCCTGCTCGAGGTTGTCGTCGATTGACGCGAGAAACTCCTGCGTGGTCTGCCACTCCTGATCGGGACCGACGAGCAGCGCGAGGTCCTTGGTCATATGGCCGGATTCCACTGTCTGCACGCACACGCGCTCGAGCGTCTGCGCGAACTCGCTCACCTCGGGCGTGCCGTCCATCCGCCCGCGGGCGGCCAGGCCGCGCGTCCACGCGAATATCGAGGCGATCGGATTGGTCGAGGTGGGCTTGCCCTGCTGGTGCAGCCGGTAGTGACGGGTGACGGTGCCGTGCGCGGCCTCGGCCTCGACCGTGGAGCCGTCGGCGCTCATCAACACGCTGGTCATCAGCCCGAGTGAGCCGAACCCCTGCGCGACCGTGTCGGACTGGACGTCGCCGTCGTAGTTCTTGCACGCCCACACATACCCGCCCTCCCACTTCATGGCAGCGGCGACCATGTCGTCGATCAGCCGGTGTTCGTAGGTGATCCCGGCTCGCTCGAACTCGGCTCGGAACTCAGCCTCGTACACCTCGGCGAACAGGTCTTTGAAGCGCCCGTCGTAGTTTTTCAAGATCGTGTTCTTGGTGGACAGATACACCGGATAGCCGCGCTCCAAGCCGTATCGCATCGACGCGCGCGCGAAGTCGCGAATCGAATCGTCGAGGTTGTACATCGCCATCGCGATGCCCGGACCGGGGAACTCGTATACATCCAGCTCGATCGGCTCTGAGCCGTCCTTGGGTGTATAGGTGAGAGTCAAGCTGCCCTCCCCCGGGACGACCATGTCGGTTGCGCGGTACTGGTCGCCGAACGCGTGACGGCCGATCACGATCGGCTTCGTCCAGCCGGGCACCAGACGCGGGATGTTGGAGATGACGATCGGCTCGCGAAAGATCACGCCGCCGAGGATGTTGCGGATCGTTCCATTGGGCGAGCGGTACATCTCGTGCAGCCCGAACTCCTCGACACGGGCCTCGTCGGGCGTGATCGTCGCGCACTTGACGCCGACCCCGTGCTCCTTGATCGCCTCGGCCGCCTGCACGGTGATCCGATCGCGCGTGGCGTCGCGGGACTCGATCGAGAGGTCGAAGTAGCGCAGATCCACATCCAGGTAGGGCAGGATCAGCTGGTCGCGGATGAACGACCAGATGACACGGGTCATCTCGTCGCCGTCGAGCTCGACTACTGGGCGCTGCACCTTGATCTTGGCCATGGTTCGGTCCTTGGAGGTGTTGGGGCTGTCGCTGGCGGGGAGCTGGCGATGCCGGGGCTGGCGATGCTATCGCGGGCGAGTACCCTGTCATGTCATGGCCACGATGCCGAAGACAGCCACAGGCGAGAGCGAGGCGCCGTGGCGCACGCACGAGGTGCTCAACCAGCCCCCGCCACTGGAGGGCAGGAACGTGTTCGCCGACAACACGCCCTTGGTCGAGGCGACCGAGCGCGAGGGGGCGACCTGGGTGCTGGAGCGCGCGAGCGAGCTGGGCGTGCTGATCGGCGGCGTGGGCGGGCCGCAGGAGGAGTGGGGGCGGCTCGCGAACGAGAACAAGCCGGTGCTGCACACGCACGACCGTTACGGGAATCGCATCGACGAGGTCGAGTTCCACCCGGCCTGGCATCAGCTGATGCGCATGGGGGTCGAGCACGAGCTGCACGCGCTGCCGTGGCGTGAGCGCGAAAAGCCCGCTCCACACGTGGCGCGCGCGGCTATGTACATGACCGCGATGCAGGCCGAGGCGGGGTATGCGTGCCCGATCACGATGACGTTCGCGGTCGTGCCCGCACTGCGCGCCCAGCCCGAGCTCGCGGCCGAGTGGGAGCCGCTGGTGACGGCCACCACCTATGACCCGCGCTCGATCCCGGCGGCGGAGAAGGGCAGTGCGATCGCGGGCATGGCGATGACCGAGAAGCAGGGCGGCTCGGACGTGCGCGCGAACACGACCCTCGCGAGGCCCTGCAACGGCGGCGTCGGCGGCGGCGGCGCGGAGTACGAGCTCACGGGCCACAAGTGGTTCTGCTCGGCGCCGATGTCCGATCTGTTCCTCGTGCTCGCTCAGAGCGAGTCGGCCGGCGGCGAGGCCGAGGGTGTGTCGTGCTTTCTGATGCCGCGCATCCTGCCCGACGGCGGCCGCAACGCGATCCACATCCAGCGGTTGAAGGACAAGCTCGGCAACCACTCCAATGCCTCCTCGGAGATCGAGCTGCACGGCGCGTGGGCGCGCATGGTCGGCGAGCCGGGGCGGGGTGTGCCGACGATCATCGAGATGGTCGGGCACACGCGGCTCGATTGCGTGATCGGATCGGCCGCGGGTATGCGCGCGGGGGTCGTGCAGGCCATCCATCACGCCGCGCACCGCTCGGCGTTTGGCAAGCTGCTGATCGACCAGCCGCTGATGGCAAACGTGCTCGCGGACCTGTGTGTGGAGGCCGAGGCCTCCACAGCGCTGGCGATGCGCTTGGCGCGGGCATATGACGAAGCGGGCGCAGAGGCAGGCGCCTCAAGCGACGAGCTCTCGGACGCGCACCTGTTCAAGCGCCTGGCGACCGCGGTCGGCAAGTACTGGACCTGCAAGCGCGCCCCCAACCACGCGTTCGAGGCGCTCGAGTGCCTCGGCGGCGCGGGCTACGTCGAGGAGTCGGGAATGCCGCGCCTGTATCGCGAGGCGCCGCTGGCCTCGATCTGGGAGGGCTCGGGCAACGTCATGAGCCTCGATGTGCTGCGCGCGCTGGTGCGCACGCCGCGCTCGCTGGAGGTGTTCATGCACGAGCTGAAGCTCGCCCAGGGCGCCGACCCGCGCCTGGACGCCCGCGTGAGGGACCTGGAGTCGCAGTTCGCGGACCCCGCGACGCTCGAGTCGCGCGCGCGGCGCGTGGTCGAGTCGATGGCGTTGTGCCTGCAGGGCTCGCTGCTCGTGCGCCACGCCCCCGGCGCGGTCTCGGACGCGTTCTGCGCCGCGCGACTGGCCGGCGACGGCGGGCTGGAGTACGGGACGCTGCCGGCGGGCACGGACTTCGAGGCGATCATCGCCCGCAGCCGCCCGCAGGTGTAGGACCGAGCCCGCGTCCCTGCTGCCTAACATTGGAGTCATGGCTCCGCGCACGAACTTCCAGCTAGCCCGCGTATTCGGCATCAGGATCGGAGTCGGCATCAGCTGGTTCGTCGTGCTGTTCCTGTTCGTGATCGTGTTCACGCCGGAATTCCACAGGGTGCTCGGGGGCACGGAGACGACCGCATACCTGGTCGCGGTCGCGGTCGTGCTGTCGTTTTTCGTGTCCGTGATCCTGCACGAGCTCGGGCATGCGCTCGTGGCACGGCGCAACGGCCTGTCGGTGGCGGGGATCGACCTGTGGGCGTTCGGCGGGCTGACGCGCATGCGCGAGCTGCCGGGCACGCCCGGATCGCAGCTGCAGGTGGCGATCGCCGGCCCGCTGGTGACCCTCGCGGTGATAATCACCTGCGCCTTTGCCATCGGACTGGCCGCACCGGGCGGGCACTTCACCGAAGCGGCGATCGGCGGCAACGGCGTGAGCGCAACGCCGCTGCTCGTATGGCTGAGCTGGGTGGCGGTCGTGAACATGTTCGTGCTCGTGTTCAACCTGATTCCCGCGTTTCCGCTCGACGGCGGGCAGATCGCCCAGGCGCTGATCTGGTGGCGCACGGGCGACCGCAACCGCGCCACGCGCTGGACGGGCCGCGCCGGACAGGTGTTCGCGCTCGCACTGGGGGCGCTGGGACTGGTCACGTTCGGCTACGGGGACGGCTCGGGGCTGCTGTTCATGGTGCTCGCGTTCATCCTGTACCAGGCGGCGAACGGGGCGGTGGCGCAGGGGACGTTCGGGCAGCGGATCGCGGGCGTGACGGTCGCGGACATCATGGACCGCGAGCCCGTGACGATCCCCGCCGGGCTCACCCTGCTGGACGCCCAAGAGCAGTTCTTCCTGCGCTACCGCTGGCCGTGGTTCGCGGTGGTCAACCCGGCGCGCCACTTCCTCGGGGTCGTGCGCGAGCAGCGCGTGGACGCGGAGATCGCCGCGGGACGGCCGGCCCTGCCCGTGGTGGACGTGCTCGAGGACGATATGCCCGTGCGGATCGCCGAGAACCAGCCCGTGGAACTGCTGCTCCGCCACGAGGGTCTCGGGCGTCTCGGCGCGATGGTCGCGGTCGACGAGCAGGGTGTCCTGCAGGGCGTCGTGACCGTCGCCGCACTGCGCAAAGCGCTGCGGCCGGCCTCGGCGGGGTAGGGACGCGATGGCGGGGGCGTGCTGCCGAGCGCCCCGCGAGCCCGTGAGCTATAGAGTCCCGGTCCGGGCGTCCTCACCTCGCCCCCAGTCCTCCGAATCGACCCACGCAGGGAGCCATGCCAGCACACGACGTACTGATCATTGGAGCCGGTCTCGCCGGGCAGCGCGCGGCGCTGGCCGCGGCGCAGGAGGGCGCGAGCGTCGCGATCATGAGCAAGGTCCATCCCGTGCGCTCGCACTCGGTCGCCGCCGCGGGCGGAATCAACGCAGCGATCAGCGTCAACGACGACTGGCGCTCACACGCGTACGACACCGTCAAGGGCTCGGACTTCCTCGGCGACCAGGACGCGATCGAAGTCATGTGCTCGGAGGCGCCCAAGGAGGTCATGCACCTCGAGCACATAGGCGTGACCTTCCACCGCAACGAGCGGGGCGAGATGGACCTGCGCGCGTTCGGCGGAGCCTCGATGAAGCGGACCGCGTACGTCGCTGACATCACCGGCCAGGCGATGTTGCACGTGCTGTATGAGCAGCTGATGAAGCACCACGAGACGGTCGAGCGCTACGAGGAGTGGTTCACGACCTCGCTCATCACCGACGAGTCGGGCCGCTGCTGCGGGGTCATCGCCCGAGACGTGCGCAGCGGCGCCATGGAGGTCTTCAAGGCCAAGAACGTGATCCTGGCGTGCGGCGGCGCCGGGCAGACCTACAGGCCCACGACCAACGGCCTGATCGTCACGGGCGACGGAATCTCGATGGCCTACCGGGCAGGCGCCCCGCTGATGGACATGGAGATGGTCCAGTACCACCCCACCTGCCTGGTCGAGACAGGCATGCTCATCACCGAGGGCGCACGCGGCGAGGGCGCCCATCTGCTGAATGCGGACGGCGAACGCTTCATGGAGAAGTCGGCGCCGAACAAGATGGAGCTCGCGTCGAGAGATGTCGTATCCCGCGCCGAGCAGATCGAGATCAACGAGGGGCGCGGCGTCGGTCCCGACGGAGCGGGCATCTACCTGGACGTGACGGTCGTGCCGCGCAAGCGCACACTCGAGGCGCTGCGCGAGATCGTGAACCTCGGGCGCGACTTCGCCGGCGTGGACATCACGCGCGAGCCGATCATGATCCGCCCCGGCCAGCACTACATCATGGGCGGCGTCAAGACCGACGTTGACGGGCGCACGCCGATCGAGGGCCTCTACGCGGCCGGCGAGGTCGCCTGCGTGTCCGTGCACGGCGGCAACCGGCTGGGCGCGAACTCGCTCCTGGACACGCTCATCTTCGGCCGCCGGGCCGGCGAACACGCGGCCAACAGGGCGGCGGGCATGGGGGTGCCGAGCATCGACGCGGACGCGCAGCTGAAGGCGGACGCGCAGGAGATCGACTCGATCATCGCCCGCCCGCGTGACGGCCGGCGCGTATCGGAGATCAAGAACGAGCTCGGCGATGTCATGAACCGCTACGCGGCTGTCTTCCGCGACGAGCAGGGGCTGCAGAGCGCCCTTCAGACCATCCACCGCCTGCGCGAGGAGGCCGGAAAGGCGTGGATCGACGACCGCGGCACGGTCTTCAACCAGGACGTGCTCGGCGCCCTGGAGCTCGGCTTCATGGTCGACTGCGCCGAAACCACCGTCGTGGCGGCGCTCGAGCGCAAGGAGTCGCGCGGCGCCCAGTACCGCACCGACTATCCCGAGCGCAACGACGAGGAGTGGCTCAAGCACATCGACATCTCCCGCGGCGAGGACGGGGCTGGCGGGGGTGGGGTGGGTGGTCCTCGGATCTCCTACTCGCCGGTTACGTTCACGCAGTGGGAGCCGGAGGTGAGGAAATACTGATGGTCTCTCCTCTGCAGAGCACATACCGTTCCGTCCGACAGATCAGGAGCGCCCACGATGGCTGAAATGCACGAGAGGCGGGAGGGTGGGACTCAATCCTTCACCCTCCGGCTGCGCCGCTTCGACCCTGAGTCGGGAGGGGCTCCCTACTGGGACGAGCACACGGTCGAGCTCGAGCCCCACCGCTCGGTGCTCGAGGGAATCCTCCAGGCGCGCGACAAATTCGACGGCTCGATCGGCATCCGCTGCTCCTGCCGGCAGGCGATCTGCGGCTCGTGCGGGATCCGCGTGAACGGCGAACCATCGCTCGCCTGCCACACGCACCTGGACGCGGCCAAGCGGAGTGCGAGCGACGGCGTGATCGAGATCGAGCCGATGGGCAACATGCCCGTGATCAAGGACCTGATCGTGGACATGGACGCCGTGCACTGGAAGAAGGTCCAGCGGGTCTCGCCATGGCTGATCGCCTCCCAGCCGGTGCCCGAGCGCGAGTACATCGTGCCGAAAGAGAGCATGGTCGACATCACCCAGACGATGGCGTGCATCCAGTGCGGGGCGTGCGTGTCGGACTGCCTGGCGATGGAGGTCGACCCCGGGTTCATCGGCCCGGCCGCGCTGGCCAAGGCATACCGGTTCGTCGGCGATCCGCGCGACTCCCAGCAGGACATCCGCCTGAAGGACCTCGCCGAAGACCCGCAGGGGATCTACGACTGCACGCACTGCTTCAAGTGCGTCGAGGCCTGCCCCAAGGATGTCAACCCGATGGGCCAGATCATGCGCCTGCGCCGGATCGCCGGCTCGGACCAGCACATAGTCGACCGCAACAACGGCGAGCGCCACGAGGCCACGGTCGTCACCCTGATCCGCGACTACGGCTTGCTGCACGAGGCCGAGATGGTGCCGCGCTCATACGGCGGGAACTCGTGGTTCGGCAAGTTCCATCCGGCCGCCGCCAAAGAGCTCGTGAGCTCGCTGCCGACAGTGATCAAGGGCGTGCTGCGGGGCAAAGTCAACCCCAAGATCGCGATCTTCGGGCACAAGCTTCCCAAGCAGGACCTGAACGCGGTCAAGGCGATCTACGACAAGGTCGAGTCGCGCCCGCAGCGGTATGAGCTGAACCTGTACGTGACCGGCTACGACGAGGACGACGAGCCGGCCCCGGCGGGCGTTGCGGCTGGTGAGAGCGCGCCGGGCAGCGCGACACACACGGGCGGCCCGCAGGCGCCGCCCGACGGCGAAGGGAGCGCAACGACATGAAGGTCGCCTACTGGCCCGGTTGCGTGAGCCGCGGCTTCACCCCCGAGCTGCACGGATCGATGGCGAAGGTCGCGCCGCTCTTGGACATCGAGCTGGTCGAGCTCGACCGCGCCTGCTGCACCGGTGCGGGCGTGATCGCCGAGCACAACCAGGAGCTGGCGGACACGCTCAACGCGCGTACGTTCGCGCTCGCTCAGCAGGTGCAGGGGGCGGAGCTGATGATGAACATCTGCTCGACCTGTCAGGGCGCGCAGGGCGAGTGCCAGGAGCGGTTGGACGCCAACGCCTCCTACCGTGCGCACGTCAACGAAACGCTCGCCGGGGAGGGCCTGAGCTACGAGAAGGGCCTGACGAACAAGAACTTCCTGTGGCTGCTCGTCGAGGAGATCGGCTTGGACGAGCTGCGCTCGAAAGTGCGCCGCCCGCTGACGAACCTCAAGGTCGGGCCCTTCTACGGCTGCTACATCGTGCGCCCGCGCACACGCCTGGGCATCGATTCAGAGCACCCGCGCGACCACTACCTCGAGCAGCTGATCGAGGCGCTGGGCGGGACCGTGATCGAGTACGCGGGCATGCGCAAGTGCTGCGGCTTTCCGATCATCACGATGAACAAGGAGGCTTCGCTGACGCAGGCCGGCCGCCACCTCGGCGACGCGGCCGACGCCGACGCCGACTGCCTGGTGACGCCGTGCCCGCTGTGCCACCTGAACCTCGACCTGCAGCAGCCGCTGGCCGAGAAGGTCGTGGCCCGCGAGTTGAACATGCCCGTCCTGCACCTGCCCCAGCTGGTCGGCCTCGCGCTCGGCTTGGAGCCCAAGGAGCTGGGCCTGCAGCGCCACGTGGTCAGGCCGACCTCAGTGATCGACTGGTCAACCTCAGTCGTCGGGGCCGCGGCTTAGGGGATGCTGTTCCAGTCGGCGCATGCGCCGACTGGCCGAGCGGTGCATGCACCGCTCGGCGGGGACGTGCATGCACGTCCCCGGGGCAGGGCCGCATGCGGCCCTGCCACCCTTGATCGACCATTTGTAGATCCCCAAGGACCCTGGTCGTGAAGATCCTCACCGTCGTCGGCAACCGACCGCAATTCATCAAGGCCGCGGCCGTGTCCGGGCCGCTGCGGGCAGAGCACGAGGAGGTGCTGGTGCACACCGGCCAGCACTACGACGACGCGCTCTCGGCGGTGTTCTTCGCCGAGCTGGGTCTCGCTCAACCAGACCGTGAGCTTCAGATCGGCGGCGGCTCGAACACATCGCAGACGGCGCGCATGCTCACGGCGCTGGAGCCGCTGCTGGCAGAGGTGGAACCCGACGCGGTGCTGGTGTACGGCGACACGAACTCGACGCTCGCCGGCGGCCTGGCCGCGGCCCAGGCGCAGGTACCGGTCGTGCACGTCGAGGCGGGGATGCGCTCGTACGATCGGGCGATGCCCGAGGAGCTCAACCGCGTGCTCACCGACCATCTCTCAGAGCTGCTGCTGTGCGCTTCGGATGTGTCCGCGGCGAACCTGCGGGCGGAGTCGGCGCCCGGCAAGATCGAGGTGGTGGGCGACGTGATGGTGGATGTCGCGCTGCGCCTGCAGCCCGTGGCGCGGGTGCAGACGCAGACGCTCGAGGAGTACGGCGTGCAGCCGGGCGAGTATCTGCTCGCCACGGCACACCGTGCCGGCAACGTCGACGATCCGGCCCGGCTGGCTCGGCTGGTGGAGCTGCTGATCGCGCTGCCGGGTCCGGTCGTGCTGCCGCTGCACCCCCGCACGCGCGCACGGCTGACAGACGCGGGACTGCTGGAGCGGCTGGCGCGCACACCGGGCATGACCCTGACCGAGCCGCTCGGATACGTGCAGATGAGCGCGCTGCTGTGCCGGGCGCGGGCGGTGGCGACAGACTCGGGGGGCGTCCAGAAGGAGGCGTATCTTGCCGGGGTGCCCTGTGTGACGCTGCGCGCGAACACCGAGTGGGTCGAGACGGTCGACGCCGGCTGGAACACGCTCGTGGACCTCGACACCGAGGCGGCCCTCGCGGCGCTCGAGCGCCGTCCGCCGCCAGAGCGCCAAGCGCTGTATGGCGACGGCCACGCGGCGGAGCGCTGCGTCGCGGCGATCGGAGCGCTGTGAGCGGCGCGGGCGACGGAGCCCCGGCGCCTGTCACGGTCGGGGTGGCGGGGCTCGGGTACTGGGGGCCGAATCTCGCGCGCAACTTCGCCATGATCCCCGGCTGTGAGCTGACGTGGCTGTGCGACGCCTCCGATCCGGCCCGCGCGAAGCTCGGCCAAGCGCACCCGACCGCACGCGTTACGGCGGACCTGCAGGAGCTGTTGGAAGATCCCGAGCTGGACGCCGTCGCGCTGGCCACGCCCGTGCCGACCCACGCCGAGCTCGCGACGCGGGTGCTGGACGCGGGCAAGCACTGCTTCGTGGAGAAGCCGCTGGCGACGACGGCCGCCGATGCGCAACAGGCCGTGGACGCGGCCGAGCGGGCGGACAGAACGCTGATGGTCGGACACCTGCTCGAGTACCACCCTGCGGTGGACCGTCTGCACGATCTGCTCGGCGGGGGCGAGCTGGGAGATCTGTACTACGTGTACGGCAACCGTCTGAACCTCGGCAAGCTGCGCTCCGACGAGAACGCGCTGTGGAGCCTCGGCGCGCACGACGTCTCGGTCGTGCTGGCGCTGATCGGCGAAGAGCCGGTGCAGTGCCTGGCGCACGGGTCCTCGTACGTGCGCGAGGGCATCGAGGACGTGGTCTTCTGCTACCTGCGCTTCGGATCGGGCGCGGTCGCGCACCTGCATCTCTCGTGGCTCGATCCCCACAAGGAGCGGCGTCTGACGGTCGTCGGATCCAAGCGTATGGCCACGTTCGACGACATGCAGATCGAGGGCAAGCTGACCGTGTACGACAAGGGCTTCGACGAGGACGCGCGCTCCTGGGGCGAGTACATCGCCCGCTCGGGCGACATCTACTCCCCGCGCATTCCCAACGTCGAGCCGTTGCGGCTGGAGTGCGAGCACTTCGTCGACTGCCTGCGCACCGGCGCCACGCCGCGCTCGGATGGCCACAGCGGTCTGCGCGTGGTCAGGGTGCTGGAGGCGCTGCAGCGCTCGCTGGACGCCTGAGCCGGACTCAGCGCACGAGGATCGGCGGGCTGTAGGCCGATACGTGGGCGCCGTCGTTGACCTTCACAAGCGCGCGGTAGACGCCGGGCCGGACATGGACGGTGCGGCTGAACTTCGAGACAGTCGCAGTGCCGGCCGTGACGCCGGTGCCGCCCTGGTTGATCGAGTTGCCCGGCCGCAGCAGCTGGAACCCTACGAGCGCGCCGACCTCCGCCGGGGTGACCGTCCCATACAGGCGCACGTATCCGCGCCGCCGGGTGCGGGCCGCGTGAAACGTCACCTTGACGGCCACGCTCTCGACCACGACCGGGCTGGCGACGACGGCGCCGCCGACCGTGGCGACGCGCAGCTGGGCGTTTTCGAGCAGGCCCAGGTAGGGAAACGAGAATCCGCCGGCGCTGTTCGTGACCTCGGGGTTGCCGACGGCGTGAAACCCGGCGAGGTAGGGAAACGGGTTGGATTCCAGCATCACCTCGCGGTTGGCGGCGCCCGTCCCCGACAGGTTGCCCTCGACGAGGAACGGTTCGCCGTAGGTGACCGGGTTGGGCACGCCGGCGATCTGCAGCGACAGCGGGACGCTGGCGGTCTTGAACGTGCGGTCTTTGCCGTTGGTCAGCCCCGCCCCGTTGACCGCCACGATCCGGTAGTGGTAGATCGTGCCGGGCTGCAGTCCGGTGATCGCCTGGCTCAGCTTGACCGACTTCGTGCCTTCGCCGGCCGGCGCGAGCGAGGTCTGACCGCCGTAGCCGGTGGTGGTGCCGTACTGGAAGGAGTAGCCGGTGGCCAGCCCGTTCGGGTTGACGTACCCGTAGACGACCACCGATGAGTAGGTCGCGTTCGAGGCGTGGGAAGTCGTGGCGCTCGGCGCGCTCGCGTCAGCCAGGGCGCCGGAGACGGGTATAAAAGCGGTGGCGCCGGCGAGCAGCGCGAGCAGGACTGCGAACAGGCGCGGCCCGGTGAGCAGTCGCGACGTCGGGCGGGCGCCGCGCGGGAGGGTGCGAAGGCAAGGTGTCATACCACATATATACCCACATGCCGGGCTAAAGTCTCGGCCTATGAGTGATCAGGTCGCCCTCATCACTGGCGCGGCGAGCGGTTTCGGCCTGGCTCTCACGCGGGCGCTCGCCGGCCGCGGGGTGCGGGTCGTGGCGTGCGACGTCAACAAGGCCGGTGGCCGCGAGGTGGCCAACGGCGCCGGCGCGACGTTCGTCCACTGCGATGTCAGCGACCCCGAGCAGAACGCCGCGGCGGTTGCGGTCGCGGTTGAGAAGCACGGCGGCCTCGACATGGCGTTCCTGAACGCCGGCGTGGCGACCGGGACCGGGATCGGGGAGAACTTCGAGGAGGCCGCCTACCGGCGCGCGATGGGGGTCAACCTGGACGGCGTCGTATTCGGCATCAATGCCGTGCTTCCAGCGATGAGGGCTCGGGGCGGGGGCTCGATCGTGGTCACCGCATCGCTCGCCGGGCTGACGCCGGTGCCGATGGACCCGATCTACGCGGCGAACAAGCACGCCGTCGTCGGCCTCGTGCGGTCCCTGGGCCCGGTGCTCGCGGGCGACGGGATCCGTATCAACGCTGTCTGCCCCGGCTTTGCGGAGACCGCGATCATCGAGCCGATCCGGGAGCTGCTCGTGGGTCAAGGCCTGCCGATCATTCCAGTCGAGCAGGTCACGGACGCCGTGATCGAGCTCTTCGACAACGATGTGACCGGCGAGTGCTGGTTCGTGCAGGCCGGCCGCGAGAGCCAGGCGTTCAGCTTCCGGGGCATCCCTGGTCCACGAGCCTGACGGAGGAGCGGCAGTGATCCGCCCCGACCGGGCGCGCGGTTGGCCACATCGCGCTCAGGACAATTCCGCGACCACTCGGGGAGGACTACCTTTCTCCGTCCAGAGGGTCGCGCTTTCGCTCACACAGGCGCCGGTCCCGTCCGATATCGGCGGGAATGAACCATCCACGCACCCTGCTGATCACCACGACCGCGCTCCTCGCCTGCGCATGCACAGGCCTCGCCCTCGACACAGCCGCGGCCCTGCCCGTGAACGCAGTCCGTGGGGCGGCGCCGATCGCGAGGACCGCGACGCGCTCGGGCGTCAAGGCGCGGTCCAGCCGCCGCCACGCCTGCGAAGCCGCGCGTCGCGCACGCAAGGACAGCTCGCGGACGGGCAGCGCAACCTGCCGCTCCCACGAGGCGCGCGAACGCTCCACCGCCCGCGGACACGGCCGCCGGGCGCGGCATACCGCCACGCCGAAGACCACATCCACACCCACATCCACGTCTGCCCGCAGGCGAGAACGCCAGGCGCTGCATACCGCCACGCCGCAGGCCACGCCCGCGCCCACGCCCACGCCCGCACCCACGCCCACGGGGCCTTCGATCGCCAGCGTGCTGGCGACGCCGTGTGAAAACACCGAACTCACCCCCGAACCGGGCAACCTGCAGGAGATCGACGCCGCGACCCTGTGCTTGGTCAACCAGGAGCGCGCCCGCAACGGCGAGCTGCCGTTGCAGCCCAACGCGCAGCTGCAGCAGGCCGCGCAGGGCCACAGCGAAGAAATGGTCAGCGACGACTACTTCGCTCACATCGCACCGAGCGGGCTGACGCCCGTCGCTCGCATACAGGCCACCGGCTACATCCCCAACCCCCAGGCCGGATACACGATCGGCGAGAACATCGCCTGGGGCACCCTGCAGCTGAGCACGCCCAGCGCGATCGTCGCCGCCTGGATCGCCTCGCCCGAGCACCTCGCGAACATCCTGTACGCCCCCTACCACGACACCGCCGTCGGCGTCGTCGCCGCCGTGCCCGCCTCACTCGGCGAAGGCCAGCAAGGGGCCATGTACTCGCAGGAGTTCGGCGTGATCGTCGAATGAGACCTTCAGGCCGTGTGCGTCAGATCCTGGACATCTGCTCGATCTGCTCTGGCGACAGTCAAGGCTTGAAGAAAAGCGTTCGATAGAAGGAATAGAGACGAGCCACCGCAAATAAGGACCATCATGCTCTTTGTTCTGATACCGATCGTCTGGCTGACAATAATCATGCTCTGCTGGGTAGCCTGCGCAATGGCCCAGCACGGCGACGCCGAACCGTGGATGAGCGCAGACCGGATCGCTCCCGGCGGCGGGGCCGCCGGACTGATCGTCTGGGAGGATCTGCCCGCACTGACGGTTCGAGACGCCCGGCGCGCTGTCCGCAGCGTCCGCTGAGGCGGCTCACGACACCAGGTCTACCGGCGGCAGGTCCCGCACCTCGTCCTTCGTGAGACCGAGGCGGACGCCTTCGGCGGAAACATCGGTGACAGCGCCGATCGGAATGGCGATCTCGTGCTTGCCCCACAGGTGCCCCTCCTGCAGAAGCACATGCGTCACATGGTGATCGGCGGGGTCGACCACGAGCCCCTGGACCCGCCCAATGGCGCCATCGCTGGCATATACATGTTCGCCGCGACGGATCTCCACCTCGTCCGCGGGCACATGATCGTCGATGACGAGCATGGGCATGTTGGCCATGCCCATGCCGCCCATGCCCATGCCGCCCATGCCGCCCCCGAGCCCGTAGTACGGCCACGAGTACACCTGCCCAGCTCCGTAGCCCATCTGCTGCTCGTTCGGTTCGGGCAAGAAGTGCGTCTCCTCCGCATCCGCGAGCGCGTCGAACTCCGCCGCGCCGCAGCCCAGACGGATCTCCCCGTCCGCCGCATCGACCAGATCGATGGGAACCAGCCGAGCCTGTCCCTGCCGGTGCTTGGGCTCGATGACCAGGTGCGTGAGCGCACGGGCGACCGGATCGACGACCACGCGGGTCAGCACCCCGCAGACTCCGTCGCTGCACGCGACCTCGGCGCCGATCGTGTATTGGGCCATGTCGCTCATGATCCAGGCGCAATCGTGTCAGAGCCTGACAGCTCGAATGCGTCGTGCAGGGCGCGCACGACCGCATCGACATTGGTGCGGGGGATCACGCAGGAGATCTTGATCGGAGAGGTCGAGATCATCTCGATGTTGACGCCCTCGCCGGCCAGCACGCCGAATACCTTCGCGGCGACACCCGGATGCGAGCGCATGCCCGCGCCGACGATCGAGACCTTGCCCATCTCCTCGTTGGCGATCAGCTCCGCGTAGGACTCACCCGCGAGGGGCTCGAGGGCCGCGCGCGCGGCGCGCAGGTCCTCGTGCGGAACCGTGAACGAGATCTCCGCGCGCCCGCCCGCGGAGGTGGGCTCGTTCTGGACGATCATGTTGACGTTGACGCCCCCATCGGCCAGCGCCTCGAAGATGCGCGCGGCGGCGCCGGGCTCGTCGGGAACGCCAACGAGCGTGACCCGGGCTTCGTCGGTCGAGTGGGTGACGGCTGTGATGAGGGGCTGCTCCATGGTGTCTGACTCCGCGAGCACAACGGTACCGGGAGCGTCGTCGAATGACGAGCGGCAGTGGATGCGCACGCCGTGGTTGCGCGCGTACTCGACCGAGCGCAGCTGCAGCACGCCCGCGCCGGAGGCGGCCATCTCGAGCATCTCCTCGAACGAGACGACCGGCAAGAGGCGCGCGTCCGGGACGACCCGCGGGTCGGCGGTGAACACGCCCGGGACGTCCGTGTAGATCTCGCACACCTCCGCGCCCACGGCCGCCGCGAGCGCCACCGCGGTCGTGTCCGAGCCCCCGCGTCCCAGCGTGGTGACGTCGCTGGAGTCGGTCGAGATGCCCTGAAACCCGGCCACGAGCACGATCCGGTCCTCGTCCAGCGCGGCCAGGATGCGCTCGGCGCGCACGTCGACGATGCGTGCGCGGGTATGCGATGCGTCGGTGACGATGCCGGCCTGAGAGCCCGTCAGCGAGATCGCATGATGGCCGAGATCGTTGATCGCCATCGCGCACAGCGCGCACGAGATGCGCTCGCCGGTGGACAGCAGCATGTCCATCTCGCGCGGGTCCGGCTCCTCGGAGACCTCCGCGGCCATCGCGATCAGCTCGTCGGTGGTGGAGCCGCGCGCGGACAGCACCGCGACGACGCGAGCCCCTGAGTCGCGCTTGTCCACGATGCGCCTGGCCGCCCGCTTGATGCGGGCAGCATCGGCGACGGAGGTCCCGCCGAACTTCATCACGAGGATGTCGGACACTGACGTGAGGCTACAGCGAGCGGCGTCCCGCGAACGCCTTGCCGAGGGTCACCTCGTCGGCGTACTCCAGGTCCGAGCCGACCGGCAGGCCGCTGGCCAGGCGCGTGACGGTCAGCTCGGCGTCGCGGGCGCGCAGCTCATGGGCGATGTGCAGCGCCGTGGCCTCGCCGGTGGTCGTGGGGTTGGTCGCGAGCACGACCTCCCGGACCGGCTGGGTGTCGGACTGGACGCGCGCATACAGCTCGTCGATGCGCAGATCCTCGGGGTCGATCCCGTCGATCGGCGACAGCGCTCCCCCGAGGACGTGGTAGACGCCGGAGTACTCGTGCGTACGCTCCATCGGGATCACGTCGCCGGGTTCCTCCACGACGCAGATCAGGCCATGGTCGCGGCGAGTGTCCTCGCAGATGCGACACCTCGGCTGGTCGGTCAAGTTGTAACAGACCTCGCACAGCCCGATCTTCTCCTTGACCTCGCGGATCGACTCGGCCAGAGCGAACGCGTCCGCATCGGAGGCGCGCAGGATGTGAAACGCCAGGCGCTGCGCGGTGCGCGTGCCGATGCCGGGCAGCTTGGACAGCTCGGTCACCAGCCGCTGGACCGGCGGCGCGTAGCTGCTCACGGCTGAAGGCCCGGCAGGCCGCCGAGTCCGGGCGGGAGGGATCCCAATCCACCGGGCCCACCGAGGTCGCCGAGGTCGAGATCGCCGGTCGCCCCCCCGAGCCTGCTGGCGGCGAGCTCCTGGGCCGCGCGCAACCCCTCGTTGACGGCCGCGGTGACCATGTCGGCGAGCATGTCCACGTCCTCGGGGTTGACCGCCTCGGGGTCGATCGTGACCGAGGTGAGGCGCAGATCGCCTGTCACCTCCACCGTCACCATGCCTCCGCCGGCGGAGGCCGAGACGGTCTCGTGCTTGAGCTGCTCCTGGGCCAGCTCCATGTCTCGCTGCATCTGCTGGACCTGCGCCATCATTTGCTGCACGTTCGGCACGGCGCCCTTCTGCTTCTGGCTCTGGCGTCCCGGCGCGCCCCCCTGATGGCGGCCGGGCATGGGTCGGGTGGATCGTTTGGACACGATCAGGCCTCCTGACGTTCTGAGCCCGCACGCGCGGGCTCATCGGACTCGGGCTCGGACTCGGGCTCAACGGGGATCTCCTCCGCGTCGAGCTCTGACTTGAATCGCTCGATCCACTCCTCCTCGGTGTACGTCCGCGGCGTGCCCTCGCCGCCAGACTCGTCGAGGTCCTCGCGCAGCTCGTATGAGATCCGCCAGCGCCCGCCGGCGAGCTGGCGCAGCGCGTCGGTCACGATCTGGCGGTTGGACGGGTCCTCGGCCTTCTTCTTCAGAAACGCCGCGCTCGTGGGAAACCCCACGGTCAGATCCTCCCCGGCGAGCGCGACCGGCCGGGTGTCGGCGATCACAGCACCGCACAGCGCATGCCCGGCCACGACCAGCTCGATAACCGCGGGCCACAGGTCTATCAGCGACTGGAGATCCGCGGGCGCCTGGAGGACCGGCGCGACCGCGTCCTCCGGCGGCTCGGCCACGGGCGCCGGGGCAGGGGCGAGCG
This sequence comes from uncultured Solirubrobacterales bacterium, assembly GCA_963767255.1. Taxonomy (GTDB): domain Bacteria; phylum Actinomycetota; class Thermoleophilia; order Solirubrobacterales; family Solirubrobacteraceae; genus Palsa-744. Next base: position 8,855 of record CAVYDM010000004.1, on the reverse strand, counting down.
GGGTCTCACTCGCACCGTCCCCCTCCGGCGCGGGCGCGGGTGACAGGGGCGCGGGCGTCACGGGCGCGGGCGTCACGGGCGCGCCGGATGCGGGGGGCGAGGCGAACGAGACGGGTCGCGCCGGGGCGATGCCACCCTCCAACCGCTCGATGCGGGCAAGCAGCGCCTTGGTCGAGGCGTCGACCTCGGGCCTGGCCGCGACGACCAGCGCCAGCTCCAGGCTCGTGCGTGCCTCTGCGCCCGCGCGGACGGACTCCAGAGCCGATCCGATCAGCTCCAGCAGGCGCACAACGATCGCGTGCGGCACGCGCTCGGCCTGGGCCAGCAGCCGTGCATCGGCCTCCGGTGTGAGCGCAAGCTCAGGCGGGAGCTCGCCCAGGGTCTGCACGATCATCAGCTCGCGTGCCCTGGCCTCCAGGTCGGTCGCGAACGAGCTGGAGTCGCGCCCGGAGTCGGCGCACTCCGCGAGCGCCAGCAGCGCCCCGCGCGCATCCCCGGCGGCGATCGCGTCGACGGTCCGCTCCAGCAGCTGGGAGTCAGCGATGCCCAGCACCGCGAGCACGTCCTCCAGAGCGATCTCAGGGCCGCTGTAGGCGAGCAGCTGCTCGAGCGTGCCGAGCGCGTCCCTGAAGCTCCCGGTGGCAGAGCGCGCGAGCGCGGCGAGGGCCTCCGGCGGGATCTCGATCGACTCCGACTCGGCCGTGCGGCGCAGGACCTGCGCGATCTGCTCGACCGTAGGGCGCTGGAAGTCAAAGCGATGACAGCGATCGACCACAGTCGCCGGGACCTTGCCGGCCTCGGTCGTAGCCAGCACGAACACGGTGTCCGGAGGCGGCTCCTCCAAGGTCTTCAGGAACGCATTCCAAGCGGCCGTCGAGAGCATGTGGGCCTCGTCGAGGATGTACACCTTGCGCCTGCCCGACACCGGCGCAAACGCGACCGAGTCGCGCAGCTCGCGGATGTCGTCGACCGAGTTGTTCGACGCCGCGTCCATCTCGATCACATCCAGCGAGCTCGCCCGGGCGATCGCCGTACACGAGTCGCAGACGCCGCACGGCGCGATCGTCGGACCGTGCTCGCAGTTCAGGCACGCCGCCAGGATCTTCGCCATCGAGGTCTTGCCCGTCCCGCGCGAGCCGACGAACAGGTAGGCGTGATGGACCTGATCGCGCTCGACGGCGTTGCGCAGCGTGCGCACGACCGGCTCCTGGCCGACGACATCGTCGAATGTACGCGGACGGTGCCTGCGATACAGGGATGACTGCTGCTCCTGGGGCTGGTCTGGCACCGTGAGCTGAGTCTACCCACGGCCGGCTTCCCCGCCGGCGTGCCGCGCCCGATAGCGTGCGCGCGCGTGAGTGCGTGGATCAAACGACTGACCGTGCCCGCAGGGATCGTGCTCGGCGCGGTCGTGCTGCGGGCGATCGCGGGCGTGGGGTTCGTCAATTACGACACCCTGTACGCGCTCGCCTGGGGCGGGCAGCTCTCGCGTGGCTCGACTCCGGCGTACGGGGTCCCGATCGCCCCCACGCCCCACCCGCTGGTCGAGATCCTCGGCGTCGTGCTCGCGCCGCTGGGACCGGCCGGTGTTCTGCACGTGACCGTCGCGCTGGCGTTCCTGGCGATGTCGGCGTGCGCCTGGGTGATCTACGCGCTCGGCGCGCGCTGGTTCGGGCGGGCCGCGGGGGCGCTCGCCGCGCTGCTGCTGATCACGCGCGTACCGGTGCTCTCCTACGGCGTGCGCGCATACATCGACGTCCCCTACCTGCTGCTCGTGCTCGGCGCCGTGCTCGTGGAGTCCCGCCGGCCACGGGCCGGATGGCCGGTGCTCGCGCTGCTGGCACTCGCCGGGCTGCTGCGCCCGGAGGCGTGGGCGTTCTCCGGGTTGTACTGGCTGTATCTGATCGCCTGGCCGGCCTGGCGAGCGCGGGGCGGTGGGACACCCTGGTGGACGCGAACGGATTGCACGCAACGAGAGCTCGCTGGCCTGACCCTGCTAGCGGTGGCGGCGCCGCTGGTGTGGGCGCTCAGCGACCTCTTGATCACCGGCGACCCGGTGTGGTCGCTGACGAACACCCAGCACACCGCCGAAGTCCTCGACCGCGTGACCGGGATCGCGAACGTGCCCGAGTACATACCGCGGCGGATCGGCGAGATCCTGAGCCCGCCGGTACTCGTCGGAGCGGCGCTGGGCGGGGTGCTGTCGTTGTGGTGGCTACCCGCGCGGGCGCGGCTGGGGGCGGTCGTGGGGGTTGTGGCAGTGGTCGTGTTCGCCGCGTTCGCCACGGTCGGGCTGCCGATCAACACGCGCTACGCGTTCCTGGCGGCGGCGATCCTATGCGTGTTCTGCGGCGTCGGCGTATTCGGCTGGACCCAGCTCGCGCGGGACGATCCGCGGCGGCGCCGGTGGATGGCGGGCGGGCTGATCGTGCTAGTGGCGCTGGTTGCCTACATACCCAGCCAGTACCACTCCGCGCACCGCGAACTGGACAAACTGGCCGTGCAGCAGCGCATCGAAGGCGACCTCGTGGCGCTCGTGCGCGACGGCGCGATCGGCTTGCGGTGCGGGCCGGTCGAGGTACCCAACCACGCGCCGATCCCGCTGCTCTCGCTGTACTTGAAGACGAGCCCCGTCAACGTGATCAGCGCCCAGGTGCGCCAGATCGAATACGGGACGTACGCCGACCCGGCGAGCCGAGAAGTCGAAGAAGACTACGTCCTGGATCCAAAGGACCCGCACCTGCCGGTGAGCGTGCCACCCGGATTCAGCGAGTCCGCGACCAACCGCTCATGGCTGATCTTCACACGCTGCTCGTAGACGGATATGGACCGTGCACCCCTCGTCGAGGCTCCGCATCCGAACGCCTGATCGTCGCCACCGACTCCGGTCCGGGAGCTCCCGCTGCGCCTGACGGTGATCGCTTAAGGCTGCTTCCTTCCGGACCTGACCTGGTTCGCGAGCCGGCACCGCGCGGGACCCGAGCCATCGACGCCCGCGGCGGCGGGGCGACCGGGACGGACGCCCCTCGAAGGGGAGTTCAGCCCCGCTAGAGCGGATTGCGGATTCAGGGCGCCGCTACATCCCCGCCTAGCACGGTCCACGGTCGATCGTAGCGCGCGAACCCCACTTGCGTTAGGCTGCCCGACCGTGACCTACTTCAGAGATGCCTCCACACGACTCCTACGAGGCCGCCCCCGTGTCGGCGTCGGCCTCGCCGCCCTAGGCGCGGCGGTGCTGATCGCCGGCTGCGGCTCCAGCGGCTCGAGCACGATCACCGTCGGCAACGAGAACAAGGCCGACGAAGCGCTGGCCAACTCGAGCGCAAGCACGAGCGCGACCAGCACGAGCCCGACAGCGACCGCGGCGGTGAAAACGCCGACGAGCGGCCCACTGTCGAAAGAACCCCACGTGACCCCGCCGAGCGGACCGGCGCCGACCACCCTCGTGACCAAGGAAATCATCACGGGCACCGGCACCGAGGCGAAATCCGGCGACGCTGTCACGGTCAACTACGTGGGCGTGCTCTACCACGGCGGCAAGGTGTTCGACGCGTCCTGGAAACGGAACGAAACGTTCCCGTTCACGCTCGGCAAGGGTCAGGTCATCCCCGGCTGGGAACAGGGCGTTGAGGGCATGAAGGTGGGCGGACGTCGCGAGCTGATCATCCCTGCCTCGCTCGCGTACGGCGCCAAAGGCTCGCCTCCGACGATCCCGCCGAACGAACCGCTCGTGTTCGTGGTCGACCTGCTGAGCGCGTAGGCGAGCACGGGTCAAGCAAGCTGGTGCGCGTCGCGGCGGCGCTGCTGCTCCTGCTGGGCGGCGCCGTCGCCGGCACGCTGGCCGGTTGCGGCGGCTCGAACCGCAGCCCGGCCGAATTGAGGCTCGAGCGCGAAGACCTGGTCGCGGTCACCAGAGCGCTCAGTGCAGTACAGGGTCCTGTCGCCGTCGAGCTGGCGGCGGCCAGGCGGGCCTGGCCGCTGGTGGTCAACGGCCTGCCCTCCAGCGCCCAAGGGCTGGCGAGCGCTCGCCAGCCGATTGCGGCCGCCGAGGCGAGCGCCGAGAGGATCCCGACACCTTCGCTGCTGAACGAAGCCGAGGCGATGTCACTGACCGGTCCGGGCTCCCCGCTCGCGGGCCTGTTCCGGACCTATACAGGCCTGGTCACACGCGGGTGGACGCTGATCGCCGCGGCGATCGACCAGATCGAGCATGGCTCGCCGGCGAGCGCACGGTTCGCGCGGGCGAACGTGGCGTTGTACATCGACAGCGTCTACGACGGCCAATTCGACCTCGCCCAGATCGACAAACACCTGCACGACGGCTATCACGAACTCGGCGGGCAGCCGGAGTTCGGCAGCGCGCTCACCCAGACCGAAGTCGACGCGCTGGGAGCGGCCTACTCCGAAGCCACCGCCCAGCTGCACCCGCACGCCGGGGTGAAGCTGGGGTCGTAGGTGTCCTCGCCGGGACAGCCGGGACGGCGGCTCGGCGGCTCGCCCGTTGGTGCGGCCAGCGCAAAGCCCAATAGAATCACCCCTCTAGGGCGCGTAGCTCAGTGGGAGAGCGCTCGCTTCACACGCGGCCCGACGGGGGGCGCTCATAGCCCGGATTTGCTGTGTTTATCGTGTTTCCGACGCTTTGCCGGTAGCGCCGACCCGGTGGGATTAGGAGCGATTTGGCGGGGTTTGGACAGCAGATGAAGGCTGCTCCCAAACCGACACGGTAGTCGCCTCATGAGGCTGCCCTGCTCGCCGCTAGGCTCCCAAGATGGCGGAATGGCTCAAGGCCAACGGCGGACCAGCCGGACTTGTGATGGTGGGTGTAGCGCTGTCGTTCGCGTTTTGGCGTTCACGGGGTGTCGCGGTGGTGAGCAGGAGTCCTTTGGGGTGAATGGAATCTTGCATCTGTGCGACGCGAGGATGCGGAGGCGATTGCGCTCGCTGGTGATGAGCCGGCGAGGGCGCTGGTTGTCGATCTGATCGATCAGTTGGAGGCGCTCAGCGGCGAGGTGGCCGCGGGGATCGAGCAGGTCGCGGCGCTGGCGGCCGAGGTCGATGAGCTCAAGCGGATCGTCGATCGCGACTCGGGTAACAGCAGCATGCCGCCGTCGTCGGATCCGCCGAAGTCGCGGGCCGAGCGTCGCCGTGCGGCGCGGGAGGCCTACAAGCGCTCGATGCGCAGCTCCGGTGGCCAGCCCGGGCATGAGGGCAAGACGCGCGAGCTCGTCGCAGCGCAGCGGGTGGATGATCGCGTCGAGCATCTGCCGGACTGCTGCGGCTGCGGGCACGAGTTTGATGGCAGCGAGGAGCGTGTCGGCGATCCCGTCGTCCATCAGCAATGGGAGCTGCCGGTGATCCGCCCGTTGGTGTTTGAGCAGTTGCGGCTGCGGTTGCGCTGCCCGGCCTGTCAGCGCACGATGCTCGCCAAGCTCTCGGCCGGAGCCGGGTCGGGGTTCGGGCCGCGCCTTGACGCGCACATCGCGATGCTGGCCGGCGTGTTTCGGCTCTCGCGCGAGCAGGTCCGCCAGGTCGTTCGGGAGGTCTTTCAGATCCCGGCTTCGACGGGCTCGATCGATAACGCGATTATGCGCATGAGCGCGGTGCTGGCCGACCCCTGGGCCGAGCTGCGCGAGGCGATCCGCAAGGCCGACGTCGTTCATGCCGACGAGACGGGCTGGCGCCTGCAGGGCGCGCAGCAGTGGCTGTGGGTCGCCGCCAGCGCGCTGTTGGCCTGCTACCGCATCGACCCCTCGCGCAGCCAGCAGGCCGCGAAGGCGCTGCTCGGCGAGGACTTCGGCGGGTTCGTCGTGTCCGATCGCTACGCCGGCTACCACTTCCTCGACGTCCTCCAACAGCAACTTTGTTGGTGCCATGTGATTCGCCAGCTGGTCGAGGTTTCCGAGCGCTGTGGTGTGACCGGCCGCCGCGGCAAGCAGCTCGTCGAGCTTGCTCGAGAGGTGATCGCCGCGCACCGCGCCTTCCTGACCGATGGCCATGACGCGCACTGGCTGAGCGCCCAGCTCGCGCCGTTGCGAGCTCAGATCCGGGTGCTCTTGGAGCAGTGCGCCACCGGCCGCCACGCGCGCACGGCGAACTTCGCCGCCGGGCTGCTGGAGGAGTATGAGGCGCTGTGGACGTTCTGCGACGTCCCAGACCTGGCCATCTCCCCGTCGAACAATGCTGCCGAGCGAGCCGTCCGTCACGCCGTGCTGATGCGCAAGCTCCAAGGCGGCACCCAGTCTGACCGCGGTAGCCGCTGGGTCGAGCGAATCCAATCGGTCCGTGAGACCTGCCGCCTGCAACAACGCCCCACCCTGGTCTGGCTCGTTCACGCCGCCACTGCGGCCCACCACGGCATGCAGGTCCCGACCATCCTGCCGGCCGCCGCCCAAGGCCCGTGACCTACGAAACCGCGCGCCCCTCAAACCAACCGGCACGCAAACACACACAAAGGAATCCCCGACACGATCACGACACCCCGTGAACGCCTACGTTCGCGTTTTGGCCTCTTGGTGTTGCCCTTGTCGTTATCGGTATCCTTTTGTGGCTCAATGCGTCACCCCGCGTTCCGTGGAAAGTCGTACGCGATCGCAATCTGATGGCGAGTGGAACGCTCGCGCTTGACGACGCTCTGCCGCGCCATGTCGAGGACAAGGTGATCCGTATATCCGAGCTGCCGCCGTGGGTTTACGGTCGCGTCTTCGAGCGCTGCGAAATCCGAGGACCAACACCAGCTCTGATCTCGCCATCAGAGCGGACTCGGGTCCGCTGGCTCGGTCCCACCGATGAGTCGTTTGTCATCGTGGCGGATTTGACGAAGCTGCCGTCAGGCACGGTCAGATTCATCGAATGCAGCTTTATGGACTGCGAGCTACAACAGTTCACGGCAGTCGGCACTCGAGAACAGATCACAGCTCTCCGCGACGAATTTCAGCCGGACTGAGGGCTCGCTCGGCGAGAGACGGCTCCCGACCGGACCCGTTCTACCTCAGGCTCGGGGACGGCTGATATGGGCGGAAGCCATGGCTCTTTGCCCATGGCCGACCAACGGAAGCACGTGGTCAAGCGTCCGCTTCCGCGCGTCAGCGCAGACAAGGATGCGAAGCCGACGCGTCCGATGCAGATAGCGGCGGCGACCCGTCCGCAACAAGTCCCGGCGTCGGGGCTGCCCGTGGTCCTCGCGCGCACTCGGTCACCGCCTCGCACGTCCCCCTGAGTGCTGCTTTTCGATCCCTCTGGGTCGCATCCTAAGATCGTCCGGCCATGCCCAAGGACCGGCACCGAGAACTGCTCCTCGCTCCCGATGTGCTCGTAGTGGTGCAGCGTTCAAGCGTCCATCCGGTCGAGTACGCGATCGTGCTGCTGGTCGAGCGCGATGGGGAGTGGCATGCGGTGCGGACCTTCGACAACGCCCACGCGCCCGAAGAGCACCACGAGCACCGCTATGTCGGCTCCGAGAAGCAAGACCCGATCGTCAGGCACGGCCCGGTCAACGAAGCCATGAACGCTGTCGAGGTCAAGCTGATCGGCAGCTGGAGCGATATCGTTCGTAGCTGGGAGAACACCCGATGAGCAAGACCGTAGACAAGACACACGAGCTGTTCATGGCCGCGACACTTAGCGACGATGATCTCGGCTACCCGGACCGGGTTGCATTCATTCCCGGCGATCAGGAGTGGGCCGACGATGCGCTCTGGCGCAATCTCACGGAGGGTCGCGCCACCGTGCTCGTCAACGATGAGAACGAGCTGCTGTTGATCCCACAGCCAAGGGGCCTGATCGACCGACTACGCGGCCGCGTCGGCGTCAACGTCACACAGCGCATCCACGGACACCCCGCGCCCTACGCGATCGCGGGCCGGCTGGGGCGCCATCCCGTGCGCCAGATGCGCGAGCTGGCACACGCGTAGCCGGTCGGCTTCGAGCGGAGGTCAGTACACCCACCCGGGCCGGCCCTTCAAAGATCACACCACCAACCCACAGGTTTCAAAACACGTTCTAAAGCCGTGCCGCACCCTACTCGCCGAACGGCAGCATTTTGATGAAGCCAGCGAAGCGCTCCGCCTCGGTAGACGTGAGATCGGCAGGAAGCTCGACCACTATGGTCCGATCGGGCCTTAGGCGGAACTCATGCTCGATGTGCCGTCCACTGCCCAGCTGCGGTTCGGTGTCCGCTTCGAGCGGCTCATGCTGTCCCTCGCCGCTTGCGATGCGGTCGCTGTCGTCGATGGCGTCCGCCTTGCCGCTGGCATATCGTCCAATCGCAGGCATACTGGCGGCCCACTGGAAGCGCGAGACATGCCCCTTCCGGCCAGGCACATACTTGCCGCAGCCGAGACCCTGAAGGGCTTTGAGCACTCGGACTACATCAGCCCGTGTCGTTGCGGAGCCTTCGTTACTCAGCTGCTGCCACAGCCCATCAACGTTCGATTCGCGCCTACTTCGCTCCCGCCGGGCCAGCCGGTCGAGCAACTCCCTTGCTGTCGAATCGGCCTTATACAGCCGCCGTAGACTAACCTTATCGATTGTAAGGCCACTATTGTTCTGATTTTTCATTGCTAAGCCGCCCTTTTAGCGATCTGCTATTGTTAGGAAGGCTATATTTGCAGATATAAGCCCCTTTGTCAAGGATAGAGTATTCTATTCTCATAAGGTGTCAATCGGGCCGTCCCCGCGGCCGCCTCCTCCCCGGGGTTTGGCCAGCAATGGGCAGCAGCGCCGCCCGCGCGGCCCCCAAAGGGGTGGGCATAGACCCCCAAACCCCAATAGAATCACCCCTCTAGGGCGCGTAGCTCAGTGGGAGAGCGCTCGCTTCACACGCGAGAGGTCGCAGGTTCGAAACCCGCCGCGCCCAT
>CAVYDM010000003.1:0-116288 GCA_963767255.1 uncultured Solirubrobacterales bacterium | reverse complement strand
CGTCGGAGATCAGGTAGACATTCCCGTCGCGGTACTCGTACACGTTCGGCGCGCCGCGGTCTTCAACTTCCGGTACCAACCCAGCCGCGCTCGTGAAGAACACCCTGGAGCCGTCATCGGAGACCGCCAAGCCACTCTCCGCCGCGGTCGGAAGGTCGCCCCCAGTAAACGACTGCGCGGGGATCTGCGGCGCGTCGTTGAACGTGTCAACGTTGCCGCCGCCGTTGTAGGTCCCGCCCTGGCCGATCGAGACCCGCGTCAACGATTCATCACCGGCGTCATACTCAAAGAGCTGCGGAACCTTGCTTTCATCGCCCGCGGTCAGATCTTCGGAGCTGGGGAACACCAGGAACCGGCCTTCGGGAGTCGCCTGCGCATCACGGCTGTCCGATAGTTGCCACACGCTCCGGTCCTGCGCCAGCGTGCCGGATGGACCTCTCGTGCCTGTTGTCTTTTCAATGAATACTCTTTCGCGTTCGCCTGCTTCGGCGAGCATTTCCAGAGCGCGGTCGAATTCGATTTCGCCGCTTTCATACTCACGTAGGATTTCCGTATATTCGTGTTCATATGTGTTGTTGGCCTGTCTTTTGATCCCCGCCGCTTCTTCTTCTTCTTGGGGTTTCAATGTGGCTTCTTCGCCGGGCGTGAGCAGCGTCGCGATGAACACGGTGCGGTAGGCGCCCGGGTGAGCCGGGTCGGGCTCGTACACGTAGAGGTTGTCGGCTTCTTCTTCCGGTTCTTTTTCTTCGGCGTTGATGCCGGCCAGCTTGCCCTTCGCCACGAAGTAGACCCGTTCGCCGTTCTCCGAGACGCGCACGACGCCCTGGACTTCGGGTGACTGCCCGGGAGTCGGGTCGGCCGAGACATCCACGAGCCGGGAGACCGTGGCTCCTTCCAGGCGTGCCTCATAGAGCTTCATCCCTGCGGCGGGCGCGCCGTTCACCAAAGGCTGTTCGCTTCCGAAGAAGACGCGCTCCCCGTTTTCAGAGGCGCCCTGGAAAACGCCTTCTTCGCGTTTGTGGCCGTTTTCTTCTTCCTCATCTTCTTTGCACAGGCCGGTGCATTCACGGCCCGGCGTGGACAGCGACGGCTCGGAGATTGCGACGGTGTGCGCACCTTCGACACGGGCGTAGAGTTCGTTGACCGTCGGTTCGCCGGGTCCAGTGCACGCGGGTGCTGCGTGCGCCGTAAAGAAGACCGTTTCACCGTCTTGCGAAACGGCATTGTACGCGTCGCGAACTCCGCCGCTCTCGTACTGTCCTTCTTCAACGCCTGAGCCCAGTTCCGTACCGCAGCGGCTGATCACCTGCCCCGCGGGCAGCGTGACGCCGCCCACGACCGTGGAGCCGTCGCTGACCCCGACGAGCGACGGCGCGGTGTTGCCCGTGCCGACGTACTCGTAAAGCGAACTCGCACCCGGCTCAGTGGTGTCGTCCGGCCAGAGATTGCCGTGCCCGTGATGACCTTCGCGTGCGGGAGATTCAAATGCGGCGACCCAGAAGAGGGCGTGCGTAAGGTCCTGCGAAGCCCCCACGAGATTCAGCTCTTCGCTCGAGTTTGCGACACTTTCGTCGCGGATTTCCGGTCCGGTGCCGGGGCCGACCAACGCAAAGTCGCCTTCGCTGTCGCGCACGTAGATGTCTTCGTTGAACGTCGGCGTGTTTGTCGCGGCTCCCCAAAGCGTCGTGCCGAGACTATTACCGGCCGCGGTCATGAGCGTGCTGTGAGGGAACTCGGTTGCCGGCGGCGTCAGCACTGCGGGCGTCCAGCCCGCTGGGCTGCGTGTGAATTCGTACGCGCTGCAATTGGGGTTGCGGTTTCCCTGCCACCAGTAGTTGTCGGCGCCGGCGAATGCACCACACACGCCTGTGATTACGTGAGCACCGTCGGGAGAGATCGCAGCCGGCCCGCCGAGAACGACCACGCCTTCCTCATCATACGGAGGGGTGACGAGCTCGTAGGCACGGCAGTCCGGGAGGTAGGTTCGGAAACCAGGCGAGGATTCGGTAGCGGAGCTGCACACAGTCGTATTCGCGTCGCCCCCCGCGTGCGCAGCAACCGGGTCACCAAGCATTACGAAGAGCACCAAGACTGCAATCGTGAGTGTCACGATCGTCGCGCTCAGGCGGCCCTTGAAAATATCAAGATTGTGAATGATCTTTGCCTCCATAGACTGCCGTCCGTCCACCGCCGCAAACCCGCTGTAGCCCACACACATCACTGTAGTCCGGCGGTCGCCGCAGAGCCAACTCCTAGTGCAGGTGGGGCCACGCTCGACACGCGACCCCACCCCGGTAGCGTCTGTTCTAGTTGAGGGCTAGATTTCAACCCCGAATTCTTCCAAATGATCCCGATGGCTCTAGCGCAAGACGGTGGTTTTGCACCCGTCTGCCGATCCAATGGGATCGACCTCTCCCTTTCCGTTTGTTTACAAACGAAAAGGGGGCTTAGACCAATCTCTTCCCTTCACTCTATTATCCTTTCTTCTTCTTTGTCTTTGTACCGTATTTCTTTCTTGCTTCCTTTTCGCAGGACGTTCTCCTCTTCCTGACTTTATCTCTCTTGCATTGCTTGAGGGCTTTGGCCAGCTTTTGAGCCTCGGTAAGTGGTTTGAGTTTGGATTCTTCTGGAGTGGGGAACGAGGTTGAGCCGGGGGTCAGGTTTCCCCCTGCGGTGAAGGAGGACGTACCCGACGAGCCGAAAGATGGCGTAGATGATGGTGTGCCTTGGCATTCTTCGCCCGAGCACGACGGTTCCGGAGTTGGTGCGGAGAAGCCGCCGCCGATCCTCGCGTCATAGATATCGCCCAGGGTGTCGGTATCTTGGCCCACGAGCCGTTCTCGCGTCTCGAAGAACACGTCGGCGCCGCTAGCCGAAATGACGGGAAACAACGCGCCGGCTGGGTCGTGGCCATCGGAGATCATGCTTACGTCACCGTCGTGCCAGAGATAGACGTTCACAGCGCCGTTTACGTCACTCGCCTGCAAGCGTTCGCTTGTAGAAAAGACGACATATGTCCCGTCTTCGCTGATGGCCCTGCCTGCGTCGTTAGTCGAAGGCAGCGCGCCCCCGGCGGCTGCGGTCGGCTGAAGCGCTACCGTGGCGCTCATGCTTTCGTCAGTCGGCGAAAAGTTCGTCGCCGCGTGGGAAATCCATGTCAGTTCACCCGTCTGGAAATCGTAGCGGTAGACCGCCTGGCCAGCATTTGTGTCATTCCCCATGAGATGCGCGTAGGTGTCGAATATAAGATACCGACCGTCGGGTGTGCTCTGAGCACCTTGTCCTTCTTCCAAGCCCACGTCTATGGAGTCTCGCGGTGACAAAGTGCCTATAAACTTTGTTTCGCCGTTATCCGTGTCATAGCCGTACAGATTCTTTTCGCCATGGATCGGGGTTTGGTCGAGCGCGTTCGGTAGAGTCGTGAGTACCCCGGATCCGATGAAATATACATGGGACCCGTCTTCGGAGATGCTCACCACACCGCCGACTTCGGCACCAGCACCAGGAGTAGGCTCGCCCAGCCCACCACCCGAGATTTGTATGAGCGAATGCGCTGGCGAATTATTGAAGTCGTACTCGTACAGGTCGGGCGTCGAGTCTGTATCGCCATTCACGAGCTGCTGCGTAGTCGTGAAAAATACCTTCGAGCCGTCTGCCGAGGCGCCCTGGTAAATCGCGGGCTTAGCTTCGCTGCTTTCCGGTTTGCCTTCTTCGGCTTCCCGGATGCACCTCGTGCACTCTGACGGGGCCGGATTGGAGATATCGACGGTCGACGTCCCATCGACACGAGCAAAGACGGTCTGTACATTCGTGCTCGCGCCAAAGCCGTTGCTCGCGTTCGGCGTCGCGGTGAAGAAGATGGTAGATCCATCTTGCGAGATCGCCTGATAGGTACTGCCTCTAATCGCTCCCACGGCCACTTCATTTTCCGGACCGATCGTGTTTCCATTGTTATCGATGTCCACTTGGCGTAGCTGTGGCGATGCGCCGCCGATGCCGGACATTTCGTATAGTGCGCAGAACTTACTTACGCTTTCACACTGCGTAGAGGTGGTATCAGACGGCAGGAAGTGATCGAAGCTTGTCTGAAAGACCACACTGGCGAGATCAGCGGACGCGCCGTCCACGAGAGGTCGGTCAGAAAGTTCTCCGTACAGACTGTCAAAGCTTGGAGTACTCAGCCAGGAGCCATCGCTCTCCCGCGCCGCGCAGACGAGACCAGAGCCCAAGCCGCCACGCAGAACCGCGAATCCACAGCCAACCTCGGCCGAGAGGTCGGCCGACAGCAGCACGTCTTGAGGGAGGAGGGAACCCGGCGTGTCGGCGGGAAGTTCGATGAGACTCGCCGGGGGTAGCCCCGACCTGGTGTGCCACGATCCGGCGTCGCGCTGCGATATGTAAGGATTCGAAGGATGAAAATTCTGTACCTGGTAGTTTTCTGCTCCCGCAAAGTCGCCCTGCGACTGCCATCCGACCGTGTCACCGTCCGGTGACACGGTCATGGCCAGATCAGGTGAACCGAATTCGATCGCGTCGTGCTCTTGCTTATCCAACGGGCTGACCATCTCATAGGCGCGACATTCCGGCAGCCCAACAGAGTAGGGCTGGCCGGTGGCAGGGTTGACGTTGCTTTCCTGGCGAAGCTGTTCGTTGGGGCAGCCGTCGCCTGTGGCGGCGAGCGCCGGGGCAGCGGGGATGACCACAGCCGCGACGAGCGTGAACGCGACGATCGCGCCAATGCGTCCTGGGCGCGAAGTTAGATGGCTGAGCATGTTTGTCATCTCCTTAGAGCTTCACGCTGGTCGTCGTGGCCACTGCGTGCTTGCCCACCGTGAGGCTCGCTCTCAGCTTTAGTTTGTCGCGCTGCTGCTCGGCTTTCTTACCCGCCTTGGTGAGCGCGACCTTGAGCTGATGCATTCCTGCCGCGACACCCTTCTTCGTCGTCGTCTTCAGGCCCGCGCCACTGATCCTCACGCGGCCCATGGCCGAGGTCTTGACGGTCACGAGCAGCGTGTTGCCCTTGAGCTTGGTCTTCGTGATCTTGACCGTGGGTTTGGACGGCGTGCAGCCGGTGACGGCGATCTTGGTGGTCTCCTTGATCTGCTTGCCGTTCTGGCCTGTGATGATCGTGCCTATCGTCAGCGACTGTCTGCACAGGCTGTAGTTTGCGCTCGCGGGGAGGTCGGTTCCGAGGATCGAGTGCGGACCCTCGGGCAGGGTCGTTTCGAACAGGCTGACCGGGGCGTCGGGCACCGTTTCGAACTTCGAGTAGGTGACCCCGTCTTTGATGTCCGTGTGGCCGTCGAGGACGATCTCGACGCCTTCCCCTTGCAGCACGAACTCGACGTCGGGGAACGCGGCGCCGCCGTGGGAGACGAGGTAGGCAGGACCCGTCAGCGGCGCGTTCAGGATCGGCGTGAGCGCCCTGGCCGTGCCGATGTCCGAGCCTTCCGGGCAGCCCGCGGGGTTGGCCGCGAACTGCGCTTCGCTGCACGCTTTCTGCAGCGTCGTCAGCCGCGAGGGCAGCTGCTCTGGCAGCGCCAGGTCGACTTTGGCGATGTTCGCCTGGCCGGCGCTGGACTTGACGGCCACGGTCAGGCTCGCGCCGTCGGCTTTGCTGGCCCTGCCCCGCGCGGACGCGGAGAGGCCCGGGGCGAACGGCAGGTTCTGGCAGGCGCCGACCTCAAACGGGCTCGAGACAGTCGAGCTCGCGCCCTGCACAGCGGTGAGCGTGGCGCCCACGGCCTGCAGGGCGCAGCTCGTCGGGTTGAGCATGAACCCGGGTCGGTTGACTTCGACGTTGATCTTGCGCAGCCGCAACTGCACGCCGTCGACGTACTGCGGCAACGGGTCTGAGGTGATTGTCAACGCCGCGGTGGTCGGGTTGACCGCGATCGAGGCCCTGACGACGACCGTGCCGAGGTTGAACGGCCCCGCGATCGCGGGCACCTCGATCGAGAGGCCGAACGGCTGGCCCTTGTACGGGCCCGTCAGATAGACCTTCCCGCCGACGTAGAACGGCTGCGGCCCCGGACCGGCGCCCACCGTCGTTGAGCCGATCTGGCTTTCCGGACCGCATGTGCCGGAGTTCGCCTGCGCTTCCGGGCACTGGGGAATACCCGCGATCTTGCCGAGCAGACCGGCCGGTGTGCTGACCGTGATCGCGGAGATGTCCTGTTCGCGGTCTTCACGGCCGATCGTCACGGAGAAGGGGCTCGAGGCGCCCGCCGTGGGCGTCTGGCTGCCGGCATTGAACGACGGGCTGAACGGTAGGCTCGCCGGACAGGCGCCACCCGCGCCGCTCCAGTCCACGTTGAATGACGACGACGGCATCGCATCCGGGGTGCCCGCGATCGCTTCTGTGCCCGACAGCCCGCCGAGACCAGCGGCGCTCCACGGCGTCAGGTCGGTGCTCGTCGTGAACGTCCCGCACGTCTGTGGATTGGCCAGCGGCGCTCTGGCGCCGCCGTTGAGCGTCAGCAGCAGTTCGCTGAACGGGAGCTCGGGCTGCTGCGTGAACGTCGCCTGCAGCCGGCCCGTGCTCGGGTTGGCCGAGACCTTGCCCGCGAGCTTTATGACCACGCCGCGTTCGACGGAGTGCACCTGCAGGAAGAGCCTGAAGATGCGGCCATCTTCCGCATCGCTGGCGCTGCACGGTGAGCATTCCGGTTCGCCCAGGAACACCGGTCCTTCAAGCGGCTTTTCGAGCAGAGGCGTGGTGACCTTCACCGTCCCGATCTGAGAGGCCAACGGACACGCGGCCGGTTCGGCCGGTTCTACGCTCGAACCCAGGCCGAACTGGGCGTTGGAGCACGCCCGCAGACCATCGGCGGCCGATGGGTCCACGGTCATGCCTTCGGGCAGCGTCACGGTTGCGTTCTTGAGCTCCGGGCTGGCGTTCACGCCCGCTTCGTTGGTCTGCGGAACCCTCAACGCAAACGTCGCCCCCGTCGGCTCATCCGCCTGCGTCGTGCCGCCTTCGGAGGCTGAACTCGGCTTGAATTCAACTTCTGGTGAGAACTGCAACAGGTCGCAGCCCGTCGGGAACGATTCGGTCGCACTCGCTTCGCTCCCAACGAGGTGGGTGCCGGTGTACACGGTCTTTGAGACATACGCCGCCAGGTTCTCATAGGTGTCGGCAATCAGCGTCGTCACCGGAGCCGCTCCCGTACACTTCGTTGGATCAGTGAGAAACGGCTTTGTTCCGGCAGTAGGCCGAGCGCAAGCGGCAGTCGCCGGTTCGGATGCATGCGGTCCGGGTTCGTTAGAGAACCCTTCGACGCCGTAGCTGCAAAGCGTCACGCTAACCGCTTGTAGCCCTTTTCCTTCGGCCCGGCCACTGTCGGAGTCGCCGAGCGTAACGCCGTAGTCACCATCGCTGCGCAGTTTGGCCGTAAGCACAAAGCTCTGACCTTCGAAGTTGAAACCAAGATCCGCTGGAGAGCCAGGCGAGGGCACCCGATTGTAGACAAACACTGTCGCGTGGAGCCCAGCCGGAAATGCGTGTTGCTGGCCACCTTCGAGCGAGCCCGGTACAGGACCACCGTTCAGCGTCGCGAAACCGACGACGCTGTCCCTCGGACATTCCTTCGGATTGTGTTCCGCCTGAACCGTCGTGCACTCAGGCGCGTTCTGTGGGTCGCCAATAAATCCCGGCGGCAGTTCGGTCTCTATATCCTTCGGGGTGCCGCCCGCGACATCCAGAGTCGGTTCACCTTTTCCCGCATTGTTTAGCTCCCGATTGCTGACGGTCCGATTGAACACCAGCGTGGCGTTAGCCGCTATGGGATGCCCACCCGCCTGCGTGAAAGGACTACCTATGCCTTCGGTCACGCTCGTAGTCAACTGTTCGATACCGAAGGGAACCGCCGGAGTGACCGTCGTTGGGTCATACGCAACAGCCAGCGCCCCACCACCGCCACTGACTACCGCGACATTCGTCACCACACTCGCGGCGCTTTCCTCGACAGACACATGCAAAACGATCGGCGGATACGCGTCGCCTGCGCCGAGAGAATCCGACCGACTACACGTAAATCCGGTTGCGCCCGACGCGATGACGCATGACCACCCTTCTCCTGAAACCTCTTCTTGGGCGAACTGATCGGCACCCTCTATCACAAGCCCCGCGGGAACCCGGTCAGCGACGGTTACAGCTCCCGTGGTTTCGTTGGCTGCGGTGACCGGGATCGACGGGCTATGTTCGGGGTATGGAGGATAGGCGGACTGTCCAGGTTCAACCACGATCGGGTAGGTGTTCTCGGCGACGACGCTGCCCCCGGCGTTTGTGGCCGTCACCTGGCACTGCAGCGCAGCTCCGGCACCGGCAGTTCCGAGATCAGCATTGGTGATTGTGTATTCGTCGCTTTCAGCACCCGGGATCGCCGACCCGTTGCGAAGCCAGCGATAGGAGAAGCTCGGGCTGCCGCTCCATGTTCCGGGGGTGCAAGTCAGTGCCGTGCCTTCGGTTTGGGCTTCTGCCCCTTCATGTGTCGCCGATGGTGGCGTGCTTGCCACGGGAACGGTCGTCGACGGGGCGGGAGACACCGTCACGGCTGGGGTCACCGCGTTCACGGCGCCGCCTTCATTCGTGCCCGTGACGACGCATTGGATCGCCTCGCCTTCGTCTGCGACGGTAAGTGTGTATTCGTCGCTTTCGGCGCCTGCGATTACCGTACCGTTCCGGACCCACGCATAGGTGAAGGCCGGGCTTTCTTCCCAAGTGCTGGGTTCACAAGACAGTGTGTCGCCCGGTCCCGGTCCTGATGAGGCTGGCGCGGTGTTCTTCACCGTGATCGTGTATGTGTTGAATCCGCTTTCCCGCGCGAAGGTCGTGCCGCTGCCGGTAAAGGGGTCCACGCCGCAGTCCTTTGCCGGTTCGCCAGGGACATAGATGTCCTTGCCGCCGGGGCATTCGCCGGCCTGCAGTCCATAGGCGTTGGCGTGAGTCATTTCGATGCCCCATTCGGGAGCAGCCAGCGCCGGGGCTGCGGAGAGGGCGAGGCAGGCGAGGAGGAGCGCTGGCAGGGCGAGGAGTCCGAGGCGAACACCGCCAGTCGTGACATGAAGCCGTGAGTAGCGGGTGCAGGCTAGGAATTGTATGATGACGCTCGGCACTCTCTCTCTCTCTCTCTCTCTCTCTCAACCTGAGAAGAGAAGCAGGTTTGTGATTTTTCCTCATCATCGACCCATCCCTCTCCCCATAATCCTGATATTCCCCGAAACACTCGTGGCGTTACCGCCACGGTGAAGGCCGGCATTTCGTCGTGACGAAATCCGGGTGTGTGCATAACTCAGTTGTGAACCTATCGGATTCACAACTGCCGTACTAGACGCAGATATAAAACTTGTGTTCACGACTGCCATCCGGTCCGTCGCCGCTACGCCTGGCTCAGACCGTCCGGAACCTTCTATCAAGTATCCCTTAGAACGGCAGGGGTTTCTAGAGGTGTTTCTCTCTGAGACCGCCCTCCAGGCTCTTTTACACAGCCCGGCCATCCGGGCCTCAGATACCCTCGGTGAGGTCTGTCGTTGCCCTTCAAATCGCATTGGTCTCCGACCCCCTCATCGTTCTCAAGAGGACACTCTCTCTCTCAACCTGAGAAGAGAAGCAGGTTTGTGATTTTTCCTCATCATCGACCCATCCCTCTCCCCATAATCCTGATATTCCCCGAAACACTCGTGGCGTTACCGCCACGGTGAAGGCCGGCATTTCGTCGTGACGAAATCCGGCGCCGGCGCTCACGCGCCGGCTCGTCCATGTTCCGGGGGGATGATTCGGCTGATCGTTGTTTGAATGTGATGTCAGCACGGGCGCTCCCACGCGCCCCTCTACACGCTCATCACGCAAACCGCCTGCGCGGTTCGCTACAGCAGAAGTCAGACAGGGCGCTCCCACGCGCCCCTCTTTGCTGTTGTTCAGCGAACCGCTGTGCGGTTCGCTCTCAGAGGTACCCCTCGCGCTCAGCGCTCGGTCAGAGCAACCGCGACGCACTTTGTGTGTCGCGGTTTTATATCCCGCCTCCCCGCCCCCAACCCTACGCTTCGCTTGGGTCGGGAGGATACCCTCGGCTTGGGACGGCGTACACGCGCGCGCGAGGGACAGCGGGTGTCGAGTGTTCTCACACAAACTGCGGCAAAGTGGGCGCCGCGGCGCCGGGTCTGGGTAGGGGCCGCGGCGCCCAGCACTAAAGCAACCGTCGCGAGAGGGGACACGCGACAGAGCCTCTTCGAACGCCACCTGATAGGGAGTGGTGGCGTTCGAACAAGCCCCCCAGACAGACACCCGGCCGCGAACAGACGTTGGGTCACATGCCGCTCTCATGCGGCAACCCTCCTGTCACCGATACGGATGCTCTGCTCGAGCTGTGAACCCTTCGCGGTGAGCCGCCACGCATTCGGCTCACCCTTGGCACGAGCATCGGCCGTGTTCTCAGTCAGCCCGAAACGCTCCAAGCGCGCCAACAGCTTCGAGATCTGGCCCTGGTCTGTGACGCCGGCGTGATCCGCGACCTCACGGTTATTTGGACCCGATCCCCGCCCACCCAGCGCGGCGATCGCCGCGAGCACCAGCAGCGTGCGATGCGTCAAGCGGATCTCCAAACCCTGCAACGGATGCTCCACCGGTGCGCGCGGTGAATGGCGCGGTGTACGGCGAGCCTTCGCGGTCGGGCGCTCGATCTCTTCCCTGGCCGCGTCCGGTCCGAGATACGGCAGCACGATCATCCCCATCAACGGGTTCAACAACTCCGCCAAGGGCTCCCCTTCCAGCATTCGCGCGTGGACCACGCTCAGGACCGCGCCGACGACGCCTTCCGCCGTCAGCGGCGGCGGACCATCGCCAGCCGGTGCTTCGGCGCGGCCCGCGTCAACTATCGCGGCGAGGATGTCGAGGACCCGTGCGCGACGCTCCAGCACCCTCGGCCCGGAGCCGAGGACACCCACAACCAGCAGCGACCCGAGGCCGGGCTCATCGCCGAGGAACCCGAGCAGCGCCTGCAGGCCGTCACGTACCTGCGCCCGCCAGCTCTCCTGCTCCGGCGCCGCCTGCTGCGCGACCTCGGTCGCGCGGTCTACCGCCTCGTCGAAGACCGCGAGGAAGCAGTCTTCGCGGTCGGCGAACAGGTCATAGAACGTCTTGCGGGACACCCCCGCACGGGCCGATACCCGCGCCGTTGACATCGCGCCATACCCAAGCTCGCTCGCTATCTCCATCGCGGCGGCGAGGATCCGTGCGCGCTGGACCTCCGCTACGCGCGTGGGCAGCACGCGCGTCCCATTGGCGGCGGGACGCAGCCGTGCGACCGGCTCAACACCGACACCCGCGTGCGCGCTCGCGCGCGAGGAGCGCTTAGCCGTGGGCATCAGAAAACCCCCGCGAGCGACGCGGCCAGGGCGTACTGAGCGTGGAGGAAAGCTGGGCGCCGCGACGTGAAGCGTCTCATCGCCGCGGCGCACTGCCGGCCTCGGCCCGGAGGGTTCAGACCGGGGCACCCCACAGCACCTGCAGGAGGGGGGTCTGCAGGCACCGCAACGACTCCCCGGCAGCGAGCCGAGAACGACTGACGCCGCGCCCCTGGGCGCGGCGGAGGCCTGCTTGAAAGTGATGGATCAGCGCCCGAAGGGCACTGAAATCAGGCTTTTTGCCTGCTAAATCCGGAGCAGAGAGAGAGAGAGAGAGAGAGAGAGATGTGTCAGCGACGCTGACGCATCTAGCTACGGGCTCCAAAGAGCGCGCGGCGATCCCCACCACATCTGTCCCGGACGGACTCACGCGTAAACAACCCCTCATCATGCGATCCGGACCTCTCCCCGTGCATCCCCTGCTAAAGCGCTTGACATCGATCCAGAGAACCGACCCAAACCTGATCTATCGTGTCCGGCAACCCCCACTGGGAAACCATGACACAACCATCCAAGCACATTCCCCGCCCAGGGTCAACCCCCCAACCGACGGCAACCCTGCCCATATGCAGGCGAAAGCCATTCAAGTCCACCCAGGCGGCCACCCGACCCCCGCATGAATACAGCACAAACCCCGAACCGGGACACCCCACGCCACGCCGAACATAAGAAACACGAGCGCGTCCCCGAAGGCAACCCGAGACGCCCTGTCCGCTCGCGGCGGTCGGCCAGCCTGGTCGGGCTCAGGCGAACGCGATCTGGAGCGCGAGCAGCAGCTCGGGGCCCTCGACCCCGCCGGCCTTGTTCACGGCCGGACTCACGAGTGCGGAACTACGTTAGGACACGCGCGCGTCGCGCACGGATCACGGCGTCGACGCCGGTGCCCGCCGCGGCGCGGGGGCGGTCTTCGGCGACGTCGATCTCCCACTGATGGTGATCGAGCGCGGCGACCGCGGTTTCGACTGAGACCTGGACTTGACCGGCCGCGGGCGTCGCGGCCCCGGTGGCCGGGTCGACCGGGCGGTGGCCGACCAGCAGCAGCGTGCCGCCCGGCGTGACTCCTGCTCCCATCCGCCGCACCATCTCCTCCACCGATCCCGCGACGTGGACGTAAAGGCAGGCCACGAGGTCGTAATGACCAGGCTGTGGGGTCCAGCTCGCGAGATCGGCCTGCACCCATTCGACGCGCCCGGCGAGGTCTGCCCCGGCAGCCTCGGCCATCGCCCGGGCGTGAGCCAGGGCAGCCGCGGAGAAATCGACCGCCGTGACCTGCCATCCGTGCGCAGCGAGCCAGAGCGTGTCGGACCCGTGACCACACCCCGCATCAAGGGCGAGGCCCGGGCGTAAGCCCGTAGCCTCGGCAGTCAGACGCGCGTTCGGTGGGCGAGACGCGACATCGTCCGCGCGCTCGCGCAATGTCCGTGACCAAAGCTCCTCCCAGAAGTCTCGGTCATAGCTCGGCATCGTCATAGTTTCCCCCAACGAGGCTCCCGAGCTCGCCCCTGACGCCGAGAGCGAGCGCCGACCCTGTAGAGGTAGCTGCGATTCGTGCCCGTCTTTGTGACCGGCTAGTGTGTTCGGCGCGCCCGGGCCGGGCCACGTTGCCGCACCGAGCTAGACATACCGATTCCACCCGGCACCAGGCTCTCGCGCCGCAGCAGCAGCGCCGCTTGCGTGCGTCCGCCGACGTTGGTGGCCAGCACACGTCCGACGCGATCGCTGGGCTGGCTGGCGCCAGGCATCCCGGCGGTCGCCTATGCCCCGCGCTAACGATGCACGCGGCGGCGAGGTGACCGCCGCGATGCCAGACACCGACTGGGAGTCACTCCGCGCGGCGGCCGAAGAGCTGGGGTGGGGAAGCACGCACGGGCGCGAGGTGATACGCCGACTCCAACTGCCCGAGCAGCTATGGGTCGACTGGCAGGGCAGCGGCCAGCCGCCCGAACCGGGCTTACTGAGCGAGGTCGCCGACGACGAGTTCAAACGACCGATCGGCGGCATCTGGACCTCGACGCTCACCGACGCCGGCACCAGGCGCAGCTCGAGATCCTCGCCGGAAGCAGCTGCCCGCTGGTAGAGCGGCCAGCCTGGGCGCTCACGCCGGTGCCCGCGGACGTGTTCGAGGTCGAGGACCGGATGGCCGAACTCGATCTCCTACTGATCGCGCCCGGGCTGCCGGTGTGGCCGCAGGTCGCCGCGAGGGCCGATGCCGCGCACATGACCGCCGAGGGCACGCGCGCGTTCTGGCGCACTCCCCGGCCCGGCGAACGCGAACGCGACCATCGACTCCAGGTCCTGCACACGCTGACGATGAGCGGCGGGGGGACATCCGTTCGACATGTGGGAGGCCGAGTTGACGATCTGGTTCAGGTGGTGCTTTGGCGAGTGCAGGCAGCTCGGCCTGATTCGCATTCCGCAGATCGGAGGCGGCCGCGTCGCAGTCAGCCGACGCGCTCACGACTCCCGGGGATGCCAGCCGCGGCCGTCCTTGCGGATCTTGCCCGTCTGCTCGAGGACACGCAGCACCCGGTAGAGGTAGCTCTGATTCGTGCCCGTCTTCGTGGCCAGCTCTGTGGTCGTGACCCCGGGCTGCTCCTGGATATGGCCGAGGGTCTGCGCGGCGCGCTTGCCGCTGCCCTTGCGCCGCCCACCCCGTCCACGCCGCGTCACGGCAGGCTTCTCAGCCGCCCCCTTCGGGCCAGCAGCCGGAGGTGTGGATACGGACGTCGCCGTCGTCTCGGAGCCGCGCTGGCGACGCGACCCGCGAGCGCCACGGGTAGCGCCCGTCCCGCCCTGGACGGCTGGGATGCCATCCAAGGCCGTGACCGCGGCCTCGAGACGGTTGAACTCGTCCACCACGGGCTTCAGGTCCTTCAGTCGGTCGGTGATCTCACGCTGCGTGTCATTAAGCAAGTCGGTCACGGGCAATGTCCTCACCTCGTTCGGAATGTCGCACACACAACAACTGAGCCGAACCTATACACGATGCGGCTCAACACCGCGCGTGGGCGTGTTCTGGACGCACTCGAATCTTCGGTCAGAGCGAGGACTTCTCGGAAAGATTCCGCACACGATCCCGGCTGAGATGTAGGCTGGCCTGGCAACACCGCATTGGCAGTGGCGAGAGCATCGGCGCTATCAACAGATAACCGCCTCCCTTGCGGGCGAAAAGCCCACTTTCGAGAAGGGTGCGCCGGGCGGGACTCCTACGCGGGCGTGTCCGGTGCGCCAGTCGCATCGGACACGCCGTGTGCAGGCTGCTTTTAGTCCGCGACTGCCGATGAACTGAACGCGGACGAGAGGTTCTCTACACTTATATGCCGTGGCGACCTATCCCAAGAACAACAGCGAACCCGAGTACCTGGAGCTTCCGGTTGAGGAGCTGTTTCGTCGCGTGCGCGCGCTGCCCGACCACGATGAGATGGTGATCGAGGATCTCAGCGAGGAGGAGGGCGAGGCCTTCCTCGCGGCTGTCCAGTCGTGAGCGCACCGGCGTCGCGCGGCGCGGTCGTCATCGACACCGATGTCTTCAGCGCTGACTTGGTCCCGGCATCGCGGCTGGCTGAGAAGTATGCGCCGATCATCACGGGGAGGCCGGCGTTCATCTCATTCCAGACGGGAGCCGCCCAAGTGCAAGACCAGTGAAGCGGCGCCTTGTGGATAGAGCCCACCGTCGCTCAGCGGGTCGGCCCTCCAGCCGTGGTTCAGGTAGCGGCCGGAGGAGGAAGTAGATCGAACGCCTCGGTATGGCTCGGGCGCACGACGGTGAAGTGCCGGCGATCGACGGTGGCTATCTCGATCACACCGAGGCGCTCGGCGACCGCGACCACGGATGCGTTGACGGTGCCGAGCGGTAGGTCGTGGTAGCGCGCGACGAGCTCGGCGATGCGCAGCAGGTCGGCTGGGTGCACAGGCTCGAGGATCATCTCGGCCGTGGCGAGGTCTCCGAGGAAGCGCGTCTCGGCTTGCCAGCCGAGACGCGACGCGAGCAGATAGGCGACCTCGGTGATCACGAGCGTCGGCACGATCAGCGGCCCGGGGTGCGTTTCAAGCAGCTCCAAGCACGCCTCGTGGTGAGCATCGTCGGCGTCCACGTAGGCGTAGAGCGGGCCCGCGTCAACGATCAGCGCGATTAGTCAAGCTCCGCGGCGATGATCTGCTCGATCCGCTCAGAGATATCTGACTGCCCGCTGCGGCCAGCGCCAGCGGCGCGCAGGCCCCGGCGACGCCGGCCGCTCCGCAGGTGGGCCTCCAGTGCGGTGCGTGTGAGCTCTGAGATCGTCACGCCCTGGCGCTGCGCTTCGTGGCGCAGCCTCGCGTCGAGCTCATCGGGAATCTTGACGCTCGTGCGAACCATCGTATGCCAGCATACCATGCGCGGGGGAGTGTTGGCGGTCGTCTGACGCGCTCCTCATGGAGATCGGATCTCTCTAACACGGCGCGTGAGCTCGGGCTCGGGCTCGGGCTCGAGCTCACGCAGACGAGGAGCGGGGCCATAGGCCAAGCGGCCACGGGCCTACCTGTGGCGTCGGTGCGCCGCGTGGTGCTTTGCCTTCGAGCGCCTTGCCTTCGAGTGCGTGCTCAGGTTGAGCACGACGCTCGTGCTTGCCTGCGGGTACAACCCCCGGTCGCCGAACGGATCCGCCCAGGCGCAGAAGATCCACTCCCCGCCGTCCAACGGATTGACGGTCGCGCGGCTGAGCCACGGCCCGCCGTTGACTGCTGTTTCGATGATGTGCTGGGCGTGAACCGCCGCATAGTCGATCGGGCATCCCTGCCTGCTGTCGCGGATGCCGACGACGACGACCTCTCGCTTCACTTCGCTCGAGGCGTTCAGATCGAGCGTGAAGGCACGCCCGGCGAGCACCGGCCGTGGGAAGCTGAGCGCCAGGCTGATTCGCGGCGCTCCTACCTGCACCGGCAGCGATCCGCTGGCCGTGATCGGCCCGCCGTCCATTTCCAAGAGACCCGCCGGTTCCTCAAGCCAACCACACGCAATCTCGGCCCCGACAACGGTCGGCGTGTAGTTCGCGGCGCCGTTGAACGACCCGATCATGCCGCCTTCGAGCAGGTGCGTGGGTGTAATGATCTGCCCGTCGTCTTCCTTGGGGTCCGGGGCGCAGGGCACCCCAGGATCGTTGACCGCCACCACTGGATACACGGCCTCTTCACTGACCGCGGAGTAGCTCACCTGGCTGGCGAGTTCCTGCACCGCCTGCGGCGCGGACAGCGACATCGAGTCCGCCAGCGCCACGCCTGTCAGCATCAGCGCCAGCACCAAGCCACAAGCGCACGCCAGTGCGAGGCGCAGGGCCGTGACGGTCGAGGGTGCGCTAGTAGCGCGTAGGGACTGTCTCATGGGTGGATTCCTTTCCGTTCGGTGTACGGGCGCAATCGCCCTGACCGTTTGTCGAACGGGCTTGCCGTTTCCCCCCCAACCAATTTTTGGCTCGTCGCCGTGTGCCCTCAGAGCCCCCCAACGCCCGCAGATGCCATTCCTGGAGGCCTCCAACCAGACTGTCTCGGCTCGCGGCTCAGGCCTTCCCCCAACCCAAGGTGACGCGCCGCCAATGGCGCAGGGAACGTCGGTGGTATCGCTCGTCGGGGTCGAGCTCCTCATCGCCGGGCGCGTGGCAGTCATCGAGCTCGCGCCACTCCCGCAGGCAGTAGGTAGCCGAGGCGAGCGCCTGCACTCCCGCTGCAGGCGCTCGCCTCGTCCGAACCTTAAGAGAGTCTTGGCCTGGCATGGCCTTTGCCCTGCAAACGAGCACATCGGCTCGGCGCGGGCATAGCCATCCCCGCTGGGTCACCGCGCCTTCGCAGAATCGACAGGCCTATCATCAGACGGCCAAAGATGCTGTGTCTAGAGTTCAGATGCCGGCGCAGCGGTCATTCATGCTCCGCGCCGGCTGCGGAACGCTAGATGGCAAGGCCGTGGAAGAAGAAGTCGGCGTGGCCCTACATCGCCAAGAACGGCCGCCGCTCCTACACGCTCGGCTTCTACGACCACGACCGGGTCGAGCGAAGTCGGGCCTTCCCGTCGGTGCGCCACGCCCGCGCGTGGATGGACGACTACATCACGGCCGAGCGCAGAGGCCGTCACAGCCTGCGGCGGTTCTTGCTGGACCTCGACGCGAAGGAGGCCAACGAGGCCGAGGCGCGGACGATTGGAGAGGTTCTTGAGCTTTACCTCGCGGTGAACGCCCACCCTCGCAACCAGGGCGGCCTCGCGCCCTCCACGTTCGAGCGGTACACATCGGTCGCCAATCGACATCTCCTGGGCAAGCCACGCCGTGGGCCCCGCGGCGAAGCGCTCCCCCCGGCGCGCTACGCGGTGGCCGTCGCGTCCGTTCCCGCGGTGCGCTTCAACGAGCCACGGGCGCCACGAGCATGGCACGAAGAGATGATGGGAGACGGCACCCCCAAGCCCACCCGAGAACACGCGTGGAAGGTGCTCTCCGCCGCCTTGAGTTGGGCGGCCGGCTCGCAAATGGTGCCCGAGATCCAAACCAATGGGTGCATCCTCGCCAACGAGGGAGTCGTCAACCGACGCCGCTCAGCCCGCAGGGGCGGGACGGGCTACGCCCCCGCTGGTCGCCGTCGCGGATCGAGTGTCCCCAGCTGGGCGCTCTCCCCGCAGGCCGTGGAGGCGATCCGCGAGCAGATGCTCCTGCGAGTCAAGAGCCGGGACCCGATCCTCGCTCACCGAGACGCCACGATCGTGAGCATCAGTACGGGCTCGGCGCCCGCAACCAAGAGGTCTGGGGGATGCGCTGGATGTCCCTGGACGAGGACTTCGCGTGGGTGATCGAGGTTATCTCCCACGGGCAACTCGATGAATGGGGCAAGACCGACCACAGCGCTCAGCGACGAACCGCCACACCAGGCATCCTCCGAGAGGATCTATCTGAATGGCGGGAGACTCTGAGGCAATGGGGGCATCCCGCCCGCGATATCGACTTCATCGTCCCCGGAGATCTCGCCGGCGCCCAGCACGGGGTCCGAGACCCCCAAACGGGCGCTTGCCATGCCACTCAAAACCAGACCGGTTCATGGGGTACAAGGTTCTTCAGCCCAGCGGTCACGAAGGCTGCAGAACACCCCGAGCTCTTCGACATCCTCGGCGCGACACCCTACGCGCTGCGCCGAGGTGGCATCTCCCTGCGTCTGCGAGCCGAGGACCCACAAACGGTGGCGAGCGAGTGCGGGACGAGCCTGCAGATGCTCAGTGTCCACTACGCGTTCGCCATCGAGGACCTGCGCCAACACGGGCCACGGCCAGCCGACGTGGAGTGGCGTGCCGCACGAGCCGCACGAATCGCCAGGTCCCACGAAGAAGACCTCAGCACCGACAGCAACGCAGATAACGGTGGTGGAGGACGTAGGCGCAAATCCGTCTTTGGTTGGCTCTCGGCGCGCAAGCGAGCTCCTCGCGCGTCATAGCCGACGCCCCACAGTCTGAAGCTCTCGTCTATAGAGCTCTCGGGAAGCACTGGCGGCACGGGCGGACATGCGCACCGTCTAATGCCACCTAGACTTGCCTCGATGATGGCTCGGCAAACTCATCGCCTTCCCATTTACGAGACCTTCCACAAGGTCGCGGTCGGGGCGGCATGACCGATCCTCCGAAACCGAGGCGGATCTACCACATCACCCACGTCGATAACCTGGCCTCGATTCTCAGTGACGACGGGCTCCTGTCGGACACCGAGATGCTGGCACGCGGCGGTCCCCAAGTCGCCATCGGCATGAGCGAGATCAAGAAGAACCGCATGCGGTTCCCTGTGAAGTGTCACGAGGGCGACACCGTTGGCGAATACGTCCCGTTCTATTTCTGCCCACGCTCGATCATGCTCTATCTGCTCTACATGGCCAACCATCCTGGGCTGACGTATCGTGGTGGACAAGACCCGATCATCCACCTCCAAGTTGATGTTGAGAGAGCGGCGGAATGGGCATCGAGCTCCGGCAGCCGGTGGGCGTTCAGCCTCGCGAACGCGGGAGCCGCATACGCGCCATTCAGAAGCAGCCTTGCTCAGCTCGATGAGGTTGACTGGTCGGCGGTGGCCGCGACGGATTTCCGCGATTCCAAGGTCAAGGAGGGCAAGCAGGCCGAGTTCCTCGTCAAGCGGTTCGTCCCGTGGAGCCTGGTCGAGCGCATCGGCGTCAGGTCTGAGCAAGTCCAGGCGTGGGTGCTCGCCGCACTCGCAGACACCGCCCACCAGCCACCCGTTCATGTCCTCCCCCAATGGTACTTTGGAGGCCGATCATGATCCAGTACACGCAGGGCGACATCCTCCAGGCCGATGCCGAGGCCCTAGTCAACACGGTCAACTGCGTCGGCGTCATGGGGCGCGGCATCGCGCTCCACTTCAAGAACGCCTACCCGGCTAACTTCAAGGCCTACGCTGCCGCCTGCAAGCGTGGCGACGTCCAACCCGGCCGGATGTTCATGCACAACACAGGTCAGCCAGCGCCACACTGGATCATCAACTTCCCAACGAAGCGACATTGGCGCGGCAAGAGCCGCATCGAGGACATCGAAGCCGGGCTGGATGCGCTCGTGCATGAGATCCGAGCTCGCGGCATCAGCTCCGTAGCGATCCCGCCGCTCGGCAGCGGCCTTGGCGGGCTCGCTTGGCTCGACGTGCGGCCGGTCATCGAGGCCGCGTTGGCCGACCTCCCCGATGTGCGAGCGATCGTGTACGAGCCAGGCGGAGGCCCCCAGGAGATGACAGTGACCCCCGTGCCGAAGATGACCGCCGGTCGCGCCGCGTTGGTCGGCCTTATCAGGCGCTACCTCACAGGAATGATGGATACGTCGATCAGCCTGCTTGAGGTTCACAAGCTGATGTACTTCCTACAGGCTTCCGGCGAGCCGCTAAAACTGCGGTACGTAAAGGCACCCTACGGTCCATATGCCGAGAATCTCCGGCACGTGCTCCAAGCCGTCAACGGACACCTGATCGCGGGCTATACAGTTGGCGGAGATGCGCCGGCCGAGCAAGTGACGCTCCTGCCTGGCGCCGTCGAGGAGGCCGACGCGTTCTTGGCCGAACACCCGGAGACGAACAAACGCTTCGATCGTGTTGGGGAGCTGGTCGAGGGCTTTGAGACTCCATTCGGACTGGAGCTGCTCGCAACCGCACACTGGGTGGCAGACAACGAGAACGCGCGCACCGGTCAAGCGATCGCGGACGCGTTCTACGCCTGGAACCCGGGCAAGGAGCAGTTCACGCCTGAACAGATCGGGATCGCCGTCGAGCGGCTCCGTGCCGGTGGTTGGGTGGACGACGAGGACACGTAGTGAAGCGCGGGTGGGCACATCTGAGGTCAGCCTCCGTGACCAGAAAGCGCCTGTCGGCTCGAAGTCCGAAACGACCGGGGCTCATAGGAGCAGAGCGGGATCAGGTTGGTCTACTTGAGTGCCGTGTCTGCGCGCTGTGGGTGTCTTCGCCGCCGATACGTCCTGTTGAGCAAACGGCCTAGCTGGCTGGTGCGTATCCGGTTAGCTCTGTCTGATGGGATGACCAGTGCAGCTCGCTGTGGCGCGACACCACGGGACCCCAGGCGTTTGGGATTGCCGTCGCGCTATGGCGCGATGAAGGTCAGGCCGAGATCTACCAGGAGATACGCGCCCGCGTCGAGCTACCTGTCGAGATCCAGGTCACGCGTTAGCCGCATCACCTGCTGCCGGTGCGGAACGTTGACCGTCTCGATGACGGCGTAGGCTGGCCGGATGCGGCTTGTCGCGGTCACGATCCAGGGGTTCAAGCGATTCGGCGATGCGGTTACGCTCACGGTTGACGGTGAGGTCACGGCGCTCGTCGGACCAAACGAGGCCGGCAAGACGTCGCTGCTTCAAGCCCTCGCGCACATGAACCACTCCGAGGCGTTCACCGGCTCGGAGCGCACTCGCGGATCTCACGAGGATGATGCCAGCTGCATCCAGCTCAAGTTCCTGATCGAGGCGGAGGACACGGCCGCGCTGCAAGGGATCGAGGGAGCAGAGCGGGTCAGGTGGTACATGGTCATCAAGGGAGCCGACGGGGCCATCAAATCGACCCTGGATCCCCCGATCAGACGAGATGTCTCCGGGCGGGTGCGTGTCGCCAAGGACCTGCGGCGGGCAGCGACGCACGCGGTGCTGCAGCCGCTCGCTCTCGACCCTGAGTCCGAGTTCGACCTGGGTGACCTACTCGGGCTCGCTGACACCCTCGACAGCGCTGAGGGGGAGGAGCCGCCCGAGGGGCTGGTCGACCAGCTGAACGCCCTCGCTGCACTCCTCGAATCCGAGATGCCAGAGAAGGTCCCGCAGTACATCGCGAAGCTCCCGGAAGGCATTCGTAAGCTGAGCGAGCGCGAAGAACAGGACCGACCGAGTGCCGCGATCCGGGAAATCCTAAAGCGGCGACGGCCTCAGTTTCTGATGTTCGGCGAGGCGGAGCGCACCCTTGAGAACAGTTACGAGCTGACGCAACTCCCGGATCCGCGGCCGGCGGCGCTGTCGAACCTCGCGCAGCTCGCCGAGCTGGATCTCGATGAGCTGGTTTCCGCGGTGACGGAGGAACGTCTAGGTGAGGTAGAGGAACTGGTCGACCGTGCGAACCGGCAGCTTCGCGACTACTTCGAAACGAAGTGGGAGCAGACCCATTTGGCCGTGGCCTTCAAGGTCTCTGGGACCGAGCTGCTGCTATTCGTCCGAGAGCAGACGGGCTCGTATTGGCAACTCGCGGAGCGAAGCGACGGACTGCGCTGGTTCGTCGCGCTCGTCGCATACCTGCACACCCGGAGCGTCGAGACGACTCCGGTTTTGCTCATCGACGAGGCCGAGCAGCACCTGCATTATGACGGCCAAGCTGATCTCGTACGCGCGTTTGAGCGGCAGGAGGCCGTCGCCGACGTGATCTACACGACGCACTCGGCCGGCTGCCTGCCGCAAGACCTCGGCACCGGCGTGCGCGTTGTGGGAAGAGGCCAGGGAAACACAAGCATCATCCACAACAGTCTGTGGAGCCAGGACGAGCTGCGACAGGGCGCTGGGTTTTCAGCACTGTTGATGCAGATGGGCGCGAGCACGTTCGCGTTCGCCGCGACTCGCCGTGCGCTGATATGCGAGGGGAAGACAGACTCCGCGCTGCTGCCGACGCTGCTCCGCCAGGCGACGGAGTTCGATGTGCTCCCGTTCCAGATGGTTCCCGGGCTCGCGAATGTGGCGAATGACTCTGTCGTGCACCTCGACATGGCCGCCGCGAGAGTCGCGTTTCTTGTAGACGCCGACCAGGGCGGGAAGGGCATCATCACGAAGCTTCGTGCAGCAGGCGTTCAACAGGCACGGATATTGAAGCTGGGATCCGAACGCCGCAAACGAACACTCGAGGATTTGGTGGACGTCCGAGCGTTCCAGGAGGCCGTCAACCAGGAGCTCGCGCGCGCGGGCATCGAGAAGCGGATCCCGCTTGCGGAGCTGCGCTCCAAGCCCAGGTCCAGGGCGCTCAAGACGTGGTGCGACAAGCAGCACCCGCGGATCGAGCCCCCGCAAAAGACGGCTATCGTCCAGCAGCTCCTGAGCCTCGCTCGGCAAGGACAGACGGTTGTGGAGCCCTCCTCTGTCAAAGTGCTGAAGGCCCTGTATGCACAGATCGAGCGGGTGCTGGGCTAGCAGGGGAAGAAGGAGCGCCGAGCAGTGGCTATGGGGCGCCGATGCTTTCACCGAGCAGCATTCCGTTGATGACTACGCTAAGCCAGATGCGAGCATCTCCAGCTCCTCTAGAGTCGCGACATCCAGCAAACCCGAGCTCGGTGGCGGCCGACGTGAACGAGCGTCGAGAGATGTACGGAAGCGCGCATCCTGTGCCGCTATCTCGCCAAACGCCACCAAACGAGCACGTATCTCCGCCCCGTCGCTGTCTGGGAGCAGCAATCCCGATCAGCGGAGTTCGCGTGAACAGGCCACCTCAAGATATTCACACGCGAGCCAAAGCTCATCATCGCGCCGGTCTTCAACAATCACAAGTTCGCTTGGGTGCTCAAGGGTCGTGTCGCCCCAGAGGAAGCTCGCCAAAGTCCGATGGTTACTACCGTCACCCACCTTAACCACCGATGAGCCGGACAACAGGCTCGGGGCGGCCTCACCACCAATATTAATCGACCGCCCATAAGCGAAATGGACAAGCGCACCATATGTCGTGGACCACTTCTCACCCCCGGCCGCAGCGATCGGTGGATCGCCAAGAGTAATCCCGTCAAACAACAGATGCTCAACGGCAACGCGCGCCGACGGGACCTGAACGCTTGGGTACCGCAGTTTTTGTACCCGCACATACGTCGCGGGTACAGACGGCAGCGCTAGCTCCCGCCCGATCCTTTCATCGCTAGTAATGGTTTGGTCGGACAGAGCACGAGCGCGGAGCGCACCCAGCAATTCGATTGTCGGCGGGTCGTCCCAGAAACCGTCAGGTCGATACATGCAGCGGTGGCGATCACGCACTCGCGAAGGCGCCGCTGTCCAGGTGAAAGTGTCGCAGGTATAAAACCGCCGTCCATAATCGTCGGATCTAGTCGCGTGTATCCGCGCTAGGCGCGACGTACTCGATCCGCCGACGCCAAGGCCAACCCTTGCGCTTGACCTTTACGCCTGGCAACGGGGCGGAATAGGTATTCTCGGTTGTGGCTGAAGCCAGCATCGCACCGTAAAGGTAGCGCTAACCGGCCTGGACAAATGTTGTCCCAGTCAGACTTTGCCGTTGCCCCTATTTTTGGGAGATAAACGGCAAGGTAATAGGCAAATGACTCTTGCGACTCTCGCAGCCGTTCTGGCGATCCTTCATTGGTTCGGAATAACGCCTCAAGGACTAGTTCGTAGATTTAGGCACTCTTATAAGCCGAGGCGGCCGATAATTATCTACGTGGTTTGCGAGCCAGCCGTGGCTCGGATGAACGCCGATGGGTGGGTGCGTAGCTCGTTGAGTGCGTCTCGGGCGACAGGGCCGCGATCGCTTGCGTCCGCGAGGACGACAGCGATGGTTGCGGGGACCTTTCTGCCCGGATCGCGGAGGCACTGTTGGAGGGCGCTAGCGACGAGGGAGTCCTCCGGCCCTGTCGAGACGAGTGACGCGAGCCCTGCGGCTGCCCCGGCACGGACATCGGGGTCTGGGTCGTGAGCGAGGCCTACAGAGTACGCCGATGTCTTGTGGGCGCCGAAGGCGGCGAGCGACAAGTGCTGCCCAATATCGGTGGTCAGAGCGCCCGGAGAGCAGGTCGAGCAGTATTCCCGTGTTCAAGTTTGGGTCGGGCGGGCCAAGTGCTACAGCGAGGTTGGCGGCCTCGCCCACAAGGTCGCGTTCGTCACCGAATACCGATACGGGCTGCGGCGACGATCGATCGGCGATGCCCAAAGCGATCGGCTTGAGCTGCGCTTTGATGTCGTCGGGCAGCTGTGCAGCGAGGGAAGCAAGAGTTTGTAGTGCCCCGCGCTTATCATGGATGGCGACCTCGGCGTGCGTAAGTAGATCAAGCAACGGAGTCCACTTGGCAGCCTCCGGGTGCCAAGCGTTCAGCAGAGCAAGATCGGAGCCGACATCGTGACCGCCCATGCCGAACCTCCCGGCCTGCGCGGCTCGGATTTGATCTTCGGCTTGCTCGGCCAAACTGTCGATCTGGGGGGCTACGTCCTCAGTTGATAGTTCGCGCACGTCGCTGATCGCGCTGAGCGCGTACAGGGAGCCACTGCGTACCTCGTTCGTTAGAAGTGCCTTGGCATCGCCGTCGTGCCGGGCTGCGACGCGGAGCATTGCCATTCGCAACTCGATCCGATGAGCGTCGGCGTTCTGTCCAGCGCTCCGCGCCGTCTCCGCGTTCCACGCCTCGTCTGGCAAGGCACGCACAACACGCGCCCATGAGATAGCCATCATTTGGTCCTGTTGGCCGGGTAGTGCGATCACGTGGTCGACCAGGACCTTCTGGGCGTTGGGGTGGGCGGCGATAGCTGCCAGCGTCTCAACGAGACGGAACTCGACGGCGTACAGTGCGCTCGTCCGACTTACGAACGGTCTTGGATCCTTCAGGGCCGCGAGCAGCCAATCCACGGTCCGGTCAACGGTCTCCTCGTCAAGAAGGTCGCCACCGTGTTGCAGGAGCGCGAGGTCTGACGGTGCGGTTGTACGAGTCGCCACGTCCAGACGCACATCGGCGGCGGCAAGCGCTACTGCCGAGGCTGGGCCGTCAGCGACAAGGTGCTGCACAGCGAGCTTCAACGCGCCTTCGTCGCCAGCTAGGCGCAACCTGGTCAGCCCTTGGTATGCAACGTCGGGATCGGCGTGTCGGTCGAGTTGCAGAAGCGTGTCGCGGCCGAGCAAGCTGGCTTGGTGGCACCAGCCTCCTTGGTCTCCAAGATGGCTGGCGGTCAGTGCGGCTGCGCTCAGCTTGTCGCTGACCTCGTCCGCCGCACCGGCGGTGACTGTTTTGCCTTGCGCCCACGTGTTGAACGTGCGGTCGGCGAGGGCGTTCAATCCCCAGGATGTGGTTTGAGTCCTCCCACCAAGTAGCCGCTGTGTCGCCGCCCTCGATGACGGCACCGATCGATTGGGTGCCACTCGCCTCCACCTGAGCGATGCTTACCGGCGGGACGAGCCCTTTCGAGGCCGTCTCTGCGTCGCTTGCGACACTCGCAGAGTCTCCCTCCTCGGTAAGGTCGGGTGGGTCCCAAGATGTGTTGAACAGCAACGCGACGGCTGCACCTGCCATCGCGCTAGCGGTTACGTCATCCGGGGCCGTCAATCGGATTTCCTGAACAGCTAGAGCCGCCGAGCGTCCCTCCCTGATACGCCCGACCTCAACGCAAGCGCGTGCGTGCTGCGTTTTGAGCCACGCACGATCCACTGGACCGGCGTCGTCGTGACCCAACGCCGTCTCAAGTAGGGCAAGAGCTTCGTCGGCTCTGCTCTCCTCAAGGAGCCCGCTCGCTGCGGTCACTGTCGCGGCGGCACGTGTCGCAGGGTCGGGCGCATCGGCGACCGCGCTCAGCAGCTCGCCTACCTCTCCGGTCGCTATTCGGTGTCCGAGCGCGCCGACGAACCGCCATCGCCACTCGGGCGATTCTTTCGCCTCCGAAAGTGACGGGACCTCGGCGTGTGCCTCGGCATACCTGCGGATGTCATCGGCACGGCCGTTGACGAGCAACGCGACCGCTTGCTCCGCCGTCACAGGCGTCGCGATGCCTACATTCGGATGCGGCGCGATGACTCTCGGAACGATCAGTGCGTGGCGTAGGAGATCGCTCGGGACCAAGGAAGCGGCTCCTACCCATGCGCTGCCCTCCCACGCTACGCGAGACCGAATGGTGGCCGCGACCGCGAGCAATGCCTCGCGGTGGTCATCGTCCACGGTGTTCGCGGCCGGTACGAGCACCTTCGCGCCCTTACCCGGCTTTCCGCTCCGGCCAGTCTCAACTATGGCCTCCGGTGTTACGTGCGCCCAATACGAGATTTTGGTGTTCAGGTCATGCAGCACGATGAGGTGTGGAACTGCGTGCTTCGCCCACGCTTCGGCGCGGGAGCGCTTCGCGTCGTAGTACCACCAGCCCGGGGGATCGCCGTTAGTTGTCGGCTTCTTGAAGTAGCTCGATCCTGCCTTGACCTGCAATCCGACCATCGTGCTTGCTTCGTCCCCACGCTCGTCGCGTGCGAGCACGAACAGGTCCGAGCCACGGTCATGCCGACTGTTCCGCATCGGCCCCCAGCCAAGTCGCTCGAACGCCGCTGTGACTTCACTTTCCCCGACACTCCCGTCCTGCTCCTGCTGCCAACCCGCCATTGCCATGCTCACTCTGTCTCGACCCGCAGAAGCCCCGTGTTCCGGATATCTGGTGCCAGGCGGTAAGTCCCGTCGTCGTCCCTCAGCAGCTCGCCTTTCTCGACCATCGAGCGCATCCGATTACGCACCATCTGAGGCGCAGACCTCGCCGATGGAAGCCGGCCACGTCGTTGAAGTGCCTCGACAACCTCGGACGGTACCCATGCCTTCTCGCGGCTGCTGGCTTTGAACGCCATAACGATGGCCTCGCGCAGCGTAGGCTCGCGGACAACTGAGCTCGGCTCACCCCCATGGAAGATGGCCAACCCCTGTTCGAGCCATCCTTGCTCACGGGCGAGCGCCCGGTCCCGACACGCGAGGTCACCGCGCTCCTTAACGAGCTGACGAATCCTCGCTTCGTAGGTCTCCTTTGTGATGCACCGCGGATCAACCTGTTTCATAATGCACAGACTACCACACATGGTTATGCATAACCAGGTGCTGCATAAGTGCGCCAGCATCATGCAGCCTCTCCCGTGCCTTGGTATCGGGCATCGTCCCGCGGGCATTCCGACTGATTCCGCGTTCTGGTTAGGCTGGAGGGACGCTTGGCTCCGGGGTTCGCGGGATGATGTGCCCGTGGCCGATCGTGGCGCTTGGAGTACGGCAGCAGGCTCGATGGTTGCTGTCTTCGTGACTGTCGCCGGGCTCTGGACAGGGCTAGCGGCAGCACCAAGGAACGGGCTGCCGCTGTGGCCGGCTTACTCGTTGAAGCCTGGCGGTGAAGCAGCGCGCTACGGACTCGGCCAGGCCACCGCTGACGTTGGTCGCTCTGGGATGCTGGCCGCGCCCGCGCTGCTGGGGGTCAGGTGATCGTGATCTGCCTTCGGGTCGTCATCCACCGGTGGTCGTCGCGGCGGCGGAGGATCAGCGTGTAGCGCCCTGGACGGACCGGCCGGCGGGTGTGCAGCTTTGGATCCGTCTGCCCGGCGCGTAAGATGTACTTCGACTGTGTATAGCATGGCTTAAGAGCGTGCAATTTGGCGTGCGCGACGTTTGCAAAACGTTTGCGAGCGCCCTGAAAACCCTTTGGTGGAGCCAAATTTATCGGATCGCGCCCACTAAAGCGAAGATCCGCGAAGTACAGCGAAATGCCGCGAATACGCTGGACTTCGCGTGAGCCGTTTTTCGCGGTGGTTTGCGCCGCTTCGCGTGCTCGGCGGTAGCAATTCATTTGCAGCGGCACACGCGTGGCGGGCGGCCTCTGTGCGTCTCGGTGGGTCCTCTGTGCGGTGAGCGTGGCCGGTGCCAGACGGGTGCAGGAGGAGGCCGAGGCGTGGGCGCATGCGGGCATGGCAATTCGCATGGGGGCAAACGGGTCGCTCGGACGACAAGAAGACGAGCTCTCCCCACCCGCTTGCTGCGGCGCACCGCGATCGCAGGTTCCTCGAAAGGAGCCCGTATGCCATCCACCTTCACGTCAACAACCTCAACGCGGACGAGCCTCGCTCGGGCGCTGCCCGGTTGCCCGTTCGATCGCGCGGCCATGTCACCCAAGACGCGGGGTGAGGGTGCGTCGCTGGTTCCTGCGGGCTCGCCTGGTGCTGGTGGAACCGGGAGCCTGGAGGCGTGGGTGACCAAGCGCCAGTTGGCCGCGCATCTGCAAATGACTCCTCGCTGGATCGAGCTTCAGTATCCGCATGGGCTGCCGCGCGTCCGCCGGGACGGCATCGTGCGCTATCGGATCTCAGAGGTCGAGTAGCCCACCCGCACCGGGAAACTCGGCGGCCGTCTTGTGGGCGAGGCCGCGATTCCCACGAGCACGGTGGCGCTCACACAGCTCCTGGTAGGCGTTTGGGTCATAGCCGAGCGGCACACCGGGCGGGTAGAACGCGAACGTCAACAATCGCGCAGTGGTGAAGTGAGAGCGCTCGTCATGCTCCACCGCTCGCGCGTGCGGCTCGAGCAGGAAGTCAGCGGTCATTGCACCGCGAGTCTTCTCACCGAGCGCACGCGCATCGCCGCCGAGGTCGTCGAAGATCGACTCGAGCGCGTCCAGCACTGGCCTGGGCAGGTTCGCGTGGACGTCGGGCTGGAGATGGCCGTAGCGGGTCAGCCAGTCCAGGCTCTGGTCTGCTCGCAGGTCGTAGCCGGCGGCCGTGGCGCGGGTGTAGAACGCGGCGGCGTGGCGACGCATGTTCGAGGGCTCTTCTCAGCCTGCGCGGACGCGGGCCGGTGCGGGCGCAGCGATCTCCAGGATCCGCGAGGCGCGCTTCTCCACGGTTTTGACGATACGCGCGAGGACGGGGGCAGACCACCCTTCCTCGGTAAGTGAGGCGTGAGCCTGGTGGGCGGCTGAGGGAGCTGCGTTT
Source organism: uncultured Solirubrobacterales bacterium (assembly GCA_963767255.1). Lineage (GTDB taxonomy): Bacteria > Actinomycetota > Thermoleophilia > Solirubrobacterales > Solirubrobacteraceae > Palsa-744. Next base: position 86,721 of record CAVYDM010000003.1, on the reverse strand, counting down.
GCGAGCGCTCGGATTCGTCGCCGTGCCGCCGCTGGCCCGAGGCCGGCCTGCTCCAGGAGCTGGTTGAGGTGGCGCGGCTGGACGTAGTCGGGGCGGTACTCGCCGCCGATGCTCATCGCCATCTTGCGCGACAGGCCCGGATACACGGCCGTGCTCAAAAGGTCATACGTTGGGGCGAGCGCCGCCTTCGGCGAGTCGGGAAGGTAGAGCAGCGAATAGTTCTTGCCGTGCGCGTCGTTGTTGCCGATCAGGAAGCTGAGTACGACCGCGTCGAGCAACTTAAGCGCCTCGCGAGCCGGGACAGCGACCGCTTTGCGCAGCAGCGAGAAGCAGTCCTCGAGCCCAGGACCGCCCTCGTTCTGGTACTTGCGCCGGGCCGGGATCCCGAGCGCCTGGCAGAAGTCCTCCTGGTGTAGTCGTCGCACGGCATCCTCGGCGTGTTCGCGGTCGTAGCGCTCGACGAGAAGGAATTCACGGCCCGCGACCCGCCGTGGTGAGGTGCGCACCGTCTCAATCCCGAGGATCCTGCCGATCGCAGGGCATAGTGCCTCGTTGGCGATCGTCCCATCGTGGCCAGCGATCGGGGTCTTGAGTATGTGAGTGGAGGGGGTACGACCCTTCGTGAGGCCGATCTGCCCGTCGGCGCCGAGGACAACGGGCAGCTTGTCCTGTGCGCCGGCCAGCGAGAGGCGATACTCGCCGTCCGCATCGGCATGCAGGGGACGGCTTGGCAGTTCGTCGATCAGCTTCGCGAGCTCGCTCTCCCCGAGCCACTGGATGTCGCGGCCGACGGGCGCTGGCCGCTCGCCTGGTGCGAGCAAGCTGACGGCTCCTGCGGTGTCACCGCCGAGCGCGGCGAGGAGCGCAAAGTCGTTGTCGGCGCTCACCCCGAGGTTGCGAGCCGCCCGCTCTCGGGGAGACCCCTCGGGCAAGAGGCCCCCGAAGACCGCTTGGACGGCGGCGGTGGTGTAAGAGCCGTCGAGCGGCAGCGAATGCGACAGCGGCGGACGCGTGCCCGCCAGCCAGCTCTCAGCGTAGGTAAACCCCATGCCATTGGGCTCGTCTACGACTACTCCGGCGTGCTCGTCGAAGCACCAGACCTCAAGCGTGCGGTCGGCCATCCGGGTCCTCGATCGAGATGCGCAGGCCGAGCGAGGAGGCCACGCGCAATGTCTCCCCGAGTCGGGAGGTCGGCTTGCCGCGCTCTAGCTCGCTGAGGAAGCGCACGCCCACGCCAGCGCCGGCGGCGGCATCCTCGAGCCGCAACCCGCGCAGGCGGCGCGCCTCGCGCAAGGCGGCACCTAACTCGGCAGGGCTCGTGATATTTAGTTTCGTCGACATTATCCCGATCGGGATAGATCGTAGCAGAATGCGGGGATTGTAGAGCAATACTCCCGTTCGGGATATTATTCGCGAGATAGCCCTAGCAGTCAGCCGATTATCCCGATCGGGAACCCCGGAGGCGTCCGCGCCCGCTCAGGTCGACATGCCGGGATCGAGCTCGCGCCAGCCGCCGCGCCGTGCAGGCCGCGTGATGGGTTTGGCACCCGGCCTCGGCTACGCTCGCAGCTTGTGGATCCGACAGCCCCACGCTCTAAGATGTGCATCGACTGTGCATAGTGTGGCCTAAGACTGTGCATCTGGCGTGTGCGGCGTTTGCGACACGTTTGCGAGCGCCCCGAAAACCCCTTGGGAGAGCCAAATTTACCGGATCGCGCCCATCCCCACCGCCACCGCACCCGCATTTCGCCTCGCCCCCAATTCGCCCCCGCCTCACGACCATGACCGACGCCTCCGCCAGCGACACTCCCACCGCCGACCCCCTCCGCGTCGCCGTGATCGGCTCGGGCCCGGCCGGGTTCTACGCCGCCGGACACCTGCTCGCCCACGCATCCGAGCGCTACGACGTCAACATGTTCGAGCGCCTGCCCACCCCCTGGGGCCTGGTCCGCTCCGGTGTCGCGCCCGACCATCCGAAGATCAAGTCCGTCACCCGTATCTACGAGCGCACCGCTTCCCACCCCCGCTTCCGCTTCTTCGGCAACGTCACGTTCGGCGTGCACGTCTCCCGCGAGGACCTGCTCGCCCACTACCACGCGATCGTCTACGCGACCGGCTCCCCGTCCGACCGCCCGCTCGGCATCCCCGGCGAAGACCTGCCCGGCTCGCACGCCGCGACCGAGTTCGTCGGCTGGTACAACGGCCACCCCGACCACTCCGACCTCGAGGTCGACCTCCTCTCGGCCGAGCGCGCCGTGGTCATCGGCAACGGCAACGTCGCCCTCGACGTCGCCCGCATGCTCGTCCTTTCCCCCTCCGAGCTGGCCCCCACCGACACCGCCGACCACGCCCTCGACGTTCTCGCCCACTCCCGCGTGCGCGAGGTGATCGTCGCCGGCCGCCGCGGCCCCGCCCAGGCGGCGTTCACCAACCCCGAGCTGCGCGAGCTCGGCGACCTCGCCGACGCCGACGTCATCGTCGGCCCGGACGAGCTGGACCTGGCGCTGGCGGCCTCCGGGCGGGTGGGCACCGAAAGCACCCTCGACGCGACCTCCCGGCGCAACGTCGAGATCCTGCGCGACTACGCCTCCCGCCCCCCTTCCGGGCGGCCCCGGCGCATCGTCCTGCGCTTCCTGCTCTCGCCCACTTCGCTCGTCCCCGGTGCCGACGGCCATCTCGGCGCGGTCGAGCTGGTCCGCAACCAGCTGGCCCCGACGCCGGGCGGCGGCCTGCGCGCCGAGCCCACCGACGAGCACGAGACCATCCCCTGCAGCCTCGTCTTTCGCGCGATCGGCTACCGCGGCATCCCCCTCCCCGGCGTCCCCTTCGACGAGCGCGCCGGCACGATCCCCAACGACGGCGGCCGCGTGCTTGACCCCTCATCCGGCGCCCCGCTGCCCGGCGAGTACGTCGTCGGGTGGATCAAGCGCGGGCCCTCCGGCGTGATCGGCACGAACAAGAAGGACGCTCAACAGACGGTCGACGCGATCTTCGCCGACCTGCCTCCCGAGGACTCCGCTGCCTCTGCGAACGCCGGCGACATCGCTCCCGTCCGCCTTCCCGACACCCCCGATCCCCACGCCATCGAGATCCTCCTGCGCGAGCGCCAGCCCGCCCTGGTCACCTACGACGGCTGGGAATCGATCGACCGCCACGAGCGCGCCCTCGGCGAGTCCGCAGGCCGGCCCCGCGTCAAGCTCACCAGCCTGGACGAGCTCTTGCGCGTGGCGGCCTCCGAACGGCCCCCTTCGTGACCACCGTCCCCCGCGGCCATCTGCCAGACTGACCGCCGCAGGCCCCGTTAGCTCATCTGGTAGAGCGCCGGACTTTTAATCCGGTGGGGCGGGTTCGAGTCCCGCACGGGGCATGGCTGAGGGCCTTTTGCTCCTTGTTGAAACCCAGGGTTGCTGGTGATAGATGCACCACGACGCGGGTATTTCCCGAGCCGGGCTGGCCAGACGGAGGGCCGGCCGGCCCTCCGACGCACATCAGCCAGACACAGCCCAGGCAGCCGACAGATCAAGCGGAAGCTTTCAGGCCGCCGCGACCTCGACCTGCGGCGGCGGAAGCATGCGTAGGAACTCCGCGGGCAACCGACGGCTCGCCTGCCAAAACTCCAGACCCACGATCTCCCCCGTCACAGGATCGAGTTCCCGCAGTCCAGAATCCGATTCTTCGCCAACAGCGGTGCTCGCGTCATAGCCCTCGAAGCGAACCCACGCAATGTCCGCGTCGGCGTCGTAATGCCCTTCGATCCGCATGACCATAGGCTAGCGCCGACGCCAGACCGTGACAACACGGGCGACCAGTGGATCATCGCCGTCTGGGTGCTCGTAGATGACCACGATGCGTCCAGCCACGACCTCCCAGCCCGCCTCACCGGCATTACGACGCCGCTTCCGGTGCCCGTCGAGTACCGCGGCCTCCACATCGGCACGAGCGAACCCGAGCTGCCGTGCCTTATCGAGGGCATGGAGCGTTCAGCTCACGGAGACCGGATCGGTCGGCACGACCCCGCAGGCTACCGACGACCTCAGTCATCTCGGCCCGGCACACGTCGCGTCGTCCACGCCCCTGCGAGCCTGCATCGGCCCAAGCGCCTCCCGTCGCGCCCGCCGCCCCACCGGCTCAAGCAGCGCCTCAACCACGGCCTCCACGCCCATATTCGGGTTTCGTTCTGGTTCCGGCTCTCGCATTGTGGAGGGCCTGGCGGCAAAGATCATCGTGGCCTGAGCCGCCAGCGCCGCAGCTGTTGCGAGCACGAACGCGCCGGCGACGCCGGACGTTCTGAGCGAGATCGTCAGCGTGCAGCAGAACAGCGCGAACGCGCCAAAGCCGGCGAGCATCCCGCGCAGGAGCCGCACCGCCTCGGCCGCTCCGCGCTGGCTGTGGGTGAACGTCGCGAGCACGGTCGTGATTACCGGAAACGGCGCGAGCAGGCCGCTGAGCTGGGGCCCGAGCCGGCCCGACGCCGTGGTGAGCACGAGCACCAACGCCAGGGCGCAGCCGGCACGAACCGGCAGATCCCAAGTCGGCGCTGATGCGCTGACGCGGCCGTCGCCATTTGCGCCGGGAAGCAGCGCGATGCCTGCGACAAACCCTGTACAGGCCAGCGCGAGCGCCACGCCCGCCGGCACCGCGACGCCGTCGAGCGCGAGCGTTGCCAGGGCGAACGCGGCCCACCCGGCGAGCATGCACGCGATCCATCCCACGCGGCTCGCCAAGCGCCCGTAGACGACCACGAACGCCGTCAGCGACAGGAGCCCCAACAGCGTGCCGGCGGCAGCGCGTTGGGCAAAGACCCAGCCGTGCACAAGTGCGTAGGCCAGCAGGATCGGGCCTGCCACGACCGGAAGCCCTCCGACCACACCGCCGACCCATGGCCCGAATCGCCGCGCCGCAATCGACGCGCCCACGACGAACGTCGGCGCCAGCAACGCCTTGACCGCGAGTACGATCACCTCGCGATTATGACCGATGCTCGAACCTTCTACTTCGATCTCGGCTCGCCCTACGCGTACCTGACGGCGGAGCGCATCTCGGAGGTTCTGGCCGAGCCGGTCGTATGGCAGCCGGTGTCGCTGGGCGCCCTGTTCAAGCTGAACGGGCGGTCCTCGTGGTCGCTGGGCGATCCCGCTCGACGCCAGGCTGGCATGGTCGAGGTCGAGCGCCGCGCAGAGCAGTACGGCCTGGAGCCCGTGCGCTGGCCCGAGCCCTGGCCGAGCGACTACCTGTTCGCGATGCGCGCCGCCACCTATGCGTTCCAGGCCGGTCGCGGACGCGAGTTCACGATGCAGGCCTTCCGCCACGCGTTCCAGCACGGCCGCGATCTCGCCGTCCACGAGCACGTCCTGCAAGCCGCCGCCGACGCGGGCTTGGACCCGCATACGGTCGGCGAGGCGACCGGCGATCCCGACATCAAGCTGGCGCTGCGAGCCGCGACCGATGCCGCCCACGAGCTCGGCGTGTTCGGCGTCCCCACGATCGCCGTCGCCGGCGAGCTGTTCTGGGGCGATGATCGCCTGCCCGATGCTGGCGCCGCGCTACAGCATCTCGAACGGCAGATCGAGGCATAGCAAGGGCCAGCGACTGCCACGTCCGTCTGGCCTACGCAGATAGCCTTCGTCCGAATGACCGTCGCAACATGTCCCGCCGGTCCCGCGGCGGCGCATAGGCATACACACCTGAGGGCAAGGCTCGTGTCGCTGATCGTGTCCGTCCTGGCCGGGCTGATGCTCGCGCTATGCGCTCCAGTCGCCGAGACCCACGCCCAGCCCCCGCTCCCGATCGCCGTGACGATCGACCGGTTCGATCCGGGCCCGCCGGTGCCGCGACGGTTTCTCGGGCTCTCCTTCGAGGCGGCCGCGCTCGGCCGGCTCGCGCAATACGTCAAGCGTGGCGACCTCGTGGAACTGTTGCGCTCGCTCGGCCCCGGCATGCTGCGCTTCGGGGGCATCACCGCGGATGAGAACGTCGCCTTCACCGGCGCCGCCGACCCGCCGCCGGCGTGGGCGTCGAGCACGATCGACGCCGCGCAGCTGCATGCCATCGGGGTGCTCGCCCGCCGCAGCGGCTGGCAGGTCCTGCTGACGGTCGGGCTTGCCCACGACGAACCGGCCGGCGCGGCACGCGAGGTGGCGGCCGCCCACAGCGCGCTCGGGCCCTACCTCGCCGCGGTCGAGATCGGCAACGAGCCCGACGCCTACGGCAACCACGGATTTCGGGCGCTGCCCTGGATCGCCCAGGGCTACGAGGAAGAGGTCGGCGAATACCGCGAAGCGATCGCAGCCCTCACCCCGAACGTGCCGATCGCCGGCCCGGACGTCTCGGGCTCGGGCATCTTCCCCGAATGGGGCGAGGAGGAGGCGCTCTCCCAGCGGCCGGCGCTGCTGACCGGTCACCACTATCCGCTCGGATGCGCCCAGACGCCGCCGCCCTCGATCGAAGCGCTGCTCAGCCCCGCGACCCGTGGACGCGAGGCGCTCTCGCTCGCGACCTACCTGCGAGTCTCCGACACCTACCGGATCCCGCTGCGGATCGACGAGACCAACACGGTCTCCTGCGGGGGAGTGCCGGGAATCAGCGACACGTTCGCCTCGGCGCTGTGGGCGACCAGTTACATCACGCAGGCGATGGCCGCAGGCGCGGCGGGAATCAACCTCCAAGGCAACCCGGCGAACTGTGCCGGCTACACACCCCTGTGCGCGCCCGATCCGGTGGCCCTCGCGCAGGGGACGCTGCACGCCCAGCCAGAGTGGTACGCGCTCCTGCTGACCAGATCGCTCGTCGGCTGCCGACCGCTGCCCACCACCATCGCCGCCGAAGGCACGCCGCTCGCCACCGAAGGCGCACCCGTCACAGCCGGCGTCGCGCCCAACCTCGTCGCGGCGTCGTTCTCGTGTCCGAGCCACTCCGTGCAGACGGTGCTCGTCGATGACGAACCGCCGGGAGCGCGCCAGCTCGCGCTGCGCCTGAACGTGGGCGCCGGCTTGGGCGCCGGACAGGTTCTGCGCCTGACCGGACCCGCCCCAAGCGCGACCGGCGAGGTCCTGCTCGGCGGCCACGCGGTCTCTGCCGACGGCTCCCTGCGCGCTCCAATCCATCCCGAGCGCGTCTCCGCCCGCGCCGTAGCTCTGACGGTCGAGCTGGCGCCGAGCAGCGCGGCGCTCGTCACGGTGAGCCCGCGAGCGCCGGCGCGCAAGCGCAAAGCCCGGCATTGACCCCGCCCGTGGCCGGCTGCGCACCAGATCGACCGATAGGCTGCCGTAGGTGAGCACCACCTCCGAGCACCACCGCATCGCGATCGTCGGCTCCGGGTTCTCGGGCCTCGGCGCCGCGATCCGGCTCAAGCAGGCCGGGATCGAGGACTTCGTCGTGCTCGAGCGCACGGGCGACGTCGGCGGCACCTGGAACGTGAACACCTATCCGGGCTGTCAATGCGACATACCCTCGCACCTGTACTCGTTCTCGTTCGCCCCCAACCCCAACTGGTCGCGCACGTACTCGCGCCAACCGGAGATCTGGGAGTACCTGCGCGGCGTCGCGCGCGATCGGGGCATCGAGCCGCACATCCGCTTTCACCACGAGGTCACGGAGGCGCGCTGGGATGAGGCCGACCAGCTGTGGCATATCCAGACGAACGCCGGCGTGGATGCAGGTGCGGATGCGGGCGTGAGCTCGGGTGCCGGCGCCGGTGCAGACAGCGCGGGTGCAGACATGGACGCGGGCGCGGGCGAGCTGACCGCCGAAATCCTGATCGCCGGGCCGGGTCCGTTGACCGAGCCCAAGCTGCCCGAGATCGATGGGATCGACAGCTTCCAGGGGACGATCTTTCACTCCGCGCAGTGGAATCACGAGCACTCGCTGCCGGGCAAGCGCGTGGCGGTGATCGGCACCGGCGCCTCCTCGATCCAGTTCGTGCCGCACATCCAGCCGCAGGTCGCCAAGCTGCACCTGTTCCAGCGCACGCCCCCGTGGGTCGTGCCCCACCGCGACAGGCCCACGACCCGGGCGGAGCGGCTGCTCTACCGCGTGTTCCCGCCCGCCCAGCGACTCGTGCGCGGACTTGTGTACTCCTCGCGCGAGCTGTTCGTGCTCGCGCTGATGCATCCCCGCGCGGGCTCGCTGCCCGAGCGCGCGGGGCGCAAGCACCTGCGCGACCAGGTCTCCGACCCCCAGCTGCGCGCCAAGCTCGCGCCGCGCTATCGCATCGGCTGCAAGCGCATACTCCTCTCAAACGACTACTACCCCGCCCTGCAACAGCCCAACGTCGAGGTCGTGACCGACTCGATCGCGCAGGTCACGCCGCGCGGGATCGTCACCGCCGACGGCGCCGAGCGCGAGGTGGACACGATCATTCTCGGCACCGGCTTCCACGTGACCGACATGCCCATCGCCGAGTGGGTGCGCGGACGCGGCGGGCGGACGCTGAGCGACGTCTGGCGGGGTAGCCCGCAGGCTTATCTCGGCACGACCATCTCTGGCTTCCCGAACATGTTCATGCTCGTCGGTCCGAACACGGGACTCGGGCATAACTCGCTCGTGTTCATGATCGAGTCCCAGCTGAACTACGTGCTGGACTGCGTCGCCCATCTCGACCGCGCCGGTGTGGGCGTATTCGACGTGCGCGCGGATGCGCAGACCCGCTTCAACGAGGAGGTGCAGCGCAAGCTGCAGGGCAGCGTCTGGAACTCGGGCGGGTGCGTCAGCTGGTACCTGGACGAGCACGGTCGCAACTCGACGATCTGGCCGGGCTCGACCTGGCCGTACCGCCAGCGCACGCGCAGCTTCGATCCCGAGCGCTACACGTTCGAGCCGAGCCGGCGTCCGGCCGGTGCGCCCGCGGAGCTGACCGCCGTATGAGTCGTATGGGCCGTCCCGGCCGTATTGGCCGCCGCATGACCGAGCCACCGTTTGACGTGCGCGGGCGCACCGTGTTCATCACCGGCGCCGCGCGGGGTATCGGCGCCGCGACCGCGCAGCGGCTGCACGCCAAGGGCGCGAACGTCGCGCTTGTGGGCCTGGAGCCCGAGCGCCTGCATGCTCTCGTCGCCCGTCTGGGCGAGCGCACGGAGGCGTTCGAGGCCGACGTGACCGACTACAACGCGCTCGTGCGCGCGGTGGACGGCACGGTCGCGCGGTTCGGCGGGATCGACGTGGCGATCGCCAACGCGGGGGTCGCGTTCCCGGGCGCGCTCGCGACGGCCCCGATCGAGCAGGTCGAGCGCACGCTCGCGGTCAACCTCCTCGGCGTGTGGCGCACCGACCGGGCGGTCATCGAGCAGATCTCCGCGCGCCGCGGCTACCTGTTGAACATCGCCTCGCTGAGCGCCGTTGCGCACGCACCGCTGATGGGGCCGTACACCGCGGCGAAGGCGGGGGTCGAGGCGCTCAGCGACACGCTGCGGATGGAGACCGCGCCGACCGGCGCGCGGGTCGGGTGCGCCTACTTCGGCTTCATCGACACCGACATGGTGCGCGCCAGCTACGCCCAGCGCTCGGCTGAAGCGCTCAACCGCCAGTCGCCCGGGTTCCTGCGCAACCCCGCCCCGCTGTCGAGCGCGGTGGGCGCGATCGAGCGGGGGATTGCACGGCGCGCGGCGCGGCTGTGGGCGCCCCGCTGGATCGGCACCGCGATCGCGCTGCGCGGACTGATCCAACCGCTGGCCGAACGGCGCATCCTGAGCGATCAATCCCAGCTCAGCGAGGCGCTGCGGTTGGCCGATCCGTCCTTGAGCGAACTACCCGAGCAGGACCTGTCGCTGGGCGTCTCCGGCCAGGTGCTCGAGTAGGTCATCACCCACACCCCCATATACACATCTGGCTGTGCCGGTCTGGACCGCCGCCCGGTCGCTACTCGGCCTGGGAGAACTCCCATATCGCGACGAACAGCATGACGATCCCGAGGATCGCGATGACGGCGGCCTCCAGCAGGGTGGGCACGCGCCAGCCGAACCAGGTGACCCCGGGGGCGAGCGCGTGGCGGGCGGTTTGGCTGATGTGCAGGTGGGCGAAGATCGCGCGGCGCATCGGATCGACCGCGTAGGTGAGGGGATCGATGCGGTTGAGGATCGCCAGCCACTGAGGCAGGTGCGCGACCGAGAACATGGCGCCGGAGATGAAGAACATCGGCATGATCGCCATCTGCATCAGTGCCATGAACGACTGCATCTGGGTGACCCTGGCGGCGGCCATCATGCCGAAGGCGGTGATCGCAAACGCCAGCAGCAGCGACAGCGCGAACAGCTCGAGGATCAGGCCGAGTTCGTAGGGGACTTCGACGAGGCCGGCGATCGCGATCACGATCACGCCCTGGAACACGGCTACGGTGGCGCCGCCGAAGCACTTGCCGAGCACGATCGAGCTGCGGCGCACGGGCGCGACCATCATCTCGCGCAGGAACCCGAACTCGCGGTCCCACACGATCGAGGCGGCCGAGAACATCGCGGTGAACATCACCGCCATGCACAGCACTCCGGGGTAGATGAACGTTTTGAAGTTGATGCCGTACGTGCTCGCGGAGACGAACGACGAGAGCCCGGTGCCGAGCACGAACAGAAACAGGAACGGCTGCACGAGCGAGGTGATGATGCGCAGGCGATCGCGGCTGAAGCGGATCAGCTCGCGCCGCCAGACGACGCGGATCGCGCGCAGCTCGCTGCGCAGGCTGCGCGTCGGGACGCGCACGCGCGCGAGGTCTCCGGGCGGTGAGCCACCGGATGCGGCGGGCCGTCCGGGCTGCGGTGTGGTGAGGACGTCGGTGGCCATCAGCGGTTCACGATAGGGCTCACCGGCTCATCATCCGGGCCAAGTTACGGCGCATGTCGGTCTGGCCGGACTCCTCGGCGTCGCGGATCGTGGTGCCGGTGTGGGACATGAACACATCGTCGAGCGACGGGCGGGAGACGCTGACGGCGCTGATCGGCTGCTCGAGCTCGGCGAACAGGCGGGGCACGAACTGCTCGCCATGCTCCACCCCGAAGGTCACGGCGCCCTCCGCGATCCGGGCGTCGATGCCGAAGCGCTCGCGCAGGGCGGCGATCGCGGCCTCGTGGTCGGGGGTCTTGATCTGCACGCGGTCCTTGCCGACGCCGGCCTTCAGCGCTTCGGGAGTGTCGAGCACGATGATGCGCCCGTGGTCCATGATCGCGATGCGATCGCAGTACTCGGCCTCGTCCATGTAGTGGGTGGTGAGGAATATCGTGATGTCCTCGCGCTGCTTGAGCTGCTCGATGTAGCTCCAGATCGAGCTGCGCGTCTGGGGGTCGAGGCCCACGGTGGGCTCGTCGAGGAACAGCACGCGCGGGGAGTGCAGCAGGCCGCGGGCGATCTCCAGGCGCCGTTTCATGCCGCCGGAGAAGGTGCCCACGAGGCTGTCGCGCCGCTCCCACAGCCCGACCATCTCCATCACCTGGCGCATCCGCGGAGCGACGGTCTCGCGGGGCACGCCGTAGAGCTCGGCGTGCAGGCGCAGGTTCTCCTCGGCTGTGAGGTAGTTGTCGAGGGTGGTGTCCTGAAACACGAGCCCGATGTTGCGCCGCACCTCGTCGCGTTCGCGCACGACGTCGTGGCCGGCCACGCGCGCGGAGCCGCCGGTCGGCTGCACGAGCGTGCAGAGCATGTTGATCGTCGTGGACTTGCCCGCGCCGTTGGGGCCGAGGAACCCGAACGTCTCGCCGGTCTGCACGGCGAAGTCGATGCCCCGCACCGCTTCGACCTCGCCATAGCGCTTGACGAGACCGTTGACGGAGATCGCCTCAGTGACGGAAATGGCGGACACCAGTCGCCACCATAGCGACGCCCGCGGCATCGACTGCGGCGACGACTTCCTCGTCGCGGACGGACCCCCCCGGCTGGATGATCGCGGCGACGCCCGCGTCGATCGCCAGCTGCGGCCCGTCGGCGAACGGGAAATACGCGTCGGAGGCGAGCGATGAGCCGGCGAGGGCGTCGGAGCGGAACTCGCGGGCTTTATCGACCGCCAGCCTGACGGCGTTGACGCGGCTGGTCTGACCGGCGCCGATCCCGATCGTGGCGCCGTCGGCAACTATGACGATCGCGTTGGAGCGCACGTGGCGGCACACGCGCCAGGCCAGCTCCAGATCCTGCCACTGGGCCTCGCTGGGCTGAGCGGCGCCCATCGCGCGCATGTCCGCGCGGGTCTCCGAGACGACGTCCCGGGTCTGCACGAGCTGACCCCCGATCACCGGCTTGGATTCGACCTCGTGGCTGGGCGCGGGCCACTCTGGGAGCTCCAGCAGGCGGACATTCTTCTTGGCCGTGAGGATCTCCAGCGCCGCCGGGTCGAACGCCGGTGCGAGCAACACCTCGATGAACTGTCCGGACAACCGCTCGGCGCAGGCGCGATCGACGGGGCGGTTGAGCGCGATCACGCCGCCGTAGGCGCTCATCGGATCGCAGGCGAACGCGCGCTCATACGCCTGCTCGATCGTCTCGCCGACGGCGCACCCGCAGGGGTTGTTGTGCTTGACGATCGCGCACGCCGGCCCGTCGAGCTCCTCGAGGAGCTCGCGTGCGGAGCTGAGGTCCAGGAGGTTGTTGAACGACAGCTCCTTGCCGTGCAGCTGCGTGACGCCCTGCAGCAGATGCGTGGGCGAGCCGGCACGCCGGTAGAACGCGCCCCGCTGATGAGGGTTCTCGCCGTAGCGCACGTCCATCACCTTCTCGTAGGCGTCCCGCCACGACGGCGGAAAGCCCTCGTGGGCGCGCAGCCCGTACCACGTCGAGATCGCCGCGTCGTAGCGGGCGGTGAGCGCGAACGCCTTCCTCGCCAGCAGTGTGCGGATCTCGAGCGAGATCCGCCCGCCGGACTCGCGCAGATGGGCGAGCACGGGCGCGTAGTCCTCGGGATCGACGAGCACCGCGGCGAACGCGCTGTTCTTGGCGGCGGCGCGGATCATCGTGGGACCGCCGATATCGATGTTCTCGATGATCTCCGCGTCGGTGGCATCTCCGCGCGCGACGGTCTGCTCGAACGGGTACAGGTTCACGCATACCAGGTTGACAGGCTCGATCCCGTGCTCGGACGCGGCCTGCAGGTGCGAGTCGTCATCGCGCAGCGCGAGCAGCCCCGCGTACAGCCGCGGGTGCAGGGTCTTGACGCGGCCGTCCATCATCTCCGGGAATCCCGTGAACTCCTCGATCGGCCGGACCTGGATGCCCGCATCTGACAGAGCGCGGGCGGTGCCGCCGGTGGACACGAGCTCGATCCCGAGCTCGGACAGCCCGCGGGCGAACTCGACGACGCCGGTCTTGTCGGACACGGACAGCAGCGCTCGACGTACGCGCGCCTCACCGGGTGCCGCTGGCTCGATCATGGCCGCAGACTACCCATCGATGACGACCCTGCGCGGATGCTCGGGGTCGAGAGACAGGGCTCCGCGGGCGAACAGACGAACAGCTTCCGGCAGCAACGCGTGCTCGATCGGGCGCAGCGCCGCCAGGACCTCGTCCGGATCGCGCGCCCCGGGGAGCTCGACGGCGCGCTGCAGGATGACGGGGCCAGTGTCGAGGCCGGCGTTGACGAAGTGAACGGTGACGCCGAACACCCGCACCCCGTACTCGAGCGCCTGCTCGATCGCGTGCAGGCCGGGAAATGAGGGCAGCAGCGAGGGGTGCACGTTGATCACCGCCCCGGGGAACCGCGCGAGGAAGGGCTCCGACAGCAGCGCCATGTATCCGGCGAGCACGATCAGGCGCACACCGTGCGCGTCCAGCCAGTCCGCGAGGGCGTCGTCGCGGGCGCCGCGATCGTGATGGTCGGAGCGGCGGAACACCTGCGTGGGAACACCGCGCGCGCTCGCGCGCTCTAGCGCGGGCGCGCCGGCCTCAGACGATGCGACCGCCACGATCTGGGCCTCGCGCCCGTGAACGGTGTCGAGCAGGGCCTGCAGGTTGGTGCCCGTGCCGGACACGAGCACTGCGATGGGCAACGGCTGGTGGGGCGGCGGCTGGCGAGGCACGAGTGCGGACGATAGCTGTGACTCAAATCACAGAGATTGCAGACGCGCTGCGGTTCACTGAACATCGAGAGTGCGATCCACGATCCACACGAATCGGGGCCAGAGAAATGTTCACAGCCATCATCGTCACAGCGGTCATCGTCGGCGCGCTCGGATACGCGCTGCGGTCGGGCAGGCACGGCGACATGATCGTCAAGCGGCCGTACAACAACCGGTACAGCGACGCCTCGGGCGCGCGCGAGCACACGCTGTTCGAGTAGCCGCCTCCCGCGCCTACGCCCGCACGAGTGGGAGAGTCGGCGCCGCCTCGCCCTCCTGCTCCGTGCCCTCCTCCAGCGCATACTTGCCGTTCGCCTCGCCCGTCCCGTCGAGCGGGTAGCGCCCGCTGAAGCACGCGTCGCAGTGGGATTCGGGCCCGCCCGCCCCACCCGCCCCACCGGCCCCACCGGCCCCGGCCCCGATCGCCTCGTAGACGCCGTCGAGGGAGAGGTAGTGCAGCGAGTCGCAGCCGAGCTCGGCGGCGACCTCCGAAGTGGTGCGCCCGTGGGCGATCATCTCCTCGCGCGTGGACATGTCGATGCCGTAGTGGCAGGGATGGACGATCGGCGGGGCGGAGACGCGCATGTGGACCTCGGCGGCGCCGGAGTCGCGCAGCATCTGGACGATCTGGCGAGTGGTGTTGCCGCGCACGATCGAGTCGTCCACGACCACCAGCCGCTTGCCGGCGATCACCTCGGGCAGGGGGTTGAACTTCAGGCGCAGGCCGTGCCGGCGCAGCTCCTGGCCGGGCTGGATGAACGTGCGCGCGACGTACCGGTTCTTGACGAAGCCGTCGTCCTGGGGCAGCCCGGCCGCCCGGGCCAGGCCGCGCGCGGCGGCGTTGCCGGAGTCGGGGACGGCGATCACGAGGTCGGCGTCGACGGGGGCCTCGCGCCACAGAATCTCGCCCATGCGAGCGCGGACGACCTGCAGGACGTGGCCGTTCATGCGCGAGTCGGGGCGGGCGAAGTAGATGTACTCGAACACGCACAGGGCGGGCCGAACGCTCGTCGGAAGGAGGCGGCTGCAGAGACCGCGCTCGTCGAGCGTGACGATCTCACCGGGGGCGACGTCGCGATGGAAGCGCGCGCCGATGATGTCGAAGGCGCAGGACTCCGAGGCGACCGCCCAGCGCTCCGGACCGCCGGAGTCATCGGGTGCGTCGGCTGCCGGGAGCACGCCCAGTGAGAGCGGGCGCAGGCCGTGTGGATCGCGGAAGGCGATGACGCGGTCGCGGGTCATGAGCACGATCGAGAACGCGCCGCGCAGGCGCGGGAGGATGTCGGCGATCGCATCCTCGATCGACTCGGCGGGATGGGTGGCGATCAGCGCGGCGACGATCTCCGAGTCCGACGTGGAGCTGAACGTGACGCCGCGCTCGGTGAGCTCCTCGTGGAGCTCGACCGCGTTGATCAGGTTGCCGTTGTGGGCGAGCGCGAGCTCGCGCGTGGAGCCGTGCGTGCCCTCGGAGCGCTGGACCGGCTGGGAGTTCTCCCAGGCGTTGGAGCCGGTGGTGGAGTAGCGGACGTGCCCGATCGCCAGCTCGCCGGCGAGCGTGCGCAGGTCGTTCTCGCTGAAGACCTGGCTGACGAGCCCGAGCTCGCGGCGCGTGACGATGTGGCCTCCGCGATCGGCCGCGGCGATGCCGGCCGACTCCTGGCCGCGGTGCTGGAGCGCGAACAGCGCGAAGTAGGAGAGCCGCGAAACCTCGTGGCCGGGCGCGTACAGACCGAAGACACCGCACTCGTCGCGCGGTCCCTCACGAATCGGCTGAGACGATTGGATCATCAGGGAAACAACTCGCGGAGCGAGGTGTGGGCGTCGGTCAACTCCTCAAGCGTAGCGGAGAGGGAAACGTCTCCGACATCGATTTCCAGCGCATCGTCGGTGACTGTGCCGATGACTTGCACCGAGACTCGATCATCCGAGCCACCCAGCGTGCCGGCAGGCGCGCTGAGCAGAAAGCCGCCCGGGGACTCCCCGAAGAGAGTGGCGAACAGATCGTCGCTCACCTCCAGCCGCACCTGAGCGCCGAGGCCGCCGGCCAGGCAGCACTCGGCCAGTGCGACTGCGAGGCCGCCCTCGGCGATGTCGTGCGCGGATGAGATCGAGCCGGAGCGGACGGCGTCGCGGACGAAGATCTGGGCGGCGCGGACGGCGTCGATGTCGCACGAGGGCAACCCGTCCGGCAGGGGCTCGCCACGCAGCTTGGCCAGCTCGGACGCGGCCAGCGAGGGGGCGAACGGACCGACGAGCGCGATCTCCTCGCCCGCGCGGGCGAAGCCCAGGCGCCCGGCGTGGTGGGCGTCGGGGAGGCGGCCGACCATGCCGATGACCGGGGTCGGGTAGATCGGGCCGGAGGAGGTCTCGTTGTAGAGGGAGACGTTGCCGCCGACGATCGGGGCGCAGAGCGCGCGGCAGGCGTCGCCGAGGCCGCGGACGGATTCGGTCAGCTGCCAGGCGACGTGGGGACGCTCGGGGTTGCCGAAGTTGAGGTTGTTGGTGGTGCCGAGCGGCTCCGCGCCGACACAGGCGAGGTTGGAAGCGCACTCGAGCACCGCCTCGACTGTTCCCACGTAGGGGTCGGCGGCGACGCGGCGGCCGTTGCAGTCAATGCTCACCCCCAGTGCCGCGCCGACCAACCCCTCCGGGGTCGGTGCCCGAAGTGCGAGCACGGCGGCATCGGCCTGGGCGGGGCGGCGGACGGTGCGGGACTGGACGATCGAGTCGTACTGCTCGAACAGGGGGCGGCGGGAGGCGATGTTCGGGCAGGAGAGGAGCGCGAGCAGGGTCTCGCGCGGCGAGGCCTCGCGCGCGAGCGTGGCCACCGGCGGGAGATAGATCGGCGCGGTGGGACGAGCCGGCGAGAGGTCATACAGCGGGCAGTCGTCGATCAGCGCGGAGACCGGCATGTCACCGGCCAAGTCGGGTCCGTCGAAGACGCGCATGCGACCGGTGTCGGTGACCGTGCCGATCGCGGTGCCGTGGACCTCCCAGCGGGCGCACACCGCGAGCACCTCCTGCACCCGTGCAGGCTCGACCACGCAGAGCATGCGCTCCTGGGACTCGGAGATCATGATCTCGAACGGGGCCATGTCGGGCTCGCGCAGGGGGACGAGGGAGACGTCGATGTCGATGCCGACGCCGCCGGCCGAGGCCATCTCGGAGGCGGAGGAGGTCAGCCCGGCCGCGCCGAGATCCTGCAGGGAGACCAGGAGTCCCTGCTCCAGCAGCTCCAGCGAGCACTCCAAGAGGCGGGACTCCTCGAACGGATCGCCGACCTGGACGGTCGGGCGCTTGTCGTCGTCCACGCCGTCCGCGCCGGTGAGCTCGGCCGAGGCGAGCACCGATGCCCCGCCGATCCCGTCGCGGCCGGTGGCGGCGCCGAACAGGATCACGACGTTGCCCGGCCCCGCCGCCGCGCTGCGGATGAGGCGCTCGCGGGAGGCGAGACCGAGGGCCATCGCGTTGATCAGGCAGTTCTGCGCATAGGGCGCCTCGAAGTAGACCTCGCCGCCGATGGTCGGGACGCCGATCGAGTTGCCGTAGTGGCCGATCCCGGAGACGGCCCCGTCGAGCAGGTAGCGCGAGCGCTCGGCCGCGAGATCCTCGCCCGTGGGCTCGCCGAAGCGCAGCGAGTCGAGCACCGCGATCGGGCGGGCGCCGATCGCGAAGATGTCGCGCAGGATGCCCCCGACGCCGGTGGCGGCGCCCTGGAACGGCTCGACGGCGGAGGGATGGTTGTGGGACTCGACCTTGAACGCGCAGACCAGGCCGTCACCGATGTCCACCGCGCCGGCGTTCTCGCCGGGACCCATGACCACGTGCGGGCCCTCGGTTGGGAGCGTGCGCAGCAGTCGCTTGGAGTGCTTGTACGCGCAGTGCTCGCTCCACAGCAGCGAGTACATCGCCAGCTCGACCTGATTTGGCGCCCGCCCACCCGTCCGCCCGCTCAGCCCGGACTGGTGCTCGCAGATCAGCTCATACTCGGCGCGGGTGAGGCCGAGCGCGAGCGCGTCCTGCACGGTGGGCAGGGTGGCGCTGTCAGACACGAGCGCCCTCCACCGTCAGGCGCATCGACTGAAAGATCGTCAATCCGTCGGTCGATCCGCCGGTGAGCGCGTCGACCGCGTGCTCGGGATGGGGCATCAGGCCGAAGACGTTGCCCGCCTCGTTCATGACCCCGGCGATGTCGCGCAGCGAGCCGTTGAAGTTCTCGCCGGGCGTGTAGCGCAGCACGACCTGGCCGCCCTGCTCCAGCTCCTGGAGCGTGGGCTCGTCCGCGTAGTAGCGCCCCCAGGAGTGCTTGGCGGGAATGCTCAGCGATTCGCCCTCACCGGCCGCACGGGTGAACGCGGTGTTCGGATTCACCACATCGAGGTCCACCTGGCGGGAGGTGAAGCGGAGGTTGGCGTTCGGAAGCAGGGCGCCCGGCAGCAGGTGGGCCTCGCAGAGGACCTGAAAGCCGTTGCAGATGCCGAGCACGAGCCCGCCGGCGCGGGCGAACTCGATCACCGACTCCATCGCCGGAGCGAACCGCGCGATCGCGCCCGCGCGCAGGTAGTCCCCGTAGGAGAACCCGCCGGGCACGACGATCGCATCGGCGCCGCGCAGGTCGCGCTCGGTGTGCCAGATCAGCTCGGCGTCGCCGACCATTCGGGCGGCGTGCAGCGCATCGACCTCGTCGCAGGAGCCCGGGAACTGGAGGACTCCAAATCTCACGAAAGGAGCTGGACTTCGTAGTCCTCGACGAGCGGGTTGGCGAGCAGGCGCTCGCACATCGAATCGAGCTGCGCCGGGTCATCGACGTCGAGCTCGATCAGCCGTCCGACGTGGACGCCCGACGCGCCGGCGAACCCGAGCGCGGGGAGCGCCCGTTCGACGGCGGCGCCCTGGGGGTCGAGGATGCCCGCCTTGGGACGGATCAGCACGCGCGCCCTCACGAATCCGCTCCGGTCCGCTCCAGCCACGCCTGAAACGGCTCGCCGACGATCCGCTCGTACGCCTCGACATAACGCGCGCGCGTGCCCGCGAGAACATCGTCGGGAATCGCGGGGGCGGGCGGGAGCTTGTCCCAGCCGCTCAAGGACGCCCAGTCGCGCACGTACTGCTTGTCGAAGCTGGGCTGGCCGCGGCCGACCTCGAAGCCATCCGCCGGCCAGTAGCGAGAGGAGTCGGGGGTCAGAACCTCGTCGCCGACGACGAGCTCACCGGCGGGGTCGAGTCCGAGCTCGAACTTGGTGTCGGCCAGGATCACGCCCCGTTCGCGCGCGTGGGCGGCGGCGAAGGAGTACAGCTCGATCGAGACCTCCCGCACGCGCTCCATCAGCGCACGATCGCCGACGAGCTCGGCGGCGCGGTCGAAGTCGATCGCCTCGTCGTGGCCGACGTCGGCCTTGGTGGAGGGCGTGAAGATCGGCTCGGGCAGCTGCTCGGACTCGCGCAGGCCCGCAGGCAGCTCGATTCCGGAGACCGCGCCCGTGGCCTGGTAGTCGGACCAGCCGGACCCGGTGATGTAGCCGCGCACGACGCACTCCACGGGCAGCATCGCGAGCTTCTTGACCACGAGCGCTCGACCGCGCACATCACCGGGCACACCGTCTGTCGCCGAGACGAAGTGATTGGTCACGATGTCGCGCGTGCGCTCGAACCAGAAAACGGACAGCCCGGTGAGCACCTTGCCCTTGTCGGGAATGAGCGTCGGGTGAACGGCGTCGTAGGTCGAGATCCGGTCGCTCGCAACCATCAGCAACCGGTCGTCCAGGTCATACATCTCGCGGACCTTGCCGCGAGCAACGAGAGGCAGATCGGCGAGCGCGGTCATCGTGGCCCGACTCTATCGACGCGCCCGGCGCACGGCGATGTCGTGCCAGCCAGGGATGCGGGCATCTGCCGGCTCACGCGATCGCGTCCAACCGCCCCACGATTTCCTGCGCGTAGCGCACGTAGTGCCCGTAGTCGAAGATCTCGTCGAGATCCAGACCCGCCGCGCGCGCGTCATCCGTCAGGAGCTCGCGAAGGGGCGTGCCCTCGTCCCACGCCCGCTGGGCGAGCTCTTGCACGATCCGGTAGGCGTCGTCCCGGGTGGAGCCGGCCGACACGAGCGCGAGCAGGACCCGCTGGGAGAACAGGGCGCCGTGAGTGAGCTCGAGGTTCAAGCGCATCCGCTCTGAGTCCACGGTCAACTCGCGCACGAGCGCGAGCGTGCGCTGCTGGAGGTAGTCGAGCAGGATCGTCGAGTCGGGCAGGATCACGCGCTCGACGGAGGAGTGGGAGATGTCGCGCTCGTGCCACAGCGCGA
This sequence comes from uncultured Solirubrobacterales bacterium, assembly GCA_963767255.1. GTDB lineage: Bacteria > Actinomycetota > Thermoleophilia > Solirubrobacterales > Solirubrobacteraceae > Palsa-744. Next base: position 66,399 of record CAVYDM010000003.1, on the reverse strand, counting down.
CGTTCTCCAGGGCGGCCTGGGCGTTGCCGCGCAGCACCCGTGCCAGGCCGGAGATCTGCTCGCTCTTGATCGGGTTGCGCTTGTGCGGCATCGCCGAGCTGCCCTTCTGCCCGGCGCGAAACGGCTCCTGCACCTCGCGCACCTCCGTGCGCTGCAGGTGGCGGATCTCGGTCGCCAGCCGCTCCAAGCCGGCGCCGGCCAGGGCGATCGCTCCCATCAGCTCGGCGTGACGGTCGCGGGCGACGACCTGCGTGGAGACGTCCTCGCGCGCCAATCCCAGCCGTGCCAGCACGCGCGCCTCGGACTCGGGGCTCGTCGCCGCGTAGGTGCCCACCGCGCCCGAGATCGCGCCGGCGGCTACCTGCGCGAATGCGCGCTCCAGGCGGACAGCGTTGCGGTGCGCCTCAAACGCGTGTCCAGCGAGCTTCACGCCGAACGTCGTCGGCTCGGCGTGCACGCCGTGGGTGCGCCCCACGCACAGCGTTCCCGCGTGCTCGCGCGCGCGCGCGGCCAGCGTTCCGACGAGCTCATACGCCCCCGGGACGATCGCCTCCCCGGCGGCGCGCAGCTGCAGCGCGAGCGCGGTGTCGAGCACGTCCGAGGAGGTCAGCCCGAAGTGGATCCAGCGCCCCGCCTCGCCAGCGGAGGCCGCGAGCACGTCCACGAACGCCGCCATGTCGTGATCGGTCAGGAGCTCGCGCTCGTTGACCGCCTGCACCGTGAACGTGGCCCGGCGGATCGCCTCCAGGTCCGCCGGCGTGGGTCCGTTCCCATCGCCCAGCAGGCCGGACAGCTCCTCGCAGGCGGCAACCTCGACCTGGCGCCAGGTCTCCATGCGTGCCTCGTCCGTCCACAGATGGCCCAGCTCAGGACGGGTGTAGCGCGAGATCATGCCCCGAGGATCTGGGCGGCGAGGATCGCCGCGTTGCGCGGGTTGTCGAGCCCCACGCAGGCGACGGGCACACCCGGGGGCATCTGCACGATCGAGAGGATCGCGTCCAGACCGCCGGCGGCGCTCAGGCGCCCGGACAGCGGCACGCCGATCACCGGCAGCTCGGTGTGCGCGGCTACGGCGCCGGGCAGGGCCGCGGAGATGCCGGCGCCGGCGATGATCACGCGCAGGCCGCGCATGCGCGCGTTCTTGGCGTAGTCGGCGACGACGTCGGGCTCGCGGTGGGCCGACATAACCCGCAGCTCGTGCAGGATGCCGCGCTGTTCGAGCTCGCGGGCGGCCTTCTCCATCGTCTCCATGTCGCTCTTGGAGCCCATCACGATGCCGACCCGCGGCGCGTTGACGTCGATGCCCTCGAGCTGGCTTTCGAGGCTCTCGGCGAGGATCGGCTCGGGCACCAACGAGATGCCGGCGGCCCCGCCGGGTCTGCCCTCCTGGGCCGAGGACTCGCTGTCCGCGCCGGTGATCGGCTCGCTCACCTCGAAACCCCCACCGCCTGGGCGGCTATGTCGCGCCGCATCTGCATGCCCTCGAAGGAGATCATCTCAGCGCCAGCATACGCCGCGGCGCGCGCGGACTCGGCGTCGGGACCGAATCCGGTCACGTTCAGCACCCGCCCGCCGGCGGTGACGATCGTCCCGTCGGGCCCCAGGGCGGTGCCGGCGTGGGTGACCTCGACGTCGTCTGAGAGAAGGTCGAGGCCCGCGATCGGATCCCCGTTGCGAGACGAAGCGGGATAGCCCGCGCTCGCGAGCACGACCGTGACCGCCCACGCGGAGGAGAACTCCGGCTCGACCCCCGCCAGACCGCCGGGACGCGCGGCGGCGAGCAGCAGCTCCAGCGGGTCCGAGCGCAGGCGCGGCAGCACGGCCTGCGTCTCGGGATCGCCGAAGCGCACGTTGAACTCCAGCACGCGCGGACCGTCCGCGGTGAGCATCAGGCCGGCGTAGAGGACGCCGTGAAAGGGCGCTCCACGGTCGCGCATCAGATCGACGATCGGCTGGTGCACCGCGTCGGCGATCTCGCGCACGCGCGCCTGGTCGAGGTCGGCCACCGGCGAGTAGGAGCCCATGCCGCCGGTGTTCGGCCCGAGATCGCCGTCGCCGATGCGCTTGTAGTCGCGCGCCGGCGCCAGCGCCAGAGCGCGCTCGCCGTCACAGAGCGCCAGCAGCGAGAGCTCCTGGCCGATCAGGCGCTCCTCCACGACCGCGCTCGCGGGCCCGCCGCGGCCGTCACCGGCCTCCCCCGCGAAGCGGCCATCGACGAAGATCTCGCGCAACGCGGCATGCGCCCGCTCGGCGTCATCGGCCACCGTGACGCCCTTGCCGGCGGCGAGCCCGTCGGCCTTGACGACCACGCCCGGCGAGCCCAGCTCGGCAGCCGCCTCGACGCCCTCCTGCAGCGTGTGGACATGACGCCAGCGCGCGGTCGGCACGCCGGCCTCCACCATCGCCTGCTTGGCGAACGCCTTCGAGCCCTCCAAGCGCGCCGCGGCGGCGGACGGCCCGAAGGCGAGATGTCCGCGCGCGTCGAGCGCGTCCACGAGCCCCGCCACGAGCGGCGCCTCGGGACCCACCACCGTGAAGTCCACCCCCTCGCGCTCGACGGCGGCGACGATCCCCTCCACATCGTCTGAGGCGATGTGGAGCAGGCGGGCGTCCTGGGCGATGCCGGCGTTGCCGGGCGCGCACAGCAGCTCGGTCACATCCCGCGAACGGCCGAGAGCGCGCACGATCGCGTGCTCGCGCCCGCCGGCGCCTACGACCAGGACCTTCATGTCACAGCGAGGCGATGAACTCGTCTACCGGGATCGCCGACAGCGTCTCGTAGCGACCGGTGCCGCGCGAGCCCAGCTCCAGCGAGACGCGCGCCATCGTGCCCTCGTCGGGCGCCTCGATGACCGAGATGAAGTCGACGTGACCGAGCGTCGCCCACTGCGCCTTCACGGTGGCGCCGAGCTGCTCGACCTCCTTGTTGACCTCCTGGATGCGCTGCGGGTTGTTCTTGACCGTCTGCACGCCCTCGGGGGTGAGCGTGGAGAGCATGATGTAGGTGGGCATGGCGGTGGCTCCTCCGTCGGTTGGGTCTGTTCGAGCGCGCGTTGCGCTCAGCTCGTTTGTACCGGATCGGGAACGCTCAGCACCAGCTCGCCTTCCGTCGCATCCACGCGCACGGAGTCCCCCTCGCGCAGCTCGCCCTCCAGCAGCGCCAGCGCGAGGCGGTCGGTCAACTGCTTCTGGATCACACGGCGCAGCGGGCGGGCGCCGTAGGTCGGGTCGTAGCCCATGTTCGCGATCAGCTCGCGGGCGGAGTCGGTGAGCGTCACCTCCACGCCGCGCTCGCGCACGCGGGCGATCACGCGAGCTACCTGCAGGTTGACGATCTCCGCGATCTGCTCGCGGGTGAGGGAGCGGAAGCGGACGATGTCATCGAGGCGGTTGACGAACTCCGGCTTGAAGTACTGGAGCAGCTCGGTGCGCAGCCGGGCATCCGCGGCGGCCCCGTCCCGGCCTTCGGCTCCATCCGGCCCGCCGCCTCCTCCTCCGGCGGCTCCATCTTCCACCGCGCCGGCGCCATCCGCGCCCGCGCCATCCGCGGCGCCATCGCCCGCGCCGCCGACAGGAAGGTTGGAGGTCATGATCAAGACGGTGTTCTTGAAGTCCACCGTGCGGCCCTGGCCGTCGGTGAGACGCCCGTCGTCCATGACCTGCAGCAGCGTGTTGAACACGTCGGGGTGGGCCTTCTCGATCTCGTCCAGCAGCACGACCGAGTAGGGGCGCCGGCGCACGGCCTCGGTCAGCTGGCCGCCCTCTTCGTAGCCCACATACCCGGGGGGCGCGCCGACCAGGCGCGAGACGGAGTGTTTCTCCATGTACTCGCTCATGTCGATGCGGACGATCGCGTCCTGGGAGTCGAACATGAACTCGGCCAGCGCCCGCGCGAGCTCGGTCTTGCCGACGCCGGTCGGGCCGAGGAACAGGAACGAGCCGATCGGCCGATCGGGGTCCTGCAGCCCCGCGCGCGACCGGCGCAGCGCGGTGGCCACCGCCTCGATCGCCTCGTCCTGGCCGACAACGCGTTCGTGCAGACGGTCCTCCATGTGGATCAGCTTCTCCGTCTCCCCCTCCATTAGACGGCTGACGGGGATGCCCGTCCAGCGGGCGACCACCTCGGCGACGTCGTCGGCGTCGACCTCGTCTTTGAGGAACACCGGGCCCGCCTGGGGTGCGGAGTCACCGTCTGCGGCGGCCCCTGGATGGGCGGACTCCTCATACCGTTGGCGCTCGGCCGATTCGTGCTCTGCGAGCTGGCGTTCCAGCTCGGGGATCTCGCCGTAGCGCAACTCGGCGGCGCGCTGCAGGTTGGCTTCGCGCTCGGCCCGCTCGGCCTCGGCCCTGGCGGACTCCAAACGCTCTTTGGTTTCGGTGACGCCCTGCAGCGCCTGCTTCTCGCGTTCCCACTGGGCGGTCATCTCGGCGGAGCGCTCTCTCAGCTCGGCCAGCTCTGTCTCGATCGCGGCGCGGCGATCCTTGGAGGCCTCGTCTTTCTCCTTTTTGAGCGAGGTCAGCTCGATCTCCAACTGCATCACGCGCCGGTTGACCTCGTCGATCTCGGTCGGCACCGAGTCGATCTCGATGCGGATCTTCGACGCGGCCTCGTCGATCAGGTCGATCGCCTTGTCGGGCAGGAAGCGGTCGGCGATGTAGCGGTGCGACAGCGTCGCCGCCGCGATCAGCGCGCTGTCCTGGATGCGCACGCCGTGGTGTTCTTCGTAGCGCCCCTTCAGGCCACGAAGGATCGCGATCGTGTCCTGGACGGTGGGCTCGCCGACGGTTACCGGCTGAAAGCGGCGCTCCAGCGCCGCGTCCTTCTCGATGTACTTGGTGTACTCGTCCAGCGTCGTGGCGCCCACGCAGCGCAGTTCTCCGCGCGCGAGCATCGGCTTGAGCAGGTTGGACGCGTTGACCGAGCCCTGGGCGGCGCCCGCGCCGACGATCGTGTGGAGCTCGTCCAGGAACAGGATAATCGTGCCCTGCGCGTCGGAGACCTCTTTGAGCACACCCTTCAGCCGTTCCTCGAACTCGCCCCGGTAGGCGGCGCCGGCGATCAGCGAGCCCATGTCCAGCGCGATCACGCGCCGGTCGCGCAGCGACTCGGGCACGTCCGTGGAGACGATCCGACGGGCGAGACCCTCGACGATCGCGGTCTTGCCCACGCCCGGCTCTCCGATCAGCACGGGGTTGTTCTTCGTGCGCCGCGAGAGCACCTGGATCACGCGGCGGATCTCCTCGTCGCGCCCGATCACCGGGTCGAGTCGGTCCTGCTCGGCCATCTCGGTGAGATCGCGCCCGAAGCGCTGCAGGGGGCTCTGCTCCTCCTCGGGCTGAGCCTGCTGCTGGCCCTGTGGCGGCGTTGAGCCGTTAGGCGCCATTGCGAGAAGTCCTCCGTGCCGTGGGACCGAGCGCCGAGCGTACATCCCTCGCGCGCACGATGTCCGTTCCCGGACGCCCCTTCGGGAACGGAACGAGCTCGGCGCGGAACGAGCGCCGGACCTCCTCCAGGCGTTCGGCCAGCTCGACCTGAGCGCGCAGCGCCTGCACCTCCAGCTCCTCGATGCGTGCGTGCATGTCGTTGACCTCCGCCTCCAGATCCAGCACGCGCTCCACCCCCGCGAGGTTGAGTCCGAGCTCGGCCGTCATCTCCTGGATGCGCCTGAGCTTGTCAACGTCCTCTTGGGAGTACAGCCGCGTGCCCTTGGGCGAGCGCTTTGGTTCGATCAGGCCGCGCGCCTCGTAGGAGCGCAGCGTCTGGGGGTGCATGTTCGCGAGCTCGGCGGCCACCGAGATCATGAACACGCCGCGGGCGGTGTCAACTTGGATGCGGGCCATCACTTCGCCCCCTCGAACAGCCGTGCGCGGGGGTTGCCGTTCATGACCGCGGCGAGCGCGTTGACGGCAGACTGCTGCTCCTCGGTCAGGGAGTCGGGCACGTCGAGGACGAAGCGATAGTGGATGTCCCCGCGCGCTTTACCGCCGAGCTTTGGCGGGCCCTCGCCGCGCAGCCGCTGGACGGCGCCGGGCTTCGTCCCGGCTTTGACGCGCAGGGTCTTCGTCCCGTCGAGGGTGGGCACCTGCACCTCGGCGCCGCGCAGCGCCTCGGGGATCGTCAGCGGGACCTCGACCTCCAAGTTGTCTCCCCGGCGTGTGAACACGGGCGAGGCGGCGACATGGGTGACGAGGTAGAGGTCGCCGGCGGGACCGCCGTTATGGCCGGGCTCGCCCTTGCCGGCCAGGCGGATGCGGCTGCCGTCGCGCACTCCGGCGGGGATGTTGACGCGCATGCGCTTTACGGTGCGCACGGCGCCCGCGCCGTGGCAGGTCGGGCAGGGGTCCTCGATGATCGTCCCCGAGCCGCCGCAGCGCGAGCAGGGCTGGGAGATCGAGAACATGCCCTGGCCGGTGACCTCCACACCACGCCCTTCGCACACGGGGCAGACCTTTGGGGTCGTCCCGGGCTTGGCGCCGGTGCCGCGACAGGTCGGGCACAGCTCGTGCATCGGCACCGACAGCGGGATCTGCGCGCCGGAGATCGCCTGGTCGAAGGTGATCGAGACCTGCGCCTCCAGGTCGCCCCCGCGCTGGGCGCGGGGACGCCCACCACGACCGGTTGCGCCACCCGAACGGGCGCCCCCTCCAGAAAACAGATTGGACAGGATGTCGCCCATGTTCGAAGCGTCGAAGTCGAAGTTGCCAAACCCCCCGAATCCTCCTCCGGGACCTGCGCCCGTCGAGAAGGGACCGGTGCCGGAGTCGTACTGCTTGCGCTTGTCCGGATCGCCCAATACGTCGTGGGCCTGGGAGATCTCCTTGAATTTCTCCTCCGCCGCTTTGTCGCCGGGGTTGCGATCGGGGTGGTACTGGCGCGCCAGCTTGCGGTAGGCCTTCTTGATCTCCTCGGGAGTCGCCTTGCGATCGACCCCGAGCGTCTTGTAGTAGTCGGGTCCAGACGCCATGTCAAAAGCTCCCGGGACCTACGCGGCCACGACCACGCGCGCAGGACGGACGATCTGCTCGCCCAGGCGATAGCCGGGCTGGTAGACCTCGACGACGGCGCCGCTCGCCGCCCCCGTTCCATCCGGGTCCTGTGGGGCGGTGGCCATCGCCTCGTGCAACGACGGGTCGAACGGTTCGCCGGCGGGGGAGAACGACTCGATCCCCAACCGCCCGAGCGCGTCGGACAGTTCCGAGCGCACGAGACGCACGCCCTGCAGCAACGGATCGTCCTGGTCCGCCCCGTCCAAAGCACGATCGAGGTTGTCCAAGGCGGGCAGCAGCTCCTTCGCCAACTTCACGACCCCGCGCTCCTGTGCGAGCACCGACTCGCGGGCGACGCGCTTGCGGTAGTTCTCGAAGTCGGCCTGGGTGCGCTGGGCGAGCGCGAGGTATTGGTCGCGCTCGGCGCCCACCCGCACGAGCTCGTCGAGGTCCTCCTCGATCTCCTCGACATCGCCGTCAACGGGAACCGCGGGCGCAGCGTCCCCCCCGGCGCGGTCGATGCGCCGGGGGTCTCTGACTCCCTCTCCTGGACTGTCTCCTCGGGATCGCCCATGACGAGACCTACGACTGGGGCTCGTCGACAACCTCGGCATCGACGACATCCTCGTCGTCTGAGGTGCCGCCTGAGCCATCGGCCGACGCGCCGTTGCCGGCATCACCACCTGCCGAGGCAGCCGCCTCCTGGGCGCGCTGGTACATCGCCTCCGAGACGGAGTGGAACGCGACCTGCAGGGCCTCGGCCTTGGCGTTGATCGCCGCGGGGTCCTCGGACTCGAGCGCCTCGCGCACCTCTTTGACCGCTGTCTCGATCCGCGACTTGGAGTCCGCGTCGACCTGGTCGCCGAGATCGGCGAGCTGTTTCTCGGCCTGGTATGCCGCGTTCTCGCCGTTGTTGCGGGCCTCGGCGAGCTCGCGAGCGCGGCGGTCCTCCTCGGCGTGGGACTCGGCGTCGGAGACCATGTTCTTGATCTCATCATCCGACAGGCCCGAGCCGGCCTTGATCTCGATCTTCTGCTCCTTGCCGGTGCCGAGATCCTTCGCGGACACGTTGAGGATGCCGTTCGCATCGATGTCAAAGGCGACCTCGATCTGCGGGATCCCACGTGGCGCCGGCGGGATGCCGGTCAGCTGGAACTTGCCAAGGGACTTGTTGTACTGGGCCATCTCGCGCTCGCCCTGCAGGACGTGGATCTCCACGGAGGGCTGATTGTCCTCGGCTGTGGAGAAGACCTCGCCCTTGCGCGTGGGGATCGTCGTGTTGCGCTCGATCAGCTTGGTCATGACCCCGCCCTTGGTCTCGATCCCGAGCGTCAGAGGGGTCACGTCCAGCAGCAGCACGTCCTTGACGTCGCCCGCCAGCACGCCCGCCTGGATCGCGGCGCCGACGGCCACGACCTCGTCGGGGTTGACGCCCCGGTGGGGCTCGGAGCCCGTGAGGTCTTTGACCTTCTCCTGCACGGCCGGCATACGGGTCATGCCCCCGACCAGGACGACGTGGTCGATCTCCTTGACGCCCTTGTCTTTGGCGTCGTCCAAAGCCTGGCGGACGGGCGCCACGACACGGTCCAGCAGCGCGCTCGTCAGCTCGGACAGCTTGGCCCGCGTCAGGCGCGTGTCGAGGTGCTTGGGCCCGGAGGCGTCGGCGGTGATGAACGGCAGGTTGATCTGCGTCTCCTGGGTGGTGGACAGCTCGATCTTGGCCTTCTCCGCCGCCTCGTACAGGCGCTGCAGCGCCATCGGGTCGGCCGAGAGGTCGATCGCCTGGTCGCGCTTGAAGTCCGCCACGAGCCAGTTGACGATCGCCTTGTCGAAGTTGTCCCCGCCGAGGTGGTTGTCGCCGGCCGTGGACTTGACCTCGAACACGCCGTCGCCGATCTCCAGCACGGACACGTCGAACGTGCCCCCGCCGAGGTCGAACACGAGGATCGTGTGGTCCTGGCCCTCCTTGTCCAGCCCGTAGGCCAGCGATGCCGCGGTGGGCTCGTTGATGATGCGCTTGACGTCCAGTCCGGCGATCTTGCCGGCGTCCTTGGTGGCCTGGCGCTGGTCGTCGTTGAAGTACGCGGGCACGGTGATGACCGCGCCGTCGACCGATTCGCCCAAATACGATTCGGCGTCGGACTTCAGCTTCTGCAGGATCATCGCCGAGATCTCGGGCGGTGAGTGTTGCTCGCCGCCGGCCTCCACGCGCGCGTCGCCGTTGGGCCCGGAGACGACCTTGTAGGGGACGATCGACTCCTCCTCGCGAACCTCGGCCTCCTTGCGGCCCATGAACCGCTTGATCGAGAAGATCGTGTTCTGCGGGTTGGTGACCGCCTGGCGCTTGGCGACGGTGCCGACGAGACGCTCCCCGGAGGGGGCGAACGCGACGACCGACGGCGTGGTGCGCCCGCCCTCGGCGTTCTCGATGACCGTGGGCTCGCCCCCCTCGAGCACGGCCATGCACGAGTTGGTCGTGCCCAAGTCGATGCCTATGGTCTTGCCCATAACTTGTGGCTCCTTCTAACGACGGTTGAATAAATCTAAGCCGTATTGAAGCAGATTTTCTGCGGGGCGTCAAGGAGCGGCGAACGTGCCCCTGCTGGGGCACATCCGTGCCAAAGCGCACTCCCCGCATGCCGGCCGGCGCGCATGACACGTGCGGCGGCCGTGGCGGAGCAGGTTCACGTGCAGCTCCAGCTCCTGGCCGGGTGGGGTGAGCGCGAGCATCTGGTCGTGCAGCTGCTCGAACGTCGGGGCACCGCGCCCGGACGGCGCGGTCTGCTGCAGCAATTCCAGGCGCATGCCCACGCGTGAGACGTGCGTGTCCACCGGCACGTCCCGCATGCCGTACGCGAACAGCAGCACGCACGCCGCCGTCTTGCGGCCCACGCCGGGGAGGGCTGTCAGATAGTCGCGTCCCTCCTCGATCGGCGCAAGGGCGAGCCAGTCCAGCGACAGCTCGCGCTTCGGATCCCGCGCGTGCTCGGCGATCGCCCGCAGGATCGCCACGATCCGCGCCGACTTCACCTTCGAGATCCCGCCCGGGCGGATCGCCTCCTCGACCTCGCCCACCGGCGCGCGCATGACCGCCTCCCAGCTCGGGAATCGCTCACGCAGTCGCAGGAAGGCGACGTCGCGATTGCGGTCGTTGGTCGATTGCGAGAGCACCGTCAGCACCAGCTCGGCGATCGGATCGCCGTGCGGGCGCATCAACGGAATCCCATACACCTCCCGCAGCCGTTCTCTGACCCGGATCACCCGCGCGCGCGTGGGTGGCTTCCAGGGTTGCAAGGGCACGAGCGCACGATATATATGCTCGGCGGGTGCCCGCTGTCGGCGATCGAATCGCGCAGATCGATGCGATGCCCGTCCAGCGCACGGGGATGGTGCGCGCTCTGCCTGGGCGTCCGTGGGCGATGGCGCTGGCGCTGGCGACAGGGCTGGCGATCGGCTACCTGATCTGGGCGCCGCCGGCCGCGGACCTGGCGGCGGCCACATATCGCAGCGACCTGTTCGCGCGTGTGGGGTACACGCTGCGCGAGAACGGCTGGTACGCCGCCCACGGCCACTACCTGCTCGGCTACTCGCTGCTGTCCCCGGCGCTGGGGGCGCTGCTGGGAGTGCGCGTGCTGATGGTCGTCTCGGTGCTGGTGGCGTGCGCGCTGTTCGGGCTGATCGCAGAGCGCGCGTTCGGCCTGGCCGCCGGTCGCGCGGCGGCGCTGGTGTTCGCCTTCGGCGTGTCCGTCGAGCTGCTGTCGGGGCGTGTGCCCTACGACCTGGGCCTGGCGATCGGCCTGGGCTCGGTGCTCGCGCTGATGCGCGGGCAGGGAGCGGTGGCGCTCGTGCTGGCGCTGCTGACGAGCGCCGCCAGCCCCGTCGCGGGAGCGTTTCTGGCGCTCGTGTACCTCGCATGGGCGCTCACTGTGCGGGAGCGCGCATGGCCGCTGGCGCTCACGATCGCGGCGCTGGCACCGATCGCGGTGCTCGCGGCGGCCTTCCCGGAAGGCGGGTACGAGCCGTTCGCGGGCGGGGCGTTCTGGCCGGCGCTGGCCGGCGTGGCGCTGATCGCGCTGCTGATCCCCCAAGGGCCGCTGAGCGCGCGCGCACACCGGGCGGTGCGCATCGGGGCGGCGCTGTACGCGCTCGCGATGATCGCCTCGTTCCTGGTCCAGACGCCGATGGGCGGCAACGCCGCGCGCCTGGGCCCCGAGCTCGCGCCGGCGCTGCTCACGGGCGTGCTGTGGGATCGCCGGCGCGTGGCGCTGTGCATGCTCGCGCCGGTGCTGGTGTTCTGGCAGGTGAACACGCCGATCGGCGATCTGTCGCAGATCTACGGCCAGGAATCGGTGCACGCCTCCTACTACGCCCCGCTGCTGAGCGAGCTGCGGCGCCTTGACCACGGCGCGCCGACGATCGTCGAGGTGCCGCTGACCGCCGCCCACTGGGAGGCCGCATACGTGGCCGGCCACGACGGCGTCAAACTGGCGCGCGGCTGGGAGCGCCAGCTCGACACGCGCTACGCCGCGCTGTTCTACCGCTCACACCTCACCGCCGTCGCCTACCGCGCGTGGCTGCACGAAAACCGTGTCGTCTACGTGGCCCTGCCAGACGCACTGCCTGACTACGCCGCCGAAGCCGAGGTGAGGCTGATCGAGCGCGGCCTGCCCTACCTGCACGAAATCTGGCGCTCACGGCACTGGCGACTGTTCGGAGTGGCTGTCTAGATCCGAGGCATCGTCCAAGCATTCGCCGCTGCGTGCGGACTCACCCGCGCCGAGCAGATGTGCCGACCCGGAGCATGGTTTAGGCTTCTGCCCAGATGTCCGCGATGCTCGCCCGCGCTCGTGTCCTGCAGGCGCGTCTGTTGCCCAAGGGATGGCTTGACGTGCTGCGCCAGATCGCCCTGTTCGGCGCCGCCTACCTCGCCTACCGGCTGGTGCGCGGGCTGGTCGAGGGGGACGCCAACGCCGCGTTCGCGCACGCGCGGGACGTGATCTCCCTGGAGCTGAAGCTGCACATCTTCGTCGAGCCCTCGATCCAAACCTGGGCGTCGGGCAGCAAGGCGCTGATGGATGCCTCCAGTTGGGTGTACGTGAACGCGCAGACGACGGTCACGGTGGCCGCGCTCGTGTACCTGTATGTGCGCCACAACCGCAGCTTCTACTTCGTGCGCAACATGTTCGTGATCGCGATGGCGATCGCGCTGATCGGCTACCTCGTGTTCCCGACCGCGCCGCCGCGGTTCATGCCCGAATGGGGGTTCATCGACTCGGTCTCGAACTTCACCGGCGTGCACGTCAACCATGACAGCGCCTCGCTGAACGCACTGATCAACCCGTATGCGGCCGTACCCTCGATGCACGTCTGCTTCGCCCTGATGATCGGCTGGCCGCTCGCACGCCTGGCGCGCCACCGCGTCGTCAGCGTTCTGTGGCTGCTGTACCCGTTCCTGATGGCGTTCGTGATCATCGCCACCGCCAACCACTTCATCTTCGACGCGATCCTCGGCGCGCTCACCGCCGGGACGGCCGCATACGGCGCAACCTGGCTGGCACGGGCACGACCCGCGGCGTGGCGCTTCGCCGGAGCTCCGGCCGGAGTTGCGGGCGGCTGAGCCGCCTCACCGGCCGGCGCGAACCTCAGAGCCCCCGAAGAACCGCACCACTGGACCACGACCCCATGGCACCACGCCGTCACGACACCCCGCCAAGACGCCTGCGTCGCGGCGCCTACCGCACGCGTCCACGGCCGACCCGCGCACCGATCGGCTCGGGCGTGCGACGCGAGCTGGTGCGCAACCGGTTGATCGAGTCGCGCCTGACGCCGAACGCGATCTCGCTGACCGGCCTCGCCCTGAACCTCGTGGCGGCGGCGCTCGTATGGGAGCAGCTGTTCTTCCTCGGCGGCGTCGCGTTCGTCGTGGGCTCGGTCATGGACACGCTCGATGGGCGGTATTCGCGCATGTCCGGCAAGGGCACCCCGTTCGGGGCGTTCCTGGACTCGACGCTCGACCGCATCGAGGAGGGCATCGTGCTGACCGCGGTGGCGGGCTACTTCGCGCTGCAGGGCGATCGCGTCGCGGCCGCGGCGGTCGTCGTCGCGGTGCTGGCCTCGCTGATGGTTTCCTACACCCGCGCGCGCGCGGAGGCGCTCGGCGTCGAGTGCAAGGTCGGCATCGCCACCCGCCCGGTGCGCGTCGTGATCCTCGCGATCGGCTTGATCTTCGCGCGCGGCGCCTCGCTCGGGAACTTCCAGCTGCTGGCCCCCGCGGTGTACGTGCTGGCGGCGCTCAGCCTCGTCACCGTCGCCCAGCGGATCGCGCACGTGCGGCGCGAGCTGTCAGCGTCCATGTGACCTGAGGGCGCGCGCGGGGTAATCTCCCAGGAGTCCGCTCGGCCCGGCATCCGGCCGTCCCGCTCTGCAGCAGGGGAGCCATCCGAGCTCCTGGAGCGGGCCATCGCCCCTCAGGAAGGAAACGAACTTGACACCCACCCCCCAAAGCAACGGCGCCGCTCAGAACGGCGTCGCCCGTTATCGGCGCGAGAAGGTCCGTGTCGCGATCGTCGGCGTCGGCAACTGCGCCTCGGCCTTCGTGCAGGGCGTCCACTACTACCGTGACGCCGATCCTGGCCAGCGGGTCCCTGGCCTGATGCACGTCGACCTGGGCGGCTATCACGTGCGCGACATCGAGTTCACGGCCGCGTTCGACATCGACGCGAGCAAGGTCGGCAAGGATCTCGGCGAAGCGATCTGGGCGGGGCAGAACAACACGATCAAGTTCGCCAAGGTGGGAAGGAAGCTCGGGGTGCCCGTCCACCGCGGCATGACCCATGACGGGCTCGGCAAATACCTCAAAGAGAAGATCAAAAAGGCGCCGGGCGAGACCGCCGACATCGTGAAGATCCTCAAGGACACGCACACCGATGTGGTCGTCTCCTATCTTCCGGTCGGCTCCGAGCAGGCGACCAAGTGGTACGTCGAGCAGGTGCTGGAGGCGGGCTGCGCCTTCGTCAACTGCATCCCGGTGTTCATCGCGCGCGAGGACTACTGGGACAAGCGCTTTAAAAAGGCCGGGCTGCCGATCGTCGGCGACGACATCAAGTCGCAGGTCGGCGCCACGATCGTGCACCGCACGCTGGCGCGGCTGTTCGCCGATCGCGGCGTCGAGATCGAGCGCACCTCCCAGCTGAACGTGGGCGGCAACATGGACTTCTACAACATGCTCGAGCGCGAGCGGCTGGAGTCGAAGAAGATCTCGAAGACCAACGCCGTCACCTCGATCATGGACCACGAGCTCCCGGCGAGCGACATCCACGTCGGCCCCTCCGACTACGTGCCGTGGCTGACCGACCGCAAGTGGGCGCACATCCGAGTCGAGGGCCAGGCGTTCGGCGACGTGCCGCTGAACATCGAGCTGAAGCTCGAGGTCTGGGACTCGCCCAACTCGGCCGGAATCGTGATCGACGCGGTGCGCTGCTGCAAGCTCGCGCTCAACCACGGCATCGGCGGGCAGCTGGACGGGCCGAGCAGCTACCTGATGAAGTCCCCGCACAACCAGCGCCCCGACGACCAGGCGCGCGAGGCGACGGAGAAGTTCATAGCGCGCTACGCCGGCGTCCCTCGGGCCGCGGAGCGAGCCGGGACGGGCGTGCGCGCGGCCAAGCCGGCCGGGGGGCGGGCCAAAGCCAAGCCGGCCGCCGCCAGAGCGAGCGCGGCCAAATAGGCTCGTGACCCACAAGCGCTCATGGTGTGTGGGCAAGCACCGGCGAGCGGGGTGATAATGACGGGAGCGATGGTCTCCTCAGAGCGGTACGCGATTGCCCACGTGACCCCGTATCCGTGGGAGCAGGACAACGAGGTCAACGCCCACGTCCGTGCGGTCGCCGAGGAGCTCTCGCGCCGCGGGCACCGGGTGCTGATCGTGGCGCCGTCGCGCTCGCAGGAGCGGGTCAGGGCCTCACGCCGAGCGCTGCGGGCCGCGCGCGAACATCCGGAATCCCTGCTGGAGGGGACCGACGCGGGCACGCCGGCGGTGATCGCCGTCGGCGAGGTGCTCGACGTCCCCGGCTGGTCGGGCTCCGAACGGTCCCCGCGCAGGCGCCGGCCGAACGGCGATCGCGTCCATCGCCGTCCGGTCGCCCTGCCGATCGACGTGGCGCGCACGATCGAGGAACTGCTGAGCGCCGTCCCACTCGACGTCGTCCACGTGCACGAGCCGTTCGCCCTGAGCACCTCCAACGCGGCGCTGCGCCACTCGCGCGCGCTGAACGTCGGCTCCTTTCACTCCGCCTCCGAGCGCCTGATCTCCACGCTCGTGGCACGCCGGTTCGTGGAGAGCTTCTTCGGGCGTCTGGACGCCCGCACCGCGAGCCTGCCGGCGACGGCCGAGCTGATGAACCGCCAGTTCCCCGGCGACTACCGCCTCGTGCCCGACGGCGACGCGGCGGCGGCATTCGAGGAGATCTACCGCGACCTCGCGGCGCGCCGGCACGAGCCCGACGGCGATCCGGCGCTGCGCCGGCGCCTGGCGGGACGGCCGCTGATCGACGTG
Source organism: uncultured Solirubrobacterales bacterium (assembly GCA_963767255.1). Lineage (GTDB taxonomy): Bacteria > Actinomycetota > Thermoleophilia > Solirubrobacterales > Solirubrobacteraceae > Palsa-744. The sequence continues at coordinate 50,858 of CAVYDM010000003.1, read as the reverse complement.
GACCTGCACATGCACACTGACCACTCTCACGACTGCGCCACGCCGGTCGAGGTGCTGCTCGCCACGGCGCGCGAACGTGGATTGGGCGCGATCGCGGTGACCGATCACAACGAGATCTCCGGCGCGCTGGCCGCCCGACGGCGCGCGCGAGAGCTGGACATGGGCGTGCAGGTGATCGTCGGCGAGGAGGTCAAGACGGCCGATCAGGGCGAGGTGATCGGGCTGTTCATCGAGGAGCTCATCCCGCGCGGGATGAGCATGGAGGAGACCGTCGCCGAGATCCACCGCCAGGGCGGGCTCGTGTACGTGCCGCACCCGTTCGACCGGCTGCACTCGGTACCCGACTACGAGCACCTGCTGAAGATCGTCACCGACGTCGACGCGATCGAGGTGTTCAACCCGCGCGTGGCGATCGGCGCGTTCAACGACGAGGCCGCCCGGTTCGCCGCCAAGTACCGGATCGTGGCGGGGGCGGGCTCCGACTCGCACGTGGCCCAGGGCCTCGGCTCGGTGCGGATCAGGATGCACTCCTTCGACGGCCCGGCCGAGTTCATGCAGTCGTTGCGCGACGCCGAGATCATCACGCGCCCCACCAGCCTGCTGTACGTGCAGGCGCTCAAGTTCCTGCAGACCCGCGCGACTCCGCCCTCCGCACGCCGCGCCAGCCGGGCGCGACGGGTCAAGCGCGCGATGGGCGGCAGCCGCAAGTAAGGGTGCAGTAGCAAGGACAAGTCGCACGGCCGTCAAAAACCCCCGGGCGATGCCTGTGACCGACGACGAGATCCGCGAGAAGTACCTGGAGCGCGCCATCCGCGAGCTGAACTCGCTGACGCGCGAGCTGCAGGCCTGCCCGCACTGTCCTCGCGGCAACCTGATGCCGGTGCTCGGGTCGGGACACCCGCAGGCGGATGTGATGCTGCTCAAGTACGCGCCGCAGCCGTCGGAGATCGAGGAGGGCGTAGCCTTCTACGGCCGCGCCGGCGGGGCGCTGATGAAGTCGCTCAAGCGCCTTGCAATCGACCCGCTGGCGGTGTACGGGACGCTGTGCGTGAAGTGTCCCCTCAGCGACTCGTCGCTCGCGGACTTCGCGTGCGTCTCGCGCGTGGTCGAGGAGATCGCGATCGTGCAGCCGAAGATCGTCGTCACGATGGGTCCCGACGCGCTCTCCGCGCTCGGCGAGATGGAGATACCGCTCGCACATGAGCTTGCGCCGCGACTGGGTGAGATCCAGCAGCTGACGCCCACGATCGATGCGCTGTACGTCCCCAACATCGACGACTCGCTCGACGAGACCGACGCCAAGCGCGCGTTCTGGGCGGCGTTTCGAACGCTGGGCGATTGGTACGCGGCGCAGCCGCCTTACTGACACGTAGGTCGCTGTTCTTGGCGGCGCATGCGCCGCCAAGCGGAACCTCGCATGCGAGGTTCCGTGGCAGGGTCACATGTGACCCTGCCGACCACACCGCATGCGGTGTGGTCCTCAGACTTCCAGCACGATCTTCCCGAGCTTGCCGCCCTGCGCAAAGCGCTCGTACGCGCCGGCGGCCTCCTCCAGGGGGTAGGTCGCGGCGATCGGCACGCGCATGGAGCCCGCGTCGAAGAGAGGCAGGACCTCGTGTTCGAGTCGCCGGGCGGTGATGGCTTTCTCCTCCAGCGATCGCGCGCGCAGGGTGGAGCCGTGGATGCGCGCGCGCTTACCCATCAGCCCCAGCAGGTTCAGCTCGGTCTTGGCGCCCGCGGACACGCCGATCACGACGATCCGCCCGCCGCTCGCAAGCGCGTTCAGGTTATCGGGCATGTTGGGCGCGCCGACCAGCTCCAGAATCACGTCGTAAGGGCCGCGCTGAGCGAACTCCTCGGGCGCGATCACCTCAGCGCCCAGCTCGGCAACATGCTCGCGTGCATCCTCGCGGCGCACCGTTGCGGCCACACGCGCGCCGGCGGCCCGCGCGAGCTGAATCGCCGCTACGCCCACGCCACCGGCGCCACCGTGCACGAGCAGACGCTCTCCGGAGCGCAGCTCCGCCTGGGTGAAGATCGCGTCGTGGGCGGTCGTGAACACCTCGGGCAGCCCGCCCGCCGCGGGCCAGTCGAGCGATGCGGGCACGGGCATCAACATGCGCTCGTTCACGATGACCAGCTCCGCCTGGGCGCCGCCGCCGACGATCGCCATCACCCGCTCGCCCTCGGCGAACCGCTGCACGCCGGGGCCGAGCGCGGCCACCTCGCCCGCCAGCTCGATGCCCGGGATGTCCTGCGGCGAGCCGGGCGGCGCCGGGTAGAGCCCGCGGCGCTGCATCATGTCGGCGCCGTTCAGCCCCGCGGCGTGAACGCGCACCAGCACCTCCCCGGCGCCCGGCACGGGGTCGGGGTGCTCCTCGATCACGATCTGCTTCTCGCGGATGGTGGCGGCGCGCATCGGTTGCAGCCTATCCGCGCTCGAACAGCGCCACGCACTCGATGTGGTGCGTCTGGGGAAACATGTCCACAGGGCGCACCTTCTTCAACGCCCACCCGGCCTGCACGAGCTCGGCCGCGTTGGGCGCGAGGGTGGTCGGGTTGCAGGAGACGTACACGATCCGCCTGGGCGAGGCCTCGACGATGCGCCGCACCACTTTCTTGGAGAGACCGGCACGGGGCGGATCGACGACGAGCACGTCCGGACGCCCGGCGCGCGCCAGGAGCTCGGGCAGTGCGAGCCGGACCTCGCCGGCGAAGAAGTGGGCGTTCGTCACGTCGTTGCGCCGCGCCGAGGCGATCGCGTCGGCCACCGCCTGCTCGACGAGCTCGATACCCCATACCTCCCCCGCGCGCGGAGCGAGCGTCAGGGCGATCGTGCCGATGCCGCAGTACAGGTCATACACCCGCTCCCACCCTTGCAAGCCCGCGTACTCGCCGACGACGCCATACAGCAGCTCGGCCATCTCGGTGTTCGTCTGAAAGAACGCCTCCGAAGAGATCCGCAGATCGAGCTCGCCCAGGCGCTCTGGAAGCTCGGACTCGCCCCAGACGAGCTCGGTCTCCCCGCCGGCCGTGGTCTCGGCCACGCTGCGCGAGCGCGTCCACAGCACCCCGCTCAGACGATCGCCCAGTGCTGTGCTCAACGCCAGCGCCAACCCACTCACATCCAGCTCGCCGTCCGTCGTCACGAGCCTGATCTGCAGCCTGTCGGTGCGCCGGCCCTCGCGCACGACGAGGTTGCGCAGCCGCGCGCGCCCGTCCGGGGAAGGGCCGACCCGCTCGTGACGGTCCTCGCGTGCGCCGCTGCGCTCCCAGGCGTGAAGGCCCTGCTCGCGACACCATCCCAGCGCCAGCTCGCGCGCCTGGTTGCCCTGCTCGGACGCCAGCAGGCAGTCCTCGATCGGCGCGATGAGCCGCCCGCCCGCCGAGGCGTGAAAGCCACACTGCAGCTCGCCGTCCTCGCTCATGCCGAACGAGTACTCCAGCTTGTTGCGGTAACGCCACTGCTCGAGCGCCGGCACGATCTCCTGAAGCTCATACCCGTCCAGGTGCCCGATCCGGCGCAGCGCCTCGTCGATCTGGCCGCGCTTGACCTCCAGCTGGCGCTGGTACGGCAACACCTGCCAGGGAACACCTGGATGATCGGCCACCGGCGGGATGCGCTCGGGGCTCGGCTGCAGCACCTCGATCGCCCGGGCATGGGCGTAAGAGCGCTTGCGCTTGTAGACCACGGCGCGCACCCGATCGCCGGGAATGGCGCCGGCGACGAACACGACATAGCCCTCCTCGCCGAGCCGGGCGACACCCTCCCCGCCAAAGGCGAGCGAGTCGATTACGAGTTCGACCTCATCGCCGCGCTCGGGGCGCGTCATGCCAGCAGGTGCTCCAACAGGGCCTTCTGCGCGTGGCGACGGTTCTCGGCCTGATCCCAGATGCGCTGGCGCTCGCCGTACAGGACCTCCGCGGAGATCTCCTCGCCGGGGTGCGCGGGCAGGTCGTGCATCGCAAACGCGCCGGGCGCAGCCAGGTCCAGCAGCGCGTCGTCGAGCGCGTAGGGAGCCAGCGAAGCCCGGCGATCGGCGGCGGTGGCCTCGTCGCCCATGCTCACCCACACGTCCGCGTACACAGCCTGCGCGCCGGCCACCGCCGTGCGGGGATCGGTGTGCAGCTCGAGCGTCCCCGCGGCGCCGTCGAGCACGGGCAGCGGCGCCTGCTTATCCAGCGTGTATCCGGGGGGCGAGGCGACCGATACGTGCATCCCCGCGAGCGTGCCGAGCAGCGCCAGCGAGCGCGCGACGTTGTTGCCGTCGCCGATGTACGCGACACGCACGCCCTCGAGCGTTCCGCAGGCCTCGCGCAGCGTCATCAGATCGGCCAGCGCCTGGCACGGGTGGTGCAGCTCCGTGAGCATGTTGATCACCGGCACCTCGCTGTAGGAGGCCAGCTCCTGCAGCATTGCGTCGGGGCCGGTGCGCACTCCGACCGCGGCCACGTGCCGGGAGAGGACGTATGCGCTGTCGCGCAGCGCCTCGCCGCGCGAGAGCTGCAGCTCGTCCGCGCGCAGCACGACCGGATGGCCGCCCAGCTCGTGCACGCCCACCTCGAATGAGACCCGTGTGCGCGTCGATGGCTTCTGGAAGATCAGCGCGACGCTGCGCCCGGCGAGCGCATGCGAGGACAGCGGCGCGGCCTTCAGCTGCAGCGCCCGGTCGAGCAGCGCGTTCAGCTCCGTGGCGGTGAGCTCCGATCCCGTGAGGAAATGGCGAGGCATGGACGGGCCAGTCTAGGATGGTTTCGATGAGAAGAGGCCTACCCGTCGCCGTGATCGCCTGCCTCGCGCCGCTGCTGGTGGCCGGCTGCGGGTCGAGCGGCTCCAGCTCCAGCTCGACCGCGACGACAATCGCGGCCTCCAGCACGTCGTCCTCGGCGTCCGCGGCGTCCGCCGGCGGGCTGAAAGCGAACACGACGCCCAAGTTCGCCTCTCCCTCCCCCTCCTCGCCCGTGCAGAGCGGGCTCGTGCAGATCGCCTACACCAACATCGCGATCGCCCCCGACACGGTCAGAGCGAAGGTCGGCAGCACGGTCAAGTGGACGAACAACGACCCCGAGAAGTGCAACGTCACGAGCGAGGGCGGACCGTACAAGTTCGCCTCTGGAGACTTCGGTGAAGGAGGCACGTTCGAGCTGAAGCTCGACAAGCCGGGGACGATCCACTACGAGTGCACCTACTACCCGGCCACGATGAATGGGACGATCGAAGTCGTGGGGTAGACGACTAATCGAAATCTGGCAGGCCCTCGTCGGGTGTGGATGCCTTCGCGTAGCGACGGCGGGGGATACGTCCCGCGGTGCGCGCCAGGCGCCCGGCCTGCACGGCGTGGCGCATCGCATGGGCCATGCGCACGGGGTCCTGCGCGCGCGAGATCGCCGAGGCGGCCATCACCGCGTCGCAGCCCAGCTCCATCGCGAGCGTCGCGTCGGAGGCGGTGCCCACGCCTGCATCGAGCACGACAGGGACGGTCACCGATTCGCGGATGAGGCTGATGTTGTACGGGTTGCGAATGCCCATGCCGCTGCCGATCGGCGACCCCAGCGGCATCACCGCGGGGCAGCCGACGTTGACCAGACGGCGGGCGAGCACCGGGTCGTCGGTCGTGTACGGGAGCACGACGAAGCCCTCGTCGACGAGTTGCTCGGCGGCGCGCAGCAGCTCGGGAGCGTCGGGCAGCAGCGTGTCCTCGTCGCCGATCACCTCTAGCTTGATCCAGTCCGTAGCGAATGCCTCGCGCGCGAGCTTGGCCGTGAGCACGGCATCGCGCGCTGTGCGGCAGCCGGCGGTGTTTGGCAGCAGCTGCACGCCCGCGTCGCTCAGCACGTCGATCAGCGAACCGCGCGCGGATGGATCGACCCGGCGCAGCGCGACCGTCACCAGCTCGCTGCCGCCGGCCTCGATCGCCGCGGCCATCAGCTCCAGCGACGGGAACCCGCCCGTCCCGAGCAGCAACCGCGAGCGCAGCGTTCGGCCGGCGATCGTCAGGGTTTCGGTCATCCGCCCTGCATCGCCGTCAGCACCTCCACGCGCGCGTCCTGCGCGAGCGCGAACGTCTCCCATCCCGCCCGTGGCACCACCTCGCCGTTGACGGCCACGGCAACACCGCGGGCGTCGGTGCAGAGACCGAGACGGTTGAGCACGCTCGCCACCGTCTCGCCCGGTTGCAGATCCGCGCGCTCGCCGTTGACCACGATCACGCGGGCACCGCCTCGAAACGATCCGGGCGGCAGGCGTCCGCCAGCGACGTGGGAAGCGACGTGGGAGGCTCATCGGCAAGCGCGCAGGCCACGAGCTCGGCGGTGAGCGGGGCGAGCAGGATCCCGTTGCGGTGATGACCGGTCGCCCATACCAATCCCTCCAGCGCGCCGTGCCCAATCGCGGGCGCGTTGTCCGGGGTGCCGGGGCGCAGGCCCACCGACAGCTCCTCGATCTGCAGCTCGTCGATCCCCGGCACGAGCTCGCTGCAGTCGCGCAGCAGCTCGTAGACCCCGCCCGCGGTCGGGCTCAGCTCGAATCCCTTCTCCTCGACGGTCGCGCCGAGCGCGTAGCGGCCATCCGCGCGCGGCACCAGATACCCGCCCTCGAAGCGCACCACACGCGTGAGCAGACCCGGCCCGGTCCGATCGCGCAGGCGCACTATCTGGCCCTTGACCGGCCGCACGCGAACCCGCGCCGCGGCGGGCAGCCCCTCGATCTCTTCCGACCACGGCCCGGCGGCGAGCACCACGCGATCGGCGCCGACACGCTCGCCCCCGTGCAGGCGCAGACCCGTCACCCGATCGCCAGCGCCGTCCAGCTCGACCGCCTGCACCGCGGTGTGCTCACGGACGTTCACACCAGCGGAGTCACACGCCGAGCGCAACGCCCGAAGCACACGGCGCGGGTCGACCGAGTGATCGTCGGGGGCTTCGATCGCCAGCCGCACCGTCGGCGCCAGGCCCGGCTCACGCTCGCGCGCGGCGCCCGCGCGCAGCCGCTCGGCGCGCAGACCCAGCGACTGGCGAAACGCGAGCTGGCGCTCCAGTTCGCGCGCCTCGTCCTCATCGCGGGCGACGAGAAGCGTGCCGGTCTTCAGCAGACCCACCTCCACGGCGCTGCAGCGCTCCAGCTCGGCCGCGAACACCGGCCACATCTCCGCCGAGCTCAACCCCAGCTCCAGCAGCCGCCTGCCCGCCGCGCCGAACTCCGCCTCGGCCACCGGCGCGAGCATGCCCGCCGCCACGTACGACGTTCCCCGCCCGAGGGTGTCGCGCTCCAGCAGCGTCACCGTCATGCCCCGCTCGCGTGCGCGCCAGGCGGCGGACAGGCCGATGATCCCGCCGCCGACGATCACGACATCGGTGCGGGCGCGGTTCGTCGGCATATGAAAGATGCTAGTCCGGTGTCAGACTCAGCGGAATGTCCGTGAACGACCTTCGTGCCCACCGCATCGCCGGACTCGCCGCCGCGCGACTCTATCTAGTGTGCGACAGCGCACCCGGAGGGCGTGAGCTCTCCGAGCTGCTGCCGGCGGCGATCGCGGGGGGCGTGGACGTTGTGCAGTTGCGCGAGAAGGATCTGGGCGATGAGGAGCTCCTGGCCGTTGCCCGGCGCGCCCGAGGGCTGTGCGAGCGCCACGGCGCGCTGTTCGTCGTCAACGACCGACCGCTCCTCGCGCGGGAGTGCGGCGCGGACGGGGTGCATGTCGGCCAGGACGACATGCCGGTGGCCGAGGTTCGAGAGCTGGTCGGGCCGGACATGCTGATCGGGCTCTCAACCCACGCGCCGGCCGAGATCGACGCTGTCTCGACAGCGGGCGCCGGCCCCGACTACATCGGCGTGGGCCCGGTGTACGCCACGCCCACCAAGCTCGGCCGCCCCGCCGTGGGCGTGGAGCTCGTGCGCTACGCGGTCACCCATGCGTCCGTGCCGTGGTTTGCCATCGGCGGTCTCGACGCGCACAACCTCCACGATGTGCTCGCCGCCGGCGCCAGCCGAGTGTGCGTCCTGCGCGCGATCGCACAGGCCGCCGACCCCGAACGGGCGGCGCGTGAGCTGCGTGAGCTGCTCTGATGCCCGATGAGAGAAGTCCTTCGCGCGAGGAGATCGCCCGCGCCACCCTGAAGCCGCTGGGGGAGGACGAGCGACCACCGGCCCTGCTCGTCGCAGTGGCCGTGGCGACGGCGCTCGCGCTCATCGTGATCGTGGGCGCGCTCACGATCCACGGCCTGCACCGGCACGGCGGCTCGCTGCCGGGAGGAGTGTTCCTCGCGGGCGTGCTCGGGCTGCTTGCGCTCGGGATGTACCGGCGGCGCTACTGGGCGGTGCTCTCCTTCGAGGCGCTGCTCGCGTTTCAGATCCTCGTGACCTCGCTCGCGCTCGTGGTCTCCTCCACGCTGCTCGCCGCGGGGTTATGCCTGGTCTCGATCGTGCTGGCGGGCTGGCTGTTCTGGAAGCTTGTGCGCGTGATGGGCCGCATCCAGGCCGGCGAACGACAGTAGTCCCGCCTCACGCGCCACCGCCGGGCCGCCTCCGTCCTGGCCGAGCGCCGAGCTTCGATAGGCTCAGCGCGTCATGGCAGAGACCTCTTACGACACGATCGTGATCGGCTCCGGGCCCGGTGGTTACGTGGCCGCGATCCGTGCCGCGCAGCTCGGGAAAAAGACCGCTGTCATCGAGAAGGACGCAGTCGGCGGGCGCTGCCTGAACTACGCGTGCATCCCCGCCAAGGCCGTGCTGCGCTCCGCCGACCTGCTCTCGGAGATCCGCGACGCCGAGGAGTATGGGCTGAAGGTGGCGGGCGTCGAGGTCGACTACCCCGCTGTGCAGGCCCGTCGCGAGAAAGTGGTCTCCACCCTCACCAGCGGCGTCGGCGGGCTGTTCAAGAAAAACGAGATCGACCTGATCGAGGGCGAGGCGTCACTCGGCGCGCGCGAACGCAACTCCGGCGGCGCCGTCGCCGTCAGCGTGGGCGACCGCGAGCTGACCGCCGCCACGGTGATCCTCGCCGCCGGGTCGGTCCCCCGTGCGATCCCCGGCGTGGAGCTGGGTGGGCGCGTGCTCGGGACCGAGGAGACGTGGGCGCTGGCTGAGCTGCCCGCGCGCCTGGCGGTCGTGGGGGCGGGAGCCTCCGGCGCCGAGATCGCCTCGGCGTTCGCGCGCCTGGGCAGCGAGGTGCTGCTGCTGGAGGCGCTCGAGCGCGTGCTGCCCGGCGAGGACTCCGACATCTCGCGCCTGGTCGAGCGCGGACTCAAGCGCCAGTCGATCGGCGTGCACACGAGCACCCCGATCGAGTCCGTGCATCCCTCGGACTCGAGCGTGAAGTTCAGCTACGGATCGGAGTCCGCCGAGGTCGACTACCTGGTGATCGCAACGGGTCGCGGCCCCGACATCCAGGCGCTCGGCCTGGACGCGGCCGGCGTGGAGCTGGACGAGCGGGGATTGATCGAGGTCGACGGCGCGCTGCGCACGAGCGCGCCGGGGGTGTATGCGATCGGTGACCTCGTCGCCGGTCCCGCGCTCGCGCACAAGGCCTCTGAGGAGGGCATCATCGCGGCCGAGGACTCAGCCGGCCTGCAGACCCACCCGATCGCCTATGTCGATATCCCGCGCGCGACCTTCTGCACGCCGAACGTGGGCTCGTTCGGCCTGACCGAGGCACAGGCGCGCGAGCAGGGGTACGACGTCGTCGTCGGCAAGGTCCCCTACGGCGCGGTCGGCGGCGGCACCGTCTACGGCGACCGCACCGGCCTGGTCAAGCTCGTCGGGGAGTCCTCCTATGGCGAGCTGCTCGGTGGGCACATCGTCGGCTCGCGCGCGACCGAGCTGATCCAGGAGCTCGTCAACGTGCGCGCGCTGGAGGGCGGTTACGCCGAGGTCGCGCGCATCGTCCACGGCCACCCGACCCTGTCCGAGGCCGTGATGGAGGCTGGACGTGCCGCCGACGGCTGGCTCATCCACGGCTGAGGGAACCGTTCCGAGGCGCCATACGCTGGCCGATCCCGGACGATCGGTCGCGATGCTCGACGTACAACCAGCACGCCCTGCTGGCCGATCGGAGATCCATGATCTCCGATCGGTGCGTGTGTCGCCTGGCATCCACGGAACGGCCCCCTCAATGCACACCTCCGCCTTCTACTTCGACCTGGCCAGTCCGCTGGCATATCTCGCGGCCGAGCAGATCCTGCACGTGCTCGGCGCCCCGGCCGAGTGGCAACCGGTGCTCGCCCGCGAGCTGCCGGGCAGTGAGTCGTTCGACGCAGCGATGGTCGAGGTCCGGGCGCGCGAGCTGGGGCTGCAACCGCTGCGCTGGCCCGCGGAGTACCCGTTCGACAGTGCGCTGGCGATGCGCGCCGCCACGTACGCCAAGTCGATCGGGCGGACCGTGCCGTTTGCGCAGGCCGCGTTCCGCCAGGCATTCGCCGGCGGACGCTCGCTCGCGGAGCCCGACAACGTGCTGATCGCGGCCGCTGCGTGTGAGATGCACCCGGCCGCCGTGCTGCGCGGGGCCGAGCTGCGATCGGTGCGCGAGCAGCTGTCCAGCGTCACGAGGCTGGCGGCGCAGGCGGGAGTGACCGACGTACCGGCGGTGCGGATCGGAGAGCGAGTCTTCGCCGGCGAGCATGCCCTCGAGGAAGCGGCGGTCATGGAGAGCAGATGAGAGCCAACCGCGCCTACCGGCTGATCGTCAAGCGCGGCGGGCTGGCGCCCGCGCCGCTGGCCGACACGCGCCGGGTCGATCACATCGAGATCGTCGAGATCGACAGCGGCGAGGTGATCCTGTTCTGGGACCGCCCACCACAGATGGCCTCACGCATGGCGCGCATGCTGCGCGAGGAGATCTCCCAGCTGGACGCCGAGGAGTTCATCGCACGCTGGGCCGCCGTCGAAGCGTAGCCGGCCGCTAATGTGGCCGTGATGGCCGAGAAGCCTAGTGTCGAGGGCCTGGCGTCCGCGCACGTCACCCTGCCGGAGCCCGAAGCCGCCCGCGAGTGGCTCGCCACGATGACGTTGATCCGCCGGTTCGAGGAGCGCGCGGGCGAGATGTATGCGCGGGCGAAGATCGGCGGGTTCCTGCACCTGTCGATCGGCGAGGAGGCGACGATCGTCGGGGCCGCGCGGGCGTTGCGCGATGAGGACTACCTGATCTCCACCTACCGCTCGCATGGCAACGCGATCGCGCGCGGCACACCGCCCGAGCGGGTGATGGCCGAGCTGTTCGGGCGCGTGGACGGCTGCTGCGGCGGGCACGGCGGCTCGATGCACATGTTCGACGCAGAGCGCCGGTTCATGGGCGGCTACGGGATCGTCGGCGGCAACCTGCCGATCGGGGCGGGCATCGGACTGAGCAGCGACTATCTCGGCCACGACGAGGTGACGCTGTGCGCGTTCGGGGACGGCGCCTCCAACCAGGGCACATTCGGGGAAACGCTGAACCTCGCCGCGCTGTGGCGGTTGCCCGTCGTGTTCATGGTCGTCAACAACCAGTTCGGGATGGGCACCTCGCTCGATCGTCATTCGGCCGTGACCGACCTGCGGCGCAAGGGGGAGTCCCTTGGCGTGCCGGGCATGCGCTGCGACGGGATGGACGCGCTCGACACGTACACGGTCATCGGCGAGGCGCTGCGGCGCGTGCGCGAGGACCGCCATCCCCTGCTGGTCGAGGCTGTGACATACCGGTTTCGCGGGCACTCGATGGCCGACCCCGAGGAGTACCGCACCAAGGAGGAGGTCTCCCATTGGCGCGAGCGCGACCCGATCCCCCGGTTCGGCGATCTGCTCCAGCGCGAGGGGATCCTGGACGCGGCCGCGCGCGAGCTGATCGAGCACGAGGCCGCCGAGCAGGTCGAGCGGGCCGTGGCGTTCGCCGAGGCCTCTGAGTTTCCAGCGCCGGGGTCGCTGTACGAGGACGTGTACGTGATCGACGATCAGGTCCGGGGGCGCTATCACCCATGAACGAGCCGCGCTCACAGCCGGGCCCTACGAAGAGACGCACGAGGTCGGCGCGGGAGACGCACGGATGAGCGAGCTGCGCTACCGCGAGGCTCTGAATGCGGCATTGCGCGAGGAGCTGCGCCGCGACGAGCGGGTCGTGCTGCTCGGCGAGGACATCGGTGTGTTCGGCGGGGCCTTCAAAGTCACCGAGGGCCTACTGGAAGAGTTCGGCGAGCGGCGCGTGCGCGATACGCCGATCTCCGAGAACACGATCGTCGGCATGGGCGTCGGCGCGGCGATGACAGGCCTGCGCCCGGTGGTCGAGCTGATGACGATCAACTTCTCGCTGCTCGCGTTCGACCAGATCGTCAACCATGCCGCCCACATCCACTACATGTTCGGCGGCCAGGTCTCCGTCCCACTGGTGATCCGCATGCCACAGGGCGCCGGACACCAGCTCGGGCCGACGCACTCGCACTGCCTGGAGGCGATGTTCCTGCACGTCCCCGGCCTGCTCGTCGCCGTGCCCGCGACGCCCGCCGACGCCAAGGGCCTGCTCAAGACGGCGATCCGCGACGACAATCCGGTCATATTCATCGAGCACGAGTCGCTGTACGGCGTCCGCGGCGAGGTGTCCGACGGCGAGGACGAGCTGGTCGACTTCGGCCACGCGCGTGTGTGCCGCGAGGGCTCGGATGTGACGATCGTCGGCGTCTCGCGCATGGCGCTCACAGCCGAACGCGCGGCCGAAACGCTTGCCGCCGAGCACGGGGTGCAGGCTGAGGTGATCGATCCGCGCACGCTGCGCCCGCTCGATTTGGAGACGATCCTCGCCTCGGTGCGCGCCACCAACCGGTGCGTGGTCGTCGAGGAGGGATGGCCGCACGGGGGTGTCGGCGCGAACCTCGCGGCGCTGATCGCCGAGCACGCCTTCGACGACCTCGACGCGCCCGTCGCGCGCGTGTCGGGCGCCGACGTGCCGATGCCCTACTCCAAGCCGCTGGAGGACATCGCATACCCGCACGAGCCCCAGGTCGTGGCCGCCGCGCTGGCCACGCTCGGGCGGGCGGGCGATTCCCGAGCGGCCACGGCTGCGCGGGAGGTCCGCTGATGTCCGAGGTCGTGATGCCGCGCCTGTCGGACACGATGGAGGAGGGCACGATCCTGCGCTGGCTGATCGCCGCCGGCGAGCCCGTGCGGCGCGGGCAGGAGCTCGTCGAGATCGAGACCGACAAGGCGACGATGACCTACGAGTCCGACCTCGAGGGCACCCTTCAGATCGTCGCCGCCGAGGGCGAGTCTCTGCCGGTCGGCGCGCTCATCGCGCGGGTGGGGGAGTCCGGCGCCGAGGATCGGCCCAGCGCGACCCCTCGCACGCCACGGGTTGAGCCGGCCGGCGAGACCGCTCCAGTCCAGACGGCCGGTGGGCCCGCGCCGGAGGGCGAGCGCGTCAAGGCGTCCCCCGTTGCCAGGCGCATCGCCCGCGAGAACGACGTTGACCTGCACGCGCTCACCGGCACCGGCCCGGGCGGTCGCATCGTCAAGGCCGATGTGCAGGCGCTCGCCAGTCGCCGGCCGCAGGCGGGTGCGGCGCCTCCCGACGAGGCAGGTGTGACCCAGACGCCCGGCACGGGACCGGCGGGCGTGACGACCGCCAAGGGCGAGACGACCGAGCTCGAGCTCTCCCGCACCCAGCAGACGATCGCCCGGCGCATGGCCGAGTCCAAGGCCACGGTCCCACACTTCGCCCTCCAGACCGACATCGACATGGACGAGTGCGTCGCGCTGCGCTCCGAGCTGAAGTCCCTCGGCCACGCCGACGCGCCGACGTACAACGACATGGTCGTCAAGGCTTCCGCCCTTGCCCTGCGCGAGCACCCGCGCGCGAACTCGAGCTACCGCGACGGACGCCTGCAGCTGCACGGGCGCGTGAACGTAGGCGTGGCCGTCGCAGTCGATTCGGACGGTCCCACCGGCGGCGCGCTGATCGTCCCGACCGTGTTCGACGCGGATGTGAAGTCCCTCGGCGAGATCGCCCGCGAGACCCGCGCCCTGGCCACCCGTGTGCGCGACTCCTCGATCACCCCGCCGGAGCTGGGCGGCGGTACGTTCACGGTCTCCAACCTGGGCATGTTCGGCGTGAGCAGCTTCACCGCGATCATCAACCCCCCGCAGGCGGCGATCCTGTCGGTGGGCTCGGTCTCACCGCGCGCCGTCGTGCGCGAGAACGGCGAGATCGCCGCCCGTCAGACGATGACGGTAACCCTGGCCTGCGATCACCGCATCCTCTACGGCGCCGACGCCGCCCGGTTCCTGGCGCGCATCCGCGAGCTGCTCGAACAGCCCGCTTCGCTGACGCTGTGAGCGACAGGCCCGGCGCTAACCTGAGACGCAAGCCGATGAATCGAGCCGAACAGTCCTCGCCGGAGATGTGGGTGTGTCACCTGGGCACGGTCCCTTACCGCGGTGCGCTCGCCTCCCAGCTAGGTATCCGCGAGCGCCGGCTGGCCGATGAGCTTCCCGACACGCTGCTGCTGCTCGAACACCCGCCCGTCTACACCCGCGGACGGCGCTCGGCTCCGGGTGAGCTGACACTGGGCGAGGACTACTACCGCGCGCAGGGGATCGACATCGTCGACACCGACCGCGGCGGCCGGATCACCTACCACGGACCAGGCCAGCTCGTCGGGTACCCGATCATGCGCATCCACGACGTCGGGCGATATCTGCGCACGATCGAATCGGCGATCGTCGGCGCGCTCGCGGACGCAGGCGTCGAGGCTCGCTCGCGCTGCGCGGAGGGCCCCGACTACACCGGCGTCTGGGTGCAGGACCGCAAGATCGCCTCGATCGGGGTGCACGTATCGCGCGGGATCGCGACCCACGGCTTCGCGGTCAACGTGGACATGGGCCTGGACCCGTTCTCCTGGGTGACCGCCTGCGGGTTGCCGGACGTGACGATGACCTCGATCGCCCGCGAGCTGCCCTCCGGGCGCACGATCGACCAAGACGCGTTCCGCACGCGCATGGCCCGCCACTTCTGCGACGCCCACTCCCGTCGCCCGCGACCCGTCTCACCGCACGAGCTCGGCCTCGACTCCCCGTCTCCCCAACCCGAGCGTATGCGGGGCCGGACGCCCCGCACCAACGCGCTCGGCCCCCCAGCCACACGCGAGGATGCGGGCCGATCTTCGATCGGTCAACAAAACCCGACCACTGACACAGCGACACTCCTGACCCACAGCGGAGCCCCGGTATGAGCGCCGGGGCGGGCGGGACTCGGTCGAGGTCCAACCCCGGGGGGATGGACGTGCTCAGCGTGCTCGGGCCGAACGTCAGGCCGTTGCGGGAGCGCAAGCCTCCGTGGTTCAAGGTGCCTCCGCCGGGCGGGGAGCGCTACCGCGAGCTGACCGAGCTGATCCGCTCCGAGAACCTGCACACCGTCTGCCAGGAGGCGGCCTGCCCGAATGTCGGGGAGTGCTGGGAGCGGGGCACCGCTACGTTCATGATCCTCGGTGACACGTGCACGCGCCGGTGCGGGTTCTGCAACGTGCGTACCGGCAAGCCCACCTGGAACGACCCGCTGGAGCCCGCACGGGTCGCGCGCTCGATCGCGCGCATGGGTCTGCGCCACGCGGTCGTCACCTCGGTCGACCGCGACGACCTGCCCGACCTCGGCGCCTCGGCGTTCGTCGGGGTCATCCGCCAGGTACGCCGCCAGGCCCCAGGCTGTCAGATCGAGGTGCTGACGCCCGACTTCCAGGGCCAGGAGATGCCCCTGGCGCGGGTCGTCGCCGAGCGCCCGGACGTGTTCAACCACAACGTCGAGGTCGTCCCGCGGCTGTATCCGCTCGCGCGCCGGGGCTCGGAGTTCGCCCGTTCCTGCCGCGTGCTGCGACTGGCGGGCGAGCTCGGCGAAGGCGAGGTTGTGACCAAGTCCGGGCTGATGGTCGGCTTGGGCGAGACGCATGAGGAGATGCTCGACACGTTCGCCGCCCTGCGCGAGCACGGCGTGCAGGTGCTCACCGTCGGGCAGTACCTGCGCCCGTCCGAGCGCCACCTGCCGGTCGTGCGCTACTGGCATCCCGAGGAGTTCGCCGCCCTGGAGCGCGCCGCGTACGAGCTCGGCTTCGAGCACGTCGCCGCCGGGCCGCTCGTGCGCTCCTCCTACCACGCCGATCAGCACGTGGGGTGGGCGGGGACCCGACCATCACGCTCCGGCGTGGGACCGCTCGCGGCGAGCGCATAGGGCCGTCCCCCGGGCGTCGCCAGTCGCCGGGCGCCAGCACGAGCCCTACCTTCTCGGCACACCTGTCCACCCACCCGCCGCGCGCGGGTAGGCTCCGGCGATCCTCCCGATCACGGACAACATCCGGCGAGATCGCTTCCCGGCAGTCGTAGTCGCGCTCGTAACTGCGAACGTGCTCGCCTACCTGCTCGCGATTCGCCACGGCGGGAGCTTCTTCGGGGGACCGAGCGCCGGCGTGCAGAGGCGCTACGGAGCGATCCCCTACGACCTGACCCATACCGGCGGCCGTCTGGGCGCCGTGCTGACGTCGATGTTCCTGCACGCGAGCTTTCTGCAGCTGCTCGCCAGCATGCTGTTCCTGGCGATATTCGGACCGACGCTCGAGGACAGGCTCGGGCGGGTGCGCTTCCTCGCTCTGTATCTGCTCGGCGGCCTGCTCGTGCTGGGCGTGCGCGTGCTGAGCGATCCGAGCGCGACCGCGCCCGTGCTCGGCGCCGCCGGCGCGATCACCGCGATCCTGATCGGCTACATCGCGCTCTACCCCCGTGCCCGCGTCATCAGCCTCGTGCTCATGGTGTTCTTCTTCACGATCGTCGAGGTCCCAGCCGTGCTCCTGCTCGGGGTGTGGTTGGCGGTGCAGATCTGCTTCGGCCTGACCGGACCGACATACGCATGACGAGCCCTGTCCGCATGACCGAGCCCTGTCCGCATGACCGAGCTCCTGTCCGCATGATGCGCCTGTCCGCATGATGCGCCTGTCCGCATGACGCGCCTGGCGATCCTCGCCGTCGCGATGGTGTTCATCGCCGGGTTCGCGTACCTGACCATCGTCACGGTGTCCCAACAGGGAGTTACGCTGCTGGGAGCGGTCTCGATCTTCGTGCTCGTACTGCTCGGGGTCGGGGTCATCGGCGCACTGTTCAACCCCCCGCGATGATGGGTTTCTCCCCGTTCATGTCACCCGACCAGAGCCGGCGCCGGCGTTTGGCCGTCCAGCGGCGACGGCGCACGCAGCGGCGAGCCATGGCCGTCGGTGTGCTCGCGCTGGCGATCGCCGCCCCACTCGTCGTGACGGCGATGGGACACGGGCGTGCGCATGGTGCCCGCGGCTCGGCTTCGGCCTCGACCCACGGCACGCATAGATCCGCCCACTCGAGCGCCGTCGCGCTCGCCGGTGTGGCCCGTTCCCCGAGCGGGCTGGCGCTGAGCAAGCCGGTGTTCGCCCTGACGGGGATCGGGAGCGCGCAGCATCCAATCGAAGACCCGGTGCACGTCGCCTTCAGCGATCCGCCGCGCGCCGGGCTTCTGTTCAACCTCACGACCGGCCAGGTCCTGTGGCAGCTCAACCCATACGTGCGCCTGCCGATCGCGAGCCTGACGAAGATGATGACCGCGCTCTTGACCGTGCAGTCCTCGCCGCCGGACGCGCCCGTGCTGATCACCAAGGAAGCGGTCGACGCCGCCGGGTCCAAGGTCGGCGTGCTGCCGCTCGGCAGGCACGTGCCGCTGGAGAGCCTGCTCTATGGCCTGCTGCTGCCGTCGGGCAACGACGCGGCCGTGGCGCTCGCCCAGCACGTGGCCGGCGGCGTCAACCGTTTCGTCGTGCGCATGAACGAGGAGGCCGCCGAGCTCGGGCTCGGCTGCACGCGCTACTCCTCGCCGTCCGGCTACTACAACGAAGGCAACTTCTCCTGCGTCGCGGACCTCGCGATGCTCGCGCACGTTGACATGCAGCAGCCGCGGATCGCCAGCATCGTCAAGACCTACTCGGCCGTCCTGCCCTTCCCGATCCATGGCGGCAAGCTCTACCTGTACAACAACAACCCCCTGCTGATCTACGGCTATCCCGGCGTGACCGGGATGAAGACCGGCCAGACGGAAGCCGCCGGGCGCTGCGTGGTGGCGACCGCCGAACGCCACGGCGTGCGCCTCGGCGCGATCGTGCTGCACTCCGAAGATCCCGGCACCCAGGATCGTGAGCTGCTCGACCTCGGATTCGAGGACGTCTATCACCAGCCGGCCATCCCGGAGGCGCCGTTCCCGCCCGGCGCCTGACCGCGCGCTCGGCCTGACTGCGCGCTCGCCCGGCGCCTGACCGCGCGCTCGTCCGCGGTGGAGTACCTTTCGCATACAGCGGTTGACTGGCCAGTCAACCAGTAATGCAAGAGTGCAATCAGGAGGAGCCGTGGATCTCGACGACACACCCGAGCAGGCCGCGTACCGCGCTGGGGTCCGCTCCTGGCTGGAGCAACACGCCTCCGAGGCGCCCGTATTGCAGGGTCCGGGAGCGATCGAGGACGAGGACGAGATCATCGCTGCGCGCCGCGTATGGCAGGGCAAGCTGGCGGAGGGCGGTCTCGCCGGAGTGGTGTGGCCGAAGGAGTACGGCGGCCAGGGGCGCGGACCGATCGAGCAGGTGATATCAAACCAGGAGATCGCGCGCGCGAAAGTGCCCGGGATCCTCGATGCGATCGGCGTGGGGATGCTCGGCCCGACGATCATCGCCCACGGTGACGAGGACCAGAAGGGGCGCTATCTCGGTCCGATGCTGCATGGCGACGAGGTCTGGTGCCAGCTGTTCTCCGAGCCCGCCGCAGGCTCGGACCTGGCGGCGGTGCAGACAAGAGCGCGCCTTCAGGACGACGGCAGCTGGAAGCTCAGCGGCCAGAAGGTGTGGACGACCAACGCCCAGTTCGCCTCCTATGGTCTGCTGCTGGCGCGCACCGACGCCGACGTGCCCAAGCACAAGGGGCTGACGATGTTCGTCGTGCCGATGGACGCGCCCGGCGTGACCGTTCGCGGCCTGCGTCAGATCTCCGGGGAGGCCGAGTTCAACGAGGTCTTCTTCGACGACCTCTCGCTCGAGGAGGGGGCGGTCGTCGGGGGCGTGGGCAACGGCTGGGGCACGGCCCTGACGACGCTGATGTACGAGCGCGTCACGATCGGCCTCGGCGGCGAGGGGCTCGGGTACAACTCGACCCGGTTCGCGGGAGCGATCGCCGGCGATGAGCTTGCCCGGCGCGATCCGGAGATCCGGCACCAGCTCGGAGAGATCGTGAGCGAACTGCTGGCCGTCAGGTTCACCGGCTACCGCACGCTGACCGCGCTGCAGCGGGGCCAGATTCCCGGCCCGGAGGCGGGCCTGGCGAAGGTCACGATCGTCAACGGCGCGATCCGTGCCGGCGAGCTGATCGCCGACGTGCTCGGCCCGGATGCGCTGGCCAAGGACAGCGAGTGGGCCTACATGATCTCGTTCCTGCCCGGCCTGAAGTCGGCGGGCGGGACCGAAGAGATCCTGCGCAACACGATCGGCGAGCGCGTGCTCGGCCTACCGCCGGAGCCGCGACTGGACAAGGGCATCCCATTCTCGGAGCTGCGCTCCAAGGAAGGAGCGACGGCATGAATCTGGCACTGTCAGACGAGCAGGAGTTCCTGCGCGAGGCCGCCCGTGGCGCGCTGTCGCGGTACAAGACCTTCGAAGCCGCCCGCGAGGCGCTCGACGGCGACGAGTCGGCCCTGCCCGACCTGTGGCCGACCGCTTGCGAGGCCGGCTGGCCTGGATTGCTGATCGACGAGGCCCGCGGCGGCGCCGGGCTGGACGTGTTCGACGCGATGCTCGTGCTCGGCGAGTGCGGACGCGTGCTCGCTCGCATACCGCTGCTCGGGCACCTGCCGGCCACCGCGATCGTAAACGACTCCTCGGGCGCAGCTTCCCTGCTCGAGCCTCTGGCCAGCGGCGAGCGGCGGGCGGCCTACCTGCCGGTGAGCCCGCCGAGCGACGTGGACGACCGCTGGAGCGTGGACCCGCGGGGCGGTAGGGCACGGCCGGCGGCCCCGACTGTGTCGACTGCCGGCGACGGGACGATCACCGTCAGCGGGGAGCTGGCGTTCGTGCCCGACGCTCCCGGCGCAGACCTGCTCGTGGGCGTGGCCCTGCCCCCACCGACACCGGATGGGTCGGTGGGCAGACCCGTAGGCGTCGCGATCGAGGCGGACGCCCCCGGGGTGAGCATCGAGGCGACCACACGCTATGACTCGACCCGCTCGCTCGGGCACGTCTCGCTGAGCGACGCCCCCGCCACGGCGCTGGACACATCCGAGGAGCAGCTCGCGGCGGCCTGGCATCTCACCCAGGCGCTGATCGCGGCCGAGTCGCTCGGCAGCGTCGAGACCGCGCTGGAGGTGTCGGTGCAGTACGCCAAGGAGCGCTTCACGTTCGGGCGCGCGATCGGCTCCTACCAGGCGGTCAAGCACTCGCTCACCGAGGTTCTGCGCCAGCTCGAGAACGGGCGCTCGCTGCTCTACTACGCGGGCTGGGCCCGCGGCGGGGCCCCGGGCGAGTTTCCGCTCGCGGCCGGCGCCGCGCGCTCGGTGGCCGGGCGTGCGCTCGACCACGCCGCGCGCACGATGATCTCGGTGCACGGCGGCATCGGCGCGACCTGGGAGCACGACGCGCCGCTGTACTTCCGCCGTGCCCAGCTGTCGCGGCGCCTGCTGGGCGGGACCGGCGCGGCGACCGATCGTGTCGCGGGCGAGCTCATCGCCCAGGCAGACGCCGCCTAGTAGTGCTTTGTTAGCTTTTTACTCGCGTTGTGGGGGCGGGAGGTGTAGGTCGTCGAGGTCGATGCTTTGGTGGCAGGTGGAGCAGCGGCCGGTCCAGCAGCGTAGGAGCGGCTGGAACAGTAGGACTGCCTGGGGGAGTGTCAGGCCGGCCGCTGGGCTTTTGGGTGAAGGCGCTCCAGGGTGAGGAATCCGTGGGCGGCGGTGACCAGTGCGGTGTGGTGATACCAGCCGAGCCAGGAGCGGCCCTCGTAGTGGTCGAGGCCGAGCTCGCCCTTGAGTTGCTTGTAGTCGAGCTCGATCTTCCAGCGCAGCCTTGCCAGGCGCGCGAGGCGCTCTTGCTTGGTGTTGGCGGGGAGGTTCGAGATCCAGTAGTCGCTGGGCTCGGGGGCGCCCTGCGGCCACTCGGCGATCAGCCACTCCTCGCGCGGTGGAGCCTCACCGCCCGTCGCCCAACGTTCGTCGTGTGGGCGCCAGTGGTGCGCAGAGCGCACGCGCACGAAGGCGAAGCGGGACTTGACCGGTTTGCCCTCGGGGCCGTCGCGGAACGTGACTGTCTTGAAGGCCTCCTCGCCGAGACGGGCGATTAGCGCACCGATCGACTCGGCCTCGCGGTCCGGTCGCGGCCGGCTGGCAGGTCTGCCGCCGCGCTTGCCGGCCGGTGCTGCGGGGACGGTGAACTCGGTCTCCTGGGAGAACACCGTCGTCTCCGGCGAGACCGACAGCACGTACTGAAGCCCGCCGTCATGCAGGCGGTCTCGCAGTTCGGTGTTGTTGCCGTAGGCACAGTCGCCCAGCATCGGCACCCGCTCGATCTTCCAGCCCGCGGCGCGCAACGCTAGGTCCACCCCGAGCTGCGGCTTGGTCTTGAAAGCCACCTCCTCGGGGATCTTCGCCTTGCGCCTGCGCTGCGCATCCGAGCACCACTCCTCCGGCAGATACAGCGCCCACCCCAACGGGACCGTGCCCTTCACGCCAACGGCGTGCACGGAGACGCCGATCTGACAATTGCCCGTCTTGCCCAGCGTCCCCGAATACTGGCGCTTGACCCCGGGCGAGCCCTTGCCGTCCTTGGGAAAGCCGGTGTCGTCGAGCACCCACGCCTCGATCTCGATCGCTGGCGCGACTCGCTCGGCCACCGCCCTGACCACCAACGCCGCCTCCCACGTGCTCACCGCCAGGAACTGCTGCAAGCTCTCATAGTCGGCCTCATCGCCCAATCGCGCGACCATCGGTTCAAGCGACTTGCGAGGACCCTCCTCGATCAGCCCCCGCAGATACACGCGACCGTTGTCAAGCTGCACCGGCCGGTTCACCGCCTCAGTGAGCACCTCATCCGCGAACGCCTCCAGACGCTCACGCACCGCCACGGGACCATCCACCGCCATCTCCATCACCGCCGTCATCCCGAACCCCCTCACGTCGATTGCCAGACGCGAGCAGGATTCGCCGAGCCAGCGAGAAACCCTACAGAAAAACTAACAAAGCACTACTAGCGGCGGCTGGCAGTCGTCGCCCGGGTCCTCGGCTTGGCCTGGGCTTTTGACTTGGCCTTGGCCTTGGCCTTTGCTTGCGCCCCCGCCGCCGCTGCGGCCGCTTCGGCTTCCAGCGCGGCCAGCACCGGCGCTCCGTAGGCGGCATGCACGGCTTCGATCATCGCTCCTTCGACGCCGCAGTTGGCGCAGAACCCGTGCTGTGACCAGCCGATCGCCCGGGCGAGCACCTCGTCCGCATAGGCCACGCCGGCCGCGTCGTGACCGTAGTAGTCATACGCCGCGTCCCACGCGCCGCCGTTCAGTTCGAGCGTGGCGCCGTCCGCCGAGAGCAGGTGCGCGGCGGCCATGATCGCATCGAAGTCGTCGTATATAGACGGATGCGCGGTGGTCATGTGGTTGTAGACAGCCGGACGGCGACCGTACATGTAGGAGTCGCTGACCAGATCCCAGGTTGATCCGGTGCCCCGCCCACCCCCATTGGTGACGTTGAACTGCATCGGCCCGCCGCAGCAGTGGACATAGTTCAGGCCGTGATAGGTGCTGGGGGCGGTCGAGAACGCCGTCTCCTGGTCGTGGATCGAGGCGATCAGCAGCCAGTTGACGCCGAACGTGCTCTGGGCGACCGAGTAGATCGGGTAAAACCCTTCCATCCAGCTCGCGGACACTTCGGTCTGCAGCGGATCGGCCAGGCCGGCGAGCGCCTCGTGCTGCTGGGCGGCGGACGGCTGGGCGACGATCGCTGCATGCGCCGCCGTCGAACCGCTCGCGGGCCTACCTGACGGCCGCAAGCACATCGTTTACGTCTGACCGCAAGCACATCGTTTACGTGGCTGAGCGCTGAGCCGCGAGCACATCGTTTACATCGTGGCTGGCGTGGCACCCTCGCGCGCTCTTGTTGAGCGAGCGTGGAGGTGTTCATGTCGGAGGTGGAGGTGGCGTTGCGTCGCGAGGCGGCGCGGCGGCGGTTGGCGGGTGAGTCGCCGGAGACGATCGCGGCGGATCTGGGGCGCACCAGGCAGTGGGTGGCGAAGTGGGCGGCGCGCTATGACCCGCACGACCCGTCGTGGGCGGATGGCCGCTCCAGGGCACCCAAGCGCGTGGCGAACCGTACGCCGGAGGATGTCGAGGCGCGGGTGCTCGCGATCCGCTCACGGCTGGCCGAGAACCCGTGGGCACAACTCGGCGCGGAGGCGATCGCGTGGGAGCTGGAGAAGCTCGGTGGGCCAGTGCCGCCAGTGCGCACGATCGAGGAGATCCTCGCGCGCGCCGGCGTTACGCAGACGGGCCGTGTGAGTCGCAGGCGGACCTCCAAGGGCCTGCCCTACCCCGCGCCGGCGGCGAAGCGGCCGGGTGACGTCGTTCAGGCCGACCTCATCGGGCCGCGTCATCTGGACGGCGGGGCGCGCTTTCACGCGCTCACCCAGATCGACGTGGCCTCCCATCACGCCGGGATCGAGATCATCACCGACCGCGGTGATCAGCGCGTGCTTCAGGCGCTCTACGCCCTCTGGGAGCGCCATGGGCTGCCGCGACGCCTGCAGCTGGATAACGGTGGCCCGTTCGTCTCACCGACCGGCCTGGGGGAGGTCGTGCGGGTCTGCCTGCACCAGCAGGTCACGCTCGTGTTCATCCCGCCACGCGAACCATGGCGCAACGGCACGATCGAGCACTTCAACAATACCTTCCAGCAGCGCTTCTTCCGCCAAGAGCGCTTCGACGGACTGCCCCACCTCATCGAGCGCACGATGGCGTTCGAGCGCTTCCACAACAGTCAGCACCGCTACAAGGCCAGCGGCGGACGCACCCCTGAGCAGAGCATCCCGGCCAAGCCGCGCACACCCCGCCCGGCCAGCGAGATCCCCATCGGCTGGCCCGAGCACGGCCGGATCGAGTTCATCCGGTTCATCCGTTCCGACCTGCGCCTGCGAATCCTGGGCCGCGCGATCCCGATGCCCGACGACAGCGCCTACCAGTACGTCACCGCCACGCTCGACCTCTCGCTCACCGAGGGCGAGAACCTGCACGTCAGCGACACCGACGGACAACTGCTCACCACCGGCCAGCTGAGCACCCCACGCCGCCGGTGAGGACCCCATCGGACGACGCGCCGGGGATTTCTCATTCCGCTCCGTCCTACGGACTCCGCTACATGAGAAATCCCCGCTACAAGCCTTCACCCGGTAAACGATGTGCTCGTGGTGATCCCTCACCCTCAACGGTCAACGATGCGCTTGCGGCTGTGACCTACCCACCCCCGCGGCGCTCGCGGTGCTGGCAACGCCCCGATCCGCGACCGGCGTGGCGGCTACCACCAGCACGGGCGGCGTGGCCGCGGAGGGAACGACTGCCGAGGAGCTCCCGACGACACCCGTGAGCGCCGCGACGAGGGCCACCACGCCGAGCACCGCGACCGAACCCGCGAGCAGCCAGTGGCCGCGCTCGGATGGCGGCTGAGGCACGTGCGCGGGCAGCTGCTCGCCGATCGTCGTATGCCGCGAATCCATACGCCCCACCGTAGCGACACCGATATGTATGCGATCTCACCACCGCTTAAACAAACCCTTAAGATGCTCAGCAATCGTGTGGGCTGTGGGAAAGACCTCGCGCGCCATGCGCGTCGTTATCGTCTGCGCGCTGCTTGCCTGTCTGGCGGTGGGCGGCGTGGCGCTCGCGAACAGTGACCACGACGACACGCACGTGAGCGCCGATCCTCCGGCGCCGGCCGTAGCACGTGCGTGCTCGCGGGCGGTGCTCGGCGCGCTCAGCGATGTGACCGCGAACGTCTACCACGAGGGCGTCTTCAGCGCCCGCACGGCCTCGGCGCTGAGCTTGATCGAACATTCGGCGCCCCTGCGCGAGGCGGTCGAACGCGACGACCCCCGGGCGGCACGCACGGCCGCCCGGGCGCTGATCGCGACCGGGCACATGACGAACCTGAAGGTGATCCGCGGTGGCACGGCTGCCGAAGGCGCGGGCCGGGTGCTCGCCGACGCCGGCGCTCTGAACGCACTGGCGCCGCTGCACGGGAGCATCCTCGACGCCACGGGCGCCCCGATCGCGAGCTTCGTGGCGAGCGTGTGGACCGACGCAGGGTTCCTCGACGAGACGAATGGCATCGCCGAAGGACTGGCCGTTCTGCGCGCGCATGGACGGAGCATCGCCGGCTCGCTCGCACTGCCGGCGGGCGAGCTGCCGGCGCAGGGCGAGCTCACGGTGAAGCGCGTCAACTACCGCTACACCTCGTTCGCGGCCGACGCCTATCCGTCGGGCAGCCCGTTGCGCGTGTACGTGTTCAGGTCGCTCTCCTCGATCGCGCCCCTGTGCGGACGCACGCCGACCGACACGGTGCTCAACACGGTCAGCCGCGTGGCGAGGCTCATCTACACGGGCGAGATCGGCGCGAGAGCGCTCGATCAGATGCGCCGCGTGCAGCACAACCAGCCGCTGCTGCGCGCGGTCGCCGAGCGCGAACCTGAAGCTACACGGCTGGCGATCGACAAGCTGCTGAACGAGCACATCGTCCGCATCCGGGTGAGCGTCGACGGGCAGCTGCTGTCGGACGTCGGGGGACCGTATGTGCTTGCGCCGGTACGCGCGCCCCTACGTGTAAAGGGCAGAACGATCGGCGATGTCGTGATCTCGATCCAGGACGATCTCGGCTACCTGCTGCTCGCCCAGCGTCTGGCCGGGGTGAAGGTGGTCATACAGCGGGACTCACAGGTGGTGATGAGCAGCTTCGAGCTCCCACCGTCACAGCTTCCCACCGAAGGCCCGCTGCGCTATCAGGGGCACGACTACAGCGTGTTCACGCTCCACGCCGAAGCGTTCCCGTCCGGGCCGCTTGAGATCTCGGTGCTGATCCCTATCCCGTACT
Organism: uncultured Solirubrobacterales bacterium; assembly: GCA_963767255.1. Lineage (GTDB taxonomy): Bacteria > Actinomycetota > Thermoleophilia > Solirubrobacterales > Solirubrobacteraceae > Palsa-744. Next base: position 24,753 of record CAVYDM010000003.1, on the reverse strand, counting down.
CGTAAGCGAAGCCTGCTTCTCACGCAGTCCGTTCAGCAGCTGCTCGAAGGAGTCGGCGAATTTTTCTACCCCCTCGCGCTCGAGCGTGTCGGTGACCTGCTCGTAGCTGACACCCGCCGCGGCCAGCTGCTCCAGCAGGGCGTGCGCCTGCTCGAGGCCCTTCTCCAGGCGGGGTTGAGGGTCGCCGTGATCCTGGTAGGCCTCGATCGTCTGCTGGGGCATCGTGTTGACCGTGTCGGGCCCGATCAGCTCATCCACGTACATCGTGTCCGGATAGGCCGGGTTCTTGGTCGACGTTGACGCCCACAGCACGCGCTGGGGCGTGGCGCCCTTGCCCGCGAGGTACTCCCAGCGCGGACCGGCGAACGTCGCCTTGTAGTGCTCGTAGGCGAGCCGCGCGTTGGCGATCGCGAGCTTGCCGCAAAGCTCGTTCAGAGCCCCGCCCGCCCGGGCGGGCTCCGATAATTCATCCAGCCGCCGGTCGGCCTCGGTGTCGATGCGCGAGACGAAGAAGCTCGCCACCGACGCCACCCTGCGCGGATCCCCGCCGGCCGCGATCAGACGCTCGATCCCGCGGATGTAGGACTCGGCCACCTCGGCGTAGCGGCGCAGCGAGAAGATCAGCGTCACGTTGATCGAGTGGCCCTCGGCGATCACGTCCTCGATCGCCGCCAGCCCCGGCTTGGTCGCGGGGATCTTCACGAGCAGGTTGGGCTTGTCAACGGTCTCGTGCAGGTCGATCGCCTCGCGGAAGGTCTGCAGCGTCTCGTAGGCGAGCGTCGGATCGACCTCCAGCGAGACGTATCCGTCGCGCCCGCTGCTCGCCTCGAACACGGGCGCGAACAGGTCGCACGCGTCCTTGATGTCGCGCACGGCCAGCGCCCAGAACGCGTCGTGCACGTCGCGGCCGGCGAGCTCGCGCAGCTGCTCGTCATACGCGTCGCCCTGAGACATCGCCGTCTGGAATATCGTCGGGTTCGACGTGGCGCCGACGACGGCGAACTTGTCGATCAGCTCCTGCAAGTGCCCCCCCCGGATGGAGGCACGCGAGAGCGAGTCGATCCACACGCTCTGCCCGTACTCCGACACGCGCTGCAGCGGCCCCTCCATCAGCGTGCCTCCTTCAGCAATGCCCGCGCCCGCGTGGCGACGTTCTCGGCGGTGAACCCCAGCTTCTCGAGCACCGTGGGACCCGGCGCGGAGGCGCCGAAGCGGTCGATCCCGAGCACGCCTCCCTGCTCGCCCACCCAGCGCCACCAGCTGAGGCTGACGCCCGGCTCGACCGCCAGGCGCGGACCCGCGCCCGGCGGCAGCACCTGGTCGCGATACGCGGGCGGCTGCAGTTCGAACAGCTCCATGCACGGCATCGACACGACCCGCACGCGCGTTCCCTCCGCGGCCAGCGCCCGTCCCGCCTGGAGTGTCAGCGCAACCTCGGCGCCGGTGGAGATCAGTATCAGCTCGGGCGCTGCCGGCCCATCGCCCGCGCCCTGCCCGTCGCCGGCGGACGAGTCCCACAGCACGTACCCGCCCCGCTCCAGCTCGCTTGCCTGCCCGATCCCCTCGCCATCCCGATCGAGCACCGGTATGCCCTGTCGCGAGAGCAGCAGCGCCACCGGGCCGTCTTCGCGCTCGAGCGCGACCCGCCATGCCTGCACGGTCTCGTTCGCGTCGGCGGGGCGGATCACCCACAGCTCGGGGATCGCCCGCAGCGCGGCGTAGTGCTCGACCGGCTGGTGCGTCGGCCCGTCCTCGCCGAGACCGACCGAGTCGTGTGTCCAGACCCAGACGACGGGCAGGCCCATCAGCGCCGAGAGGCGCACCGACCCGCGCATGTAGTCGGAGAACATCAGAAACGTCGAGCCGTAGGGCTTGACGATCCCGCCATGGGCCGCGGCGCCGTTGACGATCGCTCCCATTCCGTGCTCGCGGATCCCGAACGGTATGTTGCGGCCCGCATGGGGCCGGGAGAACTCGCCGGCGCCCTCGAACACGGTCTTGGTCGACTCGACCAGATCGGCGGCCCCGCCGATCATCGTCGGGGCGAACTCGCCAAAGGCCGCCATCGCCTTCTGGCCCGCCGCGCGCGTGGCGATCTCGGTGCCCGCCGCAAACCGCGGCAGCGCCTCGTGCCAGCCGTCGCGCAGCCGCCCAGACCCAGCGCGGTCCCAATCCTCGGCCATCTCCGGGAAAGCCTCGCGCCAGGATTCAAAACGCTCACGCCACTCCTCCTGCAACTGCGAGCCCCGCACGCGCAGACTCATGTGCTCATAGACGCGCTCGTTGACCCAGAAAGTTCGGTCTGGGTCGAAGCCCATCACCTCCTTGGTGGCCCTGACCTCGTCTTCGCCGAGAGCCGAGCCGTGCGCCTTGGCCGTGTCGACGGCGTTCGGTGCGGGGTAGGCGATGTGGGAGCGGATGCAGATGAACGAGGGCCGCTCTCCTTCCTCGCGCGCAGCCGCGATCGCTGCGACCAGCGCGTCCACGTCCTCGGAATCCGCCACCCGCTGCACGTGCCAGCCGTCGGCCGCGAGGCGCTCGGAGTGGTTCTCGCCGTCGAAGGAGATCGCGGTCGTGCCGTCGATCGTGATGCGGTTGTCGTCGTAGCAGACGATCAGCTTGCCGAGGCCAAAGTGCCCGGCGATCGAGGCCGCTTCCTGGCTTACGCCCTCCATCATGTCGCCGTCGGAGCAGATCGCGTAGGTGTGGTGATCGACCGCCTCGGCGCCGGGCCGGTTGAACCGCTCGGCGAGGAACCGCTCGGCGATCGCCATTCCCACGGCGTTGGCGAACCCCTGGCCGAGGGGACCGGTCGTGACCTCGATGCCAGGCGTGTGTCCGCGCTCGGGGTGGCCCGGCGTGCGCGAGCCCCACTGGCGAAACTGGCGCAGATCGTCGAGGCTCAGCTCATACCCGGTGAGGTGCAGCAGCGAGTACTGCAGCACGCACGCGTGCCCGGAGCTGAGCACGAACCGGTCGCGATCCGGCCACTGCGGATCTGCCGGGTTAGACCGCAAGAAGCGCGTGAACAGGGTGTAGGCCAGCGGCGCCAGCGCCATCGCCGTGCCGGGGTGTCCGGAGTCGGCCTTCTGGACCGCGTCCATCGACAGGCCACGGATGGTGTCGATCGAGAGTCGCTCTATCTCCGTCTGCGCCGCGGGCACGGTTCGATCCTAGAGGCTGCGCCGCGGCGACGCTGCCTCCAGGATCCTCGGCCACCTCCCGCTGCGATCACCCGGTGTGCGGGCGGCGCCGGCGCGCCGGCAGACACGCCACGGAATGCAACCGCCGGGACGCACACCAGCGCCTGCGCGGGCGCACCCGCACCAGCCAGTGAAAGTCGTGGCGGCAGTGCGAGCGGCGGTACGGCCAGCGTCCGTGCAGCGAGCGCAGCATCCGCTGCTCCTCGCAACTCAGCGATCTCATCTCTCCAGACCTCCTCCCAGCTCGTCCCGAACAGGCACGCCGCCCACCCACCGCGTGGCGGCGTACGGGTTGTTCATAGGCCCGAATGGCCATCGGCACCCCCTGCCATGGGACGGAACGTCCAAACTAATAGTACAGCGCCTACAGAATAGGAGCAGCATGACCCATTCCCGAACGCGACCTTTCTCCCTCCTAATCGGTACCAGCCTCCTGCTTGACCACTGACCCATATCCAGGCCCCCAAATCGATTTTGACCCGCACGCCACCCTGACGAAACCTCCGCGGCGGGAGCACAGGTCCTCCCCTGGTCCCCACATATAAATCAGATTTTACTCAGTATGTCAACCTCAAAGTGCGTAGTCTGTCAAGCGGACGACGTCGGCAGGAGAGGTGCCGTGGGAACTGTCAGGAGGAATCGAGCAGGGCGCGGGCCCACACGGGAGCTGAAGGACGGCGCCGCTCTGCCGCGCGGGCCGCAGGCGCTGCCGCGCCGGCAGGTCGCCGAGCACCAGCGCGAGCGGCTGTTCAAGGCGATGGTGCAATGTGTGGACGAGCATGGGTACGTGGCGACCACCATCTCCGAGCTGGTCTTGAGCGCGCGCGTCTCCAGGCGCAGCTTCTACGAACAGTTCCGCAACAAGGACGAGTGCCTGCTCGCCACCTACGACACGGTCGTCGGGCGACTCGGCCGCCGGCTGTCGAGCGCGCGAGACCCGGCCGAGGAGTGGGCGGGGCAGCTGGAGAGATACATCCGCACCCTGTTTGACGCCGCCGGCGATCGGCCCGACGCAGCACGGCTGGTGTGCGTGGAGATGGGTGCGGCTGGACCGGCCGGCGTGCAGCGCTGGGCCGATGGCGCCGAGCGCCTGCAACGCTACATCGTCGAGGGCTTCGCGCAGGCGCCCGGACCCGGCACGATCCCCGACCCGGTAGCCAGGGCGATCGTCGGGGCGCTGCGCAGGATCCTGTACACGCGCGTGCGCGCCGCCCGTTCGAGCAAGTCTCTGCGTGACGACCTCGCCCGGGTGGTGCCCGACCTCATGAACTGGATCGGCTGCTACTACCCATCGCCCGGGGGATTGCCGCTGCGGGCCACGGGCCGCACGCAATCCGGCGGGCTCGCTCCCGAGCCGCTGGAGCTCGAGCCGCCGGGACACAGCCCGCCGGATCCCAACCTGGGCGCGCAGATCGGAGGACGCGCCCCGGGCACCCTCTCCGCGCCATCGTTGTCCGGCGGGCGCGGGCTGCCCCGTGGCGAGCACAACCTGCCGCGGGGATTCGTCACACACAATCAGCGCGAGCGGATATTCGACGCGATCGCCAACCTCACGGCGGCCCGCGGCTACCCGGCGCTGAGCCTGGACGACGTCGCCGCTGAGGCGGCGGTGTCGCTGCAGACCTTCTATGCCCACTTCGCCAGCAAGGAAGACGCGTTCATCGCCACGTATGAGACCGGTCACGCGCGCGCGATGGCGGTCGTCAACCAGACGATCGCGCGACAGTCGAGTTGGGTCGCAGCCGTGCGTGCGGGCACGGCTGCGCTGCTGCAGCTGCTCGCCTGCGAGCCCTCGTACGCGCACATCGCGTGCGTGGACGTGATGGTCGCCTACCCGCACATGGCCCAGCGGGCGAACGAGGCCAACGACTTCTATGCCGGCCTGCTCGACCTGCGCGCGGCGTCGGACTCGCCCTCGCTGCTGCCCGGGCCGGTCGTCGGCGAGGCGATCGTCGGAGGCGTGTTCGAGCTGCTGCACGACTACGTCCTGCGCGGCCAGTCGCGGCGGCTGCCCGAGCTGGCCGACCATGTCGCCTACATCGCGCTGGCCCCGTTCATGGGGGCGCAGGCCGCCTGGAGGGCGATCTCAGAGGGGTGAGCCCGAAAGTGCGCCCGGCGGGAATCGAACCCGCGGCCTGCGGCTTGAAAGACCGCTGGTGATGCGCCGAGGCGCGTAGATACGGACGATTTGATGGCCCCAAACGTGCCTTGTGGCAACGGGATTAGGCTTGTTTGGTACCCAAAGTGGTACCCACGGACGGGGTGGTACCCACGTGGTACCCACGGTGTAGACTAGTGCCGAGCACCCAAAGAGAAGCCCCCGCCCGACCCGCAATCGCCAGAGGCGTGGACACCGGAGACTGACCAATGCCAGCACCCAACCCCAGCGCCGCAGTCGTCGTCCGCGAGCACGACGATCAGCCGTTCTACGAGGCGAAGTTCATCTACCGATGGGTCGAACAGGACCCTGGAACGGGCAAGCAGGTCAAGCGCCACAAGCAGGTCAAACGCCGGATCGGCCCCGCGTGGCTCGATCGGAACCCCGACACGGGCAAGTGGGATCTCCGCCGCAAAGGGCGCGTGCCTGACGACCACTACGACCAGCGGGGTGCCACCGTGCGCGCCGCCGCGATCGTGGCCGACTACGTGGCCGATGCCGGCAACCTGGAGCGAGCCGACCGCGAACGCCGCTCTCGTGGCGTGACGTTTCGAGAGGTCGCAGCCGGCTATCTGCGCTGGCTTGCCGACGTGGCCGGCGCCAAGCCGGCGACGTTGCGCGACCACGGTTACGTGCTCAGTGAGCCGGGCGTCCCCTACAAGCGCGGGGCAGGCGTGACCGAAGGGCACGTGATGACTGCCCTCGGCGATCGACCAGCCGCAGAGATCACCACGCGAGAGATAGACGAGCTGCTGGCGACGATCAGCGCCACGGGCGCAGCGCCGCGCACCGTGAACAAGTACCGCTGCGTCATCGCCGCCGCCTTCAGCTACGGCTGCAAGCCGTCTACGTTCGCGCTGCCGGCGAACCCCGCCAGGGACGCCGACAAGCGCCGAGAGCCGCACCCCGGGGCGCTGGTGTTCTACACACCCGAGGAGGTCGAGGCAGTCGCTCGCGCGCTGGAGCAGGGTCATCACCGCGACCCCTCCCGTCCGGCCATCAGCCAGCAGGAGCGAGAGGCGCGCGGTGCCGAGGATCACCAGGACGCCGAGCTCGTCAGGCTCGCCGCCTACGCCGGACTGCGACAGGGTGAGCTGCTGGCACTGCACTGGCGCGACGTTGACTTCGCCGGCTCGGCGCTCACCGTCGCCCGTGCGATGAGCGCCGGCGTGGAAGCCTCGACAAAGTCCGGGCGGGTGCGACGCGTGCCGCTGTCCGATCAAGCTGCCGCGGCACTAGATCGCGTCAGTCGCCGCGAGAACTTCGTCAGCCGCGACGACCTGGTGTTCGCAAACACGCTCGGACGGACACTCGACGACTCGGCGCTGCGCCGCCGCTACCGTCGCGCCCAGGCTGCCGCGGACGTCCGCCCGTTGCGTTTCCACGACCTGCGCCACACGTTCGGCTCTCTGCTGGCTGTTGCCGGCGTGGACGTTGTGACGATCAAGGCGGCGATGGGCCACAGCGCGCTCGCCACCACCGGGCGCTACCTGCACGCCCGGCCCGCGAGTGAGCAGGCGCAGGTGTTCACCCAGGCGTTCGCTCCCGTCACACCAGTCGATGCCACCAGCTATTCCGTCTGAGTTCTGTTTTGCTTCCGTTTCTTGCTACACTACGAGCATGAGCTTGGCTTACGCAGACGAGGCGATCAGAATCAGGCAGCTCGCACCGCTGACCGAGCGCGACATCGCTCGGGCTACCGGAGCGGGTGTTTCAACGGTCAGCGCGTGGCTTCACCGTACCCGCGCGCCCACCGGGCGCCGGGCCGAACGGCTGGTGGAGCTCTCGGCGATCATCGACCGGCTCGCAGCGGTACTGGAGGCCGACTACGTGCCGGTGTGGCTGAACCGCCCACTCACGGCGCTCGGGCATCGCAAGCCGATCGACGTGCTCGCCGGCGGCGGCTACGAGGAGCTCTCGCGCATGGTCGCCGCGCTCGAATCCCCTACCTTCACGTAGCCCGCTGTGGACGCGGCGAGCGTGACGCGCATGCCGGTGACGGGCACGTGGCTGCGCCACATCCCCGCCGGCAGCGAGCCACTGCACCGTCCTCCCACACCCGCCGACGGACGCTGGCAGCGCGGCGAGGCCATCGAGGGCATCTACTTGGCAGCCGAGGAGGCGACCGTGTGGGCCGAGTGGTACCGGTGGCTCGCAGAGCTCGAGATCGAGCCCCTGCGCGGCCTGCCGCGCGAGCTCTGGCGCTACCGAGCAAGCCTGCCCTCCGTCGCGGACCTGACCAGCGCCGAGACCCTCGCCGCCCTCGGGCTGCCAACCGCCGAGCCGAGCAGAGACCAATGGCCGCTGTTCCAGGATGTAGGGGAGCAACTGCACGCCGCCGGCTGCGACGGCCTGCTGTATCACTCCGCTGCGCGCCCGGGTGGATTGTGCCTGTGCGTGTTCCGAGCCAACGTGAGCGCGGCATCGGGACGACTCGAGCCGCTCGCGCGGGCACGACGGGTAAACAGGCCGCCGGCACCACCTCGGGGACTGCGAACCTGATCCTCGGGCCGGCTCGGAGAGGAAGGGATCAGCCTTCACCCCGTGCGATGGCCTCCCCCCATCCTCAGCATCAGGTCTCGCCCACGGCACGTCCTATAGCGAAAGTTTGCGCAGCGCTGCGCTGCCGCGACCGATCAACAGTCGTCACCCCTGAGTCTCAGCCCCTGCGCCAGCAACGCTTCCACCGGGCCTCCCGACAGCGCAAAAGGAAGGACAGACTAGATGCACAAAATCGAGCGGGTCTTTTAAGGGCCCAAACTTGTTGGCCGGTTCCGCGTGCTCGCGGTCATTAACCACATGAAGACCACAAAACCCACCAGTACAAACACGGCCAGCGAGCACGCCCCCTGGTACACCCGATGAGCCGCCGCCTGAAGATCACATTGCCCGACGCACTCGCAACGCAACTGGACGAACTGGCGGCGAACGCCGGCGAGCCGGTCGCGCGACTCGCCGGCCAGATGGTCCGTCAAGGGATTGCTGGAGCGGATACCGGCGAGCATGTTCCCGCGGTGCACGCTCAGCCGGCACCTGTCGTACCAGACGCCCACAACGAGGACGAGTCCGAACAGCGAGCGCCGTGGCTCGAGCCCTACGGCGGAGATCGCGAATGGCGCTCGTGGATGTGGGGCGGGATCGTCGCGCTTCACGGCCGCTACCCCACAGCGCTCGCCGACCTGAAGGACGGCTGGTGGGAGAGCGAAGCGCACGTCGAGACCCTGTGCGCCCTGGTCATATGGCGCCAGCTGATCGACGACACCTGCCGGGACCCGCGTGAAGAGCTGACCTTCCAAGTCAGCCTCGCAGACTACGGCCACACCCTCCGCCAGGAAGGCGGCAGCGTCACCCGTGCCTGGAGACCCGGTGCCCCGCCAGAGAGGTGGATCCGTTGATCTTGGAACGAAGGCAGCCGCTCAACACTGGTGAGATCCGCAACTCGTGGCCGGTTCGGACCGGCCGAGGTCTGTAACCACGATGGTCCCACCAACCTCACAACTGCAAGAGCCACAGCCAATGAACTCGACCATCCGCCGTCCGCTCACCGCCGCAGACGTGATGACCGCGGCTGAGGTCGCCGCCCTTCTGCGCGTACCACGATCGACCGTAGAGGACTGGGCACGACGAGGGATCGTCCCATCCAAGAAGGTCGGCCGACGACGGCTCTACGTACGGTCGAGAATCGAGGCCCTGCTGCTCGATGATGACGGCGGACCCAGATCCTGAGAGGTTGACGAAGCACTGTCTGTTCATTTGGAGTTGCGCCGCGGCCGGAGCACGATCCGGAAAGTCGGGAGACTGTCGCAGCTCGTCCTATGCAAGAGTGGCGGCGCGCGATTGGCCGGCCCCCGCTTTTCGGTCCACCACGAGTGAGAGGGTGATGGATAGAAGTGACGGGAGGATAGCTGGGGGTGCGGTCGGGTCGTGTGGAGCGGAGGCCGTAGGCCGCAGCGGAGCACGGCCCGACCGGCGCGGCCGTTCGGCGGGGCTCATGCCGCGTTGCGATTGATGGCGTCGGCGGCGCACTCTGCGGCGAAGGCGGCCGGGGCCTTCATCCCGAGCGCGGAGTGCGGCCGCCGGCGGTTGTAGTCCTGCTGCCAGTCGCCGATCACGACGCGTGCCTCGGCCAGGCAGGAGAACTCCTCGACATCCAAGAGCTCGTCGCGCACGCGGGAGTGGAAGCTCTCCACGAACGGGTTCTGCCACGGCGAGCCCGGCTCGATGAACACGGTCCCTGTCTTCGCCATCACGCACCAGTCGCGGAGCGCGTGCGCGGTCATCTCCGGGCCGTTGTCGCACCTGAGCAGCTCTGGGGCACCGCGCTCGGCGAGGAGCCGCTCCAGCGTCGCGACGACCGTGTCAGCGTCGATCGAGCGCTCGGTGAGCATCACCAGCGACTCCCGCGTGAACTCGTTGACGATGTTGAGCAGCTTCAGCGCCCGCCCGTCGGCGGTCTGGTCGAACTGGAAGTCGAATGCCCACACGTGGTTGGGCCGCTCCGCGCGTAGCCGCTGCGCCGGGACCGTTGACTCCCCAAGGCGCCGTCGCTTGCGCTTGCGCACGGGAACCCGCAGCCCCTCCTCGCGCCACAGGCGCTGCACACGCTTGCGGTTGACATCCCAGCCCAGCTCCCGCAGGTGATGGTGCGCGCGACGGTACCCCCACCGCGGGCGCTCCACCGAGAACGCCCGCAGCTCGGCGCGCAACGCCTGATCATCCGCGGCCGTCTTGGGCTCGTGACGCTGCGTGGAGCGGTGCTGACCGACTACCCGGCATGCCCAGCGCTCGCTGACGCCGAGACGGTCGCGAAGCATCGCGACCGCCTGGCGCCGGCGGACCGGGCCTACCAATTTCCCCGGGCGATCTCCTTCAACGCCCGCACCTTGAGCGCCTGATCGGCGACGATCGCCTTGAGGCTCGAATTCTCGCGCTCCAGCGTCTTCAGCCGCTTGACATCATCGGCCTTCATCCCGCCGTACTGGTTGCGCCAACGGTGATAGGTCTGCTCGCTGATCTCCAGGGCCTTGGCGGCCTCCGGGATCGTCTTGCCCTCGCCGAGCAGCCGCTCGGCCTCCCGCAGCTTACGGATGATCTGCTCCGGCGTATGCCTGCGTCGCTTCATCGTGGAGTTCCTTCCTCGCCCATGATCCTGGACGCAAGAAACTCTCACAAGGGTCGGACCGATCCACAGGGGTCAGGCCACGATTCCGCGCTCCTGCAATGCGCTGCAAGAGGGAGTCTGGGAGCCCTCTCCGACGCCCTGGTTGAGCTGGCGATCGACACGCGCCTACCGGCCGGGAGCAGCAGCTGATCGGTAGGCGCACACGGCGCAACGCCCTGGAACCTCGAGGGCAACGGCTGCGCAGTTGTGTGGGTGCGGTCTGATCCCTTCTCACCGGCTTCAACATCACCGGTCGCCTGATCATCCGTTTGATGGGAGCTCAAGCGTGTAATGCCAGATACGGCTGATGCCCTTTGACGTCTCTTGCGTGTAGCGCTCTGCGTACGGGAACAACATACTCGTCGCGGTATCCACACACTCAGTGACGAAAAACAGCGCGAATCCAAGCACTTGCGGCTTAGTCCCCAGCGCGGTGAGATATAGGTTTGTGACAGAGCGTCGCTGCCGCTCGCGCTCAATTCGACTGCGGAGCACCTCGGCTGTAACGAACGGATCGTTGGCCGGAGCGAAGAGAACTTCCTCGTCCGCTGCAGTCCCAAGAGACTCAGCTGCGCGACTAGCGCTTATGACGCTCTCCTGATACATGCTCGGTTGCAGCGACGGAAGTCCGAAACATCTGCAGCTTGCGAGCATTTTCCTTATTTTCCGCTACTCGTCTAATAAGCTGGTGATCGTAGCCGGCACCGATGACAAGCAGATCGCTCGTCGTATCCGTTACATGACTACCCTCGAAACCTGCAATTTGACGCACTTCCGACACGGGACCCTTCGTGAACTGGGTGTTCTCACTTTTGACATAACGTTCGGGGTCGGTGTAGATGACATGAACCCGCGTAGCTCCCGCCCGCTGCAGTAGGACCAGGAGGAACGCCAAGTGCGGGCGCATAAAGCCAGTTGCGTTGACACATATGGGCCCATCACACAAATCAGTCCCCGACTCATCCAAGTAGGCTTGCCAGAACTCCGCCTCGTGCGCTGAGTCGGGTGCGTACGTGTCCTGCGTCGGCAAGTCACCGGGGGGAAACTGATACTCACCATGTACGAGCCAATGCTTCCGCGGTGCCTCTACAATCTCGAACGGGCGTCGTACACGCTCACTGTCGTTGTAGGCGGAAATAAACAATGCCCACTTCCGCGAAACATCCCTGAGCGTCTCTAAATCTAGCTGACGCCTATAATAGATCGTATAATCGATCATCTCAAGGCTTATGTTGAATCGCTTAGCAAGCCGATTTGTTCATGACTCCCGTTCGGTCGGAACGGGACGGTCGCACGGTCTAGCCTGATCTTGCGTATCTCGTGGTAGGCGTCTGACTCGCTTTCACCAAAAAGAGCCTCTCCCTCGGCAACGTTCAGACGAAGTGCACCGCCGAGCGTTAGTGGCAGGTCAAAATGCGGACACAACATCGGATTGAGTCGGTACTTTCGGACAACAGAAGCATCATTTCGGTCTCGCTGCCCACGGAGATCCTCTAGGAGCATAGACGATTGCTCTGCGGCAGTTAGGGTCTCGCGTGCGGGCCGCGACATACGCGACGAGTCCACGCTAAACGCCGAAAGTCTTATCTCTGGCGGACGATCAGCAAAGCGCAACGCGCGCAGGAGACCACCAAGCTGATTGATAGCACGGTCTACGCGCTCGCCGACGTCGCCCATGGGGAGGTTGTCCTTTAGAAACCACGCCGACGCCTCCTGGACTCCTTTCCGCTGCGCGGCCGCGGAGATCGGCTCGTCGTTAAAGGCGTGCTCACCGTTAAACTCTGCCCACCGGTAGACATTCTTGAGAATGATGAGCAGATTCCGGGGCAATCCACCCGCCATGTCAATAAAACTGTCAACGCCTAAATATCGCTGCTGCTGAGAGTATTGCCGAAGAAGCTGCGCGAGCATGTCACTCTCGTGATGCTTGACCTTTTGAGCATAGTGTCCGCGCGTAGCACCTGCTCGCCACTCACTACACATTGCTTCGATTCTTTTGGCCTCGGCGAGAAGAGGCTTTCGGGCATTCCAGCCTTGATACAGCAATAGAACGTTGAGCTTCTCAAGGAGCGGGTTAACCGTCACGCTCAGCGCCTCGATAACGGTCGCAATATCGCGTTTAGACAGGCTCGTGTGCTGCGCAAGCTGGCTTTTAAGCTCGGCAAAGTACTTGCGCGGGCCGTCCGACTCGACAACGAACTTGCTGTCTCGAGGCGACAGCCGCTCGAAGAGTTGGTCCAGATCGTGTGCGAGCGTGTCACGCTGCCCCGGTAGTGACCCCTCCTCTATTAGTCGCTGCGCCACGAGCAGTCTGCAGAAGCTTCCAAAAGCCTTATCGTGTTCGAGATAGAATCGATCGAGTCGCAGTGCGTCGAACTCCGAACCTTCCTTGTTCTCCTCATCAGCGCTGAAAGTTCGGCGTGTTCTGAACCCATACAGACGAGAACCAACCATGAATGATGCCGGCGGCTCCTTCTCACGGATCAACGTCTGTACGTATCGCTGCTGAGGCTCGGTGAGATTCTCAAGCTCGTCGAGCAGATACATCCACACGATGCCACCGAGTACCGGGACCGCCGCGGCGAAAGCTTGAGGTACAGCCAGCGGCAGTCTTCCGCGTGCCACACGGATGGTGACGTGATCGAGACAGCGCGTCAAGGCAGCATTGTTGATCTCGAGATCCAGCTCCCGCTGCCACCCACGGAGCGTATCCTCGAGGTGTTCCAGTCCCGTAGGGGTCGGCTCTGAGAAGTCGTCGAATCCTGCCACGACCCTATTCACGATGTCGGGTTCGGCCGCAACTAGCTCGGGCATATCCCCGAAGGTCATTCGCGCAGTACTGATCGCCAGCTGTGCCAGCCACAGGTCCATGTAGTAGACGAAAACGGCCTCCCACGCCTCGTCGTCCACACCCTTGCCGACGAATCGGCCCGCATTCATGCCAGAGCATCGCAAATATATCCCGACGTAGCGTTCGTCGGCTATAAGTGCTGCGCGATCACTGCGGAGGCGCTGGAGCGGGGCCGAGAAGTACCGCATAAGATGTGTACGTCCACTGCCCTTCCCGCCAAGGAGTATCCTCGGCATGGGCGAGGTAGGGTCAGCGATCGTGAAGAAGCCGCCCTCACTACCAAAATCAACCCACGTCTTAGCGATCTGCTCATCTGAAAAGTTAACCGCCTTCGTGACGTTAAACGGGTTACCGCGCATAATTAGTTATTGGTCAAACTTGGGATGACGTGGAAAGACCGGCATCCATGCTGGCGTAGGTTCATCCCACCACATGATCGGCAGCGTATTATCCGGGATGTTGTGCGAAAAGCCGAGGAGTAGTTGGCCGTCCCTCCAGCCGAGAGGATGCCCGCTCCACAGCGTGAGACCATATGCGTGCGCCAGATCGTAAGCGTATTTCAAAGTCACGTATCTGGGATCGGCGTCGTGAAAGTGACGCGACTGCGGCGAAAGCGAACGGTGGGTCTCGTCGAGTTCAAGGACGGTCCCGACCCGGTTGAAGCCGGTATTTGCCTTGACTTCAGCAATCGCTGATCGTTGCGCAACGAGAACTAGATACTCGATAGTCAATTCGAAGCCACCACGACTGGCGACATCCCGGAGTACGGGAAGTACTCGGTTCGAGTAGCGCGTTGCTTGAGCTCCCGATCCACAAAGGTCGTCAACAAAGACGATGCGCCGTACATCCGGATTCTGAAAGCCTACCGTGGGATCGTCCAATCGACCATCGAAGAGATCGGCGAGGCTAAGGAAGACTTGATTCGGAAGTCGGTTCTCCTGTCTGAAGTAATACAGCAGGTGCGTGCCGCTCTCGGCCGGACTACCAATGCCGAGGAAGCGTGTATTCAAGAGCTCCTGCTGGTAAAGCGAATGCAGGAGCGCGACGTCGAGGCTATCGTGGTGGGCTTGTCGTAGCCCCTCCATAACGTGATAGCGGAATTGGTCCCGGTATAGCGCCCGCAACAGCTCTCGCACCTCTCGAGTACCAAAGAATATGAACTGCGAGAGGAGATACAATGCATGCAGCTGCTCGCTCGGAGCTTGATCGATGTCGTCAGCGAAGTTGGTGAGCCACGCGTCGATGGCGGGCTTAGTTATTCGGCCTTCCCAAAGACGCTCGTTGAGGGTCTTAATCTTGCTCAGGAGCTCCTCAGCATATGCGCCAGGTGTATTTGCGGTCATGGTGCGGTCGTTGGCCTTACCATTACGGTCACCGTCTCTTGCGTGATCATCGAGGCGGAGCGGTTTCGTCGTGTCATCAGGCCCCGGGAACGGATCGTGTCCAGCGCGATCAGCTCGACCACAAGCCCCTGTTCCTGCGCGAGCACGGTCAGATAGCTCGGGGTTGCAAATTGCTCGCCGACGAGCTGGTTTGGGCCCGCGACGAGCACCAGGTGCCCACCTGGGCGTAGCACTTTGCTTATCCCTGAAAGCGCAGACCGCATCTCGTTGATGTACACGGTCGCGAGGTGTGCGCGCAGCGGATTGTTGGCACGACAACGGCTGATTACCTCGTCAGCGTCCGCGACGCCGCATGGCTGTGGTTCGGCGTACTCCTGCTTTCGGAAGTGCTCGCGTCCGATACTCAGCGCGATTAGCGGGCGTAGATCGCCTTCTTGGTCGAACCCAAGCGACAACAGGCTGAGGCTGCAAGCACGAATGTACTTCTGCGCGCCGAGGTAGGGAGGGGAGGTGATGACGCAATCAACGCTCTCGGCCGCTACGCTCGCGCCCAGCCTGCGAGCATCACCGTCGAGCACGCTCGCTGAAGGAAGCTCCTGCGGCAGCGATGTGACACGGCGAATGTTTTCACGCGCGATGGCTGCGAACACCTCAGTGGCCCTAGTCTGTTTGAGCATGCGGAGCCGCCGGATGGTTGCCTGGCGCAGCTTGTGGTCGGCGGTGTACTGATCGCGTCGTAGGCGAACGGGCACGGCAATTCTCGGGTCCGCGAGCGATACCGCGCGTACGGTGGCAGACAGGCATAGCTCACAGAACGCACGAGTCGGCGCCCCACGCACGCACCCGATCGCAGTCCGAAGCACCTGGATTTCCGTCATGGCGTGTGGGTGAAACCAGTACTCGAGCCGGCGGGCGGCCTTGCGGTCCAGAGCGACCGGTGCCGCGGTCGAGTCGAGCACTTTGCTCACTGCGCGTGTCAGTGAACGCTCAGTCAGGCGGGTCGTCTTGACGCTCGCGAGCAGCCGCGCGAGCGGGTTGCTGTCCAAGCCAGTCGCGTGGCGCCCGGCGAGCTGCGCCTCTACGAGGACCGTGCCGCTGCCGCAGAACGGGTCTAGCACATGGTCGCCGGGCGATGACAATTGAGGCGCAGCGGCGAACAGGGCCGGGATGTGCCGCAGCAGTTTGGCCGGGTAGGGGTGCATCGTGTGGGTCGCGCGCTCGGCTTTGGCCATCTGCGGCAGCAGGGTGCGGAAGTCCACCTCGACAGGCCCGGCGCTCCGATACGCCTCCTCAAGGGCCCCGTAAATGTCCCGCGCCTCTGGCTCGGGTATCGAAGGTGCGGTAGTGGTGCGGGACACAAGCATCTTGGCGCAACGCAAGTCTGCCAGTATTTGCCGATGAAGTTGATGCTGCACCTCGTCAACGCAGAGATGCAGGCGCCTGTCCGAGCCCACTCGGGTGATGCGGGACTCGATCTTTCGGCTCGGCGTAGCGCGACGCTCAGCGCCGCGGGGGGGCCTGTGGCCGTGCCGACGGGCATAGCCGTCGCGATTCCCGTAGGACACGTAGGGCTGGTTTGCCCACGGAGCGGGCTTGCTCTCGAGGAGGGCATCACGGTGCTGAACGCCCCGGGGATCATCGACTCGGAATACCGCGGCGAGATCGTTGTCATCCTCTATCGCATGCTCCACACGCCTTACACGGTTCAGCGAGGGGATCGCATCGCCCAACTCCTCATTGTGCCGATCGCCAGCGGACTTGACGTCGTGGTCTCGGCTACGCTGCCCGTTTCCGCGCGCGGCACCGACGGTCTGGGTAGCACCGGACGCTGACAACATCGCGTCAAACACGCGCTACTCGTACCCCGAGTCGGCCTGCCTCAGTATCAGCAGTCCATCAAGGAGGCCTTGACCGCCACTGAGGCCAAGGAATGCTCAGGAGTCTTGGCTAGTCGAGCCGCATTCTCGCTACGAGCCTGCGGTGTATTGTGGCGCTGCCCAGACCTCGATCTCATGCTGCGGGACAAAGTCCGGACTGGACCCGCCCCCCTCGCTCCCACTTCCTCCAAGAGCGGGCGTCTCGATCAGCCTTCCGCGTACGCCGGCATCGACCGAGGACCGTGTCTGCCGATCGGCGGGACAAGGGCTTCCGCAACGCCCGACAGAAGCAAGCGTGAGCCCGATAGTCAGTTTGGGCTCTCGGAAGTCGTCTAACTCAGGCGTCTCGTTGGCTGCGCGAGGGGCGCTTGCTTTCCGCGCATTGCTGGGTGCCACTCGATTCCCGCGGGAGGCGCGTACCGCGGATGAAGCTGGTTCGGTGATCAATTGGCTGCGTTGAGGATCGCGCGCGCGGTGCGGCGAACGTCGTCTTCGGTTGTGGACCAGTTGGAGAACGACACCCGCAGGGCGTGATGTCCGCGCCATGCTGTGCCGCCGAGCCAGCATTCGCCGTCGGCTTGCACGCGGGCGAGGTGCTCCGGTGTGCCTGCGACCAGGACCTGGTTCAGTACGACGTCGTTTAGCACTTCCAGGCCGCCCTCCCGGAGTAGGGAGGCCATGAGCGTCGCGTGCCCGCAGCATCGCTCGACCAGTTCGGTGACGCCGCGTCGGCCGAGATATCGCAGCGCCGCGTACACGGGGATCGCACGCGCCCGGCGGGAGGCCTCGGGCACGAACTCCGCCGGCTCTCGGTGATCGCCGTGGGCGAGATATGCCGCGCTTACCGCCATCGCACGTGGTAGCGCCTCTGGCGGCGCAACGATCGCGAGCGCGCAGTCGTAGGGAACGTTGAGCCACTTGTGCGCATCGACGGCCCAAGAGTCGGCCCGGTCCCTGCCGGCCACCAGGCCCTCCAGGCGCGGCGACGCGGCGGCCCACAGCCCGAACGCTCCATCGACGTGAAGCCACGCGTGGTGCTCAGCCGCGAGGTCCGCGATCGCCCCGAGGGGATCGCACGCGCCGGTATTGACGTTGCCCGCCTGGGCACAGACGAGTACCGGGCCCTTTGCAGCATCCAAAGCATCCTTTAGCGCCGCCGGGTTCATCGCCCCGTTGTTGTTGACGCCCACCCGTGTCACGCGGTCGTGACCAAGACCGAGGTAGCCAAGCGCCCGTAACACGGTCACGTGCACCTCCTCGCCGACCAGCACCTCGATTGGTGGAGCGCCAAACAGTCCCTGCGCGTCAGCGTCCCAGCCCGCTCGCCGTAACAGTTCGCCGCGCGCAGCCGCCAGGCAGCTGAAGTTCGCCATCTGCGCGCCGGTGACAAAGCCAACGCTCGCGCTCCGGGGGAGACCAAGCAACTCCAGGACCCACCCTGCTGCGACCTCCTCGGCGACCGCCACCGCTGGCGATGCGCTGTACGTGCCGCACATTTGGTCCCAGGCGGAGACAAGCCAATCAGCCCCGACCGCGACCGGGAGCGACCCGCCGACGACAAATCCGAAGTAGCGCGGCCCAGCGGATGCGACCAGCCCCGGATCGGCATCAGCGGCCAACTGCTCAAGGACGTCTACCGCACCCTCACCGGAATCGGTCAGCGGCCGGCGCAGCGCCACCGGATCAGAGCCGCCCACATGCCGCTCGCTCACACCGTCGAGGTATATGCGCGCCAGTCGGTATGCATGAACGAGCACGTCTTCGTCGGTCACCGCCGGAACAGCCTATCCCGCCCGCAGCCGTATGCCGCTTCGATGACGAAAGAGCGGCCAGACCGACGCTGACGGGCGCGCGTAGACTCTCCCCGCGTGTCGGCCACGGGAGACCCTGGGTATGCGCTGAGCTCCTCCAGCGAGGACGAGCACGAGCGGCTGGCCCGCCAGTCCGACATGTATGCGCCGTTCACGCGCCGTCTGCTGGCGCGCGCAGGGATCGAGCCAGGGATGCGGGTGCTCGATGTCGGCTGCGGGCCGGGCGACGTCAGTTTGCTTCTGTCAGAGCTAGTCGGCACCGACGGTTCAGTGGTCGGGGTCGAGCGTGACGAGCAGGCGCTCGCGAGGGCGCGCCGGCGGGCGGCCGGGTCTGACATCGAGAACGTCGAGTTCGTGTGCGGGGACTTTCGCGAGGTCGAGCTTGCCGGTGGCCCGTTCGACGCGTTGGTCGGGCGGCTCGTGCTGATGTACCAGGGTGACCCGCCCGCGGCGGTGCGGGCCGCGGCACGCCACGTACGCCCGGGCGGGGTGGTCGTGTTCGCGGAGATGTGCATGCGCACAGGGTCGGCGATACCGCAGAGGTTCTTGGTGTCCTGGCCGCATACTCCGGCGTCCGAGCAGCTCAGCGAATGGATCGATGGCGCCTTCGGCGGGCTGGGCACGCAGCAGGACATGGGGATGCGGCTGCCCACTACGTTTGCCGAAGCCGGCCTCGAACCAAGCCTGGACCTCGACAGCGAAGTCGCGATCGCTGTTGGCGAGGACGCGGTCTCCGAGGCCGTGGACTACGCCCGCAGCTTGCTACCCGGGATCGTGGCTGCCGGGGTCGCCACCGAAGAGGAAGTGGACATCGACACCCTCGCCGAACGCCTGCACGCCGACACCGGACCAGTCGGACGCATCTCGCTCTGGCCGACAATCATCGGCGCCTACGCAACAAAGCCGCAATAGCGCTCGCTCTGCTCTGCTACGACCCGCACAGGGCCAGAACGGCCCCACAACCGGCCCCAAGCCACGCCTGCTAACTGGGCCGGCTGACGCCCCGGTTTGGTACCCACGAGTGGTACCCACGGACCCTCAAGACCACGCCAGCCATCGACCACCACCCAAATCCCCTGCAAATGAGCCCTTACAACAATGCGCCCGGCGGGAATCGAACCCGCGGCCTGCGGCTTGAAAGACCGCTGCTCTTTGGCTCCCCGAAGAGAACCGTTGACCACTGAGCTACGGGCGCGCGATACGTCTGTGAAAATCAGAACGGCTGGTGAGAGCCTAATCTAAGCACGTGGGAGCGTATCTTGAGAGCGGCGTTGAGAGCGGCGGCGCGCGCCCCACCGTCGTTCCGCCCGCCGCAAAGCGCTCGGCAGCGAGACGGCTCCTCATCGGCGCGCTGATCCTCGTGGTGATCGGCGCCGGCGCGACGCTGTTCGGCTGGAACGTCGAAGCGTGGTTCAGGCACATCTGGGACACGATCACGACGATCCCGTTGGGCGCGTTGATCGGGGCGATCGTGCTCGTGACACTGCAGACGACGCTCGTGGGGTACTCGTGGCATTCGATCCTGCGCTACGGCTATCCGAACAGCGGGATCAAGTTCGTGCAGGTGCTCGCCTGCTACGCCGCGGCCGTCGCGCTGAACTGGGTGCTGCCCGCGAACCTGGGCACGCTGGCGATGCTGCTGATGTTCACGACGATCATCGCGGGCGCGGCGTTCGCCGGCGTGCTGGCGGGGCTGGTGGTCGAGAAGATTTTCTTTACGCTCATCGGCACTGCCTGCTACGTCTATCTGTTCCTGACCGTGGGCGGGTCGTTTGATCTGCAGCTCGGGTTCATCAGCGAACATCCGGTGGCGACCGTGGTCCTGCTCGCGGGGACCGTGATGCTGATCGTCCTGGTCGCGCAGATGCTGCGCGAGCGGATCGCCAAATGGTGGGTAGAGGCCAAGGTCGGAGGGCAGATCCTCGCCCATCCGCGTACGTTTATGGGACGGGTCGTGCTGCCTCAGGCGATCAGCTGGGTGACGGGCCTCGGCATCATCGCGGTGTTCCTGGGCGCGTACAGCATCCCGATCAGCTTCCACACGATCATGCGCGTGGTGGCCAGCAACTCGATCGCCAACGCGACCGCGGTCACGCCGGGCGGCGCGGGGGTCACGCAGGCGTTCAACGTCGTCTCGCTGCGCGGCGTCACGAGCGCGGCGAACGCGACCGCCTACTCGGTGGCCCAGCAGCTCGTGGTGACGGTCTGGAGCATCGTGCTGGCGATCGTGCTGCTCGTGCGGGCGTTCGGCTGGAGCGGGGGCAGGACGCTCGTGCAGCAGTCCTATACCGAAGCGCGGCAGAAGAGCGCAGAGCAGTCGGCGGCGCGCAAAGCCAAGCGCAAAGCCAAGCGACACGGCGACGCCGGCGCCGATGAACCCACGGACTCCGAGCCTGTCCAGACGCCGACAGCCGCCGAGGCGGAGTCCTGATCACGCCAACCGGTCAAGCCCCTCGACGATCAGGTACACGCCCGCGGCCACGGCCGCCACGATCGCCAGGGAGCGGCCGTGGCGGGCGAACCACATGTTGATCGCTTCCAGCGCGCTCGCGGCGCGGCCGGGAACGGCGAGCAGCATCAGCATCGGCAGCTCGACCATCCACAGCATGATCGCGACGACCACGATCAGCCCCGCGAGCTCGCCTGTCGTCGAGAGGTTGGCGTCGGCGATCGACTTGACGGCGCCGATGTAGATCGGGGAGGGCAGCACGTACAGGACGATGCCGAGCACGAACGCCAAGCGGCGGCTCTCCAGGTAGCGCTCGATTTTGGACGGCCCCTTCTCCTCCTTCACGGCCGCCGGGTCGGGGCGGCGGCGCTGCAGGCGGATCGCCAGCAACAACAGCAGCACCCCGAGCGCCATGTTGACCCAAGCCCCGGGAGTCAGGTGGTGTGAGCCGGTCGCACCGAGCTCGACCAGGGCGTAGAGGATCAGCGCGCCCACCGCGTAGGTGACGAGCCAGGATGCGAGCACGAACGCGAACACCCGCGAGCGAACCTCGGCGCCCCGGCCGAGCGCGATCACGGCGGCCACGGCCGGGGGGTAGATCGAGGCGGCGAACGCCAGGGCCAGGGCTTGGGCGGGCATGCCGTCAGGTCTCGCTCGACTGGCTCGGGGCTCCGCCGATCGCGTCGAGCGCCCGTCTGCGGCGGCGAGCGATCCGCTGAAAGCGGGCCTGCGCACGAGCCATCTTCTCGCCGTCCGCCGGGTAGCGCCGGCGCGCCCAGGGCGAGGTGGGGGAGGCGAGGCGGATGGCGCCGACGAGCGAGGCGAACGGGATGAACAGGCCGGTCAGGCCGAGCATCGGCTTGCCCTTGAAGATCGCGAGGATGCACAGGCACAGATCGATCGCGACGGCCACCGCGATCGAAGTGATCGCGGAGGACTGCTTGGACAGGTCGAACGGGGCGAGACCAAGGACGACGAGGCCCCCGATGAGGGTGGCGACGACGACGGCGTCGAGCGAGGAGCGGCCCTGCTCGGACCAGTAGACGTCCTCGAGGTGGACCCACAGCGCGAACTCGTCGAGCGTGAGGCCCGCGCCGATGCCGAACGCCCCCGCGAGGACGTCCAGCCACACGCCGGTGGGGCCGAGCGCGAAGTTGAGAAAGCCCGAGAGCAGCAGGAGCACGATCCCCCAGACGAGGTGGTGCAGGTGCAGGCCGCTGCTGGTGGTGACGCTGCCGGGCCACCACGTCACGCGCGGGCTGCGGATCAGACGGGCGCTCGTGCGGATGAACAGGAACGAGACGAGAAACGCCCCCAGCAGGATGAACCCGGCACGCTGGGCCGGTTCGTCGAGGAAGTGCTGGGAGATTTCGAAGTGCACGTTCCAGCACCGTATCTGAGGGTATTGAGTTAGCGGGTCAGACTGGTTGTGTTCTCAGCCGCTGATGCTGCTGAGAGCTAGCTCGTCGTCGATCTTTTCGCTGGGCACGGCGAGGGGGTCGAACTCGGTGGCGTTGTCGAGGCCGAGCCATTCGAGCATGTCTTGGTGTTCGTCCTGGCTTGGGTCGGCGAGGATCTTTCTGAGGTTCGCGTATCCCCAGGGGCCGCCGCAGTCCTCTGGTGGGCAGGCCCCCTTCGCGCCCACCAGGGCCGGGTAGTGAGCGTCGGGGTCGGGGTCGAGCAGCTTCTCGACGGTGATCTCGTGCTGCCAGTCATCGCCGAAGTCGTAGGTGTAGCGGAAGCGGGCGCCGATATCGGTGAGCTCGCCGAGAGTGACCTGGCGCTCGTCGCTGAAGCCGAGCTCGGGGTCGGGGACGCCGAACTCTTCCTCGCCGAAGGAGAAGACGTGCATGTGGTAGTTCTCCCAGCCGAGTGCTGCTTGGAGGATGTCGTGCAGCTGAGCGAGGCGGGTGTCGGCGCGGAGTTGAACTCGCCGCCAGACTGGCGGCTTGGCCACTCCCAGCAGCTTGACCTTGATCTGCACGATGACGTTGTGGGCTGGGCTGTGTCGGCTCATCAGGTTGCTCCCTGTGCTCGCTTATCGACCGGCGCAAACGGTAGGCGGATCGGCGGACGGGTGCCGCGACCGGGGTCAGCCGCGACCGGCCGGCGTGTGGATCGTTTCAGCTGGCGAGGCGTTCGTCGTCGGTGATGATGCTGGCGAGGCGTCGTAGCAGCGGTAGCGGCCCGGCGTGGGTGCCCTCGCCGCGCATCGTGTTGTTCTCATCGATCGTGCCGGTGACCGCGATGAACGCTTGGGCAGTGGCGTCGAGGATAACCGTCTCCTGGTCGGCTTGCAGCTCGTAGCAGACGATCCGGTAGCGGGTCTCGGGCAGCGGGGCCGGCTCGGGCATCGCCGCTCAGGCCGCGAGGCTGGTCGGGGACGCGCGGGCGGGGAGCTTGATTAGCTCACTGGTGGTCGGCTTCAGAGAGAGCTGCGCGCTGGCCAGCAGCTCGAGCGGGTCGATGTTCTGTTGGCGGGCGGTGCGGATCACGCTCATCGTGACCTGCTGGGTGTGCGCCCCCTGCCAGGTGCGGTTTCCGCCCCAGCTCTTGCGGTTGACGATCGCCGGTCTGAGCGCCTGCTCGGCGCGCCAGTTCGTGGCCTGCACGCCGGGGTCGGCCAGGAACGTGAACAGGTGCTCGCGCTCGGTCTGCAGATGAGCGAGCAGCTTTCGGTTCGGCTCGTGCGTCGGGTGCATCGCCAGCAGCTTGTCGGCCCGCTCGTTCAGATCCGTGACTTTCAGGGCGAACTGCGCGGCGTCGATCACATCACGCTGATCGCGCAGCGCGAGCGCGTCCTTGAGGATCCGGCGTGCGGCGTGCGGAACACGCGCCTGCCCCGCGGTCGAGTCGGCGAGCAGCTCGCCGGTTCTGCGCAGCAGGTGCGCATGGCAGGTTTGGTGGCGGGCGAGGGTGAACCGCCGGTACGGTGCCCAGCCGTCGCGCTCCAGCACACCGGAGTAGTCCTCGCCAAGGATCTCGGCGGCGTGCTCGTATCCGCGACCAGCGGCGATCAGGTACACGGTCACGTCCTCGCCGGCGAACGCCCACAGCCACGCCTTCTGTCCGTTGATTCGCCACCCGGTCTCATCCGGCGCTACCGTCGGGCTGCAGCGCACCCCCTCGATCAGCGCCCGGTAGGTAGGTTCAAGCGCCCTGGCTTGGCGCGCGATCGCCTGCACGACCCCGCCCGCGCTCACCTGGATCCCGAACCGGGCCAGTGCCTTGGCCGTCTTCTGCGGTGAGAGCCCCAGCTCCTTGTTCAGCTCGCTCGCCAACGCGACCGCGCGCGGGCCGAGCATGCACGCGGCCGCCCCCAGAGCATCTGAGGTCTGGAACGGGTGACGGCCCTGATGGCGACGCCCGCACCCCCGGCACTTGCCGATATGCACCGCGAACCGCCGCCGGATCGGCTGCGGCTCGGGCAACTCGTCCTGGAACTGGTACTCAATCCGGTCCTCCACGATCTCCCCGCCACACTCACACCGGCCCGCAAGCGGTGCATCACACTGCTCATCAACCTCCCCCGGCGGCTGGCGATGACCATGCCGACCGTGCTCCTCCCCGGAGCGCCGCCCCGGCCGCCGCGGAGCCGACTTCGGCTCCCCGCGCGAGAACGGCGCCGCCTGACGCTTGCCCGCCCGCCGCGCCTCCTCCAAGGACCCCTCGAGCTTCCCGACCCGCCCGCGCAGCCGCTCATTCTCGCCCGTCAGCCGAAAGACCTCGTCCCACAGATGCTCGTTCTCAACCGACAACGCCGAGCACAACGCCTCCAGCCGCCCACACTCATCCACCGGCTCGGCCGGAAGCACCTCAACCCCTGACGCGGTCACGGCAACCACCGCCACCACCTTCGCCCCAGGCTACATAATCCCTGCCGAACCCGCTAAATCAGTA
>CAVYDM010000002.1:0-37923 GCA_963767255.1 uncultured Solirubrobacterales bacterium | reverse complement strand
ACGGAGATCTTCACGGTGACCGTTGCGGCGTCCGGCGTGACTCCCACGGGCACTGTGACGGTCAAGGCGGGTTCGAAGAAGGTCTGCACCGCGTCGCTCTCAAAGGGGAGTGGTACGTGCTCTCCGACGAAGGCGACAGCGCTGAAGATCGGAAGCTACTCCGCGTCGGCCAGTTATAAGGGGCCGAAGCCGCTGGCCGCGTCAACGTCGAGCGCCTATGGCCTCACCGTGAGCACGCCGCCGACGACCACGATCACAAAGGCGCCGAGTGGAGAAGTTTCCAGCGGACCTGTGGAAGTCAGCTTCACGTCGAATCAGGCCGGAAGCACGTTTCAGTGCAGCCTCGACGGAGCGAGCTACACGAGCTGCAGCTCGCCTGAACGGTTCTCCGTCGGCCCAGGGGCCCACACGCTGACCGTTCGCGCGGTCAATCCCAGTGGGCTTCCGGATCCGAAACCGCCCAGCGTCCGCTGGACCTCGGTTGGACAGGCCGCACAGCTTGAACTCTGCGGGAGCATCTCCCACAGTGAGACGCTTTCGCCCGCCGACGCGGCCGTCTACGTGATCACCTGCGACGTTACGGTGCAAAGCGGAGCGACGCTGACTGTGCAGGCAGGCACTGTGGTTAAGGCAGAGTCTTTCACGTATCTGACGGTTAACGGGTCACTCAATGCGACCGGGACTTCCGGCTTGCCCGTGACGTTCACCTCGAGCAACGACGACTCGATTGGCGGCGTTACTGGCGACGGCACCCCTGCTGCGGGTGATTGGGGCGGGATCTATACGAGTCCGGCTGGAAGTGGGAACGCAAACCCGACTCTCAGTCTCGAACATGCCGAGGTCAGTTACGCGAGCACGGCAATCAGCGCGTACGAATCGACGACATCGATCACGAACAGCGCGGTTAGTCACGTGACCGGGGAAGGCATCGACGTGTCTTCGTCGGAAGGTGTTCCGACGGTCAGGGGTAACACGGTCACAAACGCGGCCCAAAACGCGATCTCGGTCTATGACGCATCGATTGATATGGGGGCATTGAACGGGAACTCGGGTAGCAGCGATGGCTTGAACGGAGTGGCGTTGGGCGACGATACAGTGACGGTCAGTTCTGCGTTGCCGTGGTCGGGGACGTTGCTTCCGGTACTCACCGAGGGTTGTGACTCGTTGACGGTGGCGGCGAAAGTAACGCTCACGCTGGGTGCGGGTACGATCGTCAAGGGCGAGAACTGCAGCTATCTCGATGTTCGGGGATCGCTGATCGCAAATGGCACGGCATCAAACCCGGTGACGTTGACGTCGTGGCGCGATGACGGGGTTGGTGGTGATACGAACGATGACGGCGAAGCGACGGCTCCAGCTGCGGGTGATTGGGGTGGGATCTATACGAGCCCGGCTGGGAGTGGGAACGCTAACCCGACTCTCAGTCTCGAACATGTCGATGTCGGCTACGCGAGCACGGCAATCAATGCGCACGAATCGACGACGTCGATCACAAACAGTGTGTTTAACCATCTGACGGGGGACGGCATCGAAGTGAGTTCGCCGGAAGGTGTTCCGACAGTGAAGGGCAATACGGTCGCAAGTGCCGCACAAGATGCGATCGCGGTGTATAGCGCTTCGATCAATATGGGAACGTTGAACGGGAACTCGGGCAGCGCCGACGGGTTGAACGGGGTCGCCCTGGATGAAGATACGGTGGCTGTGAGCTCTGCGTTGCCGTGGTCGGGGAGCCTGCTGCCGGTGCTCACCGGGGGTTGCGACTCGTTGACCGTCCTGGCGAAAGTAACGCTTACGCTGGGCGCGGGCACGATCATCAAGGGCGAGAGCTGCACGTACATCGATGTGCGAGGCTCGCTGGTTGCCTCGGGGACGGCGTCAAGCCCGGTGGTGTTGACGTCGTGGCGGGATGACAGCGTTGGTGGCGATACGAACGATGATGGCAACGCCACGGTCCCAGCCGCTGGTGATTGGGGCGGAGTCTATACTTCGACGCCTGGCGGCGGGAACCCGAACCCGACTCTCAGTCTGGAACATGCCGATGTCAGTTACGCGAGCACGGCAATCAGCGCGTACGAAGCGACGACATCGATCACGAACAGCGTGGTTAGTCACGTGACTGGAGAAGGCATCGACGTGTCTTCGCCGGAAGGTGTTCCGACGGTCAAGGGCAATACGGTCACAAACGCGGGCTCTTCCGCGATCTCCGTGACGAGCGCGTCGATTGATATGGGAGCGTTGAACGGGAACTCGGGCAGCAGCGATGGTTTGAACGGTGTGGCGTTGGATGAAGATGCGGTGGCTGTGAGCTCTGCGTTGCCGTGGTCGGGGAGTCTGCTGCCGGTGCTCACAGGGGGTTGTGACTCGCTGACGGTCGCGCCGAAAGTGACGCTAACGTTGGGTGCTGGCACGATCGTCAAGGGCGACAACTGCACGTATATCGAGGTTCGTGGGTCGCTAGCCGCGACGGGCACAGCGTCGAGCCCGGTGACGTTGACGTCGTGGCGGGATGACAGCGTTGGTGGTGATACGAACGATGACGGCGACGCGACAGTGCCTGCTGCCGGGGATTGGGGTGGTATCGAGACAAATCCGGCTGGGGGCGGGAACGCTAATCCTACTCTCAGTCTGGAACATGTCGATGTGAGCTACGCGAGCACGGCGGTGCACGCGTCGCAGGCAACGACGTCGATCACGAACAGCGTGATCAGTCATGCGCGTGGGTATGGGATCTATGTGTCCTCGCCGGAAGGTGTGCCGACTGTCACGGGGAACACGGTGACGAATGCTGAGGACGAAGCTATTGCGGTGTCGGATGCTTCAATAAACATGGGAGCACTGAACGGTAATTCCGGTAGTGCCGACGGGTTGAACGGGGTCGCCCTGGACGAAGATACGGTGGCTGTGAGCTCTGCGTTGCCGTGGTCGGGGAGCCTGCTGCCGGTGCTCACCGGGGGTTGCGACTCGTTGACCATCCCGGCGAAAGTGACGCTTATGCTGGGTGCGGGTACGATCGTCAAGGGCGAGGAATGCACGTATCTCGATGTGCAAGGGTCGCTGGTCGCGACGGGTACCGCGTCAAACCCGGTGACGTTGACGTCGTGGCGGGATGACAGCGTTGGTGGCGATACGAACGATGATGGCAACGCCACGGTCCCAGCCGCTGGTGATTGGGGTGGGATAGAGACGAGTTCGGCTGGGGGTGGAAACGCGAACCCAACGATCAGCCTTGAACATACGAATATCCTCTACGCGACGACTGGCGTGACGTCTAGTGAAGCCACCACTTCAATTGTTAACAGCGCCGTCAATCATGCCAGCAGCGCCGGGATTGCGGTCAACGCTCCCGTTGGCACTCCAACGGTTGCGGGGAACACGGTTACGAACACTGCGCGTGAAGCCATCGATATCGATGGCGCTTCGATCAACATGGGAGCGTTGAACGGCAACTCGGGCAGCGGCAATGGTCTGAATGGCGTGGCGCTGGACAACGACACAGTTGCGGTGAGTTCTGCGTTGCCGTGGTCGGGGACCCTGCTCCCAGTGCTTACCGGAGGTTGCGACTCATTGACCATTCCGGCGAAAGTGACACTGACGTTGGGTGCGGGTACGACTATCAAGGGCGAGGAATGCACCTACGTTGAAGTCCAGGGATCGTTGGTCGCGAATGGGTCGTCGGGTTCGCCGGTAACGTTCACGTCGATCGACGACGAAAGCGCAAGTGGGGATACGGTCATGGCCTCCAAGTCTCGCGAGGCGCACCGAGCCGATGGAGTGACTAGCGAGGCCCACCCCGCAGCGGGCGACTGGGGCGGAATCAAAATCCAGCCGGCGGGCTTCGCCACCCTTCAGGGCACCACACTTGATTACGCGTCTACTGCTCTCTCGGTAGCGGATGGTGGCCAAGTGACTGTGCATGGAGCGATATTGAATTCGACCGTGGGCGTATCGTCGGATGGGTACGTCGATGCAAGCAATGTTAACTGGGGCAGTCCGTCCGGCCCAGCTCCTATCGGCACCGGAACGCTCATTCAGGGCTCGGGTGTGCAACCGGGACCGTGGATCGGCGAGGTCGCACCCTCCAAGCCCAATCCCCAGATTATCGTCCCTACGCAACCACCAGCATGCGGCGACGTACTCTTTGTCGGAGCCCGAGGTTCAGGAGAGGAACCGCAGGGCAGCCCTCCCGTGTACTCAAGTAATCCCGCCGAAGACATGGGCGAAAAGGTCGAAGAGGTCTACTACGCGTTCAAAATAGAGTCCGAAACTTACGCGACCGATCACAAAGTCAAACCACAGGAAATAGAACCCGTCACGGTTCACTACCCAGCGCTTCCGTTCGGCAATCTCTGGACAATGTCGGACGGTAAATACTACGACAACCTGTGGGAAGGGGTGTATGGTGTAGAAGAAGCACTTGCCAACGAAGAGGCTCGCTGCCCAAAGGCGAAGGTTGTGCTCGTGGGGTATTCGTCTGGTGCGTTTGCGATCCACGCGGCGCTTACAGAACTTACCGGATCTCCCACCATCTCCCCTAACGTTATCGCCGCTGTCGTTCTGATTGCCGACCCCGCAAAGTATGAAAACGAACCCGTGATCCATGCTGGCAGTGCTGCTGCTTCGGCGGAAGGGCTCTATACAAAGATCTACGGAGAAGCGGACGAAATACCACCTGCCCTCGACCGCAGAACTGTAACGCTGTGCAACGAAAAAGACCTCGTGTGCGCACCAACCGAGTTCTTGCTCGGCAGCTCAACGGCGGTACACGGAGCCTACGGGGGCATTGAACTCGAAGAGCTCGGCGAATGGGCTGCTGAAGAGGAGTTAAAAGGCGCGTGATAGCGAGCGGGCCGCGCCGTGCTTGCCCGAGAGCTACGTCATCCACGGTGAACCATCGACAGGTCTGGGTTCGACCGACGGTTGCTCGGCGCAAGCACTGAAGGCGGACAAAGCGTCGGATTCAACGAGCGAGCGCTTGCACGTATGGCGGAGATGGCCGAATTGGATCCTCTGCCTCAGTTCCCCACCATGAGCTATAACCACCCCGAGACTGGCGAGCGGGTCTGGCCAACGGCGTGATTGAGCGTGACGAAGGTCGAGCAAACAGTGATGCGGGGGACTGCCGATGGCTCGTCAGCAGCGTAGTGCTCTGGCCTGCGAGCGCGTCAAGAAGTCGTTGCGTAAGCCCGGCGGGCAGCCCGGCCACTAGGGCAAGCACCGGCAGCTGTAGCGAGCGGTCCAGGTTGGCTACGAGCTGGGGCTCCGAACGATCGCCGCGACAATGGTTGCGGGGTAGGCAGATGCGTTCGGCGCCGGACGCGCCACCTCACCGGGTGGATGCTGTCGCTCTCATCCTCGCCCGGATCGACCTGAATCTCCGACCGGTCCCGATCCTGGCTGCGGAGGCTACAATCGGCTCGGCATGCGGGCGAGTCACACCACGCGGCGTCTTGGACTCGCGGTTTTGGTGCTGACGCCGTCGCTCGCGCTCACCGGCATGTCCGCTCAGGCCGCCGCATATTCGCCCGGTTGCGGCCAGATCCCGATCGTCTACGGGATTCCGCCATGGGGCTTCCACACGGGTTACCCAGGCGAAACGGACAGCTACGCCCGCGGCCACGGTGAAATCAACCTTGAAGCAAACACCGTCTCCGGGATTATCTGTCAGGAAGATCGTAGGGGTGCGATCACGATGACGGTCGAGCATCACCTCGTTTACCACTCGCACTACGCGGTGATGTGGGGCTATCCCGGGAACATCATGAAGATCATCACCCGTGTGCGGGCAAGCAACGATCCGAAATGTAAAGTCGGAACCGTCGGACGCGCGACCCTATTTGGGAGCTACAACGGTGTGCGCAGCGACAGCGTCCAGTTCTTCTTCCCGGCCGCATGCAGAGACCAGGACCACCTGTACCACGGAACGCAGGTCGATAACCAGGTACCGCCGCGTTAGCGCGAGGGTGGCCTCGAACATCACGCCAGGACACGAGACCGTAACCGGAGCGAGATAGGCGCTGGCGCTCGAAATACGACTGAGCTCGCGCTCATCTCTGATGCGCCATCGGTCCTTCGTGTCTCCACCAGCAGCGTGCGCGTCGGTATGTCTGGACCGGGCTCGCTTCAGCCGAGTGCCCACAGCAGCGTGTGGGCCGGGATGAGGGTGTAGGTGTCCGTGAGCAGCAGGTCGTCTTGAGTTGCGATCACCGCGGGACGTCCGGGGTGAGCCTTCGCGACGCCGACTGCGCTGCGCAGGTCGATCTGGCGCTGGTACTTGACCTCGACGACGTCGAGCTCGCGGCGTGGGCCTGCCACGAAGTCGACCTCCCCGGCTCTGGCCGTGCGCCAGGCGTGCAGTCGATCGGGCGAGATGAACGATTCGATCAGCCGTTCCGGTGGCTCGTAGCCTCGGTAGAGCGCCAGACCCACCGCGTTCTCGACGAGCGCGGGAACGTCGGCGGTGAGCCCGGGCGCGTGATCGAGCGCGATCGTGTGCAGGAGCGGATCGGCGAAGAACACCTTCTTCTCGTTGGACAGGCTGTTCGTCTGAGATCCCGAACGCCAGAAGTAGAGGATGAACAGGAAGTAGCCGCCCGCCAGCAGCTCGATGTAGTCGCGCAGCGTGTGATGGCTCGGGGCGCCGCGTCCGTTTCCGAGCGGCACGTCCATCTCGCGCGCCATCCTGCTCCAGTCGGTCCGCGAGCCGAGCGAACGGAGCACCCGCTCCAGCAGCGCGTGGGCCGCGGGAATGCTCCCGCCCCTGCGCTGGACCTCCTTGACGAGCGAGTCATACAGCACTCGCTTGACCTCCTCGGAGGGATCGGCGGCTCCCGTGGTGGCCTCGGCGACCGCAGCCGGCAGTCCGCCGAACTTTAGATACAGCAAGAGCGCATCTCTGAGCGTCGGAGCGTACACACGCATGTCGCGCAGCAGCGCCTCGCCATCGCCGCTGCAAAGATCGGCGGCGGTCAACTTTGGTGAGACGGGGATGTCACCGTTGACGGCTCGCGCGAACGCGGCAAATGTCTGCGGGAGCGCGAGATAGTCGCGGCCCGCGCCACGGCGTCCCGGGAGTCTCTCGGCCGCTCCCCTCTGCAGGTCGATAGCCGAGGAACCGGTGCACACCACAACGTCGTCGGCGATCGTCCCGTCGTCCCAGAGGGCCTTCACCGCTGTCTGCCAGCGGGGTACCCCGGTCACCTCGTCGAGCAGCACGATGCCCGCCCCCGGGTGCCTCGCGAGAACCTTTGCGCGGCTGACCGTCTCCGCCAGCTCGGCGTGGCGCTCTCCCTCGATGAGATCGAGCGTCAGGTACACGATCGAGCGCGGCTCGTGTCCCTCGGCCAGGGCTCGCTCCACCACCAGCTTCAGGTCGGTGCTCTTGCCGACCTGTCGCGGACCGCGCAACGTGTGAATGGCCGCCCGAGTCAGGTCGATCGTGCCGACGAGCTCTGCCGGTAGGCGCATCGGCTGGCCGGCGAGCAGCCCGAGCTGCCGGTCGTTCGCGGACCATCCCTGCCCGCTCCACCAGGGATTCTGAGCAAAGATCTGTTCGTCGCTGAGCGCCATATACGTGTAACAATAGCATTCTGCCTCCAAAGTACGCCCCTTACTTTGGAGGTAAGACGCCAATATATGCTACCTATTTTGGAGAGACGACTAGTGAGGGCAGCGATCTGCGCTGTCCTCACGTAAACAGCTCACGTAAACAGCCCCGCCTCGGAGATTTCAGCCACTTCGCTGGACGGCGGCAGCTTGGTGATCCAAATCAGGTAGTAGCGATACCGGACGTCACCCGGATCGCTCAGCGTGATAGTCGTGCTCGCGCCGATCGTCTGGACGGGCGCGATCTGCGTCCAGCCGCGCTGGGTCAAAGGGGTCGGGTTGCCGTAGGGCAGACCTTCGCGGAACGCGTTGCACGCATAGATCGAGACCATGAACCCGGGTGTCGGGGACTGGATCGCAAGCGCCCGCGCCCGCACGCCCGGACTGGCGTCGAGGTAGACGCCGAGGCCCGACTTGCTGCCGAGCGTCCCTTCGATGTAGTGCTCGGTGCTCCAGGTCGTAGTCGGGTCGCCATCGACGATGTTCGAGACCTGCGTGGGGTGTTCGGGTTCGGTGCCGAACGGGTTGTAGTCGTGCGCGGCGGTCTGACTGAGCCGGACCTGCTGCAGGCCTGGACTGGCCGGCACGTCGGGCGGCACACCGCCGTGGGTGTGCCCTGCGGCCAGCACCAGCACGATCGTGACGATCGCACTGAGCAGCGCCAGCGAACCGGCCCAGCGCCAGGGGTGGCGCATGCGCCAGGGCAGACGCCTGCGCGAGTGCCGGGGCAGCGTGCGCAGCACGCTCGTGACCTCGCCGGTCGCCTGTCCGGAGCGGGTGGCCTCGATCGCGAGCGCCTCCTCGAGGTCGGCCACCATGCTCGCGGCGTTTGGGTATCGCTGGGAGAGATCGGCGGCCGTCGCGCGTTCGACCACGACCGCGGTCGTGGCGGAGACTTCGGGCCGGCGCCCCTGCACGTCGGGCACCTGCTCGCGAACGTGGCGCATCGCCACCGCGACCGGCGTCTGGCCGCTGAACGGGACGGCGCCCGTCAGCATCTCGTACAGCACGACCCCCAGCGAGTAGAGGTCCGACTGCCCCGTGACCGGCTGGCCGAGGGCCTGCTCGGGCGAGACGTAGTCGGTCGTGCCAAGCACGCGTCCGTCCATCGTCAGCCCCTCCTCGGTGAGCGTGCGCGCGATCCCGAAGTCCGTGATCTTGGCCGAGCCTTCGTTTGAGATCAGCACGTTCTGCGGCTTGACGTCGCGATGCACGATCAGGTGCTCGTGCGCGGCGCCGAGCGCACGCGCAATCTCGATCGTGTAGGCGAGCGCCTCGGTGATCTGCAGCGGTCCCTCGCGGCGGATGAGCTGCTTGAGCGTCTCGCCGTCCACGTACTCCAGCACGATG
This sequence comes from uncultured Solirubrobacterales bacterium, assembly GCA_963767255.1. GTDB lineage: Bacteria > Actinomycetota > Thermoleophilia > Solirubrobacterales > Solirubrobacteraceae > Palsa-744. Next base: position 28,971 of record CAVYDM010000002.1, on the reverse strand, counting down.
TACGGCGTGCCAACCTCCGAGTCGTGACCTCGAGTCGCCTCTCCGTGCGACGAGGGCTCCTCGCCGGCGTCGATCACCGTCACGATGTGGGGGTGATTGAGCTGGGCGACCGCGCGCGCCTCGCGCCGGAAGCGCTCGAGCTGGTCGGAGTCCGTGGCGATCTCGCGGTGCATCAGCTTGATCGCCACCGGCCGTTCGAGCACGGTGTCGAACGCGCGGTAGACGGTGGACATCCCTCCGCGCCCGATCTCCGCGTCGAGACGATAGCGCCCGCCGAGCAGGGTTCCGATCGGGGTCTGGGTCACGACAGATGGTGGGTCGGAGTGGTCGGGGTGTGGACCCTCATCTGCTCCTATTCTGCGCCCTGCGCAGGCGTTTGAGCGTCACGACCGCGATCGTGCAGCGGTAGATGGCATATGGCATCAATCTTCGCCCACCCGCCGACGAACGGCGCAGCAACTTGGCGCTGGTGGTTGTCGAGACGAAAGCGCTCCCTGCTCCCGCGGCGAGCGCAGGCCAGGCGCCGTCTGGAACGCCACGCCGCCACATGCGCCACCCCTTCAACATGCTTGCTCCCAGAATGACGGGCAGCGCCGCGTGCCAGGACAGCACCTGGGCGTCCGCGCGGGTGAACCCTCGCGCGTACGCGGCTGTGAGTGTCGCGCCATTGCGCGAGACCCCCGGGATCAGTGCCGTGGCTTGCGCAATGCCGAGCGCGAGCCCGTCGCACGGGCCGGCATCCTCTTGCCGGCGAGTCCCCCGCGCGGCGCCTCCCTTCGGTGACCCCCTTTCGTGCCGCTCGGTGCGCAGCTCCGCGAGCGCCATCGCCACCGCCCCTGCGATCAATCCGGCGGCGATCGAGCGCGGCCCGCCGAGACGCCGCTCGATCGGCCGCTCCAGCACGCACCCCGCGATCGCGGGCAGCGCCAGCGACGGTGCGATCACGGCGAGTCGCCGCCGGTCGAGCGTCCGTGCCGCCTCGAGCAGCTCCGTGCGCATGTCGATCGCCAGCGCCGCGCCCGCACCCGCGTGCAGGGCGACCTCGAAGGACTTGCGCAGCTCGGGGTCGAGCTCTGCATAGGACCAGCCGGCGAGCCACGGGATCAGGGTGGTGTGCCCAGAGGATGAGACAGGCAGCAGCTCGGTCGGGCCCTGCAGCACGCCCAGAGCCGTCGCTTCCCGGAGCGAGGGCGCTGCAGGCGCCGACTCGCGACGGCGGTTGGTGACGCGGCGCGGCGAGCACCGCCGGCGCGGCGAGCACCGCCGAGACGGCATGTCCCGATCAGCCCGCGTCGGGTACGGGCGGCGCATCCGTGCCCTCGTCCGCCGGACCCCGCCGCCGCCGGCGCACGATCGCGTAGAGGATCCCGAGCACAACGAGCACGACGATCGCGTAGTCGATGTACTCGAACCACTTGCGCACGCTCGCCCAGTCGCCGCCAAGGGCATGCCCGGCGAACGCGAGCGCGACCACCCACGGGATCGAGCCGATCAGCGACAGCGCCGTGAACCGCCCGAACGCCATCTTCGCCACGCCCGCCGGCAGCGAGACGAACGCCCTGACCAGCGGGATCAGCCGCCCGAACAGCACCGTCGGCTCGCCGTAGCGCTGGAACCAGCGGTCGGCTCGCTCAATTTGACTTGGACCCATGTGCAGTTTCGAACCGTGGCGTTCGAGCAGCTCCAGGCGCCCGCCGCGCCCGACCGCGTAGGCGACCCACGAACCGACCATCGTCCCGAGCAGGCCCGCCAGGATCACTCCTACCATCGTCATGTGATGCTGTGTGGCACCACTCTGACTGGGGTCGGCTACCGCGAACCCGGCGAACAGCATCACGACCTCTGACGGGATCGGAATGCAGGCGCTGGAGATCGCCATCAGCGCGAAGATTCCCACCAGCCCGCCGTCGCGCACGAAGTGCGAGGTTTCGTTGACGAGCGTTTCCGAGATCGAGGCGAGGATGAGCATCGGCCGGCCAACGATAGCGACGAGCCCGGAGCCGGTGACCCCGGGGCGTTACCGTCTCGATGGGAATGCGCGTCTGGATCGACCTCACCAACAGCCCGCACGTGCTCGTCATGCGTCCCGTGATCGAGCGTCTGCGCGCAGACGGCCACGACGTGCGCGTTACCGCCCGTGACTTCGCACAGACGATCGAGCTGTGCGAGCGCTTCGACATCGCCCACACCCCGATCGGCCGCCACCGCGGCGAGCGGCCGATGGCCAAGGCCGGCGGACTGGCGTCGCGCTCGACAGCGCTCGTTCGCTGGGCGCTCGCGAACACTCGAGGATCGGGAACCCACCCCCCCCAGCGCTTCGACATCGCCCTCGGGCACGGCTCCAATGACGTGTCGCTTGCGGCCGCGATGCTGCGGATCCCGTCATCGACGATGTTCGACTACGAGTGGGCGTCCGTGCAGCATCACGTCAACTGTCGTCTCGCGCGCGCGGTCGTCGTTCCCGACGCGATCGGACCCGAGCGCCTGCAGCCCTACGGCGCCGCCGGCAAGATCCGCGCCTATCCGGGTCTGAAGGAGGAGTACTACCTCGCAGACTTCGCACCCGACCCGGCGGTCCTCGCCGAGCTGGCGCTCGATCCGGCACGCCCGCTCGTCGTGATTCGCACGCCGCCGGAGGTCTCGCTGTATCACCGCTTCGCCAACGACCTGTTCGCCGAGGTGCTCGCCCGCGCCCGCGCCGCCGCCGAGCAGGAAGGCGTGCAGATCGTCCTGCTGCCCCGCACCGCCGAGCAGCGGGCCGAGCTGGGCTCGGTCCCGGGCTTCGTCGTCCCGCCCCATGCGATCGACGCCCAATCCCTGATCGCCCACGCCGACCTGGTGATTTCCGCCGGTGGCACCATGAACCGCGAGGCGGTCGCGCTGGGAACCCCCGTCTACACGACGTTCGAGGGCCGCCTCGGCGCGGTGGATGAGCGCCTGATCGCCGAAGGCCGGCTGCGCAAGCTCACAGACTCCGCCGAGCTGAGCTTCGCCAAGCGCGACCCCGCGGCCGTGCCCGTCCGCACGCGCCGCGACCCCGGCGTGCTCGTGGACCTGCTCCTGTCGCCGCTGACCGAGTCATAGGCGCAGAAGCGGGATCGGCGTACATGCTCGCCAGCGCGAGATGCCGGCGCCCAAACACCGCCCCCATCGTCGTCCGTCCGTACAATCCCAGCAATGCGCCGAAGGCTCAGATCGGCCGTCCTGCCGCTGCACCGCCGCTCCATCCCCCAGCTCGCCGTGGACGGGGCGCTGGTCGCGTTCGCTTACTACCTCGCGTTTCAGCTGCGCTTCGACAGCGGTCCGACCGGCTATTACGCGGAGCTGCGCGAGCGTACGATCTGGTGGGTTCTCGGCGGCAGCCTGCTCGTGCTCGTGTTCTCGCGCGTGTACCAGCGGCGCTGGCGATATTCGAGCCAGCGCGATTACGAGGCGGTCGCACGGGCGATCGTCGTGATCGTGCTGCTCACGGTCGTGGGTATCGAGGCGCTGCGCCCGGTGCGGCGCTATACCGTGCGCCCCACCGCCCACGGGATCAAGGCGGTCGCCACGGCGACGGTCGGGCTGCCCAACGGCGTGATCGTGCTGTTCGGCCTGCTCTGCCTGCTGTTCTTGATCGGCGTGCGGGTGCTCGCGCGAATGGTCTACGAGCGCCGTCCGTTGGCGGCGCTGCGCGGTGTTCGCGAGGGCGAGCGCCGCGTGCTGATCGTCGGCGCGGGCGACGGTGGGCGCCTGGTGTTGCGCGAGATCGCCCGCAACCGCGGGCTCGGACTCTCGCCGGTCGGCTTTCTCGACGACGATCCAAGCAAGCGAGGCCTGCGCATCGACGGAGTGCGCGTGCGTGGGAACACGCAGGCCGATCTGCCGCGCATCCTCGACGAGTCCGAGCCCGGCGAAGTCCTGATCGCGATTCCCTCTGCGCCCGGCACCACGCGTGCGCGCGTGGTGCGCGAGTGTCGTGCGCGCGGGATCTCCGTACGCACGCTGCCGACCGTGTTCGAGCTGCTTCGAGATCAGGGTCCACTCACAACGATCGCTCGCCAGATGCGCGAGGTGCGCGTGGAGGACGTGCTCGGCCGCGAGCCGGTGCACATGGAGCTCGATCGGGTGGGCGCATACCTGGCCGAGGAGATCGTGCTCGTGACGGGTGCTGGGGGCTCGATCGGCGCGGAGCTGTGTCGCCAGATCGCGCGAGTCGGGCCGCGCAAGATCGTGCTGCTCGACCACGCTGAGGACAACCTGTTCCAGATCCAGCGCGAGCTGCTCGACGAGCGCCACATCCAGCCGTCGGTGCTCGTGGCCGTGCTGGCCGACTGCAAGGAAGAGGAGCGCATCCGCGAGGTCTTCTCCGAGCACCGCCCGACGGTCGTGTTTCACGCGGCCGCCTACAAGCACGTCGGCTTGATGGAGGCCAACCCGGTCGAGGCGGTGCGCAACAACGCGATCGCCACACGCGTGGTGGCGCAGGTCGCGGGCCAGCTCGATGCGCGCCGGTTCGTGCTCGTCTCCACCGACAAGGCTGTCGCCCCGGCCACGGTCATGGGCGCGTCCAAGGCGCTCGCCGAGTTCGCGCTGGACGCCGCCGCCGCGCGCCATCCTGGGACTCGATACAAAGTCGTGCGCTTCGGCAACGTGCTCGGCTCCTCCGGCAGCGTGGTGCCGATCTTCGAGCGCCAGATCGCGCGTGGCGGGCCGGTGACGGTCACCGACGAGCGGATGACCCGCTACTTCATGACGATCCCCGAGGCGGTTCAGCTGATTATCCGCTCGGGCTCGCTGGTCTGCGGGGACACAGGTGGCGCCGAGGTGTTCGTGCTCGACATGGGCGAGCCGGTGCGCATCGTCGAGCTGGCGCGCGCGATGATCGAGCTGTCGGGTCTTGACCCGGCGCACGACATCGACATCGAGATCGTCGGGCGCCGCGCCGGCGAGAAGCTGAGCGAGGAGTTGTTCAACGACTACGAGCGCTCCATTCCGACACCCGCGGAGAAGATCATGCTCGCCGAGCGCCTCCCACTGGGCGCCGAGGCGGTCGAGTCGATGTTCGCCGAGATCGGTCTGCTCGTGCTCGAGGGCGATGCCGCCGGCCTGGCCGCGAAGGTGTCCGCGCTGTCGGCTGCCACCGCCGGCGGCGAGGCGCGCTCTCACGCCCGGCGCGGGACGCCTCAGCCGCTCGTACACTCCCAGGATTCATGACCGCCGCCTTGCCACTGGCTCTGTCGCTGTCGAACTCGTTCGAGAAAATCGGGGCGATCGCCGCGCTCGCCGCGCTCGTGGGGATCGCGGCCCTTTCGCTGCTGATGTTCGCGCAGGCGCGCGAGCTCAAGCGTCTGCGTGAGTGGGCGGGACGGGCTCCAGAGCGTGCCACGGAGCAGGAGCAGCGCGTCGTCGCGGAGGCGGCGGTGCGCTCGCAACGTCCCGTCCCCGGCACGGCTTCGCCGTCCGGCGTGCGTCAGGTTCCCCGTACGACCCCGCTGAACGTGCGCCCTGTGGCCACCTCCGGGCAGCCAGCAGTCCAGCCCGGGACAGCTCAGCCCATCACGCCGTCCCCTGCTCAGATAGCCGCCGCAGCAGCAGGCGCCACAGCTGTCACGGGCGCCGCCGTCGCACAGCCGGGCACGAACCCCCCCCAGCCGGGCGGCGCGATCTCCACGTCCGCCGCGACGCCGCAGGGAGCCCCCGGCTCGACCCCGAGCGCCGCTCCGCTGAGCGCCGGTGCGGCCGCGGCCCAGACGACGGCCGCCGCAGCTGCCGTGAGCTCCTCGCCCGCCGCCGGCCCTGTCCCCACCGCCGGAGCGTCCCCTCCGGCGGGTGCGCCGGGAGGCATTCCGCCGCCCAGCCCCGCGGGCGCCCCTCTCGTCGTGCCCGCATCCTCCGCGGCCTCCACCCCCGCACCCGCGCCGGCCACCGCCGCAGGAACGGATCCCGCACGCGGAACAGCTCCCACGCCCGGCGCTCCCGCGCCGGCCACCGCCGCGGGGGCCGCTATGGCCATCCCCCGTGCTCCCGTGCCGCCGCCTCCCTCATCGCCGTCTGCCACCGCTGGGGGCGGGTCGTCATCGGGCGGCGCTCCGGTGGCGGGCGCGAGCCCGGCTGCGTCCACACCCGGGCCGGCGATACCCGCGGCGTCGCCAAAAACTCCCCCCGTCCCCTCGGCACGCCGCCCGCCGTCGCCTCCAGCGCCGGTGGCTCCCCAGCGCCGCGCTGCGGCTGTCGCGGCCGCCATGACGCCCGCTGCGAGCGCGGCTGTCAGGACGGCAGCGGGTGACACCTCCGGGGCAGGATCGCCCGCGGCGCGCGGATTAGCCGCCAAGACGTCCTCCAAGGCGCGGGACGCAGACGGCCCGGAGCCGAGTTCGACGCGCACGATATACACGGCCGGCCCATCCCGCCGAAGGTCACCCGCCCGTGCTACCGCGATGATCGTGGGGGCCGTGATCCTCGGAGTCGTCGCGGTCGTGCTGGTCGTCAGCTCGCTCGGGAGCTCCTCCGGCAAGGGCGCCGCAAGCACCTCTGCCTCCACCAAACCGGCGGGCTCGCACCATTCGCACACGAGCCCCTCCGCGAGCACGCACTCGAGCGAATCCTCGACACCCGCGGTGAGCCCCGCGGAAACGCAGGTCTCGGTGCTCAACGGCACGAGCGCAGAAGGGCTCGCGCACCGGTTGGCGGCGAGCCTGCAGCAGAGCGGCTACTCGCAGGCGACCGCGCTGGACGGCACCCCGCCGGGCAGTCATCAGACATCGGTCGTGGAGTACACCTCCGGCCACCGCGCCGAAGCCACACAGGTCGCGCGGGCGCTCGGCATCTCGCAGGTGCAGCCGATGGAAGGGTCCGTGTCCCCGCTCGTCGGCAGCTCGACCGTGGCTGTGATCGCCGGTCTGGACAAGGCGGGCTCCACCGGCGAATCCTCCTCCTCCTCCTCCTCCTCCTCTGGCACGGGCGAATCCTCATCGTCCGGTGGGTCCGCCGAAGAAGCGGGTCAATGATCGTCGTCCGGAAAAGAATTGCTTCCGTGACTGGCCCCGAGGCGATGGTCCCTGTGTGCTGCCTCGCGACTGTTGCGCGCCGCGCCCGGTGAGCGTGCCCGGAGCAGTCCGATAGCGAGCTTCCTCGACATCCCCGCGCGCTCGGCCAAGCCGCGCGAGCACGGCATCACACACGTGATCGACCGCGGACTGTCGGTCGCCGAGGTGGACGGCATGCTCGAAGTCGCGGGCGAGTGTGTGGACATCGTCAAGCTCGGCTGGGGCACCGCGCTTGTGAGCGAGAACCTCGAGCCCAAGCTGGAGCGCTACGCCGCGCACGGGATTCCCGTCGTGCTGGGTGGCACGCTCACCGAGCTGGCGATCCGGCAGGGCCGCGTGGAGGGGCTGATCGCGTGGCTGGAAGAGCTGGGTTTGCGCCACGTGGAGGTCTCCGACGGCACGATCGCGCTGGAGCCGGAGGTCAAGACGGATCTGATCAGGACGCTCGTCGCATCCGAGTTCACCGTCCTGTCGGAGGTCGGCAGCAAGGACGCGGACTTCATCATGGCCCCGTATGTATGGGTCGAGCAGATCGAACGCGACCTGCAGGCGGGCGCGTGGAAGGTGATCGCCGAGGCGCGCGAGTCGGGCACGGCCGGCATATACCGTGCTGACGGCGAGGTGCGGACGGGGTTGATCGACGAGATCGCGCATGCGATCGACGTCGAGCGCCTGATCTTCGAGGCGCCGCGGCGCGAGCAACAGGTATGGCTGCTGCACAAGTTCGGCACCGAGTGCAATCTCGGCAACATCGCCCCGGACGACGTGCTCTCGCTGGAGACGCTGCGCCTCGGACTGCGTTCGGACACGGTCGAGCGGTTCGCTGGCCCACCACCGGCTTCGCCGGCGGTGCCGCCGATCGGCGGGGGCGATTGAGCGCTATCTCACCGACGCCCGCGGCGGACGGCCAAGCTGCCGACGGGGCGAGGACGGACAGGCTCGCACAGATCGTGTTCGCGCTGCTGCTGATCGCCTGCTTCGCCGCATTCATCATCACGCAGCGCCTCAAGCACACGCCCACGGCGGTGCAGAACTTCGAGATGACCCCGTCCTTCTCGCCCACTCCGTCGGGGCACGTCAAAGAAGAGCGGATCTCGTTCAAGCTGGCCAATGCCGAACGGGTGACGGTCACGATCCTCAACTCCGCGGAACAGACGGTCGCCACGCTCGTGCGCGATCGATCGGTGGTCCGTTACAAACAGTTCTCGCTGCGCTGGAACGGCCGCGCGGGCACGGCGCGCAGCTATACCGTCGCCGCCGGCCCGGAGGGGACGACGATCGTGACGCCCGTCAACACCGGCTCTCCCGCGCCAGCCGGTGAATACCGCGTGCGTGTCTTCCTGCGTACACAGAAACGATCCGTGCTCTCACCGACCGGGTTCACGCTGGTGCGGCCATGATCTATGCGTTGGCGGTCGTTGCGGTGCTGGCGATAATCGGTGCGCTCACATCGTTGATGCGCCGCCGCCCGGACGCATTTCCGCTGCTGGCGGTATTCGCAATTCCATTCAGATTGCCGATCTCCACGGGTGGCCGAACGGTGAACCTGCTGATACCGCTCTACTTGGTGATTGCCGCCGGAACGCTTGCTCATCTCCTGCCGCGCTGGCTTCACCGTGAAGGCTCCGAGGAGCCGCGTCGCTCGCCGATCGCACTGGAATGGCTGCTGCTCGGCGCCGTGGTGCTGTATGCGGTGCAGGCGAGTTACTCCACCGATCACACGAAGGCGGCGGAGAACGTCGCGTTCTTCTACATCCCGTTCGGGCTGTTGTTCATGTTGCTGCGCGACGTCCACTGGACGCGTGAGCTGTTGCTGAAGTGCCTGCGCGTGGCGGTCGCGCTGGCGGTCGTCTTCGCCGGGATCGGGTTCGTCGAGTACTACCGCAAGACGCTGTTCCTGAATCCGAAGGTTGTCGCGGCCGACCAGTACGGCAATTACTTCAGGGTCAATTCATTGTTCTTCGACCCCAACATCTACGGCCGGTTCCTCGCGATCGTGATGATCGCCGTCACCACGATCGTGCTGTGGAGCCGCCGCCGGCGCGAGGTGCTGATCGCCGCGGGCGTGCTCGCGTGGCTGCTGGCAGGACTGATCACGAGCTTCTCGCAGTCGAGCATCGCGGTACTGCTGCTGGGCATGGCGGTGCTCGCCGCCTACCGCTGGGACGCGCTCGCGACCGTGTATGTGGCGGGCGCGCTGATCGCGATCGCCGTAGTGTTCGTGCTCGCCGCGCCGCCCAGCCTGCACTTCGGCCTGAACGGCTCGGGCGGCTCGACCAGCAACGCCACGAGCGGGCGCACGAAGCTGATATCCGGCGGTCTGGAACTGTTCGCCGATCGGCCGATCTACGGGTACGGGTCGGGCTCGTTCGAAACCGAGTACAAGCGCCACGGCCACGCGAGCGCCGCGAACGCCACTTCGGCCTCGCACACGATCCCGATCACGGTCGCCGCCGAGCAGGGGATCGTCGGCCTGGCCGTGTATGTCGCGCTGCTGATCTGCGCGTTCGCCGTCCTGTTCGCAGGCGCCGGCCGATCGCCTCCGCGAATCGCCCTGGCCGCGTGCTTCGCCGCGCTCGTGCTGCACACCTGGACGTACGCCGACTTCCTGGAGGACCCGATCACGTGGACCCTGCTCGGAATCGGAGTTGCGCTCGCACGCCAGGACGACCGCTGGCCGGCGCGACGCGGTGTCCTCGGTCGCTTACGTGCTTAGCACGCTACGCTCCCTGCGTTCGTGCCTCGCTTGGCCGGGCGGCCGTCCTGGGGAATAGGTTGCAGGCGTGCTCGCCTACCTGAGACGGCTCGTCACGACGGGCGCGGCGTACCAGGCCGCGGAAATACTCGCCAAGGGCATCGCGGTGTTCACGCTGCCGCTGTACACCCGCCACGTCTCCACGGCCGGATACGGCACGTACAACTCGCTGCTGACGGCGGTGATTCTGTTCAGCATCGTCCTGCGCCTCGGCGTGGGCGAAGCGTTCGTGCGGTTCTACTTCACCGACGACGACCAGGCCCGGCGCACACGGATCGCGCGCACCGCCACCGCGACCGTGGCGTGGACGACGACGATCGCATCGCTGCTCGCTGTGGTGTTCGCGGGAGAGCTGTCGCGACTCGTGCTCGGCTACAGCGACCCGCTGCTGATGGACTGCGCGATCCTCGGCCTGTGGGCGTTTACGAACATCGAGATGGCCTACGCGCAGCTGCGTGTGGACGAGCGCGCCCGCATGTACATGTATGCGTCCGGAGCGAACGTGGCTATGACCGTCGCGTTCACGGTCGCCCTGGTCGTGTTCGCCGATCAGGGCGCGCGCGGGCTGCTGCTGGGCAACTTCGGCGCCTCCGCGATCGTCGTGCTCGGGCTGTGGTTCTCGCTGCGCGCGCGGTTCTCGCTGCGCGTCCGTATCGCCGACCTGCGCGCGATGCTCGGGTTCGGACTGCCGACCGTGCCGGCGGACGCGAGCGTGTACGCGTTGCAGGTCGCGGATCGGTTCTACCTGCTCCGCGGTGTCAGCGCGGGCGCGGCGGGCGAGTACGCGATCGCGGTGCAACTGGCGGGGGTCGTGTTCATCCTCGTGCGCGGCTTTCAGTATGCGTGGCCGCCGCTGGCGTACTCGATCGACAGCGACGCCGACGCGTCGCGGCTGTACTCGCTCGTCACCACTTACTTCGTGCTCGCCACAGGCGTGGTGGTCGTGGCCGTGGCGCTGGTTGGCCGCTGGCTGGTGCGGCTGCTCGCCGCGCCGGAGTACTACGGCGCCTACCGCGCCCTGCCGTGGCTGGCGCTCGGCTGGACCCTGTACGGGCTGTATCAGGTGATGATCGTGATCACCGGGCGCGCGCGGGTCACCCAGCGCAACCTGCCCGGCGCGGCCGCCGGCCTGGCGGTGAACATCGCGCTGCTGTTCGTGCTCATCCCCAACGGCGGTCTCGGCCTCGGTCTCGGCCTCGCCGGCGCCGGGATCGCGCTGTGCGGCGCCTACGCGGTGATGGTCGCGATCATGCACCTGCTCACCCGCGGGGTGTTCGCGGTCGACTTCCAGTGGCGACGCCTCGCCCAGCTGACGACGATCCTCGCGGCGGTCGCCGTCTCCGGAGATCTGCTGCTGCCGACGAGCGGTCTCGCGGGCCTGGCGCTGCGCATCGCCTGGCTCGCGCTCGTCCCGGCGCTGCTTCTGCTCACGCGCTTCTTCGCGCCCCACGAGCGCGCCCAAGCCAGTGCTCTCGTCGCCGACGGGCGCCGGCGCGTCGCCGCGTTCAGGGCGGGGCACGGCGACGCTGAGGCATACGCCGAGGACCCCCTGAAAGACCTCTAACAGCGCTTTGAGACTCCCAAGCGCGCCGAGGCCATTCGACAGACCCGACGCCATCGAGTTGTTGAAGGAGCCTGCCCGTCCCTAAAGGCCAGGCGCGGCTTGGCCGATCAGCGGGATGGATGCCCGAGCTGTCAATCATCTCGCAGCGCCCCGCGGGCGTCCATGAGCGCCGCCGTCGTGCGGAGGCGTTGCAACGTCATCGCGCGGACGCGCGCGCGCAGAGCATGGCCGCGGCCGGCGAGCTCGCCTACCTGCGCGCGCAGCTCACGCTCGCGGCGCGCTTGACGGGGCGCCTGTCGGCGACGCGCTCGATCGAGGATATGGTCGGGCTCGTCGTCGAGGAGTTGCACGACACGTTTGCGTTCTATCTGGCGGCCATCCAGCGATTGGATGCCGACGGCGTGCTGCGCCTCGTCGCCGGTCGCGGCGCGCTGGCCGAGGTGATGGCCGAGTTTCTGCTCGTCGAGCAGTCCGTCCGTCACGGCATCAACGGGCGCGTTGCGCGCACGGGTGCGACCGCGCTGGTGGCGGACACGCGCGCGGACGTCGACTACATCGTGCGCGATCCGCACACAGACCCGCGCTCGGAGCTGAGCGTGCCGATCGTCGTGGACGGGTCCGTCTGGGGTGTCCTGAACATCGAGGCGGCCGAGCCCGGAGCGTTCCGCGAGGCCGACGCGGTGCTCGTCGAGACGATCGCCGCGAGCCTCGGCTCGGCCATCCACCGCGCGGGGCTCCTCGCCGAGCAGGAGCGCACGTTCACGACGACCCTGACCGTGCTCATGAGCACGGTCGAGGCGAAGGACGACTACACGGCCTCTCACGAGGAGGACGTCGCCGGGCTGTCCGAGCGCGTCGCGCTGCGCATGGGCCTGCCGGTCACGGACGCGCGCGACGTACGCTACGCGGCGCTGCTGCACGACATCGGCAAGGTCGCGGTTCCGAGCGAGATCCTGCTCAAGCCGGGACCGCTGACCGAGACCGAGTGGGTCGTGATGCGCCGTCACACGGTCGTCGGCGGCGATCTGGTCGCGCGCATCGAGGCCTTCGCCCATCTCGCACCCGCGGTGCGCGCCAGCCACGAGCGCTGGGACGGGAACGGCTACCCCGACGGCATCGCCGGCGAGGACATCCCGCTGGCCGCGCGCATCATCGCCGCCTGCGACACCTACGACGCGATCGTCACCCACCGGCCCTACCGTCCCGCCCGTACGCCCGCTCAGGCACGGGCCGAGCTGTGTAGCGTGGCCGGCGTCCAGCTCGACGCGCGCGTCGTGCAGGCGCTGCTGGGAGAGCTCGATCAGGCGCCCGCGCGGTTGTAGGCATCCGCCGCCTCGCGTAACCCTTCGCCGCGATCCGGTCTGAGCGTCGCGGTGACATGGCGCCAGTACCGCCGCGGCGAATGTCCCGGCAGCACCGTCGCAGCGAGCGCCCGCAGTGCGTAGGACCACGCGGTCAGCCAGCGCACCGCGCGCGCGGCCGCGGGCGAATGGTGCTTGCGCATGTACAGGTCGCGGTTGCGCGCCAATTCGACGATCCGCCGCTCTCCCGCGGCGCTCGTGGACAGCTGCTCGTGATGGATCGCGCTCGCGCCCGGCACGTACAGGCTGCGCCAGCCCGCGTCTCGCAGCCGGCGGGCGAAGTTGACCTCGTCGGAGTAGACGAAGAAGTCCGGGTCCATGTACCCCACCTGCGCAGCCGCCGCCAGCCGCACGAGCAGCGCGGAGGACTGGCACCAGTCGACCTCGCGCGTGTGCTCGCCGTGGCTCTGGACGGTGTAGCAGCGGTGCAGCAGCAGCGCGCCGGCGAGCGCCGTGAGGACCGTCGGAAACCGCCACGCGCACGCCTGCTGGCCGATCTTCGATCGGTAACCGTCGGGGCGCAGCAGCCGCGCGCCCGCGCAGGCCGCGTCCGGGTGCGCCTGCAGCGCTTGCCACAGCGCGAGCGTCGCGCCGGGCAAAAGCTCGGAGTCCTCGTTCAGCAGCAGCGCGTACCGTCCGCGCGCGCGCTGCATCAGGGTCGAGTCGTTCAGTGCCTTGCCCCGTCTCTGGTCGAGCGCGATCACCTCGTTCACCGCGGGATGCGCGCGCGCCGCCTGGGCCGAGCCGTCGCGCGAGCCGTTGTCGAGCACGAGCACCTCCGTCGCAAACGGCAGCCCGCCCGAAGCGCGCTCGCGCGCGAGCGCGTCCAGTCCGCGCAGCAGCAGCTCGCGCTGGGAGGTGTTCACCACGCAGTAGGAGATCTCGATCGCGCCAGGCACCCGCCTATTGTCCCGTGCGTGCGCGTCCACGTGATCGACCCCTCGGCTTACACGCCTCCGTACGACCATGCGCTGTGCCGCGCCCTGGGGTACGCCGGCGCCGAGGTTACGCTCGTTACGAGCCGGTTTGCCTACGGATCGGTTCCACCGGCGGATGGGTACGTGCGGCGCGAGCTGTTCTACCGCGCCGCGCTCGGATCGCCCGGTTCCCGTATGCGCGCGGTGTCAAAGCTTGTCGAGCACGTCCCCGACATGCTCCGCTACCGGCGGCTGGCCCGCGAGGCCGACGTCGTGCATGTTCAGTGGCTGCCCGTTCAACACCTCGACGGTTATCTGCTGCCGGCCCGCCGAACCGCCTCCGGGCGGCGGCGTCCGCTGGTGATCACCGCGCACGACATCATGCCCCGCGAGCCCCGTCCCGGACAGCTCGCGGCGCAGCGACGGTTGTATGAGCGGTTCGACGCGATCGTCGTCCACTCAGAGCACGGCCGCGAGCGGCTCACCGGCGAGCTCGGCATCGACCCTGGGCGCGTGCATGTGATTCCGCACGGCGTGCTCGCCCCAGTTGCGTCCGTCGTATCGGGACCGCCTCGGTCGCTTCCGTGGCAGACCGACCGCTCGGTCGTGCTGCTCCTCGGCCTGATCCGTCCGTACAAGGGTCTCGACGTGTTGCTCGAAGCATGGTGTGGCATCGATGGCGCGGAGCTGTGGGTGGTAGGGCTGCCCAAGTTCGACATCTCCGCCCTCCGTGAGGCGGCTCCGGCGAACGTTCGGTTTCTGACGCGGTTCGTCGGCGAGGAGGAGATCGATGCGCTGATGCGCCGGGCGAATCTGGTCGTGCTGCCCTACCGCGAGGCCGACCAGTCCGGCGTCGCGTTCACCGCCCTGGGCGCGGGCGTTCCGCTGCTGCTGAGCGACGTGGGCGGGTTTCCCGAGCTGGCGGCAACCGGCGCCGCCCGCACGTTTCCCGCGGGCGAGGCCCCCGCGCTGCGCACGGCGCTGTTGGAGCTGCTGTCCGACCCAGCTGCCCTGTCGACGATGGCCGAGCGAGCCCGCGCGGCCGCGGACGGCCCGTACTCATGGGATGAGATCGCCCGGCGCACGCTCGATCTGTACGAGACGCTCCTGCGCGAGGATCCTCGGCGATGATCGCGCTCGAGATCGTGTTCTGGGTGTGCGCGGGTCTGATCGTGTGGACCCAGGTCGGCTACGCCGCCACGCTGGCCGTCCTCGCGCGCCTGTTCGCAGCGGCCCCGGCTCCGGCACCCGCCGGGCAGCCCGAGCCGCTGCCGTCGCTGTCGCTGATCGTCGCCGCCCACAACGAGCAGTCCGTGATCGGCGCGCGTATCGCAAACGCGCTCGCGCTCGACTACCCGCGCGAGCTGCTGGAGGTGATCGTCACCTGCGACGGCTGCACGGACGAGACGGCCGTCCGTGCGCGCGGAGCCGGAGCCGACCTCGTGCTGGAGCTCCCGCGCGGCGGCAAGATCCGCGCCCAGGACGCCGCCGTCGCCCGGGCGCAAGGAGAGATCGTCGCGTTCTCCGATGCGAACGCGTTGTGGGAGCCCGGCGCCGCGCGCGCGCTTGTGGGGTCGTTCGCCGACCCACACGTCGGGTATGCCTGCGGGCAGGTCCGCTTCGTGCAGGCGGCCGATGGCGAGCACGCCACCAACCAGGAGGGCGTGTACTGGCGTTACGAGCTGGCGATGCGCGCACATGAGTCACGGCTGTCCTCGATCACCGCTGGGAACGGAGCTATCTACGCGACGCGACGCGACGCGTACATCGTCGTGGACCCGATCATGGGCCACGACCTGTCGCTGCCGTTCAACATGGTCAAGCGCGGCCTGCGCGCCGTCTACGTCCCCGATGCACGGGCGAGCGAGAAGATGGTGCCGTCGATCGAGGGCGAGCTCGCGCGCAAGCGGCGCATGATGAGCCACACCTGGCCGATCCTCCTGCGCGGCGGGATGCTCTCACCGCGCGGGTACCCGCCGGGGTATGCCGCGATGATCGTCTCCCACCGGCTGCTGCGCTACGCGACGCCGTTCCTGCACGTGCTCGCGTTCGTCGCAAACATCGTGATCGTGGCGATGGGAGCCGGTCAGGCGTACACGATCACCCTCACACTGCAGGTACTCCTCGGCGCCGCCGCCGGCATCGGCGGTCTCGTCCCGCTTCGCCCGCTGCTGATCGCCCGCTACTACTTCCTCACCACCGCCTCTTTGGCCGTCGGTCTGTGGGACTGGCTGGCGCACGGGACCGACGCGGCCTGGGAGACCGCCGAGGGGACTCGCTGAGTGGAGCTCTCGCTGCGATCATCCCGCCGGTGATCCGCCGCGCCGTTGACATCGTGGTCTCCTCATGTGCGCTGCTCATCAGCTCACCGGTGCTCGCCGTGGCGATGCTGGCGGTGCGCCTGGAGAGCCGCGGGCCGGTCATCTACCGCCAGCGCCGCGCCGGTCTGCACGGACGCCCGTTCGACGTGCTCAAGCTGCGCACGATGGTGGATGGGGCGGAACACTTCGGCGCGGGGTTGGCCGTGAACGAGAACGATTCGCGCATCACCCGTGTGGGTGGGTTGCTGCGGCGGACCTCGCTGGATGAGCTGCCGAACCTGCTGAACGTGCTGCGCGGGGAGATGTCGCTGATCGGCCCGCGACCGACGCTGCCGGTGCAGGTCGAGCAGTACACAGAGCGCCAGCGCGGTCGCCTTCGGATCAAGCCGGGCATCACCGGCTGGGCGCAGGTCAACGGCCGCGCCACGCTGCCGTGGTCTGAGCGGATCGAGCTTGACCTGTACTACGTCGAGCACCGCTCGCTCGCCCTGGACCTGAAGATCCTGGGGCGCACCGTCGCGATGGTGCTCGGTGGCTCCGGCCTGTACAAGGGCGCCGCCGGTGGCTGGGAGGGCGAGCTGTGAGCCCGCCCGCCGACTCGTCCCCGACACGGACCCGGACCCCGTCCGCAAACTCCAGCCCTCCCGCGATCCTGCTGACGGGCGCGGGCAAGCGCTATGACATCGTCGCCTGCTTCGCCCAGCTCACAAAGACGATCGCCGCCGACCCGAATCCGCTGGCGCCGGCGCAGTACGCCGCGCACGTGCGCGCGGCTGTGCCGCTGATCGAAGACCCCGAGTACGTGTCCGCGCTGGAGCGCATCTGCGCTGAGCACTCGGTAGGCGCCGTGCTGCCGCTGACAGATCTCGACATCGAGACGCTCGCCCTGGCGCGTGCGGCCGGGCGACTGCCGGCGCTCGTGCCCTCACCGGAGGTCGCCCGCGCGACATACGACAAGTACGAGGCTCACCTGCTGCTCACCCGCCTGGGCCTGCCCTCCCCGCCGACGGTCCTGCCGCCTGGCGCAGCGCGTGGCGAGGCCAGCACGCTTGGCGGGGCCGCGGCGGGCCGTGCGGCCGGCGCCGGAGGCGAACCCGGCGAGCCCGATCTGGACGCCCTCGACTACCCGGTGATGGTCAAGCCCCGCCGTGGCTCGGGCGCACGCTCGATCCATCTTGCCCACGATCCCGCGCAGGCGCGGTTCTTCGTGGACTACGTACGCGAGCCGGTGATGATCCAGCGCGCGATGGGTGGTCCGGAGCTGTCGATCGACTGTCTGGGCGACATCGACGGGCGCTGCCTGAACGCGATCCCGCGCACGATGCTCGAGTCGCGTGGGGGGGAGTCGATCAAGGGTGAGGTAATCCGCGACGCCGAGCTGATCGAGCTCGGCAGGCGCGTGATGGAGACGCTGAGAGTATGTGGGCCGGCAACGATCCAGGTGTTTCGCGACCCCGACATCGGGATCGGCATCACCGACGTGAACACGCGCTTCGGCGGCGCGTTTCCCGCCCCCGTATATGCCGCGCCGGCGGGCAGGACATACCCCGAGCTGATCGTCGCACTCGCGGCCGGCGAGACCGTCGAGCCACACGTCGGCGAGTTCGACGCCGGGATGACGTTCACCCGCTACTACTGGCAGCTCGAGCTCGACCCCGAGCTGCGCCCGACCGGCCGCGAGATCGCACCTGGCGGGCCGCTGCCGCCCAGGTGTCAGAATTGAGCCATGAGCGACATGCCCAGGACGTGTGAGAAATGCGCCGCTGAGCTGGGCGACGGCCAGGACTGGTGCCTTCAGTGCGGCGCCGCCGCGCCGGGCAGCCTCGAAGGGGGAGGGCCGAGCTGGCGCTCGGCCACGGTCGTGCTCGGGGTTACGGCGGCGCTCGTGCTGGGCGCGGCCGCGGCTGCGTACGCCGCGTTCACCCAGCCCGGGTCGCACACGGTCGTGCCGAAGGTCATAACGATCGCGCAGGCGCCCGTCGCCACGCCGACGACGCCGAGCGCCACGACGACGCCCGGCGCGGCGAGGACACCCGGCGCGCTGGGCACCCCGACGACGATCAAACCGCTTCCGACTACGCCATCCGGGCGCGGTGCCCAGACGACCCCGCCGAA
Organism: uncultured Solirubrobacterales bacterium; assembly: GCA_963767255.1. Lineage (GTDB taxonomy): Bacteria > Actinomycetota > Thermoleophilia > Solirubrobacterales > Solirubrobacteraceae > Palsa-744. Next base: position 10,910 of record CAVYDM010000002.1, on the reverse strand, counting down.
AATCCCGCTGACGGCGCCCACGCCGAAATCGTCGGGCACGACGACCGGAACGACCACGACGGGCACGGGCAAAACGAACACGGGCTCCGGCGAATCGAGCACGGGCACGACCAAATCTGGCACGGAATCCGCCGCTGGCACGACGACCGAACAGCCCACCCCGATCCTGCTCGACACGAACGCCGCGAGCACATACAACCCGTACAACCTCCCCGCGAGCAACGTCGGCGATCCGAGCCTCGCGATCGACGGCGAAACGAGCACGGGCTGGACGGCGCAGGTCGAACCGTCGACCGCCCCGAAAATGGCCGTGGGGTTGGTGATCGATCTGAAGGAATCGCAGCGAGTCGGCTCGCTCACGCTGATCACCTCCACTCCCGGGATGACCGTGCAGGTGTACGGCTCGAAAGCGGCCACGCTGCCCAGCTCGATCACCGATCCCGCCTGGGTCGCGCTGAGCCCGTCGCTGGACGCCAAGAAGCGCAAGACCCACCTGAAGTTGCGTGATTCGAGCAAAGCGTTCCGCTACATCACGCTGTGGATCAGCGGAGCGCCGAAGTCGGCGATCGGCACCCCGTCCGCGCCGGGGCATGTGAGCGTGAACGAACTCGAACTGTTTCCCTGAAGCGCGAGGTGCTGACGCCGGGTAGCGTACGGCGGCTCAGCTCGCGCTCTTGGAGCGCCGGGTCGCACGGCGCGGGCGCCAGATCTCGTCCAGGAACGAAGCGATCTCGTCCGTCAGCCGCTCCGGGCTCAGGCGCAGCTCGACCAGCGAGTCGGCCTCCAAGAGGCGCCCGTTGGGCAGCTCGGAGGCGAGCATGCCCGCGTCGGAGAAGGGATGCACGGGGTCGCGCCTGTGCCCGAGCACGAGCGCGGGCGTGGTGAACGTGCGCCGCTCGGTGCGGTGCGGCGCGATGCGCCCGAAGAACAACCCCTGCAACAGCGCGCCTCCGGGTCCCGGTTCCTGGCGGATGGTGTCGAGCAGCACGTTGCCGTAGTGGGGCAGCAGCCGGCGCGGGACCGCGCGCGCCCCGCGCGCGAGCACCTTCATCACCGGCTCGCCGAACGTGAGCGCGACGAGGATCGGCGTGAACGTCAGCGCCGAGGCGAGCAGCGCGTTGTCGAGGACGGGCATCTCGATCACCATCCCGCGCAATCGCTCGGGCGCACGCGAGGCGACCTCCAGGGCGGTGTTCGCGCCCAGTGACGTGCCCATGATCGCCGCCTGCTCGATCTGGAGGTGATCCATCAGCGCGAGCAGCTGCTCGGCGAAGGCGGCCATCGAGTAGCGCCACATGTCGCGCGGGCGGCCGGACTCGCCGTGACCGAGCAGATCGACAGTGATCACATGGTTGCCGCGCGCCGCCAGCGCCCGCGCCAGCGGGCGGTGCATCTCCTGGGAGAGCAGCAGCCCGTGCACGAGGATCAGCGGCCGGCCGGCGGCAGGCGCGCTCTTGGCGGTCCGCGCGCGCCCCCCCGAGGAGGTCACGACCGCGGCCGGGCCGCCGCCGTACTCGGTGTAGGCGATCCGCTGACCGTCATATTCGAACGTGGACATCGACTCCAGCCTACTCCTCGGGGTGCCGGTCATCGGGCCACTTGTTGCAACGGATCGTGGGAGGGCGCGGCATATCGGCGGACGGCGAAGGTGCGCTAGGTTTTGGGGTCGATGGCCAAGCAACCGCGCATCCTGGCCGGTCAGACCGCCGCGATCACAGGCGGTGCGCGCGGGATCGGGCGCGCAACCGCCCAGGCGCTGACGCGCGTCGGCGTGCGTGTGGCGATCGGGGACCTCGACGTCGAGGCGGCGCGCGCCACCGCTCGGGAGCTGGGGCCGACCGCCGTGGCGCTGAGCCTGGACGTGACCGAGCGCGAGTCCTTCGCACGGTTCCTGGACGATGCCGAAACGCAGCTCGGGCCCGTGGACGTGCTGATCAACAACGCCGGGATCATGCAGATCGGCAGGTTCATGGACGAGGACGACCTGACGGCGCGGCGGATGGTCGACATCAACATCCACGGGGTGATCCTCGGCATGAAGCTCGGCCTGGAGCGGATGGTTCCGCGCGGGCACGGGCACATCGTGAACATCTCCTCGCAGGCGGGAAAGTTCGGCGCGCCCGGCGGCGCCACGTACTCGGCGACCAAGCACGCGGTCGTCGGGCTGACCGAGGCGGTGCGGGGCGAGCTGCGGCTGATGGGCGTCACCGATGTGCGGCTCAGCTACGTGATGCCGTTCGTCGTCAACACCGAGCTCGGCGGCGGGCTGGGGCAGGCGCGGGGGCTGAAGAGCCTGCAGCCGTCGCACGTCGCCGAGGCGATCGTCGATGCGCTCCAGCACGGGAGGGTGGACGTGTGGGTGCCGAAGTCTTCCAAACGCACGATCGTGCTCGGGTCGCTGCTGCCGCGACGGCTGGCGGAGGGGATGGCGCGGGCTATGCGGGCCGATCGGGTGCTCGCCGACGCCGATCCGAACACGCGCGCCGCGTATGAGCTGCGGGCGTCCGCGTCCGAGCCGGGATTGGAGCCCGGATCCGAGCCCGCGCGGATCGAGGAGAAGACGGGTTCCTGAGCGCCCGCGGGGAGTTGGGGGGCCGAGCCCGCTCGGGCTGGAGGCAAGGTCACGGTTACCGCGGCCCAGCGCGTGTGTCGTACGCAGCGCTCGCAAGACCGATCCTGCTGAGCAACGGGCGCGGCGCTAAATCGTGAACTCAGCTGCGAGCCATTCGGCGATGAGTGCGCCGAGCAGAGGGCCGCAGTCCTCCTGCAGGAAGTGACCGGCGCCCTCGATCGCGCGCGGCGGCGGCCGGCCGATCGACTCGGCGAATCGCTCGCCCACGGATGGAGGCAGCACGGGGTCCGAGTCGCCCCACAGCATCAGCGTCGGGCGGCGGTCGTTGCGCAGCGCCTCCAGCACGCGCCGTCCGGCGGCCGCGCCGGGCGCGTCGGGGGTGTGGGGGATGAGCTGGGGAAACGCGCGCGCGCCGGCCTTGGACGGTGCGTCGGGGTAGGGAGCCTCGTACGCGGCGATGACCTCGTCGCCGGGATCCGAGTGGCAGCCGCCGCGGACGAGCAGGCCGACGGGCAGGTCCTCGGTGCGGGCGACGAAGTCGCGGAACGCGAGCCACGCGTCGGTCATGCGCTGATGGCCCGTGAACAGGCCCGTGTCGAGGATCACGATCCGCTCGATCCGCTCGGGGTGCTCGACCGCCAGGCGCAACCCGATCGGCCCGCCCCAATCGTGCACGACGATCGTGGCGGCGCGCAGGTCGAGGTCCTCGAGGATGCTCGCGGCCAGAGCGACGTGGCGCTCGTAGGAGTACCAGGCGATGTCGGTCGGCTTGTCCGAGCGGCCGAACCCGGCCATGTCGGGGGCGATACAGCGGTAGCCGGCGTCGCGCACCGGCGGGATGAGATGGCGCCATAGAAACGACCAGGTCGGCTCGCCGTGCATGAACAGCACGGGCGCGCCCTCGCCCTCGTCGATGTGGGCCAGGCGCAGCCCCTCGACGTCGCGGTAGTGCGGCGCGAATGGGTAGTCGGGCAGGTTCGCGAACGCCTCGTCGGGGGTGCGGAGCACATCGGGCATGGACACGATCCTACGCGAGCCCCACGTGGCGCGCGCGCCGAGATCCCGCCGGAATACCGCGATCCCGGATACCGAGGCGCTGTTTCTAGGGCCGGGCGCCGCCGCCGGGCGTGTTCAACCGCGCGCGCGCGGGGCGTGTGGTCAGCGAGCTGGCGCGGGCGCGCCCGCCGGGGATGCTCGGCGAGGGGGCCGTCGTCGAGCGCTCGTATGCGATCGGAGATCGGGCGCGAGCCAGCCCGGCGTAGCTCGCGCGGGAGGGGGCCGACAGCTCGCGGATGTCGCGCGCCTCGATCGTCCGGCGCGGGTCCAGCTCGATGTCCCCGCGCGAGGCTGCTCGGCAGAGGGCGATCGCGAACAGGGCGCACAGACCGACCACGCAGAGTGCTGCAATCAAGATGGATGTGGACGAGATCATCGCTCCAGCCCTCCGCAGTCGATTTCGCTCGCGTGAACGGTTGCACACGCTACGGACAAGGCGGCCAGCCACGCGGCTGGGTGGTCCGCTATGTCCGTAATAATTCGACGTACTCAGCGGGATACCCTCGCGCGGGCAGTGCAAAACGCGCGTAACCGCATCAGGACGAACTCGAGAGAGGATCCACTATGGACGTGATAGCCAGGCTCGACGAGGCACGACGCGCGAGGAACGTGCTGGAGCATCCGTTCTATGAGCGCTGGAGCGCCGGTGAGCTGAGTGAGGAGGAGCTGGGCGTGTATGCGGGCGAGTACCGCCACGCGGTCGTCGCGCTGGCGCAGGCGTCGATGCGGGTCGCGGCGGCGGTGGGTCCGGAGCACCGGGCGGCCTTGGAGCGCCACGCCGAGGAGGAGGTCGCGCATGTGGCGCTGTGGGACGAGTTCGCGCGTGCGGCGGGCGCGACTCACGTCGAGGGGGAGCGCCCGGAGGCGCAGACGCGGGCGTGCGTGCAGGCGTGGACCGCGGGCGAGGACGCGCTGGAGCACCTGGCGGTGCTGTATGCGATCGAGGCGAGCCAGCCGCAGATCTCGAGGACCAAGCTGGAGGGGCTGACCGAGCACTACGGGTACGCTCCGGAGGGGCCTGCGGTCGAGTACTTCACCTTGCACGAGCGTCTCGACGTCGAGCACGCGCGGCAGGCGGGCGAGCTGATCGAGGAGCTGCTCGCCGGGCGGGCCGACGGTGAGGCGGTGGCGGATCGGATGCTCGTGCGCGCGGAGGCCGCGCTCGCGGGCAACTGGGAGCTGCTGGACGGCGTCGAAGCTCGGGCGGCCGTCGCGTAGTCGCAAATCGCGCCAGCTACCACGTCACCCGATTCGATCCCTCGCCTCTCGCCGGGCCGTTATGCGCGCGAGGAGAGGCGCCACGCGAACAGGACGGCGGCGACGGAGGTCGCGAGGTTGAGGCTGGATACGCCGGGGCGCATCGGGATCGCCACGCGGTGCTCGGCGCGTGCGAGCAGCTCGGGGGAGAGCCCGCGGCGCTCGCTGCCGAATGCGAGGATCGCGCGGGCGGGCAGGGTCGCGGGATCGAGCCGCTCACCGTCTGGGTCGAGCGCGAGCAGGGGCCGGTCCAGCGCCTCGGGCAGTCCGCCCGGCAGGCGGGCGACGGGCAGCGCGTAGTGCAGGCCGGCGCCGCCGCGCAGGGCGTCCGGATGCCAGGGGTCGTGCCCGCCGGTGGTGAGGACGGCGCCGGCGTCGGCGGCCGCGGCGACGCGGACGCAGGCGCCCATGTTGCCGAGGTCGCGCGGGTCCTCCAGCAGGATCACGGGCGCGGTGCGCGTGTCGGCGAGCGCGGCGGCCGGGTTCACCGAAGGACGCTCGGCGATTGAGATCACGCCGGTGGACGGCGCCAGGGGCGCGAGCTGGACGAACACCTCCGCGGGGACCTCTTGCGCGCGAGAGACGATCTGCGCGCAGACGTCGGGCGCGAGCTGTGAAGCCAGCCGCTCCAAGCGGTCGAGGTCCGAGCAGACGACGTCCAGGACGGTGGCGCCGAAGCGCAGGGCGTGCTTGAGCGGGTGCAGTCCCTCGAGCACCGCCAGCGACGGATCGCGCCGCGCACGGCCGTAGCGCGGGATGAGCGATCCGTCCATCGGCATCGCGCGATCATAGGATGGTGTGAGATGAATGCATGCGCGGGGGTGGTGTTCGACAACGATGGGCTGCTGCTCGACACCGAGGATGCGTGGACGCGCGCGGAGGAGACGCTGTTCGCGCGCCGTGGTCGGGTGTTCACGAGCGAGCACAAGCGCTCATTGATCGGGTCCGCCCACACGGTTGCGGCGGTGAAGCTCGAAGCGATGCTTGAGTTGCCGGGCGAAGGCGAGCCGTTGATGGGCGAGCTGCACGAGCTCGTGATGGAGGAGGCGCTCGCGGGCGTCGCGCCGCGCCCGGGTGCGCTTGAGCTGCTGGAGCGGTTGGCCGGGGCGGGCATCCCGGTCGCGGTGGCCTCGAACTCGCAACGCGCGTTCGTGCAGCGCACGCTCTCGGGCGCCGATCTGCTGGACGGGCGGTTTCAGACGGTCGTGTCCGTCGAGGATGTCGCGCAGCCCAAGCCCGCCCCGGACATCTACCTGGAGGCGTGCCGGCGCCTGGGCGCCGAGCCAAGCGCGTGCGCGGCGCTCGAGGACTCCGCCACGGGCGTCGCCGCGGCGGCGGCGGCGGGGATGTACGTGATCGGGGTGCCTTACTTCGCGGGCGCGGAGCTGCCGGGCAGCGACCTGCTCGTGGACAGCCTCGCCGACCCCGCGGTGGCTGTGGCGCTTGGGTTGGAGCAGGGGCGGGAGTAGGAGTGCTGGGCGTGGCAACGCGGCGCGGCGCGGTGTGAAGGCGTGGCCCGGTGAGGGCTCGGGCTTCTCGGGCGACTGGGCGCTTGCGGTGCGCTGGCCCGAGCGCTCAGTGGCCGAACCAGCGGGCGCGGCGGCTGGAGCCGAAGTGCTGCTTGTCGGCGGCGAGCGCGTCGGAGGGCTCGCCGAAGGTGCCGGTCGGGTGCGGCCCGGAGAGGAAGTTGACCTCCACGCGACCGACACGCCCGGCGCCGAACTCGATGTAGCAGATGCCGATCCCGTCGTAGGGCGGGGGCGGCTCGCCGCCGCGGATGCTCGCGATCAGCGACGAAGCGACGACGCGCGCCGCCCCCTCGGCGAACACCCCCGCCTTCGGCACCCCGGCGGTGGTGACGTCTCCGACCGCGTACACGCCCGGAAACCGCGTCTGGAGCGTCTTTGAGCTCACGGGTATATACCCGTCCTCGGTCATGCCACTCGCGATCACCACGTCGGGGGCGCGATGCTTGGGGACGCCGAGGAAGAGGTCGTAGGGCATCTCGCTGCCGTCGTCGAGCACGGCGACGCGACGGGCCGGGTCAAGCGAGCTCGGGCGCCGGCCTGCAACGAACTCGATGTCGCGCTCGGCGAAGGCGGTGACCAGCGCGTGTGAGGTGTCCGGCGATGGAGGGACGGGGCTCGGCAGCGGCAGGACGAGGGAGATCTCGCAATCGCCGCGGATGCCGCGCATCGACAGATAGTCGTGCAGCAAGAGCGCGCACTCGCTCGGCGCCGGAGGGCACTTGTAGGGCGCCCCGCAGACACCGATCACAGCTCGGCCCCGCGTAAACGCTGGCAGCAGTTCGCCCAGTCGCTGCGCGCCGGCCACGGAGTAGAACTCGTTACCGCCCTCGGCGAGTCCCGGCGTGGCATCGAAGTCGTAGTCGGCGCCCAACGCCACGACGAGGACATCGGCCTCGTATGCGCCACCGTCGGTGGTCACACTCCGTGCATCGGGGTCGATCGCGGTGATCGTCTCACGCAGGAAGCGCACCCCGGGCTTGGAGATCTCAGAGTAGGGGAGGCGTACGGCATCCAGCGTGGTCCTGCCGAACATCACGTCGAGCTTCGAGAACCCGAAGACGAACGAGTCGTTCTTGTCGATCAAAGTCACTTCGACGTCGTCGCCGAGCGCCTCGGAGAGCATGCTCGCCAGCTCGAGGCCGCCGAAGCCAGCTCCCAGGACAACGACGCGAGTCTTCACCGGGCGAGCATACACGCCGGCTGGTCAGCGATCGGGGCGCGCGCTGGATGCGGTAGATACTTACCGTAAGAGCCGATTGCACGCCGGACCGTCTTAGTGACATCGGTGAACGCAACTGACGGCTTCGTGCCGAGCCATCGCCTATCAGGTCGTCGGTGACGGTCCGATCGCCCTCGTGTTCGTGCCGGGCTTCGTCTCGGGTGCGGCTTTGGCGAGACTACTCAGCGGCTGGCGGAGCTTGTCGGGCCGGGAGGCTTCGCGCTCGGCATCGATTCCTCGCCGCGGTTCGTAGAGGACGCCCGTCGCGAGGCCATCGAGGTGGGAGTTGAGAACGTTGCGTTCGAGACCGCCGATGCCCAGACGTCTGAGTGGGATCCCATCTACGATTACGCCTTCTCGCGCATGGGGACGCAGTTCTTCGCCGCACCGGTTCCCGCTATGCGCGCGATCCGCGGCGCACTCAAACCGGGCGGCAGGCTTGCCAAGGTCTGCTGGCGCCGCAAGGCCGAGAGCCCGCTCTGGGCGGAGACCGAGCAGGTCGTTGAGCGGTTCCTCTCGCGCCCGGACGAGTACGTGGCCGACACATGCGGGCCGGGGCCATTCTCGCTCGGTAACCCGAGACCACCCACGGGATTCTCGAGGCCGCCGGGTTCGAGGAGATCGAGTTGCATCGGCGCGACTTCGACTACTTCATGGGCGCAGACATGGACGAGGCGATCGACTCCCTGCTCGCGATCGGACCCGCCGCCGAGCTGATCCGTCTGAACGGCGACTACGGGGAGAGCCGTCGGAGCGAGATCGCCGAGGCCCTGAGAGAACATTACGCCGCCTGGCAGAAGCCCGACGGCTCCATAGGCGGCCGCGGGTCTGTCTGGATCGTCGCGGCCACTAGCCCCGGCTAGCACGAGACGCCCGCGTCAAGAAGCGGGGCCAACCGTGCCGGTGCGTGCGGCGAGGCGACCGGTGCGCTGGTACGCGCTGGCTCAATCGAGAGGATCTGATAGCCGGCGTGGGCCTGCGCTCACGGGCACGGCCAACCACCGGCGCTTGTGCTTCTCCGGCTGAGTGGCCCCATCGGTGGATCGCTACCCCCGTCGCTGCGCGCGGGCTCAGGCTCGGGGAGGTGAGGAGCGAGCGATAGTGATCTCCCAGTAGCCAACCGCGAGATCCGCTGCCCCAACAACCAGGAAGAAGGCTGCCCATCCGTAGGCGCTGTACGTGAGTATGAATGCGCCAATGCCGGCCGCGACGATGCCACCGGCAATACGCATGACCCCAAAGACGCGGAGCTGGCGGTACTCCCATGGGATGATCAGGCGTTGCAAGCCGGATCGCGGGGGAGATGCCCACCACTCGCGCAGACGTTTCGCGGCGGTGTTGTGGTTGGCTGCGTTCATCGGAGGCGTCCCGCTCATGCTCGCTTCAGGAACCTCAAACCGAACGCCGCGAACACCAGGACAATCCCGACGTTCACCATCAGGCGCTCCCAGAACCGATGCCTGAAGAACAAGACGTCCACGCCGACCACGACGGTTACCAGTGCGAGCACGTAAAGCACGATGCCTGCCTGCCTTCCCATCGTTCCACCCTACTCCTCGAGAACCGCGTCGCGTCAGCGTGTGATTTCGAACTGGACGCTGGCCACGCGTGAGCGTCCACTGGTGTTGCGCGCCCTCAGCACCGCGATGTAGTGACCAGGCTTAAGCGCGCGATGGTCCTCTCGGCCGCTGAATTCGATGCCGTCTTCACCTTCGGGCTCGGTCAGTCGGGTAAGCCTGGCCACCACCGCGGTGCGCTGGCAGCGCCCGGTGCGTTGACGCCTCGCTCTCTGCGCGTTTGCGACGCACGTGTCGGCGAATGAGGTGCCGGGCGGCAGCCGGCTTATCGCGATGCGCACCTCTGCGGGCGCGGAGAGCTCGAAGATGAATTCCGAGCCGGGCGCGACGGGCGAGACCACATTGCCTTGTTCTTCACCGTCCTGTTCCGCCATGAATCGCTTGCGTGACATGCGCACTCGGGAGATACGGGGCTTGGCGCCGATCGGTGGACCTGCGGCCGCGTTGACACCGAGCGCTTCGCCGATCTGTTCGACCAGGGACCATCCTCCTTCGAGTCGTGGCTGGGATATACCTCCGATCGTCAGGCTCACGCTACCGGGGCACCCTACGGGTTCGATGTCCGCCACCGCCAGTGGCGCTGTGCCCGGACTCGCGTAGAAGGTAAGATCGACGCTGCTGTCGCCCACGGAGAGCGGACAATGCCTGAGTCCCGGCTGGTCTACCCTGAGCTTGTTCAGAAGCGCGACGATCTCTTCGATCTGGCCCGCGGAGGTGACTTTCCAGGGCAGCCGCTCGAGCAACGACAGCAACCCCGATTCGGAGTATCTGGAGCTCCTGCGGTGTCTGGAGTTCCTGCTGTGCGCGGCGATCCGCAGGAGGTGCGCGCCGGAGGGGATCGTCTCGGAGGCCGGACGGGGGGTGATCCACACAACCTGGGCGTCCGCGCGCAGGGCCGTGGAGCCGTTGGGGAGCCGGACGGCCCAGATGACCAGCGTGCCTGGACTTCCGGGCACCGCAAACGCCTCGATTTCGTTCTCGGGCACGTTCGGTCCGCTGGGGCCCCGGCCGAACTCGGTGCGTGCCGTTCCAGCCGGTAGGTGCGCGCATATGTAGTCGAGCGCTTCCGCGGGGGCGACGGGGACGAGCCACCAGGCGTGCTCGTCAACCGCGTTGGGGGTCGCCGGCGGGCCGATCCCTGGGTGCGTCAGCAGGGAACCATCTTCGGCGGGTTCGGTCGAGGATTTGCTCAAGCCCGGCGGCAGCGGGAGCTCGGCGAGCAGAGATGCGGCGTCCGCCTGTGCGGCTGATTCGCTTTCCGGGCCGACCCATGAGCTGGGCGCGAGCGGACATCCTGTCGGGATCCCGTTTGCGGACGCGCTCCCGGTGGCGACAGCGTAGCCGGCGAGCGCCAGAATTGCAGTAGACAGCAGCAGCAAACCGTGGTAGCCCAGCTCCGCATGCTGGATGGGCGCGGCACAACGTGAAGGACCGAATTTGTTTTTTCCATCTGACCCCTGCTCTACGAGGCGCACGCTATCTGTGGCTCATCGACGCCGATCTGGCATCCTACCGCCGCCCGCCCGATGCAGCAGTCCTGAACGCAAGCGCTGGCGCGCTCGCCTGGGACGAATACGAGGTGCGGCGCACGCGGCTTGCGGCCGAGACTGACGCGACGTGCTCATGATGAGCAGGCGTTCCTGACAGGTAATTCAACGATGGAGCCAGCCGGGATCGAACCGGCGACCTCCTGCTTGCAA
>CAVYDM010000001.1:0-48138 GCA_963767255.1 uncultured Solirubrobacterales bacterium | reverse complement strand
TTGGTTTTTTGTAGGATATCAGAGGCTCAATCTAAATCCTCCCCCACTTGCTCCCCCACTTACGGACTAGGGTCTTGAGGCGTGTCGCCTTCCTCTCTACTGTTCTCGCGCTCTTGTTGCCCGCTGCGGCGAGTGCCCACGCGTGTATGGCGAGGTCAACGCTGGGCCGCTGGAGCATCCGTCGTCGAGCGGCTCAGTTGGTCGTGGCACCAGTCGAAGAGAGTGAACCGCTCGCCGCCGAACACTTGGTCGCCCAAGGCGTTGGCGGGTTGCTTCTATTCGGCTCCTACGCTCCTACCGCACTTCCAGCCGAGCTGGCACGCCTGCGCCACCACGCGCAGGACCGGCTACCCCCGCTGGTCATGACCGACGAGGAGGGAGGCGAAATTCAGCGCATGGCCAACTTGGTGGGCAACCTTCCCTGGCCACGCGAAATGGCGAAGACCATGACCCCTGGACAGGTGCGAGCTTTGGCTAAGAAGGTTGGGCGGAGGATGCACGCGGCGGGTGTGACGATGGACCTAGCGCCGGTTCTCGATCTGTCGGACAGCCCTGGTCCCAACGCCAGGTACCCAGATGGGCCACGGTCATTCAGCGTCAGCCCCGCTGTCGCCGCCGCATACGGCGTAGCTTTCGCTCGCGGCCTGCTCGCTGGTGGTGTGACCCCGGTTGTGAAGCACTTCCCAGGGCTAGGCCAGGCGAGTTACAACACCGATGATGGCCCAGCGTCCGATCCGCCGCTGTCTGATCTTGAACGCGCTTCACTGCTCCCCTTCAAGGCAGCGATCGCCGCGCACCTTCCAGCGGTGATGGTCGGCCATATCTCCGTGCCTGGCTTAACAGGTCGCCTGCCTGCCAGCCTGTCGTCCGCCGCGGTCACCGGACTGCTTCGGAACAAGCTCGGGTTCCACGGCCTCGTGCTCACAGACTCGCTGTCGGCCGACGCGATCGCCGACGCCGGCTACAGCGTAGAGCGGGCCGCCCCGCTAGCAATCGCAGCCGGCGACGACATGGTGCTGTTCAACGCCACGAATCCCACCACCACCGCAACCGCTGTCATCGCCAGCATCTCCGCAGCCGTGACCAAAGGCAAGCTGCCCCGCTCACGCCTCAACGAAGCCGTGGCCCATGTGCTCACCGCCAAGGGCATCAGCATGTGCCCATGAAGTCGCTTAGACTCCCAGCGTTCGCATACCGCCCTCACCGACCCTAAGGAGCATCAAAGTGAAGCGACCGAGCCGGGTAGCCGTGCTGGCAGCTAGTAGCGCTCTCGTTGCCGTGGGAGTCGGTGGCGTAGTGGTGCCCACCGCCAACGCGAGCAAGAATCTGACCATCGCGGTTGGCCAGAGCATCGGCGGCGTGACGATCGGTGAGACTGAAGCCCAGGTTAAGGATGCGCTTGGGCGGCCTCTCGCTAAGCGTAACGGCGAGTGGCAATATGGCAAATTGCCAATCGGCATCATAGTGACCTTTAAGCATAATGATGTGACCGGCGTCTGGACGCCCCGCAGTGAATACAAGACCAGTAAGGGCATTAGCGTCGCATCCTCGCCCACCCAGGTCAGTGCGGCTTATCCCCAGGCAAAGTGCACGCTCGGTGCGGGTCCTGGAGCCGGACCGGGTGAAGAATCAGAGGCATGCATTCTGAAGTCCAAATATCGCGGACACGCCACCGAGACAGCGTTCGAGTGGCGCAATAAGGAAAAGTCCATGGAAGAAATCTCCATCGGCCTAATCTGAGAGCTGCGGGCACCGCGCCATCGCCAATCGTGCGGAGGTCACGAACCGGCGACGCGCAGCTTTGTCTGGGGCGAGCCCTGCGAAAAGCTACCCTCCTGTGCGCCAGTAAGCCGGTAGCGACGTCGGCGACGACGAACGCGCCGAGCGAAGTCCATTTCTCCCACCGTCTCGCGGGCGTACACAGCGAAGGCTTTTAATGCATCCTCCAGCTCGGCACTGGCTCCATTAGCTGCCGCTGCCGAGGCTAATAGTCCGACAGCCTGCTTGAGCAGCACGGTGGTGTCGTGCTGCTCACGAGCGCGCCGCACCAGAGGGCGAACGGGGCCGAACTGCTCGCCGTCGAGCCCGCGTGCCCGGCTGAGCGCTTGCCACCAGGCGGCGACGGGAGAGCGCTCTATGCGTGTACCGCACGGGGCGCGAAGGACAAGCCACTCGCTGGTGAGGTGCGCCCACAGCTCGTCTAGGTGGTGAGCGAGTATCTCGCTTGGATCCGAAGGGAGGTGGTCCCCGCCGGCGGCGAGAATGCGTAGCAGCTCGGAGCGGACCTCAAACTCAACCCGCCAGACCTGCTTGCCGCTCCTGGCGGGGTCATAACCAGCGGCGTTCCACACTTCTCGGATTGGCGCGTCGGTTGCGGCCTCGCGGCTCTTGTCATAGACGCGCGCGTGACAGGCTCCGCCGCGCCTGCCGAAGGTGTAGCCGCTCAGCTCCCGGCCCACGTAGTGGGTGCTCACGAACTCCGCGGCGCCTTCGGGGTCGGTGTGAAAGGTCCGGCGAGCGCGGGCGCGGGTCGTGAAGCGAGCGACGTCCGACGACGAGAGGGACAGGCCGGTGATATCCGCGGCGAGGTCTAGGCGGGCGATGCCCCATCGCGGCTCGGTATCGGGCACAAGGTCAAGCAGCGAAAGCAGGTGTTCCGCAACCCACTCACGGACGGCCTCAGACGCGCGCACGGGGCCGACGCGCAGCAGGTAGTCGGAGCGAAGCTGGACGACGAGACGCGGGCCGGGTGCTCGATCGCCGGACACGAACAGCATCCAGTCGTCGGACTGTAGGCAGTAGCGCCTGCCGGGACGCTTGCCGGAAGGATGCGCGATGACAGGCTCGCCCTCCCACGTGAGGCGGGAGGGCACGGGCCACGGCGGAACCGTGGCCCGTGCCCTGCGCTGGTCAAGGTCAAGCGAGCACTCAAGCTCGTCTGGCCTTCCCGCCAGCGCGGGCGGTATCCGCTCCACGACGCACGAGAGTTCCAGCCCATCAACGTGATGAGCGACTAGCATCGTGCGGCCTGCGAGGGTGAGCGGCACGCTCATACCTCCTGGCTCCACGCGCACACCGCGCTGAACACCGCCCACGCCGCCAGGCCCGCCAGCTGGGCGACACGCATCTTGTCTAGCGCGCCGCTAAGCGCCGACCGGGAAGGCCACAGCGAGCGGCTAGATGCAGCCTCGTCAAGGGCAGAGCGCATAGCCGTGCCCGCCTGGAAAACGACACCAGCCACGCGCCAGCTCTCGCGCTCGAGGCACTCGCGCTCGGCGTCGGTTAGCCCCGCGAGTGCCCCCGTGGCGTGGAGGCGCAACCAGGCTCGCCGGTACAGCTCGACAACACCCGTCGGATGCAGCGGAAATGCAGCGGTGCCGCTGGGCTTGGCCCATGCCTCTACTTCGGCCTGCAGCACGGGCACGGGCCGGAGCCGACGTGTCCCCGTAGTGGGGTCACGCAGCTCTAGCACCATCCCGTCGTTGGTGAGCCGGGCTCTCGGCGGAGCCGGGCGAGGTGGTGTCCAGGTAGCGGCACTCATTTGCTCCGCTCCCCGGCTTGCGCCAGCGCGGCGGACACCACCGCCCGTGAAACGCTCGCCACCAGCTCGCCACGTGCGCGTCCGCCACGAACACTCTGGACGTGCAACGTGACTGCAGCTCCTGGAGCGATTTGTGGTAGGTCGTCAGCCTCGCCGTCAAGCCATACGACCAGTGAGTTACCGAGCCGTCGTGGGTCGCGCAGCTCCAAGACCGTCCGCTTCTCCCCGGTCTTGGTAGTGATGGTTCGTGGCTCATCAGCAAGCAGCCACGTCAGTGAAACACCGCCAGTCAGACCGGCGGGTATAGCGTTAATATCAGTGGGTACATCAGTAGATACAGACATGATTCTCTCCTTATGGTTAGGGGTTTAGGTGAATCACCTAGTCAGACCATAGGAGCGCGCACGGAGCTAACCGCCAAATTTTCGTATGCAGTGGTGTTAGAGAGGTACCTGTTAGAAAAGGGTATGCCTCCCTACCTGAGTGAAACGTGCCGATCGCCGGTGTCGGGGACTACGGGCGCTGCATCCAGGCAAGCACGCGTGGGTCGGATACACCCGACCACCTACTCCTTACCCGGTTATAGACACGTTGCGTGAATTGGGCGCTCCGATGCCCCATCTGCATTTGCACGTAATAGGGGTCCTTGGCCTCCTCCGTTGCGAATCCGCAGAAGGTCCTCCGGAATGTGTGAGGTGTGATGTGGGCCGGGAGCACAACTTCCTTGGGCGCTTCCCCTTCGGCTGGTGCGCTTTCTTGTGTTTCGTCCGCCAGCTCGCGCGCCTTTGTGACTACTGGCTGAACCATGCGACGGTTAAGATTGTCCTTGTCTCTGTGTTTACCGGTCGCAGTTGGCCAGACTGGGTCGGTCTGTCGCGGATAGGGAGTCTCGTTTTGGTGGGCACGAAGCAAGCCGACGAGGCCATCAACGATCGTAATGTCCCTTGACGCCGACGGTGTCTTCCCGCCCCCTACGCGAATGATGCGCTTATCAACATCAATATCCGCCCAGGTTAGTTCGCACAGCTCCGTGTTGCGAAGCCCCGCGAAGCACAGGGTAGCTACCAAGCTCTCGCGGCCTAGCAGCCTGTAATCGGCTCGCGCTGCAGCGCGGTCCAATGTGCGGGCGGCAAGGAGAATAAGATCCACGTGGTCCGCGTCAAGCCAGCGTTCGGGTTCCGTGGTCTTCTTGTCTTCTACACGCCGCTGCTTCCCGCGTGCAGGATTGGTAGCAAGAACGCCCTCATACCAGTCCATACCCACTTCAAGGATTTGACCAAGAAGGTTCAACTGACTATTAATGTACGCGGGCGCTAGACCTCGCTTAACCCGGCTCTGAACGAAACTATCAACGTCATGCTTCGTAATAGCGGCCACAGCCATCGGGCCGAAGTAGGGCATAAGGTGTCCATCGAGTTCCGCTCTATACGCCTCCTGAGTACGGTCAGCCTTGCGGCCAGCAATGCGTGCATCCCACCAGTCGTAGGCTAGGTCTTCAAAGATGACCCGCTGCGGGTTCGTCCGACGGCCAGTCGTCGGGGCCCAAGTCCCACGCTCCACGTCCGCCTGGATGTGCCCCATAGCGGTCGCAGCGAGTTCGTCATTCCAGGTTGGCGTGCTGCCAAGACGTGTCTCGCGGCGGACGCCGTGCTGGTCCGTGAAGCGAGCGTAGTAGCTCGTGCTGCCGTCCTTCTTGACGTGGCGGCGGTACCGAAACTTCTTTGGAGCCGCCACTTACCTTGCCCTCCTCGGCACAATCTGGAATGTCCGAGGTGCGCCGTTGGGCGTAAGCGTCTTGCCAGGCGTCAGCCTCACACCCACTCTCGGGCGCGGTGTGTGGCGGCCGGACGAGACGGAAGGCGCGTTGACCGTCCTCTTTCGCCGCCTCTCAAGCTCCGCATCCACCTCTGCCAATCGGAACCAGAGGGGAGAGCTCTTGGAGCGATTCTTTTGTATCGCGCCGCAGTCGGCTTTGTTGTCGTAGAGCCAACGGCGCGACAGCCCAGGTCGTGCCGCGAGAACTTCGCCGACCGTGAGGAGAGCGCCCGACGTCAGCGCTGCACTGGGCGCGTCCTGCGCAGCCGCGACTGCTTGAGTCATGCGCGCCATCAGCTCCTCTCCGACGCGTGCGACGATCTCCTCGGCAAGCTGCGCCGCGAGCCGTGCGACCTCAGGCGAGCGCGCAGCGAGGTCATGCTCGTGGAGCGAAGCAATGGCCGCCCTTCCGACCGTTTCGGTCGGAAGGGGCCGGGGCGTCCTTGCGAGTCCAGCTTCCATAACGGCACGATAGGGCGCACGAGAGCCGCAACCGCCCTTTCTTTGATATGGGGGACAATCTCATTCGTCCCCCAGAATAGCGGTTAATGGCGCGGAATCGCGGCGACACGCGATAGCCCTGAAACACAGCGTTTTTGGGGCCAAAGCGGCGATATCTCACTCTTTTTTCGCTGTGTACGCCCGATTCACACGCGAGAGGTCGCAGGTTCGAAACCCGCCGCGCCCATTACGGAATAGCCTGGAAGCAGGGCGGTTTTACTCATCGCCGGTGAAGTCGTCCAGTTTGGTTGAGGGGCTGAATTTGCCCGCTGGCCCACTCACTGGCCTAAACTCCGGGTCGTCTGTGCGGGTGACCTGGCGCGTGAACGGGCACTCGGCTGGCTCATCGGCGAAGCGCATCAGCTCCCAGATCGCCTGGCGCTCGCGATCCGTCAGGCGGCGGTTGCGGGTCTGCTGGTAGACCTGCAACGTGAACGCCGCCGAGGTGTGGCCGATCTGATCGGCGATCCAGTGCGGATCGCGGCCAGCCTGCGCGGCGAGCATCGCCCAGGTGCGGCGCAGCGAATGCGGCGTGATCTTCGGCAGGGGTGCCAGACCCAGTTCGGCACGCCGCTCGTTCGCAAGTCGAGCGCTGCGCGCGAGCACGCGATCACGGAGGCGATCGGGGTCTCGCCGGCGTCCGTTCGCGGTGCCGAAGAAGTGGTCGGCCGGCTCCATCGGGAAGCCGTCGCGCAGGCGCTGCTCCCGGTGGCGAACGAGCTCGCCGCGATTCCACAGCGTCATCTCCACCTCGCGGACGCCCTTGGGAGTCTTGGCGTCGGGGAGCTTGAACCGGGCACGGGCAAGATCGACCTGTGAGCAGCGCATGTCGCACAGCTCGGAGATCCTGAAGCCGGACAGCCCGAGGGTGACCAGCGCGGCGCGGCGCCCCACCCGCCGGTCGCGCCGGGCGCCGCCGTCGAGCTCGCCGGCCTCGTCCAGCAGCGAGAGCAACTCGTTGACCTCCAGGAATGTGCGGTCGGGCTTGACCGACGGCAGGAAGCGGTCCTTGCGCTCGCCGATCTTCAGCGGGTTGTGTGGAACGTGGCCGTAGTCCACTGCGCGCTGCATGACCTGACTGAGCAGCGTCAGAAGCCCGTTGATCGACGTGTTCGACAGCGGGCGCTTGCGACGCTTGTACGGCTTCTCCGCCTTGCGCTCGACGGTCTCCACCAGCGGCTTGCCGCGAGCCTCGGCTTCGCGGATCACGCGCGATCGGTGCGCGAGCTCGTCGCGGAACCCGTTGACGCTCGCGACGTCGATCTCGAGGAGCTCCATGCGCCCGAAGTGCCCGATCAGATAGCCGAGCTTCCACTCAAGGTCGGCGATCGTGCTGTCGTCGAGACCGTGGCTCTTCTTCGCGTCGACGACCTTCCGCGCGAACGGCCCGAAGGGCTGGTGGCCGTCGGGCCGCGCAGCCTCCGTTCGCACCACCGACGTCCTCTTCTCCGGCGGCGCCCAGGTGCCGCGCTCGACCTGCTGCAGGATCGACTCGAGCTCGATCTCGGCGCGGACGTCGTTCCAGCCCTGCGTGTTGGTGCCGACGACCAGCCGGTGACGACGGCCGTAGGCATAGAGACGCGCGCCGTAGGTGATCGTCTTGCCGTTCTTCCACGGCCATTGCGTGACCTCACCGGTGTTGGGGCGGGCCATCAGAGCCGCCGATCGAGTCGGGACGTACGGTTCGGACGCATCGGGGGCACCTCCCGGTTTCGCGCCGGAGGGCGTGTCCGCGGCGCCCCGGCTTCTTCGTGGTGCGATCACCTTACCGGCGCCCCGGGGGACTGCTTGCGCGCCCGCATCGCTCGTCGCGCGGTCTGGAGATCGAAGCGCAGCCGCGCCTTTGGTCCATCGCCGAGACGCATCGCGCCGAGGTCCGCGGCGTGCGCGTATACGTAGTCGAGCGAGACACTCAGCGCCGCCGCGAGCTCCTTCGGGTCGAGGAGCTGGTATGCCCCGGGGCTTGGCTGCTCCAGGAGTTGCACGATACGATGCGCGGCGCGCTCTGCGAT
This sequence comes from uncultured Solirubrobacterales bacterium, assembly GCA_963767255.1. Lineage (GTDB taxonomy): Bacteria > Actinomycetota > Thermoleophilia > Solirubrobacterales > Solirubrobacteraceae > Palsa-744. Next base: position 40,269 of record CAVYDM010000001.1, on the reverse strand, counting down.
CGCTTCGATGTCCTCATGGTCGAGCGTCATCGGTCTCGTCAGGTCTCCTTGGACGGGTGCTCCTATTGACGCCCGAGCCTGGCCGCTACCCCCTTCCGTCCACGAGTGGCTACGCGCACGGCCGGCGTCTGGGACAGCTCAGACTGAGCGCGCAAGCCCCCAATCCAAGGGGTGCGCGAAACCCCACCAATGGTTGACAAAACCCCCTTTCGCATCGACAAAACCCCCGATTTCGGCCCTGAATCCGTGCGAAACTCCACGGCGTCACCGGACCCAAGCCCACCGCAGCCAAAACCAAAATCCCCTGCAAATTGGCACCTCGACACAATCTGCACGGACAGCCAAAACCCCGGATTTGCTCGTGCCGAGAAGTAATACGACAGTTTGCAGGAGATGAGGCAGTAGGCGCAGCGGCAAGAGCCGACGCCTCCGCGCCCGGCGAGGCAGGACATCAACGCACCCACTCATCCCGGGCCTCTGCCCAACCAGACACCGGATGGACTGCTAGGCGGAGTCGCGGATTCCCTCGGAGCCTCGTGTACGCAAGAACTCAGCGACCTGTTCGAGCGCCACGTAGCCCTCGGTCTTGACGCGGTTCGTCAGCCCCGCAGTGGCGAGAATCTCGTTCGCCTTGGTAGCGGTGACGTAAGCGCTCGCTGCCTGCTTGGCGATGTGATTCAGGCGCCAGGCGGTGTTCGGGATCTCCACGAGCTCCTCCAGCTCTCGGGCGCGGGCGCGGGCGGCATGTAGGCGTCCCTTGGAGGCAAGCATGCTCTCCGCTCCATGCGGGCAACAGCGCACAGAGTCGCAGATCAGCCGGCCCTTGAGTCGGCGATCATCGAGCAGTATCCGGGCGATCTTCGGCGGCACGCTGCGCCGCAGCGCCGGAATGTAGATGCCATGTGCAGCGAACGGCGTTCCGTCGCGGTCGCGTGGCTTGCGCATATTCATGAATCCGCGTACGTCGGCCTGCTCGCCGATCCCCATGCCGCACTCGTAGCCGTCAAGGCCCGCGGCGACGAGCGCCGGCCCGTAGGCGCCCTGTCGCCACGCGATCACAGGAGCACCTGCACTGCGCAGATGCCGAGCGGCGACGAACAGGTCCAGCAGCTTGGAGTAGCTCTCGGCTCCATCGCCGAGCGGCGAGAGGTGCAGTCCAATGGCCTGCGGCCCGACATCCACCGCCGCCGCCGCGAAGCGATCGAGCCCCGACTGCCGACCCGAACGGCGCGCGAAGCTCTGCAACTGCGCGCACAGCACAGGCATCAGGGGCAACGCCACTCCGTCAGCACGCATACGACGAGCTGTGCGGCCGATCGCCGCGATGCTCGCAGCAAACGCAGGCGTCTCTGGACGATCGGCGTAGAAATATGGCGGGATAATGACCGTCGCGCCGTGGTCGACCTGGAACTCGACGACCTTGGCGACGATCTCATCCAGCACGAACGGATTGACGAGTTGATCACCCGGGAGCGCCTCGGCTCGCCCGAACGGGACACATCGCACCCAGGGATCTTGGGGATCCACCTCCCCTTGCAAAAGCATGGTCAGCGGATCGACGATCAGTGGGGTCCCCGACCGCTGGGCGGCCTCTGCCAGCGCGTTGCCTCGGGCGGCGTGATGAGCATTGAGGACCAGACGGTCAATCGGTCGCCCAGTGTCAAAGAGGCTGGGCGTCAACAGATCGGCGAGCACCTTGTGGTCGCCATGGGATGGTCTGATGAGCAACTCGGGCATAGCGCGATAACCTTGAGGCGGAAGCTGAAGCTGCTATTATAGCGGAAGTCTCATAGAAATTTTGGATGGTATCTAATGTACGATAAAGGAGAATAAACGTGGCTCATGGGAGCGCTGCCCGTCATATAGCCGCCGAGGACTTCCCGTCGCCCGGCCGCACAGAGGCGCTCTACGCACGCATCGTCGAGGAGGTCCGCGACAGCGGGCTGAGCACCACAGACATCGCACGCGTCGTCGGAGTCGCCGAGCGCCAGGTGCGCAACTGGACCTCCGCCGCCAACACCCCCAGCGGACGCAATCGCGACCGCCTGCTCGAACTGCACTACGTGACACGACTCCTGCGCGACATCTACACACAGGAGGGCGCCGAGATCTGGCTGCACGGCCGCAAGCGCAGCCTCGCCGGCCGTCGCCCGGTTGACATGCTCGCCGAGGGCTCCTACGACGAAGTGCTCGACGCTATCGAGCGCCTCCACTCGGGGGCCATGTGAAGCACCGCGACCTGCTTGCCGCGATCTCCGACCTCGACCCGATCGGGGTGCGGGGAACGTTCGAGCGACACACGTCGCTGCGCTGGGAGGAACTGAAGGCCAGCGCCGCAGGCGGACGCTGGGGCGCCAGCCGCGCCTTCGAGGTCCTCTATCTCGGACGCCCACCCGACAGCGTCGTGATCGAGGCCTACCGACACCTCGTCGACGACGAGCTCGACGATGCCCAGGCACTCGCGGCGAGTGTCCTGGAGCGACGCATCGTGACCTGTGAGGTCGATGTCCCCAACGTCCTTGACCTCCGCCCAAGCTCCGCTCAGACAGTGCTTGCCCTCACCGACGCACAACTCTTCTCTGACGTCGGCGACTACGCCGCCTGCCAAGCCGTCGGGGCAGCGGCGCACCAGCTCGGCCTCACCGGCCTCATCGCACCAGCGGCAACCAGACTCGGCGAGACCCTCGCCCTCTTTCCGACCAATCTCCCGATCGAGCACTGGCCTGAAGTGATCGCGCGCGACATCTGGCACGGCCTCCCCGCCGACCCCCGACGCCTGCGGCTTGTTGACGAGACGGGCTGACGAGGACTGCTCGGTAGTGGCCGAGCAGCACAAGGTCTGACAGACCCGTTTGCCCTCGCCGGATTCGACCCACGCGATCGTCGTGGGCACGATGCCAGCCGGTCGGGGACAATGCGGGGCAATGATCGGCCCATCCCCATATTCCGCATGAGCGACGCCGCCCTCTCTTACCTCACGTCCGAGGCACGCGCACGCGTCCAGATCGATCGCATGCTGGAGCAGGCGGGCTGGATCGTTCAGAGCGCCAATCAGGCGAACCTCAACGCTGGCCGTGGCGTGGCGGTGCGCGAGTTCGTGATGGAGCCGCCGCATGGCCGCGTGGACTATCTGCTGTTTGTCGATCGGGTCGCCGTCGGGGTGATCGAGGCCAAGAAGGAGGGCGAGACGCTCACGGGCGTGGAGTGGCAGTCGGCGAAGTATCTCGACGGGCTGCCGAGCTGGGTGGATGCTGCGCTCGAGGGGTTCCTGCCGTTCGCGTACGAGTCCACTGGCGTCGAGACACGCTTCACGAGCACGCTCGACCCCGAGCCGCGCAGCCGGGAAGTGTTCTGGTTCCACCGTCCCGAGACGCTGATGCGGTGGATCAATGAGGAGATCGATAACAACCTCGCACCCACGTTGCGCCACCGGCTGCGGACACTGCCCGACCTGCACGACAGCGACCTCTGGCCCGCGCAAGCGACGGCGATACGCAACCTGGAGGAGTCGCTGGCGGAGTACCGTCCGCGCGCCTTGATCCAGATGGCGACCGGGTCGGGCAAGACCTATACGGCGGCGAACGTCGCCTACCGGCTGATCAAGTTCGGAGGCGCACGGCGCGTGCTGTTCCTGGTGGATCGCGCGAACCTGGGTCGCCAGACTCGCAAGGAGTTCCAGGCGTTCACGACGCCAGACGATGGGCGCTACCTGCGCTTACCCAGCTGCCGCCGGGAGAGTGGCACCCTCAGCTGGTGGAGCTTTGCGCCGCCGCGGGCGTGGCGGTCGTCGTGCTGGACACGTTCGATGGAGCGCGGGCAAACGGCGCGACGCGCTGGCTGACGCCACGGAAGGCGCTTGTGCAGCTAAGCCTCCGCTACCGCTGGGAGGATATCTTTTGGTTCACCTTCTTCCATGAGGCCGCCCATGTGCTGCTGCACCGCAAGAAGGACTTCTTCCTGGAGGGCTTGCCGCCGACCAAAGATGCCGAGGACGACACATGGATCGCCCTTGAGGAAGAGGCCGATCGATTCGCGATGCGGCTGCTGATCCCCGAGGAGCACGAGCGGGAGCTTGCTGGCCTGTCGCTCGCAGAAATCCCTGGGTTCGCGGCGAGGCTGGGGGTTGCACCCGCGATCGTGGTTGGAAGGATGCAGCACGAAGGACTACTTCCGTTCAACCGAGGTAACGATTACCGTCGGCGACTGACCTTCGCGGACTAGGCAGAGAGGCGGAGTTCGAGAATTCCTCCACCGGCCGGAGCTGGTTGTCAGGTCGGACGCGGACTACGTCTCCGCAGTACCCAGGCCCGACCTCGCCCCGAGGACTGACAACACAGCCGTGTGGAATGGTGACCATCACCCCTTAAGCCATTTACCCACGCCCGGATCCCACGTCCCGGATGCCAGTTCGTTCTTGAGGATGGGGTCGAGAAACGACGCCGCATTTGCGTAGCCGATGCCGACATCTTCGTCAGCCGGGACGTTCACAACAAGCCTGCCCCAAGCTGGACCCCAATCACCGGGCGGAGGTGGCACGGCGTGGGGCACGGGATGGGTGCCGCGCCGCCGGAAGATCTCCTCGATCGCGCGTGTGAGTCGGTCGGCGTCGATCGTAGTGGTGTGGGCGATTACGACGATGTTGACGAGGTCCTTGACTCGCGAGCTGGGCATGTCGGCGGCATAGGTCCGGGTGTAGGCGTGGAGCTTCTCGGCGACTTGCTGCTCGATCGCGACCGCGGGAATGCGGACAGGCGCTATGTCCGCGAAGTCCAGCAGGTGGGAGGAGGCGATGGCCTCCGGCTCGAACACGGGCTCTGTGGCGAACCCGATGTCGATGGCTACGCGCTCGAACTCGCGCCCAGCGAGCGTCGCGGCAACTGCCCAGCGCTGGCCGCCTCCCAGCAGGTCGTCGTCCGCCTGTGAGCGCTCGACTGCGAACTCGAAGCGGTCATCGAGCGTCACGGCCGCGGCATCCAGGAGCAATCCGACAGCCTCGTCCTCGCCGATCGCCCAGTCGACGTCGATGTCCTTGGTGGTGCGGGCCTGATCACCGAGCCGCAGCTCGAGCGCGAACCCTCCCTTGAGCACCCAGGCGTCCGGCGCCACGGCATGCAGACGCGCGAGCAGGCGCTCGAACACCACACGCTTGCGGAGTCGTGCCAAGCCGACGCCATCGTGCTGCGCCGCCTTGAGCCGGGCCTCGAGCGCTGTGCGAAATGCCGCGGACGTGCGGTACTTCACGTCGCGTTCCGATCGATAGCGCCGTCGAGCCGCGAGCGCCACTTGGCCGGCAGTTCCGCTTCCAGCCGCCGGCGTGTCGTGAGGCCGCGCCGGATGGCCTGACGGATGGCGAGGTCGGTCTGCTCCGTCCATCCGCTGCTGCGCAGCAGATCGGCCAGGGTGCGCTCGACGCTGCTCACCGGGATACCGAGCACATGGCGTCGAGTTCGGCTGTCGATCAACCGATCGGTGAAGTGGGTGTGCACACCCGGCGGGGTGCGCAACCCTCGCTTTGCGCGTGGCAGGGTGATGTGGACTTCGTCGGCGATCAGGTCGGTGAGCTCGAGGAGCTCCAGTGCGCTCTCGTGGGAGACCACGCCATCGGCGCGCGCGAGCGCAAGCCATCCAGCGATCACGTGACCGTGCGGCGGCGCTGGAAACCGTCGCATTCGATAGACGCCATGCCCGACGCGCTCCAGCGCGTCGCCCTCGGTGGCATGGTAGGACAGCGTGGAGCGTGGAATGCCGGCGGCCACGGCCTGGTGCGCGGCGAGGAACCCGCCTTGGGCCTCAGCGATCTCGTACAGCCGGCCCATCACCGAATTGTCACTAGAATCTACGGGTTCTCCGAACATATTCGTGACGATAGCACTGCTCCGGGATACCAGGATTTGTTCGATGCGATGGGCAGCCATGCGTAGGTGTTCAGGGCCCTCACTCGCCAACCGCGGCTTTCGGCGACCTCATCAGATCTCCCGTCAGGGGCTATGAATGTTTGGGCCAGTGGACCCGCTCACTGGGCCAAACTCCGCCGAATTGGACCCAAATCAGCCGGTTTCCACAGTCCGGCCAGCGACCCAAACCACACGGATTTGCAGGAAAAACTGCCCCAACCCACCCAACCGCACTCCTGCTTCACACGCGAGAGGTCGCAGGTTCGAAACCCGCCGCGCCCATCGAAGAACCGCCTGTAAACGGGCGATTTTTTGGTTGGAAGGGGAGACGTTCGATGGACTTCGGGAAGGGCGTTGGGAGGGGCCAATACCCATTAGTGCCCAATCAACCTGCCGACAGACCCGCGTGCAGCGTGGCGCGTCCACAGTGATTTGCTCGAAGCTCGCCGGCTTCCGGCAACCGCTGGGCGGCCAGCGATGTCCGCCAGCCTTCGGAGCTACCATTGGTCCGTGGCAACTGCCGTGAAAAGGCTCGATTTGACGGTCGGCGAGCTCGTGGAGGTCGATGGGCGCCGCTATGAGGTCGTCCCGGACCGTGAGGGCGGTGTGGCGATCGAGCCGGCGATCACCCCCGCAGCGGAGCTGCACGCCCGGAGGAAAACCAAGTCCGCCTCCGCAGAGGACTTCGAGCGGCTCTCGGTCGATGTCCCCTTCGACGACGAGGGCTAGCGGTGCCGGATGTTCCGGCGGGCGGCCCGCCACCTGTTTCGATTGAGTTCGGCTCGCCCGAGTGGAAAGAGGAGGTCGAGCGCTACGACCCTCGCTCGGCAGCTCGAGTTCAGGCACAGAGCGCTCGCAAAACGATCGAGGCCGGCACGGCGAGGCTCGACTGGAAGCGCTGCAAGGCCGATGGTCCAGGCGGGACCAGACTGCCCGGCTGTCGCAAGCTTTATGTCCCGCTCGACAAGCAGCGAGCCTGATGCGCACCGCGACATGTTCTGCGACAGCTTTCGGCGGGCGCTTCAGCTGTTCAGCTCGTCCTCCACGTCCGCCAGCCACCGCTCCACGAAGGCATACGTGTCGGTACCGAGCCGCGCGACGAGCGCCGGGCAGCCCATGCCGGCCTCCTGGGGCGTCTCAGCGAGCGGGAGGATCTCCTCACGCATGTGCGCGCCGCTGCGGCGGGCGCGGGACGCACTCGCGCAGGCGCCGCACCAACGCCAGCTGGTCCTCGCCGGTCAGCGCAATGGTGCTCATCGGCAGCACGGTGCGGATCGCCTACGGCGCGGGACCGCTGCTCGCGCCCGCAAGGATGGTCTCGGCACGGTACGCGCCCGACACCCACGACCTCCCCGACCCCCAGACTGCTGCTGCGCACGTTCGGCGGCCCACCAGCTCGTGACCGGATGCCTCACGCTCGCCGCCAGCGGCCACCCCAAGCTCGCCCGTCCCGCGGCGACCCTCAGCCTCCTGATCGACACTCGATGTAACCTCCGCCGCCCTGGAGCTCCGCGCCCGCGGCCACAGCAACCACACCATCGCCAGCGGGTTCGCGATCTCACGCACCGGGATCGTCGTCTTCGCCGCCGCCATACTCAGCCTCTCACGATGATGTCGAGCAAGCCGTGTCCGGCGACACCCGCCACGCCGATCCGACCGCGTGGAGCAACGTACTGGCGATCGGGAGCTTCGCTCACCGCCTCGCTAGGCAGGTCACCGTCGCACCAGGTGATGCTTCTTGCACACGAACCCCGCAGCGCGATACTTCGCTTCCTTGCTCGGCAGACAATACTGGCCGACCCGGTAGGCGGGCGCGGTTCTTGCGGCTCGCAGGTGGGCTGATGTGCTTACATTCCCGGCAGAAGCGCCACCGCAACCGCTCACACCGACCGCGACGACGACGGCCGTGACGTTCCACAGACGCACGTGTGATCGCACGTGTCCCGGCTACCCCTCAGTCCAGCGTCGCAGACATCGGCTTGCCGCCCTGTAACCAGTAGAGCGTACTGCCCGCCAACGCGAGCGAGTTCGGAGCGATTTCCGGCGACACGGCGAGCACGTGGCTGCCTGTCTTGTCAATCGAATGGACTTGGAAACCCCCAAGCTGTGTAACGCAGGTGACAATCCATGCCACCGACCCATCCCTCTTGACAACGATCGCAGTAGTGCTGCCTATGCCAATGCTTCCTGGCTGAGGCGGAGATCCAGTAGGCACCCTGTGAATCACCTTCCCCGTCCGCAGATTGCGAACCCGTACTTCATATACTTCGTATTCTCCAAGAATATCGCTCTTCTCTACTGAATATGCTACGACCGATCCAACAACCGTTACCGAGAACGTCCCCCCCGAGACTTGTGCGCTTCCGTATGGCGATGGGCCAAGATAGTATGCGTGCTTCGCATCGTAGGCGCACCCGAAGATCCCGGTGCTGGCTTTATAGACGACAGCCTGCGCGTCAGCGTCAACCACTCCTTCGTTCTTGGTGGGACACTTCGACAGCGGCTTGTGGTGTGTATTGGCCACTGCGGTGGGAGCCCAGACTGGGCCAATCAAGATGATCGTCAGGATTGTGATTATTCTACGCATAGCCACTAAACTACTCTAAACCCTAGAAGTTGCGCACTGGGATGGACATTTATACGAGCCAACACGGGCTACCACCATAAAACGTCAAACGCATTCAGTAAACTCATCGACCGGCTTGCCTTCTGCCATGCCGCCCGCGTTGCTGGCGACCGCATAGTACGCAAACTGCGGACAAGGACCAATGTCCTCACCCGTGATGGTCACCGGATGAATGGCTCTCCCGGCTTCGATAATCGAGTTGCTCGCTTTATACGTTTCACCGAATTCTTGATCATAAAAGTCTACGGTAGTCAGGAGTCCGTGCGAATTGACGCTGGCCCCCTCTAGACCGATAGTACCTTCTTTGACTTTAACTATGACAGCAGGCAGCGTTGTCACGGTTGGCGGGCAGTCGTGATTTTCATAAGCCAGGTAGCAGTACGCGGGACGTGCTTCCCCACGGCTTTTTCCTTCACCATGAGGTTCGGGCTTAGCTTCGACAAGCCCACTGTCGAATTCATCGGGACGTTTCTCGACCGTTTCTTCGCTGGGCGCTTCATAATAATAGTAGTACACCCGTTCGATGGGGGATATCTTCTCGTGTTCTGCCGTGGTATGGCGAAGACCAATAAATGTTTCTGCGGCATCGGTCTGCTGTTTGTATTCATACCGTTCATCTTTTTCTTTTACTAGTCTAGTTGGTTTTGTTCCGTCGTACAGCTCGACTCCCGCCTCGCTGATCCAGATTCGTGGATTGCCGAGCTTGGTTTTGGCGTACTGCTCAAATTCCTCAAGATTTGTATGCCTGAGGTAAACGATATCGGCATAATCGTGCAATCCCCATGTGTGCGGAGTTTTGTTTCGCTCCCAGGCATGATGGTTGGGCTTATGATCGCGGTTGTATTCCCACGCCTTCGGGAAGTATTTTAGACCCTCCTTGTATTTCCCAATATAGACCCTGTTGTCATGCGGGTTTGTATTTTCGCTACCTGTCTCGTACTGCGCGAATTCGCCAGCGACGACCGTGCAGCGACAACCAAGTTCGACAGCAGCCGACATGGCCGCCTGCCAGTAGTGGGCAGCTCGCTCTGGTTCCACATGGAATACATTTTCGAGATCGGGCTCGTTCCATGCGCCCCATCTTTTTACTCTGCCTTTGTATCGACTGAGGATCTTCCTGAATGCTGCCCGGTATTGTGGAACGCCTGGTTCTTCGTCGTGCTGATAGCTAGATCTTATAGTCAGATAAGGCGTGAGATGGTCTGCTTCAATGCTGTCGAGCCACTTGTCCAGGCGTGTGACTTCTTTTGAGTTACGCCCGTTGAGCAGATTCCATGGGATTGTGTCCCTGGCGGTCTGGATGTGCAGAGGGCTGCCGGCATCTTGCAGGCGCTTGAGCCTTTCGCTCGCGAAGTCACTAGGTTCGCCCGGCTTGGGTTCCGCTTCCTCCCCTATTCCGTATTCGAACGGGTCGCGTTCGCCGCTTACCGTGTCGCTTGGGGCAACCACGGACATATCCACCAAGAGCGGATATGTCGTGGTTTCGTCTGGCTCGATCGTCAGGGTGATCGTGTCTTCGTGAACGCTGAGGGAGGCTGGTACGGTGTGGCCGTGGGCGTCGATGACCTGTGGCGACTCGATTGTCATCAGCGCCGCCTTGCCGAACTCGGCTTCGCCTGTGATCATCGCGCTCGAAGCCGATTCGTATTGTACGCGGGTGTTCTGGGGTTCCAGCTCGCCCGGCGGGACTGCGGCGGGGGTGGTCGAGCTGGTTGGCGCCGACGGGAACGATTCTCCTGGGGCTTCGGTTTCCGATTCTGCTTCTTCTTGTTCTTTTTCTTCTTTTTCGGCGCTTGATTCCGGTTCTTCTTCGCCGGTTTCCCGCGCTTCCGGTTCCTTGCTCGGTTCGGCTTTGGATTCGCCGCTGGATTCTTCGGGCGTGCTGATCACGGCGACACTGCCGTCTGAGAGCTGGCGCACCTGCTCGCCGGCGCCGAGCCCGGCTTCCCAGGAGAAGGACTTGGGGGCTTCCGCCGAGCGCAGGTCAAGCACGGCCGTGGCGCCCAGCGCGTCGGGGCGAATGATCGTGTCCGTCGCCGGTGAGGTGTTGGCGAACAGCGCGGCCGTGCCGTTGACGAGGGTGGGGAGCGTGGCGGCATTGGAGGAGCTTTCCTGCGGTTTGAGGCTGAGTTCGCCATCGGGGGTGTTGACCGCGAATTCGCCAGACTCTTCCTTGGACACCGACGAGCTCGTCAGCGCCTGCGTCGAGGTGAGCTCTTCTTCGTCGGTGAGGGCCGGGGTCACGAGCTGTTCTTCGCGGATGATGGAGGTGGAAGGGGCGAAGATCGCCGGGTCGGTCGTCTGTGCCGCTTCCTCGGCCTGTTCCACCGTCACTACGCCCCCCGGAGTGGCGACGGTCGCAGCCGAGTACGCGCTTTCGCTGCCGAGCGAATTTGTGGCCGTCACCTTGACGCGCAGCGTGTGGCCGTGATCGCCTTCGATGAGCTCGTAGCCCGCTTCGGCCGCGCCTTCGATTGGAGAGCATTCGCCGCTGCTCGAGTCACAGCTTTCCCACTGGTAGGCGTATGAGACGGGGCCTGAGCCGCTCCAGAGTCCGGGGTCGGCTTCAAGCTCACCACCTACCTCGATGGTATCTATTCAGGACCCTGATGGTCCGCTGATCTTCTCCAGCGCGAGTGGGGGGCAGCGGATGTGCCCTGTGTGGAAGCGCCCGATCGGGCGGTGCACGCAGACGGTGGCGTACTCGTCGTCGATGTCGATGATCTTGCCGCGCACGCCGTGCAGGTAGCGGGGTTTGAGCGTGTTGTTGATCTGTACCTGGTCGCCGACGCACAGGCTTGAGAGCGCCGTGTGGGTGGCGACGGTGTGCAGCAGGTGCGCCCGGGCGTGGATGGCGTCGGCGAGCGCGGTCAGGTGCTGGTCGAGCTCGCCGTCTGCGATCGCTTGGAGCAGCAGCCGCTCGCGGATGGCCGGCTGGCCGTTCGGCGGCTTGCTGTGCGGCGGCTGATCGTGTGGTGGCGGCGTGCCGTTGGGCGTGCCCGCGGGCAGCTGGCGTGGTGATCGGTTGCGGCGGGAGCGCTTGCCCATCCTTGGAGTGGATGATCGCCGTCGTGGCGGACGGCCCCGGCTCAGGTCTCTCCGGCGGTGGGCAGCCAGGGCGTGCCCTGTGCCAGCGCGCTGAGCACGCCCAGGGTGTCCTGGCCCTGCTTTCTGGCCGTGGAGATGTATGAGCGGACCTGAAGGTAGCGCTGTGCGCCCTCCATCGTGCGAAAGCACCCGGATATCTTCTGCGCCAGCTTCACCATTCGGATGTCGTTCTCGGCTTGGTTATTTGAGAACGGTACGGTGAAGTCGTGGGCGAAGAGGGTGGCTTCGCGCTCGCGCTTATCCAGGCGCAGCAGCAGGTTCTGTGCCTTTGAGCGCTTGATCTTCTGCCCGGCGTTCTGCGCCAGGCCCGGGTTCTCCTCATACCCGAGCGCGATCAGGTCACGGTATGAGGCGTGAAGCTCTCCCAGCGCCTGCTCGCTCAGCGCCGCAAGGCCTGCCGCCTTGGCCTCCTCGACGGCATCCTTTGAGTCCAGCAGCAAACAGCCCATGCCTGAGGCCCACGCCTGGCCGGCTTCCTGGGCGGCGATCAGCTCCCGCAGGTGGTGCGCTCCGCAGAGAGCGTGGATCGCCTTGGTGTAGGTGCGGTAGGGGGAGTAGCCGTCGTGCACGGCGACACCATGGAAGCCTGGAAGCACGCCCGCATCGTCCATCGCCTCTGATCCGCGCTTGGCGTGGGCGGTGTAGCGCGTCAGCGTCTGCGTGGAGGCCGAATGCACCCAGCCCAGGCGCTCGGCGATGCGCAGGCCGGTCTCGTCATAGTGAACAACCGGCTCATCGACGAGCAGGCTGCGCAGCTGCTCGTCGAACTCGGTCAGGCCCGCAGCGGCCTTCTGAACCCATGAGCAGAGCGTGGCGGTTGAGATCTGCGCGCCGATCAGGTCGCCGATCAGCTTGCGGGCGCGATCGTAGGGGATGTGCTGGAAGACGACGAGGTAGACACCGAAGGCGCGCAGGTTGCACCCATATCCGGTGGGAGCGATGACGTCCTTCGGGAAGCGCCCCTCGTTCACGCGCCCGCAAGCCTTGCAGCGTCTGGCTTTCGCGAGATGCTCTATCACTTCCAGCGCGAGCTTCTGCGGGATGTCGAAAACCTGGCGGGACTCCCCGCCCTCAAGCTCTTCCCCGTCAGCCAGATCGCGCCCGCAGTCCTCGCAGACGTCGGGCTCATGGACGATCACACGGTCGGGAACCTCCACGCGCTGCAGGTGCGCGCCCTCATGGCCCTCCTGGCCACCCTGTTTGCGCCCCGAGCGCTGCCGCAGGCTGCGCTTCTTCGGCGAAGGCTTTGAATAGCCGTCCGAGGACGGGGGCCTGCTCGAGTTCCTGGAGCTCTGATCCAGCCTGGCCTGCAGCTCGGCGACCTGCGCCTTCATCTCGGCGTTCTCGGCTATCAGCACCGCGATCGCCGCGTCCTGCTCGACGATCCGCGCCTCAAGCTCCCGATAGCTGGGCCGTCGTGCATGCCCGCTTGCACCCGCCATGGGCGCAAGATTCCCTGCAAGGCAGCGGAATCCTGCTCACGCCGGCCGTCTCCTGGGCCGCTCGCCCGCACCCGAACCGGCGCTCGCCCCTTGACAAGCGGGGAGGCTCATAATCGATCCCGACGGAGGGTCAAGCTGCGCTGCTATGCGGGGTCGGCGGTGACCTGAACAGATACCCTCGATGACGCCTGAGATCGACGGTGGAGAGAACCGCTCGAGCGCTTCCGGATCGATCCTCGCCGTCGCGGCTGACAGGGCGATCGAGCTGCCGGAGCCGTTCGTCGCCGTCACGAGCAGCCGCAACGTCGAGCCCACGTCGCCTTCGGTGAGCGCGTAGGAGCCCGCCGTCGCGCCTTCGATCGCCGTGCATTCGCCGGCTTCGGTGCAGCGCTCCCACTGGTATGAGTAGCCGATCGGTTCTTCTCCCGACCACTGCCCGGAGCTGGCCTTCAGCGTGCTCCCCGCAAGAGCGGCCCCTTCGATCGGCGGCGCCTGCTCGACCACCAGTGCTCCGGCGGTCGCGATCGGCTGGGTCACCGACGAGGCCCGCGAGCGGGAGTGTTCTTCTACACTGGCCGTGACCTGGACCCTCAACGCATGTTCGGCGTCGCCGCTCACGGGGGCGTAGCTCGCGCCGGTGGCGCCTTCGATGTTCGCGCAACCTTGCCCGAAGCGGTCGCAGCTCTGCCACTGATAGGTGTAGCTGAGGGCTCCTGTGGCCGACCAGCCTCCGTTGGTCGCGGTGAGCGTCTGGCCGACTTCCGGCGTTCCGGTGACGCTCGGCGGCGCCGTGCTCGCGAGCGCGCCGGCGGCGCCGATCACAGGTGTCACGGGCGAGACATCGGTGAGCGAGCCGACGGCACTGCTCATCTCGACCCGCACGCGCACCGTCGTCGAAAGGTCGCCTTCGCCGAGGTCGTATTCCGGTTCGGTGGCGCCTTCGATCGGCTCGCATTCGGAGCCGCTGGAGTCGCAGCTTTCCCACTGGTAGCTGAACTGGCGTTCGGTGCCCGTCCACGCGCCGTGGTCGGCGTAGAGCACCTGATGCTCGTCCGGCGTGCCCGAGATCGATGGGGGTTCGAGCTCGCTCGGCGGCTCTGACCCTACCGTCGTGCTCGCCGACGACGTGGCCTGTGCCGACCCGGCCGCGTTGGTGGCCGTGACCACGACCCGCAGCGTGGTACCGACATCCCCGTCCCCGAGCTGGTATTCCGCTTCTTCCGCGCCTTCGATCGGCGCGCAGGCTTCGCCGCTCGCGTCACAGCTTTCCCACTGGTAGGCGTAGGAGGCCGGTGTGCCGCTCCAGGTCCCGGGGCTCGCACTCAGCGTGCTCCCATCCAGCGCGGTCCCGGAGATCGCCGGCAACGCGGTGTTCGACGGTTCCGTCGCAGCGACGACTGCGGACGTAGCCTCAGAGGCCTCGGTCGCGGACCCGCCGGCGTTGCTCGCGGTGACGAGCACGCGCAGGGACTCGCCCACGTCCGAGCTTCCCGGCGTGTACGTCTGGCCCCGCGCGCCTTCCACTTCTTCGCATTCTTCGCCGGCGGCATCGCAGCGCTGCCACCGATAGGTGTAGTGCAGCGGAGATCCGGACCACGTGCCGTCGGTGGCACTGAGCGTCTCGCCCTCGGCTGCTTCGCCAGCAATGGTCGGCGCCAAACTGTTCGCGGGCCCAGCCGGCGGGCTCCTCCACTCCTGCACGCGGCCGTTTTCTGTGTCAGCAACCCAGATGTCTCCAGCAGAGTCAGTGGCGAGACCAATCGGTTCACGAAACTCGCCTTCGCCCGACCCTTCCCGACCGAACTGGGCCACGTATTCGCCGCTTTCGTTGAACTCCTCGACACGATTGTTGCGAACATCCCCGACCCACACGTCGCCTTCGGCGTTCACCGAAATCCCGAAAGGACGATGAAGCTCACCTACACCCGATCCTTCCGACCCGAATTCCCGCAGCACTTCACCGGATTCCCCGAACTCGTAGACCTTGTTGCGATACCAGTCGCTGACCCAGACATCGCCTTTCGTATCGATCGCGATCCCCTCGGGCTCTTTGAGCGTCGTTTCCCCGATCGTCTTCACGTATTCGCCGTCAGCCCTGAACTCATCGACCCGATGGTGATTCGTGTCCGACACCCACACGTTCCCCTCGGAATCCACCGTCACGCCATGCGGGTTCGCAAGCGCTCCGGCCGGTGTTTCCGTCAGGCTGGCAAGATATTCGCCTCCTTCGTTGAACTCCTCCACGCGATGGTTGCCACTGTCGGCGACCCACACCTTATCGCCAGCGACCGCTATCGCCAGCGGTTCCTTGAGCTCGCCCGCGCCAGACCCTTCGCTCCCGAATTTCTCCAAGAGGCGTTCGCCGGTTTCGTTGAACTCCTCCACCCGATCCGCGGCCACGTCCAGGACCCACAGATCGCCGCCCGCCCCAACAGCCACCCCGCTCGGTGCGATGAGTCGATCTTCTTCTGTGCCCGTGAACTGGCCAACATAGTACGGCCCAGGGATGACCGGCGCCGTCGCTTCCGAAACGCTCGACGCGCTCGCCTGGTTGATTGTATCTGTTCAGGTCACCGCCGACCCCGCATAGCAGCGCAGCTTGACCCTCCGTCGGGATCGATTATGAGCCTCCCCGCTTGTCAAGGGGCGAGCGCCGGTTCGGGTGCGGGCGAGCGGCCCAGGAGACGGCCGGCGTGAGCAGGATTCCGCTGCCTTGCAGGGAATCTTGCGCCCATGGCGGGTGCAAGCGGGCATGCACGACGGCCCAGCTATCGGGAGCTTGAGGCGCGGATCGTCGAGCAGGACGCGGCGATCGCGGTGCTGATAGCCGAGAACGCCGAGATGAAGGCGCAGGTCGCCGAGCTGCAGGCCAGGCTGGATCAGAGCTCCAGGAACTCGAGCAGGCCCCCGTCCTCGGACGGCTATTCAAAGCCTTCGCCGAAGAAGCGCAGCCTGCGGCAGCGCTCGGGGCGCAAACAGGGTGGCCAGGAGGGCCATGAGGGCGCGCACCTGCAGCGCGTGGAGGTTCCCGACCGTGTGATCGTCCATGAGCCCGACGTCTGCGAGGACTGCGGGCGCGATCTGGCTGACGGGGAAGAGCTTGAGGGCGGGGAGTCCCGCCAGGTTTTCGACATCCCGCAGAAGCTCGCGCTGGAAGTGATAGAGCATCTCGCGAAAGCCAGACGCTGCAAGGCTTGCGGGCGCGTGAACGAGGGGCGCTTCCCGAAGGACGTCATCGCTCCCACCGGATATGGGTGCAACCTGCGCGCCTTCGGTGTCTACCTCGTCGTCTTCCAGCACATCCCCTACGATCGCGCCCGCAAGCTGATCGGCGACCTGATCGGCGCGCAGATCTCAACCGCCACGCTCTGCTCATGGGTTCAGAAGGCCGCTGCGGGCCTGACCGAGTTCGACGAGCAGCTGCGCAGCCTGCTCGTCGATGAGCCGGTTGTTCACTATGACGAGACCGGCCTGCGCATCGCCGAGCGCCTGGGCTGGGTGCATTCGGCCTCCACGCAGACGCTGACGCGCTACACCGCCCACGCCAAGCGCGGATCAGAGGCGATGGACGATGCGGGCGTGCTTCCAGGCTTCCATGGTGTCGCCGTGCACGACGGCTACTCCCCCTACCGCACCTACACCAAGGCGATCCACGCTCTCTGCGGAGCGCACCACCTGCGGGAGCTGATCGCCGCCCAGGAAGCCGGCCAGGCGTGGGCCTCAGGCATGGGCTGTTTGCTGCTGGACTCAAAGGATGCCGTCGAGGAGGCCAAGGCGGCAGGCCTTGCGGCGCTGAGCGAGCAGGCGCTGGGAGAGCTTCACGCCTCATACCGTGACCTGATCGCGCTCGGGTATGAGGAGAACCCGGGCCTGGCGCAGAACGCCGGGCAGAAGATCAAGCGCTCAAAGGCACAGAACCTGCTGCTGCGCCTGGATAAGCGCGAGCGCGAAGCCACCCTCTTCGCCCACGACTTCACCGTACCGTTCTCAAATAACCAAGCCGAGAACGACATCCGAATGGTGAAGCTGGCGCAGAAGATATCCGGGTGCTTTCGCACGATGGAGGGCGCACAGCGCTACCTTCAGGTCCGCTCATACATCTCCACGGCCAGAAAGCAGGGCCAGGACACCCTGGGCGTGCTCAGCGCGCTGGCACAGGGCACGCCCTGGCTGCCCACCGCCGGAGAGACCTGAGCCGGGGCCGTCCGCCACGACGGCGATCATCCACTCCAAGGATGGGCAAGCGCTCCCGCCGCAACCGATCACCACGCCAGCTGCCCGCGGGCACGCCCAACGGCACGCCGCCACCACACGATCAGCCGCCGCACAGCAAGCCGCCGAACGGCCAGCCGGCCATCCGCGAGCGGCTGCTGCTCCAAGCGATCGCAGACGGCGAGCTCGACCAGCACCTGACCGCGCTCGCCGACGCCATCCACGCCCGGGCGCACCTGCTGCACACCGTCGCCACCCACACGGCGCTCTCAAGCCTGTGCGTCGGCGACCAGGTACAGATCAACAACACGCTCAAACCCCGCTACCTGCACGGCGTGCGCGGCAAGATCATCGACATCGACGACGAGTACGCCACCGTCTGCGTGCACCGCCCGATCGGGCGCTTCCACACAGGGCACATCCGCTGCCCCCCACTCGCGCTGGAGAAGATCAGCGGACCATCAGGGTCCTGAATAGATACGGTTGATTGCGGTTGCGGTCACTTCGACGCGGACCGTCTCGCCGACGTCCGTAGGACCCGGCTCGTAGCTGGATCCCGTCGCGCCGGCGATCGGGACGCATTCCGCGCCGAAGCCGTCACAGTCCTGCCATTGATACGCGAAGGTGACTTCCGGGCTGCCGCTCCATTCTCCCGGGCTCCCGACGCTGAGAGGCGCCCCCTCCTGCGCAAAACCTGCGATTTCCGGCGGCGCGAAGTTGACGGGCGCCATCGGTTCGGTCACCTGCCCCACTTCCGAGGAGACCGCTGTCGATCCAGCCGTGTTTTTCGCGGTAACCGTCACCTGCAGCGTCACGCCCACGTCTTCATGCCCAAGCACATATTCTGCTTTCGTCGCGCCTTCGATGCTCGTGCAGTTGGTGTCCGAGCCATAGCAGCGCTGCCATTGATAGCTGTAGGTGATAGGTTCGCTCCCGGCCCAGACGCCCGTGCTGACACTGAGCGCTTCGCCGTCCTGCACCGTACCCGTGATTTCCGGAAGTTCGACGCTAACGGGCAGTCCGGTCGTGATCGTGGCGGTCGCATCTGAGTTCGCGTTTTCGCTCGCCACCGCGTTGGTCGCGGTCACGACCGCGCGCAGCGTATCCCCCGTCTGCGAGTTCAGAACGCGATAGCTGGATTCGGTCGCGTCGGTGATCGCTTCGCAACCACTGCCCGAGCTGTCGCATGTCTCCCACTGGTAGGCGTAGGAGAGCGGCGGGGAGCCTTCCCACGCCCCGTTGCTGACCGTCAGGAGCTGGCCGTCCTCCGCGGTGCCCGCGATTTCGGGAGCTCCCACACTGACCGGCGCATTCGCCACCACCACGGCGCTCGACCGGGAGCTGGCAGTGACGAAACCCGCGACGTTTTCAGCGTAGACGAGGACCCGCACCGTCCCTCCCACATCACTGGCCTGCAGCTGATAGCTCGCCCCGGTCGCCCCTGGGATGTCCAGGCAGCCTTCGCCAAGCGCGTTGCAGCTCTGCCACTGGTAGGCATAGCCGATCGACGGTGTGCCTTCCCATTCGCCTTTGCTCGCCGTGAGCGCCTGTCCTTCTTCTGCGGTCCCGGAGATCGCAGGCACCGTCACGTTTGTCGGGGCAAGCGGGGCGACGGTGGCGCTCACTTCAGACGTGCTTTCGACTGAGCCCACCGAGTTGGTCGCCGTGACCATCACCCGCAGCGTCGTGCCGACATCGCCGTGACCAAGCACATACGTGGCGTCGGTCGCGCCAGGTATGTCCGAACAGCCAGAGCCGGCGCTGTCGCAGCTCTTCCACTGGTAGGCGTAGGAGATAGTCGGCGTTCCTTCCCAGGTGCCGGTGCTCGCGCTCAACGTCTGCCCGTCCTGCGCCGTGCCCGAGATCAACGGCGGCGCCGTATTGGACGGCGCGAGTGCCGCGACGACCCCACTCGCGGCGGACGTGCTCGACGCCGACCCGCCCGGGTTGCTAGCCGTGACCTTGACCCTCAGCGTGTCCCCCACGTCTCCGTGTCCGAGCACGTAGGTCGAGCTTGCGGCTACCGGGATGCCCGTGCAGGCTTCGCCTTTGGCGTTGCAGAGTTTCCATTCGTATTCGTAGCTCAGCGGGGGGCTTCCGTTCCAGCTGCCCGTGCTCGCGCTGAGGGTCTGTCCATCACGTGCGGTTCCCGAGATCGCGGGCGGTTCTTTGATCGACGGCGGGATCGCTGTCACGACCGCGCTCGCGCCCGATGTCGCCGATTCCGAGCCGACCGAGTTGTTCGCGGTCACGACGATCCGCAGCGTGTGCCCGACGTCTTCAGGGCCGAGGCCGTAGAAGGAGCCGGTCGCGCCAGAGATGCTCGTGCAGCCTTCGCCCGCGCCATTGCACAGCTCCCATTGGTAGGCATAAGAGAACGGTTCGGTCCCGGCCCAGGAGCCCGTGCTCGCGCTCAGCGTCTGACCGTCCTTGGCCGTACCTGAGATCACGGGGAGTTCGGTGTTCACGGGCGGTCCGGTGGTGATGACCGCGGTCGCGGCGGAGGTCGCGCTCGTGCTGCCGGCCACATTTTCAGCCTTGGCGCTCGCCCTCAGGGTGTCGCCAATCTGCGAGCCGAGCACACGATAGCTCGCAGCCGTCGCCCCGGCGATCTGTTTGCATTTTTTCCCTGCGCTGTTGCACGTTTCCCACTGGTAGGCGTAGGAGATGGGCTGGGTGCCCTTCCACGAGGCGCTGCCGACGCTCAGCAGCTGGCCCTGCTCGGCCAATCCCGAGATCGCGGGCGCCACCGTGTTAGTCGGCGCCGCCAGCGTGACCACCGCCGTCTGGTTGGAACTCACACTGCCGTGCCCGGCACCGTTCGATGCTCCCACCGTGAACCGCAACGTGGAGCCTACGTCTTCGTGAGGGATCGTGTAGCTCGTTTCAGTCGCCGCCGGGATGCTCGCACAATCTTCGCCTGACGCGTTGCAGCGCGTCCACTGGTAGGAGAACGTGATCGGCGCAAGACCGGTCCAGGTCCCCGCGCCAGCGCTCAACGTTTCGCCGTCCTTGGCCGCACCGGAGATCGTTGGTGGGACCGTGTTCACGGGGAACTCGCCGGCTTCGTAGTGAGCCTTGATCCGGCTCGCCGACAGCGCTTTGGCATAGAACGCGACGTTGCTCATGCTGCCGTTGAACAGCGGTTCCCCGGATACCGGCGACCTGCCCAGATAGTCATCCGGGGCGCTCCCCAGCGAGGCGGGCGAGATCGTCGCCCCGGTCGTCTGAGCGACCTGTTCGCCGTTCAGATACAGCGTCAACGTCCCCGAGCTCGTCTCCGTCACAGCCAGATACTCCCACGCGCCATGCGCCAGCTTCGGCGCGGTCACCTTCGCGGCAGTCGTCGCGCTCGTGCGAATTTCAAACAGCGTCGGGTCCGCCTGCGACCCGAAGGGAGTCAGATACATGTAGCTCGTGGCACCCGACCCAAAACCAAAGATCGGACGCCCATGGACCGTGCCACCCGCCCAGTCCACCCACGCCTCGAAGGTGAATTCGCTCGCCCCCGCCAGCGGATCCGACGGCAGCGACGCATACGCTTCGCCGCCAAATGAGCCCGATTTGCTACCACCAAACGGGCCTTCCCCACCCAGCGTGATCCCGTTGTTCGTCGCCGTATACGAACCCGCCGAGTCCGCGAGCATGCTCGAACCCGACGGATCGTTGAAGCGGAACTGAGCCACCGGCCCATCCCCGGCCACCGTTGACTCATACGTTTCATACGGCTGCGTACCGCCCGCCAACCCAGCCCACAACAGCAAGCCCGTCAGACTCGCGAATACGGCGAGCGCGACACGCCCCGCCTGGTACCCTGCCCGGTTGGCTCGCAACCGTCGCAACCGACCTCTCCCGCTGCCTGACAGGTCTTCCACCAGAACACCCTTCTCTCGTAGGCGCAGCATCCCCCCTCCGGCGGGCCTGATCCCGCAGGCAGGTGCGATCTGCGCCACCCTACTCACGTTATGGGCGGATTTCAATGTACGGTATCGGCGAAATAACCCGCAATTTGCGGATGTCCGGAAGAGTCAAGATGCTCATATAGTCGATCTATGTGCGGGGACTATGTGTTCTGGTAGAGCATCCTGATCGCTTACGTTGAGGCAAGGGGCCTGTCGAAGCGCTACAGCGGGTGGCGCACGCACTCGGCCGCGCACCCCTCAAGGAAGAGTGCGACGAATCCCCCGACGGCTACCCCTCAGCATCCACGATCAGACGGCGATTCGGCTCCTTCACAGCCGGCATCCGCGCCGCAGGGCCGAGCCAGTCGGGCGCCGTGGTAATCGCACTACACGAATGGCCTGAGCCGTGGAGACGCTCAGGCCGCGAGCGCGAGGTCATCGCCCCCTCCCTCCCCCACCGCCAGCGCGTCGATGCACGCCCGCTGAGCAGATCGCCGCCCAGGGTCCGCGTAGCCGAACAGGTCGCTGCCGGTAACGCCGTCTTCATTGGGCACCAGCCCCATCCCAGTGCCCAAACCTACTCGAAAAGCCCGCAAAATACGATGGCCTGAGTCGGTAGTCGATCACATCCACTCATGCTCGAATCTGGCTCAGATACAGGCAATTCTCGCCAATTGAGGACTCTTTTTAGGATTCTTCACACGCGAGAGGTCGCAGGTTCGAAACCCGCCGCGCCCATGCTGTTTGTCTCTCGCTGAAGAGGACACCCGCGCTGCGTCTCACGCGACAGGCGGGGGGCTCCCCTCAGCGCTGGCGAGGAGCGCGGGATCCCAATCGCACACCGCGCACGCATGGCCGAACGCTGAGTGGGCGAACTGGAGCCCAGCCGCGTGCGGGTCCGGGCTGCGGCGAACATCGTCCCAGTCCAGGATGTACTCGCCGAGCGCCGGGGCCCAGTGCGCAGCAGCAGGGGCAAGCGTCGCCGACGCGAACCCCTCCGGTGCGGGGTGCGCGTACGCGTAGAACGCCGCCCTGTCGTAGCGCGCATCGCCGGGCCACCAGCCAATGGCGACCTCCTGCGCATCCATCGCGTTGCGCATGATGAAGTCGTCCGACGGCGGATCTGCCGGCTCCCCGGAGAAGAGATTCACCGCCAAATCGAAAGAGCCCCACCACGCGTTGACCGGCGTTGAACGTCCGCGATAGGGCGCGCGAAACGCCGCGAGCACGAGCGCGGCGCGGGTCGCGGCGGCGAAGTAGGAAGCGACCTGACTGCGGTCATATACGGCGTGCTCGGCGTCCTCGTCGAGCGGCACATTCCACGGCACCTCCTGCGGCGTGGGGTCGATCTCGATCGCGCCCCCCAGAGCGCGGACCGCCCCCAGCACCTCACGAGTGACGTCGCCCACGCGCCTGTCGGGGGCGAGGGCGACGCGTTGCGCGCGCCCGTCGCTGTGCTCGACGACTGCCTCATGGGTTCGTAGATCGAGCGCGACCACGAGCGCGCCCGAGCCGTCGGGCGCCGGCAGCGGGGCCGTCTCCCACCCCCGCGCGGTCAGACGCAGCGCCGCGTGCTGGAGCTGTGGCTCGGGTGGGGCCATCGCCACCGCCAACTTGCCGAGCACCTGGGTGTGCGCGTGGAGCGTGTCGCAGGTAGCGCTCCACTCCCCGTAGGACGCCGCCGGCCATTCGGAAGCCATGGCTGCACGCTAGCGCTCGAGCGCCCAAAATGCCCAGCGACCGCCGGCCGACGATGAGCTCGCAAGCTTCAGCGAGGCGGAGGAGGAGCGGCGGCGTGTTGGCGGCGCACACCCGGCGTGTCCGCGTGCACTTTGAACCGGCTCGATCCACCCTTGCGTTGGCTGAGCTCCTGCTGGGCGATCCACAGTCGAATGGTGCGCTCGACGTGGCGCTGATGTCTAGGGGTCATGCGAGTATGTTCGTCCGTACGGGTCACGTGCACACTGGACAACGGTCCCAAATCGGCAGATCGTCCCTCGACAGCCGGTCCAACGGCCGAGGAGCACCCGGAACCGGCGCCTCGACCGAGGAGCTGAGCCCGCTGGGCGACGGCGATGCCCTTCCCCAGCGAAAGTCGCGGCCATTCCGAGCACGTCACGTGGGCACGCGATCGATAGGGGAGTATGGTCTGAAGATGGCGAGCCTGAGCGATTCAGCGCTGGCGGTGCCGCATCTGAGCGTCGCCGAGCGGGTGGCCCGAGGCAAGGCGGCGCGAGCGGAGGTGCCGCGCTCCAGCCACGCCTCCTTCGAGCCGGCGGCGCACCGTCCCGATCCGGTCAAGGTGCTCCAGCAGCAGGCGCAGACGCGCGTGCCCGAACTGGTGCCGATCCGCTACGGGCGCATGCTCGTCTCACCGTTCACGTTCTACCGCGGCGCCGCGATGATCATGGCCGGCGACCTGGCGGCGACGCCGCGCTCGGGCCTGAACGCGCAGTGCTGCGGGGACGCGCACCTGTCGAACTTCGGCGTGTTCGCCTCGCCCGAGCGCCAGCTCGTGTTCGACGTCAACGACTTCGACGAGACGCTGCCCGGGCCGTGGGAGTGGGACGTCAAGCGCCTGGCCGCGAGCATGCTGATCGCCGCGCGCGACAACGACTTCCGCGTCAAGGACCAGGACCAGATCGTGCTCGACACGGTCGAGGAGTACCGCACCGCGATGGCGAGCTTCGCCGCGATGAAGAACCTCGACGTCTGGTACGCCCACCTGGACATCGAGTCCGCCCTCGCGGAGCTGGGGCCTCAGCTCGAACCGAAAGCGGTCAAGCGCACCGAGAAGGCGCTCGCCAAGGCGCGCACCAAGGACAGCATGTCGGCCTTCTCCAAGCTGACGCGCGTTATCGACGGCGAGGCGCGCATCGTCGCCGAACCGCCGCTGATCGTGCCGATCGACGATCTCGTCAGCGGCGAGGAACGCGACGAGATGTTCGAGTCCCTGCACGGACGGCTGCGCTCCTATCGCGAATCGCTGGTGCACGACAGGCGCGTACTGCTGGAGGAGTTTCGCCTGACCGATTTCGCGCGCAAAGTCGTCGGCGTGGGCAGCGTCGGCACACGCGCGTGGATCGCGCTGATGATGGGTCGTGACGGCCAGGATCCGCTGTTCCTGCAGATGAAGGAGGCCGAGACCTCGGTCCTGGAGGAGCATCTCGGTCCGAGCGGGTTCGCAAACCACGGCGAGCGGGTCGTCGCCGGGCAGCGGCTGATGCAGGCCTCTAGCGACATCTTTCTCGGCTGGGTGCACGTCGAGTCAGGCCTCGACGGCCGGCCCCGCGACTTCTACGTGCGCCAGCTCAAGGACTGGAAGGGCTCGGCGGAAATCGAGCAGCTGGTGCCCAAGGGCATGGCCGCCTACGGCCGGCTGTGCGGCTGGACGCTAGCCCGCGCGCACGCCCGCAGTGGAGACCGCATCGCGATCGCCGCTTACCTCGGCAAGGGCTCGGCGTTCGACCGCGCGCTCGTCGACTTCTCACACGCATACGCCGAACAGAACGAGCGCGACTACAAGGCGCTTGCCAAGGCGGTCAAGTCCGGGCGGATCACCGCCGAGTCGGGCCTCTAGGGTTTCGTGCCCAGCCTGCCGGACCCGGCCGCGTAGGCGACCGGATCGCCACCCCCTCCGCGCAGGATCCAGGCGCAGCCGACGGCGATGGCGGCGCCGGCGAACGGGCCGAGCACGTACACCCAATAGCTGGAGAAATCGCCGCTCACCAGCGCCGGCCCGAACGAGCGGGCCGGGTTCATCGAGGTGCCGCTCACGGGAGCTGACCACAGGCCGGCGAGCGCGATGTATCCACCGACGCCCAGTGCGGCGATCGTGCCGACATTCTGAGCGGCCGACGCGGTCCCCAGGATGACGCTGACGAGCGTCCCCGTGAGGACGACCTCCATCAGCAGCGCCTGCCAGTTCGCATACCCCGGCCCCGGCAGCGTGGCGCCGAGATGCTCGACGTTGCCGAACACCGCGTCGAGAAACAGGCACGCCAGCGTGGCGCCCGCGAGCTGGACGATGACGTACCCCGGCAGGCGCTTGAACGGGAAGTCCCGGCGCAGGGCAAACGCGAGCGAGACGACCGGATTCAGATGCGCGCCCGAGACCGCGCCCATGAACAGGATGATCGCCATCACCATCAGCCCCGGCGCCACGACGGCCGCGGCCAGGCTGATCTGACCCTCGCCGTGCAGGATCCCGCCGCCCGCGGCCACGAGCACCAGCATGAACGTGCCGAGCATCTCGGAGAACAGCCGCCGCCACTCCAGGCTCGGGTCGTCGAACTGAGCCTTGGAACCGAACTCGAGCGCGAGCACGTGGTGTGTCCGGGGGCCGAGCATCCCGAATGTCGGACCCACCCCCTCCTGCTGCTCATCCTGGCGCTGCGCGACGACGCCCGCATCGTGCATCGTCACAACGTAACACCGGCGCCGGTCGGGCACACACCGCTCGGACCGGCCAGATACACACCGCCCGGATGTCCGCGTTAGGAGGACTCGCTTCGGTCAGGGCGAGAGGGCCCCTTCCCCTCGGCCATCCTGCGCCAGTCCTCCTCGTGCGCCTGCGCACCCCCGAGCGCCAGCAACAGCCAGCCGATCCGCGGATGCCTGGCCAGCACCCGCGCCCGCCGCTCCTGGCGCCTGCGCTCATCCTCTGCTCGCGCGCCGTCCGTCCGCCCCCGTCCCGCTCCTTCTTGCTGACTCTCTCCGAAACCAGAATCGTCCATACGGCGAGAATCTACCGTCTGACCGAATGTTGCGCACTTTCCTGGAGATGGAACTACGCGACGGCGCGCAGCGCACGGTAGGGCTCACCTGCGAGCTCGCGCACGAGCGCATCCACGACGCCCTCCTCGTCCTGTTCCCGGCCATCGGTGACGGCGCCGATCACCGCCCGCTTGCGCTCCAGCAGCGTCGCGATCGTCTCGTCGATCGTGCCGGCCGCGAGCAGATAGGTGGCGTTGACCGCATCCTGCTGGCCGATGCGGTGGCAGCGGTCCTCGGCCTGGTCGTGCTTGGCCGGCGTCCAGTCGAGCTCGAGGAACACGACGTTCGAGGAGCGCGTCAACGTCAGGCCCTGACCGGCGACCTCGATCGAACAGACGATCAGCTGGTTCTCCGAGTCGTCCTCCGCCTGGAAGGCGCGCAGCGACTGATCTCGGGCTGCGTGAGCATCCTGGCCGAGGATGTGCAGGGCTCGTGGGAACCGCTCGATCACCGCACGCTGGATCTCGCGGTGGGAGGCGAACACGACCAGTCGCTCGCCCGAGGAGCAAAAGTCGTGGATCCAGGCCAGCGAGGCCGACAGCTTGCCGCGCGCCGCCAGCAGCTTGAGCGCGTTCAGCCGCACCAGCCGCTCGGCGCGCAACGCGGCCGCGACCTTCGCGTCGAGTGCGCGCAGGTCCAGCGGCTGGCTCGCAAGCCACGCGATCACGTCGCGCTCGGCCAGCCGGTACTCGTGCTCGTTGTCGAGCTCGATCGGCACGATGCCGCGCGTCTTCGGCGGCAGCTGCGGCAGCACCTCGGTCTTCAGGCGGCGCACGAAGCAGCGCGCGCGCAGGTGCCAGTGCAGGCGCATGTGCGCGTCGGGCCCGCGAAACCGCCGGCCGAACTCGGCGCCCGAGCCGAAGTCGTTCAGTCGCCCGACGATCCGCAGCTGCGAGATCAGCTCGGTCGGGCGGTTCATCACCGGCGTGCCCGTCAGCGCGAGCACCATACCCTCGGCCGGCACCGCGGCTGCCAGCCGCTGCACGGCCTGGGTGCGCTTGGCGGTCGCGTTCTTGCAGTAGTGCGACTCGTCGAGCACGAGCGCACGCGGCGCGATCGCGCGCAGCTCCTCCAGCCGCGCGGCGACGATGTCGTAGTTGACGACCGTGATGTCCGCCGGCGCGCCGGAGCCGTGGGTGGGGACGGGGCCGGCGAGCGTCCTGAGACCAGCGGGCTGCCCACCATCCGAAGTCCGGCCGGAGCCGGAGGTCGGGCCCGAGCCCAGGCTCCTGGGGCCGGCGGCGCCGGTCCCGGCCAGCGCCCGCGCGCTGCGTCCAGGCAGCCAGCGCTCGATCTCGCGCAGCCAGTTGAGCTTGAGGCTCGCCGGACACACGACGACCGCCGGAAACGCTCCGTCGGCCTGCAGCGCGGCGAGCGCCTCGATCGTCTTGCCAAGCCCCTGCTCGTCGGCGAGAAACGCGCGTCGCTGCGCGAGCAGGTAGCTGACTCCGGCACGCTGAAACGGCTTGAGCTCACCGCCCAGGCCGGGTACGTCCAGCTCCCCGTTCCTCGCCGCCGAGAGCGTGACGAGCCCCTGGGCGTGGGCATGCTGCTCGCGGATCTCCTGCAGCAGCGCGAGCGCCTCGGGGTCCACCCAGGTTTCGTGCGCGGCGATGAACCGGTCGAGCTCCGGCACGCAATACGGGTCGGCGCGGATCGCCGGCAGCCGCCCGTGCTCGTTGCCCGCGCCACGGCGGGCATCCGGGCGGCCGGGCGAGGACACGCCCGGGAGCGTCGCGAACTCCTGCAGCTGCGCCGCATCGTGGCCGGGGGCGAGCACGAACGCCGGCTCCTCGTGCACGCTTGACACCTCCAGCACCGCTCCGGGCGCCGGCCTGCCCTCGCGCAGGGCCGCCACACAGCGCGATGCGGCCTTGCTGATCCAACCGCTGAGCTCTCCGTCCATCAGCCCCCAGGAGTCCAGCGTGAGCGGGACCGTGGCGCCGCCGGGCGCGCTCGCGGCGCGCTCGCGCAGCTCGGGGGGCAGACGCTCGATCTCGCCGATCAGCAGGAACACGGGCTCGCCGGGCTCGCCCGCCACGCCGATCGTGCCGTGCCACGGGATGACGCGCTCTGGTTGGGCCTCGGCGCCCCGATCGACATCCCGCCTGCCCTGGGCTCTCCGCGTACCCCGCATCGGCTGTGCGGCGCGCTCGCGCTGTGCGATCTCGGTGAGCGCATGCTCGGCGTCTTCGGTCAGCCGCAGCCCGTTCGAGCCGTCCTCGCGCAGCCCGCTGACGATGCTCTCGGAGAGCTCGTCGAGCGGGATCAGCGCCCGGCCGATCGCCGGCAGGCGATAGGCGTCCGGGTGCTCGGTCAGCGCCTGCACGAGCTCCGCGTTGACATCGGTCGGAAAGCTCAGCCACCAGTTCTCGTCGGGCCGTGCGAGGTCCAGCACGCACTCACCCCAGCGGCGCCTGCGGCAACCGCGCGCGATCGCGCGGGCCAGCGCATCGCTGACGTGCGGCCTGCCGGGCAGGCCCGCGAACAGCATCTCGAGCGCCTGCGCCCGCTCGGGATCGAGCGGTATCCGCCACGCCTTCTCGCCCGGATCCCAGCGCCGCCCCGGGATCGCGCGCAGGAGCATGCGCAGACGATCGTCGTAGGGAAACCGCAGCACGGCTTCGCCGCTGTGGAGGGAGGCAAAGAAGGGGTTGGGCACGAACAGAACACGATAGGCGGCCGAGTGGATAGGAACGTCCGCCGCGAACCCGTGTATCCCGGTCCTCGATCTCCACACACCCCCGGCTCCCTCGCTCGCGCGCAGCGGCGACGGCGCCTGGCCCTCGGCGCGGTCGAGCTGGTCGCGCTGACCGCGCTCATCGCCCTCTTGGCGCCCAGCGTGCAGTCCGATGGGGGACCGTGGTCGCAGCCGACCGCCCTCGGCACATGCTCCGCCGCCGTCTCCCCCGAGATCCTGTTCCCGAGCGACGCCCCTCGACACGGCACGGGAGCGGGCGCGATCATGTGGAGCTCCGCCTCCCGCTGTGCGGGCGGCGCCGGCCCGCGCATCTGCGCGATCGCTCCCGGCGCAGACCTGCCGGGGGCCGCGACCATTCCGCTCACCACCGCCGGACGGGCGCTCGCCCTGACCGGTCCGATCGTCGCGGCCGTGGCGCCCCATGGACGGATCCTGCTTGCCGGGGCTCGTGACGGCGGCGGGCTGCTGCTCAGCGAAGGTCTCGCCCGCGGGCCGTTCACCGCGCCGCTGGCCACCGGCGGGGCGGCGAGTCCACTGGCGCTCACGACCGCCTACCTCGGCGACGTCGCCCTCGCCTCGCCGTCCGGCCCGAGCGGCGCCGCCAGCACGATCGGGCTGCGCATCCACCGCTTCTATACGGGCTCCTTCCTCGCGCCCGTCCCCGTGAGCGGCGGCCGCTCGGTGCAAGGGCTGGCACTGGCGATGGACTACCGCTCCGACGCGCTCGCCGTGTGGGAGCGATCCGGCGTGATCTATGCCCGCGACATGCCTGAGTCTGGTCGCACGACACGCTCGGCACAGCGAGTCGCCACCGCCGCGCCCGGCGCGCGGATCGCCGCGCTGCTGAGCGACGATGACCGCGCGATCCTCGCCTGGAGCGAAACCCGGCGTGGCATCACCCGCGTATTCGCCGAGCTGTCCGCGACCGGTGTGAGCTTCGGCGCTCCGCGGCTGCTCGAACGCTATGTCGACCCCGGGGGCCTTCAGCCGCCGCCGCCGCACCTGATCCGCCTGGCCTCGGAGTCGGTGATGCTCGCCTGGACGGGCGCCGAATCGGGGCACTGGGTCGTGCGCACCGCCGCTGTCGACGAGAACGGCGTGCGCAAGATCGACACGATCTCAACCCGCGGCCACAACGCCCTGCTCGCCGCCCTGGCCCCGGGACCGGCGGGCGAGGCCTATGCGCTGTGGAGCGAACCGCTGTCGAGCACGTCCGGACTGGATCTGAGCGATCGGGCGCTGTATGGCGCGCGCGGGATCGACGCCTATCCGGGACGGACGATCTTCGCCGCGCCCGAACGGATCGTGGCGGCGGGCCCGTCGGGCGCAAGCGGCGAAGCCGCCATCGGCCTCGACCCCGACTCCGACCGGGCGATCGCCGCGTGGCGGACTTCAGACGGCACGATCGACTACTCGCTGCACGCCGTCGGCGGCGCCTGAGCGGGCCCCGAACGCCCGCGGCACCGACCGGCTCGGGGGTTATCCAAGCAGGGCGCACCGCGCGGAGGAGGCGTATAGGAAAAGATGCCTCGCTGATGGACCGCGACTACGAGCTGCAGACCCACCGCGCCGAGGACCGCCACTGGTGGTATCGGGGCCGCCGGCAGGTGCTCGAGCGCGTGATCGACAGCCTGCGCCTGCCGGCGCGGGCGCGCATCCTCGACGCAGGCTGCGGCAGCGGGCGCAACATGGTCGAGCTCGCGCGCCACGGGACCGTCACCGGGGTCGAGCTCTCCCCCACCAGCGTCGCCCTCGCGCGGGAGCGGTCCGCCGGCGAGGTGAGCGAAGGGTCGATCCTGAGCATGCCGTTCGACTCGGCGAGCTTCGACCTCGCCGTCTCCCTGGATGTGATCGAGCACCTCAAGGACGATCTGTCCGCCCTGCGCGAGCTGCGCCGGGTGGTCGCGCCCGGCGGCGCCCTGCTCGTCACCGTCCCCGCCTACCGGTGGCTGTGGAGCGGGCACGACGAGATCAACCATCACCACCGCCGCTACACCCGCGGCACGCTGCAGCAGGTCGCCGAGCGGGCCGGCTGGGAGACCGTGCGCACGACCTACTTCAACTCGCTGCTGCTCCCCGTCGCGATCCTGCTGCGCGTGCTCGACCGCTTCTCCTCCGCCGCCACGACCGAGTCGAGCCTCGATCTGTGGAT
This sequence comes from uncultured Solirubrobacterales bacterium, assembly GCA_963767255.1. GTDB lineage: Bacteria > Actinomycetota > Thermoleophilia > Solirubrobacterales > Solirubrobacteraceae > Palsa-744. The sequence continues at coordinate 9,456 of CAVYDM010000001.1, read as the reverse complement.
CCCGCCCGCGCCCGTGAACTGGCTCTTGGAGCGTCCGCTGAGGCTGGAGGCCGCGGTCATCGGACGGGGCGGGCGCATCCCCGCCGGGCTGTCGCTGATGACCCTGTTTCGTTGAGGGCGCATCCCGGGCGCCGTTGAGGGCGCCTGCCGGGCGCCGCAGGGCGACTCTCGCCAAGATCACCCGTCGCCGTGGGCCGGCGCGACCGAAGGAGGAGTTCTGAACGTCCACGCACGGTTCGCCACGAACGTCAGCACGACCACGATCGCCGTCGCGGGGATCTGGCCGAGGAGCTTGTCGATGTGCGCGTCGTGCACGAACACGTACACGAGGCCGAGGTTGCAGGCCAGCCCGCAGCTCTGCACGATCGCCCAGCGCACGGGCGTGAGCGCATCGCCGACATGCTCGCGGAACGTCCAGCGGCGGTTCAGCAGAAACCCGTTCACGGCCCCCACCACGAACCCGATGCCCGACGCCAGGATGTACCAGACGTCGAACCCCTTCAGCAGGACCGTGTAGAGCGCGAACGCGATCAGCGTGTTGGAGACGCCGACGATCCCGAACTTCACGAACTGCCACAGAACATGCATTCTCGACACGCGCGCGGCTCGGTCCCCTACTCTTCTCATGGTACGTACTACTTAACCAGCTTCGCCAGTCCTGGAAGGAAACATGCCGGATAGCCCTGCCCGCATCCCAGCCCTGCTCAGCGTCGTGGCTCCCGTCTACGACGAGGAGGAGCTGATCGAGAGGTTCGTCGCCCGCGCGATCGCCGCCGTCGGCTCCCATCCGTTCGAGCTGGTGCTCGTCAACGACGGCTCATCCGATGCCACGCCCGAGATCCTGGACCGAATCGCCGACACCGACCCGCGCGTGCGCGTGGTGCACCTGTCGCGCAACTTCGGCCACCAGGCGGCGCTGACCGCCGGGCTGGAGCACGCGCGGGGCGACGTCGTGGCAATGATCGACGCCGACCTGCAGGACCCTCCCGAGCTGATCTCAGAGATGGTGGCGTGCTGGAGCTCGGGCGCGGACGTCGTCTATGCCGTGCGCAAGCAGCGCGAGGGCGAGACCGCGTTCAAGCTGGCGACCGCGTCCTGGTTCTACAAGCTGTTCGACAAGCTCGCCCAGGTCGATCTGGAGCCCAACTCCGGCGACTTCCGCCTGCTCGACCGCCGCGCGCTGGACGCGCTGCTGTCGATGACCGAGCGCTCGCGGTTTCTGCGCGGCATGACCGTGTGGGTCGGCTTCACCCAGACCGCCGTGCCCTATGAGCGCGAGGCGCGCGCGGCCGGCGAGACGAAGTACACGGTGCGCAAGATGCTCCGCTTCTCGCTGGACGCGATCGCCTCGTTCTCGCACCTGCCGCTGCAGCTGGCGACGTATGTCGGGCTGCTGTCCGCGGGCGTCGCGTTCGTCGCGATCCCCGTCGTCATCGGCCTGCACTTCACCGGCTCCTACCTGCCCGGGTTCGGCTCGATCACGATCGCGATCCTGCTGCTGGGCGGCATCCAGCTGATCGCCCTGGGCGTGATCGGCGAGTATGTCGGGCGCATCTACGACGAGGTCAAGCACCGTCCGCTGTACATCGTCCGCGAGGAGCGCAACCGCCCCGCGGGCCCCGGCCCCGGCGATCATGCCATGGCGATGACGCACCTGCCACCGCTGAGCACGCGCGCGGGCCTGCAGGCGCGCCCGCCCGAGCGCGTGCGGTAGGAGTTTTGGGTAGACCTTGGCGCATGCGCCAAGGTCCCGAACGGCGCATGCGCCGTTCGGCGAACCCGCGCATGCGCGGGTTCGGGCAGGCCCGCATGCGGGCCTGCCGGCGACGCCGCATGCGGCGTCGCCCTCCCGATCCGTGTAACGATTCTGCGATCGGACGCTCCACTCCGCTCTGTCTGCACCGATCGCGTGTTGCGAGGAGCCGATGACGTTCCGGCGCTGTCGTCCCGCACATCTCGCGATATTCGTGCTGCTCGCGCTCGCGGTGGCCCGCCCGGCGCCAGCCTATGCCGAAGCCTGTCCGGGCTCCGGTTCGGCCCCCGCCTGTCCGTACGCCTCCGCGGCGATCGTCGGCCAGCGCGCCGAATCGGTGCTGCGATTTCCGGAGGCGGTCGCGGTGGACAGCGCCGGAGACGTATACGTGGCCGATCAGCTCAGCTACGTCGTGCAGAAGTTCAGCTCCGAAGGCCGGTACCTCGGCGAGTGGGGCTCCTACGGCGGCGGGCACGGCCAGTTCGGGCCGATCGGCGGCCTGGCGACCGACGCCGCGGGGAACGTGTACGTCGTCGATTCGAGCCACGACAGGATCGAGAAGTTCAACGCGGACGGCGAATTCATCAAGGACTGGGGCCACAAGGGCAGCGAACTCGGGGACTTCGAATTCGGCTCCTCCCAGAACTACACCCAGCCCCCCGGCGGCGGGATCGCGGTTTCAGGCGAATACGTATACGTGGCCGACTCCGGCAACAACCGCATCGAGCGCTTCGACCTGAACGGCGAAGAACCGATCGAATGGGGCGAAAAGGGCTCGGAACCGGGCCAGTTCTCATACCCGCGCGCCGTCGCCGCCAACGCGACCGAGGTGCTGGTCGCCGACGATGACAACCATCGCATCGAGAAGTTCAGCCCGAGCGGAACCTACGAGGAGTCGGTCGGCTCCTACGGCACCGGGCCCGGGCACTTCGGCTTCCCCTACGGCATCGCGCTGGACGCGGCCGGGAACGTGTACGTGGCCGACGACATCAACCACCGCATCGTCAAGCTCGACCCCGAGCTCGGTCCCGCGGGCGAATGGGGCGGCTTCGGCTCAGCGCCGGGGCAGTTGGCGTTCCCGCGCGCGCTGGCAAGCGATCCGGCGGGCGACACCTATGTCGCCGACACGGCCAACGACCGCGTGGAGGTGTTCGACCCCAGCGGCGTCTACCTGCGCACGATCGGCACGCCCGCGCGCGAGGACCCGGAGGCTTTCGTGGCGCCCCGCGGGGTGGCGGTCGACCCGACGGGGCGGCTGTACGTGTCCGACAGCGACGACAACCGCATCCTGTCGTTCGCCCAGGGGGGCGGGGCGTTTCTCGGCGCCTGGACGAGCACGGGCGGATACAAGTCCGGCTACCTGGAACCCGAGGGCATCGCGTTCGACTCCGACGGGTCGGTGTACGTCGCCGACACCGCCAACGCGCGCGTGGCCAGGCTGTGGGGCGAAGGGTCATACCTGTCCGAACTCGGCGGCCCGGCCGACCTCGGTGGGGCCGGTCTGAGCGGCGTGAGCTCCGTCGCCACCTCGAGCGCCGGCGAGGTGTATGTGGCCGACACGAACCACAACCGCATCCTCATCTACTCCGCGGCGGGCTCGCTGCTGGCGAAGGTCGGCGTGGGCGAAGGCAGCGGGTCGCCCGGGGACGGGCCCGGCGAGTTCAATCACCCGCAGGCCGTCACTCTCGCCCCCTCGGGCAACGTGTTCGTGGCGGACACGGACAACAACCGCATCGTCGAGCTCACGCCGAGCGGGTCGTTCGCGGGCGAGTTCGGCGGGCTCGGCTCGGGCGACGGGCGCCTGCACAACCCGACCGGGGTGGCGGTGGACGCCGCCGGGCGCGTGTATGTGGTGGACGCCACCAACAACCGCGTCGAGGCGTTCGACGAATCGGGCCACTACCTCGCCAAGTGGGGCCTGCGCGGCACCGGTCTGGGCGAGCTCTCCCAGCCGACCGCCCTCGCCGTCGGCTGCGAAGGCAGCGTGTACGTGGCGGACACGAACAACAACCGCATCGAGCGCTTCGACCCGGCCACGCCCGCCGGGGTGGGCTGCGTCGCGCCGAGCGCGTGGCCGCGGCCGCTGAACGTGGCGCCGGTGCTTCACGTCAGCCTGCCCCGGCGCTCGGGCGTGCTGGCGCGGCGCGCGCTCGCCCTATCGGTCAGCTGCGAACGGGGCTGCAGGATCCTCGTCACCGCCACGCTGTCGGCCGCCCAGTCCGGCTCCTCCTCCCGCCACGCTCTCGCGCTGGCCGCGGTGGAGCGTCCCCTGCCCCCGGTCCACCCCGGGCACGTGCGCCTGCGTGTCGGCAACCCGGCGCTGAACCGTCTGAGCCGGACCCTGGGTCGCCGCCGGACGATGGTGGCGACGGTTCACATAGTCGCGGTCGGTCCGACCGGGCTGCGCACGGCGATTACGCGGACGTACTCGGTCACGCGATAATGCTCACGTGAGCGCTGGCCCCACCCCACCCGAGTCGCAGTCGCCCGAGTCGCAGACCCCCGGGCAGACAGCCGAGCCACAGACCCCCCAGCCACAGGCGCCCCAGCCACAGGCGCCCGAGTCCCGTGCGCCCGAGGAGGAGGACTCGGAGATGGGCGGCATGGACCATCGCCGCGAGCGCATCCGGATCGAGACCGAGCGCCACCGGATCGTCGGCGAGCTGACACTCGCCCGCGACGGCTATCGCAGTCGCGTCTCCGACGTTCTCAACGCCCCCGAGCGCGATTTCCTGACGTTGACCGAAGTCACGGTCGAGCCGCTGGAGGGCGGTCCGGTGGAGCTCTTCCCGTACCTGACGCTCGCCCGCCGGCACATCGTGTTCGCGGTCGCCGCGCCGGAGCAGCCGGAGTGATCGGTTTTCAATCCTGGTCCGGCTGCGCGGCGTCGCGCAACTCGAAGTAGAGAGCCGCACACACCGTTGCTGCTCATCCGGCGAAAACGGAGAGGGCGGGATTCGAACCCGCGATGGAGTTTAACCCCCATACTCGCTTAGCAGGCGAGTGCCTTCAGCCACTCGGCCACCTCTCCTGGAGGTCCGGCCAGTTTAGAGGCTGCTCAGCGGCGGCGCGCATAATGCGAGCTCTGGCAGGGCAGGTGCTGAGCGCGGCGCGCGGAGTCTACGACGGGGCAATCGATGACCGATGAGCTCGCGCACTTCACCGGCTTACCAGAGAACCACCAATCGACGGGAAAGGCGGCTGCTGATGGCGAAGGTTCTAGCGGGGATCACGATGTCGATCGACGGGTACATCACCGGACCCGACGACGGACCGGGCAAGGGCCTAGGCGACGGTGGTGAGCGCCTGCACTACTGGGTCTTCGGCGGCCCGTGGAGCTATGCCGACCACGAGCGGGGCGAGCCGACCGGCGAGGACGCGGCGTGGCTGACACAGGTCAGCTCCAGGATCGGGGCGGTGGTGGGCGGACGCGGGACCTACGAGGCGGCTCGACACTGGGGCGGGGAGAACCCATGGGGCCTGCCGTTCTTCATCGTTACGCACCGTCCGGAGGAGGAGCCGCCCGGCGGAGCGTTCACGTTCGTCTCAGGCGTCGAGCCGGCCGTCGAGCGCGCCGTGCAGGCGGCAGCCGGCAAGGACATCCACGTGATGGGCGGAGCCGAGATCATCCGTCAGGCCCTCGCGGCCGGGATCGTCGACGAGCTGACGATCATCATCGCCCCGGTGGTCATGGGCGCTGGGAAGCGGCTCTTTGACGGGTTCTCGCGGTCGCTCGATCTCGAGCACCTGGGGATGCGACAATCGCCGTTCGCAACCTTCATCGACTACCGCGTGAATCCGATGTGACCGGTAGTCAAAGACCGACGAGCGACCCACGCGACGACGATACGGATTGCTGAGCCAGCCGCGTCGAATCGGCTAGCCTGCGACGGGTCGCCCCGGAGGGGTGGCAGAGCGGTTGAATGCGGCGGTCTTGAAATTCTTAATCGCCGATAGTCGCGCTTCCCGAGCCGCCCCCGATTTTTGGCTTTCTTGAGCGGTTTTCCGCGTGGTTGAGCGGGATACGGGCGGGATGTCCGCTCCGCGTGGGATGCGCCGTAGGACCGCTGGAAACCGCCTGAGACCGCTCGATCCGCAGCCGGACTGGCGCGAGTTTGGCGCGAAAACGGGAAGTTGGTTGAGGGTTGCCGCTGCCGCCTCCGATCCGATGGCCTCGTGAAACGATGTACGAACTACTGCTTTTTGCGGTACTCTGTACAGATAATGCCGGGGCGTGTTTACACCGAACTGCTGGACCTAGCGCATGACCAGCATGGATATCTGCGTGCCGAGGATGTGCGCGAGGCGGGCTTCGATCCCAAGCGCCTGGTCGACTATGAGCGCCGCGGCGTGGCCGAGCGTGTGGCCTACGGCGTCTACCGAATGCAGGCGATCCCGCCGGACGAGCTGGAGGAGTACATGCGCGCAGCGCTCTGGCCGATGGGCGCCGGGATCCTCTCCCACGAGACGGCGCTCGACCTGTATGAGCTGTGCGACGTGAACCCCGCAGTCATCAATGTGACCGTGCCGCGCCGTTATCGCACCCACCGCCCGGTACCGGCGCTCTACCGGCTACATCCTCGCGACCTGGCGAGCGAGCAGACCGGGCGACTGCGCGGACTGCCGATCGTGACGCCACTGAGGGCGATACTCGATGGGATCGAGACCCATGTGCGCAGCGATCTGATCGAACAGGCCATCCAGACCGTCGAGCGGCAGAGCCTCATCACCCCCACTGACGCCGCTCGTACACGAAACGCCCTTGCTGCGCGTCATCCGGGAGCCGGCAGTGAGCGATAGACGCTATGACACCCCGCCCAGGAACCGCCGCGCGCTTGAGCAGCGCCTGCGCAACGTCATCGCGGGCACGGAGCTTCAGCAGCGTGCACGCCGGCAGCTCGGAAACGTTGCCCTCGCTGCCACGCTCATGCGCCACGCACGCGACGAGCACGACGAGCCAGTGTTCCTGATCAAGGGAGGTGTCGCAATCGAGCTGTTGCTCGGTCTCCGGGCACGCGCTACGAAGGATCTCGACGCAACAGCACGCCTGGCGGGCGATGAGATCGGCACGCAGCTGCGTGCCGCGCTGGCTCACGGCTGGGAGGGATTCACCTTCAGGCTGACCGCGCTCGAGCAAGTTCGCGACACCGCTGCTCTACGCGGCGATGTCAAGGCCAGCTACCAAGGCGATCCATGGAGCACCGTGCAGTTCGAGGTCTCACCCGCCGAAGGCGCCTCCGGCCAGCAGATCCACTGGACAACCAACACGTTCGTCGCCCCCGAGCAGCTAGGTCTGCGCTCACCCGGCGGGCTGCCACTCGTCACGATCGCCTACCTGATGGCGCAGAAGCTCCACGCCTGCACCGACCACACCGACCCGGAACGCCCAAACGATCGCTACCGCGACCTCATCGACTTGATCCTCGTGGATCGGCTCGTGCGCGAGGAGGATCGGGCCGGCGTGCGCGAGGCATGCGTCGAGATCTTTCGGCTGCGTGCCAAGCACACGTGGCCCCCGCGCATCACAGTGCTCCCAGAATGGCCGGACGGCTACCGATCGCTCGCCGAGCAGCTCGGCTTTGCTCCGCCCGATGTCCACCAAGCCGCGATCGACGTCCAGGCAATCGTCGCGCGGATCGACGCGGCTCGCTCCACAGCTTGACCACCAGCCGCGCTCGTCCTCAGCAGATCGGGTGTAAAGGTGGGGGCGGGCGCCTGAGGCGCCCGCCCCTGATGCATCGCTAGGTTTGGCGCGACAGCGCCGGTATGGACACCTCAGCTCGCTAGGAGAGGGCGGCCGTAATTTGGTTTTGCGAGCCGGCCCACATTCGCTTATTCCCGGCTGGCGAACGCTGCCCGTCGCGACGATGACCGAGCTCGCAGCTAGTGGGTCTCCCACAAATGTTTGACCCGAAACCCATCGCGAATCTCGCTCCGCAGAGCCAGATCCGAGCGGCCAGGCACGCGAAACGTTCCTGGGAGGTCCGCTAGGAGCGTGGGTCTCTATTGAGGGGCGGCGGACGTGAGGGGTGAAGATCGGCGCTGATGGCGTGGCTGCGGCCTGGGTGAATGGCTGGTCCGGCCGCGGCGGGGCTCGTTGGGCCTCTTGGGCCGGGACGCCTGGGCGTGTGGGACCTCCGTGGGTGGGTTTTATCCGGGGCCCAGGAGGGCGAGTCCGTCGTTGCGGTGGAGCTTGAGGAGGTTGTGGATGGCGCATTGGAAGCGCCATTGGGCGCGCGCGGCTGGCTTTCCGCGTAGCAGCAGTTGGTGGGCGTCTTGAACGGTTTGCATCTGGCCGAAGACGGGCTCGACGATCGCCTTGCGCCGGGCGTAAACGGCGTGACCCTTCTTGGTTTTCAGCTTGCGCGCCATGCGCTGCTTGGGCGTGGCGTCCTTTCCGATCGGCCCCCTGGGCGCTGGCGGCTGGGGCTCGGAGTGCTTGAAGCGGCCGGTCGCGATGTGCGGGTCCAACCCGTGCGCGGTGGTCGTCTTTATGTTCTCCTCGGAGAAGTAGCCGGCATCCGCGGTCAACGCCGCATTCTCTGGTAGCTGTGCGCCTGTCGCATCGAGGTTCTCTTGAAGCTGGTCGAGTGCCGGCTCCAGTTGTTCGGCGTCGGGCGCCTGGTCGGAAAGCTCGGCCGCGACGATCACCTGCGCCTCGCCGTCAACGATCGCCTGCCCGTTGAAGCACTGGTGAAACGAGCCGTCTGAGGTCTTCATGATCTTCGACTCCGGGTCGGTGAAGCTCCGCTGTGCTGTGGGCTTCGGCGCGAACGGGTCACGCCCATCGCGAGGCCGCCGGGGCTTCTTGCCCTGCTTCCCCAGCTCAGCACGACGCTCGCGCTCGCGCTCAGCAGCCTCGGCCTCAAGCGCCGCCTTCGCCTCACGGATACGCTCCAGCCGCTGCTCGCGGCGCTGGAGCTCCAACGGCAACTCGTCCCCGCGACGGTCAGGCCCGAAGCGCTCGTCCTCCTGCGCATCGACGCGCTCGGCATCAGCGAGCAGCGCCTGCGCGTTCGCGCGGATCGCGGCGATCTCATCCTCCAACTCCTTCTCCTTCTTGACCATCCGCTCGTAGCTCATCGCCTTGTGACGCGACGCATTCGCGCGCAACTTGGTGCCATCCAACGCGAGCGCCCCCAAACCAACCAGCCCGGCCTGACGGCACAGCCGCAACGCTTGGACGAACAGCTCCGCCAGCGCGTCCAGATGACGCTTACGGAAACGCGCGATCGGCCGGTAGTCCGGGTGCTGGTCAGCGCATAGAAACCGCACCGCCACATCGGAATGGGTGCGCTCCTCCAGCTTGCGCGAAGACGGTGTCCCGGTCGCGTAACCGTAGATCAGCAGCTTGACCATCAGCCGCGGGTCATACGGCGGGAAGCCCCGCTCCTCCTCATAGCTGGCGTAGATCGCCGACAGGTCCAGGGCCTCATCGACGAGATCCGAGACGAACCGCGCGAGATGCCCATCCGGAACCCAATCCTGCAAACAGGGCGCCATCAACAACACCTGGCCAGGGTCATACGCCCGGAACGCCTTCCCCGCTGCCACCGGTGCCCGCTGCGCGACCGGCGCCTCCACTGACTCCACCTCGACCAGCCGATCCTGCACCACACTCGACATGCGACCCTCCACCGTTGCGGACGATCACATCGTCTTAAACGCGCCGGACGGCACCAACCCGATTAGCGACCCATGCT